>NZ_LMNG01000030.1 GCF_001423295.1 Methylobacterium sp. Leaf112 | reverse complement strand
GTCGCGTTGCCACGCGATACGACAGGCTCGCAACCAACTATCTCGCCGCCGTCTCCATCGCAGCGACCGTCAGTTATTGGTTATGAGTCCAGAGCCTAGTCATGCTTGGACAAGCATGGCCTGGGCTCGTTGCGGAAATGAAACGGACTCTTGACCGACTAGACGATGCAAATGAAGCCCTCAATGCTCCGGAAATGCCCCGTGAGTTGCGGGTTTATGGCTACGATGTCGCGAGCGGCTTTCCGCTCCCGCACCAAACTGCAAAAGGCTACGCTTCTTATGGTTCCAACCAGATCGAAGAGCTAAGAGCCACTCCGAGGATGGGGGTCTTCATCGGTGGAAAACCTGAGGGCGAGTTGCTCGCAGGCGGCGGCTACCGGAAGGTGGACCAGAGTGCCCAAAAGCGCGCCGAGGCGATTATTGCGGCATGGGATGGCTGGCGCGCTGAAATCGAGCGGAGGGAGCTTGCCCACGACATCCCGGAGCTCCGAATGGCAGCACAGGCGGCTACCCGAGCCCACGATGCAGCAGCTCTCCGCGCCCGGTCCCTCGAAGCACATACGGCCCGTGGCCTGATTGTTAAGGCTGAGATTGCTGCAAGCTTTATCCCCTGGGCGGACCGCGATGCCCGGGCCGAAAAACTCGATGCGGATGACGAAGTAGGCATCCTCTACGCGCTGGTTTCCGACACCCTGAGGGTGTTGGGTAGCAATGCCTCGAAGCAGGCGCCTGCATCATGACCTCTCTTTTCCAACTCCCGACGCCCCCCATCAGGGGCGTCACCACCATCCTTCTGCGCGACGGCACCGAGATCCGCGTGGATGCCATCGAGACGAGCGCGCAGGGACAGGCGATCCTGGCTGAGATCGACGGGGCTATCCTGGCGATCGAGGACCAGATTGCCCTTGGCACCGGGACGGACGATCCGACCTGGCGGACCCGGGCGGAACTTGCGCTCAAGCGCAAGCGCCGAAGCCGACCGGTCCTGCAGGAACGGATCGGTGTCCTGCGCCGTGCCGAGAAGGCAGCAGCGCTTGGCGCCAGTCAGGCGCAGTCGGCATCGAAGGTCGACGCCAAGCGGCAGGCCTTCGTCCAGGCCGCCTACGAACTCTTGGGCCACGAAACCTGCGTCGAGGTGTGGGCCCTCGCTCAGGAAAAGCAGCCCCTGCTGTTCGCCGATGCCGGAGGGCCGGGCCGATGAGCCTGTCCGATCTCCCCGGCTACCACGACGTTGGCGGACGCGTTTGGCCCACCGCGAAGCTCGATTCCCTGCTCGCCCAACCGAAGGTAATGCAGACCGTCCGGCAAGGGCTCACGATCAGTCGAGGGCCGCGCGGGGACTTCTGGCCGGCCATTGCCTACACCTGGGCCCGTGATCGGTACCGCCGCACGGAGTGCAGCGACCTCCTCCACATCCTCGTTGTCCGTCTGAGGGACAGGGAGGAGCGAGATGCCGCCTGATCCGATCCTCGCCGCCATCGCCCACCACCGGCAAGCCTGGGACACGTTCCAGACCGCGCCGGAGGGCGAGGACAGCCTCAACGCCTGCTGTGAGCTGCAGGACGCCTTGGACACTGTCCTGGCGACGCCCTGCGCGACCCAGCCGGGCGCGGCCGCTCTCGTCGCGCACCTGCGCTGGTGGCTCGCCGAAGAGGCCGAGTTCGCGGCGGACTATCAGCCGGCCTATGGCCGCGCCGAGGCCCGCATCGCCGAGATCGTCATGCTTCTGGGAAGCTCGACCTCCGACCCCAGCGTGCCCGATCCGATCTACGCCGTCCTCGACGCGGCCAACACCGCCGAGATCGCACACACCGTCGCCTGCGAAACCCTCGACGAGGACGATGAGGCGTCGATGTGCCGGTGCAACGCCGCGGCCGAGCGCGCACATCACGCATGGAAGGCCCTGGATCAGACGCCGCCGGCGACCCTCGGCGGCTTGCGCGCGCTGGTCTGTCACTACGTCCGCCTCGGCGAGAGCATGGCCGAGAGCGCCTTCCTTCACATCGCCCGATCCTTGGAGGGGTGCGACCCCGCTGTGGATCTCCGAACGCTCGGGAGGTCGGCATGAAGGTACCCGGTCAATCCGAGGTGGAGGCGGCGTGGCACGCCCTGCCGGCCGAGACCCGCGACCGCATCGGCATCATCGCCGTGGATCTCGTGTTCCAGGCGTTCGTGCACGGGGACGCCTATGTCGCGACCGGAAGCCCGAGGGATCGCGCCGTGCCCGGTCACAGCAAGGCTGCGCAGGCAATCCGGAACGCTGCGGGGGAGGCTGAGAACCGACGCCTGAACGAGCTTCATCGCGTCGTCGAGTGCGTTCTGCCGGACCTGTTCGGACCCGAGGGCGAGAACCCGGATTGGGCCGAGAGCCCAGCGAGGCCTAGCCCTGTCCATCCCCGCTCGGATGAACGAGCCCAAGCGTTGGGAGGCGCATCATGATAGCTCGGACCCTAGCTCAGCGCGTCGCCAAACTCGTTCCATTGCTCGCCAGCGACAAGGACGGCGAAGTCATCGCCGCCGCGCGAGCCATCGCCCGTACCCTGACGACGGCCGGCACCGACCTTCACGATCTCGCCGACACCCTCAACCGGATGCAGACCGTAGCCGAGCCTCGGCCGAACCGCGACGCCGCGTCGAATGGGGACGCAGGGTCGGCAGCCCCATGGAACTACGCCAACGAGTTCCAGCAGGCCGAGCCTGTCGGGGGTGCTCCAGACCATCCGGACGCCATGACCCGCAAGTTCGGGCTGCCGATCTTTCGACAGGGCGCGATCGGATCCTGGCAGGAGGTCTGCCAGCACTGCTTCACCCTAAACCGGTCGATCGCGAGGAAGCACGGCGGTCGTTTCCTGCGGGACTTCGAGGTCAAGATCCTCACCGACATCATGACAGGCAAACGGTGGCCAACGAACGCGAACGCGTCTTGGATCGAAACCGTCGTGGCGCGGTGTTATCAAGCGCGGGATCTGGCCGCCGAAGCGAAAGCAGGCTGATGCCCCGCCGCGCCGCTGTCGTCACGCAGGCTGATATCGCCAGGGCGATCCGAGCCGTCCAGGCCGCCGGTCTACCGGTGATGCGGATCGTCGTCCGCTCCGATGGCGTCGCCGTCGAAACGGTGCTCCCGCCGAACCACGCCGCCGCTCCCCAACTGCCGGACGAGGTTGCCAACGATGAGCGCGTGGTGGTCCTATGACCGCCGACATGCCGCGCCCTCGCCCGCCCCATCTGGTCCGTGAGACCACCCGCCACGGCACGGTGGTCTGGTACGTGCGGGTCGGCCAGGGGCCGCGCACCCGGATGCGCGAGGCCTATGGCAGCCCGGAGTTCTGGCGCGACTACCGCCTCGCGGTCGAGGGGAAGCCGCTCGCGCCGATCGCCGGCCCGAAGCCCGGCACGCTGTCCTGGCTGATCGCGAAGTACGTCGCCTCGGCCGAATGGTCCGAACTGAAGCCCGCCACCCGCAAGCAGCGGCACGGGTTCTACCGCGCCATGGAGAAAACGGCGGGCGATGAGCTGCTGTCGGCGATCGATCGCCGCGCGATCCTCGCCGGCCGGGACCGCCGCCGCGACACCCCCTATGCCGCCAACAACTTTCTGAAGTCCCTGCGTGGGCTTTTCCGCTGGGCCCTGGACGCCGACCATGTGAAGATCGACCCGACGACCGGCATCAAGCTCCTGGCCGGCAACAACGAAGACGGCTTCCACGCCTGGACCGAGGACGAACTCGAACGCTTCGAGGCGAAGTGGCCGATCGATACCCGCCAGCGGCTCGCCTTCGATCTTCTGCTCTTCACCGGGCTGCGTCGGGGCGATGTGGTGCGCCTCGGCAGGCCCCACGTCCGCAACGGCGAGTTCACGATCCGCACCGAGAAGACCGGCATGGTGGTGATCGCGCCGATCCTCCCTCCCCTCGCCGCTTCGATTGCCGCCGCGGCAACGGGCGAGCTGACGTTCCTCGCGACGGAACGGGGCCTGTCCTTCGGTAAGGAGTCGTTCGGCAACTGGTTTGGGAAGGCTTGCCGCGAAGCGAAGTGCCCCGGGTCCGCGCACGGGCGGAGGAAGGCCGGCGCGCGCCGGGCCGTCGAAGAGGGCGCGACGGAATCCCAGCTCAACGCGCTGTTCGGATGGGCGGACGGGCGCCGGGAAAGCGCGACCTACACGCGGACGGCGAACCGCGCCAAGCTGGCCCGAGAGGCGAGGACTTCTCCCGCACCATCGGCTCCGGTGCGGGATCGAAAGCGAAAAATCTCTATATATCAGGGTCTTAAAAAGCCGATGGTGGGCCCGGCAGGACCTTAACCTACTACAGCAAGAAACCAAATAAAACAGGTACTTAGCTAAACCTCACAGGTGCCCATGTGTAACACTCCTGTGGCACTCGCGGAAGGCCTAGCTGGACCGTGCAACAAATTGCACGGGCTTACGCGGACGCGTGACCTTGGATCAGCACACCGATGCTGCGTGCATTTCCGCAACCCACGACTCAATCCGAACGGGAACGGCTCTTAGGGCCTGGGCTGCCGAGAACGAGGCCTGCCGTGGCGGAGCCGGAGATGATCCAGCCACCGATCGCGCTTGCGAGCGCCGGAAGGCCGCCAGCCAGCGGCTCGCGCCGGCTGGCCTCTGCTACGGGCGAAAGGGCGAGGCCGGCTATCAGCAAAGCTGGCATCGCTCCGGCCCAGGCTCCAGGCAGCCCTAGCGGGAGAAATCTGACGCTTCGTACCCCCGCCGAACGTCCGAGAAGGGTGGTTTCCTGCCCGTCTGCTTCCGGACGCCAGATGCATCGAAGCGGACATAGCCCCGGGGGCCGCTCTCGACCCTTCTCGGACTTTCGGACGGTCTGGTTGCCGGCTGTCTAATTGGCCAGGAGAGACAGAAACAAGCCAACGTTACGCGAGGTTGACGCCGAGCGCCTCGCTTGCGGTGGCTTGGAATGAGGCGACTGCGGCACGGACAGCGTCTTTGTCTGGCAGGGCTGCAAGATTGAAATCGCGTCTGAAGGTCGCGAAAGGTAGATCTGCGTGATCGATCTTCACAGCGTCTCCCTCTGGCCAAGGAAGTACTTTCCAGACGCCGCCCACCCAATTCTTCGACGTCTCGCCCCGACAATACCATGCGAAGATCGAGATCGTGGATGCCGCGTTTTCCGGAGATACGAAAATAGCTGGGTCCGGCTCAGAACCGTCCTCGGTGTCGACGAAGCCTCGATCAGACTCGACTAGCACCTCAAGCATCCATTGTCCCGCAACAGTTGCGTTGTGGTTTGTCCCGCCCGGGAGAAACAGATACGAAACTTTGACCATCGGGAGCATCTCCCAGGTCGAGCGGCCACTCATCGGGTTCGTGTCGCTCCGGCTTGGAGGGCCGGCATGCAACGTACGCCAGTTGTAGAAAGCCATGTCTTCGAACTCGGCGGCGACCAGCTTGACGATGTCAAAGACGCGCTTCTGATAGCACCACAACAGACGGTACGCCTTGCGCACGTCCGCCAGGGCTACGTCCAGGGTAGGCTCATCGGACATCGTCAGCGCTCCAGCGTAGGTTCGGGTGGTCTCGCAAGCCGAGGAACGGGGAGACGCGGTTGTCCCAGCCCGCGAATGTATCATTTACTGGCGCGACGGGTGCCGTTGCAGACCTTGCAGCGGGGGTAGTTTGGGGCGGCTCTCCCGGCCATCGCAGCGCCCCGGCCGAACCCGATCGGATTCCGAGGCTCGGGACCATCGCGGCAAGCCCACCCATCGGAATGTGCTCGGCATAGCCGTGCAACGCCAACGCTGCCTTCACGTCGGAAACAATCCGACGATCGGGCTGCCGAGCGACATCAAGCTCGTCTAGCGCCCGCAGGAGGTCCCGCCAATCTGCTGCGGCTGCCTTCACTTCGATGCCGACAGTTTCGTGCAGCGTGCCGGTGAACGCCTCTACGACAGTCTCGGCGCTGGCGGGCAAGCCGCCGAGCGCGATGAGGTATGTCTCGACCGCCTCGTCCGCAGCGCCTTCGCCTTGCGCGGCAATCCATTCCCGCGCCCACTGATCGGGGTACTGCAAGCCGCCGAGCTTGCACTCGACGACGAGCACGACGTCCACAGGCGGGTCGCCGATCGAGAAGCGCATGACTACGTCGGGCTCGACCGATCCGCCCGCCGCCTCGCCGGCCGGCCACCACGTCGGCCAGAACTCGATGCCAGTGAGCTCCGCAACTTTGCGTTCGGGTAAAATGCGAGGCTTGAACGTAGCTACGAGCAACGCCCAAAGCACGGGACCATCAAGATAGGCGAGGCGCTCGAACACCGTCGCCGTCAGGATGTCCTCGGACCGCACGAAGGCCATACGGAGCGAAGCTCCAGACGGCAGTGAGATTGGTAGGCGGCGTCCCTTCCCGTTTAGGATCGCGCTCAGCATGGGGCGTTTCCATAAGATGCCGCACATAACTGGAAGGCGAGCGGCGGCCTTCAAGTGCGAGTGGTAGGGGCTTTAAGGTTATCCTTCCGGTTCGGTATTGCGGGAGTCGTCAGCCATGGGATGCTACACGAGGTGGGTATACCTCGTCCCTTGGCATGTGGATCGGAGCCAAGCCGGGACCCCGCCCATTGCTTCTGAAGCAGACACTTGCTGCCCCAATTGGTATCGGGACCCCACTGATCCACACCCGGGGTGTCTCGGGCGCCCAATGGCCGCTCGGCCCTCCGAGATCTCGTACCAGGACGGATCAGAGTTCCGCCCGAGCCAGACGTGACGGCCATCGCGCGAGATGATGGCCCAGCGAAGGTCGGTCGCCCGATTGCCCGTCAACCAGGATAAGCCGTGACCAACCTGATCGGCTTGCCGTCCTCTTCCATCCAGACCGTGAGGATACACGGGTTCCTGCCGTCGGGCGTAACCATGTGGCATCGCACGATGATCTTCCTTCCGTATGGGGTCGACTCGTAACGCTCAACGGGATTCTCCGACCCTTGGGCGCGAAGGGCGTCCGCCATCTCGTGCCAGTCCTGGGGCGTGAAGCCGCGGGCGAGGAAGAAAGTCGCCTTGCCACGCCCGTCGGGGTGGGACGTGGCGAGCAGGTAATCGCGCACCTTCGCTTCCGACACGACCGCGTCGGACATGTTGTGGAAGATCGGCGCTTCGCGAGACGCAGCCCCGCTCATCGCGCGACCGCCGTCGCTGGGATCGTCGCCAGGCAGGCGAAGGGTTCGGTAAACTCCACCTCGAACGCCTCGCCCTCGGCCCATGAGCCGACCACCGTGCCTTTGCTTCCTGCAGGGATGACACGACTAGAGTTCGGATCCAGATAGTCCGTCACTAGCGCGACCCGGTCCAGCTCGGCGATGGGGGGAACAGTATCGTGCTGGGCATCGCGCAGCATCTCCCACAGCCGTCCCGGCCCGAGCAGCGTGGTCAGGATGCGCGCCCGCTTCTCCTCCGAGTTCAGGGCTTGAGCGCTCATGGTCTGGTGCGCCGCCATCACGTCCATGACGGCGTGCAGCAGCGCGCCGCCCAGGTCAGGCGAGTTGGCGAACTGCTCCTTCGTGTTCGCCATCGCCTGCGCGCGCAGACCCTCGTCCTCCATCATCTTACCCTTGATGACCTGGTCGACGTAGGTGACCGCGTCGCCCTCCGTCACCTCGCCTTCGAAGAGGTCGTTCAGGGCCTTCACGATCTCTGCCAAGCGCATCTTGTGCCTGTCCTGGGGCTGGCCGGACCCGGACTCGCCCATCGGCTTCAGCGGCTCGGCGGCCCCCACGCCGAGGTTCATCTTCTGCTGCCCTAGGTCGCGCATGCGGTGATGGGTCAGCGCGAGCGCGTACATGTCCACCGTGTCGCGCTCCCTACCGAACTCCAGTAGCGGCAGCAGCAGGCGGGCGAAGACCTGGAGCTTCTCGAAGTAGGTCTGCCCGTAGTTGAACATCTGGCCAAGGAACTCGTAGGCCCGTACGTAGGCCCCGAGGTCGTGGCGGAACTGCCGCAGGAATCCCATCTCGTCTTGTGCGGCCCTGCGCGTCTCGCTGCCCTCGTCCGCCGCAGCGAAAGCCTGCTGGGCCGCGCGATAGCGAATGAGCAGCCGCTGGCTGACAGGGATGATCACCGCGTCTAGGCCCGCCTGCGCCCCTCCCGCCCGCACTGTAGCGCGCACCACGGCCTCTACCTCGTTCGTGTCGTAGAGCGCCGTGCCGTCTAGCTTCGCTCGCAGGTCCAGGACCGTATCCGCGTTCGACGTGTCCGCGAGCTCCGCCGTGTCGTGGTACTGGCGGAAAGCGGCGAGGATGTCCTTCGGCTCGTTCACGAAGTCTACCACGTAGGTGGTGTCCTTGCCGGGGTAGGCGCGGTTCAGCCTAGACAGGGTCTGCACGGCCTGGATGCCGCCCAACTGGCGGTCCACGTACATTGCGCAGAGTAGGGGCTGGTCGAAGCCCGTCTGGAACTTGTTGGCGACGAGGAGGATCGAATACTCCTCTGTCCCGAAAGCCGTGCGGATGTCACGCCCGTTCAGCCCGGGGTTCATCGTCGCCTCGTTGAACGGCCCGGAGCCGGTCTCAGGGTCGTCCACGTCGCCCGAGAAAGCGACGAGCAGCCCGATGGGATACTTCCGACGCTTGATGTAGGCCTCCATCGCCTTCATCCAGCGCACAGCCTCCCTGCGGCTCGCCGTGACCACCATCGCCTTAGCTTGGCCGCCAAGCAGGTGAGCGACGTTCTCCCGGAAGTGGTCCACCACGATTTGCACGCGCGCTGCGATGTTATGGGGGTGGAGGCGCACCCAACCCATAATACGCTTCTGCGCCTCGCCCGCCTCCACCTCCCGCTCGCCCATCTCCTCACCCTTGTGGGTAAGCTTAAAGGCCATCTTGTAGGCAGTGTAGTTCCGCAGCACGTCGAGGATGAAGCCCTCCTCGATCGCCTGTCGCATGGGGTAGACATGGAAGGGCGCAGGCAGGTTGTCCTTGTCCTGCGGCTTCGATGGGTCGGGCAGCCGCCCGAAGAGTTCCAGCGTTTTAGCCTTGGGCGTGGCCGTGAAGGCGATGAAGGTGACCGCCTTGTCCTGGGAGGCGCGCGCGGCCATCCGGGCAGCGAGAATGTCCTCGGTGCTCACCTCGCCGCCGTCTTCGAGCTGCGCCATTTCCTCGGCGGTCAGGACCATCTTGAGGTCCGACGCGGCCCGGCCCGACTGAGATGAATGCGCCTCGTCCGCGATCACGGCGAAGCGCTTGCCCGCCGTAGCTGCGAGTTCCTGCACTTTCTCCAGCGCGAAGGGGAAGGTCTGGATGGTGCAGACTACAATCTTCTTCCCCGCCCCAAGGGCCTGAGCGAGTTCCTGGCTCTTCGCCGCGCCGTCGCCCGTGACCACGGCGACCACGCCATTGGTGCGCTCAAACGCTTCGATGGCCTCACGCAACTGCTTGTCCAGCACCGTGCGGTCGGAGACGACCAGGACCGTGTCGAAGACCTTGTTGCTCGCCCCATTGTGTAGGTCGGCCAGAAAGTGGGCGGTCCAGGCAATGGAGTTGGTCTTGCCCGAGCCCGCGCTGTGCTGGACGAGGAAGCGTCCTCCCGCACCCTCGGCTCGGACGGCGGCAACGAGCTTCCGGGTCGCATCGAGCTGGTGGAAGCGCGGGAAGATCCAGTCCTTCAGTCGCTTCGCATCGTCCCTCACCGGCACCAGGTAGCGGCCCAGGATTTCCAGCCAGGAGTCGCGCTCCCACACCCGCTCCCAGAGGTAGGCTGTCGGCGCACCGTTCGTGTTCGGCGGATTGCCTGCGCCCCCCGCGTTGCCCTGGTCAAAGGGCAGGAAGACGCTCCCCGGTCCGTTCAGGCGCGTGCACATGCGGACGGCGGTGTTGGACACTGCGAAGTGGACCGCAGCACCGCCCGGGAAGGACAGAAGCGGCTCGGGCCTGCCCCCCTTGGGGTAAGGCGGGCGGTCCTCGCGGTACTGATCCACCGCGTCGGCGACCGATTGGGTGTAGGCCGACTTCAGTTCCGCCGTGGCGACGGGGATGCCGTTTAGGAACAGGACGAGGTCGAGACAATCCTCGCCCGCTAGCGAATAGCGGACCTGGCGGACCACGCGCAGGCGGTTCGCGGCGTACTGCGCCTGAAGGAGCTCATTCATGGCCAGGGCAGGGCGAAAGCGGCAGGCGGCGAGGGCGGTCTTCAGGCCGATCACGTCGAAACCGTCGCGCAGCACGGACAGCACGCCCTGCTTGTTCAGTGCGGCACGCAGCCGGTCGGCTAGGACAGCGAGCGCCGACGCGCCATGCGTCTTCTCCAGCGCCGCCCAAGCATCAGGCTGAGCCTCCTCCATCCACGCCTGGAGGTCGGGGAGATACAGGGCGCGGGTGCGGTCGTAGTCCTTCGCCGCCCCCGGCTCATAGAGCCAGCCCCGGGTCGACATGGCCACGCAGATGCCGTCCTCGAAGGCCTTCTCCTGGTGGATAGTCATGCGGCCACCTCAAGGTCCCGGGCCGCGGCGACGCGCACGTCGATGCGGCCCGTCACCGCCGCCGAAATCAGGGCGGCCCGGCGCTCGCGGAGCAGAGCAATGCTGGCCCGGGCTCCGGCAGCAAGATCGTCTATCGCGCGCGCGTCGGCATCGAGCAGGCGGGCGATAGCATCGCGTTCTTCGGGCGGTGGGACCGGGATACGGACTCGCTTCAGGTCGAAGATGTTGACACCCCGCACGGCGGCTCCGAGTGAGCCACAGGCAAGGGCTTCACGCACGGGCTTGGAAAGGAGTGCGTGGCGAAGCCAGGAACTGTTAATGCCCTTTTGTGGAGCCACTCGCGCCACATCCTGCGTGATGTTCGCTCCTTCGAGTTCGGGCGGAACCGGTTCGCAGTCGCCGATAGTTCCCCGGATGGCGTAGACGAGGTCGCCCGCTCGGAGACGGGCACGGGCATAGGGGGCCTCGATCTCGGGGGTCGTCCTCGCCAGGCTGGCGAGGTTGAGACGGCTCGGCTTCACGTTCCCGCCCTTCACGATGGGGATGCCCGCGCCGACGTCCTCACCAGGTAAGACAATGCCGTACATGATCGGGCGGTCCTCATCCACGAGACGCATCAAGGGCATGACGCTCCAGTGCTTTGGGATGCATTCAATCCAGGGTACGCCGCTTTCCCTCATCTCGGCTGAGGAATTCAGCCCTTTGGTAATGAACTGGGACGCGTCTGCCGCCCGCTTCTCCTTCAGCAACACGAGTAGTGCTTCCTGCTCAGCGGCGAGGGCGTCCAGCTTGGCCGTCTCTCTGTCGAGGAAGTCTGCAATGGCGCGCTGCGTCTCCTTGTCGGGACACGGGACGGTCACCCGTGCTGTGGCTCTGGTGGTGATGCCAAAGCGGGTCACGCCCTGAGCGGCGAGAGACATCTGCGATTTCACCTCCGCGGCCTTAAGGCACCAGAACAGGAATCGCCCAACCGTGCCCGGGAAGGGCCGAAGGAGCGTCAGGTGATACCCACAAATGACGTTGGTCAGGGGCTCCGTGACTACAGCCGGCACGGCGATGTCGTCGGGGGTCTCGCTATCTTTGGTGATGATGACGTCCCCGGGCAGCAGGGAGAACCGCCGCACCTCGTCCTCGGACGCGGTGGCGGCCATGAGCGGCATGTCGTCGGTGATTCGATCATTCTTGTAGACGTCGGTGTAGTTGCACAGGCGTACCTCGGGTTCCCCCTCGACGCTGTGCTTGTCCACCCCGCTCGGGCGGATGTCCGCCATCCACTTCAGCCGCTTAGTCGGAAAAGAGGTGCCGGGCTTCATGCCGCCAACCCGTCCAGCATGGCTCGAATGCGGTCTGTGGTCCGCTTTAGGTCCGCGTCGATCTCCGCCAGCGAGCGGTGCGGCTCGAAGATGTAGAAGTGGCGACTGAAAGGGATTTCGTAACCGACCTTGGTCTTCTCCCCGTCAATCCATGCGCCAGGAGCGTGAGGGAGCACCTCGCGCCGCAGGTAGTCTCCCACTTCCTCGCCCAAAGGCACGTTCTCCGTGTCGCGCCGGGCCGTGTCCGGAACGGGCTTGCCCTTCCCCTTGCCCTTCTGTCCCAGCACGGGCTTGCCGTCATCGCCAAGCAGAGGACGCTCCACCGTAATCGTGCGGTAGCCGAACGCCTCGTTCCGGAAGATACGCGAGACGGGCACCACTCGTACTCGCCCTCCCTCGGGGACGACGGGCTCGGGCGCGTCGCCGAGTAGTAGCTTCTCCTCCGTCTTGCCGTCCTTGTCCGTGATGGTGGCCAAGCGAGCCTCGACGAAATCGCCGAAAAGCTTCGTGACCCGTTTAATGTGAGTCTCGCCCAAGCGCTTGCGCTTGAACCCGAGCGAGCGGCGCATCTTCTCGGATTGACCCGACGCGTCGATGAGCTGGACCCGACCGCGCCGGTTCTCAGGCTTCCGGTTCGTCAGGAGCCAGACATACGTGGCGATGCCCGTGTTGAAGAACATCTCGGTGGGCAGGGCCACGATGGCCTCCACGAGGTCGTTTTCCAGCAGGTAGCGGCGGATCTCCGACGGTCCCGACCCCGCGCTCCCCGTGAACAGGGGCGAGCCGGACATGACGATGCCGATGCGGCTGCCGCCTTGCTGGGCAGGCAGCATCTTCGAAACGAGGTGGAGCAGGAACAGCATCTGCCCGTCGGACTTCGGGGGCAGGCCGGGGCCGAAGCGCCCCGCGTAGCCCTTATCGCGCCGCTCCTTCTCCACTACGTCCTTCGCGTCGTCCCAGTCGTAGCCGTAGGGCGGATTCGACATCATGTAGTCGAAGTGCTCGCCCGCGTGGCCGTCCTCCTTCAGCGTGTCGCCCGGGACGATGTTCGCGACGTTCTGCCCCTTGATCAGCATGTCGGCCTTGCAGATCGCATAAGCCTCGTCGTTGAGTTCCTGGCCGAACATCGTGAAGCGGGCAGCCTTGTTGAAACCGTGAACGAACTCCTCGGCCATGGAGAGCATTCCGCCCGTCCCCGCCGTAGGGTCGTAAAGGCGGCGCACCACAGGGTTGCGCGGAGTAAGCACGTCCGTGTCCTCGATGAAGAGGAGGTTCACCATCAGCTCGATGGCATCGCGGGGCGTGTACTGCTCCGCAGCTTTCTCGTTCGACACCTCAGCGAAGCGACGGATGAGCTCCTCGAAGGCGTGGCCCATCTGCTCGTTGCTAATCTTGGTCAGGCTAAGATCAATGCCCGCAAACTTCTCGGCGACCCTGTAGAGAAGTTTTGCCTTGGCGAGTCGGTCGAGAGTCTCGGCAAAACGGAAGCGCTCGAAGATGTCGCGGACCACGGGCGAGAAGGCCTGGAGGTAGCCCTCCAGGTTGGGGCGGATGTTGTCCTGATCGCCCATTAGCTTGGCGAAGTCGTAGGGGGAGGTGTTGACGAAGGTCTGCTTCGCAGCGCGGAGCATGAACGGCTCCGGGTTCATGCCCATACCTTCCTTCGCCGTTTTCTCCGACAAGACGGCGGCCTTGGTCGGGGCCAGCACGCAGTCGAGGCGGCGCAGCACTGTGAAGGGTAGCACGACCTTGGAGTACTCGTGTGGTTTGTAGGGCCCGCGCAGCACCTCGGCCACGGACCAGATTAGGGATGACAGAGCAGTGCCACTCATTCGACTCTCGTCCGAAGCAGATGGGCGCACCCCGTAGCACGCCAGCACCGTTCCATTACAGGCATCGCTATGCTTACCGGACGCGGGAAGAGCAAACCGCCCCTGGTTCAGGACGGGGGCTCTGTAGCGAAACAGATCAATGCCCCGACGTCCCCGAGGTTGGGACTTCGCTCGGTCAGGTTGACGGAGTGTTCCCTATCGCGGAACGCCTTGGCGGCTGCAAGGCCGTTGATGCCGGCTCCAGCGGACGCAAACCTTCCGTGCGACAGCCATCAGCCATCCGCTTGCGCGCCTGCGACGCGTCAGGACCACTGATCAGCCGTTACTAAGTGGACCTGGTGGAAGGTTAGTTCAGGGTTGGCCACTCCGTGGCATAGATTGACCGGGTTCTACGGCTGACATGAGCGCATAGCCGAACGTCGGCTTTCGGGCGCTACCTTATGACGGCTCACCACCCCAAGCTGAAGTTGCCAGCAGGCCGACGAATGACCGCTTTGGAGTGACATCGGCAGCGCTCCCGGCGGCTGAGTTGGGTCGCAAGCTGCCTTTGAGCAGTCCCGCTGAAGCAGGTCCAGACCTAGGCCGTACCGACCACGTGGAGCCCTTGGCCGTCTCTCGTCCGGGCACGAGACCGGACCTGAGTTGTGTTTTGAGGCTGGGCTCCGCCCTGGTCATTTTGACTACCCAGGTGCAAATTTTGCACCTCCCCCTGATCAAATTGATCACCCCCGGTAGGATTTACCGGTCCCCCCTGGCACTGAGTGCCACCCCCGGCAATCGTTACCGGTCCCTGGTCATATCCGTTCAGGGCCGCAACGATGGTGCGGGCCTCGTCCAAGGCAGCATGGCCTCCCGGCGTGAGCTTGTGGACCATCCGATGCTGGTGGATCAGCCTGGCTCGCAGCAAGCCGGCACTCTCCGCCTCAACGATCGCACCCCAGACTTGGGTCCGTGAGAGCCCGGTGCCACGCACGAGCATATCGAGATTGGCCGCTACGCCCCGTCGCTGAAGGCGTTCGATCTCCGAGAGCAGGAGGATCGACCAAAGCCCGGCAGGCGTCCGGTTCAGAGCTAGGAGCGTCGAGGCGAAGTCGTCGAGGGGGGCAGTTGGTGCAACGTGCTGCACGAATGGGACTCCTAGTGAAGCGACCGTACGGCGTCTGATCGGCCTAGCAGCCTGTCGAACATCTCGGACCATTCCGGCGCCAAGGCGTACCGACGGGGCCCACGGGTGACGATCCCGGCAGGGACCAAGATGCCTTCCCGGACGAGAGCACGACACACGGGCTCAGGGGCGATCCCTGCCGACGGCGTGGCCGTGAGCCGGCGATGATTGCCAAGCAGTGACAGCATGGTCCGGCGGTTCTCGGCCGGGACACCGCTGTTGAGCCGCGCCATGAAGTCGAACATGTCGCCGGTGGCGGCGGTCTCTTGCGTCACCTGCATCACCTTCCCCCATGCCTTTCGGAGCTGCTTTACCGCCTCGTCTCGGAGGCAAATAAATCTATCAGCGATGCCATGACTTGGCGATAGGCCATTCCTTAGGACTAACTGCGAAATACGGGAGGCGCCTTTAAAGACTACCTCAAAACGAACTCTGCCCACATCTTTGGCGTAGACTTTGAGGCGGGCGTCCTTCGTGAGACCCAGGTACGCCGCCACTGCGTTCCGCTGCCCCTCCGCACCTCGGTAGAGGCGGCTTCCGGAGGCATCGTCCGCGACGTTGAGGGCATTACGGAAGTTCGCGACCCAGGAGACCGCATCAGGGTGGTAGAACTCGAGCTGAACCTCGGCCGTGCGGATCGCATCGAACTCAGCACGGTCGAGCTGAGCCCGCGAGCCCGTCGGCGTCAGGAGGTCGACGATCAGCTTCCGGATGTGGCCGGTGTAGGTGCGCAGGATGCCCGCCCACCATGGGTCGCGCTTGTCGAACGCTGGCACCTGCGCAGGCGTTGTGAGGACGTTGTCTCCGCCGTCGAGTGTGCGGGCGGAAAGCCGCGCTTCCACCTCCGGATCAGGGTACAAGGCCTCGTGCGGGCGCTTCAGGGAGATGGCGCCGGGGTTCGGGTCGCCTTGGTGCGCCAGGAAGCGGGTCGGGTTGAGCTGGACGCGTAGCCTCAGGACGAGGACGCCATGCTCTAGCGAACCCTCCACGGTCCCTTGAGCCTCGAAGAGGCTGGCCCCAGGACGGGTGTCGAGGTGCCAGCTCGTCCGGTTCCTCTCACGAAGGCTGAACGGCCCGCGCCCCCCCCTGCCTCGCAGCCGGCGGAGGACGGTGTTCAGCTCGTCTGCCGTGCCGCGCACCTTCGCGGTGAAGTTAGCCTCGATGTGATCGTGCCGGGCGTCCTCTCTAGCGAAGAGGAAGCCGAAGCCCCTTGCGGGGTCCAGGCGCTTCAGGATCGGCCGCGTGCGTGTCCGGACAGGTGGCAGAGTCCGTTGGCCGGGTTCGTCAAAGGAATAACGGGGCGGCGCTTCCTGTTCTGAGGCGCTGTGCGCTACGCCCCCGGAAGGCTTCCAGCCGCCGCTTCGCGACGTCTGACTGTCTCCATGGGTTTCTTGAAGGAAGGCCCCCCTTGCCAATCCGCCGTGCCCTACGCCTTCGGAAGACTCTGAGCCGCCGCTTCGCGACGTCTCGCTCTCTGGTCGTGTTCTTTTTCTCACGGGTGAGGCCGGTCCGGCAGGCGTCTCGGTGCTCATAGGGGTTGTGCCGCTCTAGTAAGTGCACAGGGCTGGAGTCGGCCCGTGCAACGTGTTGCTCCGTTACGGGGTGGAGCCCTGAGGGGCGAGGGCGCGGTGTACGCTGCCCTTACCGATGCCGAGCCGCGCCGCGATGGCCGCCATGCTCAAGCCCTCAGCCGCCAGGGCTTTGATCTCGGCCGCCTTGGCGCGTGCGGTAGGCTTCCGGCCCTTGTAAGCGCCCTCGCCCTTGGCCCTCGCGATACCTTCGCGCTGGCGCTCCAGCATCATCTCCCGCTCGAACTGCGCCACGCCGCCGAGGACGTTCAGCATCAGCTTGCCAGTGGAGGTCGAGGTATCCACGCCCAGGTTCTCGATCCGCAGGGCCACGCCCTTGGCCTCCAGAGCGGCGATGATCGTGCCCAGGTGCGTGACAGACCGGGCGAGGCGGTCGAGCTTCGTGACCACAAGCGTGTCGCCCTCACGCGCGAACTCCATAGCCGCGTCGAGCACCTTGCGCGGTCCAACGGATGAGGCCTGTTCCTTGTAGAGCTTGGTGCACCCCAAGGCGGTGAGGTCGCGGACCTGGGCCTCCAAGCCGGCTTCCTGTTCCAGGGTCGACGTGCGGGCGTAGCCGATAAGCATTGCGGGGCGTTCCAATCGTTTTGTTCCATTAGGATCTTAGACATGGAGCCTCCGTCCGTTCCAAAAGTCAAATCTATTTTCTTGGAACGGAAAATCATGGGGTGTGGAACGGTCCACTGGAGCAAGGTCTATTGGAACGGCTGGTGTCAGTGGATCGGGTCCGCTGGCCAAGCGAGGTCGCCAAGCTCTGCGCGTGCGGCGGCTTCCTCGTTAGCGCTGCCGGTAGCTTGGGCCAGAAGCAGGCGTTCAAGCGCGAAAACCGGATCACGCGGCTGTGGCGGTTCGTGCCAGCCAGGGTGCTGGCGAAGCCTCTCGGGTGGGACCAGGGCATGAAACTGGAGTAGCGCCCTCAGCTCGCGCAAGGCTCGGACGGAAACGCCTAGGTCTCCGGAGGTGTTTGCCACTGCATACACGTGCATAAGGCCGTTCACCGTGAGCTGGGTGATTTCCTGAAGTGACCGCGCCGGGCCGCCAGTCGCTCGTTCGAAGAGTGCGGCAAGCGCCGCTTCCGGACTGACAGGATCGTGCGCAGGTGTGTCGATCGCAACCGGCGTCGGGGGTGGCGCGGAGACAGCCGGCGGGATGTGGAAGGTCACCGCGCGGCCCAAGTGGCTGACGCGGTGCCGCTGAAGGGCGGACCGTGAGGGAAGTTCGAAGAGGGCAACCACCTCGTCGAGCGAAGCCCCGCCCTGAAGGGCGACATCGATCGCAGCCAGTGAGGGGTGTGAGCAAAGCGAGCATGGGCGGGGCATGGGACAGTCTCGTTTCGGTATCGTGTCGGTTCGTATCGGAACAGCTCACACCATCGTGCCGGGCACGTGCGCCGTGCCATGGGCATTGGCGGCGATGCGGGCGATTTGGGCAGCCTCGCTCTCTGCCGTGTCGGCATCCATGAGGGCAGACAGTTCGGAGCCCATGGCGCGGACAAGGGCCATGGCAAACTCCAACCCATCGGCCCGGAGCTGAGCGGTCGAGAAGCCGGTGAGGGTGGCGGCCTCTTCCAGAGTCTTCTCCTGCGCAGTGAGGAGGTCCGCGACGAGAGCGCCGGTCACAAGTGCCAGCTTCTCTCGCAGGGTTCGCTCCGCCGAGACGGGGCGCATGGCGTCCAGCATTGCGGCGGGCGGGGGTGTCGGGATCGGTTTACGGTGTGCACGGGAAGATAGGCGTGCGCGAGTGGGGGAGCGGGACATGGCTGCCTCCTAGTTTTCGAGGGAAGGGGGGAAGGCCTCTGCGGCAGCGGCCAGCTTCGGGCTCGTTCCGCAGAGGACGGTAAGGGCGAGCCGGTGCAGGTTCCTGCGATCAGCCGGCGATGCTTTGCGGATCATCTTGGCCAGCTCTTTCGGCTCCAGATCGGCCGCGATGCTGGCGAGGTCGGCAAGGCATTTGACCGCGAACGGGTAGTCCGCAAGGGGAAGTATCAGGGATGGGTCTCGATCCGTGTTCATGATTTGTACTCCAGTCAGGCTGCGAGGGCGCAGGGCATGAGGTCCAGAGCTTCGCCGAACACCTCAACGAGGGCGGCGGGCACGGTGTCAGGGAGGTAGCGCCTAGGAGGCAGGAGGGCCTGGATTGGGAAGCCTGTGTTGACGGCTCCGGCAGGATCGGCGACATGCCGAAGCTGGCGCCCCGCAAACCGCCTCAGATCGGATGCCAGCGCCCCCCTGACAGTATACGGATGTTCCTCAATGAGGTCGGCGATGGCTGCCTGGAGTGCGACAACGGCCCAGAAATAGTCGAGCCCCTGAACACGCACCACCCTCCGCGCATGCTTTGCCTCGACGCATGGGGGTACACGCCGCGTGCCAAGATCAAGAGCGTGCGCCGCGTGGGCCCGAGACAGAAGACGGGCGCACGCCACGAGGTCGAGAGGCGGGCGCCCCGCGAACTTCGCCTCCACGCGCTGAAGGGCGATGCAGTTCACAGGTTCACCCCTGCGCCGAGGTCGAAGCCGTCGATGCCGATCGCACCAACTGAGCGCATCCGGAGAATGCCCGCGTTCAGGAGCTTGTCGCGTGCCGATTTGAACTCGGTCTCGTAATCGACGCCCGCTGTCTTCGCGACCACGAAGCCGTCGTCGGTCAGGGCGGCGCCGTAGGTCAAAACATGGGACGCGACGACGCCGAGGATGGCCACTTGGGGCTTGGTGAGCTTCCGTGTCGCCGCGAAGGCCGTCACGCGTTGAGCGACGGTCAGCTCCGGTGCCGGAGCGCTCTTTTTCGCAGGCATGCCTCCCTGGAAGAGGTTGGTGTGAGGACCGCGCGTGCCCGGCTTTGCCCCTGCACTGCGCTGCGTAAGCGCAAGGTCGGCCGACTTCCGGGACACGACGATCGGTTGAGGGGTGGCTTCGATCCGCGTCGCGCGGGTGATCCGGATGATGCCTGCATCTTGGGACATGGGACTTGCTCCTAGGTAGGTCTGGCGGAAGCCGTGCAACGCGTTGCACGGGACGAGTGGCGCGTGACGTATTCCTCGCAGGCCGCACGAATAACGGCGCCCCTCGAAACACGCTGAACAGTCTTCGATCCGAGGTCGCGTGCGACGTCGTCGATTTTCGAGACGAGATCAGCCGACGCACGAACGGTGATGGGAGTTCGCTTCATGGATTTACTCCGGGGTAGGGATGGGCCCGGCTTCATCACGGCCGAGTCCTGCGCGAATGACGCAATCGCCAGAATCTACTAGAAACGCCTACCTTGTATTTACTCTGACGGCAAGCAAAAGTATTTATTTTATTGAGAAAAATAGCAATTGATACTGACAATGGATTTTGTGTAGGGTACACCCCAGGCACAATACATTGTCAATCACCGGACAGGCGGTGCAACAAGTTGCACGCCCAGTCTCAGTAGCCTCCTGCCTCTGGAGCGATCCGCCCGCCCGGCTGTTGTTCAACATCTCTTCGCGGATCAGGGCGCGTAGGCTTTCCTTCACCTCGCGGGCCATGCCCTTCTGATGGGCCTGATCCTTCTGAGCGTTGCCGGACGAGCCGTTGGCCTGGATGACGATGTCGCCACCGGTGAAACCCGTTGCACGGACACCGAATGAGCCGTCGGCCATCCGGACGGTCGGGAAAATCGCCTCGTCGTCCTTGGCGATGATCGCGCGCTCGCGGCTCTTGAGCCCGCCGACGATGCCGCCGGTATGGAACTTCGGAGCCCCGGACCACAGGCTGGCCGCCGCCTGCCCGGTGACCTGCGCTCCGCTACCGATGATGCCGCCGGAGTGGAACCACGAGGCAACCGATCCGGCGCTGAGGTCGAGGCCGTCGCCATTCCTGCCGGAGCCGATGTCGAAGATTTTCCCGATGCCGCCGCCGCGCTCTTCTTCAGGCTCTCGAACGCCGTCAGGACGGACGAGCCGCCCTTGGTGATGTCGGTCGAGACCTGATTGAAGGCCGGCCCGATGTTCGAGCCGCCCTGCGTCAGGGAACTGGTAACCCCGTCGACGCTGCTGAGGATTTGCGGGTTGGCGCACTCCAGAGCGTTGCCTATCTGCGAGAACGAGGTGTCGAGCCCGGCCGTCTTGGTGCTGATCTCGTCGAACCGGCTGTTGAGCTTGACACGGTCTCGTCCGACAGGGGCGCACCTTCCAGGCTCTGGGCTCCGGGTGTGACCGAACCCACGAACCCAAATTTGCCCGCTTAGCCCAGCCGCTTGCCGAAGTCGGGGACCAGGGAGAGGTCGCCCGCCCGCGCTGCGTCGGCATAACCCTCAGGACGCTCGAAGCGCACACCCACCTTCACGCCGTCCGCGATGGTCGACGAGCCCTGGAGCATCTTGAGCGAGGCGCCTTCGGTGGTCTGGAGTTCCTTCTTGATGAAGGCCACCTGATCGTCGACGGACGGGGGCGAGCGTAGGTCTTGAACAGCTCCGCCTTGCGCGGTCCGAGGGCTTGGATCAGGCTATAGGCCCCGCTCTTCGCTTTGACCGCGTCTGCCTTGAAACCACTCTCCGCCCGAACGTTGCCCAGGAAGCCGGCCACGCCCGCGTCCGAGGCACCCAGGCCCTTGAGCATGGTCGCGATCTTGGACGGGACATCCCCGAAGCTGCCTGTCGCGCCCTTGGCAGCATCCGAGAGAGAGAGAGAGAGAGAGAGAGACGATACCGGATGCCGGATGCCGCCGTGCCGGACGCCTTGTCCACGCCGCCGATCAGCGAGGCTCCGATGTCAGTGCCGACAGCGCTTGTCGCCTGGGTCTGGGCTGCCTTCACCCCGAACGCGCCCATGATGGCCGCGCTGAGTCCACCACCGATCCCGGTGTTGGAGCCGGTGCCGCCTGAGCCGTCGCCGAACACGCTGGACAGGAGCGAGCGGAAGAGCTGGCGCGAAGCGAACTTCAGGAGGTCGCTCGCGATCCCGTCGAGCATGCTGGCAGTTACAGGTTTAGGTGCCGCAGTTTCGGTAGCGGCGCCGATGAGATAAGACATACACAGAATATACCGCTATATAAACTTTTTTTCTACGTATGCGGCATAATTTAAGTGACCTTTGATCCTGATCAAGTCTTCTGGCTTGATTTTGCCCTTGTGCATAGCATGCTCAAATCCACGTATGCGATTCCGAT
This sequence comes from Methylobacterium sp. Leaf112, assembly GCF_001423295.1. Classification (GTDB taxonomy): domain Bacteria; phylum Pseudomonadota; class Alphaproteobacteria; order Rhizobiales; family Beijerinckiaceae; genus Methylobacterium. Next base: position 412,685 of record NZ_LMNG01000030.1, on the reverse strand, counting down.
AACCTTTAGTCAATCTTGGCTTATTTCCGTGAACCAATAATCCGTGGACTTTGCGGCGATTAGGCGCCTCGCTGAAATGGGATTTTTCTTCAGCCAAACTCCAAGGAGTTTGCGCTAGGATGCGCTTTATTATTTCGATGAGCGCGGAGTTAGGTGCTTTTATGCCCGAGAATACAATATCGTCAGCATACCGCGTCAAATTCAAACCTTCAGCCGCTGCAACTTCAGCCAGTTGCGCATCAACCTTTTTGAAGGCCATGTTTGACAACACCGGACTTGTCGGCGCACCCTGGGCAAGAAACCCCGCTAGAGTACATAGCGGAACGATTATGTCCGTAGACGGCTCTTTATATCCAATTTCAAGAAGAGAATTTTCAACGACGTTACTTGGTGTATTTTGAAAAAAGTTTCGTATGTCGAAGGAATGGATCCATTGTGCTTCGCAGTGCTTGGACGCTGCATCTAAATGTGATCGTCCGGCGACAAATCCATAGACATGGTCCGGCGGATCATATGCATTCTCCAAGTGGAGCGAAATCCATTTTTGGATTAATTTCATAGAGACGCGCGGAGCTGAAATGCGCCTTTCTTTCGCGCCCTTCTTTATGACAAATGAGTCGTAGTATTTGTAATTCCTATTTACGAGCGACCAGATCATTCCTGGATTCACCCCAATCATCAACGCTAAAGCGTCCTCAGATGTTATTGGGGGGAGTTGCAAAGCCGCTAATCGCTCGATTTCAGAACGTTCTATGGCTTGAAGTGAAGTTCCAAAAGCAGAAACAAACTCTTGCTCAAGCGCAAATGTAAAAAAGATTGAGTTCAGAAGGGTTTGCGGGAGTCTCATTTAGCGAAGCAAGCTTCCGTAGAGTGCCGTCTAAAGTGGTGGACTTTCGAAGGAAGGCCGCCGCTTTAGACGGCGACCTTATGTGTTTAACCTTGGCAAATGGGCATGATACACACCCGCGCCTGAGACTCCCGCGCCATCACGTTACCGCACACGGCGTGCGAGATCAAGCACTCGCGTTATATCAGGGCTAGTTCGGTCTTTGGCGCTACCTAAAGCCTTTAGACCACTTAAAGAAACAGCATAACCTCCGCTTTTAAGACGTGTAATTAATCCCCCCTTGCGTATATTATCTAAGTGTTTAGACATCCATTCATTGGACGGAACATCAAACCCCCTAGATTTCATAGCTTCTACTATTTGCGGCAGCCCTATAGGCGCCTTTATTCTGATGTATGTAAGGCAGGCGAATTTGCTTGGTAGATTTTCGTCTAATGTAAGGATTATCTGATCCAATTTCAGATCGATGTCGCTTAAATAGTCTTCGATCTTTGCGCGCAGAAGGGACGACTCAATCTCAGATAAAGCTCGCTTAGGCGTTATCCATACTGACGCAACTCCAGCATCCACTGACATGAAGCAGTATAAAATATCATTTGGAATGGTGCGTGAAACAATCGCCCGTATACCTGCTTCCGCATCTTGATACGATCCGCCGGTTCTGATGAAATTAACTGTAAATCCTTGTGCTTGGAGAAAGCCCGAAATCTCCAATAGGCTCGATTTCGATGGTACTTCTACACCTTTCTCATTGAGTTCTGTTTTTATAAAGGCGTAAAACAAGTCGACTTCGGAGGGGCTGTATACAATCGGCCCACTTAATTTAACATCGAATTGGCCAATCATATCTGCCAAAAACTCAATCTCAAACATCGATCTGCCTCCAAGCCTGAGCTATCAAAACACCGAAAACTTTCGCTTGCTGAGGCCACTGGTGAGCAACAGTTATGTCAACTCCGTTTAAATTAAATCTATCACTCGAATCAAATGATACTCTTATCTCTGGCTGATAATCAGATATAACCCTGATCGAGTAGCCAGCCTTCATTATGTCAGCTAGATTTCGCGCCGCATTGAGTCCTTGTGAGCAGATTCTTAAAAGCTTTTGATCACTGATTTTCTGAGCGCGACGACGGCCATCGTTTATCTTTTTCTGTACCGTGTTTTCCAAGACTTCCGGGTAGTTAGAGTGAGGAAGTCGAGACCATGCAGCATTCAGGCCCGAGAGGCAGCTTCGAACGCTCAAAAACATAGCATAGTAGTATCTGTTGTATGCAGACCGAGCAAATGTGTCGCCATCATCTCCACTCTGGTGGAGAGATATAGCGCGGACTTGTAAGTGCCTAGCAACATTTTCCATTCATTGCCATCCGTAAGTTATTAATGTCGCCAGTATGGGTCAGTATCTCTTCAATTATTTCAGCTTATCTATTTATCTCTCTTTAATTGAATCTTTATAATACAAGGATCACATTTATAGCGCATACGTTACAGCCAAAAAATCCTTGTGCTTTGCCATTTAGACCTAGCTAGGCGATAATCCCGTCTTTCGTCTCCAGCATTATCAGGTCTCATCAACAGAGCAACCGCCAAGCGTGGAAGCAGTCTCGCTATTCGGGGAGGATGTCCGTAAGAACGTCAGGTCAAGGCCGAGGTAGGCGACCCTCGCGATGTCATCAGCCAGCATCCGAGTGGGAAATCCACGCCCATAACCCGCGTCAACACCGGTGTTGGCCCAGCCCCCCAGCGCCCGCCTACGAACTTCTGGCACTCCTGCTTCACGTAGACGGTCCGCCCAGCCGTGCCGGAAGCAGTGGAAGCTCTTACCGGGCCCGATCGCACCGCAGCTACCCAGAAAACGGGAGAACCACTTTTGGAAAGCATCGGAATAGTAGCCTCGTGTGTCCTGACTTAGCTCGGGGAACAAGCGCTCCTTTTGGTCGATACGCGCCTGGACCACAAAGGCTAGGAAGCCGATGCCGATTATTTCGGGGTGCAGAGGGATGATCCGGGTCCCGGCACGGCTCTTAACGCGCTGGCTGATATCGGCGGACCTGACAAAGATCGCCGGCACACCATCGCGCTCGACAATGTCTTCGGGGCGAAGCTGGCAAGCCTCATTCAGGCGGAGCCCATGGAACAGGCTTAGTAGCGGCACCCAGAAGCGTGCACTTCGGGGGCGCTCGGAGCCGGGCTTTGCGTACCCAGCATCGCCATCTTGGCAACCTGTGAAGAGGGGAGCCGTGAACATCGACTGTAACTGTGAAATCGAAAACGGCTCACGTTTTGACTGGGCGGCCTCGTCGATCGACAGTCCCGAAGCAGGGTTCTTCTCGATCCACTCTTCTCGAACAGCCCAGTTAAAGAGTGTTGCGACCTTCGTCAGGTGTGAATTCACCGTCTGCGTATTCAAGGATGCCAAGCCCGTCCGTGCTGCTATCTCCGCTGCCTGCGAAAGTGTCTTGCCAGGAAACCGCTTCGTTGCGTTGGGCGGGAGCGTCCTAAAGAGATCGCGGACGTTTTTGGCTTGCTCGCGTGAGATGCGTGTGACTGGGGTGGAAGCCCCGACGACCTCTCGGAGGGCAAGAAAAACCATCGCGTAATCAACGTTCGTTTTGCCAGTTCGGCTTCCACGCCCTGGATCAGCCTCGAACGCGGCTATGAGTTCATCCAGGGTTCTCCTCGGCGTCAGCGATCCTCCAATGGCTGAAAGGCCGATCTCCTCGGCTCGGTCAAGATGCAGCTCGCCAGTCAATTGCGCGACGTGATTCCGGTTCAAGGAGATGAGGCCGCGACGCACGAAGCCAGCTAGTTGCCGGTACTGCATTGTGTTGCGATCGACCCTCGGCTGACGAACGCGCCGCTGGATTTTCCCCGAGCCGAGCGGCACGGGCGGCACGCCGGCAGCAAGCAGTATTTGGTCGGTGGTGTGTTGAATGCGCTCCTCGTAGTGGAGGGGATCGGGACTTTCGAGAAGCGCACCTTCAGCCTTTGCATCCTCCAACACGATGTCCCAATCCAGGATGCGAAGGCGCTCCTGTTCCTCAGCCGATCGTGCAACGTGTTGCACGGCGCTAGCGAACCAGCGCTGGGCGATCTCCTGCACCTGCTCTGGCATCAAGCGCTCAAGGCGCCCCTTTGCTAGAAGCGTACGAAGGGCGTCCGCATCCTTTTTCTGACATCGGGCGGCCTCGAAGTCTCTCTCAGCCTGTGCCTGAGCCAATCGAAAGCGAGCCAGCGCCACGCGGCGCTCTTTGGTCTTTAGGCTCTTGGTGATGTGCGTTCGGCCGAGTTCCCGAACCAGTTCCAGGGGCACGCGCATACGCAAGTAGTACGTGCCAGCGCGAGTCGTGAGGTTCGGGTAATGGGCCACGGGTTCGTCCGCCATGTGTCACAGTCCTGTGTCACAGTCGCGCTGAGAAACCCCTTCTCTATCAGTATCTTGTTCCACCACAAGCGCTTAGTGGGGAAGTGGTGGGCCCGGCAGGACTCGAACCTGCAACCAGACCGTTATGAGCGGTCGGCTCTAACCATTGAGCTACAGGCCCGACTTATCGGTTCAGCCTATGCCTTCCCATCCGCGCGGGGAACGGGGGCCGATGCTTCTGGCTATCGCGAAGTCGGTCGCTCGGCAAGGCTGGATTGCGTCGGACCGCCGAGACTCGATTGCGCTCCGATCGGCAGGCTTCAGCTCCGCCGATCTCCTACCTAAACGAGCACCTCGGCCAGAATGGATGGGATCTCGTTCGGGATTTCCCGGGCGAGGTAGCCGATCCCGCCATAGCGGCGTCCGAGGCGGCGACCGGCTTCGCCGTGAACGTACACGCTCCACAGGGCGGCCGTTTCCGGTCCGGCGCCGCGGGCGAGCAGACCGACGATGATGCCGGCGAGCGTGTCCCCCGATCCGGAGGTCGCCAATCCGACATGTCCCGTCTCGTAGCACCATGCGCGGCCGTCGGGGGCGACGATGTGAGTCCGGCCGCCCTTCATGATCGTCACCGTTCCGAAGCGCTCCGTCGCTTGGCGTGCCGCGGCGAGGGGATCGGCCTCGATCGCCTCGCGCTCCAGGCCGAGGAGCTGGGCCATCTCGCCGGCATGCGGGGTGATGATCGCAGGTTCCCTACGCGTGCGGGTCAGGTCGGTGTCGGCACGGAGCGCGATCAGGGCACCGGCATCGAGGACGATGGCGACGTCCCTCGCCTTGTGAACGAGCGCGGTGGTCACGGCCTCGGTATCCGCGTCCTCGGCCATGCCGGGTCCGATCAGAACCGCATCGCTGGATGCCGCACGCGATGCGAGGCCGTCGGCGCAGGCCCGGCTGATGCCGCCATCCTCGGTCTGTGACAGGCCGACCACCAAGGCTTCCGGGACGACGAGTCCCATCGGGATCGCGAGATCGCGGCAGACGGCAAGCTGCACCTTTCCGGCGCCGGCGCGCAGGGCCGCATTGGCGGCGAGAAGTACCGCGCCGGGAAGGCCGGTGCAGCCCGCCGTGATCAGCACACGACCGCGACTGTCCTTGCTGTCGCCGTCCGGCTCGGGCGGGGCCATGCTCCGGAGCAGGTGCTCGGTGACTGGCGTGACGGACTGCATGGATCGATCCTCCATCGTCGCCGCGAAAACTATTGCACGGCGTCGGTGTCCGGTTCGGAGGTAACGGGGGCGCCGTCCGCCTCAAGGGGTGCGACGAAGTTGTAGCGCACCAGCGCGAGACCGCTGCCGGGCGCTGCCGACGCCGAGAAGGCGTACTCGGTCACCCCACAATTCGCTACGTCGCCGTCCGCGTCGATGCTGAGGATCCCATCCTCGGTCATCTCCTCGAGAAGATACCGCAAGCACAGCACCACGACCTGATGTGCGACGAGAAGCACCCGGCGGCCATCGTGATGGAGCGAGATCGTATCGAGGGCGCTGCGCAGGCGCAGGATCACGTCGCACCAGCTCTCGCCGCCTGGGGGGCGGTGGTAGAACTTTCCGAGGTCGCTCCGGAGTGCGGCCTGCTCGGGATGGTATCGCTCGATGCCGGCGCGTGTCAGGCGATCGAGGATACCGAATTCCTTCTCCCGCAGGCGCTCGTCGACGAGAAGCGGTGGTGCCGCCGCCGCGAGGCCGCCCGCCCCCCTGATCGCTTCGGCGGTCTCGACCGCACGACGATAGGGCGAGGCGAGGAGCAGATTCGGGCGCTCGTCCTCGGGCAAGGCCGCGAACCAGCGGCCGACGGCACCGGCCTGCCGATGTCCGAGGGCGCTCAAGGGGACGTCGACATCGCGCTCGGGGATGTCGATCCGGGCTGCGCCCGTCGCCTGTGCGGCATCCCGGGCGACGTTGCCGGAGCTCTCGCCGTGGCGGACGATCCAGAGCCGAAGTGGGTGTCCCTGTGGCACGGAAATCTCCGGAGCGCCGATCGGTTAGACCGAGCGCAACGCCCCGCCAGCGGCCACGTTCCGGTTGGGTGCCGCCTCGGTTCCCGGGCCGCCGGCCTCGTCGCCTCGCAGGGTTGCCCATGGCTTGATGCTCGATGCTCGCGTGGCGGCGGGGGCAAAGTGTCACAAGATCACCAACGGGCAAGATCACCAACGGGATGGAAGGTGCGGCTCAGCGTCATCGTGGTTCTGATCGCGCATACGCAACGGGTTGGCATGAGCAGAGTTGTCGAAGAACCACGTGCCATCAAGGCGCAGTTCACCGCAGTAACTTGGCCATAGCCGCCATCGTCGTAAGGAAAGCGTCCGATGACCAGCGATGCACGAGCGATCTACGTCACGGCCCTCAAGAATACCCACGCCCTGGAGTTGCAGGCGCTCCAGATCATGGAGCGGCAGGTCGAGCGCCTCGAGAACTATCCGGAGATGGAGGTCGCTCTCCGCCGCCACATCGAGGAAACCCATGGCCAACGCGACCGGTTGGAGGAAGCTCTCTCGTCCCTGTCGGAAACGCCGTCTGTCCTGAAGGAGGGATTCCTTGGATTCGTCGGCAACATGATGGCCATCGCTCACGTGCCGGCCCAGGACGAGATCCTCAAGAACACCTTTGCGAACCAAGCCTTCGAGAATTTCGAGATCGCCGCCTATACGTCGCTTCTCACCATCGGCGAGGCTGCCGGCCAGAGCGCGCACAGGTCGGCTTTCACGTTGTCCCTCGAGCAGGAGGAAGGCATGGCCAAAGCCGTCGCCGCCCTCGTGGCGCCGACGACCCAGCGCTACCTCGAACTGACCCTGAGCGGTGCGACTGCGAGCCGGTAGCGCTTGCGCGTGGGGAAGACAGTCTGGCGGCCCGGGTCGACCCGGCGAGGGTCCGGACGTCTCGGAGCGGTGTCTACCGACGTGGGATCGGCCCCGAGCCTTCGAGGCCTTTCCCGTTTCGGGAAATCCGGGTTCCGTGACGATACGTGATGATAACCGAGCCCCGGCATTCTCGCTGCGAGCCAAGTTGCGTACCGGCTCCTGTTGCGTAAGCACGCCCCGTCGACCCGTGATCCGATCGGGCGGCGGGGCTGTCGCGTGTTTCGACGGTGCCGTTGCGTCTCGGCCCGAGCTTCGTCGGCCGAGATCACCGTGTGCCGAGTTTGGGCGCTGCGCCTGTCCGACCTGTTTGTCCGACGTGGTCACGCTCGATCAGATCTCTCACGGACGCCAGCACGGTGTTCTGGTGAAAATGATGAAGCATATGGCCGGCGCCCGGCACCCAGTCGAAGTGCGCGCGCGGGATCGCTTGCGCCGCCAGAGCGCCGTGGAGGGCGTTGTTGACAACCAGGTCGGCGGTGCCCCCGAGGATATGAACCGGCACCTTGCAGGTTCCGTAAGCGGCCGCGGCGCGGGTCAGCGCCGTCCAGACACTGACGGCATCCTCCCCTTCGGCGATCATCCGCTCCGACCCGCTCGCCAGCGCGAACGGAAAGCGTTCGGCAACCGAGGACGGCATGGCCTGAGGCAGGAAGATCGTGCGCCATAGGAGCGGCAGCAGGGCAGGGTCGGCCAATCCCGCGAGCAATGGCCCCAGAACCTCTCCGAGGCCGGGCGTGAACCGCGGCCCGAAGAGCACCTGTTCCAGACGCATCTCCGGGAAGCACAGCGGCGCGAGGGCGAGGATTCCGGCCGTCTGTTCCGGAAATCGCAGGGCGTGGCACAACGCGACGGTGCCCCCGAAGGAGTGACCGATCAGCAACGGGCGGTCGACGCCGATGGCCGCCATCGCATCCCGGATGATCTCCGCTTGGCGCCAGGGCGAGGCATCGACGAGCCGCCGCCGCGCACTCATCCCATGGCCTGGTCGATCCACCGCGATGACGCGATAGTGCTGGGCCAAAGTCGGCACGAGGGCGAGCCAGGAATCCTCCAGGGCCATCAATGTCCCGTGGATGAGGACGATGGCGGGGCCCTCCCCCGCCTCCGCATAGGCGAGGGTGCGACCCTGGCCCAGGTCGACGACCCGGCGCGCCACAGCCCGGTCGGCCGTCGAAGGTTGAACGGGTGGCGGGGATGGCAGGCGTTGTGCGGTCGCCCTCATCTTAGGACCGTCGGCCGGTGGAACGCGGCGCCACCAGAGCCGTCGCGGCAAGGCCGAGACCGACTGCGCCGGCGATCAGCGCGACCGGGTGAAGGCTGGCACGGGTATAGGCGCTCGTTCGCATGACGTAGCCGGGCTGATCGCCCCTCGCATGACCGGTGTCGTCCTGCTCCGGTCCGTGGAGCGTGCCCGCCGGACGTCTCGGGCGGCCGGGCCGCTGCTGAAAGGCGACGATGGCCGGGGCGAGGAGATCGAACGCGCCGGGCGCGAATTCCTTGCTGGCCGCGAACACCTTTCCGGCGCCACCGACGAAGACGTCGCGCTGCGGATGCACGGCACAGTGCAGGATTGCGTTTGCGACCTCTTCCGGCGGGTAGACCGGCGGGGGCAGCATCGGTTCGCGGTTCATGTAGTTGCGGGCACGCCGTGGCAGGGGCGTGTCGATGGACGTCGGCTTGATCAAGCTTACCGAGACCGGAGTACCGGCGTGTCGCAATTCCATGCGCAACGCATCGGTAAAGCCTTTCACCGCATGCTTTGTCGCCGAGTACATTCCCTGGAACGGGAAGGCGAGATCGGAGGCGACGCTGCCGACATTGATGAGCGCTCCACCCTGCCGCCCGAGATGCGCGACGGCGACGAGGGAGCCATAGACGGTGCCCCAGAGGTTGGTCTGCACCAGTCGGGCATGATCTGTGTCGGACACCTCCGTCAGCGAACCGTAGATGGTGACGCCGGCGACGTTGACCCAGGTGTCGAAGCCTCCGAACGTCGCGACCGCCATTTCTGCGATCGTCTCGACATCGGACCGCACACCGACATCCGCCACGACGGAGACCGCCCGTCCGCCGCTTGCCTCGATCTCCGACACGATTGCGGCGAGGGCCGTGCCGCTGCGGGCCGCGAGCACGACGCGCGCGCCGCTCTTCACGGCCATGCGGGCGGTCGCGAGGCCGATGCCGGACGAGGCGCCGGTGATGACGATCACCTGATCGCGCAGGGCCTTATGCTTCATCTACCGTTCCTCCGCTTCGGTGGGTGCCAGCGAGGGCCCCTATCGGAAGGCCTACGCGCGGGAGTCGGAGGCGTTGCGGACAATGACGGGCTTGCGCGGATTTCACGCGCGCCGGAATGTCCCCCTTCCGCTCATGCACCTGCTGGAGGATCGATTCGGTAATAAATCGGCTTAAAGCTCCCGTTGTTGGATTGCAGGGCCGAACACGCCGTCAGGCCGATGACGAGGTCGGTCTGAGCTTCGAAGGTGATGTGATCTCCCGCCCGGCTCAGGGGCGCCTCCACGCGGATGACACCGGTCGTCGCATCGATGGGCACATTCATGAAGCAGTTGAACGCGATGGGGATCTGATCCGGCTCGATGCCGTAGGGGGCGAGCGCCGCTGCCAGATTGCCGAAGCAGCCGCGATGCGGGTCGGTGTCGCCATAGATGATCCGGAAGGTATCCTTCGAGCACGGGGTCAGCAGGAAGTCGTGGCGTCCGACCGTGTCGGCCACGATGGTGAGCATCACGTTGGAGCGGTTGGAATACAGTGGGTCGCCCGTGGTGAGGTAGATCCGGCTCGCGTAGTCGAGGGTGCGCCCGGAAGAAAGGACTTCACCGGTATCGCGCCGGTTGTAGGCCAACAGATCCGCGACCTGCTCGCCCTTCGGATCGATGACCGTGAGGCGCTGCCCCCTGTCGAGGGTGAAGGCGACGCCTGAGCGCGGCGCGATCTCGTTGTATGCGTGCGCCTCACACATCGTGGGTTCCGCCTGCTCCGGTCCGGCCCTGGAAGGGGCAGCGCCAAGCCTCGGACACCGCCCGCCCACTGTACTGGCGCGCCTCCGACATTTCCCCGTGGCGGGCCAGCATCGGGTTCACGGACCCGGCCAACGCCGCATCGCGTTCGAGGATCGAGGTCCGCAGCTTCTCGTAACGGTTGGCCGCCCGCAGGGCCTCGAACTGGGCGTGAAGATTGAACACGAGCGCCGGAGAGGAGAAGCGCCGGGCGGGTCGGCTCGCGCGTGGATGCAGGCCGACGATGAAGAAGGCCTCGCCGCCGAAACTCAGGGAGAAATGCGGACTCTCGGGATCGTCGGCTACACGCTGGTCCCATGGCTGGCCAAGCCAGCAATCCTTGTCGGCGAGGGATTGGGCGCGGGCCCAGAGATGGCGCTCGAACTGCTCTTCCCCGAGGTCGCCCGGCCCCTCGAACACCACTGCGAAGCTCTGAAACAGATCAGGCGCCCGCTTGTAGCGCGCCGCGAAGGCCAGGAGGGCGGGATAGATCCGCATGTCGTCCCAGCCGGAGGTGATGTCGCGGGCCACCACGATCTTCATCTGCCCCTTGGACAAGGCCGATTTCGCGCCGACACAGGGGAACGGCGGGTCGCGGATGAAGTCGCGGAACGCGTGGGCCAAAGCGTGATCGCGGTCGTCTCTCGGAAACTGCATACGCACTCGTCACTCAGCCACCCGGTTGCGCAGGAGTGCGGCAGCCGGTGGCGTGGATCTGGGCAACAGGGGGCAGGTGCAGGGTGTTCCGAGGTGGACGAGAAGTCGCGGGACTTGCCAACAGGGGATTCGCTCGTCGGTACGACCCCCGCGTTCAGGCCGTCGGCCCGATCCTCGACGGGCAGCGTATTCGAGGGCTCGGAACGACGGCGGAACGAACCTTCGGCGCTGGGCTTCTCCTACCAGCCTTGGATCTCGAGCCTTGGACGAGGGAGAATATCACCGTGGACGACAATCGGGTCTGGTCTTTCGAGAAGAGTCTCTGGGTCGGCGATGCCGATCATTATCGCGAACTGGTCGACGGCGAATGCCTGATGGTCCTGCCGCACCCACCCTTCGTGATGAGTGGCAATCAGGCGATCGAGGCCGTCGCCAATACGCCGCGCTGGTCGCACATCGACATCTCCAACGGCCAGATCTCCCGTCCGCAGGAAGGCCTCATCGTCATCGCCTACAATGCGAAAGCCTCGCGGGACGATGAGACCTACGAAGCCAATTGCACCTCGACGTATCGACGTCTCTCCCACGAGGAGTGGCGTGTCGTGCAGCACCAGCAGACACCCCCGCTCGCCATTCCGGCGGTCAACGACTGACGGCGCCGGTTCGGCCAGGAGGACGACGGTGTCGGCTCGCCTGAGTCAGCACGTCGCCTTGCTGGCCGCTCGGGCCGCGCCATGTCGGGAACCGCGAGCCCTTTCGCCGTTCTCGAGTCCCGGGGGCGCCCCTCCCGGCAGGATGCATGGCAACCTTCTTCACGGCCGACACCCACTTCGGAGACGCGCCCCTCGTCGAGCGGCGCCGGTCCGCCTTCGGCTCCGTCGAGGGCCATGACGAAGCCCTGATCGACCGCTGGAACGCCGTCGTCGGCCCCCACGACGACGTCTGGCACCTCGGGGACTTCGCCGCAGGGGCCAGTCGCGCGCATTGCGCGTGGGTGTTCGCGCGCCTCAACGGCACCAAACGGCTCATCCGGGGCAATCACGACACCAACCGGGTGCTGGACCTGCCATGGGCGGATCCGCCGGAGGCGAGCGCCCGGATCACCGTGGCGGCATCCGACGGCGCGGCGTGGCGCCTGTTCCTGTCGCACTACCCGCACCGGTCCTGGCCGGGCTTCTGGCGTGGGACGCGGCATCTCTACGGACACACGCATGCGTGCCTGCCCGACACGAGCCGTGCCTGCGATGTCGGCATGGACGCATGGGATTACCGCCCCGTCGATCTCGCGACCGCGCTGGCGCGCCAGGACGCCGCCGAACAGGCGCCGGAGGAAATGGCGCTGCGCGGCCTGCGCTGAGCTCGAACGCGAGGATCTTAGCCCCGAGCGCACGGCTCCGCTGGGAACCGCATGATGCCCTCCGCTCAGGCCGGCTGTTCGAACAGGAAGCCGTCGACGGCCGGGATCGAGACGGCGAGACCGGCGCCGTAGCTCGCCTTGGTGACACGCCAGGGGCGTTCGGGGCGGGCGCGGATCGACTCGGAGGGCCGCAGGCGCCGGAGCGCACCGTCGGTGTCGATCTCCTCGATGGTCAGGAAGCCGTAGACCTGGAGACGGGCGGCGATGAGCTTGGTCTCCCGGTCCCCGGCCGCGACCGCCAGAGTGCCGGTGGCGTAGACCGCATCCATCACCGCGCGCTGGTCGCCGCGCCGGGTCGCGTTGGTGGCCTTGCGCGGAACGCTTCCGGCCGGGGGTGGGGTCGTGGGGGCCGCCCGCCGGAACGGCACGACATTGTCCATCCTTGCCGGAACGTGATCCATCAGCCGATCATCCTCGTCTTACGCAACGCAGGCCGGGAACGCCCGGTCCCCGGCCTGCGCCGACATTTCGACGAGTCGGCTTAACGGGCGCTTAGCCATGCGGGCGCCGTGCCCGGCTTCGGCGTCCCGAAACGAGGCGGCTCAGGCGAGACGCGTCGTGAAGGCCCCTTCGGTCTTCGCCCGGATGTCGTCCTCGGTCACGCCGTCGGCGAGCTCGATCAGGGTCATGCCGCCGTTCCCCTTCTTGTCGATGGTGAAGACCCCGAGATCCGTGATCACGAGGTCGACCACCTGCGTTCCCGTCAGCGGCAGGTCGCAGGCCGAGAGAAGCTTGGGGGATTCGGAGCCGTCCTTGTTGCGGGCGACATGCTCCATCACCACCACGACGCGCTTGACGCCGGCCACGAGGTCCATGGCGCCGCCCATGCCCTTCACCATCTTGCCGGGGATCATCCAGTTGGCGAGATCGCCGTTCTGAGCGACCTGCATGGCGCCGAGGATCGACAGGTTGATGTGCCCGCCCCGCACCATTCCGAACGAGTCGGAGGACGAGAAGTAGCTCGTGGTCGGCAGCTCGGTGATGGTCTGCTTGCCGGCGTTGATGAGGTCGGGGTCCTCCTCGCCCTCGAACGGGAACGGGCCCATGCCGAGCATGCCGTTCTCCGATTGCAGCTGCACCGACATGCCGTCGGGAATGTAGTTCGACACCAGCGTCGGAATGCCGATGCCGAGGTTCACGTAGAAGCCGTCGCGCAGCTCCTTGGCGGCGCGCTCCGCCATCTGTTCGCGGGTCCAGGCCATGGGGGTGTCTCCTGCGTTCTCGTCAGACGGCGGCGGGGGGGATGGCGGGCTCGCCGCGCTTGCGCGTCGTGCGCTGCTCGATGCGTTTCTCGCGGGTCGCCACGTGGATCATCCGCTTGATGAAGATGCCCGGCGTGTGGACCGCGTCACCGTCGATCTCGCCCGGCTGCACGAGGTGCTCGACTTGGGCGACGGTGACCTTGGCGGCCGTGGCCATCATCGGATTGAAGTTGCGCGCCGTCTTCCGGTAGACGAGGTTGCCCTCCGTATCGCCCTTCCAGGCGTGGACGATGGACAGATCGGCGAACAGACCGCGCTCCATCACGTAGTTCTCACCCTCGAACTCACGCACCTCCTTGCCCTCGGCGATGAGGGTGCCGACGCCCGTCTTGGTGAAGAAGGCCGGAATGCCGGCACCGCCCGCGCGGATGCGCTCGGCGAGGGTCCCCTGCGGATTGAACTCGATGGCGAGTTCGCCGCCGAGATACTGCCGGGCGAATTCCTTGTTCTCGCCGACGTAGGACGAAATCATCTTGGCGACCTGCCGGGTCTCGAGCAGCTTGCCGAGGCCGACGCCGTCGATGCCGGCGTTGTTCGAGATCACGGTGAGGTTCTTGACCCCCGACGCGCGGATCGCGTCGATGAGTTCGTCGGGGATCCCGCACAGGCCGAAGCCCCCGGCCATCACCGTCATCCCGTCGGTCAGGAGACCGGCCAGGGCCTCCGTCGCATCCTTGCGTACCTTCTTCATCAACGCCCTCCCCAAAGGTCTCCGGCAACAGGTTTTCCGCCCGCCGTCAGCATCGCGCCTCGCTGCGGTTACGCCAAGCAATTCGTGATGACCAGCGGGGGTTTACCATGCGCCCCGACAGGTCCCCACCGGTGTCATCCGATTCGGACGTCCCCTCCCGCGCCGGCATTGGCCGGTGCACGGCCCCGGGCCCTGGGAGACAAACCGCTCCGGAGGGCGTAGGGATTTGAATCGCATCAGTGTTCGTCGATGGGTGGGGGCGCCCGTGACGATCATCGGCTGGACGCGCCGGAAGGGTCCGGCTCGCGTTCCTCCGCACGGAGTGCCCTGTCGCTGCGACGTCTCGCTTCCCTCCTCGGCCTGGGTGTCCTGGCCGCCGGCCTCGCGGCGGGCTGTCTCCCGTGGGCGGTACCGACCGAGCGCGCGGTCGCCTTTCTCGGCGGCCCGCTCGCACGTACCTACGGGATCGTCCTGAGCGCCTCCGGCCCCGCGGAATCGGCTCTCCTTCCCCTGCCCCGCCTCAGCCTCGGCGGCGTGCGCCTCACTTCGATGGGCGGCGAGATCCCCCTCGCCGAAGGCGGAGCCCTCAAGCTCCAGTTCAATCTCTTCGCCCTCCTGACTGGCCGCATCGAGGTCACCACCGCCTCCCTCGAGGGCGGGATGGTGAACCTGCCGACCCGCGACGACGATATGCGGTGGGCCGAACCGAGGGCACGGGCAGCGCGTCTGTTGGAGCCGGGCGCGGCCCATCCCCGTCGCCTGACCCTGAGCCGTGTCACCGTGACCGGGCGCGACTTGCGTGACGGACAGGCCCAGACCGCGCAGGATGTCGATCTCAACGTCTCCTGGCCGGCCTGGAGCCCGGAGATCGACATCGCGGGCGCGTTCCGCTGGAACGCGGTTCCGGCCCGCTTCACCGTTTCGGGATTACGGGCGGCCGATCTCGCCGCCGGCGCACGCAGCCCGTTCGCGGCGACGGCCGATTGGCCGGCGGGCAGCCTTTCCATCGAGGGAGATGGGTCTTTCACGGCTCAACCGGCGCTCACCGGCAGCGCCAGTCTGCGGACTCGATCCGTGCCCGAGACCCTGGGGTGGATGGGGGGCGATATGGCTCTCTCCCCGGTGATCGAAGCCCTCGCCCTCTCGGGCCGCTTCGAGGTACGCGAGCGGACCCTTCTGTTGCCGAGCGTGCGCCTGAATATCGGCGAGGACCGTTTCGAGGGCGCCGGCTCCGTTTCCCTGGCAGGTGCGCGTCCGTCGATCCAGGCGACCCTGGCGGCCGACACCCTCAACCTCGCGCCCCTCCTCGCCGAAACCCTGCGCCTCTTCGGCCTCGATGCGGACGACCCGCCGGGTCGGACCGGACGCAGTCTCGCCCTGCGGCCCCTCACGGGGGGAGACCTCGATTTGCGGATCTCGGCCGGCCAGGCCCGCATGGGACCGCTCGCGTTCGAGGACGTGGCCGCGAGCGTCCTGGTGCGCCAGGGCGGTATCGAGGCATCCCTGAATCGCGCGACCCTGCAGGGGGGGCTGGTGAAGGGCCGCCTCGGCCTCACGCCCGGGGTGGACGATCCGGACAAGACCGAGGTCAGGCTCCAGGGCGCTTTCGACCGTCTCGACCTCGGCGCCCTCCTGGTCGATCTCGGCCAGGATCGCTGGGTGTTCGGAGGCGCACGCGGTCAGTTCACCTTCGAGGGCGCGGGAACGACGCCGGACGCCCTCGTGCGCCATATCGATGGACGCGCGAGCGTCGCCATCGACGGTGGTGCCCTGGCGGGGATCGATCTCGCCGATGTCGTCCACCGCAACGGTGCCGTCGCGGCCGGCGCGCTGGCCCGCCGCAACGGCCGGACCGCCTTCGAGCATGCCGGCCTGAGCCTGCGGGTCGTCGATGGCATCGGAGAAATCGTCGACGCCACCCTGCGGACATCGGCGCTGACCGGAGCCTTGAGCGGCGCCGTCGTCCTCCCCGAGCGTCGCATCGAGACGCGGGCGCAGATCCTGCCGCGCGCGGCCCCCGATGGAACCACCCGGCCGGGGCCGAGCTATGCCATCACCGGCCCGTGGAACGCCGTCGTGGTCCGCAAGGCCGCCCCGGAGGATGGCGACTCCGGCTTCACGGCGACCGGTGCCCTGCGCCATCCAGCGGCAGGCGGGAAGCCTGATCTGCCGCCGGCCGCCCGTGCCTACGCGCCCTGATCCTGCTCCGTCGCCCCATCGCCCTAGCGTCAGCCGATGGTCGCCCGCATCGCGTGGCGATCAGACGGATTTCACCGAAGACCGTGCGGGACGTGCCGACAGCCATGAGGCGGTGAGGACGATGGTGGTGACGCCACCGACCAGCAGTGTCGAGGCGGCGTTGATTTCCGGGTTCACCCCGAGGCGGACCTGGCTGTAGAGGCGCATCGGCAGAGTGGTGGCGCCCGGTCCGGTGACGAAGCTCGCAATCACGAGATCGTCGAGGGACAGGGTGAAGGCCAGCAGGAAGCCCGCCGCCACTGCCGGAGCGATGAGCGGCAGGGTGACCGTGGCGAACACACGCAGCGGCCCGGCGCCGAGATCTGCGGCCGCTTCCTCCAGGGCGCGGTCGATGCCTTTCAACCGGGCACCGACGATCACCGCGACGAAGCCGAGGCCGAGGGTGGCGTGCGCTACCACGAGGGTGACGAGGCCGCGCTCGAAGCCGGTTCCGACGAACAGCAGCAGCAGGGCCAGCCCGGTGACGACCTCAGGCATGACCATGGGAACGTAGAGAAGGCCGCCGAAGACGGGCCGACCGGGGAAACGTCCGCCGCGATCGAGGGCGAGCGCAGCGAAGGTGCCGAACAGGGTGGCGAGCGCCGCCGCCGCGACGCCGACGTGCAGGGACACGGTTGCGGCGGCGAGCAACGGCCCATCGGCGAACAGCACGCCGTACCAGCGGGTCGAGAATCCACCCCAGACCGTGACCAGCGCCGAGGCGTTGAACGAGTACGCCACGAGAACGAAGATCGGCCCGTACAGGAAGGCGAGGCCGAGGCTTAAGGAAAGGCGGCCGAAGACGCTCACCGCCCCGCCTCCCCTGGACGCGCGCCGGAGTCGCGCAGGAGAACCATGGGGACGACCAGGAGGGCGAGCATGAGGATCGCCACCGCAGACGCCAGCGGCCAGTCGCGATTGGAGAAGAACTCGCTCCACAGAACGCGACCGAGCATCAGGGTGTCGGAGCCGCCGAGCAGATCCGGGATGATGAATTCGCCGACCATCGGCACGAAGCACAGGAGCGCTCCGGCCATGAGGCCCAGCCGCGCCAAGGGCAAGGTCACGCTCCAGAAGACCCGCGCCGGCGAGGCGCCGAGGTCCGCCGCGGCCTCGCGCAGATGCGGGTCGAGGCGCGCCATGACGGCGTAGAGCGGCAGCACCATGAACGGCAGATAGGCGTAGGTCAGCCCGATGAGGATCGCCCCTTGCGTGCCGAGGACCTCCAGGGGGCGGTCGACCAGTCCGAGGCGCAGGAGGGCGCCGCTCAGGAGGCCTTCCGGCTTGAGGATCGCGATCCAGGCGTAGATGCGGATGAGGAAGCTCGTCCAGAACGGCACGATGACGAGGGCGACCAGCAGGGGTTGCGCCCGCTCCGGCGCGCGCGCCATGGCATGGGCGATGGGCGTGCCGATCAGCGCCAGGATCAGTGTCGCGAGCCCTGCCAGCGCCAGGGACGACAGGGCGGCATCCCGGTAGAGGGTATCGCTCAGGAGGGTTTCGAAATTGGTGAAATCGAGGGCTTCGAGGAAGCTGCTCCACCCCTCCAAGCCCGCACTCCAATCGAGCACGGGCAGGTAGGGCGGCTGGGCCGTGGCCGCGGAGGAGAGGCTGATCTTGAGGATGATCAGGCCCGGCAGGAGCACGAAGGCTCCGAGCCACAGGGCCGGTACCAGGGCCAGGAGGCGGGCGGGTCTGATCATGCCGGCAACCGGATCATGGCGGTAGGATCCGGCAGGCCTCGGGGGCGAGGTCGAGGCGGATCGTGTCGCCTGGGCCATGGAGGTCCCGGGCCTGGAGGCCGAATGCATGGCTCGCCGCCGGCGTACTCACCCGCAGGAGCGTACCGTCGTTCATGCGGACCTGGCTGCGCACGCGCACGCCGAGGTAGGTCACCTCCGTGATCGTGCCGGCGGGTCCCTCCGAGGCATCCATGCCGATCCG
This sequence comes from Methylobacterium sp. Leaf112, assembly GCF_001423295.1. Lineage (GTDB taxonomy): Bacteria > Pseudomonadota > Alphaproteobacteria > Rhizobiales > Beijerinckiaceae > Methylobacterium. The sequence goes on along the minus strand of NZ_LMNG01000030.1, from coordinate 394,328 downwards.
TTCCGGGCGAAGGGCGAGGGTGGCCGCTTCCCCCTCCCCCGGGGCGGATTCGGAGGCAGAGGCGCGCAGCGGGCCGAACCCGGTCTCGACCACGATCCACTCGCCGTCGCGCCCGGTGATCCGGCCGGGAATCAGGTTCACGTCGCCGAGCAGGCCGGCGACGAAGCGGGTCGCGGGACGTTCGTACAGGGTGGCGGCGTCGCCCACCTGCACGAGGCGGCCCCGATCCATCACCCCGATGCGGTCGGCCAGCGCCATCGCCTCGCCGGGATCATGCGTGACCATGACGAAGGTGGTGCCGAGCCGGCGCTGGAGGGCGCGCAACTCCCCTTGCGTCTCCTCGCGAAGGCCCCGATCGAGGGCGCCGAGGGGCTCGTCGAGGAGAAGGACGCCCGGCTCGCGGGCCAGAGCGCGGGCCAAGGCCACGCGCTGACGCTGGCCGCCGGACAGGGTCTCGATCCTGCGGTCTTCGAAGTTCTCCAGGCGCACGCGGGCCAGCAGGGTCTTCACCCGGGCGCTCCTGTCCGTCCGGCTCAGACCATCGAGGCCGTAGGCGATGTTGCCCGCGACGGTCTTGTGCGGGAACAGGGCATAGGACTGGAACATCATGTTCACCGGCCGCCGATGCGGCGGCAGGCCTGCCAGATCCAGACCATCGACCCGGATGAGCCCGGTGCTCGGCGTCTCGAACCCCGCGATCAGACGCAGCAACGTGCTCTTGCCGCAGCCCGATGGCCCAAGCAGGCAGAAGAATTCCCCCGCCGCCAGGGCCAGCGACACATCCGCTACGGCGACCCCGTCGCCGAAACGCTTCGTGACTCCCTCCAGACCGAGGCGGGGCACTGAACCGGTATCGCCCAAGGTTCAGCTGTCCTCCCGCAGAGCCTCGGCCACGCGGGCCTCCAGCAGGTCCGGCCGGCGGATCACGAGGGCACCGCGGGTGCGGTCGATGAGACCGTCGGCCGCCATGACGGTGAATTCGCGGGTCACCTGCTCGCGCCGGCAGCCGATGCGGGCGGCGAGCACGTGGTGATAGGGCGGTGGGGTCACGACGCGCGCGCCGTCCCCGCCCGTGCGCGGCACCGAGAGGCGGAGCAGTTCGGCGTAGAGGCGATGACGCAGATCGAGGAGCGCGTGCTCCATGATGCGGGTGTTGAGTTCGCGCACGCGTTTGGCGAGGAGGCGGAACAGCCGGTCGGCGATGGCCTCCGAGGCGAAGATCATCTGGCGGAAGATCGGCGCCGGCACCACGCAGACCTCGCCCCGCGTCAGCGCGGTGACGTTGGCCGAACGGCCGATGCCATCGAGTGCTGCGAGTTCGCCGAAGAACGCGCCGCCGCGCATCTCGCCGAGGATCACCTCCTTGCCGGATTGCGACCGGTTGAGGATGCGAACCTCGCCGGAGGCGAGAAAGTACACGTCGGTTGAGACGTCGTCGTAGTCGACCAGGACCTCGTTCTCGTCGAACCGGCGCCAATGACAGCGCGTCTCGTAGGACGACAACTCGATTCCCGGTTCCTTGAAGAACGGGATTGTCGCCAGCCGACTCATCGAAAAAACTCCTGGTGGCGCCCTGCGCCCGATCCTGACCTCAAGGGGATCGCCGCCGATCCGGCATTCTAGCCCGGCACCTGACAGGTCCTTACCGCGCCGCGATGGTGACCGCCGGGTCTGGAGCGGTCAAGCCGCCGCCTCCCAGATCGGCGTGGATAGGCCCGCCCCGCGCCGATCCCGCCGCCTCGGAACGCGTCCGATCCGGCGCGCCGGCGGGGAAACCGTCCGGGAGGGTTCGAAACCGCGGTGCGACGCTTGCCACGGCCGGGGCACGGCGCCAGAACGCCGTCCATGCTGCGCGTCAACGACCTTACCTATCGCATCGGCGAGCGCCTGATCCTCGACGGCGCCACCTTCGTCATTCCGGACCGGGCCCGGGTCGGGCTCGTCGGCCGCAACGGGGCCGGCAAGACCACCCTGTTCCGGGCGATCCTCGGCGAGTTGCCGACGGAGGGCGGAACCGTGTCGATGCCCAAGGGCATGCGCATCGGCGCCGTCGCCCAGGAGGCCCCGGCCGGCCCCGAGACCCTGCACGCCGTCGTGCTCGCGGCCGACACCGAGCGCGCGCGCCTGATGGCGGACGCCGAACACGCCGACGGCCTGCGCCGGGCCGAGATCGAGACCCGGCTCGTGGACATCGAAGCGCATTCGGCACCCGCCCGCGCGGCGGCGATCCTGCACGGCCTCGGGTTCGATGCCGAGGCGCAGGGCCGCCCGTGCTCCGACTTCTCGGGTGGCTGGCGCATGCGCGTGGCCCTCGCCGCGGTGCTGTTCTCCGAGCCCGACCTGCTTCTGCTCGACGAGCCGACCAACTACCTCGACATCGAAGGCACCATCTGGCTGTACGACTACCTCGAACGCTATCCGCGCACGGCGGTGATCATCTCCCACGACCGGGACCTGCTGGACGAGTGCGTCGACCACATCCTGCACCTCGACCGGGGCAAGCTCGCGATCTACCGGGGCGGCTACACCTCGTTCGCCCGCCAGGTCGCCGAGAAGCGCACGCTCCAGGCCAAGGCGAAGGTGAAGCAGGACGCCGAGCGGGCGCATCTCCAGAGCTTCGTCGATCGGTTCAAGGCCAAGGCGACGAAGGCGCGGCAGGCGCAGTCCCGCGTCAAGCGGCTGGCCAAGATGGAAATCATCGCCTCGGTGATCGAGGACGACGTGCCGGCCTTCCGCCTGCCGAGTCCGGAGCGGCCGCTCTCGCCGCCCATCGTCGCCATGGAGCGGGTCCAGGCCGGCTACCCCGACCGCATCGTGCTGTCGGGACTCAACCTGTCCCTCGCCCCCGACGACCGCGTGGCCCTGCTCGGGGCCAACGGCAACGGCAAGTCGACCTTCTGCAAGCTCATCGGCGGACGCCTGCCACCGTTGAGCGGGGAGATGCGCCGCTCGGGCAAGATGGAGGTCGCCTACTTCGCCCAGCACCAACTCGACGAGTTGCGCCCCGCCGAGAGCGCCTACGCCCATGTCCGAGACCTGATGCCGGACGTGCCGGAATCCAAGGCCCGCGCCGCCGCCGCGCGGCTCGGCTTCTCGGGCACGAAATCCGAAACGCCCGTCTCCCAGCTCTCGGGTGGCGAGAAGGCACGGCTCCTCATGGGCCTCGCGGCCTTCAAGGGGCCGCACCTGCTCATCCTCGACGAGCCGACGAACCACCTCGATATCGAGAGCCGGCAGGCCCTGGTCGAGGCGATCAACGATTACGAAGGGGCCGTGATCCTCGTGTCCCACGACCGCTTCCTGGTCGAGGCCTGTGCCGATCGGCTCTGGCTCGTCGCCAACGGCAGCGTGAAGGCCTTCGACGGCGACATGGACGATTATCGCCGCTTCGTCCTCGCCGGTCCCGAGCGGCCGGCGGAGAAGGAGGCGTCCGAGGCGGCCGGCGGGGTCAAGGCGGTGGAGCGGCGCTCCAATGCCGAACGCCGGGTGGCCCTCGCTCCCTTGCGCAAGAAGATCGAGGCGGTTGAGGCGCGCATGAAGAAGCTCGCCGAGGCCATGGCCAAGATCGACGCGGCGCTCGCCGATGGTACCGCGTTCCAGGCCAACGCCGCCAAGGCGGGCGAACTCGCGAAGATGCGCTCCGACGCCGCCAGCGCCCTCGAATCGGCCGAGGAGGAGTGGCTCGAGCTCAGCGGCGCCATCGAGGCCGCGGAAGCCTGACGGAGGCCTTGACCTGCGGCTCCGGCACCACACGGCCGAAGCGTTTGACCGGCGCCGGGGCTCCCCGGAGCCCATCGGTGTCACGAGCCATACGTTCGCCACATCGCCGGGCTTGAGGGTCGGGAACGGCGCTTTCTTAAGTGTGCGTTCACCGCGATGCGCGACCGTTCCGGCGCGGGCTCGCGGATCGGGGCGGCCTCAGGTTCGGGCACAAGTTGGTTGGGCGGTACCGTGCAGGGCACGGACGCCCGGGGGGAGCGGGTTCATGACGGTTCTGACGCTGCGGGCATCGAAGGCGGGGCTGATCGGGGCCGCCCTCGTGGCGGTCGCGCTCGGTGGGTGCGAGACCTATGGCAATGCCGGTGCGCCGAAGCAGTTCGCCGTCCTCGAGACCGACACCACGGGCGCCACCAACGTGAACATCGCCTCGCTCAGCGAAGTGATCCAGCGCAACCCGAACGATGCCGCCGCCTATGTCACGCGCGGCGCGGCCTATGCGCGCTCGGGCCAGTTCAACGACGCCATCGGCGATTTCACCAAGGCGGTGCAGATCGATCCGAACTCGGCCTCGGCCTACAACAACCGCGCGCTCGCCAACCGCCAGATCGGCCGCAACGACGCTGCGCTCGGAGATTTCTCCAAGGCCATCGCGGCGGACCCGAACTACGGCCCGGCCTATATCGGCCGCGCCAACGTGCTGCGCGCCCAGGGCGACCTCGAAGGCGCCGGCAACGACCTCAACCAGGCGATCCGCCTGACGCCGGAATCCGCCGAGGCCTATCACGCGCGTGGGCTCGTGCGGCAGAAGCAGAACCAGAACACCCAGGCCATCGGTGATTTCGACGCCGCCATCGACCGCAACCCGTTCGTCGCCGCTCCCTACGCCGCCCGCGGCCAGAGCCTGATTGCCACCAACCAGTTCGACAAGGCCATCGAGGACTACAACGCGGCGCTCAACGTCAACAACAAGGACGCGACGTCCTGGGCCTATCGCGGCGTCGCCTACGAGAAGTCTAACCGCCGCAAGGAGGCGATGGAGAGCTACCAGCGCGCCGCGCAGCTCGACCCCGGCAATCCCATCGCCAAGCAGGGCCTCGGGCGCGTCCAGGGCGGTGTGGGTTCGCTCTTCAACTGACGGCAGCCTCCGCTCGATAGCGGGCTCGGCCTGGTCCGGAGCAATCGAGCGGAGTTCTTGGGCCTCGGAGAGCCTCCACTTGGGAAAGCTTGCCTGCCTCCGGGCAATCTCGGCTCGGAATTTACGGCTGAGGACATGTGCGGCATCGTGAAAACGCGGCAGGATCGCGCATCCATGGGAGCTCTCCGATGCTGCGTCGTCTGATCCTTGTCTGCCTTTTCGTCCCGACTGCCGCACCGGCCTGGGCCGCCTTTCCGTGCGACGCGTTCTGGGGCGAGCGCAATGCCGTCTATGCCGAGGCCGGCTACTGCTTCAAGACGGCCCGCGGCATCAAGGCTTTCGGCAACGCCGATTGCCGCTACGACGAAATCCGCGATGTCCCGCTTTCCGCCCGCGATCGCGCGAAGATTGCCGATATCGTGCGTGAAGAGCAACGGAACGGCTGCCGGGACTGAGTCCCGGCCGTCCCATCGTCAGCCTTCGAAGGGTCGGGTCCGGCGATGCTCGCCGATGATCCGGCGCACGGTGCCGGTGGCCGAGCGATAGACCACCGTCTCGGTCTCGACGTGCCCTTGCTTGAACCGCACGCCTTTCAGGAGGGCTCCGTCCGTGACCCCCGTGGCCGCCACGATGACGTCGCCGCGCGCCATGTCGTGGAGCTCGTACTTCCGGTTCGGGTCGCTGATGCCCATCCGTGCCGCGCGCTCGCGCTTCTCGTGACTGTCGAGGATGAGCCGGCCCTGCATATGGCCGCCGATGCAGCGCAGCACCCCGGCGGCGATGACACCCTCGGGGGCGGCACCGATGCCGAGGTAGATGTCGGCGCCGGTCTCGTCCGGGCTGGTGGTGTGGATGATGGCGGCGATGTCGCCGTCCGAGATCAGGCGGATACCGGCGCCCGTCGCCCGCACGGCGGCGACCAGGGCCATATGCCGTGGCCGGTCGAGGATGATGGCGGTGATCTGGGCGGGGTCGATCCCCTTGTGGCGCGCCAGGGCGGCGATGTTGTCGGCCGGGCTGGCATCGAGATCGACGAGACCCGCCGGATAGCCGGGGCCGATGGCGATCTTCTGCATGTAGACGTCGGGGGCGGCCAGCAAGGACCCGGCCTCGGCGAGCGCCATCACCGCGATGGCGCCGGGCATGTCCTTGGCGCACAGGGTGGTGCCTTCGAGGGGATCGACGGCGATATCGACCTTCGGGCCCGCTCCGGTGCCGAGGCGTTCACCGATGTAGAGCATCGGCGCCTCGTCGCGCTCGCCCTCGCCGATCACCACGGTGCCGTCGATGGGAAGCGTATTCAACTCGACCCGCATGGCATCGACGGCGGCCTGATCCGCCTCCCGCTCCTTGCCCTGGCCGCGCAGATGGGCGGCGGCGATGGCGGCGCGCTCCGTGACCCGTGCCAGTTCCAGGGCCAGGGTACGATCGACCGTACCGCCGGGGGGTGTCTTGCCGTACGCCATGGACCTGTCCGCGCCTCTCGCCGTTCGTGCGCTCTCTATGAACTAAAGTTCGAGAAACACTACTGTTCCGGGCGTTTTCTTCCGGTGTTCCAGCGAAATCTTGCGCCGGGCGCCTATTCCCGCTCGATCCGGATGAGTTGGGGCGCCTCCGCCAGCAGACCATCGGCCGCGATGGCGTCGAGGGCCGCGCGGATGGTTCCTTCGGTGGCCGCGTAGGTGATCAGCACGAGGGGTACGGGCTGGCCCGAGCGGCCGTGCGGGTCCTTGGAGGCCGCGCTCTCCGAACGGCGCTGCAGGATGCTCTCGATGGAGATGTCGCGCTCGGCCATGCGGGTGGCGACACCCGCGGCGACGCCGGGCCGGTCGTGGACCGTGAGGCGGATGTAGTAGCCGCCCTCGTGCCGCTGCATGGCGACGCGCTGGGAGGGGCCGAGATCCGCGTTGGGTCGGCCGAAGGTCGGGCGGTTCACGTTCGCCGCGATGTCGGTGATGTCGGAGACGACCGCCGAGGCCGTGGCCTCGCCGCCGGCACCGGGGCCGATGAGGGTGAGTTCACCGACCGCGTCGGCGTCGATCGTCACCGCGTTGGTGACACCCATCACCTGGGCGATGGCCGAGGATTTCGGCACCATGGTCGGGTGTACGCGCTGCTCGATCCCGCCCTCGGCGACCTGAGCGACCCCAAGCAGCTTGATGCGGTAGCCCAGCTCCTCCGCCATGGTGAGGTCGAGGGGCTGGATCGCCGAGATGCCCTCCACCGACACGCCCTCGGCGTCGATCTCCACGCCGAAGGCGAGGCTCGTGAGGATGGCGAGCTTGTGGGCGGTGTCGAAGCCCTCGACGTCGAAGGTCGGGTCGGCCTCGGCGTAGCCGAGGGCCTGCGCATCCTTGAGGCAGGCCTCGAAGGTCAGGCCCTCGCGCTCCATCCGCGTGAGGATGTAGTTGCAGGTGCCGTTCATGATCCCGTAGACGCGCGACACGGCGTTGCCCGTGAGCCCCTCGCGCAGGGCCTTGATCACCGGGATGCCGCCGGCGACGGACGCCTCGTAGGCGAGGCTGACGCCCTTCGCTTCCGCCGCCCGGGCCAGGGCGGCGCCGTGCCGCGCCAGCAACGCCTTGTTGGCCGTGACCACGTGCTTGCCGGCCGCGAGTGCCGCTTCCACCGTGGCTTTCGCCGGACCCTCGGCGCCACCGATGAGCTCGACCACGCAATCGATGTCCGGGCTCGCGGCAAGTGCCACGGGGTCGTCGAACCAGGTGACGCCCGTCAAGTCGAGACCACGGTCTCGGCCTCGATCACGCGACGACACGGCGGCGACCCGGACCTCGCGGCCGCTGGCGGCGGCGAGCGCGTCGGCCCGGCGGGCGACCATGCGGACCACGGCGGCACCGACGGTGCCGAGGCCGGCGACGCCGAGGCGGAGGGGCTGTTTCATGGCGCGCGATCCGTCATCTTCCAGTGGCCCGTCCAGGGCTTGCCCGGTACAGGGCGACCGTCCACGGGGCATTCCGTTCGCCCCGGTCGGGAGCGGCGGGCTCTTCTGCAACGAATTTCCAGGGGGTGCAACAAACCCGCCGACGGCGTGCTCACGCCTTCCGTGCGCCGTGGCGAAGGGCTGTCACGAGGAGCCCGTAGAGGACGCCGGCATTGAGGACATGCCACAGGAAATGCGTGCCCAGAGGTACGCTCGCGCACAGGCTCCGGTCGAGGGTCCGGAAAGCCAGGGAGACGCCAAACAGGGCGGCGATGCCGAGGAGCGCCCGCCCGGCCCCGTGCCGCGCCGGTGCTTGAGGGATTCCGGGCGAGCGGGCGAGACCGGCGCCGACACCGAAGAGCGCCAGGATCGCCGGGACGTAACCGATGGAGCCGTTGCTGACGGCATCGACATCGCTGCCGCTCAAGGCCGTCAACGCCGGTTCCAGACCGAAGCCGACCCCGGCGAACAGCAACGTCAGACCCAGGGCCGGCCCCGACCCGAGATCGAAGAAGCGCCGCAAGGCCAGGAAGAAGTAGGCGTGGATGAACAGCGCGATGGGAATGACATCGGCCAGGAGCGACCAGCGTACCGCCAGGGTATGGAACAGGAACGAGCCGAGGCCGACCAGGGCGACGAGTCCGGCCAGCATTCGCACGGGAGCGTCGGGTCGCCTGCCCCTCCCCTCGTGCCGCATCACCGCGAACGCGGCCGCCAGGAAGGACGCGTTCGAGACCGCGTTGATGGGCTCGGCCCAGAATGTCGCGTCGGTTCGCTCGCAATAGGCCTGGAGCGGCGCGAACCACGTGTCGGGCATATCCTTTTTCCCGGTCCATCTTCGACTTCGCGATCGCCCCGACGGCTTGCCACCGCTGCGCGAAGCCCCGATGACGGGCGACGCCGAGGTTCAGGACATCAAGCCCCATGCGGATCGTCACGTGGAACGTCAATTCCATCAAGCAGCGGGTCGGCCACCTCGTGGCGTTTCTCGACGAGGCCAAGCCCGATGTGGTCTGCCTCCAGGAACTGAAATGCCAGGACGAGGCATTCCCGCGCGCCGAGATCGAAGGGGCGGGGTATGCCGTCGAGACCCTGGGGCAGAAGGCCTATAACGGCGTCGCCCTGCTGGTGCGGGCCCCCCTCGTGCTGAGCGAGGTCCGGCGCGGCTTGCCCGGCGACGAGACCGACGAGCAGGCCCGGTACATCGAAGGCCTGATCACGGGGGACGATACGGCACCCGTGCGGGTCGCCTCGCTCTACCTGCCCAACGGCAATCCCGTCGACAGCCCGAAATACCCCTACAAGCTCGCGTTCCTGGAGCGCCTGCGGCACCACGCCCGCGATCTCCTGACCAGCGAGGAAGCCGTGGTGCTCGCAGGCGACTACAACGTCATCCCAGAGCCCGAGGACGCGTCCGATCCGGCGGCCTGGGTGAATGACGCGCTCTTCCTGCCCCAGACCCGTGCGGCTTTCCGCACGCTCCTGGCCGAGGGCTACACCGAGGCTTTACGGGCCTGCGATCCGAAGCCCGGCCTCTACACGTTCTGGGATTATCAGGCCGGTGCCTGGAACCGGAATGCCGGCATTCGCATCGATCACCTCCTGCTCTCGCCCCGGGCCGCCGATCGCCTGGTCTCGGCCTCGGTACAAAAGCATCTGCGCGGGCTGGAAAAACCGTCCGACCACGTACCGGTGACGGTGGAACTCGCCTGACCTTCATCCCGCTCGGGTCGGTTTTTCCTGAACAAAGGGGCCGGTGGCGGGTTGCCACGCCGCGTCCCTCTGGAACAGGAGCCTTCCCACGTGAAACTCTACGGTACCGGCTACTCCCCTTACGTCCGCAAGGTCCTCGTGGCGCTTGCCGAGAAGGAGCAGAGCGCCGAGCACATTCCTTTGTTCTTCCACGATCCCGACGCCGCCTTTCAGTCCGCCAGCCCGCTCGGCAAGATCCCGGCCATGGACGACGACGGTTTCCTCCTCGCGGATTCGTCCGCAATCCTGTTCTACATCGAGGCGAAACATCCGACTCCGCCGCTGTTGCCAACGGAAGCCAAGGCACGCGGCCGGGCGATCTGGTTCGACAAGTTCGGCGATACGGAAATGTTTCCAGTGATCATCGCCCCCTTCGCCAACCGGGTCGTGAAGCCCAAATTGCTGGGCCAGCCGGGCGACGAAGCCGCTGTCACGAAGGCGCTTAACGAGGATCTGCCGAAGATCTACGATTACCTCGAAGCGCAGATCGACGGGCCGTACCTTGTGGGCGACGCTTTCAGCATCGCGGATATCTCGGTGGTGACCGGCTTCCACAACCTGCACCTGGCCGACGAGAAGGTCGATGCCGCGCGTTGGCCCAAGCTCGCCCGCTACGTCGCCACGACCCTGGAGCGTCCGTCCTTCATCACGGCGCTCGCGGCGCGCACGAACCCGTAGGCCGGACGGCCCGACGCTGCGGCTTGTACCTCAGCGTCGGCGCCGGGCCGATCCGGTGACCTGGGCCTGCGCCTGGAGGGCCTGTGCCTGGGCGGTCAGGCGGTCGTCCTCGCTCGCGGCCGTCCAGGCCTTGTCGTACAGGGTGACGATCCAGTCGTCCTTACGGCCCTGCGCGGCCTCGCGCGCCAGGGAGAGCCACATCAGACCGCGGGCGCGCTGCTTCGGCACGCCCTGGCCGTTGATGAGGAGTTCGCCGAGGAGCGCCTGAGCCGGGGCGTGGCCCTTCTCGGCCGCGAGGTTGAACCACCGCGCGGCCTGGCGCGGATCGGCCTCGACGCCGGTGCCGTCGAGGTAGAGCCGGGCGAGGTTGTACTGGGCGTTCGGGTCGCCGAAATACGACGCCGCGTAGTTGAACATGTCGTAGGCGCGCTCGGGGTTGGGGCGCACGTATGTGCCCTTGATCCCGTCGAGGAAGTAGGCGCCCAAAGCCGTGAAGGCGCTGGCCATCACGCCCGAATTCTGAGCGTCGGGCCCGTCGTCGGTGGTGTCGTCGGCGATGCGCGAGAAGAACTCGAACGCCTTGAGGTCGTCGTGGGGCACGCCGTCGCCCTCGGCGTACATGCGGCCGAGCTTCCACAGGGCGAGGGCGTGGCCCTGGCCGGCGGCGTATTCGAGGGCACGCGCGGCGCCTTCCTTGTCGCCGGCGTTGTAGTCGCGCACGCCCGAGCGCAGGGCCTCGCGGGCGGTGCGATAGCCCGCCGGGGGCACAGGTGTGCGTGCAGTGGCGTCGAGCGCCTCCACGGGCATTCCGCATAGGAACAGGAGCCCGGCCGCCATGGCGACGCGCAGCCGTCCGCGCGTCGGCCGATCCGGGGCGGCCCGGTCCGGCCGCACGGGGCGGCCGAGGGCGGTCCTAGATGTCGGCATAGGTGTGCGTCTCCTCGGCGCCGCCCGGATGGGTCACCGCGCCGTCCACGGCAGGACCGACGGTCTGCATGTACTTCCACAGGTAGCCGGACGTCGCCGAGTTGGTCCGCGGCGTCCAAGCGGCCCGGCGCGTGGCGAACTCCTCGTCGCTCACGGCGACGTCGAGGGTGCCGTTGATCGCATCCAGGGTGATGACGTCGCCGTCCCGGATCAGGCCGATGGGGCCGCCGATGGCGGCTTCCGGCCCGACATGGCCGACGCAGAACCCACGCGTCGCGCCCGAGAACCGGCCATCGGTGATGAGGGCGACCTTGTCGCCCATGCCTTGGCCGTACAGAGCCGCGGTGGTCGAGAGCATCTCGCGCATGCCGGGGCCGCCCTTCGGGCCCTCGTAGCGGATGACCAGAACCTCGCCTTCCTTGTAGGTGCGCTTCTGGACCGCTTCGAAGCAGGCCTCCTCGCCATCGAACACCCGGGCCGGGCCGGTGAAGACCTGGGCGGATGCCGGCATGCCCGCGACCTTCACGATGGCGCCCTCGGGGGCGAGGTTGCCGCGCAGGCCGACGACGCCGCCCGTGGGGGTGAGGGGCGTGTTGGCGGCCCGCACCACGTCCTGGTCCGGGTTCCAGTGCACCCGCTCCATGTTCTCCGCCATGGTGCGGCCGGTCACCGTCATGCAGTCGCCGTGCATGAAGCCGTGGTCGAGGAGCGTCTTCATGAGGAGCGGGATGCCGCCGACCTCGAACATGTCCTTGGCGACGTAGCGCCCGCCCGGCTTCAGGTCGGCGATGTAGGGCGTGCGCTTGAAGATCTCGGCGACGTCGAACAGGTCGAACTTGATGCCGCATTCGTGCGCGATGGCCGGCAGGTGCAGGGCCGCGTTGGTGGAGCCGCCCGAAGCGGCCACCGCCGCCGCCGCGTTCTCGAGGCTCTTGCGGGTGACGATGTCGCGCGGACGGATGTTCTTGGCGATGAGTTCCATCACCTTCTCGCCCGCCGTCATGCAGAATCTGTCGCGGATCTCGTAGGGAGCCGGTGCACCGGCCGAGTATGGAAGCGCCAGACCCATGGCCTCGGAGACGGTCGCCATGGTGTTGGCGGTGAACTGGGCGCCGCAGGCGCCGGCCGAGGGGCAGGCGACCTGTTCCAGCTCGTCGAGGTCGTCGAGGGACATATCGCCCACCGCGACCTTGCCCACGGCCTCGAACAGGTCCTGCACCGTGACGGGCCGACCCCGGAACGAGCCGGGCAGGATCGAGCCGCCGTAGATGAAGATCGACGGCACGTTGAGGCGCACCATGGCCATCATCATGCCGGGCAGGGACTTGTCGCAGCCGGCCAGCCCCACGAGGGCGTCGTAGGCGTGGCCGCGCATGGTGAGCTCGACGGAATCGGCGATGACTTCGCGGGACGGCAGGGAGGCGCGCATGCCGGCATGCCCCATGGCGATACCATCGGTGACCGTGATGGTACAGAACTCGCGCGGGGTGCCGTTGGCGGCCGAAACCCCCTTCTTCACGGCCTGGGCCTGACGCATCAGCGAGATGTTGCAGGGCGCCGCCTCGTTCCAGCACGAAGCCACGCCGACGAGCGGCTGATGGATCTGCTCCTTGGTGAGGCCCATGGCATAGAGGTACGAGCGGTGGGGGGCGCGCTCGGGTCCCTCCGTCACGTGACGGCTCGGAAGCTTGGACTTGTCGGTGGTGCGCGCGTCCATGGTCAATCTCGCCGCCCCGGCCTGCTACGCTTGGACATGAGGTCCGGTCGTCCGGTGTGCCGCACGACCCCACGCGGGTGGCGTGCGAACCCACGTGGTTCACTCGTCGAATGACTCGGAACTGTGCGGTAAATCGTTGGGGGGACTACCGTTTACCGCACGGCATGAGGTGGTCCCGGTTTATGGCGGGATCGCGGCGGGGGCTGGCGCCTCCCAAGGCAAAGTCTGGATGGTTTTGGGGTGTTGCGACCTCGCCACAGCCACGCTTTGGTCCGGTGCGACCGCGCGAAGGACCTTCGGAGGAGGATGAAATTCCAAGCCGCAATCATGAAGAAGCCCGGAGCGTGCGGGACGCGCCGGGCCGGATTCAGAGGTTCGCGGGGTTGCGGTGTCAGGCGCGTTTGCGCATCCGCAGGATCTTGAAGAAGCCACCCGGGAAGGTCGGGGCGACGCCGATGAACTCGACGCCGTTGGTCCGCGCCCAGGCCTCGATCCGTGTGGATTTGAAGTCGGACGACCATCCGATCTTGGTGCAGAGCGGGGCCACGATCTCCTCGACCTTGGCCATCGGCCCGTCCGTCTGACCGAAATGGTTGGCGAGCACGATCTCACCGCCCGGCCGTACCACCCGCAGGAACTCCGACAGTGCGCCTTCCGGATCTGGCACCAGGGTGATGAGGAACTGGGCCACCACGGCGTCGAAGCTGGCGTCGGCGTAGCCGAGGCGGCAGACATCCATCACCTGGAGACCGCGCACGTGGGTGAGGCCGCGCCGGAGCACCTTGGCGCGGGCGCGCTTCAGCATGTCCTCGGACAGATCGACTCCGCAGACGAAGCTGGTGCGCGGGTAGTACCCCAGGGAGAGGCCGGTGCCGACGCCGGCTTCGAGGATGCGCGGGCCGCAGGCCACGGCCGCTTCCACGGCGTCGCGGGCGGCGGGTTCGGTCAGCTTGTCGTAGACGACGTCGTAGACCGGCGCCCAGCGGGCATAGGCCTTGCGCATCAGGGCGGTGCTCGGACCGGCCTCCCGCGGCTCGCTCAGCATGTCGATCTCGAAGTCCTGTGGGAAGTGGAAGAGTGGGTCAGGCCGCCTGCGCGGCTCCAGCCTGCAACGCGTCGATGCGCCGGATGGTGCCACCGCCGAGCACCCGCGCACGCGGGCCGTCATCCGCGTAGATCACGCAGGCCTGGCCCGGCGAGACGCCGTCCTCGGGCGTCGCCAGAACGACCTCGGCGGTGCCGGCGGCGGTGTCGAGGGTGAGATGGGCCGGGCGCGGCTCCCGCGTCGACCGCACCCGCACGGCCACGGGCAGATCGACCGGCACGCTTTCGGACAGCCAATTCACGTCGGTGAGGCGAATGCGACTGGTGGCCAGGGCCTCGCGCGGGCCGACGACGACACGGGCGGTGTCGGGCTCCAGGCGCACCACGTAGAGCGGTTCGCCCACGGCGAGGCGCAGGCCCCGGCGCTGGCCGACGGTGTAGTGGACGATGCCCTCGTGGCGACCGAGGATCCGGCCGGCGAGATCGACGATGTCGCCGGCCCGGGCCGCGTCGGGCCGCAGGCGGGCGATGACGTCGGCGTAGCGTCCCTGCGGCACGAAGCAGATGTCCTGGCTGTCGGCCTTCTGGGCCACCGACAGGCCGAGTTCGTGGGCAAGGCGCCGGGTCTCGTCCTTCGGCAATTCACCCAAGGGAAAGCGCAGGAAATCGAGCTGCTCGCCCGTGGTGGCGTAGAGGAAATAACTCTGGTCGCGGGCGGGATCGAGGGCGCGGTACAGTCCGCGTCCGCCCTGCGGCATGGGCCGGCTCGCGACGTAATGGCCCGTCGCCAGGGCGTCCGCATCGAGGTCGCGCGCCGTGGCGAGGAGATCGCGGAACTTGATGGACCGGTTGCACTCGACGCATGGGATCGGCGTCTCGCCCGCGAGGTAGCTCTCGGCGAACCGGTCGATCACCGATTCCCGGAACCGATCCTCGTAATCGAGGACGTAATGCGGGATCTCGAGGACTTCGGCGACCCGGCGGGCATCGTGAATGTCCTGACCGGCGCAGCAGGCGCCCTTGCGGTGGGTCGCGGCGCCATGATCGTAGAGCTGGAGCGTGATGCCGACGACGTCGTAGCCCTGGCGCTTCAGGAGGCCGGCCACGACGGAGGAATCGACGCCGCCGGACATGGCGACGACGACACGCGTCTCGTGCGGGGCCTTGGGAAGATCGAGGGAATTCATCGCGCCAGGTTTCACCGACGGGGCCGGTCCGGTCCCGGTCGCGAGTCTATAGCGTTCCTTGCGCCCGAGTTCCAGGGACAGGGCCGGCAGGGCCGATCGCCACCGGAACGGACTCGGGCCGCGCCTTCGAAGCGAGCGCGTCTCTAGGAACGAAACGGCTCATTCGGAGTCGGGCATCCCTCTGCAGACCCGGCAAGTTTTGCCGGGCGACGCGCAGATTTCGCCGCATCGCCTTCGGGCCGAGACGAAAAAATCTCGTCTTTACAAGATATTGACTGGTTCGGGAGGCTGGCGCGTCCCTTGCTCCAGGATCCGACAAGGAGACCTTGGACCCATGGCGCAGACGTTCCTCGAAACGGATTTTCTCCTGCGCCGTGCGACGCCGACCGCCCCCCGTGTTTCGGCGCAAGCCCCGGCACGGGCCGCTTTCGTCGTTCGTGATCCCGAACCGTCCCGTGCGACTGTGGCCACCCGGCCCCAGGACGTCCGTACACCGGACGCCCGTACGCAGACCGCCCGGGCCGAGCTTGCCCGCGCGAACATCGCGAGCCGATCCGAGCGAGCCCGGACGCCGGACATCGACACGGGGCAGACCCGGACCACGGAACGGACCAAGGCCGGGCCATCGAGGATCGATTCCTCCGGGGCTGAAAGCTCACCGGCGCCCGTCCGAGCCGTGCGTGACGCCCCGGCTCCTCCGGCGAAGGTCTCGACAAAGGCGAATGCCGGCCCATCCGGCGAGGCTGGGGCTGGGACGAACGCCCTGTCGCAGGACCGGGCAGGCGTCGTCGCCCCCGTTCCGGCCGGCGCTGCGGGCTCCCCCGAGGCGGGCATGGCCGGGGCGGTCCTCGCCAGTTCGAATGTCGCGGCGATCATCGGTTCCTCGGAAGTGGGTACCGGCGACGGGACGGAGGAGGACACGGACCCCGCCGAGCTGTCGGCCGACGAGCCGGCCATCTCCCTCATGGGCTTCGGCGTTCTGCCCGCGCCCCCTCCGCCCCAGCCCATGCTCCAAGCAGGACCCGGCCAAGGGGGGCAGACATCCGCCGCTGGGGACGCGGTGTCGGGGGGGCAGGATGCGGCGGGTCAGGCCTCAGCCGTGACTGGGCAAGTCTCGTCCTCGACGGGGCAG
This sequence comes from Methylobacterium sp. Leaf112, assembly GCF_001423295.1. Taxonomy (GTDB): domain Bacteria; phylum Pseudomonadota; class Alphaproteobacteria; order Rhizobiales; family Beijerinckiaceae; genus Methylobacterium. The sequence goes on along the minus strand of NZ_LMNG01000030.1, from coordinate 378,095 downwards.
CTCCAGCTTCCATCCGGGGGCGTCCCGTCGTCCAGGGGCGGGGCGCCCGCCGCCGCTGGGCAGAATACCCTAGCCCGGCCGGACATATCGGCGGCCGGAAAGTTCGATCCGGCACTCGGCGGCAAGTCCGATGCGGCGGTGGCCGTGCACGAGGCGTTCGGCAGCGCCGAGCCCGTCGCGGCGTTCGCCATGCCCGAAGGGTTGTCCGCCGTCCGGGAGAATTTTGATGCGCTCGTGCCGGGCTTCTCGGCCGCGCCCGCCGCAACGGCGGCGTCCGGTGCGTCGGTCACGGCCGCCCCCGCGCCGCAAGCCGCCGCGCCCGCCGTACCGTTGGGAGCCGTGCCGATGACCATCGGCCTACGCTCACTTCAGGGTTCGAACCATTTCGAGATCCGGCTCGATCCCGGTGAACTCGGACGCATCGACGTCAGCCTCGACATCGACAAGGAGCGCGGGACGGTGATGGCACATCTCGTCGTCGACCGCATCGAGACCCTCGCCCTGCTCCAGCGCGATGCCGGCAGCCTGCAGCAGGCCCTTTCGCAGGCCGGCCTCGACGCCCCTGAGGCCAACATCAGCCTGTCCCTGCGCAGCGACACGCAGTCCGGCGGCCAGGGCACGGAGAACAAGGGCTCCGATGGGCGCCGCCCCGATGGCCGCTCCGGTGGACCCGGCCTTTCCCACCAGCCCGAGGGCCTCGCCGCCCTCGAAGCCATCCCCGTACGCACCCTGAGGGGCCTGACCGGCCTCGACATCCGAATCTGAAGGGGCATCCGATATGTCATCCGGCATCAGCAGCTTGGCGAACACCGCCGCGTCGGCGAGTTCGACCACCAGGACGTCCGCCCAGGAGATCGCGGGCAACTTCACGCAATTCCTGACGCTGCTGACGACGCAGCTCAAGAATCAGAATCCCCTCGACCCGATGGACACCAACCAGTTCACCCAGCAGCTGGTGCAGTACGCGGGCGTCGAGCAGCAATTGAAGTCCAACGATCGCCTCGACTCGATCCTCACCAACGCCAAGGCGTCGAGTTCGGCTTCCGCCACGGGCTTCATCGGCCAGACCGTGACCGCCGACGGCAAGACCGCCGATCTGGCCGGCGGCTCGGCCACCTGGACCCTGACGCCCTCGCGCGCCGCCACCCAGGCGACCATCACCATCACGGATGCCCAGGGCAACGTCGTGGCGACGCAGAGCAAGGCCATGCCGGCCGGGGCGCAGAGCTATGTGTGGGACGGGCGGGCATCCACGGGGATGAGCGCGCCGTCGGGAACCTATTCCATCAAGGTCGATGCCCGCGACGCGACGGGGACCCAGGTGAACGTCGATACGCAGATCACCGGCAAGGTCGACGGGATCGATCTCAGCGGCACCGCACCGGTCCTCCTGATCGACTCTGCACGGGTTCCAATCGGCAGCGTGCGGAGCATCGGAACAGGGTTGTCCACATGAGCGTCGAGACGAATCAGATGCAATCGTTCCGCTTCAACATATTTTAAGTGGAGGCAAGTAGCTTCCAATCTCGACAGGTCAGTCGAGTTGTAGAGCGTATCATGACCGAACCAAGCCGCCCGAGAGTGAAGTATGTGATCGGGCCTGATGGTAGTCCATTAACCATTGCCGATCTTCCCCCGACGACTACCCGCCGTTGGGTGATCCGTCGCAAGGCCGAGGTGGTCGCCGCCGTGAGGGGTGGCCTGCTCAGCCTGGAGGAGGCCTGCCAGCGCTATACCCTCACCACCGAGGAGTTCCTCAGCTGGCAGTTCTCCATCGACCAGCACGGCCTTGCCGGCCTGCGCACCACGCGCATCCAGCATTACCGGCACTGACGAATCGGATCTGACCGGGACCGCCTCGTCCGACGGGGAAAGCGCCCGCCGATCCTCTCGAAAGACCGCGCCCCCCAGGGGACGCGGTTTTTTCGTGTTTTCGGGGGGCGCTCGTTCGGATTCCCGCGATGGTCTCCGCATCGTTAACCGCTCGCTAACCACGGCCTGGGCAAATTTTGCCGGGCGGGGGCGGGGTGTCCGCCACGCTTGTTCGGGTGGGTGCGTCGCGCGGTGAAATCGGTTCTCGAACTGGTGATGAAGTTGGGGCCGGCGCGGTTGGCCGCCATGGCCGCCGTCACCATGACGCTGATCGGTTTCTTCGCCTTCGTGATCCTTCGCGTCTCGAAGCCCGACATGGGCGTGCTGTTCGCCGACCTGTCCATATCCGACTCCTCCGCGGTGATCCGCGACCTCGATGCGCGGGGCATCAAGTACGAGACCAAGGGCGATGCCGGTCAGACCATCATGGCTCCCCGCGCCGATCTTCCCCGCCTGCGCATGGATCTTGCCGGCAAGGGGCTGCCGGGCCAGGCGGGTGTGGGGTACGAGATTTTCGACAAGGGCGATGCGTTCTCGTCCACCAACTTCGTCCAGAACGTGAACCACCTGCGGGCCCTCGAGGGGGAACTGTCCCGCTCCATCCGCGCCATCGGCCGGGTCCAGGCCGCGCGCGTCCACCTCGTGATCCCCGAGCGGCGCCTGTTCGACCGTGACCGCGAGACGCCGAGCGCCGCCATCGTGCTCAAGCTCATGGGCGACCTGGATCCGTCCCAGGTGCGCGCCATCCGCCACCTCACCGCCTCGGCGGTGGAGGGGCTCAAGCCCGAGCGGGTCTCCATCGTCGACGAGCGCGGCCGACTTCTCGCCGATGGCGCCCGTGACGCAGAGGCCGACAAGGGGCTGGGGCTCGAGGAGAAGCAGGTCGGCCTCGAACGGCGCCTGCGCGCGCAGATCGAGGAGATCGTCGCCGGCATCGTCGGTGTCGGCCGCGCCCGGGTGCAGGTCAGTGCCGAACTCGACGTCAACCGCATCGAGAGCCGCTCCGAGAGCTTCGATCCCGAGAGCCGCGTCGTGCGCTCGACCCAGACCCGCAGCGAGACCTCCCTGACGGGCGGGACCGAGGGGGCCGTCAGCGTCGGCAACGAACTGCCCGGAGCCAATCAGCCGGGCGCCGCCCCGGCCCAGAAGGATTCCACGAACAAGAACGAAGAGACCACCAACTACGAGATCTCGCGGGTGACCAAGACCGAGGTGGTCGAGGGCGGCCGGGTCAAGCGGCTCTCCGTGGCGGTCCTCGTCGACGGAGCCTACGTGCCGGGGGCCGACGGCAAACCCACCTACCAGCCGCGCCCGGCGGCCGAAGTCGAACGCATCACGACCCTGGTGCGCACGGCCATCGGCTTCGACAAGGCGCGCGGCGATCAGGTCGAGGTGGTCAACCTGCGCTTCGCGGAGGCTCCGGCCCCGCCCGAGTTCATCGAGCCGAGCCTCGTCCAGTCCCTGATGTCTCCCTCCAAGGAGGACGTCATGCGCATCGTCGAGCTGACGGTCCTGGCCATGCTGACCCTCATCGTGCTGCTCGCCGTGGTGCGTCCGCTCCTGCGCAGGGTGCTCACCGCCGAGCCCGTCGCCATCGCACTGGTGGCCGGCCCGTCCGCGAGCACCGGCGACCCTGCGCTGGATGCGATGATGGCGCCACGCGACAACCCGACCGCCCGCCTCGTCGATTTCGCCAAGATCAACGGCCAGGTTCAGGCCGAAACCGTGCAACGAGTGGTCGACATGGTCCGTGCCAGCCCCGGCGAGACCGTCGAGGTCCTGCGCAACTGGATCAACGACAACTGAGATCCGCCTAGCCTTTCGCGCGTCGTCCCTAAGGAGTTGAGGCCATGTCCTCGGGTTTGAATATCGCGGCGGAACTGGCCAATGCCGGCGGAGCGGCCTTCGCCGCCATGCCCGGCACCCAGCGCGCCGCCGCCCTCCTCCTGCTGCTCGGCGATACCGAAGGTGCGCCGATCTGGCAGATGCTCGACGAGGACGAGGTCAAGAAGGTCTCGCACGCCATGGTCCAGCTCGGCTCCCTCGAGGCCGAGACCGTGGAGAAGCTCATCGTCGATTTCGTTTCGCGCCTGTCGTCGGGCGGCGGCATCACGTCGAACTTCGAGCGGACTGAATCGCTCCTCCTCAAGATCTTTCCGCAGGATCAGGTTTCCTCGATCATGGCCGAGATCAAGGGGGCCTCGGGCAAGCGGGTCTGGGCGAGCCTGACCCAGATCGATCCCGAGATCCTCGCCTCGTTCCTGCGCAACGAGTACCCGCAGACGGTGGCCGTGGTTCTCTCGAAGGTCCGCTCGGAATACGCCGCCAAGGTGCTGACCATCCTGCCCGAGGATTTCGCCATCGACGTCCTGAACCGGATGCTGCGCATGGAGACGGTGCAGAAGGAGGCCTTGCGCCACATCGAGGAGACCCTGCGCGTCGAGTTCGTCTCGACCATCGCCCAGACGACGCGGCGCGACGCCCACGAGCTCATGGCCGATGTGTTCAACGCCTTCGACCGCCAGACGGAAGGCCGATTCCTCGCCGCCCTTGATCAGGCCAACCGCGGGTCGGCGAAGAAGATTCGCCAGCTGATGTTCACCTTCGAGGATCTGCTGAAGCTCGATCCGGGCAGCGTGCAGACCCTCCTGCGCAAGATCGACAACGATACCCTGTGCCGGGCCCTGAAGGGGGCGGAGGAGCGCGTGCGCGGCTTCTTCCTGTCGAACATGTCCACCCGGGCGGCCAAGAACATCACCGACGAGATGGGATCGCTCGGGCCGATCCGCCTCAAGGAGGTCGACGAGGCCCAGGCCAAGATGACCGAACTCGCCAAGGACCTGGCCGAGAAGGGCGAGATCATGATCGCCAAGTCGAGTGGTGAAGAGGAACTGGTCTATTGAACGCCCGTCCCTTCCTGTTCGACACCGACTTCCGGCCCCGCCCCGCCAGCGTCGCCTCGCCCAAGGACGATGCGGCCCTGGCCGAGGCGGTGGCCGACGCCTACGCCCGTGGCGTGCAGGAGGGCCGCGCCCAGGCCGAGATGCAGGCGCAGGGTCGCATGGCCGATGCCCTTACGCGCCTCGGGCTCGCCGCGGCCGGATTGCTCGGCCAGGCGGACGCACGCGACGCCGAGCGCGAGGCGCAGGCCATGGATTTCGCCGTGGCGCTGGCCCGGCGCATCGCCGGCGAGGCTCTCGATGCGCAGCCCCTGGCCGCCATCGGCGATGCGGCCCGTTCCGCCCTGCAGCATCTGCGCGGCGTGCCTCACCTCGTGGTCCGCGTCCACGAGAGCCTCGTCGACGAAGCCGAAGCCCTGGTGAAGCGTCTGGCGCGCGAGCGTGGCTTCGAGGGCCGCCTCGTGGTTCTCGGGGAACCCGACCTCGCTCCGGGGGATGCCCGGATGGAATGGGCCGACGGCGGTGTGGTGCGCGACCGCGCCCGCATCGAAGCCGCCGTGCTCGATGCCCTCGGCCTCAACGCCTGATCCTTTGAAAGCCAGACCATGTCGGACGATTTCACCCTGCCGCAGCTCAATGGAATGGATGCGTCCTTCGATGGACTCGGCACCGAATCCATCCGTGAGGCGCCGACCACACCCAAGAGTGCAGCCGACCTCGAACAGGTCTTCGACGTGCCCGTGGTGGTCTCGGCGGTGCTCGGCTCCTCGCGCATGCCCATCGGTGATCTGCTGCGGCTCCAGCCCGGTGCCGTGCTCGAACTCGACCGCAAGGTCGGCGAGGCCATCGACATCTTCGTCAACAACCGCCTCGTCGCCCGTGGCGAGGTCGTCCTCGTGGAGGAGCGCCTCGGCGTGACCATGACCGAGATCATCAAGAACGATCACTGACCATTCCCGGCCCACCGCGCGCCCGCGCGAGGCCCCGACACGGAGACCTTGAGCCATGCGGCTTCTCATCATCGGACGCCTCAACGGCGAACTCGTCACCGCTTCCAAGATCGCCATGAACAGGGGGGCGGCGGTCACCAATGCCGAGAGCTTGCCGCAGGGACTGGCTGTGCTGCGGGCCAAGGGCGCCGACCTCATCATGATCGATGTCGGTCTGCCGATCCGCGAACTCGTCACCGCGCTCACCGACGAACGCATCCGCACGCCCGTGATCGCCTGCGGCATCGCCACCGATGCCAAGGCGGCGGTGGCGGCCATCCAGGCGGGCGCACGCGAATACATTCCCCTGCCCCCCGACCCCGAGCTCATCGCCGCGGTGCTGCAGGCGGTCTCCGAAGACGGGCGCGCCTTCGTCTGGCGGGATGCTTCCATGGAGCGGGTGGTGAAGCTCGCCGAACAGGTCGCCCGCTCGGAGGCGTCCGTGCTCATCACCGGCGAGAGCGGCACCGGCAAGGAGGTGCTGGCCCGCCACGTCCACGGCAAGTCGAACCGCACGGCCAAGCCCTTCGTCTGCGTCAATTGCGCGGCGATCCCCGAGGCGCTCCTCGAATCCGAGCTGTTCGGCCACGAGAAGGGTGCCTTCACCGGCGCGGTCGCCCGCCGTATCGGCCGCTTCGAGGAGGCCAGCGGCGGCACTCTCCTTCTCGACGAGATCTCGGAGATGGACGTGCGGCTGCAATCGAAGCTGCTGCGTGCCCTCCAGGAGCGGGTGATCGACCGGGTCGGCGGCTCGGCGCCGGTCAAGGTCGATATCCGGGTGCTCGCGACCTCGAACCGCAATCTCCTCGACGAGGTTCGAAAGGGCACGTTCCGCGAGGATCTATACTACCGCCTCAACGTCGTTCACCTAAAGTTGCCGCCTCTGCGTGAGCGCCCCGCCGATATTCTCGAACTCGCCGGCCACTTCGCCCGGAAATACGCCGAGGTGAACGGCGTGCCCGTGCGACCCCTGAGCCGCGAGGCGCAGGGGCTCGTCCGTGCCAATCCCTGGCGCGGCAACGTGCGGGAACTCGAGAACACCCTTCACCGGGCGGTTCTGCTGGCTTCCGGTCCGGAGATCGGCCCCGACGCGATCCTGACGCCCGAGGGCGAAAGCATCGGTGGTCCCGCCGCCGGTCCGGCCGAGCGTGCCGCGCGCGTCGCCGAAGCCGCCACCCGCGGCCTCGTCGGCCAGACGGTGGCGCAGGTGGAGTGCGACCTGATCCTCGACACCCTCGACCATTGCCTCGGCAACCGGACGCATGCCGCCAAGATCCTCGGCATCTCGATCCGGACCCTGCGGAACAAGCTCAACGAGTATGTCGATGCCGGTCTGAGCGTGGCCGAACCCGGCAGCGCGCGGGCGGCTGCCGCCTACGGCTGACGCCCGGGTGAAGGAGGTGCTCCGACGAGCATTCCGGGGCTCGCCGCTGGCTCTCCAGGGAGACCGCTTTACGGGGGATTGGGTTCAGCTCACCCCCCAATGGCCCTCAGCGGTTCCGCGCGGCCTCGTCGGCGACCTGGGCCGCGTGCGCCCGCTCGAGCTTCTCCAGGGACACGAAGCGGGCGATATCGGCTTCGACGTCGCGGATCGTCTCCTCGACGAGGTGCTGCTGCAGCGCGATGCGTGGATCGTCCGCCGCCAGCCCATCGCGGGTCTGGAGACGCTGCACCGCTTCCTTGACCACGCCGTAGACGGATTCCCGTGCCTCGCGCGTCATGGACGGGTTTACGGCGCGAGCGATGAGGTCGGAGAATTCGGACATGTCGTTCCGGCTGTGACGCATGGGCGGGCGGGAATGCCGGCTCGGCGAGATACCACGACGAACCGCTGACCGAGAGCCGCGATCCGATCCGGCCGGATCGGTCGCAGCCTCAGAGACGCTGATCCTTCAAACCGGCGACGATCAGGGCGATGGAACTCCACACCACCAGGAAGCAGAAGAAGCCGACGACGAGGGCATATCCGCGTTGCGGATACAGAGAGGCGATGGGCAGATCCGGCGGCACGAAGGTCGCCAGAAAGATCTGCTGCTTCGTGGCCGCGACGCGGGCCCGATCGACCATGAGATTGGCGGATTCGTTCAGTTTGCCCGCGATGGTCTTCTCGACCTGCAGCCCTTCGTATTCGAGCAGCGCCCGGGTCATGTTGTTCGACGGGTCGGAACCCGAGAGACCTTCCGTCGTCAGCTGATCCTGAAGCCGTTTGGTCTGCTGCTGGATCGCCGCGAGGTTGGCGACCAGGGTCTGGATGCTGCGGGACTTCTCGTCGAGGTTCGAGCCGCGAAGAACCTGGAGATCGGTTTCGGCCTTGAGCTGATCCTTGCGCAGGCTGCCGAGGGTCGTCAGCGTCGCTTCCGCCGCCTTGATCGGATCGATGATGCCCCAGCGGTTGCGGAATTTCTGAAGGGCGAGGTGGGCTTCGCGCAGGCGTGTTTGCGCCCGCACGGCATCGGCTTCGGCATGGGCGACGAGATCGGCCTGGGCCGCGCGCGAGATCTGGTTGATCAGCACCTCGGTGCGCGCGATCACCTCCTTGGAGATCGCGAGCGCATCCTGCGGCGTGAAGGCGCGAACCGTCAGGGTGATCACGCCCGAGATCACGTCGATGCGGGCGATGACATGCTTACGCCAGTATCGAGCCAGGTCCTCGATGGGCTGGGGCGGCCGATAGCGGGTCCAGAAATCGGCCTCGTCACGGGCGAACATCGCCGAGACCTTCAACGTTTCTTCCATCTTGGACACCAGCGTCTGGCTCTGGATATAGTCCTTGACGATGAAACTGTCCTGACTGTTATGCTTCTGGATCAGGTCGGCGAACTGGCCGACCGAAGCCTCCTCCATGGGCTCGACATTGCCCCGGACGGTGAATTGTGCTTCGGCGACGTACTGGTTGGCGGCGAAGCCGTAGAGATAGATCGCCAGCATCAGCGTCGGTAGCAGCACGAAGACGCTGAAGTTGCGGATTAGGTCGATGGTGAGGTTCGGCGGCTTGGAGGATGCCGGCCGCAGGCCGGGAAGGCGCCGCCAGTCGAGGCGTTCGCTCGCCCTGCGCAGGAGGGTCGGCGCCCGGCCGGTGGGGATCGGTTCTACGGTCTCGGCGTTGCGCCGCAGATCGGGGACCGCCCGCAGTGCGAGGTCGATGACCCCGCGCAGGCGCTCCGACTGCTTGACCTCGTCGACATTCATCGCATCGGATTCCTGAAGGCTCGGCGCGCGAACGCGACCCCACACCGCGCTTCCGGCACCCATGGCACCGGAGGCGGCGCGGAGCCCTTTCGACCCCATGCCGTTACCTTGGGAAGTCCCGTGTTTTTCGGCCCTTTTTAAGGCGTGGCTTCAGCGGTCGAGCCCGGGTGGCTAGACCCGAGCGGCCGGGTCGAGCGCAGGAACGAATGAACGCCGGGCAGACCGCCCCGCCGAGGAACACGATGACACGAGACCTGACCGATGTGACGCCCGATAAGATCCGGTACGCCCGGGCCAAATTCGGTGATGTCGTTCTCGTTTGCACCAAATGCGCCAAGCGTCAGGGACTGCCCAAGGGCGCCGTGCGCACGATCCTCAAACGCGCCCTGAAGGAGTGCGGCGGATCGTCGAAGGGGGGCCTCCTCAAGCCCCGCCTCGTAGAGGTCGGCTGCCTCGGACCATGCCCGAAACGGACCGTGGCGGTGGCAACGACCGCGAGCCTCGCCGAGGGGCGCATCGTCCTCATCGATCCGGCGGGGGACCGTCGGGCGATCCTCGCCGCCCTCCTCCCCGATTTCGGCCCCAAAGCTAAGCTAACGCCGCCCGGCACTCCGGAAGATCCGTGTTCCGGGCCGCGTGCGCCCTGAATTCCCGAGGCTATCCGCCCCCCGCGATGATGCAGATCCGAAGCGTTTCGATCCGCCAGGATCGCCCATCATGAAGCCGTCTTCGACCGGCGCCATCGGCCGGGCGCTCCTGCGCCGGCTGCCCTTGATCGGGACGATTCTGGGATTGGGCCTCGGGATCTGGCTCGTGGTGACGCACGATCTGCATGCGGTCGGGGAGGCGTTCGGGCGGATCGGCGCCCTCGGCCTCGTCGGCATCGTCCTTGTGCGGGCGGCCATCGTCGCAACCTGTGGTTTTGCCTGGGCGCGGCTCCTTGCGGGGCTCGCTCAGGTTGAAACGGGGGCGTTCCTCATCCTGCGCTTCGTGCGCGAGGGCATCAACGTGCTGCTGCCCGTCGCCTCGGTGGGGGGGGATGTGGTGGGGGGACGCCTGCTGACGTTCTGGGGCGTGACCGGGTCGCTCGCGGCGGCCTCGATCCTCGTCGACATGCTGATGCAGGTCGCAACCCAAGGTCTGTTCGCGCTCCTCGGCGTGGTGCTGCTGACGCGGGTGGGCGGCGGCACCGCCGAGGCCTTGGCGGCCTGGACGGCGGGGGCGCTCGCCGTGACGGCGGTGATCGTCGCGGCTTTCTTCGCGGTCCAGCGCAGCGGCGCGGCCCGTGACCTCGTGCGCCGTTCCACCGACCGGATGCGCCGCTGGGCTGGCGCGGCCGTGACGCCGCGGAACGGCGCGCCGGGCGGGGTCTACGACGCCCTCGACGCGGTCTGGGCCCCGGATCGGCGCGGTGCGCTCGCGGCCGGATTCGGCCTCCACCTCCTCGCCTGGGGCATGGGCGCCGTCGAGATCTGGATCGCGCTCGCCTGCATCGGCGTCGAGGGGGTGACGTGGACCGAGATCGTGGTGATCGAGGCGCTGAGTCAGGCGATCAAGTCCGCGGCGTTCCCGGTGCCGAGCGGGCTCGGGGTGCAGGAGGGCGGGTTCGTGCTCCTCGGCGGCCTGTTCGGCCTCGATCCCGGGACGGCGCTGGCGCTGTCGCTGGCCAAGCGCGTGCCCGACGTGGTGCTGGGCGTGCCGGCCCTCATCGCGTGGCAGATGCTGGAGGCGCGCCGCGCCACGGTGGTCTCGCCCCGGGTGTAGCTCAGTCCGGCTCGGCGAGCAGTCCCTCGACGAACGGCGTCAGGCCGGTGCGACGGTCGCGCTTCAGCCGCTCGGCGATGAGGATGCCTTCGAGCGAGCGGAAGGCGTCGTCGAGGTCGTCGTTGACGATGACGTAGTCGTACTCGCTCCAGCGCTGGATCTCCATCCGGGCGTTGGCGAGGCGCTTCTCGATGGTGTCGGGCGAATCCTCGGCCCGGCGCTCCAGGCGGTGGCGCAGCTCGGCGAGCGAGGGCGGCAGGATGAACACCGTCACCACGTCCTGGGTGAGCTTGGACCGCACCTGCCGGGTGCCCTGATAGTCGATGTCGAAGATCATGTCCCGGCCGGCCCCCAGTACCTTCTCCACGGGGCGGCGCGGGGTGCCGTAGAAATTGCCGTGCACCTCGGCCCATTCGAGGAGGTTGTCTGCGCTGCGCAGGGCGTCGAAGGCCTCGCGGTCGATGAAGTTGTAGTGCTTGCCGTCGATCTCCGAGGGGCGGCGCGCGCGGGTTGTCACCGAGATGGAGAGGTCGAGGCCCCATTTCGGGTCGCCGGCCACGGCCCGCGTCAGGGTGGTCTTGCCCGCGCCCGAGGGTGAGGACAGGATGAGGATGAACCCGCGCCGCTCGATCGCCGTCGCCTGCATCGCAAAAAAACCTACTCGACGTTCTGAACCTGCTCGCGGAATTGCTCCACCACGGCCTTCAAGTCGAGTCCGATCCGCGACAGGGCGATGTCGTTCGCCTTGGCGCACAGGGTATTGGCCTCGCGGCCCAGCTCCTGCGCCAGGAAATCGAGCTTGCGGCCGACGGGACCACCGGCCGCCAGCAGGTCGGCGGCGCTGGCGAGGTGGGCGGCCAGGCGGTCGAGTTCCTCGCGGACATCGGCCTTGGCGGCGAGCAGCACCGCCTCCTGGTGCAGGCGGTCGGGGTCGAGGTTGCCGACCGCGATCAGGGTCGAGACCGTGGCGGCGAGGCGGGCGCGCACGGCCTCGGGCTTGCGCGCCGGGCAGTCCTCCGCCGCTCGGGTCAGGCGGCCGATCTCGGCGAGCTGCGCCTCGATGACGGCGCGCAGTTGCCGCCCCTCGGCGCGGCGGGCCTCCACGAGGTCGGTGACGAGGCGCACCACCCCCTCGGCGAGATCGCGGTGGAGGGCCTCCGTATCCGTCGACGCCTCGTCCTCGGCCTCGATGACGCCGCGCAGGGCCAGGAGCCCGTCGAGGGTCGCCGGGGCGACGCCCTCGGGCCGGGGCACCCGCGCCACCGCCGCCGCGAGTTCGGCCAGCAGCCCCTCGTTGATCCTGATGCGCGGGGCCGCGTCGGGTCGGGAGAGGTTGAGGGAGAGCTGGCACTGCCCGCGCGCCAGGGTCTTCTGCAGGGCGGTGCGGGCGACCTCCCCGGCCGCGTCGTAGCCGTTGGGCACGCGCAGGCGGACCTCCAGCCCGCGCCCGTTCACGGCGCGGACCTCCCAGGCCCATTGCACCGCCCCGGTGGTGCCGGCGGCCCGGGCGAACCCTGTCATGCTGGAGAGGATCATTGTTGGACGGGACCGTATTCGAAGGAGAGCCACACCGGTTGCCGCTCCCCTCTCCCCGCCGGGCGGGGAGAGGCCTGCCTGCACCTCGGCGTGCAGGCGGGGAGCGCAGGCGGAGCCGAAGCGAAGATGAGGGGGCCTCTCATCAGCAGGAGGCTCGTTCGGGGCCGCCCCCTCACCCTCGGCTGCCGCCTCGCCGCGCCGACGACGGGGGCGTCGCGGCCCTCTCCCCACAAGCGGGGCGCGGGGACGCGCGCGGCTACCCCGCGTCTCACGGCTGCTTCAGCACCGGGACGCTTTTGGGCGAATTCAGGTCGAAGGTCTTGTTGCGTAGGGGATCGAGGCGTGTGCCCTCGGAGGCGTCGAAGGCCTTCGGACGCGGGGCCGAGGGGTCGGCGCCGCCGGCGAAGTTGGTGCCGTCGGCCGGTGCGTAGGCCGAGGCGCGGCCCGGATCGGGCGTCGGGTTGGGCTCGACCTTGTCGACGGCGGCGTCGGGGGTCGGGGCTTGGCGGGCACGCTCGACCTGGCGCCAGCGGGCGACGTTGCGCGAGTGGCCCTCCAGGGTTTCGGCGAAGGCGTGGCCGCCGGTGCCGTCGGCCACGAAGAACAGGTCCTTGGTACGCGACGGGTTGGCGACGGCCTCGAGGGCGGCGCGGCCCGGATTGGCGATGGGGCCGGGCGGCAGGCCCTCGATCACGTAGGTGTTGTAGGGGGTCGCGCGCTCGATCTCGGAACGCTGGATGCCGCGCCCGAGGGTGCCGCGCCCGCCCACCAGCCCGTACACGATGGTCGGGTCCGATTGCAGCTTCATGCGCTTGTTGAGGCGGTTGACGAACACGCCCGCCACGCGGGGCCGCTCATCGGCCCGGCCGGTCTCCTTCTCGACGATGGAGGCCAGCGTCACCATCTCGGCCGGGGTCTTCACCGGGATCTCGGCGGAGCGGCGCTTCCAGATGTCGGCCAGGACCTCGCGCTGCTTGGCGCGCATGAGGTTGACGATCTGCTGACGCGTGGCGCCGCGCTCGAACTTGTAGGTGTCGGGCAGGAGCGCGCCCTCGGCCGGGATCTCGTTGATGTCGCCCGACAGGATGTCGTTGTCGTTGAGCCGCGCCACGATCTGCTCGCTCGTCAGTCCCTCCGGGAAGGTGACGGCGTGCTGGACCTGGCGGCCCGACGACAGGGTCTCGATGGCCTCGTTGATGCTGGCATGGGCCTTGAACGTGTACTCGCCGGCCTTGAGGGCCTTGCCGCTCAGGCGGGCGGCCCACTCGAACAGGGCGGTGTGAGCGATGACGCCCTCGCGGGACAGGGCCTCGGCGATCTCGGAGGTGCCGCTGCGAGGCGAGATGACCACCACCTTGTCGGCGGGCAGGGGCCCCGGCTCCTTCACCTGCCGCTCGAACAGCGTCATGCCGATCATCACCCCGATGGCCAGCACCACCGACAGGGTGAGCAGGCCCGAGATGGTGGCGAGCAGGCCGCCCCGGCGGCGCTCCGGCAGATCGGGCGGCGGCGGCGCGGCGGTGGGCTTGATGGCCTCGCTCGGGCTGCGCGGCGACAGGCGCTGCGGCAAGGCCCGCTCCTCGGAGGCGGCCGGCACGGGCTCGGGATTCGGGCGCTTGCGGAAGAACATGGACATCCTGTTCGGGCCTCGGGCCCCCTCCCCCGCCGTGTTTTTCGGACGTGGGACAGTCTCGCGCCGCCTCGAATGGGCGCGACGGGCTGGCCGTTAGGCGCGCGAGTTTGGTCGGTTTTGTGGCGAAATGGGGGTTGAACGATATCCAGTTACGTGGACTAAGCGCTGTTTAGGAGATCCCAGCGCTTAGTTGGAAATTTCGATGATTGACTGAGGTATCGGGGTTGATAGCCGCTTTTACTTTTACCAACCAGCTAGTTTGTTCACCCAGTTTGAAATCGTTCTCGCTCTTTCGTCCAAGAAACGCGGGTAATCATCGTGAAGTGCCGCCTCATATGCAGCGTCAGAGATTAAATTACTCTGCAAAACGTTTCGCAGTTCAGTTCCTAGTAAATTTTTGGCTTCTATAAGATAGTCAGATGGAGATCTGTTAGTTATTCTTTTGTTGCTGGCAGAAGTAAGCATTATAAAATTTGCTAGTGAATTTATTTGACGGCTATCGGTTCCCCTCGCAGCAAGAAAGTCTCGCGGGAAAAAATGGTGGTACTCTTTGCTGTTTGCATAATGTAAAGCCTTATCAGGATCAATTTTTTGACCTGTAAGCAGATCAATTGGACTGTTAAATGCAAGAATAAGTGACAAAATCTTTGCGTGAGCTGTGTTGAGGCGAAATTGCTGGGTCAGCCAAATATTTTTTCCGAGATTACTGAGCCCAGATGACAAGGCTTCGAGATCTCCTCTCGCGAATCTTCCGACCGCCGCTTGATCCGACGCCATGTTACCAGTGTTCCACCCTCCAAAGTAGCCGGAAGCTGCACTCCGCCAAAACCAGTGCTGAATCTTTGACCGTTGTATCGCCGATGGGTTGGGGAGAATTCGGAATATTTCGGAAAGTACTACAATCTGATTCGCGTAAGGGATATGTTTACTTGACGGAATGCTAAGATCTGTCGACAAAAAATCGACTGCGATTCTATAGGCATTCTCGGTTGCGATATGTGCGATCTTAAGTTCTGACGACTTGTATTTTCTTAGGTTGTCTATACTACCTTCAGAAAATCCTCCGCCAGCCGCCGCGGAGAAACTTCTTAGAACAACTTTCTGATCTATATTTTCGAAGCCCTTCTCCTCAATAGACGATAAAATTGCTTCGATTGACTCGATCAAGTCAAAGCTGTCGCTCCACGTTGCAGCTCGCATAAGGTCAACGATAGTAAGTGGGGTGCCTTTGCTGTTTATTCTTTCAAATATTGGTGCGACATCATTCATCGGCATATCCAACAAAGTAACTGTCGCTATCTTGTAGTCTTTGAAGCGTCGAAACAACTCATTCCCAGCCGCAGTTAACGCTGCGGCGTCTGTCTCAGAAGAAACACGTGCCATCTGACCAAAGAACTGGGCGGGGTCAGGAAGCCAGTTGAGACGAATTTGATGATTTGGAGGACTATCAAGCGTTTCTAGGTGCAGAAATTTCTTGTGACGAAGATCATAAGCAATATTCCATCGGCTCTTCGCATCCGAGCCGTTCCAAAAAATCGCACCACAAACCGACGAAAGTCGTTGTTGTCCATCAAGTAAATAGTTTACCGGGTAATCTTCTTTGGTATCTGCAATCTTGAGGTCCGCAATGCTTCTTTCGGACTGTAGCTCTTCCCTACTACGCCACAGCAGTACGCTTCCTACCGGGTAATTCTTTGCGATAGAGTCCCATAGTTCTAATATTTGTCCTTTTGACCATACAAAATTCCTCTGAAATTTGGGTAGTAATATATCCCCTGTAAGTATTCTTGTTGCAACTTCCTCAATCCGATCAACTGAAGGCTGAGGAGCTTTAGTGAAATCTGCTTTGCTGTCGCTGGGTGATTTCGCCACGAAAAATTCCACAATTGAAAAATCTAATCAAGTAAGAATATTGCTGATGTCTGCCGATTCCGTCAACAGGTTTGTATGGCTTATACGAGAGTCAATTCTGGCGTCATTCGACCTGCCGCATCACCAAACTTGCATTCGTCCCACCGAACCCGAGCGAATTCGACAGCACCACGTCAACGCGCTTGCGCTTGGCCTTGTGCGACGCGAGATCCATGGCGGTGACCACGAATGGATTGTTGAGGTTGATTGTCGGCAGAAGGGCCCATTGCGGATCGATCGACCGCGACAGGTCCCCTCTCCTTCCAAGAGAGGGGACCTACGCTCTACCCGATGCCGCAACCGGCCACGCAGCTATTTGAACTGACGGAAAGATAGTCTCGAAAGCGTCAGAGGAGGTGTTGACCCCTCGTGATGGAAGCCGATGGCCTCAATCCACCCGCCGCATCACCAAGCTCGCATTCGTCCCACCGAACCCGAACGAATTCGACAGCACCACGTCCACGCGCTTGCGCTTGGCCTCGTGCGGCACGAGGTCGATGGCGGTTTCGACGGAGGGGTTGTCGAGGTTGAGGGTCGGCGGGAGGATGCCGTCGCGGATGGTCAGCACCGAGAAGATGGCTTCCACGGCGCCGGCGGCACCCAGCAGGTGGCCGATGGCGGATTTGGTGGACGACATGGCGGCGCGGGGCGCGGCGTCGCCGAGCAGGCGTTCCACGGCCTTCAGCTCCAGCTCGTCGCCCATGGGCGTCGAGGTGCCGTGGGCGTTGATGTAGTCGATGTCGGAGGCCTGGATGCCGGCGCGCTTGACGGCGGCGCTCATGCAGCGGAAGGCGCCGTCGCCGTCGGGGGCCGGCGAGGTGATGTGGTAGGCATCCCCCGTGAGGCCGTAGCCCACCACCTCGGCGTAGATCCTGGCGCCGCGCGCCTTGGCGTGCTCGTACTCCTCCAGTACGACCACCCCGGCGCCCTCGCCCATGACGAAGCCGTCGCGGGCCTTGTCGTAGGGGCGGGACGCGCGGGTCGGGTCGTCGTTGAAGCCCGTGGAGAGGGCGCGGCAGGCGGCGAAGCCCGCGAGCGCCAGGCGGTTCACCGGGGATTCGGCGCCGCCTGCCACCATGACGTCGGCATCGCCGAACTGGATCAGCCGGGCCGCGTCGCCGATGGCGTGGGCGCCGGTGGAGCAGGCGGTGACGACGGAGTGATTCGGGCCCTTGAGGCCGTGGGCGATTGAGACCTGACCGGAGGCCAGGTTGATGATCCGCCCGGGGATGAAGAACGGCGAGATCCGGCGCGGACCCTTGTCGTGCAGGGTCACGGACGCGTCGTAGATGCCGCCGATGCCGCCGATGCCGGAGCCGATCATCACGCCGGTGGCGCACTGATCTTCGTGGCTCTTCGGGTGCCAGTCGGCGTCGTCCAGCGCCTGGCCGGCGGCCGCCATGGCGTAGACGATGAACGGATCGACCTTGCGCTGCTCCTTCGCCTCCATCCAGGCATCCGGATCGAAGGTGTCGTTAGAGCCGTCGCCGAACGGCACGGAACAGGCGATGCGGCAGGCGAGATCGTCGACGGGGAACGCCGTGACCACTTTGGCCGCCGACTCACCCGCGATCAACCGGCTCCAGGTGGCCTCGACCCCGCTGGCCAGCGGCGTCACCATGCCCAAACCCGTCACCACAACCCGACGCATCGCGCTATCCCGAACCGGTCCCATCATGAAACGAATGGCGCGCGGGGTCGGACACGACCCCGCTCATGACTCGCGAGTCAATCGGCGCCTCGTCGTGCCTCAGGCGGAGTTCTTCTCGAGGAACTTCACCGCATCGCCGACCGTCTGGATGGTCTCGGCCGCATCGTCGGGGATCTCGACGTTGAATTCCTCCTCGAACGCCATCACGAGCTCGACGGTGTCGAGGCTGTCGGCGCCGAGATCATCGATGAAGTTCGCGCCCTCGACCACCTTCTCCGGCTCGACACCGAGGTGCTCGACAACGATCTTCTTCACGCGCTCAGCGATATCGCTCATCGTTCTTGGTCCTTAGCTCTTCAAGGTCGTGATGGTGTCGCCGTGGCCGCCGGCCCGTGACCGAAATGGGCTGGTCTGGGATACGGCCGGTGTGTTCGATCGCGCGCGTCTCGGGCGGTCCTTAACAAGGTCCGCGTCGTTATGGAAATCTCCGCAACACGCCGAACCGTCAACCCCCCTCGCACGGCAGGCGGGGTGTTAACACAGGGTTCCGGTGCTGGCGAGGCCCGGTTCACAAGCCGTTCATCGCTGTGGCTTTTTCGAGCCGCCCGGGGCTATTCCGGGTGTGCGGTGCAGCAAAGCTTGCGCTCACACCATCGCCATGCCGCCGTTGACGTGGAGCGTCTGGCCCGTGACGTAGCCGGCCTCGTCGGAGGCGAGGTAGAGGGCAGCGGCCGCGATCTCCGCGCCGGTGCCGAGGCGGTTCATGGGCACGCGGGTGAGGATGCCCTCGCGCTGCTTCTCGTTCAGGGCGTCCGTCATCGGCGAGGCGATGAAGCCCGGCGCGATGCAGTTGACCGTGAGGTTGCGGGTGGCGACCTCGGCCGCCATGGCCTTGGTCATGCCGACCAAGCCGGCCTTCGCGGCGGCGTAGTTCACCTGGCCCGGATTGCCCGTGGTGCCGACGACGGAGCCGATGTTGATGATGCGGCCGTGGCGGCGCTTCATCATGCCCCGCACGGCGGCGCGCGACAGGCGGAAGGCGGCGCTGAGGTTGACGGCGATCACCGCGTCCCACTCGTCGTCCTTCATCCGCAGGAGGAGGTTGTCGCGGGTGATGCCGGCGTTGTTCACCAGCACGTCGAGGCCGCCCATGGCGCTCTCGGCCGCCGGCACCAGGGCCTCCACCGCCGCCTTGTCGGAGAGGTCGCACTCGGCGATGTGCAGGCGCTCGCCCCCGAGTTCCGCCACCAGGGCTTCGAGGGCCGGGCGCCGGGTGCCCGACACCGTCACGGTGGCGCCCTGCGCGTGCAGGGTCTTGGCGATGGCGCCGCCGAGGCCGCCCGTGGCGCCGGTGACGAGAACCTTGCGGCCGGAGAGATCGAACATGGCTCGTCCTGTGCTCAGAAGGTGGGGAACGCCGCGACGTCGTCGGGCGTGCCGACGGCGCTGGCCGCGGCCCCGGCGGCGATGCGCTTGACGAGGCCGGTGAGCACCTTGCCGGCGCCGATCTCGTTGAAGCAGTCGATGCCCTCCGCCGCCATGGCGGCGACGCTCTCGCGCCAGCGCACGGTGCCGGTCACCTGGGCGACGAGCGCGTCCCGGATGGCGTCGCGGTCGGTGATCGGGGCGGCCAGGACGTTGGCGTAGATCGGCACCACGGGGGTGTGCATGGCGACCTGCCCGAGGGCCGCCCGCATGGCCTCGGCGGCCGGGGCCATGAGGCGACAGTGGAACGGCGCCGAGACGTTGAGCATCACCGCGCGCTTGATCCCGCGGGCCTGCGCCAGGGCGACCGCGCGCTCCACGGCGGCGCGATCGCCCGACAGCACCACCTGGCCGCCGCCGTTGTCGTTAGCGACGTCGCACACGCCGCCCTGCGCCGCCTCTTCGGCGATGGCCTGCGCCGCGGCGATCTCGGCACCGATCAGGGCCGCCATGGCGCCCGCCCCCGGGGCGACCGCCGCCTGCATGGCCTCTCCGCGAATCCGCAGCAACCGCGCCGCGTCCGCGATGGAGAAGGTGCCGGCGGCGGCGAGCGCCGTGTATTCGCCGAGGGAGTGGCCGGCGACGCAGGCCACGTCGCGTTTGAGATCGAGGCCGCGCTCGGCCTCCAGCACCCGCAGGGTGGCGAGCGACGCCGCCATGAGGGCCGGCTGGGCATTGGCCGTGAGGGTGAGCTCGTCCACCGGCCCCTCGAACATGAGGCGGGAGAGGTGCTGCCCGAGGGCCGCATCGACCTCCTCGAACACCGCGCGGGCCTGCGGAAAGGCCTCGGCCAGCGCGCGTCCCATGCCGACGGCCTGGCTGCCCTGGCCGGGGAAGATGAGTGCGCGCGCCATTGAGCTGTCCTCGTTCGCGAAGAGGGCGGCGCAGTCGCACCGCCCGCCCCCCGTGTCAACTATTCCCGTCGAACGCGACGGACGGCACCGGTCAGGCCTCGTCGAAGAAATCCACCGTGCCGGTGTCGAGGCTGTAGGAGGCGCCGACGATCCGCAGCTTGCCGGCCTTCAGGGGATCGAGCAGGGACGGCTCCGAGGCGGAGCGAAGACGGTTCACCACACGGCTCACATTGGCCCGGACGCAGTTCTCGACGTAATCGCCGGGCTTGTCGCGCTGCGACAGGATTGCGGGGACGATGGGCTCGATCATCCGGCCGATGGAGCCGGGATAGACGGTGTTGTTCTTCACCACATCGATGGCGGCCTCGACGGCGCCGCAGCGGCTGTGGCCCATCACCAGAACCAGGGGCACGCCGAGCTGCGAGACGCCGTACTCGATGGAGCCGAGGGCGGCGGTGTCGACGCAATTGCCGGCGTTGCGCACGATGAAGAGTTCGCCGAGGCCCCGGCCGAACAGGATCTCGGGCGAGACGCGGGAATCCGAGCAGCTCACCAGCACCACGAACGGGGTCTGGCCGAGCGCGATCTCGATGCGGCGCTCGCGGCCCTGCACGGCGCGCACGGGGCTGTCGGTCTGGTAGGCGCGGTTTCCCTGCTTCAGGGTCTCCAGGGCCTCGTCGGCGCCGAGCGTCGTCTTCTTCGCGGACGGGCTTGCCGCAAGGGCCGGCAGGCTGGTGGCGGCAAAGCACGCGGCGCCAAGGCCGCAGCCGCAGGCGAGCAGGCCGCGGCGGCTGAGCAGGGTGGTCATCGGTTTGGAGCTCCCCTCGTTCCGGTCTCGGGCGAGCCCCGGACGCGCGACGATAAGGAGTATTCGGCACGGTGTCGCCCGGGCCATTCGCGCAGGGCGGTGCCGGGATGAGGCGGCCCGTTCGGACGTACGGGCCGCCTCATCCCGGGGGGCTTGGCCCCACGACGCCGGATCCTTCCCTACGCCGTCCGGCTCGAATCAAGTGTATTCCGGGGCGGAACTCGGGGGACGCGACCCCTCGTCGTCCCACCGCCGGGGACTCCGACGGCGTGTCCGGTCATCGACGTGCCCCGGCCCTCTCAGGCGACGGCCTTGATCGACGAGCCCGAGCGATCCTCCCGGTGCGCAGGCGCGGTGCCGCGATCCCCGTTTCCGGAACGCCCCGGGACCGCACCCGCTTCTTGGCTCATGGCGCTCGCGAGCAGCTGCGCACGCCCGGCCCAGAGGTCGCGCTCCCGCGAGAGCCGGTCCGACTGTTCCTGCTGGAGTGCGATTGCGATGCGCAGGCCGTCGAGTTCGTTGCGCAGGTCCGTCGTCAACTGACGCTCCTGCGCCAGGGCCGTGCGCAGCACCGTGAGGACGGCATCGGGCTTGGCCGCAAAACGATCCCCGTCGTCCGATGCTGCGCGGGCGGCTTTCGCCTCGCCGGCCTTCGTTTCAGCGGCTTGCGCCGTCCCGCCGTCCTGTCTGCGTCCCGCATCCTGCACGATGGAAGCACCTCGCTCGGTGCGGGCGCCGTCCCTGTTGGAAGCGTCTTCCCTGTTGGAAGCGTCTTCCCGCACGGGAGCGTCTTCCCCGACGGAAGCGTCTTGCTCGATCGAAGATCCGTGCCTGGCCTGCAAGGCTTGGCCGGGTTGCGGCAACTCGGCTCGGACGCGCGCGACGTCCAGCGTCGCCCCGGATCTAGGAGTGGGAAATCTGCCGGTGGCCGCCGATTTCTCGGCTTCCACCGGCTTGTCGGCCCCCGCGGGCGTCCCGGAAGCGGCGAGGCTCGCCGGTGGCAGGCCTTCCTCGTCCAGCACCAGTTCGTGCAGCATGGCGAACACCGCGTCGCCGTCGAGGCGGGTCAGATCGAATCCGCTCGCGGACGCGATTCCCTCCCAACGGGTTTTGCCGAGTGCGGATTGCCCGACGAAGGCCATGGACCAATTGGTGAAGCTGCGATTCTCGGCCGGGCCGCATTGCAGAACCGTCACGTCGCCGTGGCGCGGATCGCACTGGATGCGCTCGAAGGTGGTTTCGACGCCGCGCTGCGGGCCTTCCAACACCTGCGCGAACGCCCCGGCATTGAACATCAGTGCGCCCGTGACGTCGACGCCGGTGTTGTTGCGCTGCGAGGCCGCGAGGATCTGGGAGACTGCCTGCGCGATCTCGGCGTCCGTGCCTTGAAGAAGATTCTTGCTGGCATAGACCAGTCGGTAAAGGTCGCTCATCATGAAAACTCCGAAATCGAAAATAACCGCAATCTTTTATCTGGGGTTGTCGAGTGTGAGGAATTTGAAGACTTCGGAAGCGGAAATGGGCTTGCTGATGAGGTAGCCCTGCACATCGGTGCACCCCTCCGCCCGGATACGCTCCAACTGGTCGGCGGTCTCGACGCCCTCGGCGACGGTGGTCATCCCGAGGCTTCGCCCCAGGCCCGCGATGGCCCGGATGATCGCTTCGCCGTCGCGCTTGCCCGAAAGGTCGCTGACGAAGGACCGATCGATCTTGATCTTGTCGAACGGGAACGAGCGGAGGTAGCTCAGGGACGAGTACCCGGTCCCGAAATCGTCCATCGACACGCGGACGCCGAGTTCGCGCAGGCGATGCAGGGTCTGCAGGGTCTTCTCGCTCTCGTTCAGGAGGACGCCTTCGGTGATCTCCACTTCCAGGCGCGTCGCAGGGAGGCCCGAGGCCGACAGGGCCGACATGACCATCTCGACCAGACGCTCGCTCTTGAACTGCGCCGGCGAGACGTTCACCGCGACGGAGAGCGGGGCGGGCCAGGTCGCCGCGTCGCGGCAGGCCTGACGCATGACCCATTCGCCGATGGGAACGATGAGGCCGATCTCTTCCGCCAAGGGAATGAAGTCGAGGGGCGAGACCATGCCCCGCACGGGGTGCTGCCAGCGGATCAGGGCCTCGCACCCCACGAGACGGTTGCCTTCCAGCTGGAGCTGCGGCTGGTAGTGCAGGTAGAACTCGCGGCGTGCCAGGGCCTGACGCATGTCGAGTTCGAGCTGACGGCGCGCCTGCATGCGCGCATCCATCTCCGGTTCGAAGAAGCGATAGGTGCCCCGCCCGTCGAGCTTGGATCGATAGAGGGCCAGGTCGGCGTTCTTCAGGAGCCGGTCGGCATCCTCGCCGTCGTTCGGCGCGAGAGCGACGCCGACACTGGCGCCGATGGTGAGGAGCTGCCCTTCGACCATGTAGGTCCGGCCGACCAGATCGACGATGCGCCGTGCGAGGATCTGGGTATCGGATGCTCCGCGAATCCCGGTTTGCAGGATCACGAACTCGTCGCCGCCGATCCGTGCCACGGTGTCCGTGACCCGCACGGTCGAGCGCAGGCGATCGGCGACCTTCTTCAGGAGGGCATCTCCCATGGGGTGGCCGAGGGTATCGTTGATGGGCTTGAACCGGTCGAGATCGATCAGCAAGACGGCGCAGGCCTCCCCGGTCCGCTGCAACCGTCCCAGGGCTTCCTTCAGGCGCTCGCGCAGGAGCAGGCGGTTCGGCAGGCCCGTGAGCAGATCGTGACGGGCCATCTCCTCGGCTTGCGCTTCGGCGGCGCGCCGCGCCGTGACATCCTCGAACGCGACGGCCCAGCGCCCGCCCGCGACGGGGTGCAGGTGCACCTCCAGCAGGTGCCCGCGAAGGGTCACTTCGAACCGGGACGAGTCCGGCTGCACGAAGGAGCGCGGAAGCTGGGCTCGAACCTGGCTCCAGGTATCCCCCGCATGGTGCCGGACGAGGTACAGCACCTGTCGAAGGGACGATCCCACGGAGATCAAGGCCTCCTCGCTCCCGAGCAGGTGCAAGGTCTGGCCCGACGCGAGGACGATGCGTCCGGTCTCGTCGATCAGCAGGAGGCCGTGGCGCATGGCATTCAGGTACGGCAGCAAACCAGCGACGAAGGATGGGACCTCCGTCGGGGAGCCGGAATTGATATTTGTTATGTCTCGGATGGTTGTGTCGATCTGATTGCGCAGTGGAGCGGCCATATCAAAGCAATCCGATGCCGGCGCTGAAATCGCCATGGGCGTGTTATCGAACGGTCTGCCTGGGAACAGCTAAATTTCTACTAAGCCGTGGCTACCATGATCGCGTCTGAACTCGGCCGCACAACGTCGCACCGCGTCGTCTCGGGGGAGCGCCCTCGCCGGTGCTTTGCAAGTCCGGGATCCCGCGTTTCCGAAGTTTCCGGGATCGACGGCCGTTCGTTGCGTCGGGGCCGAGCCATGGGCGAGACCGCACGCCCCTGCCCAGGGGCGTCGCTCCATCCCCACCCCTGCCTTGTTGCCAAACGTCAAGGGGTGTAAGAGGCCGGTTCAATTCCCCACACCCTGTTCGAGGAAGGAGCCGTCCACATGGCTCGCGTCACCGTTGAAGACTGCATCGACAAGGTCGAGAACCGGTTCGAGCTCGTGCTGCTCGCGAGCCACCGCGCCCGCCTGCTCGCCGCCGGCGCACCCCTGACCATCGACCGCGACCGCGACAAGAACCCCGTCTGCGCCCTGCGCGAGATCGGCGACGCGACCATCACGGCCGACGACCTCAAGGAACAGCTCATTCACTCGATGCAGAAATACGTCGAGGTCGACGAGCCCGAGGCCGAGACCGTGCCGCTGCTGTCGAGCTCGCCCGCCGCCGCCGCCGTCGCCCCGCAATCCACCAGCGACGACGTGCAGTTCGACCGCATGAGCGAGGAAGATCTTCTGCGCGGCCTCGAGAACCTGGCGCCCCCGACCGAGACGGACGAAGAGGCCGAGTAATCGGTCCACCCGACGGGACGTTTCGAACAACCCGGCCTCGCGGCCGGGTTTTTTGTTGGATGTCCGCGCCCGAAACCCTGCTCGTCGCGCCTTCGCTGCGGCCTGCGACGTTCTAAAACCAACGGGGGGCCGCATTAATGTCCGCCCGCGCGCCTTGGGGGCTGGCGTGGGCGCGTGCGATGCGGGACAAATCCAGGGGGGGCGCCCGCGCGGTGCGGGACTTCGAAGCCGAAAAGGGTCTGTCTCGCGGATGATGCGCCAATACGAGCTTGTCGAGCGGGTCAAGCGCTACAACCCCGCCACGGACGAAGCCCTGCTCAACCGCGCCTACGTCTACGCCATGCGCGCCCACGGCACCCAGAAGCGGGCGTCCGGCGACCCGTTCTTCGCCCATCCCCTCGAAGTCGCCGCGATCCTCACGGATCTGCGCCTCGACGACGCCACCATCGTGGCCGCCGTGCTGCACGACACCGTGGAGGACACCGCCGCTACCTTGGACGAGATCCGCGCGATCTTCAGCCCCGAGATCGGCGCCCTCGTGGACGGCCTGACCAAGCTGAAGCGCCTCGACCTCGTCTCGAAGCGCGCGGCCCAGGGCGAGAACTTCCGCAAGCTCCTCCTGGCGGTGGCGGCCGATGTCCGCGTGCTGCTGGTGAAGCTCGCCGACCGCCTGCACAACATGCGCACCCTCCACCACATGCGCGTCGACAAGCGCGAGCGCATCGCCGAGGAGACCCTCGACATCTACGCGCCCCTCGCGGGTCGCATGGGCATGCAGGAGCTGCGCGAGGAACTGGAGGATCTGGCGCTTCGCAACCTCAAGCCTGAGATCTACGCCACCATCGCGCAGCGCCTCTCCGACCTCACTGCGAAGTCCGAGCGCCTAGTCGAGAGCATCGAGCAGGACCTCACCGCGCGGCTGGCAGCCCAGGGCATCACCGCCGCCGTGACGGGACGGCAGAAGCGCCCCTACTCGATCTCGGCCAAGATGGAGCGCAAATCCGTCGCCTTCGAGCAATTGTCGGACATCTTCGGATTTCGCGTCATCGTCGAGTCCCTGGCCGATTGCTACGGGGCCCTCGGCGTCGTCCACACCACCTGGCCAATGGTGCCGGGGCGCTACAAGGACTACATTTCGACCCCGAAGCAGAACGATTACCGCTCGATCCACACCACGGTGATCGGTCCGAAGAGCCAGCGCGTCGAGCTGCAGATCCGCACCGCCGCCATGGACGAGATCGCCGAGTACGGCATCGCCGCCCACGCCCTCTACAAGGAGGGGGCGGCCCGGGACGACGCGGGCGGCGTCCATCCGCGGCTCGCCACCGAAAGCGGCGCCTACCAGTGGCTGCGCCGCACCATCGAACTCCTGGCCGAGGGCGACAGCCCGGAGGAGTTTTTGGAGCACACCAAGCTCGAGCTGTTCCAGGACCAGGTGTTCTGCTTCACCCCGAAGGGCCGGCTCATCGCCCTGCCGCGCGGGGCGACGCCCATCGACTTCGCCTACGCCGTGCACACGGATGTGGGCAATTCGGCGGTGGGCGCCAAGATCAACGGCCGCATGGCGCCGCTCCTGCACGAACTCGTCAACGGCGACGAGGTCGAGATCGCCCGGGCCGACGGGCAATCGCCCCCGGCCGCCTGGGAATCCCTTGTGGTGACCGGCAAGGCTCGCGCGGCCATCCGCCGGGCGACGCGCTCGGCCGTGCGGCGTCAATATGCCGGCCTCGGCCGCCAGATCCTCGACCGGGCCTTCGAGCGGGCGGCGAAGAGCTTCTCCGAGGACAAGTTGCGCGGCGCCCTGCCGCGCCTCGCCCGCCTCTCGACGGAGGACGTGTTCGCGGCCGTGGGCCGGGGCGAGATGTTCTCGGGCGACGTGGTGCGGGCGGTCTATCCCGACCACAAGGACGAGCGCCGCACCGCGCCCTCCCCCCTGCAGCAGCCCGTCGCCGGCGGGGCCGGACGCCTCAGCCTCTCGAAGGACCAGACCATGCGTCTGACCTTCCCGGAGGGACCGTCCGAGGCCGGGCGCCCCGACGCGATCCCCATCCGGGGCCTCGACACCGACCTGCCCGTGAGCTTCGCGCCCAATGGCGGCGCCGTGCCGGGCGACCGCATCGTCGGCATCCTCACCTCCGGGATCGGGGTGACCATCTACCCGATCCAGTCGGCGGCCCTGGCCGCCTTCGACAACGAGCCCGACCGTTGGCTCGACGTGCGCTGGGACGTGGAGGCCGGCGCCAGCGAACGTTTCCCGGCGCGCCTCGCCCTCCAATCCATCAACGAGCCGGGCGTGCTCGCCTCCATTGCCCAGGTCATCGCCGACCACGACGGCAACATCGACAACCTCTCGATGAAGCGCAAAACCCAGGACTTCACCGAGATCGTCATCGATCTGGCGGTTTGGGACCTGAAGCACCTCAACGCCATCGTGGCGGAGCTGCGCGGCAAGCGCACGGTGGCACGGGTGGACCGGGTGAACGGCTGAGCCTACATACGCCCGCAATCCCGAACCGACCGGAGCCGAGATCATGACCCCTGAGCAGGTGCTCGCCGAATTCCGAGACGCGAACGCCCTCCTCGACGGGCATTTCGTCCTCAGTTCCGGCCTGCACTCCGGGGTGTTCCTGCAGAAGATGGCGATCTTCTCCGATCCGGTCCGCACTGCGCGCCTGTGCAAGGCCCTGGCGGCGAAGATCACCGAGCGGTTCGGCCCCGTCGACATCGTGGTCTCGCCCGCCATCGGCGGCATCGTGCCGGGCTACGAGACCGCCCGGCACCTCGGCGCCCGCGCGATCTTCGTGGAGCGCGACCCCGGCGGGCCCTTCACCCTGCGGCGCGGCTTCAGCATCCCGGCGGGGATGCGGGCCGTCATCGTCGAGGACATCGTCACCACCGGGCTCTCGGCGCGCGAGTGCCTCGCCTCCCTTGGCGGCGAGGCCGGCGAGATCGTGGGCGCGGCCTGCCTCATCGACCGCTCGGGCGGGCGCGGCGAGATCGGCCTGCCGCTGGTCACCCTCGTCACCCTCGACATCCCGGCCTATCCGGCGGATGCCCTGCCGCCCGAACTCGCCGCCCTGCCGGCGGTCAAGCCCGGCAGCCGGGTCTCACCGAAACAGTGAGAGGCATACGGCGCCGCGCCTCCGGAACTTGCGTCGGGGCCGGCCACTTGTCCGCGTATCGGCCCCAAATCTGGGTCGTCGACATCACCCAAGCAGGCGCGCCAAGCTGGTGCGCCAAGCGATCGACAATTACATCTTCTACATCTTCTGGAAACGCATTGAAACCAGGCCGGGTAATTTCATAAAAAGCCAGTGCCATTATGCTTGAGCTTGACAAAATTCTTATTAACCTGCATTAGTGATCTAGATTGTTTCGGCGCTCGTTTTTGAAGCACGGTCGTTTGTCGAGCTCGCCGATTTGAAGTCAGGTCTTCCGAGGCCGATGCGTACAATTAAACTATCAGATCTTTTGGGTATCGGAGCGCTCAAGGCCGCTACGACCTAAATGCTTATCAGAAAATGGATCATTACATGAGCGCACAGCAGCGCAGCGCCCTCTTCATTGACGGGGCCAACCTCTATGCCGCTACCAAAGCGCTTGGGTTCGATATCGATTACCGGCGTCTGTTGAAGGAATTCCAGGCGCGCGACAATCTCATTCGGGCATTCTACTACACCGCCATGGTCGAGGATCAGGAGTATTCTTCGATCCGCCCGCTGATCGATTGGCTCGACTACAACGGCTACCGGGTCGTGACCAAACCCGCCAAGGAGTTCACGGATTCCGCCGGGCGGCGCAAGATCAAGGGCAACATGGACATCGAGCTCGCCATCGATGCCCTCGAACTCGCCCCCCGCATCGACCATATGGTGCTGTTCTCCGGCGACGGCGATTTCCGCTCCCTCGTCGAGGCGATGCAACGCAAGGGCGTGCGCGTGACCGTCGTCTCCACGATCCAGACCCAGCCCGCCATGGTGGCCGACGACCTGCGCCGGCAGGCCGACGAGTTCCTCGACCTCGTCCAGCTCATCCCCCGGGTCGGGCGCGATCCGGGCGAGCGGACCATGCGGTCCGCCCCGGACGCCCGCAGCCCCGGCGACACCGCGACCCGCTCGCGCGGCGAGACCCCCGAGCGCTCGGCCCGCCCGAGCCTCGGTCTCGAGACCCGCTACGGCATCCGCCAGGGCGAGGACAATCCGGAGGGTTAGTCCGCCCGCTCGGGCGACGATGCGCCCGCGTCGAGCCAGGCGATCACCTGCGCCGCGCTGCGGTCGGGGGGGAACACCGGGTAGAACACCTGTCTCACCCGCCCGTCGTCGAGCACCAGGGTGAGGCGGCGCAGGAGGGTGAGGCCGCCGGCCGTGAAGGTCGGCAGCCGCATCGCCTGCGTGAGTGCCCCATGCGGATCGGCCAGCAGGCTGAACGGCAGGTGCAGGCGCGCCGCAACCTCGCGCTGGTAGGCGCTCGTCTGCGTCGAGAGCCCGTGCACATGGGAAACCCCGCGCCGGATCAGCTCGGCGTGGTGATCGCGAAAGTCGCAGGCATGGGGTGTGCAGCCGCGCGCGCCCGGAATCGCGTCCCACTCGGGCACGAGAGTGGGCCGGCCGGGTTCGCCCGTGCGTGGATAGGCATAGATCACCGCACGGCCCGGCAGGCGGCTCAGGGACACCCGCGTTCCGTCCGTCGCCTCAAGGGACACGTCGGGCGCGATCAGGCCTTCGAGGTGGCGCGCGGCGCCGTCATCCTCCGGCACGGGCAGGTCGGCGGGCAGGGACGCGTAGTCGGGGGTCATGACGGCGATCCGGCGGTTGGGGCGGCGTCAGGCTATCTCCGCTCCACCCCGGCGGACAAGGTTTCAAAAAATCAGCCGCGGTCGCGCATGATCCGGGCGCGGTCACGCTCCCAGTCGCGCTGCTTCGTCGCCTCGCGCTTGTCGTGGAGCTTCTTGCCGCGCCCGAGGCCGAGCTCGATCTTCGCCCGGCCGCGCTCGTTGAAGTAGATCTTCAGGGGCACCACGGTGAAGCCCTCGCGCTGTGTGGCGCCGATGAGCTTGTTGATCTGCTTTCGGTGCAGCAGCAGCCGGCGCGGGCGCTTGGTCTCGTGGTTGAAGCGGTTCGCCTCGACGTATTCGGGGATGTAGGCGTTGAACAGCATCAGGTCGGAGCCCGACGGCCCGGCATAGGCCTCGCCGATGGTCGCCTTGCCCTTGCGCAGGGATTTGACCTCGGTGCCAGTGAGCGCGAGCCCGGCCTCGATGGTGTCGGTGATCTCGTAATGGTAGCGGGCGGCGCGGTTGTCGGCGACGACGCGGCGATCGGGATCGGGTTTGGGTGCCATCACATCGTCGGTTCAGGCCAGCCGCCGGAATACGGCCAGGCCGAGGGATATGGTCTGTCGCGTGCGGTTTCGCCAGCGGTTTCAGCCGTCCAGAAGACCGGCATGGCGCAGGGCGGCATCGATCGCCGCCTTGCTCTCCTCGCTCACGGGCAGGAGCGGCAGGCGCAGATCCTCGCGCATGTGCCCGAGGCGGGACAGGGCGTACTTCGCCGGCGCCGGGTTCGGCTCGATGAACATGGCCGTGTGCAGGGGCATCAGGATGTCCTGCAGCCGGAGCGCCTTGGCGTAGTCGCCGGAAAGCGTCGCTTCCTGCAGGTCGGCACACAGGCGTGGGGCGACGTTCGACACCACCGAGATGCAGCCGCAGCCGCCCTGGGCGTTGAAGCCCAGGGCTGTCGCGTCCTCGCCGGAGAGCTGGACGAAGTCCGGCCCGATGGCTTGGCGCTGGAGGCTGACCCGGTCGAGCCTGGCCGTCGCGTCCTTCACCCCGACGATGTTCGTCAGCTCGGCAAGGCGTGCCATCGTCTCGACGCTCATGTCGACGATGGAGCGGCCGGGAATGTTGTAGAGGATGATCGGGATGCCGATGGCGTCGTTGACGGCCTTGAAGTGGGCGTAGAGCCCGGCCTGGGACGGCTTGTTGTAGTAGGGCGTCACCACCAGAACCGCATCGGCGCCGGCCTTCTCGGCATGGCGCGCGCGCTCGACCGCCTCGGCGGTGGAGTTCGAGCCGGCGCCCGCGATCACGGGCACGCGCCCGGCGGCCTCGGCGATGCAGATCTCGACCACGCGATCGTGTTCGGCCGGAGTCACCGTCGGGGTCTCCCCCGTGGTGCCGACGGGCACGAGGCCGTGGATGCCCTGCGCGATCTGCCAGTTCACGAAGTCACGGAACGCGGCCTCGTCGAAGGCGCCGTCCCGGAACGGCGTCACGAGGGCGGTCATCGCGCCCTTCAGGCGCCGGGTGGTCGTGCTGGTCATCCTGGCGTTCCCGGCCCTTGGGGCTCGTCATGCGCCGGGGCCAGGACCGGCCCCGTATCAGGCGGGGAGACATAAGGCCTCGGCCGCACGGGCGCAAACGCTGCTTTGACGGGGTTAATGCCTTCTTAACGCCCTTTGGATGAGCTTGAAGGAGGCCCGCTCCCGCAGGGATTCGTAAGATCCATGGTGTTCCGGACGTGTTCGCATCGCGCCGCCCTGGCCCTCTTCCTGGGCGGCACCGCCCTGGCCGGGACGGCCTTCGTCGGTTCGACCCTGCCTCGCCCCCTCGGCTCCGGCGTGCTCGCGGCGGGATCGGACGCGCTACCGGCGAGTGACGCCGCCGCCCCGTCGAGCGCCCTGACCGATACCAAGACCCTCGATCCCGTGGCGGCCGATGCCCTGAAGGTCGAGGCGCGGACCGCCGAGACCCCACCGGCCGACACCGCACCGCCCGGGGCCCGGACAGGCCTGCCCGCCACGGTGAAGGCCTACGCCTCGGCCGACCCGGAAGCCGGCATCGCCTTCCCCTTGCCCGACGCCGCCGTCTCGCCCGCGGCTCCGGTGCCCGAGCTGCCCGATCCGGTCCGCGCCGCCCGCATCGCCCCGGACATCGACGTGCCGGCCCTGCGCCAGGCCATCGACGCCTACCGCAAGGGGCGCGTCGGGGACGGCGACCGCCTGCGCGACGGGTTCAAGGACCCGGCCGCCCGCGCGCTCCTCGAATGGGTCGCGATCCGGGCCGGCGCCGGGATCGGGTTCGAGCGCACCATCGCGTTCACCCGCGCCAACCCGGACTGGCCGGCCGGGCCGCTGCTGCGTCGGCGCGCCGAGGAGGCCCTGCTCATCGAGCGCAAGGGACCGGCCATTGTGCGTGCCTATTTCGCGGCCTCCAAGCCCGCGAGCGCGCCGGGCCGGTTCGCCCTGGCGCTGGCGTTCCGGGCCGAGAACCTCGATGCCGACGCCGCCGCCCTGGTGCGCGAGCTGTGGCGCTCGGACACCTTCGGGCGCAGCCTCGAAGCCAAGGTGATGGACGCCTTTCCGGGCGTGCTCACCCGCATCGACCACCGCTTCCGCATGGAGCGCGCCCTCCTCAAGGAGGATTACGAGACCGCCGGCCGCGCCGCCGCGCTCGCGGGCGGGAGCTACGCCAGTCTGGTGCGGGCCCGCCGCGCCGTGGAGGACAAGAGTTCGGGCGCGCCCGGTGCCCTCAACGCGGTGCCGCCGTCCCTGCGCAACGACTCGTCCTACATCCTGTCGCGGGCGCAGCACCTGCGCCGCACCGACAAGTATGCCGAGGCGGCCGCCCTGCTCTCCGTCGCGCCGACGAACCCGGACGTCCTCGTCGACGGCGACGAGTGGTGGGTGGAGCGCCGGATCGTCGCCCGCAAGCTCGTCGATCTCGGCGACGCCCGCACCGCCTACATCGTCGCCGGTCGCCACAGCGCCCGCACGGTGGAGAAGCGCATCGAGGCCGAGTTCCATGCCGGCTGGATCGCCCTGCGCTTCCTCGACGACGCGGGAACCGCCGCCCGTCATTTCGACGCCGCCGCCGCCATCGCCGAGACGCCGATCTCGCAGGCCCGCGCCGCCTACTGGCAGGGCCGCGCCGCCGAGGCCGAGGGGCGGACCGACGTGGCGAAGGCCGCCTACGAGCGCGCCGCCCTTCAGCCCATCGCCTATTACGGCCAGCTCGCCCGGGCGAAGCTCGGCCGCGCCAACCTGTCGCTCCGCTCGATTCCCGAGCTCGACGCACCCGCGCAGGCGGCCTTCTCGGACCGGCTCTACGTCCGGGCCCTGCGCATGCTGGAGGCGGCCTCCCTGAAGGATCTGGCCCTGCCGCTCTACATCGACGCGGCGACGAAGCTCTCCGATCCGGCCGAACTCAATGCCCTCGGCAACATCGCGGCGGATGTCCGCAACGCCCGGGCGCTCGTGGCCATCGGCAAGATCGCCGTGCAGCGCGGTTTGCCGCTGGACGCCCACGCCTACCCGACCATCGGCATCCCGGCCTACGAGGCGTCTGCCGCCGTGCCCCTGGTCGAGAAGGCCATGGTCTTCGCCATCGCCCGGCAGGAGAGCCAGTTCGACCCCCTGGCCCAGTCGAGCGTCGGCGCGCGCGGCCTGATGCAGATGATGCCGGCCACGGCCCAGCGCACGGCCCGCCGGGTCAGCGCCGCCTTCGACCAGGACCGGCTCACCAGCGATCCGGCCTACAACGCCCGCCTCGGCCACGCCCATCTCGGCGAGCTCATGGACGATTGGCGCGGCTCCTACATCCTCGCCTTCGCCTCCTACAATGCCGGCGGCGGCAACGTGAAGAAGTGGATCGACGCCTACGGCGATCCGCGCAAGGCGGGCGTCGACCCCATCGACTGGGTCGAGCGCATCCCCTTCACGGAGACGCGCAACTACGTCCAGCGGGTGATGGAGAACCTACAGATCTACCGCACCCGCCTCGACACCAAGAGCGCGCTCCTCATCGACGGGGATCTGCAGCGCGGCGCGCGCTGAGGGACAGGTCAGGCCGCCTGTCGCCCGGGCGAGACGGCGCCCACGG
Organism: Methylobacterium sp. Leaf112; assembly: GCF_001423295.1. Classification (GTDB taxonomy): domain Bacteria; phylum Pseudomonadota; class Alphaproteobacteria; order Rhizobiales; family Beijerinckiaceae; genus Methylobacterium. The sequence continues at coordinate 344,648 of NZ_LMNG01000030.1, read as the reverse complement.
CCGCACCCGCGAGGTAGGCCGCGAGGATCAGAGCACCGACCTCGACCCAGAGGCCGGCGCGGCCCGGAACGAGCCCGGCGAGGCTGAGCCCGCCCGCAACGGCCGCCGCGAGCACCAGGGCGAGGGTCCCCGCCAGGGTCGACCCCGTGCGCGGCAGGCCGGCGAAGCGGCCCACCACCGCGCCGAGGAGGAAGCCGAGCACCAGGGCCGGGCCGATCAGCGTCAGCAGGGGGATCACGCGAGACTCCTCATGGACGCAGGGCCAGGCCGATGCCCTCGGCGGGCGGGCGGCTTTGCGCGGCGGGATCGGCGGCGACCCGGTCCGGCGGGAGGCCGGCCTGGAGCAGATACTCGACGAGGGCGAGGGCGCGCTGCCGCGGCAGGTCCGGCTCGGGCTCGGACGGGATGTCCGCTTTGGCGGACGGCTTCTCGGGAGGCGTCTTGGTGGCGGCCTTGGCGCTCGCGCCCGTGGCGGGCTTCGCCTTGGTGTCGGCCTTCGTGGGCGCCTTGGCGTCCTTCGGGGGCTCGACGGAGGCCGTGCTGTCCACGGCGGTCTCGACGGCCGGCTTCGGGGCCGGCGGGGCGCCCGCCGGGTCCGTGTGGCCGGTGACCGCGATGCGGCCCGTGGGGCAGGCCTTGGCCCAGGCCGCCACCGAATCGAGGAGGGGATAGAACGCCGCCGTCAGGATGGCGCTGCCGGGCACGAACGTCAGGGCCCGGCCCGGATCGAGGGCGGTGAACCGCGTCGCACAGGCCTTCGCGTCGGGGGCGGTACCCACGCCCGGCACCGCGATGGCCGCACTGCCCTGCCACCCGGCGGGCAGCGCGCGGGGCAGATCCGATTCGATGCGGCGCGCGCTCTCGGCGTAGAGGCTGTCGCCCGTGAGCGTGAGGGCGCGGTCGGCGATGCGGATCTCGCCGCGCGCCAGCACCGCCAGGGTGGCGATGCCCTGATCGAGGGCGCCCGTCAGGCCCTCGGGGGCGCCGTCGGCGAGGCGGCTCCGGTCGACGATCCGCTCGCGGAAGAACTTTGGACGCAGGGCCGCGAGGATGCGCTCGCGGGTTGCCGCGTCCGGCAGGTGGCCGCCCAGGGTCACGCTGTCGGCCTCGCGCCGGAGCTGGACGCGGTAGGGCTTGAGCGGCCGGGTCTCCAGGCGCACCGGCCCGGCCGCGACGCCGGAAGGGCGCCCGTCGCGCAGCAGGGTCGCGATCTCGTCCACCGCCTGCCCGTCGAGGGCGACGCCCGTGACCGACACCGCGCCGCGCGCGAAGGCGACGCCGCCCTCCTGCAGCAAGGCGACGAGGCGCAGGGCGAAAGCGGCGAGGCCGGCGGGATCGATGGCGGGATCGAGGCCGCGTGCCGTGCGGGTCTCGTCGAGGATGCCGGCGCCCTCGGCGATCTCCGTGGCGCGGGCCCGCAGGCTGGCGCGGGCGGCCTCGGAGACCACGTGGCCCGTGAGGGTGATGGCGCCGCCCGGCGCGCGGGCGAGGCCGAAGGCGAAGTCCGGAACGTTGGCCGGCAGGATCTCGATGGTGCCGAGGGTGAACCCCGTGGGCGGCGTCGCGAGGGACGCGCGCAGGCGCGCCTCTTCCTCCGTCGAGATCGCCTCCCCCCGAACCGACAGGCGCGTGTCGGACAGTTCGACCCGGGCGCCGGGCTGCAGGGCCTTGAGTGCCGAGATCGCTTCCGCGGCGGCCTGCGCGAACTCGGCCGGCGCGCCGTAGGCCGCACGGGCGTCGTCGTCGAGGCGCGTGCCCGGCGCGAGGGACGGGGTCAGACGGTCGGTCAGGGCAAGGGGGCCGATCTCGGCCGGGCGGTTGCCCGTGAGCGCGATGCGGTCCGGCCCCGTGCGCGTGGCCGTCCACACGAAGGGAGCGGCGGTCTCGACGAGCCCGAGACTGCCCTCGATCCGGCGCAGGCCCGGCAGGGCGGCGAGGCGGGCCAGGGTGGTGTCGCGGGACACCGCGTCGGGCGCTTCGCCGAACACCACGAGGTCGCGGCCCCGTGCCGTGGCACGCAGCCACGGCTCGGTGCCCGCCCGCGCCGTCTCGCGCACGATCGCGGCGGCCTCCGCGTCGAGGCGCGCCTCCAGGGGCGGCGTCACCAGGGGCACGGCGACGCCGAGGATCACGGCGACGCCGGGCAGGCCGACGAGCCAGCCCGTGCGACGGATCAGGGCGGAAAGAGAGGCGGACACGTTCGATCCCGGTGGAAGGCGGCGTTTCGCGAAGCGGCGCTTGGCGAAGTGGCGCTTGGCGAAGCCAACCCAATCACACGGTTTTCACGGCATCATGAAGGCCGTCACGCGTCGCGCAGCATCTCCAGTTCAAGCCAGCGGTCCTCGGCCTGGCCGAGCTGGGTCTCGGCCTCGCTCAGCAGACCCGAGGCCTTGGCGAAGCGCGCCGGATCGCGGGCGTAGAGATGCGGGTCGGCCAGCACCGCCCTCAGCTTGCCGATGTCGGATTCGAGCTTCTTGATCCGCTCCGGCAGGGTCTTCAGCTCGTGCTGGTCCTTGAAGTTGAGCTTGCCCTTGGGGGGGGCGGCCTCCGCATTGGCGGCCTCCTGCGCCTTGCCGCGCTCGCGCTGCTCGGCCCGGCCCGCCCGCGTGGTTGAGGCGACGGTGCGGGCCTGCACGCCCTCGCCGCGCTGGGCGATCATGTCTGTGTAGCCGCCCGCATACTCGATCCAGGCGCCCTCGCCCTCGCTGACGAGGACGCTGCCCACGACCCGGTCGAGGAAGTCGCGGTCGTGGCTGACCAGGATCAGGGTGCCGGAATAGTCGGTGAGCATCTCCTGCAGGAGGTCGAGGGTCTCGAGATCGAGGTCGTTTGTCGGCTCGTCGAGGACCAGCAGGTTGGCGGGCTGGGCGAGTGCCCGGGCGATGAGGAGGCGGTTGCGCTCGCCGCCCGACAGCACGCTCACGGGGGTGCGGGCCTGCTCGGGCGCGAACAGGAAGTCCTTCATGTAGCCGATGACGTGGCGGCTCACCCCGCCGACGGTGACCGAATCGCCGCTGCCGCCGGTGAGCACCTCGGTCACGGTCATCGACGGTTCCAGGACCGCGCGGGTCTGGTCGAGGAGCATCATCTTGAGGTTGGTACCGAGCGCGATGGTCCCGGAATCCGGCGGTTGCTGGCCGGTGAGCAGGTTGATCAGCGTGGTCTTGCCGGCGCCGTTGGGGCCGACGATGCCGAGGCGGTCGCCGCGCATCACCCGGATCGACAGGTCGGCGACGATGGTGCGCTCCCCGTAGGCTTTCGCCGCGCCCTTGGCCTCCACCACGAGGGCGCCCGACGGGTCGGCCTCCGTCGAGCTCATGGTGGCGGTGCCGACGGGGCGGCGGTCCTCGCGCCGGTCCTTGCGGAGCTGATGGAGGTTGCCGAGGCGCCGGACGTTGCGCTTGCGCCGGGCCGTGACGCCGTAGCGCAGCCAATGCTCTTCGTCGGCGATCTTGCGCTCGAGCTTGTGCCGGTCGCGCTCCTCCTCCTCGAAGAACGCGTCGCGCCACGCCTCGAAGGTGGTGAATCCCTGCTCGATCCGCCGGGTGGTGCCGCGATCGAGCCAGACCGTGGTCTTCGATAGGGCCGAGAGGAAGCGCCGGTCGTGGCTGATGAGGATGAGCGCGCCGCGCACGCTCTTCAGTTCGGCTTCCAGCCACTCGATGGCCGGCAGGTCGAGGTGGTTGGTCGGCTCGTCGAGGAGCAGAATGTCGGGCTCGGGCGCCAGGGCCTGGGCGAGGGCCACGCGCCGGCCCTCGCCGCCGGACAGGCGCGACGGGTCCTCCTCCCCGGTCATGCCGAGGCTCTCCAGCAGATAGCGGGCGCGGTAGGCCTCGTCGCCGTGGGTGAGCCCGGCTTCTACGAAGTCGAGGGTGGTGGTGAACCCTGAGAAGTCCGGCTCCTGGGCCAGATACCGGATGGTGGTGCCGGGCTGGACGAAGCGTAACCCCTTGTCGGGCTCCACCAATCCGGCGGCGATCTTCATCAGGGTCGACTTGCCCGAGCCGTTGCGGCCGACGAGGCAGGTACGCTCGCCCGGCGAGATCGCGAGCTCGGCCCGTTCGATGAGGGGCGTGCCGCCGAAGGTGAGGGCGACGTCTTGGAGGGTGAGAAGCGGGGGAGCGGCCATGGCCGGGCTTATGGCAGTGCCGGCGCCCGTGAACAAATGGTTCGGGGCGCCGGACGCGGAAACCCTACATGACCGGGTTGGCGGGACCCGTGGGCGCAGGGCCGACATCGGGGCCGACGCCCGGATCGTTCACGGGAATCTCGTCCGGCGTCACGTCGGGCGCTTCCGTCGGCGTATGGCCGGGAAACTCGGGCGCGGGCAGATCGGGCCCGGGCGGCGGCGTCTGCGGAGCCTCGTAGGGCGTCTCGGGAACGGGAGCACCGGGATTCGACATGGCAGGCCTCGCGAAAAGGTCGGGCGTGAGGAACGGGCGCCCGGCGTGCCGGTTCCGCCTCGTTTCCGGTCCCGCCTACTTCTTCGTCAGGAGCAGGTTGCCCTCCTGGCCGAGCTTCTTCTGGATGCGTTCGGCGAACAGGGCGAGCAGCAGCGGCAGGCGCACTTCGACCCGAACGGTCTGGGGGCCGACATCCACCTGCCCGTCGACCTTCTGGCCCATGGCCGCCATGGCGAAGTCGAGGCGGTCGTCGGTCCAGGCCAACTTGTCGACGGCGACGCCGGTCTTGTCGAGCAGCCCCTGGACCTGACCCATCCCGTCGGCGATGCGCCGGCGGGCTTCGGCCAGGCCGAGCTCATGCGGGATTTCGACGATCAGGGGCTTGGCCATGGGGGTCCTGCGCGGTTGGCTCCGACCCCCGACATGGGGACGGCCGCCGGCGAGACAACGCCGGCGGCCGCGGAAGGTGACGTTTTCGAGGGAGGCGACGCGATGCGGGCCTCGGTTTTCACGAGGCGCGCTGCGATGCGCGCCTCAGTGAACCACGCTCAGCGCCACATGGGTCACGCCGCCCATGCCGATGGCGCGGGCCGGTCCCTTGGCGAGGTCGATGATCCGGCCGCGCACGAACGGCCCCCGGTCGTTGATCCGCACCACCACGGAGCGGCCGTTGCGCTTGTTCTGCACCAGCACCCGTGTGCCGAAGGGCAGGCTGCGATGGGCGGCCGTCATGCCGTTCGGGTTGAAGCGCTCGCCGTTGGCCGTCTGGCGACCGCTTCCGTACCAGGACGCGCCACCGCTCTGGGCGGCGGCCGGCAGGCTGGCGAAGGTCATGACGGTGCCGATGAGGGTGGCGGCCACACGAACGGAATTGATGTTCATTCGGTCTTGCTCGGTTGTTTCGGATGGCCGGCAAAATGAATTCGAACGGGGCCAAAATGAGACCGGGTGAAATGAGGCATTTGCGGTCACATATGAGGCTAGATCCGAGGCATCATCTGTAGTTGTACAACAATGTAGTGTGGATCGATGTGTGAAAGCCGAAAAGACGTTTCATTTCAAGTGAATGCTGCCGTGGGCCGATCCGGCCGCGGGCTCTGCCTGCCCCCGCACCGAGCAGCAAAAAACTGCCCTGCGCGCGACGAAACCCAGCCATGCGCCGCCCTCCCGGGGCCGAAGGAGAAAGATTATTTTCAAGATCGCGGCTTGGGGGCCGGTTGCCTGACGTCCGGGGGTTCAGCAGACCCCGCCCTACCCGTGTTCCGGATCGGTGAAAATGTTGGCGACATCTCGGGTTATGCCCTCCGACACCCAGGGCAACACTGATGCAGGACCGATCGGTGCTCGCAATTAGCCTGCGGGACGGTCCGGCAACGCACCCGGCAAAAACTGCAGCCCCAAATCGAGACGCATTCGCCTCAACCCGGCAACCCGCCCTTTACGTTAACGGCCGCATGGTCCGCCTTGTCAGTCGCGTAACCGGTGTTTGCCATGGCTCCCCTGCGTACCGCGGTTGCCGATACCGTCGCCCGGAAAAGTGTCTCGCGTACCGGGCGACTCGTGTCGGCGCCGCGGATGGGTCTCGTACCCCCCGTTCAGCGCCTTCCCCTCGATGAGATTCTCGTTGGGGATTGTATCGGCGCCATGAACGCCCTGCCGGCGGGCAGCGTCGACTGCGTGTTCGCCGATCCACCCTACAACCTCCAGCTCGGCGAGGGCTCGCTCCTGCGGCCCGATCAGAGCCGCGTCGACGCCGTCGACGACGCCTGGGACCAGTTCTCGAGCTTTGCCGCCTACGACGCCTTCACCCGCGCCTGGCTCACCGCCGCCCGCCGGGTGATGAAGCCGAACGCGACCCTGTGGGTCATCGGCTCCTACCACAACATTTTTCGCGTCGGCGGCGCGCTCCAGGACCTCGGGTTCTGGATCCTCAACGACATCGTCTGGCGCAAGGCCAACCCGATGCCGAACTTCCGCGGCAAGCGCTTCACCAACGCCCACGAGACCCTGATCTGGGCGTCGCGCTCGGCCGAATCGAAGGGCTACACCTTCCATTACGAGGCGCTGAAGGGCGGCAACGACGACGTTCAGATGCGTTCGGACTGGTTCATCCCCCTCTGCACCGGCGACGAACGCCTGAAGGGCGCCGACGGCCTGAAGGTCCACCCGACCCAGAAGCCGGAGGCCCTGCTCGCCCGCACCATCCTATCGGCCACGAATCCGGGTGACGTGATCCTCGACCCGTTCTTCGGCACCGGCACCACCGGCGCCGTGGCCAAGCGCCTCGGCCGCCGCTTCATCGGCATCGAGCGCGAGACCGTCTATGCCGACGCGGCCCGCGCCCGCATCGACGCCGTCGAGCCCCTGTCGCAGGCCGCCCTCATGGTGGCGCCGACGAAGCGCGCCGAGCCCCGCGTCGCCTTCCTCAGCGTTCTCGAGGCCGGTCACATTCGTGCCGGCGAGACCCTCACGGACGCGCGCGGGCGGCACTCGGCCATCGTGCGCCCCGACGGCACCGTGATGGCCGGCCCGGCCTCGGGCTCGATCCACAAGATCGGCGCCCTCGTGCAGGGCCTGCCGGCCTGCAACGGCTGGGACTTCTGGCACGCCACCCGCGACGGCAAGCCCGTGGTGATCGACGTGTTCCGGGCCCGGATGCGGGCGGCCATGGGTTCGGCCGCCTGAGTTTCTGGTACAGCCCGCCTTCCGCGGAATGCCCTCTCCCGCAGAGTAGGGAGGGGTCGCGCCCTACTGCCCGCGCGTCCTCGGCCGGCCGCGTTTTCGCGGCGGGGCAGGCGCCTCCTCCTCCGGCTCCCCGAAAAACCCCTCCCCGTCCTCGACGGGTGGTGCCACCACAGCACGCGGCGCCGGCTTCGGCACCGGGCGAAAACTCGGCGGTGGCGGCGGAGCCTCCTCCTCCGGCTCGGCGAAGAGCGGCGTGTCGGCGACCGCCCGCAGGGCCTTCGGGCGCCCGCGCTTCACCGGCTCGGGCTTCGGATCGAAGGCGTGGGCCAGCACCTTCTTCATCACGCCGGGCAGTGGCTCGTCGTCGAGATTCCGCCGGGGCGTGAAGCGCATGCCGGCGGGGGCCTGGGTGCTCAAGGCGACGCGGGCGAGGAAGACCGTCAGCTCGAGGGGGAAATGCGTGAAGCCGTGGCGCACGAGCCCCGGCAGACGCTTCCAGCGGGCGTCGAACGGCGCGTCGAGGAGGGCCTGGGCCGGATCGTAATCCGGCTCCCACGGGCTCATGGGCGGCTCGGCCATGGCGCCGAGCAGGCCCTCCGGCGGGCGGGTGCGCAGGAGGACCGCCTCATCGCCGGCCCGGACCGCCACGAAGGCCGCGCCCTTGCGCAGGGTCCCCTTCACCGCCTTCAGTTTTCGCGGAAACGTCTCCTGCGTGCCGGCGGCCCGGGCGCGGCACGGCGCCATCCACGGACACAGGGCGCAGGCCGGGCGCTTGGGTGTGCAGATCGTGGCGCCGAGATCCATCACCGCCTGCGCGAAATCGCCCGGCCGGTCGTGCGGCACCAGGGCTTGTGTCACGGCGCGAACCTCCGTGCGGGCGGCCGGCATCATCGTCTCGATGGCGTAGAGGCGGGTCATCACCCGTTCGACGTTGCCGTCGACGGCGGCCTCCGGGCGGTCGAAGGCGATGGCCGCGATGGCGCCGGCCGTGTAGGCGCCGACGCCGGGAAGCTTCCTCAGGCCCGCGAGGGTGTCGGGAAACGCGCCGGCCTCCGCCACAGCCTTGGCGCAGGCGTGGAGGTTGCGTGCCCGGGAATAGTAGCCGAGCCCGGCCCAGGCCGACATCACCGCCTCCTCGGAGGCGGCCGCCAGGGCATCCACGCTGGGGAAGCGTTCGAGGAACTTGTGGAAGTAGGGTTTCACCGCCGCGATGGTGGTCTGCTGCAGCATCACCTCGGAAAGCCAGATCCGGTACGGGTCCGGCGCCTGCCCCGGCAGGGCGCGCCAGGGCAGGACGCGGCGGTGCCGGTCGTACCAAGTCAGCAGATCGTCCGCCCGGGGGCTTGGTAGATCGCCCGCCAGGGGGCTTGGCAGAGATGCGTCGGTCACGGGGCTCGGCACTGGCATGGGGCACCCGTCCTTACCCCGGCCGCTCGACGCCTCCAACCGGGCCTTCGACGGCACGCAACGCCGTGCTAACCATTCGGGCGCGATACGGTGTGGATCGGCGGCGGGAAACGGAAGCGGTTGCGCATGGCGCGGGTCAAGCCACTCGCCGAACTCCTCGATGCCTGCATCGGCCCGGCCTTCGCCGCGCAGGGCTTCGCCTCCACGGACATCCTCGCCGCTTGGCCCGAGATCGTCGGCGAGCGCCTTGCGCGCTACTGCCAGCCTTCCAAGCTCGAATGGCCGCGCCGGCGCCGGCGCGAGGAGGAGGGTCGCCCCGATCCCGGCACCCTGGTGGTGCGGGTGGAGGGCGTGTTCGCCCTCGAACTCCAGCACCTCGCCCCGATCGTGATCCAGCGGGTCAACGCCCATTACGGCTGGGCCTGCGTCGCCAAGATCGTCATGCGCCAGGGCCGGGTCGACCGTATCGGCCGAAAGGTGCCACCGCCCGTCGTCGACCCCGTCCGCCGCGGCGAAGTGGCACTCGCGGTCCGCACCATCGACGACGACGCCCTGCGCGATGCCCTCGACCGCCTCGGCATGGCGGTGGTCGCGACGGCCCCGAAAGCCGTGCCCCGGCGCTGAGTCGGGCGCCCGCGCGCCTTGTCAGGACGGCCGGCAGATTCTACCGCAGGCGGGAGACGATGCGTTTGTCCGCAAGCGGAGCCTGTCACGACCATGATCACCCGGCGCGACGCCCTCAAAGCCACCGGCCTCGCCATCGGCGCGGCGGCCCTCCTGCCCCGGTTCACCCTGGATGCGTTCGCGCAAGGCGGGGCGAATCTCTCGACCCTGATGGAGCCCGGGCCCTTGGGCGACGTCTGGCTCGGCCCGAAGAACGCGAAGGTGACGATCATCGAGTACGCCTCGATGACCTGTTCCCATTGCGCCGCCTTCCACCGGACGACGTACCCGGTCCTCAAGGAGCGCTACATCGACACCGGCAAGGTGCGCTTCACCCTGCGGGAATTCCCCCTCGATCCGCTCGCCACCGCGGCCTTCATGCTGGCGCGCTGCGACGGCGACGCGAAGTACTACCCCATCACCGACCTGCTGTTCGACCAGCAGCAGGGCTGGGCCTACGTGCAGAAGCCGCAATCGCCCGTGGACGCCCTGGAGCAGATGCTGCGCCAGGCCGGTTTCTCGAAGGACAAGTTCGAGGCCTGCCTCAAGGACCAGAAGCTCTACGGGGCCATCAACACGGTCAAGCAGCGTGGCATGGACACCTTCAAGGTGGATTCCACCCCGACCTTCTTCATCAACGGCGAGCGTTACACCGGCGAGATGTCCATCGAGGGCATGGAGAAGGTGATCAAGCCGATTCTCGGCGCCTGACGCATCGCTTTTGCGATGCACGGGCAAAACAGCGAATTCCCGAATGGGCGCAATATGTTAAGTCGTGTCGAGGTCGCCTTGACACCCAAGGTGGGCGAAACTATGTTGCCGCCCGCTTGAAGGAGGCGTCCCGGCCGGTTCTCTCCGCTCTCGCCAATGTGAGTTTTCGCGTATGAGCGGCAACGACGCTGGGGATGGGCGCGGAGCCGAACGGGAGCAAGCGCGGGACGAGGACCTCTCCCAGAGGCTCAAACGTCTCGAGACGCAGATCGAGCGGAAGCGGCCCAGCGCCCCTCCCGGTCCTTCGTCGCGTTCCGGTTCTTCGACCGGGCCCTCTCCTCTCGGCCAGGCGATGCGACTCTCGACGGAGTTCATCGCCGGCGTCCTGGCGGGGGGCATACTCGGCTGGATGTGCGATCATTTCCTGGGGACGAAACCCTGGGGCCTGATCGTCCTGCTGATGCTGGGCTTCCTGACCGGCGTCTATAACGTCATGCGTGTCTCGGGATCGCTCTCGAAGGCGCCGACGAAGGAACGGGATCGCTAGGCGATTTCGTGAGAACGCCGCTCGCGCGGCGATTGGTGGTGGCGGGCCTCCGGCCCGTTCGGTTTCGAAAAGGACGGGAGCGGCAATGGCCGTAAAGATGGATCCGATCCACCAGTTCGAGCTCAAGCCGCTCGTCTCGTTCGGACATATCGGTAACCAGGAGATCGCGTTCACGCAGTCGGCCCTGTACATGTTCGCCGCCGTGGGGATCATCGCGCTGATCACCATCGTGGCCACCGCGCAGCGCTCGGTGGTGCCGGGTCGCATGCAGTCCATGGCCGAGGTGTTCTACGAGTTCATCGGCTCGACCCTGCGCCAGTCCGCCGGCCACGGCTCCGAGCGGTTCATGCCGCTGATCTTCTCGCTGTTCATGTTCGTGCTCGTGCTGAACATGCTCGGCATGATCCCCTACGCCTTCGCGGTGACCAGCCACATCATCGTCACCTTCGCGCTGGCCTTCCTCGTGATCGGCACCGTGATCGTCTACGGCTTCATGGCCCATGGCACGAAGTTCCTGAAGGTGTTCGTGCCCTCCGGCGTGCCCGGCTGGCTCCTGCCGATGATCGTCGCCATCGAGATCGTGTCGTTCATCTCGCGCCCCATCAGCCTCGCGGTGCGTCTGTTCGCCAACGTGCTCGCCGGCCACATCGCCCTCAAGATCTTCGCGGGCTTCGTTCCGGCGCTCCTCGCCGCCGGCGCCTGGGGGGCGATCTCGCCCCTCCCTCTGGCCCTCAGCGTCGCGGTCACGGCCCTCGAGTTCCTCGTGGCCGGCCTGCAGGCCTACGTCTTCGCCACGCTCGCTTCGATCTATCTCAGCGACGCGCTGCATCCCGGCCACTAAGGCCGGTGGATTCCGGCCCTCGCGGCCGGGCACCCCTTCCGTCCCCGGGTCCGCCCTCGCGGCCCGGATTCTCTCCACGCAACGACGACACGGACCCCAGGAGCAATTTGATGGATCCCTTAGCTGCCAAGTACATCGGTGCCGGCCTCGCCTGTCTCGGCATGGCGGGCGCCGCCATCGGCCTCGGCAACCTCTTCGGCCAGTTCTACGCCGGTGCCCTGCGCAACCCGTCGGCCGCTGACGGCCAGCGCGGCAACCTGCTCCTCGGCTTCGCCCTCACGGAAGCGCTCGGCATCTTCTCGCTGCTCGTCGCGCTGCTTCTCCTGTTCGCCGTCTAAGTCCAGCGAACCGATACCGGGCCGGACGCGGCATCCCCGAGGGGATGCGGCGTCTCCAAAGGGATGCAAGGCGCGTCCGGCCCCAGTCTCTGATTTGACCGCAAGTCCCCCGATTTGACCGAAGGACGTCATGGCTCAGCCGGCTCATCCGACCGCAACGCATGAAGGCTTCGCCGCGACGCCGGCCTCCGAGCACGGCGGCGGCTTTCCGCCCTTCGAGAGCCACACCTTCGCGTCCCAGCTCATCTGGCTCGCCCTCGCCTTCGGGCTGCTCTACTACCTCATGGACAAGATCGCCCTGCCGCGCATCCAGTCCATCCTGAACGACCGCGCCAATCGCCTGTCGTCGGACCTCGACGAGGCCCAACGCCTCAAGGCCGAGGCCGACGCCGCCGGAGCCGCCTACGAGAAGTCCTTGAGCGATGCCCAGGCCAAAGCCCAGGCCATCGCACTCGAGACCCGCACGGCCCTGACGCGGGACGCCGAGACCAAGCGCAAGGCGCTCGAAACCGAACTCAACGCCAAGATCGCGGCCTCCGAGGCCACCATCCGCGGCCGCACCGCCGAGGCCATGGGCAATGTCCGCGGCATCGCCGGCGAGACGGCATCCGCCATCGTCGAGCGCCTGACCGGCCGGAGCCCGGACGAGGCGGCCATCGCCAAGGCCCTCGATAGCGTCGCCCTCCCGCACTGAGCGGGCACGCCACCCTACACCTTACCGGCCGGCGGTCCCTCCGGGGGCCGACGGCTCCGCCCAGGACCGATCCTCCGGCCCGGGCGCCATCGAGTTGGGACGACGAGCATGTTGTTGGAAGCCGAATTCTGGGTCGCAGTCGCCTTCGTGCTGTTCATGGCCGTCGTCTGGAAGGTCGGCGGCTTCAACCAGATCACCAACGGTCTCGACGGCCGGGCCAAGCGCGTCCGCTCCGAGCTCGACGAGGCCCGCCGCCTACGTGAAGAAGCCGCCGGTATCCTCGCCGACTACAAGAAGCGCCGGTCCTCCGCCGAGGCCGAGGCCGAGGCCATCGTCTCCGGTGCCCGCGCCGAGGCCCAGCGCATCGCCGACGAGGGCCATGCCCGCCTGAACGAATTCATCGCCCGCCGCACCAAGTCGGCCGAAACCAAGATCGCCCAGGCCGAGGTCCAGGCCACCGCCCAGGTCCGCGCCGCCGCGGCCGACGCCGCCGTGAAAGTCTCGGAGGTTATCCTGCGCGAGCGCATGCAGGGCGACGCGGCCCAGGATCTGGTTCGCCAGAGCCTCGGCGAGGTCCGTACCCGCCTCCGGGCCTGAACGCTCCATCGACCTGACGGGAGAGCCGCCGCGAGGCGGCTTTTTTCGTTTCCCGGATCGTTCGCGGGTCGGGGCTCGGCCGGGATCGGACGATCGCGACAGGCTCCCTCTCCTGGAAGAGGGGGTTGGGGTGAGGTGTGTGACCGATTCGGATGAGCTACACACCTCACCCTGTCCCTCTCCTTTCAGGAGAGAGAGCCCGCGCCGGTCGGCCCCGCCGCCGGGCCGACTCATCTGTCCCGTAGCCCGGCCCCTCGCGCGCAAGCGCCCTCCAAGCGGAGACTCGATGCCGCCGATCATCTCGATTGCCAACCTGTCCAAGGTCTACGGTACGGGGCACAACGCCCTGAAGAACATCTCCCTCGACATCCGCAAGGGCGAGATCTTCGCCCTGCTCGGCCCCAACGGCGCCGGCAAGACCACGCTGATCAGCATCGTCTGCGGCATCGTCACGGCGAGCGCGGGCAGCATCCGCGTCGACGGACATTGCATCGCGACGGACTACAAGGCGGCGCGTCGAGCCATCGGCCTCGTGCCGCAGGAGCTCACCACCGACGCCTTCGAGACCGTGTGGGCCACCACTGGTTTCAGCCGCGGCCTGTTCGGTCTGCCCCCCGACCCGGACCATATCGAGCGGGTGCTTCGCGACCTCTCCCTGTGGGACAAGAAGGACAGCCGGATCATGACCCTGTCGGGGGGCATGAAGCGGCGCGTGCTCATCGCCAAGGCGCTCGCCCACGAGCCCCGCATCCTGTTCCTCGACGAGCCCACGGCCGGCGTCGACGTGGCCCTACGCCAGGACATGTGGCGCCTCGTGCGCAAGCTGCGCGACCAGGGCGTCACCATCATCCTCACCACCCACTACATCGACGAGGCCGAGGAGATGGCCGACCGGGTCGGCGTGATCCGCAACGGCGAGATCATTCTCGTCGAGGAGAAGGCCGAGCTCATGCGCAAGCTCGGCAAGAAGCAGCTCACCCTCCACCTCGACGCCCCGCTCGCGGCGTTGCCCCCCGCCCTCTCGGGACACGACCTCGAACTGGCGGAGAACGGGCGCGACCTCGTCTACACCTACAGCACCAAGGGCGACGCGGCCCTGACGGGGTTGCTCGCCGACCTCGCCCGCGCCGGCATCGGTTTTCGCGACCTCGATACCCGCCAATCCTCCCTGGAGGACATCTTCGTCGACCTCGTGAAGGAACGGCCATGAACTGGTACGCGGTCCGCGCGCTCTACCGCTTCGAGATGGCCCGCTTCTGGCGGACCGCCCTGCAGAGCATCGTCGCCCCCGTCATCGCCACGTCCCTGTATTTCGTGGTGTTCGGCGCGGCCATCGGCTCCCGCATGGCCTCCGTTGACGGGGTCGCGTACGGCGCCTTCATCGTCCCCGGCCTGATGATGCTCTCGCTCCTGACGCAGAGCATCGCCAACGCCTCGTTCGGCATCTACTTCCCGCGCTTCGCCGGCACGATCTACGAGATCCTGTCGGCACCGGTCTCGCCCCTGGAGATCGTGCTCGGCTACGTCGGCGCGGCGGCGTCGAAATCGATCCTTATCGCGCTCATCATCCTGGCCACCGCGACGCTGTTCGTGCCGATCCGCATCGAGCATCCGTTCGTGATGGTGGGCTTCCTCCTGCTCACGGCGGTGACCTTCAGCCTGTTCGGCTTCCTCATCGGCCTGTGGGCGGACGGGTTCGAGCGGCTGCAGCTCGTGCCGCTCCTCATCGTCACGCCGCTGACGTTCCTGGGCGGCAGCTTCTATTCCATCGACATGCTGCCGCCGGTGTGGCGGGCCCTGAGTCTCGCCAATCCCGTGGTCTATCTCATCAGCGGGTTCCGCTGGTCGTTCTTCGGCAATTCCGACGTCGGTATCGGCGTGAGCTTCGCCATGGCCCTCGTGTTCCTCGCCCTGTGCCTTGCCGGCGTCACCTGGATCTTCCGCACCGGGTATCGCCTGAAGAGCTGAGCGGCCGTCGCCGTCGGGATGGAGAAACGAGGCATGTCTACGCGCGTCTACAAGGTCGACGAGGCCGATATCCGCCGGGCCTTTCCGCCCAGCCTTGAGCCTCCCGGCCTGCTGATGGAGTTCGGGCAATGGCTCGCGGGCCGGCCCTGGGGCAGCGTCGGCTGCTTCGATCTTGCCGGAAGCTGGACCGATGATGCGCCCATCGTGGACGGCACACCCCTGCGCCGGGAATTCGCCCTGTTCCTGCATCTGCCGGACGGATCGGAGGCGGGGTTCTGGCTCCCGCCCGGACACGATCCGAACGCGCCGAGCATCGTCGGCCTGGGCTCCGAAGGCGAGGCTGGCGTCATTGCCCCGAGCCTCGAAGCCTTCCTCGCGCGTCTCGCGGTCGGGGCCTTCGACGATGGCGGCACATGGAGCGATTTCGCGCCGTCCGAACTCGTCGTGGAGGACGGCCTCAATGACTTGGCGGAGTGGTTGCGTGGACGGCTGGGTCGATCCGACCTCGAGGCCGTCGCGGTGCCGGGCGACAGCAGCGTGTTCGCGACCCGGATGGCGCGTCGGAGCGAGGAGCGCGAAGCCTATTGGGGCCGGCATCCGGCGCTGGCCGATCTGGCCCATCTCCTGAATGCTCATCGTCCCAAAGGCCGCAACCCCTGGGATTCGACCCGGTTCGAGGTCTTCCTCGTCGGCGACCTGTTTCAAGCGCGTGTCTTCGAACGTGGACCGCAGCCGATTCCCGAAGCAGCCCTCATGGAGCCCATACTCCGGGCTTTGCGCGACGCACAGGCGCTGTCCGAGCCGGGATGCGGCCTGTGGTTCACCATGCACTTCGACATGCACGCGGACGGGACCATCCTGCCGCGGTTCGATTATCAGACCCGCCCGGTCATCGACGGGGCGCCGGCGCCCGTGGATCAGGGGCGTGCCGACCTTGCCCGTGCCCCCCGGCCCGAGCGCTGGGTTCCTGCGTGGCTTTCGGACCCGGACGCCGCGTAGATGTCCGGTCTCAGGCCCGTCCGTCGAGGAACGCGAGGACGCCCGCGCGATGCTGCCGGTCGCCCACCGCCGTGCTGTGGTCGCGGTTGGGCAGTTCCAGGGACTGGGCGTTGGGCATCAGGGCGACGAGGGCCGGGCCGGGCCCGGAGACCGTGTCGAGGGTGCCGACGGTGACCAGGGTCGGCGCCCGGATCTCGGCGACCTCGGCCCGCGACAGGGTCTGACGCGAGCCGCGCATGCAGGCGGCCAGCGCCCTGAGATCGCTTTTCGTCTGTTCGGCGAAGGTGCGGAAGGCTGCGGCGGTGGGGTTGGGCGCGGGAGTGCCGGGCTCCGCCTCCAGGGCCTCGGCGATCCCGCTCGGCAGACCGCGTCCCTCCACGAGATGCAGGCCGAGGCCGCCCAGGAGGAGGGAGCGCACGCGGGGTGCGTCGTCCAGCGCCAGGTAGGCCGCGATGCGCGCGCCCATGGAATAGCCCATGACGTCGGCGCGATCGATGCCGAGATGGTCGAGGAGGCGGGCCGCGTCCCGGGCCATGAGGTCGGACCCGTAGGCCTCCGGATCGTAGAGCTTCTGGCTCTCGCCGTGGCCGCGATTGTCGAGGGCGATCACCCGGCGCCCGGCCTCCGACAGGGTCTTCACCCAGAGGGTGTTGACCCAGTTGACGCGGTGGTTCGAGGCGAAACCGTGGATCAGCAGGATCGGGTCGCCGGCCCCGTCGCGCGCGGGCGTGTCGAGGTAGGCGATGCTGACGCCGTCGGAGAGGAAGGTCTGCATGGGAGGCTCGGGGTGATGGGAGGCTCGGGGTACGGCAGCGGGCGGGGCCGATGCCGTTGTGGTCCGCGCCGGCGATGGAGGGAAGCCCCCCGGATGGCGCCGGCGCTTGCCCCCGCCGGATCGGGCTGGCATCACCCCTGGCGATGAAGGACACGCAGCCCTACGGCACCTACGCCCCCACCGGCCTCGTCGCGCGCATCGCCCGACGCACGGGCCGGCTCTCCTACGGGAGCTGGGGCGCCCGCCGCCTCGCCCTGTTCCTGCGCCGGATCGGCATCGGCCTGCTGCGCGGAAAGCCCCTCGACGTCGAGCGCTACGGCGCCCGGATGCGGCTCTACCCGTACAACAACAATTGCGAGAAGAAGGTGCTCTTCACGCCGCAATTCTTCGATCCCGAGGAGCGTGCGCTTCTCAAAGCGCGCCTGGAACCAGGCTGCACCTTCCTCGACATCGGCGCGAACATCGGCGCGTACGCCCTGTTCGTGGCGGCCTTCGCCGGGCCGCGGGCCCGCATCCTCGCCGTCGAGCCGCAGCCCGACGTGTTCGACCGGCTGACCTACAACATCGGCCAGAACCCGTTCGGCACCGTCAAGGCCGTGGCCTGCGCGGTGGCCGACAAGGCGGGTGCCCTCACCCTGTTCGTCGATCCGCGCAACCGGGGCGAGTCGAGCCTGAAGATCGTCGGCACCAACGAGGGGGCGCAGATCCGCGTGCCGGCCGTCACCCTCCTCGACCTTGCGCAGGGCGAAGGCATCACCCGCATCGACGCGATCAAACTCGACGTCGAGGGCGCCGAGGATCTCATCCTCGAGCCGTTCTTCCGCACTGCCCCGGTCTCGCTCCATCCGCAGCTGCTCCTCGTGGAGAACGGCACCGACCAGTGGCAGATCGACCTGCCCGCCCTGCTGCAGGCCAACGGCTACCGCCTCCTGGCCCGGACCCGGCTGAACCTGATCTTCGAGCGGAGTGCCTGACACTGTTTTCCGGATGATCCATTCGGGGACAGTCTCAGGCAGCCCGCGCGGCGCCTGAGCGAAGCCCAAATCCGCATCGCGAGGCGATCGACCGGCATGAGGCGTCACCCGACCACGGGAATCGCGTCCGCGAGGGCGACGCCCTCGGGGTCGACCCGGCAGCGATGGGCGTGGACCGCGACGCCGGCCGCGCGGGCGGTCTGGAAGGCGGCGTCGAAGGCCGGATCGATGTCGCGGGCGACGTCGAAGCGGGTCGCCCACATCTGCACGACGACGATGAGCATGGCCCGGCCGCCGTTCGCCACCACGTCGGCGAGATCCGCCATGTGCCGGGCGCTGCGGGCGGCGACGCAATCGGGGAACTCGGCGAGGCCGGGCGTCCGCAGGAGGTGGCAGTTCTTGACCTCGACGTGGCAGGGCCCGAGCCCCTCCCCCTGCGCCAGGAAATCGACGCGGCTCGCCGCGGCGTAGCGGACCTCCGGCCTCAAGCCCGTATAGTCGGCGAGCTGCGGCAACGCCCCGGCGCGAAACGCTTCGGCCACGAGGGCGTTCGGGCGCTGGGTGTCGATGCCGACCCATTGCGGGCCCCCGGGGAGGTCGGCCTCCACGAGCTCCCACGAGAATCCGAGCTTCCGGGACGGCTTCGTCGATGCGGAGAGCAGGGTCCGGGCGCCGGGCGTCAGCAGGCCCAGCATCGCCCCGGGGTTGGCGCAGTGGGCCGTGACCAGGCTGCCGTCCGCGAGCTCCATATCGGCGAGGAAGCGCTTGTAGCGGCGCACGAGGCGCGCGGGGATGAGGGGCGCGGGAAACCGCATCGGGGCGCCTTGCTGAGGGTGTCGGTGGCGAAAACGGGTGGCGCCGTGTCGATTCGACGGGGAAACGCCGTCCGGAATCGGCATTCCGGGCCTCCCGCAGGGGGCATCGCCATCGGCGGGCTGGTAAGTCAACCGCCGATGCGACAGACTTGAACCCACGCACGCGAGCATACGACCCGGATCGGCGTCGCCCATCCGTTCACGAGGCCCAGTTCCATGTTCAACCTGTTCGATATCCTCCAGGCGCAGGCCGGTCCGGGCGCTCAGGGCTTCGGACAGCAGTTCGGTCTGTCGCAGGACCAGACCCGGCGGGCCATGGAGGCGCTGCTGCCCGCCCTCACCATGGGGCTCCAGCGCAACGCCGCCAACGACCCGACGGGCTTCGCCCACCTCTTCAGTCTGGCGGGTGCTGGTGCGACGGCGCCGCGCCCATCGGCTTCGCCGCAGATGGACATGCTGGTCCGCCAGCTCTTCGGCTCGCCGCATCTGAGCCAGGCGGTGCTGCAGCAGGCGGCGGGAACGAGCGGCATCGCCACGCCGGTGCTCAAGCAGATGCTGCCGGTGATGGTCGGGATGGTGGTGGCCGGCATCGTCCACGTGATGATCAACCAGACGCCGCAGGCGGCGCCCGCGCCGGCGCCGAACGCGTTCGGCATTCCGCCGAATCCCTACTGGACCGACATGGTGAACGCCTTCATGACGGCCGGTGGCGCCCTCGCGCCCGGAACGCCGGCGCCGAAGGCGCCCCCGGTCCGCACGGCCGTGAAGCCGACGCGGTTGGCGCCCCAGCCCGCCCCGGCGCGCGTCACGCCCGGGCAACCGGCCCCGGCCACCAACGACGCGGCGCCCTTCGAGCTGTTTCAGCAGATGTTCCAGTCCGGCCTCGACGTCCAGCAGGAGAACGCCAAGGCGATGCAGCGCCTGTTCGACACATTCTGGCAAGAGGGCCGTCAACAGGAGAGCGGTCGGAACGCGAACCCGTCGGGCGACGCCACCGCGCGCACCGGGTCGGGCAAGGCGGAGTCCGGCAAGTCAGGCGGGCGCTGACGTCGCGTTCCGCCGGTTCCCGGGGCGCCTTCAGGGTGTGGTGATCGCCGTGGCGAGGGTGTTGTAGACGATCACCATCTTGTCGGAATAGGCGCGCATCGCCCCGACCAGAGCAAGACCAATCAGGCCGACGAGGAGCGTGTATTCGACGGCCGTCGCGCCGCTCGCGTCGGCGGCGAACCGTGCCCGCCCGCGCTGGATGTCCTGTGCCGCATCGGGATCACCGCGATGCTCGAAACCGTTCGGAAACCCAGCCATCGTTCGAAAAAATCCCTGCCGGTTCCGAAGCAACGTAACGGTAACCGGTCAGATACTTCCGGGGGCTTAACCCGAACGTAGAATTCGAGCCGGCCCCCGGTGTGGATCAGTTGCCCTTGGTCTCCTTGCGAAGGGCATCGATACGCTGCGAGGCCTCGGCCTTGTCGAGGTCGGGCGAGAAGGCGTCGGGGTCCTTTGCCTGTTCGGACAGGGTCTTGAGGTAGGAGGCCTGGGCGCCGGTCATCGGCTCGCCGCCGGTGGTCCACTCGCTCGGATCCTTGATCTGGTTCGACGTGTCCTTCGGGTCGATCTTCGGATTGGTCTCGTCGGCCGCGACGGCCTTCTCAGCAGCCTTGGTCATCATCGCCTCGCGTTCATGGAATGTTCCCTGTGAACGCATGGTCGGGGTCGCGGTTCCGCATCGCCCGACCCAAGGCCCCCGGGGGCCTTGGGTCGGATGTCGCGGGCCTCAGGCCGCCTCGGCCTTGGGCTGCACCTCGGCGGTGTAGTCGTCCATCAGCGTCTTGGTCAGGCTGGCGGGCACGAACCGGTACGGACCGATCTCGGACACCGGCGTCACCTCGGCCGCCGAGCCGGTGATGAAGCACTCCGAGAAGCCTTCGAGCTCGGCCGGCAGGATGCGCCGCTCCACCACCTGGATGCCGCGGCGCTTGGCCAGCTCGATCACGGTCTGGCGGGTGATGCCGTTGAGGAAGCGGTCGGCGAGCGGGGTGTGGATCACGCCGTCGGCCACGAAGAACACGTTGGCGCCGGTGCATTCGGCGACGTTGTCCTCCCAGTCCAGCATCAGGGCGTCGGCGTAGCCCTTGTTCTCGGCCCGGTGCTTGGAGATCGTGCAGATCATGTACAGGCCCGCCGCCTTCGAGGTGGAGGGGGCGGTGCGGGGGTCCGGCCGGCGGTAATCGGCGATGTCGAGGCGGATGCCCTTCATCTTGGTCTCGGGATCGAAGTAGCTCGGCCATTCCCACGCGGCGATGGCGAGGTGGATGGTGTTGTTCTGGGCGGCCACGCCCATCATCTCGGAGCCGCGCCACGCCACCGGGCGCAGATACGCGTCGGCGAGGCCGCTGGTCCGCAGGACGAGCTCCTTGGCCGCCTCGATCTCGGCCGCGCTGTAGGGAATTTTGAAGTCGAGGAGTTCGGCCGAGCGAAGCAGGCGCTCCGCATGCTCGCGGCTCTTGAAGATGCGCCCGCCATAGGCCCGCTCGCCCTCGAACACCGACGACCCGTAATGCAGGCCGTGGGACAGCACGTGGATCTTGGCATCCTTCCACGGCACCATCGCGCCATCGTACCAGATGGTGCCCTCGCGCGCGTCGAACGGGATCAGGGACATGGTGGGCTTCCTCGGCACGCGGGCTTGCCCTCGAAGCCGGCGTCAGATGGGAGTCGGGGGTCGGGCGGCGGAACAGGCCAGAAGTTGAAACAGGCCACGGGGTCGTGACGCCCTACCGGAAGGCTTGACGGGTAGCAACGCACCTGAAATATGTCAATAACACTGACATAAAATCAGGCCGCCCCCGACGTGACCTTTCCCGCGACCCAGACGGCCGGCAGCGACGCACACGGTCCGGCGGAGACCGCTTCATCACAAAGCCCCGGCGACGACCTCATCGAGCTGCTGTTCTTCGCCTATCGCGATTTCGTCGGTGACCCGGACCGCATCCTGGCGCAATACGGGTTCGGCCGGGCGCATCACCGGGTGCTGCACTTCGTCGATCGCTACCCGGGCCTCACCATCGCCGAACTCCTCGATATCCTGCGGATCACGAAGCAGAGTCTGAACCGGGTGCTCAAGGATCTCATCGAGCAGGACTACATCGTCCAGAAGACCGGAACGAGCGACCGGCGCCAGCGGCTGCTGTTCTGTACGGATCGCGGCACCGCGCTCGCGGGCGACCTCATCCGGGTCCAGACCCACCGGGTGACGCGGGCGCTCGCCGAGCCGGCGCCCGGCGCCGGGGAAGGCGGGGCGCTCTCGGCCCAGAACTTCCTGCTCGCCATGATCGAGCCCGAGGAGCGCGCCGCCGTGCGTCGCCTCATGGCCCGCCGGGCCCGGAGCGCCGCCTGATGTCCCTCCCCGGTCTGAAGGCCAGCGTCGAGCTGGCCGACAACGCGCCCCACATCCTCGTGGTGGACGACGACCGCCGCGTGCGCGAGCTCCTCACCCGCTTCCTCTACGAGCAGGGCTTCCGCGTCACCGCCGCCGCCAACGTCGCCGAGGCGCGCACCAAGGCGCAGTGCTTCGTGTTCGACGCCCTCGTCCTCGACGTGATGATGCCGGGCGAGAGCGGGTTCGACTACGCCCGCCACGTCCGAGAGACCTCGCGGGTGCCGATCCTCATGCTCACGGCCCGCTCCAACCCCAACGACCGGGTCATGGGCCTCGAGATCGGCGCCGACGATTATCTGCCGAAACCCTTCGAGCCGCGCGAACTGATCCTGCGTCTCAACAACATCATCAAGCGGCGCGCCGAGGGCGCCCCGGCGCGCGAGCCCGGCCTCGAGACCGTGACCTTCGGGCCGTTCTCCTACCGCATCGACCGGGGCGAGCTGCGCCGCGCCGACGAGACCATCCGCATCACCGAGCGCGAACGCGAGATCCTCACCGTGCTGGCCCAGGCCGGGGGCGCCAACGTGGAACGCGAGGCGCTCGCCGGGGCCGGCGGCCTCGCCGCCGAGCGCAGCATCGACGTGCAGATCAACCGCCTGCGCCGCAAGACCGAGGTCGACCCGGCGAACCCCCTGTTCCTGCAGACCGTCCGGGGCGTCGGTTACCGCCTCGCCGTCGATTGATCGCCGGGCCGTGCCGCGCACGCACGCGCCGAATCGGCTGCTGACGGCCCTCGCGCGGGTGCCGCCGCCGCGACGGATGTGGCGGCTCCTCAGCCGCGCCATCGGAGACCTCCTGCCGAAGGGCCTCTATGCACGGTCGCTGATCATCATCATCGCGCCCGTGGTGCTGCTGCAATCGGTGATCGCCTACACGTTCATGGAGAGGCACTGGCAGCTCGTGACCCGGCGCCTGTCGGCGGCGGTGACGGCGGATGTGGCCGCCCTCATCGACGTCTACGAGAGCTACCCCCAGGACAAGGACGCCGAGACCCTCACGCGCATCGCCGGCACCCGGCTCAACCTCGACCTCGACATCCTGAAGGGGGCGACGCTGCCCGTCGCCGGGCCGCGACCGTTCTTCTCGATCCTCGACGAAGTGCTGTCCGATGAGATCAAGCGCCAGATCCGCCGACCGTACTGGATCGACACGGTGGGCCGCTCCAGCCTCATCGAGATCCGCGTCGCCATTCCCGACGGGGTGCTGCGGGTCACGGCGCGGCGCAGCATGGCCTACGCCTCGAACTCGCACATCTTCCTCCTGTGGATGAGCGGATCGTCCCTGGTGCTCCTCGGCGTCGCGATCCTGTTCCTGCGCAACCAGATCAAGCCGATCCTGAGGCTCGCCGCCGTCGCCGAGAGTTTCGGCAAGGGCCGCGAGATCGAGTTCCGCCCACGCGGCGCCCGCGAGGTCCGCCAGGCCGGTCACGCCTTCATCGAGATGAAACGTCGCATTGAACGGGCGATGGAGCAGCGCACCACCATGCTCAACGGGGTGAGCCACGACCTGCGCACCATCATCACCCGGTTCAAGCTGACCCTGGCGCTCATCGACCAGACGGCCGACGTCGAGGACCTCCAGCGCGACGTCGACGAGATGAGCCGGATGCTGGAAGCCTACCTCGCCTTCGCGCGCGGGGATTCCGGCGAACTCGCCGTGCCCACCGACATGCGTGCGATGCTGGAGGACCTGCGCACGGACATGGAGCGCCTCGGCGCCCACGTGGAAGCCGTCGAGATCGAGGGCGAGGCCAGCGTCACCCTGCGGCCCGACGCCATCCGGCGCTGCCTGTTCAACCTCGCGGCCAATGCCGCCCGCTACGGCGACACCGTCGCGGTGGTCGGCCGGCGCGAGGTTCGCAGCTTTCTCGTCTCCATCGACGACGACGGACCGGGCATTCCCCTCGACCAGCGCGAGGAGGTGTTCAAGCCGTTCGTGCGCCTCGACGACGCACGCCAGGATGCCGGCGGTTCGGGACTCGGCCTCTCCATCGCCCGCGACATCGCCCGGTCGCATGGCGGCGACGTCAGCCTGCACGACTCGCCGCTCGGAGGCTTGCGCGCCACCGTGCGGATTCCGGCCTGACGCGACCCCTTGGCGCCGCGCGACCCTTGGCGCCGTACGGACCGGAGTGCTAAGGAGGTGGACGTAATCGCGATCATACGGGCCGGCACGTCGGGTCCGCGTCGAGGCTGAGTGACCCCATGAACCCGCTGACCCCGATCCTGGCCCTCCTGCTCCTGCCCATCGCCGCCATCGGCCTGCTGCTCTATACGGACGCGGGCATCGAGCCGGCTCTGTTCTATTCCACGGTGAAGACCTTCGTGGTTCTGTTCATCGTCGCCGGCGGCCTCTGCTACGGCGCCAGCCGCCTCGCCGAGCGCGCCTGAGCTTCTTTTCGGTTTTTTGCGACGCGATTTTGCGGCCCGGACCTCTCAGGTTCGGGCCGTTTTCGTTTGGGGGCGTCATTACCTGATCGGTTCGGGCATCGGCATGGACCGAGCGCGGGTCCCCTCTCCTTCCAGGAGAGGGGACCCGCGCTGTCCGCGAGATCCATGAATGTCGTCACCTGGAGGAGAGCGAGCGCGTTACGGCTCACGCCGACCTTCCGTCCTTGCGAAAGGAACGCGAACCGAGAAGAATTCACTCCGCCGCGATGCGTGGCGGAAAGCCTTTCTGGTCGTTGGCGGACGCGGCCGGCAGGGCGAAGGCGCCGTCCTCCGGTTCGTCCTTCTGGCCGATGAAGCGGGCGAACAGGCGCACGAACAGGCGCGAGAGGTCGTCAACCAGCACGAAGATCGCCGGCACGAAGATCAGCGACAGGCCCGTCGAGACGATGAGGCCGCCGATGACCGCGATGGCCATGGGCGCGCGGAACTCGCCGCCGATGCCGAGGGCCATGGCCGAAGGCACCATGCCGGCCGCCATCGCGATGGTGGTCATGACGATGGGCCGCGCGCGCTTGGCGCCGGCGTCGGTGATGGCGGTGGCCCGGTCGACGCCCTTGGCCATCTCCTCGAGGGCGAAATCCACCAGCATGATGGCGTTCTTCGTCACCACGCCCATGAGCATGAGGATGCCGATGACCACCGGCATGGAGATGGGCTTGTTGAAGATGAGCAGCCCGAGGATCGCCCCGCCGATGGAGAGCGGCAGGGAGAACAGGATGGTGAGCGGCTGCAGGAAGTTGCCGAACAGCAGCACGAGGACGCCGAACACCATCATCAGGCCCGCACCCATGGCGAGCGCGAAGCCCTCGAACACCTCACCCATCACCTCGGCGTCGCCGGTCTGGCGGATGACCACGCCCGGCGGTAGGTTCTTGGCCGCCGGCAGGTCGAGGACCGCGGCGATGAGGGAGCCGAGTGCGTCCGAGCCCTCCATGTTGGCCTCGAGCGCCACCCGGATGGCGCGGTCGTAGCGGTCGATGGCCGTGGGCCCCCGCCCGAGGCTGAGATCGGCCACCGTCGAGAGCGGCACGGAGGCCCCGCCCTTCACCGGCACCTTCAGGGTCTCCAGCTGCGAGAGGTCGCCGCGCAGGCGCTCGGGCAGCATCACGCGGATCGGCACCTGCCGGTCGACGGCGTTGAACTTGGCGAGATTGGCGCCGATGTCCCCGATGGTGCCGACCCGCACGGTCTCGGCGATGAGGTCCGTGGAGACGCCGAGATCGGCCGCGACCCCGGCTTTCGGGCGGATGCGGATCTCGGTGCGGTCCAGCGGCGCGGTGGAGAGCACGTTGACGAGGTGGGGGACTTGCGCCGCCTCGCGCTGGAGTTGGGCCGCCACGTCGGCCACCACGGCCTTGTCCGGCCCCGAGACGATGAGGGTGAGGTCGCGCTGGCCGCTCTCGCGCAGGGCCCAGGAGCGGATGTCGGGCTCCTGGCGCAGGAGGGCGCCGATGGCGACATCGACTTCCTTCTGCGTGCGGTGCCGCGCGTTCTTCGGCGTCAGGTTGATGGTGAAGGTGGCGAGCCGCACCTCCTTCTTGCCCGGCAATTGGCGGCCGCCGTCGACGAAGACGCTGCGGACCTCCGGCAGGGTCTTGATCCGGTCGACGAGGCCGTCGCTGACCCGGGTGGTGTCGGCAAGCCGCGCCCCCGGGGGAAGCTCCACGACGAAGATCGTGCGCGCCGCGTCCTCGGCCGGCAGGAAGCCCGCCGGCAGGAGGCGGGTGGACATGATCGAGGCGGCAAAGCAGGCGAGCCCCACCACCAGGGTGATGAACTTGTGGCGTACGGACCAGGCCACCACGCGGGTGTAGGCCCGCATGACCGGACCCTCGCGCTCGTCCTCCGGCCCGTGATCGCGCAGGAAGTAGGCGGCGAGCAGGGGCGTGATCAGCCGCGCCACGAGCAGCGACATGAACACGGCCGCCGCGATGGTGAGGCCGAACTGCTTGAAGTACTGCCCGGCGATGCCGCTCATGAACGAGACGGGGGCGAAGATCGCCATGATGGTCGCCGTGATGGCGATGACGGCCAGCCCGATCTCGTCGGCCGCCTCGAGGGCCGCGCGGTAGGGCGATTTGCCCATGCGCATGTGCCGGACGATGTTCTCGATCTCCACGATGGCGTCGTCGACGAGGATGCCGGTCACCAGGGTGATGGCGAGGAGACTCACCGCGTTGAGCGAGAAGCCCAGCGTGTTCATGATCCAGAACGTCGGCAGCACCGACAGCGGCAGGGCGATGGAGGCGATGAGGGTCGCGCGCCAGTCCCGCAGGAACAGGAACACCACGATGACGGCCAGCGCCGCGCCCTCGACGAGGCTCAGCATCGCCGAGTGGTAGTTGCCCACCGTGTTGGTGACCGAGGTGTCGATGAGATCGAAGCGCACGCCCGGGTGCTTGCCCCGGAGTTCGTCGATCTTCCTCGCCACGGCGGTGGCGACCTCGGCGTCGCTCGCCCCCGTGGCGCGCGAGATGGCGAAGGCCACCACCGGCTCGCCGTTGAAGCGGGCGAAGGTGCGTGGCTCCTCCGCGCCGTCCACCAGGGTCGCGAGTTCGTCGAGGCGGACCTTGCGGTTGCCCGGGACGATGATGGAGGTCTGTGCCAGGGTGTCGAGGCTGGCCGCGCCCGCGAGCGTCCGGATCGACTGCTCCTGGCCGCCGAGTTCGCCGCGCCCGCCGGCCATGTCGGCCGAGGTCAGGCGCAGCTGGCGGTTCACGTCCGCCGCCGTGATGCCCAGCGCCAGCAGGCGGTCGGGCTTCAGGGTCACGCGGATCTCGCGGGCGACGCCGCCGAGGCGCTCGACGCCGCCCACCCCCTTCACGCCCTGGATCTGGCGGGCGATGACGTCGTCGATGAGCCAGGACAGGTCTTCGGGCGTCATCGCCGGGGCGGCGGCGCCGTAGATCATGATCGGCAGGCCGGCGATCTCGACGCGGTTGATGATCGGCTCGTCGATGGTGCGGGGCAGGTTCACCCGTACCTTCGAGATGGCGTCCTTGACGTCGTTGACCGCCCGGTCGGTGTTGGTCTCCAGGCGGAACTCGATGGTGGTGGTCGAGATGCCCTCGGTGATGGCCGAGATGGTGTGCTTGACGCCCTTCACGCCGGCCACCGCGTCCTCCACCACCTTCGTCACCTGCGTCTGCAGCTCGGAGGGGGCGGAACCCGCCTGCGTCACCGTGACGGCGACGATGGGGATGTCGATGTTGGGAAACCGGGTGATCGGCAGGGCGCGGAAGCTGACGAGGCCGAGCACCACCAGCACCAGGAACAGCACGATGGAGGGGATCGGCTTGCGGATGGCCCAGGCGGAGATGTTGAGGCGCATGGCGGCGGGTCCGATCTCAGCGCGTGGCGTCTTGCGGAGGCGTCGCGTCCGCGGCTTTCGCCCCTACGGCTTGCGCCCCTGCGGCCTGCCCGGCCGGCCGGACCGCCCGCACGAGGTCGCCGTGCCGCAGGAAGGAGCTGGCGCGTGCCACCACCGCCTCGCCGGCCTGGACGCCCGAACGGACCTCCATGATGCCGTCGGCGGCGAGCCCCGGGGCGATCCGGCGGGCCTCGACCCGGTCGTCCTTCACCACGAAGACCGAGGCGGCCCCATCGGTTGCGTAGAGCACCGCCGAGAGCGGTACGGCGACCCCGCGCCGGCGCGCGACCTCGACCTTGCCGCGTGCGAAGGCGCCGATGCGCAAGGAAGGGTCGGGTGCCAGGGCGATGCGGACGCGGCCGAGGCGGGTCATGCGGTCGACCTCCGGATCGATGCGGCGGACGCGTCCCGTGAGGATGCGGCCCTCCTCGCCCTCAAGGCTGACGGGATCGCCGAGCTTGAGCCGCGGCATCGACACCTCGGGAATTTCGCCTTCGAGTTCGATCTCGCCCCGGGCGATGAGGCGGAACATCGGCTCGCCGACGGCGCTCGCCGTGGCACCGACCCTTGCCGTGCGCCGGCTGACGATGCCGCCCTCGGGCGCGCGGATGTCCGTGCGGGCGCGCCGCAGGGCGATCTCGGAGCCTTGGGCGCGCGCGGTAGCGCGGTCGGCCTCCGCGAGCTGGAGCCCGCCGCGGGCGGCGGCGAGACGCCCCTCCCCGCCCTGTGCCGCCGAGACCCGCTGCTCCAGCACGGCCGCCGTGGCGTTGCCGGTCTTCACCAGGCTTCGCGCCCGCTCGAGGGCCAGGCTGGCCTCGACCTGCGCGGCTTCGGCCTGAACGATCTGGCTGCGGGCCTGGACGATCGCGGCGTCGGCCCGCGCCAGGGCGGCGGCGTTGGCGGCTTCCTGGGTGACGATCATCTCCAGGGACAGGCGGGCCAGCGGCTGGCCCTTCTCGACCCGCGCGCCCTCTTCCACCAGGAGTTCGGTGATGCGGGTGCCCTCGATCTCGGGGGCGACCAGGATCTCGTCGCGCGGCACCAGGGTGCCGGTGACCACCGCCCGCTCGACCACCTCTCGCTCTTCGGCCGGCACAACGGTGACGGCGGGCGCCAGGGCGGCGGCATCCGGGACGGCAGCGGTCTCGGCCGCCTTCGCTCCGCTCGTCCCCTCGGCGCCGATCGGGGTGAGGAGAAAGGCCGGCAGCAGGGCGAGGGCCGGAAGAAGGTCGCGCGCGCGCATGGGCTGTGGCATTCGCTCGAGGTGTGCCCACAGGGCCGAGGATGAGGCGCCGAGCCGTGACGCCCGACGCCGGCCTTTTCAAGGCGTCGTTCCGGGCTTCGAACATAGCCGGATCGTCGGCGGTGACGAAGGACCGAACCGCTCGACCTTACCGCAACTGCGGCGCACTTCGCGCGTTCTGACCTTCGAGATCCCTCGATAGCCTGGGCGAACGCATCATGAGCATCTTCCAGATCAAGCAGAAGACCAACGGCGCCGTGCTGTGGACCGGCAGCGCCGCCGATGCCGTGTCGGCCCTCGACGCCATGGCGCGCGAGGCCGGTTACGCCGATTTCGCCGCCCTACCGGAGACCATCCGCGCGGCCTGTCCGGAGGCGTCTCAGCTCGACTGAACCGCCTTCACCCGACGGTCGCAGCGGCGCCGGTGGCTTCGGGCCACCGGCGCCGTTCTCGTCTCAGGGCGCCGTGAGGGCTTCCGTAAAGGGAAATTCGAGGACGATCTCCCCCGCCGCATCGGTCACGACGACCACGGCCTGCATCAGGCGCCGATCGCCGCTCGCCGCACAGATCTCGCGCGCAAGCCGACCCGCCTCGTCCCAGGCCGCATCGGCGTCGCGCAGGTGCCGAAACACCGGCTCGTGCGGCACATCGCTAGCGATGGTGACGGTGAAACGGTAGGCGGGCATGAGGGAGCGTTCGGTCAGTGGCGGGGGAACGGGTCGAAGCCGCTGCGTCCAGTTCCTAAGCCGGCCCATGAACGTTGGAAAGCCCTGTCGCGTCGGGGCATTGACAGGAAATCCCCCGCGGCATTCCGTCTAGGATCGCCCGTTGGATGCCGCCCCGCTGATCGGATTTCTACCCTCGGGCACCATCAAGCATGAGGATTTCCGGCCTTATCGCGATCCAGCTGCATCATCAGCTCGGCAAGCCGTGGGTCGAGGGGCTCATCGATGACCGGTTCATACATCGCTTGAAGCTGACGCCCCAGGCGCAGGCGCGTCATTTCGCTGAGAACGATTCCGCCGGTCTCGCTGGATGCGACCGGCAGTTCCTCATGTTCGTCGCGCAGCATCACGGCTCCTGGGCAAGGACTGGAAACGACACGAGGCGGCGGAATGTTCATTCGTTGACGCGCGATTGTTGGGTGCAACGCCCTCGCGCCGTGAACGCTCGCTCACCAAGGGAAGGGCGAACTCGCGTCCCGATGAAACGCCGTCCCGAACGCCTGCGTGTGATGCCCGACAAGCTAAGGTGTACGGGCCAGGTGAGTTATCAAA
Organism: Methylobacterium sp. Leaf112; assembly: GCF_001423295.1. GTDB lineage: Bacteria > Pseudomonadota > Alphaproteobacteria > Rhizobiales > Beijerinckiaceae > Methylobacterium. The sequence continues at coordinate 314,452 of NZ_LMNG01000030.1, read as the reverse complement.
TGAGTGATGACCGCTCGGAGGGTAGGATAAGAAATCGTCGAGGTGGATCGTGTCAAATATCGCGTAGTCTAGGTTTCGGAAAGCTGGGGTTGACGTACGGACTGCCTATGGGGCGCCCCGAGATCGTGCTTTTCCAGGGTGCATCCCATGATCTCAGGATACTCCTGATGCATCGTCGTGGTTTCGCTCGCGGTCTGCTTGCGGCTACAGACATCTCTAGCCGTCACACGAACGGCGGTTGCCAAGCCGACGCCCGAAGGCGTGATTCCGACCCCGGCTTACCGCAACATGGCAACGAAGGGCAGGCTGTTCCTCGAGATCACGACGCGGGACGCCTTCGAGGAGACCTTGGATCCGCGTGAAGACGTTTATCCGGGCGGAGGTGGTCGAACAGATGAATCTTTCCGCAAACCGGGTCCCTACTCGGAGGGTTTGGCAGCGCCCGGTGGGGCCCTTGGCCCCGGCGGTTTGATCGGTGGCCTCGTCCCTGCGCCGCTCGCCGTTGCCGGCGGCATTCGGCCCACAGGCTCTCACGCTGAACGAGACCTTCGAACGGAACCGCCAACCCACCGAGGCGAGTCGGGACACGGACGTATACGCGACCCCGGCGACATCGCAGAATATCGGGACGGCGCACCGTTGGCTTCGCTCCCCACAGCCACGGTGACACAATAGTCTGCACGTGGGCCGGGATCGAGCGCTAAAAGCCGTTGATCTGCGGTGGTTTATAGGAAACTGGCGGAGGGAGCGGGATTCGAACCCGCGATACCGTTTCCGGTATACACACTTTCCAGGCGTGCGCCTTCAACCACTCGGCCACCCCTCCAGCCCCCTGCATCGCGACCGACGGCGTCCGGTTGGTAAATCCGGGGCCTGCAGGATCGCCGCGACGCCGCGGGTGGCACGCTGTACAAGCCGTGTCGGCGGGGTGCAAGGCGCGATCGTGTCGAACGTACCGCGAATGTGTCGATTTCCCGCGTCCCGGCGACACGGCCCCTGCCCCCGCTCCGTTGATACCCCGGACGGTGGTCCTCAGATTCGCCGCTTTCGCGGGCGAAACGCGGGACGCGCGGCCCGTTCTCCGGGCCCGAGCCTCCCGGAGCCACAAACCGACCGTGATCCGCTTCGACAATGTCACAAAGGTCTACCGGACGGATGGGCACCGCCGGACGATCCTCGAGCGCGTGTCGTTCACGCTCAAACCCAATGTCTCCTACGGCATCCTCGGCATCAACGGGGCCGGCAAGTCCACGATGATGCGCCTCATCGCCGGCACCGAGGCGCCGACGCGGGGGCGCGTCCAGCGCACCATGCGGGTGTCGTGGCCCCTCGGCTTCGGCGGCGGTTTCCATCCGCAGATGACGGGCCGGGACAACATCATCTTCGTGGCTCGCATCTATGGCGAGGATCCGAAGAAGGTGCTCGAATTCGTCGAGGATTTCTCCGAACTCGGCAGCTACCTCGACGTGCCGATCCGGACCTACTCGTCGGGCATGGGCTCGCGCCTGGCCTTCGGCATGAGCATGGCGATCCCGTTCGACTGCTACCTCATCGACGAGGTCACGGCGGTGGGCGATGCGCGCTTCCAGAAGCGCTGCGAAGAGGCCTTCGCCGCCCGCCGCGTCAATTCCAACGTGATCATGGTCTCCCACGGCATGGAGGTGATCCGGACCTGGTGCCAGCAGGGCATCGTGCTCATCAACGGGCGCGCGATCCTGTACGAGGACGTCAACGACGCCATCGAGGTCTACCGCCGCCTGAACGCATGACCGCGGCACCGGCGAAGCGGGCGTTCGCCCGTGCCCTCATTCGGGCGTGCAGGGGCCCGGACATGCTTTCGCCGTCCCAATCGTGGAATAGGGTACGCGCGGCGAAGGATGGCCGCCCGAACGGAATGGATGGCTGAAGGCAGATGAGCGTCGAGATCCGCAACCCCACCGGGCAGCCCGTCACCACGGCCGACCGCTCGAATGCCGTGGCGGAGTCCCTGCGTCAGGTCGCCCGCGTCTCGCGCTTCGCCGACCGCAAGAAGGGTATCCGCTCCTACCAGAGCCACAACAAGTCCGACCCAGTCATCCCGATCCTGTTCGGGCTCTGCTTCGTGCTGCCGACGCTGCTGGGGGTGATCTATTTCGGGCTCATCGCCTCGGATCGCTACGTCACCGAGGCGCGCTTCGCCCTGCGGCCGGCGCTGGGCTCCGCCGACAAGGCCTCGTCCGACCAGGTCGGGACCACCAAGGGCGTCGTCTCCCAGATGGTGGCCCAGGACAGTCTCGTGGCCCTCAACTACATCCACAGCCGGCCGATGATCGAGGTCCTGGAGAAGGACCTGCCCCTGCGGGACATGTTCTCCCGGGATGGGATCGACTTCCTCTCGCGCTTCGACCGGGACAAGCCCATCGAGCGCTTCGTGCGATATTGGAGCGAGCGGGTCACCACCAAGATCGAGAGCGGTTCGGGCATCATCAGCCTGACGGTCAGCGCCTTCGATCCCGCCGAATCCCTGGCCCTCACCCAGGCGATCCTGAAGGAGAGCGAGCGCATGGTGAACGCGCTCAGCGACCGCGCGCGCGCCGACGCCGTGGTCGAAAGCGCGCGCGAACTCAAGCTCGCCGAGGAGCGGATGACGAAGGTCCGCCTCGCCATGGCGACCCTGCGCAACCGCGAGGGCATTCTCGATGCCAAGAAGACCAACGACAGCAACCTCAAGGTGATCGGCGAGTTGCGCACCGCGCGCATCAACCTAGCCGTGCAGCTCAATCTCGGCCAGCGCGACCTCGGTCCCGAGTCGCGCCGCATCCAGGACATCAAGTCCCAGATCAAGGATCTCGACGACGCCATCACGCGCATCGAGAACCAGTCGGCGAGCGAGGACCCGGAACAGCGGCGCATCCTGGCCGACGCCCTCACCAAGTTCGAGGCCTTCGAGAACGACCGCGACGAGGCGGAGAAGTACTTTTCCAAGGTCCTGGCCGCCTACGAGCGCTCGCGCATCATCGCCAGCCGGCAGGTCGAGTTCTTCAGCATGATCGTCCAGCCGGTGCAGGCCGAATCCGCCCAGCAGCCCCGCCGGCTCCTGATGATCAGCCTCATCGCCGGGGGCGCGGCGCTCCTGTTCGCCGGGGCCGTGTTCGCCCGCAAGCAGACCAGCTGATCCGTCACGGGTCGCCGCGGGCCGGAAAACGCGTCATAAGCCGCGGACGCCGCCCGCCGAGGACCCCGTCTTGACCGTTACCCAGATCACCCATCACGACCTCGACGGCTACGGCGCCTCCACCATCGTGGGGCGCTTCGTTCCGGTCTCGCGGATCGTCCACGTGCCGCGCTACAGCGATGTCGGGCCCGTGGTCGAGGGCGAGCTGAAGCGCCTCGGGCGGACGCGGCAGCCCGAGACCCTGATCCTCACCGATCTCGGTCTCGAGCCCGTGGCGGTGACCTTCATCCGCAACTTCGCCGCGATGAACCGGGGCCGGGCCGAGGCCGAACGGCACCGGCTCATCGTCCTCGACCACCATGCCTCCTCCATCGACCGCTTGCGCGAGCAGACCCTCGAGCCTGTGCCGGAGGCAGACGATCCGGGCGTGATGCGGTTCGACCTCGACGATCCCGCCATCGTCGTGCTCATCGACGAGGGCCGCTGCGCCACGAAGCTCGCCTATCGCCGCCGCACCCTGTACGCGCCCGACGCCATCGAGGGCGACGCCGACCTCCTCGCTCTCGTCGAGGCCGTGGATGCCGTCGACCTGTGGCGCAAGGACCGGCCGACCTTCGCGGGCGGCCATGCCCTCGACGAGGTGTTCTGGGACAACGTCTCCAACCTCGTGCCCATCGGGCATGCGTGGCACGACCGCTTCGTGAGCGACCTCCTCGTCGCCCTCGCCGGACGCCTGCGCGCCGGGGCCTCACCGGCCGAACTCGAAGCCGGGGTCGGCGCCATCCGCACGGGAATCGTCGACGGGTATCTGGCCGGCGACGAGACCGACGATCCCCGCCTCACCACCCGCATGCGGATCGCCCGCGTGCTCGCACGCTCCGACCTGTTCCAGCCGCTCTCGGACGGGACCTACCTGTCCTTCGGCCTCGATTCGGGCACCTTCCAGCGCGTCTCCGACCTGATCATGGATGCGGGCAAGGCCAAGCGCGTCCTCAACGTCCAGCGCACGGGCAACATGTCGTTCCGCTCCAACGACGAGACGGCGCTGGAGGGCGCGCGCCGGTTCCGCGGCGGCGGCCACAAGGATGCGGCCGGCGGCAAGCTGCCCACCGGCTCCGCCTTCTCGCTGGCCGACGCCGTCGCGCAGGTCGAGCCGATCCTCAATCCGCCCCCGCCCGACCCGTCGAGCAGCCCGTTTGCCGCCCTGAAGGGCTGGAAGGGGTAGTCTCTCGGCCCTGAGCTGCGTCCCGGACCCATCATCCGGGACGCTTCCATCAGGGGCGCGGCAGCATCCGGTCGCTGATGATCCGGCGCTGGATCTCGCTCGTACCCTCGAAGATCGTGGTGAGACGGGCGTCGCGCCAGTAGCGCTCCACCCGGCGTTCCGTGGTGTAGCCGTTGCCGCCGTGAAGCTGCATCGCCTGGTTGGTCACCCGCACGGCCATCTCGGTGGCGAGCAGCTTGACCATGGCGGATTCGCTCTCGGCCGCCTCGCCGGCATCGAGCAGATGCGCGACCTGCTGCCAGAACGCGCGGGCTTGTGCGACCTCCGCCGCCATGTCGGCCAGGGCGAAGCGCAGGGCCTGGAAGTCGCCGATGGGGTGGCCGAACTGCTCGCGCTCCTGCAGGTAGAGCTGACAATCCTCCACCGCCGCCCGGGCGACGCCGACGGCGCGCGCCGCCGTGTGCACCCGTGCGATGTTGAGGCCGCGCTGCACGGACGCGAAACCGCCGGCATCGGCATCCGCCCCCTGGTCGCCGTAGAGGCCGGTGAGCCGGTCGCTCTCGGGCACGCGCACGCCGTCGAGGGCGAGCTCGAAGGTGAGGAAGCCGTGATAGCCGATCTTGTCGATCACCTGGCCGGTCATGCCGGCCGGGAAGGTGCCGGGCTCCTTGACCACCAGGAACGGCTCGAGGCCGGCCGAGCGCGACTCGCCGGGCTCCGGATCGCGGGTGCGGGCCAGAACCTCGACGAAATCGGCCGCCTGCGCGAAGCCGGCCCAGCGCTTGGTGCCGGTGAGCACCCAGGTGTCGCCCTCGCGCACCGCGCGGGTCTGCACCCCGGCCAGATCCGAGCCGGCGGTCGGCTCCGACAGGGCGATGCTGCCGATCCATTCGCCCCGGGCCGAGCGGGCCAGCAACTCGCCCCGGCGCCCCTCGTCGAGGACCTGGGTGCCGAGGCCCTGGCCCCGCGCGAGGATGCTGCCCACGGACAGCCAGGCCCGGGCGAGTTCTTCCGAGACGAGGCAATACTCGAACACCCCGAGGCCGAGGCCGCCATGCTCCGTCGGGATGGTGATGCCGAACCAGCCCTTCCGCGCCATGGCGTCGATGAGCGTGCGCGGCATCTCGGCTTTCTGCCGGTCGAGTTCGTCGGCGATGGGCATTACCACGTCGCGGGCGAAGGCTCGGGCCTCGGCCTGCAGGGCGGCGCGCGCCTCCGTGCGCCACGGCGTCACGAGTTCGGGCGGACGGGGCTCTTGTCTGCGACGGGGCTCTTGATCCGGCTTCGGCATGGGGTCTCCCGTGATGGTTCGGTGACGCCTTCGCGGCGCCTTGCCGTCCGTCCTAGCATGTCCGCGTTCCCGCCACCCACTGCCACCCGGACGGTCGCTTCCCCCAGGGAAACCGCCCGTTCGGTCCGCTACGGGCCTCGGATCGATTGACAGACGCCGTTCCGGCGGGCTGCAGTCCGTCCCAGTCCCATGCTGTTCACCCGCCTGTCCGACGACCTGTTCCGGCCCCTCGCCTCCCCGAGCCGGGCCTTCAACGCCGCCCTGCTGCTGCACCTGCACGCGCGGGTGTTCGGCGATACGGCCGAGCCCCTGCGCAAGACCGAGCTGCTCGCCGCCATCGGCGACTTCTCCGCCGATTTCGCCCAAGGCGAGATCGCCGACGACGAGACCACGCCCGTCGATCCCATCGAGCGGCGCTCGGCCGTCTACCGGCGCCTGCTGGACTCCGGCTGGCTGGTGGAGCGGCGCGAGCGCTACGTGCCGGTGGTGGATTTCGACCCCGAGGCCCGCATCCTCATCGAGGAACTCGCCCGCCTCGACCGGGGCGAGACCCGCTCCTACGGCGGCGCCGTGCTCGATGTGCTGGGCAGCCTGGAGAGCGCCATCGCCAACCCGGCCGAGCGTTCCGAGGCCCTGGTCAACGCCGCCAAGGCATCGCGGGCCTTCCTCAGCCACCTGCGGACGCTCGCCGGCTCCATGCGCAAGATCGAGGCGCGCATCCTGGCGCAGGAGGACCAGCGCGCGGCCTTCCGGCTCTACTTCGACGAGTTCGTGGCCCGCCACATCGTCAGCGACTACCGCACCCTGCACACCCGCCTGAACCCGTTCCGCTTCCGCTCCGGTATCGTGCGGGAGGCGGGCCGCGCCTTGCGCGATCCCCTCACCCTGCGGGCCCTGGCGGAGGCCGGGATCCGCGAGGGCCGTGCGCCCGATGTCGAGGTGGCCGAGCGGGCCGTGCGGGCGGATCTCGCAGAGATCCTGGCGATCTTCGAGGGCCTCGACCGTCACCTCGACGCGGTGGCCGACATCGTCGCCCGCCTGGAGCGGCGAATCGCGGCGGCCCTGCGCTACATGGACCACCGGGATTCCGACCGCATCGAACGCACGGCCGCGGCGCTCCGCGCCGTGGCGGGCACCGATGCGCCGATGGAGGGCATGCCACCGGCCGGGATCTCGCTCCTGCGCCCGCCCATCGGCGCCGTCCACCTCTACGCGCCGCGCCTCAAGCGCCCGCCCATCGACTGCGAGCCCCTGCCGGAACTCTTCCTCGATCCGGCCGTGGAGGCCTTCATCGCGGCGAAGGACGCGTTCCGCCACCGCGTGGCGGTGACGCCCGACCGGATGGTGGACTTCCTCGAGGGCCGGCTCGGGCGCAAGGGCGCCGTGCGGGGTTCGCAGATGCCGATCGCCGACGTCGATGCCTTCGTGGTGTTCCAGCGCCTGCGCGAGATCGACGTGCTGTTCGACGGGAGCCTGAGCGGTCGCTACCGCCTCTCGCGGGTCGAGGGCCGGGTTGCCAACGGCTGGCTCGACTGCCCGGACTTCCTGCTGGAACGCACACGCTGAGTGCTGCGGCGCAATATTCGATCGCCGCGAGACTTCGGCGTCCCATGCAACGACCACCCTTGGCATCTGCGAAGACAGGGTTCATCCTGGTCTCCGACGCGCAGCGCGGAAGAACGTCGCGTCTTCGGGAGATGGGCCATGGTATCCGGCAAATGCTTGATCAAATCCGCCTGGGTCGCCGTCGAGGTCGGGCGTGAGCGCTGCGAACGGGTGCTGGTGGTGGAGACGTACATCGCCGTGAGCCCCCTGGAGCAGAACTACGACGCGGCGCGCTACGACAGCATCGTCGCCGAGGTCCGCCGTGTGCTCGCCGCCAACCCGTCCCTCGACCGGGCCTCGATCCTCAGCATGCACCGGGACACCAAGTGCATTTCCCTGTTCCGGGCCGAAGCCGCCGCCGCCTGAGCGGATTGGCGCGACCGGCGGGAGGCGGATAGACACGCGGCCTCGCGAGTCCCATTCGCTCCCGGACCACCGCCATGCTCGAAGCCTTCCGCGCCATCGTCGACGGCGACGAGCCGCCGCCGCCCGGCGCCCGTGCGCCCTCCGACGAGGAGCTGACCCGCGCCCTGCAGGTGCTGCTCAAGAGCCAGTGCGTCTATTCCGGCACCCCCGGCATCGGGCGGACCTACGACCTCGCCCGGCACTACGCGCCGTTCTTCCAGAGCTACTTCGCCTGCCTTGGGTACGGTTTCGAGGTCTCGCACCGGGACCAGATGGTGTTCCTGCGCGTGCCCCCGGAGGGCGTGCGCCACGACGGTCAGGCCGAGCGCCTGCGCAAGGACGAGACCCTGGTGCTGCTCGCCCTGCGGCTCGCCTACGAGGAAGGGCTTCGCGACCACCGCGTCACCACCGAGGGGGTGGTGGAATGCACCACCGACGACATCGCCGAATCGATCCGCACCGCCACCCGCAGCGACCCGCCGGAGGAGACCCGCTTGCTGGAGATCCTGCGGCTGTTCTCCCGGAAAGGCGCCCTGCGCCTGGGCGAGCGCGATAGAACCGAAAAGCTCACGCCCCTGATGGTGCTGCCCGGCATCGGCGTGCTCTCGCCCGACGCCTGGATGGAGCACGTCCGGGCCTGGGCTTCGGCCGGGGATGACGCCGCCTGATCGCCCCGGCCGGCTTGCCTCGCCGCCCCCGGCCATGCGAGCGAAGGCCCGACGATCCTTCGCAGCGTGCAAAAATCACCCGGCCTCAGTGTATCGCCTCACCGACATCGCCCTCTCGAACTGGTACCTGATCCGGCGCGAGCAGATTCGCATCCGCGGCGCGACGGCCCTCGTCGGGCCGACGGGGGCCGGCAAGTCGACGATCTTCGATGCCGTCGGCACGGTGCTGGCCGGCAACAACGCCAGCCGTCTGGCGCTCAACGCCTCGGCGTCGGGCCGCTCGGCCCGCACGGTGCGCGACTATTGCCTCGGCTGGATCAGCGACCCGGCCGAGGGCGGCCGCCCGACCCGCGAGGCCTGCGAGACCCTCATCGTCCTCGTGTTCGAGAACCCGGTCTCGGGCCGCGTCGTCTCCGTTGGGCTGGCGCTGAGCGCCCGGGCCGAGGACAGCCGCGAGACCACCCTGTCGCGCTTCGTCTGCACAGGCCATCGCTTCGAGATCGCCGACTACGTCCGCGAGACGCCCGACGGCTCCTTCGTCGCGCCCTGGGCCGAGATCGCCAAGGATCTGCGCATCCGCTCCGAGACCTTCGAGGAGTTCCGCGCGTCCGGCGAGCGCTTCACCGCGGAGGTGCTCGGGCTCCTGCGCGAGGGCGCGCCGGTGCCCGAACCCCGCCACTTCCTGCGCACCTTCTCCAATGCGGTCGCCTTCAAGCCGATCTTCGATTCCTCCGCCTTCGTGCGCTCCTTCGTGCTGGAGCCCGAGCCCCTCGACGTCGCCCGCATCCGCCAGTCGGTGGAGAACTGGCGCCGTCTCCTCGAGACCATCGAGGAGTTGGAGCGGCGCCTGTCGCATCTCGGCCGCATCCTCGCCCGCTACGAGACCTGGGCGGAGGCGAGCCTGTCGGCGGCCCTCGACGACCTGCGGGCCGCCGGCGCGGATCTGCGCCGCCGAGTCGTCGACTACACAACCGCCCGCACCGGCCTCGCCGATGTCGCCGAGCGCTTGCGCATCGCCCGCGAGAGCGTCGCCACCAGCCAGGGCTTCGTGCGCGACATCGACGGCGAGATCGCGCAGAAGAAGGCCCTCATGGCCGGGACCCACGCGCAGGGGCGGCTCGCCGCCTCGGATGCGGGCCTCGCCGTGCTCACCCGCGACCGACGCGACCTCACCCTGCGGGTGACGGGCCTCGTCGGGCTGATCCAGGACGTCGCCCGCCTGACGGCGGTCATCGGCGAGGTCCGCCGGGTCGCTCCGGGTGCGGCCCGCTTCGTCGAGGCCTGCGCCCGCGCAGGGCTCCGCCGCGAGGCCCCGCCGGAGGAAACGCTTCGCTCGGACGGGCCCCTGAATACCCTGGTGACGGCGCTCGTCGACATGCCCGACATCGCCGGCCCCCTCGATACGGCGGCCGAGGACATGGCCCTGCGCGCCCGCGCCGCCGAGACGGAGGCGCAGGGCCTGTCGGCGCCCTTCGCCGGTGGCGGGGCGGCCAAGGGCGCGCGCCTGTCCTCGGATGTGGCGGCGTTCCGGGACGAACTCGCGCGGCTGGGCATCGACGCCGTGCCGGTCTGCGAACTCGCCGAGATCGTCGAGCCGAAATGGGGCATGGCCCTGGAGGGCCTTCTGGGGGGTGCTCGCGAAGCCCTGGTGGTGCAGCCCGACCGGCTGAATCAGGCGTTCGCCCATCTCGAAGCCCGGAAAGCACAGTTCTACCGCTGCCTTCTGGTCAAGACCACGGACACGGCCCGGCGCCGGGGCGGGCGCTACGACGACGGCCCCTTGGGCATGATCGAGACCCGCGATCCCCACGCCGAGGCGTTCCTCGCCGCGCGCCTCGGCGGCTACGACCTCGCCCCCGACGATGCGGCCCTCGCGCATATGAGCCGGGCCGTGGCGCCGAGCGGGCGCTCGACCTCCGGCATGGCCTATTCGGTGGTCCGTCCCGTGCAGCTCATGATGACGCGCGGCAGCCGTGGTCCGACGGAGGAGGGCCGCGAGGCCATGGAGCGGGCTGTGGCCGAGGCGCGGCGCCTGCGCGGCGAGGCCGGCGTGCTGCGCGAGGCCGCCCGCATCGCCGCGCAGCTCAAGGCACGTCTGGCCGAAGCGCCCATCGACCTGTTCGGCCTGCGGGCCGAGTGCGACGCCATCGAGGGCCGCCGCCGCAGTCTCGCCACCGAGCGCGAGAGCGTCGAGAAGGCCGATACCGGCGCCCTCGAAGCCGAATTGAAGGAGCTCGCGAAGGAGCGTTCGGCCTACCTCACGGAACTCGTGCAGGTGCTCGAACCCAAGCGCGATGCCCTGCTGGGCGAGGAAGCGGGCCTGAAGGCCAAGGTCGCCTCCTCCCGCGAGGCGGCGCGCGCGGCGCTGGCCGCCCGGCGCTCGGCGCATGCGCGCTGGGTCGGCGGCGACACGGTCCGCATCCGCCTCGTGCGTCCGGAGGGCTTCGACCCGCGGGCCGTGGCCAAGGCCCGGGCGGACCTCGCCGGCCTCGACGCGAAGGAACTCGCGGCCGCCGCCGCCGCCGCCCGCAGCGCCGCCCGCGAGGCCCTCGAGACGGCCCGTACGCAGGGCCGCACCGCCGAGCGCGACTTGGCCGAGTATTGCGTGCAGTGGCGGATCGACAACCCTCTGGGGCGCGGCGACGCTCCGGCCTCGTTCGGCTACGGCTGGACCCGGCGCGCCTACGACGAGGTCGCGGGCCACGAGCTCAGGCGCTACCGCGATCAGGCCGTGCGGGCGGAAGGCGAGATGCGCCGCCTGATGACCGAGGACCTGCTGACGCGTCTCGCCGACAAGTTCGAGCGCGTCCGCGCCCGCCTCGACGCCCTCAACGAACGCCTGTCGAGCCAGACCTTCACCGGCCAGACCTACGCCTTCGAGGCCGCCGTCGACCGGCGCTACGCCGCCGTCCACGCGCTCGCCACCGAAGTCGCACGCTCGCCCGATGCGGCGCAGGCGGTCCTGCCGGGCCAGGGCGAGACGCCGGCCGAAGGCCCGCTCTCGGCCGCCATCGAGGAGATCTCGGCCCTCATCGCCGGTGAGGAGAGCGCGGCGCGTTTGGCCGATTATCGCAACTACTTCGTCTACGAGATCGGCATGCGCGATGCCGCCGGCAACCGCACCACCATGTCGAACCGGGCTCTGCGCGGCTCCGGCGGCGAGGCGCAGGCGCCGTTCTACGTCGCCATCGCGGCCTCCCTGGCCTCGGCCTACTATCCCGGCGACCGACCGGGCGACGAGAATCCGGGGCTCGGCCTCTGCCTCCTCGACGAGGCGTTCTCGAAGCTCGACGTGCGCAACTCCCAAGCCCTCGTCGACCTCTACCAGGCGTGGGGCCTGCAGCTCCTCATCGCCGCGCCCGAGGACAAGCGCACGACGCTCACCGAGGTGATGGACACCATCGTCACCGTCTACAAGAGCCCGGACCTGAAGGGCGTCCGCATCGAATCCGAGCACCCCCTGGAAGCGGCCAAGCGTGCGCTCGCCGCCATCAACCCGGAACGCCAGGGGATCGAGGGGTTTCGCCTGCCCGGTGCGGCTGCGTGACGTCGGTGCCGCGCGCCCAGGGCGCCGCCGAGAGTGTGCGGGCGAGGTAGTCGGCCAAGGCCGTGACCCGGGCCGGGCGCGGATCGCCCGGCGGCGTCATGAGGTGGAGCGCGATGGGCGGGGCCGACCACCCGGGCAGCACCCGCTCCAGCCGTCCGGCCGCGAGATCGTCCCACAGCATGAAGTCCGGCTGCACGGCGAGTCCGAGCCCGGCGCGCAGGGCCGGCGCCAGGGCGTCGGCGTTGTTTGCGCGCAGCGGCCCGCCAGGGATCACCACGGCCTCGGTGCCGTCGGGCGCGAGGAAGCGCCAGCGGTCGGGGCTCGGCAGGTAGGCGTAACCGAGGCAGGCGTGACGGGCGAGGTCGCGCGGATGCTCCGGCCGCCCTTGCGCGGCAAGGTAGGCGGGGGCGGCCACGAGGGAGCGGTGGACCGTGCAGAGCCGGCGCGCCCGAAGGGACGAATCCGGCAGGGCCGCGATGCGCAGCGCGAGGTCGAACCCGCCGCCGACGAGGTCGACGAGGGCGTCGCCGAGATGCAGGTCGATGGTCAGGCCCGGATGAGCGGCGAGGAAGTCCGGCAGCAGCGGCGCGACGTGCATCACGCCGAACGACATCGGGGTCGCGAGCCGCACCCGCCCGCGCGGCGCGGCGGCTCCGTCGCGGGCCTGCGCCTCCGCCGCCTCGCCCTCGGCGAGCAGCCGGGCCGCCCCGTCCCGTGCCGCGAGGCCCGATTCGGTCAGCGCGAGCTTTCGCGAGGTGCGGTGGAACAGGCGCGCGCCGATGCGGGCCTCCAGGCGACCCACCGCCTTCGACACGGTGCCGGGCGCGACCCCGAGGTCGCGCGCCGCCTGCCCGAACGAGCCGGTCTCCGCCACCTTGGCGAAGACCGCCCAAGCTTCGAAATCGGGGAGTTTCATGCCTGCATTCCGGAAACGATGTGTTTCCATCGTTTCCGTTTTAGCGGGATGCGGCAAGGGCCATCTTGTCCCCAGCAGAAGGAGACAGCAGCATGACCCATCACGGACTCCACCACGTCACCGCGTTTTCCGGTTCGGCGTTGCGCAATCTCGATTTCTACACCGAGGTCCTCGGCCTGCGGCTGGTGAAGAAGACCGTCAACTTCGACGATCCGGGCACCTATCACCTCTATTACGGCGACGAGACCGGCCGGCCCGGCACGATCCTGACGTTCTTTCCCATCGCCGACGCGGCCCCCGGCCGGGTCGGCATCGGCGAGACCAGCGAGACTGCGTTCCGGGTGCCCCGCGCCTCCATCGGCTGGTGGCTGCAGCGCCTCCTCGAAGCCGGAATCGTCCACGACGCGCCGGTCGCGGTGATGGGCGAGCCGACCCTGCGCCTGCGCGATCCCGACGGGACGATGCTCGCCCTCGTGGGTGTCGCGGAGGCCGGCGAGGCGTCCGCCTGGACCGGTACCGTGCCGGCCGAGCATGCCATCCGGGGCCTGCACGGCGTCACCCTGCTGCTCGGCGAGGCCGGACCGACGGCGGCGATCCTGACCGACGTTCTCGGCTTCACCGAAGACACGCGGGAGGGGTCCTCGACCCGATACGCGAGCGGGGCCGCGGAGGGCGGCTTCGTCACCCTGCGGGCCGTGGGTGAATTCCTGCGGGGCCGCCAGGGGGCGGGCTCCGTCCACCACATCGCCTTCCGGGCGGCGGACGACGCCGCGCAGGCGGCGATGGTCGAGGCCCTCACCACCCGTCACGGGCTCGGGGTCACCGAGCAGCGCGACCGGGCCTACTTCCGCTCGGTCTACTTCCGCGAGCCCGGCGGAATCCTGTTCGAGATCGCCACCGATGTGCCCGGCTTCAGCGTGGACGAGCCCATCGCCGACCTCGGCACGGGGTTGAAGCTGCCCGCCGGCCTCGAGCCGCACCGCGCCCGGATCGAGGCGGCCCTGCCGCCCCTCGCCTGACCAGTCTTCCCCGGCCCGCATTCCCGCGGGCCGGGGCCGCTCGTGACACCCGGAGGTCCGCCATGACCGCGTCCACCCCGAAGACCCTCGCCTTCGTTCACCGCTTCGAGCCCGGTGCGAACCGTCCGCCCCTGCTCCTGCTCCACGGCACCGGCGGAGACGAATCCGATCTCCTGCCCCTCGGCCGCGCCGTGGCACCGGGCGCGGCCCTGGTGTCGCCGCGCGGACCTGTGCTGGAGAACGGGATGCCGCGCTTCTTCCGGCGCCTGTCCGAAGGCGTGTTCGACGAGGACGACGTGCGCCGCCGCGCGAAGGACCTGGCGGATTTCGTCGCCGACGCGCGGGCGGCCTACGGCCTCCCCGCCCCCGTGGCGCTCGGCTTCTCCAACGGCGCCAACATCGCCGCCGCCCTGCTCATGCTGCATCCGGGCGTCCTTGCCGGGGCCGTACTCCTGCGTCCGATGCTGCCGCTGGCCCAGCCGCCGGCGTTCGATCTCACGGGGCTGCCCCTGCTGATGCTCTCCGGCGCGCAGGACCCCATCGTTCCGGAGGCCAACGCGCGAGCGCTGGCCGAGCGCTTCCGCGGATCCGGCGCCCGGGTCGAGCACGGCGTACTCCCCGTCGGGCACGGTCTGTCCCAGGCCGACGTGACGACGGCGGAGGCTTGGCTGGCGGGACTCGCGATCTGAAGGGGCGCCGGCCACTGGGCCGGCGCCCCTGCCCGGCTCAGAAGTTCGCCACCACCTGGAAGCGCACCAGGCGCGGTGCGCCGGGGGTGATGTTGTTGTTGCCGTCGGCGGTGGCGATGTAGCGCCGGTCGAACAGGTTCTCGATGTTCACCTGGGCCCGCACGAACTCGTTCACCCGGTAGAACAGTCCGAGGTCAAAGCGGGTGATCCCCGGCAGGCGGACGGTGTCGTCCGCCGAGGCGAAGGTGTGGCCGGTCTGGATGTAGCCGACGCCGAACGAGAATTGTGGCGTCACGTCGAACTTGTTCCACAGGGTGAAGGCGTTGAACGGCACGAGGCCGACCCGATTCCCCGGTCGCACACCCTGGGCGGCCGTGCCGAAGCCGCTGACGATGGTCGCGTCGGTGAAGGCGTAGCCGCCGGCCACCTGCCACCACTCGGTGACGTAGCCGTTGGCTCCGATCTCGGCGCCCTGCGTGTTGGTCTGGCCGGTGGCCAGGAAGAAGCCGGCCCGGTTCGGATCGGCGAGGCGCTGGTTGAACCGGTCGAGGTTGTACAGGGCTCCGGTGAGCTGGAGCACGGGCGAGACGTCGAGCTTCACGCCGATCTCCCCGTTCTCGAACCGCTCGGGCTGCGAAATCGCCAGCCCCGGGGCGAGGCTGCTGAACTGGTCGCCCGCGGAGGGCAGATAGGAGACGCTGTAGCTGCCGTAAAAGGCGAGGTTGTCCATCGGCTTCACCACGACGCCGGCCCGAGGGGAGAGCAGATTGTCGATGCGCGTGGTGCGGACGGGGGTCGAACCGGTCGCGTTGAGGTTGTCGGCCTTGAAGTCGAAGTGGTCGTAGCGCAGGCCGCCGATGAACTGGAGGTGCGGTCCGATCTCGATCTGGTCCTGCGCGTAGACGGCGGCCAACCCGAGGTCGTAGCGGGTGTTGGCGCCGGTCGTGTTCCGGAAGCTGACCGGCGCGCGGGTCGTCGGGAAGCGCGGGTTGACGGCCAGCGTCAGGCCGCCGTTGGCGAAGAACCCTTCCTCGCGGAAGGCACGGCCTTCCTGATAGCCGAGCTCGAACCCGGCGAGCAGGGTGTGCTTCAGGGGGCCGGTGTCGAACTTATAGGTGAAGTCGTTCTGCGAGAAGTAGTTCGTCCGGGGAGTGTCGTTGTTGTACGCGGTGATGTTCACGGACGTGCCGGCGGCGTTGACCGCCCCGCCCGGATAGACGTTCGAATAGAACTTCTGATAATCGGCGAAGCGGAGGGTGCTGTGCAGGTCGACACCGGAATCGAAGCGATGGTCCAGGGTCGCGGTGGCGATGTTGGCGTCGATGCGCGCGACGCTGAGATCCGGATTGCCGAAGTAGGTCGCGGTGTTGCGTCGGTAATTGTACGGCCGCCCGAATTGCGAGGGAATGCCCCGGTCCGTGTTGCGCTCGTCGTGGAAGTATTCGTACGAGAGCTTGAGCGTCGTCGCCGGGCCGAGCAGGAAGGTCATCGTCGGATTGAAGCCGTAGCGGCGGATGTCGACGAAATCGCGGTAGGTGCCGGTATCTTCGAACACGCCGTTCATCCGGAAGAACACGCTGTCGCTGACCCGGTCGCCGACATCGAGCGCCACGCGCTTGTTCCAGAACTGGCCGCCCTGGACCAGAACCTCGCGGATCGGGGTGCCGTCGGCTTCCTTCAGAACGCGATTGATGACGCCGCCGCCGCCGCCGCGACCGAAGACGAGGGCATTGGGGCCCTTGAGCACTTCGATGCGCTGGGTGTTGTACAGGTCACGGAAGTACTGAACGTCGTCGCGCACGCCGTTGACGTAGAAATCGGCGTTGGAGCGCTGACCGCGGATCACAAGATCGTCGCGGTTGCCCTCGCCCTGGTGCGGGATGATGCCCGGCACGTAGCGGATCGCCTCGTTGATGCTCTGGAAGCCCTGGTCGCGGATCTGCTGCTGGGTGACCACCGTCACGGATTGCGGCGTGTCGATGAGCGGCGTGTCGGTCTTCGTCGCCGAGCGGGTGCGCTTCGTGAGGTAGCCGACGGTGCCGCCCGCGCCCTCGACACTGAGCTGATCGAGGGTGACCGCGCTGCCGATCGCCGGCGTCGCGATCTGTGCCTGTGCCGTCCCGGCCGCGAACGTCCCCGCCAGCAGGAGCCCTACCGCCTGCCCATCCCGTCGCCGAAGCATGATCGTGAACTTTCGTCGTATCGCCCGAATCGAGGGCGCGTCGTCGCCGGCGCGAAACATTTCACGCGGCCGAAAGCTCCTGTATGTCCGGGCGTGAAAACGGCAAGCGATTTGAAGAGGTTAGGAGGGTTTCCAGTTTCGAGTGCTTCTAAGAGCCGGTCCAGTAAGGCGGTTAAGTTGCCCGCAATGGACAGGAAATCCGTCCTCCTTCGACATCGGAATGTTTCCAGATTGTAATCGAAACTCCAGCATCTCGATAAAAATATCACATTTGTTAGGGCCTCCCGGGCCGCCGGACTTCGGTTGAGGCAGCACCCCCGCCCATGCTAGGCGCCCCTCAGCACCCGTCTGCATCGCGAAAACCTCCGAGGCGCCCATGATCCCCCGTTACAGCCGCCCCGAGATGACCGCGATCTGGTCGCCCGAGACCCGCTTCAAGATCTGGTTCGAGATCGAGGCCCACGCCACGACGGCGCTGGCCGAGATCGGCGTGGTGCCGAAAGCCGCCGCCGACACGATCTGGGAGAAGGGCCGCGACGCCGTGTTCGATGTCGCGCGCATCGACGCCATCGAGGCGGTGACGAAGCACGACGTCATCGCCTTCCTCACCCATCTCGCCGAGATCGTCGGCCCCGAGGCCCGCTTCGTCCACCAGGGCATGACCTCGTCGGACGTTCTCGACACCTGCTTCAACGTGCAGCTCGTGCGCGCCGCCGATCTCCTCATCGCCGACGTCGACGCGTTGCTCGCCGCGATCAAGCGCCGGGCGTTCGAGCACAAGCTGACGCCGACCATCGGCCGCTCTCACGGCATCCACGCCGAACCCGTCACCTTCGGCCTCAAGCTCGCCCAGGCCTATGCCGAGTTCGAGCGCAATCGCGCCCGCCTCGTGGCGGCCCGCGAGGAAGTGGCGACCTGCGCCATCTCGGGGGCGGTCGGCACCTTCGCCAACATCGATCCGCGCGTGGAGGAGTACGTCGCGAAAGCCATGGGCCTGTCGCCGGAGCCGGTCTCGACCCAGGTGATCCCGCGCGACCGCCACGCCATGTTCTTCGCGACGCTGGGCGTGGTGGCGAGCTCGGTGGAGCGCCTCTCCATCGAGGTGCGCCACCTCCAGCGCACGGAAGTGCTGGAGGCCGAAGAGTTCTTCTCGGAAGGGCAGAAGGGCTCCTCGGCCATGCCGCACAAGCGCAACCCCGTGCTCACCGAGAACCTCACGGGCCTCGCCCGCATGGTGCGCTCCTACGCCCTCCCGGCCATGGAGAACGTCGCCCTCTGGCACGAGCGCGACATCTCGCATTCCTCCGTCGAGCGGATGATCGGCCCGGACAGCACCGTGACCCTGGATTTCGCCCTCGGCCGCCTCACCGGCGTCATCGACAAGCTGTTGATCTATCCCGAGCAGATGCAGCGCAACCTCGACAAGCTCGGCGGCCTCGTCCACTCGCAGCGCGTTCTCCTGGCCCTGACCCAGGCCGGCGTCTCGCGCGAGGATTCGTACCGCCTGGTCCAGCGCAACGCGATGCCGGTCTGGCGCGGCGAGGGCGACTTCCTCACCCTGCTCAAGGCCGACACCGACGTGACCGCCGCCCTGAGCCCGGCGGAGATCGAGGCCTGCTTCGACCTCGGCTACCACTTCAAGCACGTCGACACGATCTTTTCACGGGTGTTCGGGGCTTCCTGAGCCCCGTCGCACAAATCCTGCGTCGCGCCCTTCCCATCGGCGATTCAAAGGTCCCGCTCCGTGTCGAACCCCCGCATCGTCTACCTCAACGGCGACTTCCTCCCCTTCGAAGACGCGCGGGTGCCGATCATGGATCGCGGCTTCCTGTTCGCCGATGGGATCTACGAGGTCTCGGCGATCCTCGATCGCCGCCTCGTCGACAACGAAGCGCATCTCGCCCGCCTCGACCGGTCGCTCGGTGAGATCGACATCGCCAATCCGCACACGCTGGCCGAGTGGGTCGCCCTGCAGACGGAGCTCGTCGCCCGCAACGGCGTCACCGAGGGCCTCGTCTACATGCAGGTGACGCGCGGCGTGTACGAGCGTGACTTCGCCTATCCGCCGGCCGGCACCGCGCCGACCGTGATGATGTTCACGCAGGCGAAGACCGTGGCGGCCAACCCCCTGGCGGCCAAGGGCGCCCGGGTGATCACCGTGCCGGACCTTCGCTGGAAGCGCCGGGACATCAAGTCCATCGCGCTGCTGGCCCAGGTGCTCGCCAAGCAGCAGGCCGCCGCCGCGGGCGTCAGCGAGGCCTGGATGGTCGAGGACGATGCGGTGACGGAGGGCTCGTCGTCGACGGCCTTCATCGTCACGGCCGGCGGCACCCTGGTGACCCGTCCGCTCTCGACGGCGCTCCTGCCCGGCATCACCCGGCAGGCGGTGCTGCGTCTCGCCGCCGAATCCGGACTTGCCCTGGAGGAGCGCCTGTTCTCCGTGGCCGAGGCCCACGCGGCGGCGGAGGCGTTCTATACCAGCGCCTCGGCCTTTGTGATGCCGGTGGTGGAACTCGACGGGCAGCCCATCGGCACCGGCGCCCCCGGCCCCCACACCCTGAGCCTGCGCGAACTCTATCTCGAACTCGCCCGCGCGAGCGATTGAATCCCGCACGGCCGCAGGACATCCGTCTCACGCCAGGAACACACTCACGCCAGGAACACACTCAAGCCAGGAACGCACTCACGCCAGGAACGCATCGGCCCCGGATCGGTTCTTCCGGCACGAACCCTGTCTTCCAGAAGGTGTCACGATGCGCATGATATGGCCCCTGGCCGCCGGCCTGAGCCTGCTGGCGACCGCCGCCTTCGCTCAGGTAACGGCGCCGAGCAGCCCGGTTCCCGACAAGATTCAGCCCGATGCCGGCCCGCCCGGCACCGGTGGCACCCTGAGCGACCGACTCGAGAAGAACGACGGCGTGATCAAGCCGCCGGGCAACACGGCCCCCGGCATGGTGGTGCGCCCGCCCGATCCGAACCCGGGCTCCATGCCGGTGATCAAGCCGGGCGACCTCCCCGGTCGCGAGCCGGGCACCGAGGCCAAGTAGCCGCCCTCGGGCGACCGCACGGTACGTATTCCCCCGGTGATTCGGAGCCGGATCGGCCAGTTGCTTGATTTCCGGCTACGGATCGCAGAAAGACCCGAGGAACGTGGGACGGTCCGGCCTCCATGGCCGGATCGTTTTCGCGCGGGTCCTCGGGACAGGTCTTGAGTGAATGGCAAACGTCGTCGTCGTAGGCGCCCAATGGGGTGACGAAGGCAAAGGCAAGATCGTCGACTGGCTCTCCGAGCAGGCCGACGTGGTGGTGCGCTTCCAGGGCGGCCACAATGCCGGCCACACCCTCGTGATCAACGGCGTGACCTATAAGCTGGCCCTGCTGCCCTCGGGCGTGGTGCGGGGCGGCAAGTTGTCGGTGATCGGCAACGGCGTCGTGGTCGATCCGTGGCACCTCGTCGACGAGATCGCCCGGCTTCAGGCCCAGGGCGTCGAGATCTCGCCGAAAACCCTGCGGATCGCCGATAACGCCACGCTGATCCTACCTCTGCACCGCGAGCTCGACCATTTTCGCGAGACCTCGAACGCGGGTCTCAAGATCGGTACGACGAAGCGCGGCATCGGACCGGCCTACGAGGACAAGGTCGGGCGCCGCGCCATCCGGGTCGTCGATCTCGCCGACGAGAGCACGCTGGCCGCCAAGATCGAGCGGGTCCTGACCCACCACAACGCCCTTCGGCGCGGCCTCGGCATTGAGGAGGTCGATGCCGACGCCCTACTCGCCGAACTGAAGGCCATCGCGCCCACCATCCTGCCCTACGCCGACACCGTCTGGAAGCTCCTCGACGAGGAGCGCCGGGCCGGCAAGCGCATCCTGTTCGAGGGCGCGCAGGGCGCGCTCCTCGACGTCGACCACGGCACCTATCCGTTCGTGACCTCGTCCAACATCGTGGCGGCGCAGGCCGCGACGGGCTCCGGCATGGGGCCCTCGGCCATCGGCTACGTGTTGGGCATCGCGAAAGCGTACACCACCCGGGTCGGCGAAGGTCCGTTCCCCAC
The DNA here is from genome assembly GCF_001423295.1 of Methylobacterium sp. Leaf112. Lineage (GTDB taxonomy): Bacteria > Pseudomonadota > Alphaproteobacteria > Rhizobiales > Beijerinckiaceae > Methylobacterium. The sequence goes on along the minus strand of NZ_LMNG01000030.1, from coordinate 293,696 downwards.
GGAGCTGTTCGACGAGATCGGCGAGACCATCGGCGCGAAGGGCCGCGAGTTCGGCGTCAACACCGGGCGCAAGCGCCGCTGCGGCTGGTTCGACGCCGTTCTGGTGCGCCAGACCGTGAAGACCTCGGGCATCGACGGCATCGCGCTGACCAAGCTCGACATCCTCGACGGGTTCGAGACCATCCGGGTCTGTACCGGGTACCGCCTCGACGGACAGGTGATCGACCACCTGCCGGCGAACCAGGCGGCGCAGGCCAAGGTCGAACCCATCTACGAGGATATCGAGGGCTGGTCGGGCACGACGGCGGGGGCCCGCTCGTGGGCCGATCTCCCGGCTCAGGCGATCAAGTACGTGCGCCGCATCGAGGAACTCATCGGTGCGCCGGTAGCGCTGCTCTCGACTTCGCCGGAGCGCGACGACACCATTCTGATGCACAGCCCCTTCGAGGATTAACGCGTCTGAGAGGATGGGCGGCGCATCCGCTCTCGGGCGGGGTGCCGGCCCGCCCTGAGTTGAGCGGACCCCAGTCACGATGGCCGATTACTACCCCTTGCTGGCGCGCGCCCTCGAAGCGATGCCGGACCGTTCGCCGGCCCTTCGCAAGGCCGTGTACGAGCGTGCGCGCAGCGCCCTGATCGGCCAGCTTCGCTCCCTCGATCCCCCCCTGTCCGAGGCGGATATCGATATTGAGGCGCGGGCCCTCGAGACCGCCATCGATCGGCTCGAGACCGAGCACGGCCCTCCGGCCCCCGAGCCCTTGGCCGAGCCTCCGTCCGAGCCCGTGCCGGAACTCAAGCCCGAGCCCGAGCAGCCCGTCACAGCGGATGCGTTGCGGGATCTGCCGGAATCGCTGCCGGACGCCCCCGGGTCGGAGCCCCTGCGCCCCACCGCTCCGGCCCCGGAGCCGTTCCTGCCGCCGGCGCCCCCGCCGGACCTCGGCCGGACCCCGTTCATGCCGCCGGAGGAGCCGGCGAGCGCGCCGATCATCCCGATCCAGGCCCGCAAGGGTCGGTCGCCCGCCGCCGTGGCCGATCCCGCCGCCGAGGCGGTGTCGTCCTCGACGGACGCGTCCGCCCAGGAACCGGCGTCCGACGACCTCGTGGCCGATGCGGGCGGTGCCCGTCAGCGCCCGCGCATCGACGTGGTCGCGCCGCGGGCCGGACGGTCGCGCCTCCTGCGCAACGCCGTCGTGGGAGCCGTGCTGTTCACCGTCATCGGCCTGATCGCGGTGGCGGCGTTTCTGTTGCGCGACAAGCCGGCCGACCTTCAACCCCTGGCCGAGCAACAGGACACGGCGCAGGACAGCGCCGAGACCAAGTATGCCGACCGTATCGGTGGCGACCCCGTGGCGCCGCCGGCGCCGGCACGGCCTGCGCAGGCGCCTTCCTCGGCGGGCGCCGTGCAGCCGGACGTCTCCGTGGCGCAGCGCGCCGTCCTCTACGAGGAGAACACGTCCGCCACCAACGCCCAGCCGACCGTTGTGCAGGGGCGCGTCCTCTGGCGCCTCGAAACCGTGAACGGCGAGCGCGGTCAGGCCCTCGAAACGGCCGTTCGCGCGAACGTGGAGTTCCCCGAGGCGGGGATCACCCTGCAGATGACCATCAATCGCAATCTCGATGCGAGCTTGCCGGCATCGCACACCATCGAGCTCGCCTTCACCACGGACGGCACCAATGCCGCGCGCCGGACGGTGCAGGACATCGGGCTGCTTCAGGCCAAGGACGAGGAGAATGCCCGCGGGTCGCCGGTCTCGGGCCTGCCGGTACGGGTGCGGGAGAACCTGTTCCTCATCGGTCTGTCGTCCCTGCGCAACGACATCGACCGCAACACCGACCTGCTCCTTCACCGGAACTGGCTCGAACTCGCGGTGAAGTTCAACTCCGGTGCGCGCGCGATCATCAATTTCGAGAAGGGCGCGGCGGGCACGCAGGTGATGGAGAAAGCCTTCGCGCAGTGGCGCTGACGGGCCGGGACCGCTGACACGACAAGGGCGGCCCGAGCGCTTCGGGCCGCCCTTGTCGTTTGAAGTCGTCGCTCCGCTCAGGCGTGGGCGGCTGCGCGCGGTGCCTCGCGGGACGCCAGGTTGCGCTTGACCGCCTCCTGGATCTTCTCGAAGGCACGCACCTCGATCTGCCGCACGCGCTCGCGCGAGACGCCGAACTCGCCCGACAGGTCCTCGAGGGTGATCGGATCGTCGGCCAGACGCCGCGCCTCGAAGATGCGGCGCTCGCGGGCATTGAGCACCGAGAGGGCATCGCGCAGGGCCGAGAGCCGGTTCTGGCCTTCTTCCTCACGGGCGAGCACCGTCTCCTGGCTCGGGCTGTTGTCGACCAGCCAATCCTGCCACTCGCCTTCGCCTTCCTCGCGCAACGGCGCATTGAGGGAGGTGTCGCCCGAGAGGCGACGGTTCATGTCGATCACCTCCTGCTCGGGCACGCCGAGCTTGACGGCGATCTGCGCCACCTGATCCGGCTTGAGGTCGCCCTCTTCCAGGGCCGAGATGCGGCCCTTGGCCTTGCGCAGGTTGAAGAACAGCTTCTTCTGGTTGGCGGTGGTTCCCATCTTCACGAGGGACCACGAGCGCAGGATGTATTCCTGGATTGCCGCCTTGATCCACCACATGGCGTAGGTGGCCAAGCGGAAGCCCTTGTCCGGCTCGAAACGCTTGACCGCCTGCATCAGGCCGACATTGCCCTCGGACACGACTTCGCCGATGGGCAGGCCGTAGCCGCGATAGCCCATGGCGATCTTGGCCACGAGGCGCAGGTGCGAGGTGACGAGGCGATGGGCGGCGCCACGATCGCCCTTCTCCCGCCAATCCTTCGCGAGCGTGAACTCCTCGTTCGGCTCCAGCATCGGAAACTTGCGGATCTCATCGAGGTAGCGCGACAGGCCACCCTCGGTGGCGAGCACGGGCAATGCGCCGGCCATGGTCTTCCTCCTTGAATGGTCCCCGAATGGGCGGACCCGAACCGAACCGCCGCTCCCTTGAGCCGGCGTTTCGGCTCCCCATCTCTACCGGGAAACAGAAGACCCCGGAAGGCGGCTCGCCCAACGAACATCGCGGTCAACGCGCGATGTCGCCGATGGCTCAGGGGTGACACGAAACGCCGCGCCGGGCGGTGCCGTTCCGCACGCCCTTCGGGTCCGGGCTTGACTGTGACAGATGCGCCACGCGGGTACTGCGTTCCCTCAGGTCGTCGCCCCCTTCTTCCGCAGCGCCGACAGGAGCGCCTCCATCTCGGGCGGCAACGGCGACTCGAAGTGTAGGGTCTCGCCCGTGCGCGGATGGGCGAAGCCGAGCACGCTGGCGTGCAGGGCCTGACGCCCGAGGGCCAGGAGCGCGGCACGGGCCTCCTCGCCCAGCCGCGTGGCCTTGGTCTTGAACGCGCTGCCGTAGACGGCGTCGCCCAGGAGCGGGTGGCCGCGATGGCTCATGTGCACCCGGATCTGGTGCGTGCGTCCGGTCTCCAGCTCGCACCGGACCAGGGCGACCAGACCCATCGCGTCGAGGGCTTCCTCGACATGGTAGTGCGTGATGGCCTCCCGACCCGTCTCGGCCCGCACCACGGCGATCTTCTCACGATTTCGGATGCTGCGGGCGAGATAGGCGTCGATGGTGCCGATGCGCGGCTCGGGCACGCCCCAGACCAGGGCGCGGTAGACCCGCTCCAGGGGGCCGGTGCGGCCGTGATCGGCGAACTGCTCGGTCAGGCCTTTGTGCGCCCGGTCGTTCTTGGCCACCACGAGGAGCCCGCTCGTGTCCTTATCGAGACGGTGGACGATTCCCGGCCGCCGCACGCCGCCGATCCCCGACAGGCTGTCGCCGCAATGGGCGATGAGGCCGTTAACCAGGGTGCCGGAATCATGTCCGGGCGCGGGGTGGACCACCAGACCCGCCGGCTTGTCGATGACGATCAGGTCGCTGTCCTCGTAGACCACGACGAGATCCTGGGTCTCGCCCTGCGGGGTCGCCGCCACGGCGGTCGGGATCGTCACGGCGAGTTCGGTGCCGGGCCCGACCTTCACCGACAGATCGAGCACCACCGCGCCGTTGCGTGTCACCTGTCCGGTCCGGATCAGATCCTGCAGGCGCGCCCGCGACACGTCCGGGAATGCCCGCGCCAGGGCGCGGTCGAGGCGCTCCGGCGTCACGTCGTCGGCGAGTGTCGCCCGACGGTCCTCTGGTTGCTGCAACGATCGTCCCTCCGCCCCGTTCACCGCGACCCGGACGGATCGCGCAAAATCACGCGCGGGGGCACTTGCTCCCTCGCCGGACCGTCGCTATACGATCGCAACACCGCCGGGAAGCTTCCTCCCGCCGGACGGTCCCACGGGATCGGAGTGAACGGGAAGCGGCGTCGGTGCCCCAAGGGGGCCGCGTTGGATTGAAGACCGCGCCCATCGTCTAGCGGTTAGGACAGGTCCCTCTCACGGATCAGACCGGGGTTCGATTCCCCGTGGGCGCGCCAATCCACTTTATCTCCAGTCTACTTGATTCGGTGCAAGTCGAGTTGATTCGCTTCAAGTCGAGGCATTCGCCCGACGCGTTGTTTCCGCTGGTCGCAAAGATCGTCCAGGGCGTGACGCGCTGCGGAACTTGCGAAGCGCCGGTGGTCATTCCCCAAAATCCGTTCTGTCGACCTTATTCATGCCGCGGATGGTGCGTTGCCGCAACGAAAGTCTTGTGCGCGCGCCGGGCTCGGCCTTGCTGCGTCTTAAGTTTGGGTTACCATCGGCGACTTCACAGCGTTCGACGATTCCAGATCGAGACAAGGTGTTTGCCATGTCCCAGACCATTCGCGTCACGCCGACCCACGATGGCACCTATACTGTCTATCGTGGGACTGAAGTCCTGGTGAGCGGCCTCACTCGCACCCAGGCTGAGCGCTACGAGGCCGATCTCGGTTTCCTCGCCTCCCTCGGCACGCCCAACCGCCCGACCGGCCTCTCCGCCTGACGGGCTATCCCGGCGTCGCCCGTCCGCGGGCGACGCACCTGCGCGCCGGTCAAGCTGGCGTCAATCGTAGCGGTCCGCGATCGTCGATGAGGCCGGTTTCCGTGAGTCCCCGCTCCCGCCCCGCGATGCCGTAGCCGGCGGGACCGCGCGTGATGGTGTACAGGTAGTAGCTCGCCCGCCGGTTCGGTCCGCCCTCGCGGGCCGAGGCCGAGGTGCATCCCACCACCGGCACCGGCCGTCCCCCAGGCCCCTTCGCGAAATGCACGCTGCCGACGTGGTTGTGGCCGTGCAGGATGAGGTCGGCTCCGGCCTGCGCGATCATCGCCATGAACGCTTCGGCATCCTTCAGTTCACGCCCCGACGAGGCACCGCCCGGATGGGGCGGATGGTGGATCATCACCACCCGGCACGGCGGTTCGGCCTCGGCGCCGAGGCGTTCCAAGATGCCGCGAGCCGCCACGATCTGCGGTGGGCCGAGGCGCCCGCTGGCCACGAACGGCTTCGTCGGGATCGCCGAAGACAGGCCGATGAGCGCCACGGGGCCGCGGCGGCGCAGATAGGGGAACACGCCCGGCGTGCCGTCGTCGTCCGTGGTCCAGGCGCCGCAGGCGGCCAGCAGCCCGTCGAGGGAGCCGCGCACGTAGGCGTCGTGGTTGCCCGGCACGAAGCTCACCGCCTCGGGATCGCCCAGGGCCTCCAGGAACACCCGTGAGGTCGCCCACTCGCTCGGCAGGCCGATGTTGCAGAGGTCGCCCGTACAGGCGATGTGGTCGTGCGGCTGCGTCTGCAGGTCGGCCACCAGGGCGGCGAGCAGGTCCATGTCGTGGGCGTTCTTGCGCCCGCGCCGCCAGTTCACGTAGCCCGTGGCGCGCTTGCTGAAGAGCTGGCGCAGGCGCGGGCGCGGCAGCGGCCCGACATGCGGGTCGGTGATGTGGGCGAGGCGGAACATGCGTGTCCGTTGCGGATGGAAGTCACGCCCGGCATCGCCACTCGCGGCGGCGGGGTCAACCCGGTCGGCGCGCACCACACGCCACTCACGCGCTGCCGATGACGATGCCGGTCGCCAGCACGAGGGCGCCGCCCAGCACCACCTGAAGCGCGGCCCGCCAGAACGGTGTGGCCATGTAGCGCGTGCGGATGCCGGCAATGAGGAACAGCTCGATGACGACCACCAGGACGGCGAGACCCGTCGCCACGGCGAACGCATTCGGCCACGCATCGGGGATCAGGTACGGCAGCGTATGCCCCAGGCCGCCCAGCGTCGTCATCACGCCGCAGACGAGACCGCGCATCCAGGGCGATCCACGTCCGGTGATCGACCCGTCATCCGACAGGGCCTCGGTGAAGCCCATGCTGATACCGGCACCGAGGGAGGCGGCCAGCCCGACGAGGAAGGTCGCGCCGTTGCTGTGCGTGGCGAAGGCCGCGGCGAAGATCGGCGCCAGGGTCGAGACCGAGCCGTCGATGAGTCCGGCGAGCGCCGGCTGAACGTAGCGGAGGACGAAAGCCCGGTTCGCGTCGGTTGCCGCATCCGGGGTTGGGGAAGGAATGCGCGTCTCGGCGCCCGCAGTCGCGATCATCGCCCGGTCGCCAGTTTTGATTCATTCCAATCTATAATTTAGAACTGTTATGAAAAAGCGATTTTGTCGGGTGTCGACGGGGATTTGCCGCCTTTCGTCGAAAATCGGACCGGGGGTGCACGGAGGCCGAGCGTTGCGCCCCTGCGGGGAACGGCGCTAGACACCGCCCGGCGACGGCCAAGGCGGCCCTTCCCGGCCCTCTCGCCGGGTCGGTCCGCGCACCTCGCCGCGAAGGCGTTGCATCATGAGTGTCCTCAAGCGCATCGGCCGCGCCCCAGCGGTCCAGCAGGCCCTCGGCCGCGCCGCGGGCGGGTACCTGCGCCTCGTGCGCGCCACCAACCGCTTTTCCATGGAGCCGGCCGAGCCCGATCCCTGGCTCGACGGCCTCGGGCCGTTCATCGCCGGCATGTGGCACGGCCAGCACACGATGATCTCGTTCATGCGCCGGCCGCACGACCGCATCGCCACGATCATCTCGCGCTCGGCCGACGGCAACATCAACACCATCGCGTTGGAGCGCATGGGCGTGCGGGTGATCCGGGCGTCGGGCGCGCGCGGGCGGGCCGTGCGCGACGTGAAGGCCAAGGGCGGTGCCGAGGGCCTGCGCGCCATGCTGCGCGCCCTGAAGAACGGTGAATCCGTCGCCTTCAGCGCCGACGTGCCGAAGGTCTCGCGCCGCTGCGACGCCGGCATCCTCACCCTCGCCCGCTTCTCCGGCCGGCCTATCGTGCCCGTGGCCGTGGTCACCAGCCGGCACCTGCGGCTGAACAGCTGGGACCGGGCCTGCTTCGGCCTCCCGTTCGGGCGCGGCGCCATGGTGTTCGGCACGCCGATCCACGTGCCCCGCGAGACCGGACCCGAGGCGTTCGAGGCGTTGCGCCTCGCGGTGGAGGCAGAGATGAACCGCGTTCACGACCGCGCCTATACCCTCGTCGGCCGCACCGACCGGGTGGGAAACCCCGCATGAGAGCGCCGGCTCAGCCCGCGTCGGTGAAGGCGATCCCCACCAAGGCCCCGCCCCTGACGGCGATCCTGAAGCTCTATCGCTACGGTCTCCTCGTCGGCGAGCCGGCGGTGGCTGGTCTGCTGGCGTGGCGCTCGCGCCAGGGCAAGGAGGACCCGGGGCGCCTGTCCGAGCGCCGCGGCCTGCCCGGCCGCGCCCGCCCCATCGGCCGCCTCGTCTGGATGCACGGCGCCAGCGTCGGCGAGATCCTCTCCCTCGTCGGCCTCGTCGACGGCATGATCGCGCGGGGGTTCTCCGTCCTCGTCACCACGGGCACCCGCAGCGCCGCCGATCTCATCGGCAGCCGCCTGCCGTCGGGAGCCGTGCACCAGTACATGCCCCTCGACGCACCGCGCTGGGTCGGGCGCTTCCTCGACCATTGGCGGCCGGACCTCGCCCTGGTGGCGGAATCCGAGATCTGGCCCAGCACCGTCGCCGGCCTCCACGCCCGCGCCATTCCCCTGATCCTCGTCAACGGCCGGATGTCCGAGCGCTCGTTCCGCGGCTGGGGCCGTACGCCCCGCACCGCCCGCGCGCTCCTGGCGCGCATCTCCGTCTGCCTCGCGCAGACGGAGGAGGATGCGGCGCGCTTCGCCCAGCTCGGCACACCCCGGGTCGTCGTCTCGGGCAACCTCAAATACGATTCGGACGTGCCGCCCGTGGACGAGCAGCAGCTCGCGCACTTGCGCGACTGCATCGGCGACCGCCCCGTCTGGGTCGCGGCCAGCACCCATCCGGGCGAGGACGCCGTGGCGGCCCGCGTCCACGCGGTGCTGAAGCGCCGCTGGCCCGAAATCCTCACCATCGTGGTCCCGCGCCATCCCCATCGCGGCGGCGATGTCGCGGCCCGCGCCTCGGTCGAAGGATTGCGCAGCGCCCAGCGCTCCCAGGGCGGGCGCCCGCACGGGAGCATCGACCTGTACGTCGCCGACACGCTCGGCGAACTCGGCCTGTTCTATCGCCTGACGTCCCTGGTCTTTCTCGGTGGCTCCCTCGTGGAGCACGGCGGCCAGAACCCCATCGAGCCGACGCGCCTCGGCGCCGCGGTCCTGCACGGGCCGCACATCTTCAACTTCACGCAGGTCTACCGGGCCCTCGACGGTGCCGGTGGCGCCCGCTGCGTCGCCGACGCGGACGACCTTGCCGCGGCCCTCGCGGATTTTCTCGCCGAACCCGCCCGCATCGACGCCATCGCCCGCGCGGGAGCAGCGGCCCTCGCGCCGTTCGAGGGCGCCGTCGATCGCACCCTGGCGGTGCTCGATCCGTTCATCGCGCAGATGCGGCTCACCGCCATGACGGCGCAGTGAGCCGGGCCTGATGCGGCCCCCGGCCTTCTGGCATGCCGGGCCTGGGCACCCCGTCGCACGGGCTCTGGCGCCCCTCGCCGCCCTCTACGGCTGGCGCAGCGCCGCCAGGATGGACCGGCGGGGCACGCCCGGCCCCTGTCCCATCGTGTGCATCGGCAATTTCACCCTCGGCGGCGCCGGCAAGACGCCGACCGCCCTCGCGGTGGCCGGTCTCCTGCGCGACCTCGGCGCATCCCCGGCCTTCCTGACCCGTGGCTATGGCGGCCGCCTCGCCGGCCCGGTGCGCGTCGATCCCGACCGGCACGCCGCCGTGGACACCGGCGACGAACCCCTGCTGCTCGCCCGGTTCGCCCCCACCATCGTGGCGCGGGACCGGCTGGCGGGCGCGCCTCACTGCATCGAGGCGGGCGCCGACGTGATCGTCATGGACGACGGTCTGCAGAGCCCGGCGCTCGCCAAGGCTCTGTCCTTCGCGGTGGTGGATGCGGGGGTGGGCGTCGGCAACGGCCGCGTTTTCCCCGCCGGCCCCATGCGGGTGCCCCTCGCCCGGCAATGGCGCCACATCCACGGCCTCGTTCTCATCGGCGCCGGCGCCCCCGGCGAGACCGTGGCCGAGGACGCCGCGCACCGTGGGTTGCCGGTGCACCGCGCCCGGCTCGTCCCGGAAGGCAACTGGGCCGGGCGCCGGGTCCTGGCGTTCGCCGGTATCGGCCGGCCCGACAAGATGTTCGCCACCCTGCGCGAAGCCGGCGCCGACGTGGTCGCGACCCGCGCCTTCGCCGACCACCATCCCTACGGACGGGCCGAACTCGGCGCCCTCGCGGCGGAGGCGGTGCGCCTCGGCGTCGACCTCGTCACCACCCGGAAGGACCACGTCCGGCTGCCGCCCGAATTCGCCACCCGCGTCACGGTCCTGCCCGTGACCCTCGCGTTCGTCGATGCCGGTGCCCTCGCGGCGCAACTGGCGGACATCCTGCCCCGCCCCTGAGTGTCCGGTCCGCCCTCGTTCAAGTGTCCTTGTGGTTGTGCGCGATGGGGGGTTAGCGTCGGATCATGCCCGAATCGACCAGCCTCCTCGCCTTCGCCCTCGTCTCCCTCGGCATGGTCCTGACGCCGGGGCCGAACATGATCTACCTCGTGTCGCGCTCCATCGCGCAGGGGCCGCGGGCCGGGCTGATCTCCCTCGGCGGCGTCGCGCTCGGGTTCGTCGTCTACATGCTGTGCGCGGCCTTCGGCATCACCGCCCTGCTGCTCGCCGTGCCGTTCGCCTATGATACCCTGCGCTGGGCCGGGGCCGCCTACCTACTCTACCTCGCCTGGCAGGCCGTGCGGCCGGGCGGGCGCAGCCCGTTCGCGGCACGCGCCCTGCCCCATGACGGCCCGGGCCGGCTGTTCACCATGGGGTTCGTCACCAACCTGCTGAACCCGAAGATCGCGGTGATGTATCTGTCGCTGCTGCCGCAATTCATCGACCCGGCGCGGGGCAGCGTCCTCGTCCAGGCCCTGATCCTCGGCACGGTCCAGATCGTTGTGAGCGTCGGCGTGAACGCTTTCATCGCGGTGGGGGCCGGGTCGGTGTCCACCTTCCTCGGTGGCCGTCCGGCCTGGCAGGTGGCCCAGCGCTGGCTCATGGGCACGGTTCTGGCCGGCCTCGCCCTGCGCATGGCCGCCGAGTCGCGGCGCTGACGCGTCAGCGTGGGCCGAGCGCCCGCGCGAAGGCCGTCAGGTTGTTGCGCATCATCGCCACGTAGGTCGGTGCCGGGCCGTCGGGGCCCGACAGGGCATCGGAATAGACTTTGCCGCCGATGGCCGCACCGCTCTCGCGGGCGATCTGCTCCATGAGGCGCGGGTCGGCGATGGTTTCGAGGAACACCGCCGGGATCTTCTCCGCCCGGATCTGCCGGACGATCCGCGCCACGTCGCGCGGGCTCGCCTCGCTGTCCGTCGAGACCCCTTGCGGCGCGATGAAGGTCAGGCCGTAGGCGGCGGTGAAGTAGCCGAAGGCGTCGTGGGTGGTGATGATCCGCCGCTGTGCGGGGGGAATCTTCGCGATGGTGGCGCGGACCTCGCCTTCCAGGGCATCGAGTTCGCCGAGATAGGCCGTGGCCCGGGCCGCGTACGCCGCCGCATGGGCTGGATCGCGCTTGGCGAGCCCATCGCGGATGTTGGCGACGTAGACCTTGGCGTTGGCGATGCTCTGCCAGGCGTGCGGATCGGCGTGGTGGTCGTGGGCATGGCCGTGCCCATGGTCGTCGGCCTCCTCGATGGGCTTGATCCCCTTCGAGGTCACCACGACGGGTGCCTTGGCGCCGGACGCCTTGATGAGGCGGTCGATCCACCCCTCGAGTCCGAGGCCGTTGACGACCACCATGTCGGCCGCCGCGAGCGTGCGGGCGTCGCTCGGGGCCGGCGCGTAGCCGTGGGCATCGGCGTCGGGCTTGACCAGGGTGGTCACCGCCACCCGCTCGCCGCCGACCTGTGAGACGAGATCGCCGAGGATCGAGAACGTCGCCACCACACGGAGTTTTTCGGGGTCGGCCAGGGCCGGCGCCGCGCCGCAGAGAACGGCGAGCAGCAGGGCGAACGCCATCGGCAGTCCGGTCGGGAGGCGTCCACGCAACATCGGCAAAGGTCCTCGGTTCAGGCTTCCTCGGTTCAGTAGTGTAACATTATCACATTGCCAAGCCTGGATGCCTCGACTTGATCTCTCGTCCCCCCGGCCGCAAACACCGGCCGATCCGATTTCTCGGGGCGTTGAGAAAGTCATAAAAAACCATGGCGCGTCGGCCGCTCCTGAGGGGTGACACCCTCCCCCTCCTGGGCCGTGTCTGGCGCGAGTGGCTCAGCCCCCACCGGGCGACGCTGGCCGTGGTCCTCGTGCTCATCGCCATCGTGGGCGCGGCGACGGGGTTCTACCCGGCCCTCATCAAGGGCGCTTTCGACGCCTTCGACGCCAAGGACACGGCGGCCCTCGCCTACGGTCCCCTCATCGTCATCGCCATCACGTCGATCCGGGGCTTCGCCCTGTTCGGCCAGACGGTGCTGACCAACCGGGTGGTCACGCGGGTCGAGGCCGACATGCAGGCGGCCCTCTACGCCCACCTCATCGACTCGGATCTGGCCCAGCTCGGGCGCGAGAGCCCGGCCGCCTTCACCCAGCGCTTCACCACGGATTTCGCCTTCATCAAGGAGGCGCTCACCCGCATTTCCACGGTGCTCCTGCGCGACATCGCCATGCTCATCGCCCTGGTGGCGGCGCTGATCTGGATGGACCCGCTCCTGACCCTGGTGGCCGGCGTGACCGTGCCGTTCGTCGCCGGCCCCATCGGCCGGGTCGGCAAGAAGCTGCGCCGGGTCTCGACGACGACGCAGGAGCAGATGGGGCTCACCGCGAGCCTCATCTCCGAGAGCCTGCAGGGCGCGCGCATCGCCAAGACCTACGCGCTGGAAGGCTACCTCAAGGGCCGGGCGCAGGGGGCCTTCGACGAGGTACGCCGCCTCAAGATGAAGGCGGCCAACGCCCGCGGGCGCCTCGATCCGCTCCTCGAGATCGGCGGCGGCTTCGCCGTGGCCGCCGTGCTGGTGCTGGTCGGCCAGCGGGTGATGTCGGGCGAGCGCACGGTGGGGGATTTCACCGGCTACGTCGCAGCCCTGCTGCTCGCCGCTCAGCCGGCCCGGGCGCTCGGCACCCTCAACGCCATCCTGCAGGAGGCGGGCGCGGCCCTGCAGCGCTACTTCGCCCTCATGGACGAGGCCCCGCTGATCCGCGAGGCGGCGGACGCCAGGGACCTGCTGGTGGGCGGCGGCGCGATCCGCTTTTCCGACGTGCGCTTCCGCTACCGCGCCGACGCGCCGGCCCTGGAGGGGATCGACCTCGCCGTGCCGGCCGGCGCCACCGTGGCCCTCGTGGGGCGCTCGGGGTCGGGAAAATCCTCGCTCCTCAACCTCGTGCCGCGCCTCTACGACGTCGATGCCGGAGCCGTGTCCATCGACGGTCAGGACATCCGGCACGTGACCTTCGCGTCGCTCCGCCGGGCCGTTGCGGTGGTGTCCCAGGAGGTGGTGCTGTTCGACGACACGGTGGCAGCCAACATCGGCTTTGGCCGCCCCGGCGCCACCCGAGCCGAGATCGAGGCGGCGGCGGAGGCGGCGGCCGCCCACGGCTTCGTTTCGCGCCTGCCCGAGGGCTACGAATTTCGCGTCGGCCCCGCCGGTGGGCGGCTGTCGGGGGGGGAGCGCCAGCGCATCTCGCTCGCCCGCGCCTTCCTCAAGGACGCGCCGATCCTGCTCCTCGACGAGGCGACGAGTGCGCTCGATTCCGAGTCCGAGCGCCTCGTCCAGGCCGCGCTCCTGCGCCTCATGCGCGGGCGCACCACCCTCGTCATCGCCCACCGCCTCTCGACGGTGCGCGACGCCGATCTCATCGTGGTGATGGAGGCCGGCCGCGTCGCCGAGACCGGCACCCACACCGACCTCATGGGCCGTGGCGGAGCCTATGCCCGCCTGCACCGGATGCAGCTCTCGGGCGACGCCCCCGACGAGACCCTGGCGCCTTGAGGCGACGGCGTGACGCGCACGTCGACCGCCCGTGACCCCCGCGGAGATACGCCGCCGATGACACCCGAGCCCTACGGCCGCACCAAGAACGGGCAACCCGTCGCCCGCCACACCCTCGCGCGCGGGCGGCTTACCGTGCGGATCCTCGATTACGGCGGAATCGTCTCCGCCATCGAGACACCCGACCGGACGGGACGGAGAACCAACGTGGTCCTGGGCGCCATGGACCTCGCCGGCTACGAGGCCAGCGACGCGCATTTCGGCGCCCTCATCGGCCGCTACGCCAATCGCATCGCGCACGGCCGGTTCAGCCTCGACGGACAGGTCCATGATCTGCCCCGCAACGAGGGGGACAGCACCATGCATGGCGGCCCGGCGGGGTTCGACCGCAAGGTCTGGCGGGTTGAATCGGCGACCGGTACCGACCTCACCCTCGCCCATCGCTCGCCCGACGGTGACCAGGGCTTCCCCGGCACCCTCGACGTGCGGGTGACCTACGCCCTTCCCGACGACGAGACCCTGTCCATCACCTACGCGGCCGAGACCGACCGGCCGACGGTTCTAAACCTGACCAACCACAGCTATTTCAACCTCGCCGGCGAGGGCGCGGGCGATGCGCTCGACCACGTGGTGGGAATCGCCGCCGACGCATACCTGGCGGTCGACGCGGATCAGATCCCCACCGGCGAGCGGTGCGCGGTCGCCGGCACGCCCTTCGATTTTCGCACCCCCACGGCCCTCGGCGCCCGCATCCGCGCGGCCGATCGCCAATTGATCCGGGGCCATGGCTACGACCACACCTTCGTGCTGCGCGGAGCCGGTGGCCTGCGTACGGTCGCCACCGCGCACGATCCCGCGAGCGGCCGGCACCTGACCGTGGCCACCACCCAACCCGGCCTGCAACTCTACACCGCCAACATGCTCGACGGCACGGCGACGGGCTCGGGTGGTGGGCTCTACCGCGCCGGGGATGCCGTGTGCTTCGAGGCGCAAGGATTTCCCGACGCGCCGAACCATCCCGACTTCCCGAGCACCGTCCTGCGTCCGGGCGAATCGTTCTCGGCGGTCACCACGTACCGATTCACCGTCGCATGACCGGTGTCGTGTACGCCGCCGCCGCCCTGTTCGAGATCGGCGGGTGCTTCTCGGTCTGGGCCTGGCTGCGGCTCGGGCGCTCGGCCTGGTGGCTGGTACCGGGCGCCGTGGCCCTGGGGCTGTTCGCCTGGCTGCTGACGCGCGTCGAGAGCGAGGCGGCCGGCCGCGCCTATGCGGCCTATGGCGGGCTCTACATCGGCGCGTCCCTCCTATGGATGTGGGGCGCGGAAGGCCAGCGGCCGGACCGCTTCGATGTCACCGGCGCCGCCCTGTGCCTCGCCGGGGCGGGCCTCATCCTCTATGGTCCGCGCACCTGAAAGGTCCGCCGTGGGACTGGATGGGGCAAAGCTGCAGGCCGATTAATTGCACTGCAGCATGGCTGTTTTGCAGTGCGGCATCTTGCGTTTTCGACTGCGAATAGGTCAAAACCGTCGCCTGTCGTACCCGACGCGCGAGATTTATAGTTCACATGTCAAGCCACAACCAGCAGACCAACGGTCGAGAGGCGTCGCTCAATCGCAGGAAACTGCTGGAATTCCTGTCCGCCAGCCCGATCCTCGCACCGGGCGCCATCAGCGCGGTCGCCGGAATGCTCGCCGCCGGCACTTCGGGGGCGATGGCTCAGAGCTACGACGTCCTCCGGCAGGCGCCCGTCATGGACGGCGACCTCATCGCCAATCCCGCCCAGGCCCTGAACGTCTTCGATTTCGAGGCGGTGGCGAAGAAGACCCTGCCCCCCGCCCATTACGGCTACCTCGCCAGCGGCGTCGACGGCGACGAGACCCTGAAGGCCAACCGCGAGGGCTTCGAGAAGATCGCCATCCGCGCCCGCCGCCTTATCGACGTGCGCAAGATCGACACCACGGTGAAGATCTTCGGCGAGACCTGGGGCAGCCCCATCGCACTGGCGCCCATCTCCAGCCAGGGTGCGTTCCACCCGGAGGCCGAGGGCGCCGTCGCCCGCGCCTGCAAGGCGAAGAACCATCAGATGATCCTGTCCACCGTGGGCAGCACCTCCATCGAGGACGTGATCAAGGAGCGCGGTTCCCCGGTCTGGTACATGCTGTACCCCACCGACGACTGGGCCGTGACCGAGGCCCTGGTGAAGCGCGCCGAGAAGGCCGGCGCCCCGGCCATCGTGCTCACCGTTGACCGGCAGGGCGGTCGCAACACCGAGACCCTGTTCCGTGAGCGCCGCAGCGATACCCGTACCTGCACCGATTGCCATACGCCCGGCTTCAAGAACGAGGTGAGCCGCAAGCCAATGTTCGACGACCTCGACGTGTCGAAGGTGACGAACCTCTACGGCACCGGCATGACCTGGGACTACGTCAAGCGCCTGCGCGGCATCGTGAAGGGCAAGCTCGTCCTCAAGGGCATCGTCACCCACGAGGACGCCAAGAAGGCCATGGAATACGGCGTCGACGCCCTCATCGTGTCGAACCACGGCGGCCGCGCCGAGGAGAGCCTGCAATCGACCATCGGCGTCCTGCCGGAGATCGTTTCGGCCGTGAACGGCAAGGTGCCGATCCTCATCGACGGCGGGTTCCGGCGCGGCACCGACGTGATCAAGGCCCTGGCGCTCGGCGCCACCGCCGTCTGCGTCGGCCGCCCCTACGCCTGGGGGCTCGCCGCCTTCGGCCAGCCCGGCGTCGAGATGGTGCTCACCCTCATGCAGCGCGAGTTCGAGACGATCATGCGTCAGGTCGGTGCGACGAAGATCGCCGAGATCAACGCCGCGAGCGTCAGCCGGGCCTGATCCCGTCGGGAGAGCGGGATTTCGTTTCCGCTCCCCCGAGACACCGCGACGCGAAACAGAACCGCCCCGAGGGTTTCCCTTCGGGGCGGTTCTGTTTTCATCGAGAACGCTTTCGGATCAGCTCTTGCGGATCAGCTCACGTGAGCGTCCGCCTCGACCAGGATCTCGCGCTTCCCGGCGTGGTTGGCCGGTCCGACGATGCCCTCCATCTCCATCTTCTCCATGAGGGAGGCGGCGCGGTTGTAGCCGATCTGCAGGCGGCGCTGGATGTAGGACGTGGACGCTTTCTTGTCCCGAAGCACCACCTGCATGGCCTGGGCGTAGAGGTCGCCGCCGGTCTCGCCGAAGCTGCCCTGGTCGAACACCGCACCGTCCATCTCGACCTCGTCGGAGGCCGACCCCTTAGCCCCCTCGCCCTCGTCGGCGGTGACCGCCTCAAGGTAGGACGGCCGGCCCTGGCGCTTGAGATGAGCGACGACGCTCTCGACTTCCGAATCCGAGCAGAACGGCCCGTGCACGCGCGTCGTGCGCCCGCCGCCGGCCATGAACAGCATGTCGCCCTGGCCGAGCAGCTGCTCGGCGCCCATCTCGCCGAGGATCGTGCGGCTGTCGATCTTGCTCGTCACCTGGAAGGAGATCCGGGTCGGGAAGTTCGCCTTGATGGTGCCGNAGCTGCTCGGCGCCCATCTCGCCGAGGATCGTGCGGCTGTCGATCTTGCTCGTCACCTGGAAGGAGATCCGGGTCGGGAAGTTCGCCTTGATGGTGCCGGTGATGACGTCGACCGACGGGCGCTGCGTCGCCATGATGAGGTGGATGCCGGCTGCGCGTGCCATCTGGGCGAGGCGCTGGATCGCGCCCTCGATGTCTTTCCCCGCCACCATCATCAGGTCGGCCATCTCGTCGACGACGATGACGATGTAGGGCAGNAGGCCGCGGCAGGCCTGCGCAACGGCCTCGACAACCTGACGGGAGGTGGATGCCGGCTGCGCGTGCCATCTGGGCGAGGCGCTGGATCGCGCCCTCGATGTCTTTCCCCGCCACCATCATCAGGTCGGCCATCTCGTCGACGACGATGACGATGTAGGGCAGCGGGGTGAGGTCCATCTCCTCGTTCTCGTAGACGGCCTCGCCGGTCTCGCGATCGAAACCGGTCTGCACGGTCCGAGTCAGGATCTCGCCGCGCCCCCGCGCCTCGGCGAGTCGGGCGTTGAACCCGTCGATGTTGCGCACACCGACCTTGGACATCTTCTTGTAGCGCTCCTCCATCTCGCGCACGGCCCACTTCAAGGCGATGACCGCCTTCTTCGGGTCCGTGACCACGGGCGAGAGCAGGTGCGGGATGCCGTCGTAGACCGACAGTTCGAGCAT
Organism: Methylobacterium sp. Leaf112; assembly: GCF_001423295.1. Lineage (GTDB taxonomy): Bacteria > Pseudomonadota > Alphaproteobacteria > Rhizobiales > Beijerinckiaceae > Methylobacterium. The sequence goes on along the minus strand of NZ_LMNG01000030.1, from coordinate 276,065 downwards.
CTTCGGATCGACCATGATCAGGCGGCACTGCTCCGGGGTCATCCGGTAGAGCAGGCTGAGGATCATGGTGTTGATGGCCACCGACTTGCCGGAGCCGGTGGTGCCGGCCACCAGCAGGTGCGGCATCCGGGCGAGATCGGCGATGATCGGCTCGCCGCCGATGTTCTTGCCGAGGCACAGGGCAAGGCTCTGCTTCGTCTCGGCGAAATCGACGGAGGCCAGGAGCTCGCGCAGGTACACGGTCTCGCGCCGCGCATTGGGTAGCTCGATGCCGATGGCGTTCCGGCCCGGGACCACGGCGACGCGGGCCGAGACGGCGGACATGGACCGGGCGATGTCGTCGGCCAGCGAGATCACGCGGCTCGACTTGGTGCCGGGGGCCGGCTCCAATTCGTAGAGGGTCACGACGGGGCCGGGCCGTACGGCCAGGATGTCGCCACGCACGCCGAAATCGCTCAGGGTGGCTTCGAGCAGGGTCGCGTTCTGCTCGAGGGCTTCCGAGGACACCTGGGCGGAGGGCGAGACCAGGGGCGGCTCGGCCAGGAGACCCAGCGCCGGAACCGCGTAGGCACCCGGATTGTGCACAGGAGCCGGGGCCGGACGCCGCTGGGGCACGGGGGGCGACGGCGGCGCGGCGACGCGCGAGCGCGCATCCGGGGGCGCGGGCTGGGGATCTTGCGCGAAGACCGGCTCCTCGCCGCCATCGTCGGGCTCGTCGTCGTGCAGCACGGGAGCGGCCCGTCGCACGGGCGCGGGCGCAGCTTCGGTGTCGAACACCGGTTCGCGGCGCGGATCGCGCGGGCTGGGTGCCTCCCAGGGGGTGTCGTCGTCGGAGAAGGCGCGCCGTGCCGCCAGGGCCGGCGAGGCGCCGTCATGGGCGACAACCGCCTGCGCGGCGCGGCCCTCGCGCCAGGTCTCGACACGCGAGGCCAGGGCGGCGCGGCCACCCATGAGCATCTGCGCCAGGGCGCCGAGGGACACGACTCCGAGGCTCGGTTCGTCGTCCTCGTAGCGGTCGTCGTTGCGGGCGCGGGCGGGCGGCCGCACGGGATGCAGCGGCTCGTCCTCCTCCTCCGGGATCTCGCCCACCCGGCAGGCACCGGTCAGGCTCAGGATGGCGATGGCGGCGAAGAGGAAGCCCACCAACGCCGCGGCCGGCGAGGCGACGATGCCCACGATGGTGCGGGCCGCGTGGATCAGGGCATCGCCGGTGACGCCGCCGAGCCCCGTGGGCAGGGGCCAGCGCGCCGTGGACGGCAGGGCGCTGGCCACCGCGCTCGCGGAGAAGAAGCCGATGATCCACAGGGTGATGCGCAGGCCCCCGCGCGGCAGGGCACGGGAGCGCATGAGCTGCACCCCCCACAGGGCCGGTGGCAGGACGAAAGCAAGGGAGCCGAGGCCGAGGAGCTGCATGGCGAGGTCGGACATCACCGCCCCGCTGGTGCCGAGCACGTTGTGGGCGGCGTGGTCGGTGGCGTGGTTCAGGCTCGGGTCGTCGATGGACCACGTCGCCAGGGCGACGGTCAGGGCCGTCGCGCCGGCAAACAGGATGAGACCGCCCAACTCCGTCATCCGCTTGGCCAGGAACGGCCGAAAGCTGTCGACGAACGTGTCGTAGGGCGATGCGGAACGGCGAAGCGAGCGCATTCGGAACCAGACGCGATGGGGAAACGATCCGGTAACGCTAACGCCCGCGCGGTTAACGGGGGTTTAAGTGTGCTCCTGAGCTCCCGAATGCGACAGGTGTCCAAGATGACGTGCAGACGAAAGAAGGCCCCGGATCGTGCGATCCGGGGCCTTCTTTCGTGTTGCCTCGGGCCGCCCCGGAAGTCGGCCCTGGGATCGATCCTAGTAGTTGTAGGCGCGCTCGCCGTGATCGGCGATGTCGAGGCCTTCGCGCTCCTCGTCCTGGGTGACGCGCAGGCCGATGGTGAGATCGACGAGCTTGTACAGGATGGCGGAGCCGATGCCGGACCACAGGATGGTGAAGCCGACGGCCTTGAGCTGGCTCATCAGGGCCGCCGCCGTCTCGTAGGTGCCCACCGCGAGTTCACCGGGCTTCGAGGCGTAGTCCGGCAGGCCGACGCCGCCGAAATCCGGGTTCACCAGGATGCCGGTCGCCACGGCGCCGAGGATGCCGCCGATGCAGTGCACGCCGAAGACGTCGAGGGAATCGTCGTAGCCGAGCGCGTTCTTCACCGTGGAGCACATGATGAAGCATACGGCGCCCGCGACGAGGCCCAGCACGATCGAACCCATGGGACCGGCGAAACCGGCGGCCGGGGTGACTGCGACGAGGCCCGCGATGGCACCCGACAGCATGCCCAGCAGGGAGGGCTTGCCCTTCAGCATCCACTCCACGAACAGCCAGGAGAGGGCGGCGGCGGCGGTGGCCACGAAGGTGTTGAGCATCGCCATGGCGGCGGTGCCGTTGGACTCGAGGTTCGAGCCGGCGTTGAAGCCGAACCAGCCGACCCAGAGCAGCGAGGCGCCGATGGCGGTCATGGTCAGGGAGTGCGGAGCGAGCAGGTCACGGCCGTAGCCGATGCGCTTGCCAAGCATGAGGCAGCCGACGAAGCCGGCGATGCCCGCGTTGATATGCACCACGGTGCCGCCTGCGAAGTCGAGGGCGCCCCATTTGAACAGCAGGCCGGCATCGGCGTTCACCGCGTCGAGGGCCGCCTGTGCGGTCGCCTTCGAGGCGTCGTCGGTGGCGGCGGCCAGCGCCTTGGCGGCGTTGCCGACGGCGTCCGGGCCGCCCCAATACCAGACCATGTGGGCCATCGGGAAGTAGATGAGGGTGGTCCAGAGGATCATGAACACGACGAGCGCCGAGAACTTCATCCGCTCGGCGAAGGCGCCGACGATGAGGGCCGGGGTGATCATCGCGAACGTCATCTGGAAGCAGATGTAGACGTATTCGGGGATCACGACGCCGTTCGAAAAGGTCGCGACGGTGGAGTTGGCGTCGATGCCCTTCAGGAAGGCCTTCGAGAACCCGCCGACGAAGTCGTTCAGGCCGCCGCCGTTGGTGAAGGCGAGGCTGTAGCCGAAGATCACGAACAGCAGCGAGGAAATGCACGCGATGGCGAAGACCTGCGTCAGCACCGAGAGCATGTTCTTCGTACGCACGAGGCCGCCGTAGAACAGGGCCAGGCCCGGTACGACCATCAGCAGCACGAGGGCGCTGGAGATCAGCATCCAGGCGGTGTCGCCCTTGTTCGGGACGGGCGCGGCCACTGCGGCGGCCGGTGCGGCCTCCGTGGTCGGCGACTGCGCGAGGGATGGCTCGATGAACAGGAGCGCCAGGGCGGCGCCTCCCATTCCGAGCGCCAGGGCATTGCGAAGTTTCATGGAAACAGGACTCCCGGTCACTGTGCGATGCTGAAGGGGGACGATCGTGGGGCGGGGACCGGCGGGCGGCCCGACTCTCCCGGGGGCCGGCGCGCGGACCCGAAGTACGGCTGCGGACTGCGAGGGGCTGCCTCAGAGGGCGTCGACGTCGGTCTCGCCGGTGCGGATGCGGACGGCCTTCTCGAGGGGAAGAACGAAGATCTTGCCGTCGCCGATCTGGCCCGTGCGGGCGGCGGCCGCGATGGCGTCGATGACGCTGCCGGTGAGGTCGGAGGCCACCGCCACCTCGATCTTCAGCTTGGGCAGGAAGCTCACGGCGTACTCGGCGCCGCGGTAGATCTCGGTGTGGCCCTTCTGGCGGCCGTAACCCTTCACCTCGGTGACGGTGAGCCCGTGCACGCCGATGCCGGTCAGGGCGTCCCGGACCTCCTCCAGCTTGAACGGCTTGATGATAGCCATCACGATCTTCATGGGCGGCGCCCCCTTGTCCCGATTGGTTGCCCGGCCGGCGCGCTCTCGCGTCGCGACCCGACGGGTCCGGATGTTCGGCGTGGATCGGACTGACCCAGACGCTCGCCCTTCGTTATTCAAGGACTATGCCAACGGGAACTTTTCGCGTTCGGCCCTATCTGCTTAGAAACTGTCCGTACCGTGCCCTGGATACGGGCGAAATTCCCGCCAAGTTTGCGCTGTTCGCAAGCATTATGGCGCATCGATAGGCAGATTGAGAGGTGTCCGGGCACCTCGCGAGATGCCTGGAGATCGGCGCCGCGCCGCCGCGTGGAGTCAGCCTTCGGCGCGTCGCGGCCGAATCATGCCTTCCTGGGCGACGGACGCCACGAGGCTGCCGTCCCGCGAAAAGATCTGCCCCCGGGCGAAGCCGCGCGCTCCCCCGGCACTTGGACTGTCCTGGGCGTAGAGCAGCCACTCGTCGGCGCGGAACGGGCGATGCAGCCACAGGGCATGGTCGAGGCTCGCCGACTGGATCTCTCCGTCGAACACCGTCTGCCCGTGCGGGATCAGGGTGGCATCGAGCAGCGTCATGTCGGAGGCGTAGGCCAGCACCGCCCGGTGGATGGCGGGATCGTCGGGCAGCCGGTCGACGGCGCGCATCCAGACGTGGAAGCGCGGGTCGCGCGGCGCCCGCCTGAGGTAGCGCTCGATCTCCACGGGGCGCAGCTCGATGGGGCGGCGGCGCCCGAAATAGGACAGGATCGGCGCCGGAATCGCCGCGCCCTCGCGGGCTGCCTGCGCGGCGGCGGCCGGCGCCTCGGCCACCTCTTCGGGGGGCGGCACGTCGGGCATCGTCGCCTGGTGGACGGCGCCCTCCTCCGCGTCGTGATAGGAGACCGACATGGCGAAGATCGCCCGCTCGTGCTGGCTCGCCACCACCCGGCGGGTCGCGAAGCTGCGCCCGTCGCGGATGCGCTCGACGGCGTAGTCGATGGGCGCCTTCGGATCTCCGCCGAGCAGAAAATACGCGTGCAGGGAATGCGGCGGACGCGTCTTCGGCACCGTGCGCGAGGCCGCCACTAGGGCCTGGGCCACCACCTGCCCGCCGAACACCCGAAACCAGCCGGTCTGCAGACTCTCGCCCCGGAAGCGGTCCTGTCCCAGGGGGGCGAGATCGAGGATGTCGAGGAGTTCGGCGACGATGCCGGCCATGGGGACCCCCGGTGGTGGAACGGACGATGCCGCCGCCATAGCAAGCTTGGGGGGCGCGATCCATGCGGCCGGCGACGATGCCGCTGCCGCGGAGGCGGCCCGCGCGTTGCCCTCGACCCCGGGGAGTGGCACTCCGGGCGGATCGGGACGGGGACGCGAGATGACGGGATCGGGGCAGCGCAGGGTGGTGGTGGCCGGGGCCGGAATCCCGGGGCTGAGCCTCGCCCTGGCGTTGAAGCGGGCGCACGGCCCGGCGCTCGCCGTCACCGTCTGCGATCCGGCCCTGGCGTCCGGCGCGGCGCGCCACCGCGGCCGGGCCTTCGCCGTGGCGGCGGGGGGGCGACGGATGTTCGCCCAACTCGGGATCTGGGAGGCCGTGTCCGCGGCGGCCGAGCCGATCCGCGACATGGTGGTGAGCGACAGCCGCCTCACCGACCCGGTGCGACCGGTCTTCCTCACCTTCGCTCAGGAGCCTTCCCCCCAGGATGCGGTGGCGGGCGAGCCCTTCGCCCATATGGTCGAGGCCGAACCCCTGGTCGCCGCGCTGCTGGCGGCCTGCGCGGCGGCGGGGGTGGTCCTCGATCCCGTCGGGATCGCGTCCGCCGATCCGGGGCCCGAGGCCACCGAACTCCATCGCACCGATGGACGAGCCGAGACAGCGAGCCTCCTCGTGGCGGCGGACGGAGCGCGCTCGCGCCTGCGCGAAGGGGCCGGCATCGGCTGGGTCGGCTGGTCCTATCCGCAATCGGGCATCGTCGCGACCATCGGGCATGAGCGTCCCCATGGGGGCCGGGCCTACGAGCATTTCCTGCCGAGCGGCCCGTTCGCGATCCTGCCCCTCGTCGCGGGCGGCGCATTGGGGCACCGCTCGTCCATCGTCTGGACCGAGCGGGCGGCGGACGTGCCGGCTCTTCTCGGTGGCGGACCCGACGAGACTTTGGTGGAGATCGAACGCCGATTCGGCCTCGGCTTCGGCCGGATCGTGCTGGAGGCGGGGCCGAGCGCGCACCCCCTCGCCTTCGGGATCGCCCGCCGGTTCCGGGCCGACAGGATGGCGCTGCTCGGCGACGCGGCCCACGTCATCCACCCCATCGCGGGACAGGGGCTGAACCTCGGGCTCGCGGGCGCGGCCTCCCTGGCGCAGGCCGTCACCGACGCCCTGCGGCTCGGCCTCGATCCCGGCGCCCCCGACGTGCTGCAGACCTACGAGCGCGAACGCCGGTTCGAGACCCTCGCCATGGGGGCGATGACGGACGGGCTCAACCGCCTGTTCTCCACGGACGCCCTGCCGGTGCGCCTGGCGCGCGATCTCGGCCTCGGCCTCGTCGATCGCCTGCCGGGCCTCAAGCGCCTGTTCATTGGGCAAGCCGCCGCGGTACGCGGCACCCTGCCGAAACTTTTGCGCGGGCAGGCGCTCTAGGCCGCCCGCGCAACGGGTCCTACTTGTCCTTGTTGGCCTTCGCGCGCGCGATGCCTTCGTGGATGAGGCGGTGGGCCTCGGCCTTGTCGCCCCAGCGCACGATCTTGACCCACTTGCCGGGCTCCAGATCCTTGTAGTGCTCGAAGAAGTGCTGGATCTGATGGATCGTGATGTCGGGCAAGTCGGTGTAATTTTCCACGCGGTCGTACCGCATGGTGAGGTGACGCGACGGCACGGCGATAATCTTCTCGTCCTCGCCGGCATTGTCCTCCATCACCAGCACGCCGACGGGGCGCACGCTCATGACGGCGCCCGGCGCGATGGCGCGCGTGTTGGCGACGAGCACGTCGCACGGATCGCCGTCACCCGAGAGTGTGTGCGGGATGAAGCCGTAATTGCCCGGGTAATGCATCGCCGTGTAGAGGAAACGATCGACCACGAGGGCGCCCGATTCCTTGTCCATCTCGTACTTGATCGGGTCGCCGCCGATGGGAACCTCGATGATGACGTTCACATCATCGGGCGCGTTCTTGCCGATCGAGACATTGTCGATGATCATGGGCTGTTTCTCCCGTGCACTTCGGGCCGCAGAGGCCTCTCCGGGCGTCTCTTAAAGCCGTTGCCGCCTCAAGGAAATCTCCGGCCCGGTCGCCCGGCTACGTTTGGCGGGGATTATCACGCCTCCGCCCGGGCGCGCGGGCTTAGCGCCGGAAGGACGCCCTCACCCGCGCCCACGTCGCCACGATCCAGCGTGCGCTGCGCTCCAGGGGAACCTTGAGTCCGGGAATGTCCTCGCTGAGCAGCGCGAGGCCGACGGGCAGCATCCACAGGCCGAGTACCGGCAGGATCGAGAACACACCGCCGAGGATGAACAGAAGAGCGGCGATGATCCGGACGATGCGCCGCGACGGCTCGCGCAGCCAATCGAGGGCCTCCCCCAGGCGCGTGGGCAGCTTCTCCGTCAGGCGCGCGACCCGGTCGTCCCAGTCCTTCGCGGTGACGGTCTCGTGTCCGCTGGCGGTCATCGGCTCTCCCCTCGGCCAGTCGGCCACAGGGATGAGATGGGGAGGCCATGACGATTCGGCGAGCCGGCCTCAGGCGAAGCGGTAGCCGACCTTGGGCAGCACCGAGCCGGCGATGCTGTCGCTGGCGTCCCCGACGATCGTGGCGCCGAGGCCGAGGTAGAACGCCTTCGCCCGGTCGTTGCCCGCAAGGGCCCAGACCCCGAGGGTGTGGAGGCCGTGATCCATCATGTCGTTGCGCACGGCCCGAAACAGCCGCCGGCCGAGGCCGAGCCCCTGATGCTCGGGCAGGATGTAGAGTTCGTCGATCTCGCCCGCGGTGCCGAGACCCCGGCCCCTGGCCTGCCCGTAGACCGCGTAGCCGACCACACCCTCGCGGGTCTCCACCACCACGAGGGGACGCCGGCGCTGGGCCGCGCCGAGCCACCATTGCGCGCTGCGCCGGGCGATCATGCGCTCGAGGGAAACACCCGGGATGATGCCCCGATAGGCCTCGCGCCAGGTTTCTTCGAACACGTCCGACAGGCGGTCGGCGTCGGTGGGGCGGGCGCGGCGAATGCTGGTGGTGCTCGTGCTCATGACGGGTCCCCGCGCTCGAAGTCGATCGATCAGGCATCGGTATCGGAGATGACGATCCGGGCGAACACAAGGCAAGGGCGATGCCGGGTCGCGCCGACCTCGTTTGTCCCGAGGGGCCCGCCGTTTGCCGGGCCAGGGCGCGCCTGTTAGATGCCGGGGCTCCTCCCCCGTAGAGCCGCGACGTTCCCCGCCCCGTGTTCAAGCGCTTCCTCAAGCCCGAGACCCGCTACGCGCGGCGCATGGCGCGCATCGCCCGGTTCGAGAAGCCCATCGCCGGGCCGGTCTCGCGGGCGAAGGCGTGGGCCAACATGCTCCTCGTCGATCACGGCGTGTTCCGGTTGGCCTACCTCAACCGGCACCGGGTGGGACAGGGCAAGCTGTGGCGCTCGGCCCAGCCGACGCCGCACCAGCTCGCCTGGTTCAAGCGCCAGGGCGTCCGCACGGTGATTTCCCTGCGCGGCGGGCGCGAGCACGGGTCCTGGCCGCTCCAGCGCGAGGCCTGTGCCCGCCAGGGCCTGACCCTCGTGGAGTTCGTCCTGCGCTCGCGCGAGGCGCCGTCCCGCGAGACGATCCTGGCCGCCAAGGATTTCTTCGCCGGCGTCGAATATCCGGCGATGATGCACTGCAAGTCGGGCGCCGACCGGGCCGGCATGGGGGCGGTGCTCTACCTCATCCTGCACGAGAGCCGGCCCGTCGCGGAGGCCATGGGCCAGCTCTCGGCCCGCTACGGCCATTTCCGCTTCGCCAAGACCGGCATCCTCGATGCATTCTTCGACCTCTACCTTCGCGAGGGCGAGGCCCGCGGCCTCGACTTCCTCACGTGGGTCGAGACGGTCTACGACCCGGAGGCCCTGAAGCGTGAGTTTCGGCCTGGGTTCTGGTCGGATCTCGTGGTCGACCGGCTGATCAAGCGGGAATAGCCGCCCGGCCCGGTAACCCCCCGTTAACCAAACCGGGCCGAACTGATGCTTCCGCACAGTGACGAGACCCGCGATGGCAGCCTCTCCCCTCCGGCCGACCACGCCGACCCTGGCGAAGTACCCGATCCCCGTCGAACTCATCACGACCCTGTATCGGGCGCGTGGGGCGGAGCTCGATGCGCTCATCGCCGGCATGCCCGAATATGCCCGCGCCCGGGTGGCGGCCTATTGCGTCGAGCGCGAACGCCTCCTCGACCTCGGTCAGCGCATGGCCGGCACCTGCGGCGAGGCCACCCTGATCAAGGCTGCCGGACCCAAGGCGGGGGCGGCCCTGTTCGCCCAATCGCGCCCGGCGCCCGTGCCTCAGTCCGAGATCGTGGCGGCTGAGACCGAGGCCGGCGAGATCGCGTCGAAGCCCGCGGTTTCGGCGGATGCGACCCCCGCCCCACTCCTGCGCGTCCTCGAATTCCCCGCCGTCCCCGCCCCCGTCGTGGTCGCGGGTGAGGCCGATACGGCACAGTCCCCGGCGATGGCGAACGCGGCCCGTCCGAAAGCCGCCTGAGCCCGGGTCCTGCCCGAAAAAGACCCGAATGGCGGCCAAGCCTGGCCGTCGCGGATCGTCAGGGGCCTGCGCCCCGGCGACGGAAATCACGATGGAGCGAGACGGCATGCAGGGTTCGTGGGCGACGAAAACGGGTTCTCTCCTCGGCTTGATCGTGGTGATTCCCGCCCTCGGGGCCTGCAATTCCACCCTGATCCCGGGCCAGAACACGGGCAGCCTCGCCATGGCCCAGCCCGTCGCCGCCACGGACGAGGAGCGCGACTGCCTCGGGCGCGCCATGTACTTCGAATCGAACCGCAGCGACCGCGACGGCCTCCTGGCCGTCGGCACCGTGGTGATGAACCGGGTGCAGTCGGCGCCTCAGGGCAGCGGCATCTGCTCGGTGGTCGGTCAGCCCCGGCAATTCGCCCCGGGCGTGCTCACCAAGTCGATGGAGGCCAAGGATCTCCAGCGCGTCGCCGACGTGACCGACGCGGTGCTGGCCGGGCAGCGCCACCCCAAGGTCGGCCGGGCCATGCATTTCCACACGGCTGGCCTGCGCTTCCCCTACAACAACATGCATTACGTGGCGGTGGCCGGCGGCAACGCGTTCTACGAGAAGCGCAAGCCGGGCGCCCCGGCACCGACGGGCCCGAGCATGCCCACCACCGCCATGGCGTACGCCGCTGCGGCCCCCGCGGCCCCCGCGGCTTCGCCGATCCAGGCGCGCATGGCCGATGCCGAGCGCGATGTGCCGGCGGCTCAGACCATCCTCAACGAACCCGCCAAGGACATCTGTCGGACCGCGGGGCTGAGCAGCGCGAGCCGGGGCGGCTAGGGCCTGACCCGACCCTGTCGGGTCGGATCAGTCGTTCGGTTCCCTTGTCTGCAGCACATCCATCCGACCCTGCTCCCGCGCCGCATGCACCAGGGCGACGATCTGCTGCGCGCTCGCGCGATAATCCGCGGTGCCGTCGATCGGCCGGAAGCCGTGGAACAGGGCGGCCTCGACCGTGAGGTTCTCGGCCTCGCTGCCGGGCGTCGGTGCCGTCGGGACCGTATGCCCGACGTCGCGGGATCGCCGCGCTTCGCGCAGGCCGTTGTAGATCCGCTCGATCAGAACGTGCCCGCTCCAATCGTCGGCGACCCGAAGCACGGTCGATCCATGATGGATTTCGAACAGGCAGGGGGTCGTGTCGTCAGTCTCGGGTATCCCGCTCACGATCCGGCTCGCTGCGTCGCGTTCGCTCAAGGCCCTATTCCGCCGCCAGGCGGCTGACCTCGCGATAGGGATCGGCCGGATAGGTGCCGATGATCCGCACTTCTCGCGAGAAGTAGGCAAGTTCTTCAAGGGCCCGGGCGAGGCCGGGCTCGTCGGGGTGGCCGTCGACCTCGGCGTAGAACTGGGTCGCCGAGAACTGGCCCTCGACCATGTAGCTCTCGAGCTTCGACATGTTGACGCCGTTGGTGGCGAAGCCCCCGAGTGCCTTGTAGAGGGCGGCCGGGATGTTGCGCACCCGGAAGATGAAGCTCGTCACCGCCGGACCGGCCTCCGCCGCGAGGGGCTCGGCCTCGGGGGCGAACACCACGAAGCGGGTGGTGTTGTGGCTCTCGTCCTCGACATCGCGGGCGACGATCTCGAGGCCGTAGACTTCGGCCGCCAGCGCCGGCGCCAGGGCACCCCGGCTCGGGTCGCGGGTCTCCGCCACCTCACGGGCGGCGCCCGCCGTGTCGCCCGCCACCACGGCGCGGAGCCCGAGGCGCCGGATGATCTTGCGGCACTGGCCGAGCGCATGGACGTGGCTGTGGACGGACTTGAGCGTCCCCACCTCGGTCCCCGGCAGCACCATCAGTTGGAAGTGGATCGGCAGGAAGTGCTCGGCGACGATGTGGAGGCGCGCCGTCGGGATGAGGTGGTGGATGTCGGCGACCCGGCCCGCGATGGAGTTCTCGATGGGGATCATCGCCCGGGCGGCCCGGCCCTCGTTCACCGCCGCGAAGGCGTCCTCGAAGGTCGGGCACGGCAGCGGCGTCCAGTCCGGGTAGGCCTGGGCGCAGAGGATGTGCGAGTTGGCGCCGGGCTCGCCCTGGTATGAGATGGTGCGGTGGGGCATCGGAATCTTTTCGCGTCCAACGGTTCAGTTCAGGCGCCGGGCCGAGAGGACGGCGCGCGCCCGCTCCAGGTCGGCGGGGGTATCGACGCCGAGAGGCAGGTCGTCGACGATCATGGCGTCGATGCGCAGGCCGGCTTCCAGGGCGCGCAGCTGCTCCAGCTTCTCGCGGGTTTCGAGGGTGCCGGGCGGCAGGGCCATGAAACGCGCCAGCGCACGGCGGCGATACGCGTAGAGGCCGATGTGGTGGTAATGCGGCCCCTCCCCCCACGGCGCCCGCGCCCGGGTGAAATAGAGCGCGCGCAGGCGGTTCTCGCCGACGGGATGGCCGACGAGCTTGACCACGTTGGGATCGTCGCGCTCCGCCGCGTCGGTGATCACGGCGCACAGGGTGGCGATGTCGACGGCCTTGTCGGCGAGCGGCAGGATCGCGGCACCGATGATGGCGGGATCGATGGTCGGCAGGTCGCCCTGGACGTTGACGACGATGGTGTGGTTGCCCTGCGGATCGATGATCTCCAGGGCCTCGGCGAGGCGGTCCGAGCCCGTGGGGTGGTCGGCTCGGGTCATCACCGCGATGCCCCCCTCCGCCTCGATCACGTCGCGGATGGCCGTGGTATCGGTCGCCACCACCACGGGGCCGATTCCGGCCTCGACGGCCCGGCGCCAGACATGGACGATCATCGGCGCGCCGCAGAGATCCAGGAGCGGTTTGTCCGGAAGGCGGGTCGCGGCGAGGCGGGCGGGGATGAGCACGAGGGGATCGGACATTCTTTTCGCCCATCGCTTCGGCTGGCTGCCGAGGATCTCTGACTTCGAAAACGTCCGTTCCCGGCGCGTTCGAAGCCCGTCGCTTATCAGCGGGGTGGGGTGTTGTCATGCACCGGGGGCGATCCCCGGGGGCCACACCGGTGACGGATCGGCCTCTGCGACTACGCGGCGTCGCCGCGCGCCATTGTCAAGATCGGGCTCCAGCGGCTAAGCACCCTCGACTGTTTCCAAAGTCCGACACATCCCCGTGTCCGGACCCGCCCGCAAGCGCGCCCAGCCGGACGCATCGGAGTTGTCGAGAATGGACTCTTTCGAGCTGAACAAGGTCGCGGGTGCTGCGCTCGGCGCACTCCTGTTCGCCGTAGGGTCCGGGTTCGTCGCCGAGCTGATCTACCACCCCAAGCCCGCCGGGGCCGCGGGTTACGCCCTGCCGGAGCCCCAGGCGAAGGCCGCCGGTGGCGCCCCCGAGGCGAAGGCCGAGCCCCTGCCGATCCGGCTCGCCAGCGCCAGCGCCGACAAGGGCCAGTCGGCGGCCAAGAAGTGCGCCTCGTGCCACAGCTTCGACAAGGGCGGCCCCAACAAGGTCGGCCCGCACCTCTGGGGCGTCGTCGAGCGCCAGAAGGCCCATGAGAGCGGGTTCGAGTATTCGGCCGCCCTCAAGGAGAAGGGCGGCACCTGGACCTACGACGACCTCGACCACTTCCTGACGAGCCCGAAGGGCTACGCCGCCGGCACCAAGATGGCGTTCGCCGGCATCACCTCGCCCGCCGAGCGCGCCGACGTTATCGCGTATCTGCGTACCCTCGCCGATACCCCGGCGCCCCTGCCGGCGGCGGAGAAGAAGGCCGAGGCCAAGCCGGCGGAAGCCAAGCCCGATGCGGCGAAGCCCGCCGAAGCCAAGCCTGACGCTGTCAAGCCTGACGCTGCCAAGCCCGCGGAGGCCAAGCCGGCCCCGGCCGCAGCTCCGGCCGAGAAGCCGCCCGCCCCTCCTGCTCCCCCGGCCGAAGCGCCGCCTGCCCCCCCGGCGGCGCCCGAGAAGCCGCCCACTCCGCCCGCGCCTCCGGCTCCCGCCGAGAAGCCAGCCGAGTAGGTCGCGCCAGCACTGTCACGATCGTGAAGGCCGGGCTCAGTCCCGGCCTTTTTTCGTTCGAAGGCCCGCGACGACGCCCGCGCCAGGACGCGTCGGGCGTCCCGCGCGCATGCGGACCCTTCGTCCTGCGCGAATGGGGCCGCTTGGCGTGTCCCCTCCGTCCGTCCTAGAACGGCCCTTGCGGTAGTCGTGCGGACGGCCCGCGAGGATGCCGTCGAAATCGAAAAGAGCGCCCCATCGTGATGCGACAAGCCCTGATCGGACGTTGTTTCGCCGCCGCCGTGTCGGTCTGCGCCATGACCCTCTGCGCCATCACTTCGGCCTCTGCCGCACCCGATCCCGTCGCCGGCATGCCGGTCGCCAATGCGCCGTCGGGCGACTGGCGCCACGCCGTCACCCTCATGGGCGAGCCGAAGTACCCGGCCGACTTCAAGCATTTCGACTACGCCGACCCGGCCGCGCCCAAGGGCGGCCTCGTGCGCCTTGGGGCGCAGGGCGGCTTCGACAACTTCAACATCGTCGTGGCAGGCCGCAAGGGCGACCTCGAGAACGGCATCGCCCAGCTCTACGATACCCTGACGACGGAATCGGCCGACGAGCCGTTCTCGTCCTACGGACTCCTCGCCGAGGGGCTCAGGCTGGCCGACGACCTCTCCGCCGTGACCTATCGCCTACGCGAGGGCGCGCGCTGGCACGACGGCCGGCCGATCACCCCCGAGGACGTGGTGTGGTCCTTCACCGTGCAGAAGGAGAACAGCCCCTCGCTCGCGGCCTACTACCACAACGTCACCAAGGCCGAGGTCACGGGACCGCGCGAGGTGACGTTCAGCTTCGCCGAAGCCGGCAACCGCGAACTGCCCCAGGTGATCGGGCAGCTGCGCGTCCTGCCGAAGCACTGGTGGACGGGAACGGACACGCAGGGCAGAGCCCGCGACGTGACGCAGACGACCCTGGAGATACCGCTGGGGTCCGGCCCTTATCGGCTCGCGAAGTTCGAGCCGGGCCGCAGCGCCACCTACGAGCGCGTGGCCGATTACTGGGGCAAGGATCTGCCCGTGAACGCCGGGCGCAACAATTTCGGCACCATGCGGTTCGAGTACTTTCGCGATGCCACCGTGCAGATCGAAGCCCTGAAGGGCGACCTCTACGACTTCCGCGCCGAGAACATCGCCCGCAACTGGGCCACCGCCTACGACGATTTCCCGGCCGTGAAGGACGGCCGCCTCGTCAAGGAGGAGTTCCCGGATCGCGGCAACGGCAACATGCAGGCTTTCGCCTTCAACACGCGGCGCGCCAAGTTCGCCGATCCGCGGGTGCGCCGGGCCTTCAACCTCGCCATGAACTTCGAGGAGATGAACCGGTCGCTGTTCTTCGGCCTTTACAAGCGCATCGACTCGTATTTCTACGGCTCGGAACTGGCGTCCTCCGGCCTGCCGCAGGGCGAGGAACTGGCGATCCTGGAGAGCGTGCGCGACAAGGTCCCGGCCTCCGTCTTCACCACCCCCTACACCAACCCCGTGGCCGGCACGCCGGATTCCGTGCGCGCCAACCTTCGCGAGGCCGTGCGCCTCCTCAAGGAGGCCGGCTACGAACTGCGTGGCGGCCAGATGGTCGACGCCAAGACGGGCGAGCCGCTGACCGTCGAGTTCCTCGAGTTCCAGAGCGTGTTCGAGCGCGTGGTGCTGCCCTTCGCGGCCCAGCTCAAGCTCATCGGGATCCAGAGCAACCTGCGGGTCATCGACCAGGCGCAGTACCAGAACCGACTGCGCGCCTTCGACTTCGACATCACCACGTCGTCGTGGCCGGAATCCCTCTCGCCCGGCAACGAGCAACGCGAGTACTGGGGTTCGGCCGCCGCCGGCAAGGAAGGCTCGCGCAACCTCATCGGCATCAAGGATGCGGGCATCGACGCCCTCATCGACCGGGTGATCTACGCAAAGGACCGGCCGGGCGTGCTGGCCGCCACCCACGCCCTCGACCGGGTGCTGCTCGCCCACGATTACGTAGTGCCGCAATGGGCCTCCAACGTCTCACGGACGATCCGCTGGAACCGCTTCGCCCGGCCCAAGGTCCTGCCGACCTACGGCAGCTCGGGTTTTCCGAGCACCTGGTGGTACGACGAGGCCCTGGCCGCCAAGACCGGGGCGCCGCGTTGAGGGGCCCGAGCCGGCGCACCCTCGTCCTTGGTGCCGGGGCGGTCGCGGGTGCTTGCGTCCTGCCCGGATCCGGCCGAGCGCAAGGGGCGGCGCGCCACGGTCTGTCGAGCTTCGGCGAACTGAAATACCCGGCCGCGTTCAAGAATTTCGATTACGTGAACCCGGAGGCGCCGCGCGGCGGCCGCTTCTCGGCCCAGCTCGCCTCGACCCTGGGCAACCAGGCGAGCGACACCTTCAACACCCTCAACATCTACGTCCTGCGCGGCGATGGCGCCGCCGGCATGAACCTCACTTTCGATTCCCTGATGGTGCGGGCGCTCGACGAGCCCGACGCCCTCTATGGATTGCTGGCCCGGTCCGTCGAGGTCTCCGAGGACGGGCTGACCTACCATTTCGCCCTGCGGCCCCAGGCGCGGTTCCACGACGGCACCCGGCTCACAGCCCGCGACGTCGCGTTTTCCCTCACGATCCTCAAGGCCAAGGGTCATCCCGGTATCGCCCAGATGCTCCGGGACATGAGCGAGGCGACGGCCGACGGCGACGATACCGTGGTGGTGCGCTTCGTGCCCGGCCGCAGCCGCGACCTGCCCCTGTTCGTGGCGGGCCTGCCGGTGTTCTCGGCGGCGTATTACCAGCACCGCGACTTCGAGGCCTCGACCCTGGAGACGCCGCTGGGCTCCGGTCCGTATCAGGTCGGGCGCCTGGAGCCGGGCCGATTTATCGAGTTGCAGCGCGTGGCCGATTACTGGGCCGTCGATCTGCCGGTGAATGTCGGCCAGAACAATTTCGACGCCATCCGGTACGAGTATTTCCGCGATCGGCAGGTGGCGTTCGAGGCGTTCAAGAGCGGCGCATTCACCTTCCGTGAGGAGTTCACGTCCCGGGTCTGGGCGACGCTCTACGACTTCCCCGCCGTGACGGAGGGCCGGGTGCGCAAGGAGATCGTGCCCGATGCGCGTCCCTCCGGGACGCAGGGCTGGTTCCTTAACACCCGCCGGGAGGCGTTTCGCGACCCCCGCGTGCGGGAGGCCGTCGGCCTGTGCTTCGACTTCGCCTGGTCGAACAAGAACCTGTTCTATGGGGCCTACATCCGCACGGCCTCGTTCTTCGAGAATTCCGACCTGAAGGCCACCGGCACCCCCGATGCGGCCGAACTCGCCCTGCTCGATCCCCTGCGCGCCGATCTTCCGGCGGAGGTGTTCGGCGAAGCCTGGAGCCCACCGGATTCCGACGGATCGGGCCAGGACCGGGCCAATCTCAGCCGCGCCGTGGCCCTGCTGCGCGAAGCCGGCTGCACCCGCGACGGCGGTGTCGTGCGCCTGCCCAGCGGCAGGCCACTGGAACTCGAGTTCCTCGACAGCGATCCGGTGTTCGAGCCGGTGACGCACCCGTTCATCCGCAACCTCGGCCTCATCGGCATCAAGGCGCGCATGCGGGTGGTCGATGCCTCGCAGTACCAGTCCCGTCTCAAGGATTTCGATTTCGACGTGACCTCCCGGCGCTACGCCAGCGGCATGACGCCCGGCGCCGAGCTGCGGGAGGCCTACGGATCGGGGAGTGCGGCCACGCCGGGTTCCAACAACCTCGCGGGGATCGCCAGCCCGGCCGTCGACCGGCTCATCGACCGGGTGGCCAATGCGGCAACCCGGGCCGAACTCGTCACCGCCTGCCGCACCCTAGACCGGACCCTGCGCGCCGGACGCTACTGGGTGCCGATGTGGTACAAGGCCGACCACCGCCTCGCCCTGTGGGACGTCTACGGCCGCCCGGCCAAGGGCCCGGCCTACGACCTCGGCGCACCCGCCCTATGGTGGTACGATGCGGCACAAGCCCGGCGCATCGGCCGGAATTGAGGACGCTTCCTTGCTCGGCTACATCCTGCGCCGCCTCGCCCTCATGGTGCCGACCATCCTCGGCATCATGCTCATCACCTTCGTCATCGTGCAGTTCGCCCCCGGTGGACCCGTCGAACGGGTACTGGCCCAGCTCCAGGGCCAGGGCGAGGGCAGCCTGTCGCGGGTCACCGGTGGGGCCGGCGATCTCGGAGGGGCCGCTCGGTCGAGTGGCGGCGGGGGCGAAGCCAACGCCCGCTATCGCGGGGCGCAAGGGCTCGACCCGGCCTTCATCAAGAAGCTCGAACAGCAATTCGGCTTCGACAAGCCGGCACCCGAACGCTTCCTGAAGATGATCTGGGACTACGCCCGGTTCGATTTCGGCAACAGCTATTTTCGCGATGTGTCGGTGCTGCAATTGATCCGCGAGCGGCTGCCGGTGTCGATCTCGCTCGGCCTGTGGATGACGCTGATTTCCTACGCGATCTCGGTTCCGTTGGGGATTCGCAAGGCCGTGCGGGACGGCTCGCGCTTCGATCTCTGGACTTCGGGCGTGGTCATCGTCGGCTACGCCATCCCGAGCTTCCTGTTCGGCATTGCCCTCATCATCCTGTTCGCCGGCGGCTCGTTCTTCCAGATCTTCCCCTTGCGCGGCCTCACGAGCGAGAACTTCGACTCGTTGAGCCTGTGGGGCAAGGCGGTGGATTACGCTTGGCACATGGCTCTGCCGCTGGCCGCCCTGGTGCTCGGAGCCTTCGCCACCTCGACCCTGCTGACGAAGAACTCGTTCCTCGACGAGATCCGCAAGCAGTACGTGCTCACGGCGCGGATGAAGGGCCTGTCCGAGCGCCGGGTGCTGTACGGGCACGTGTTTCGCAACGCCATGCTGATCGTCATCGCGGGTTTCCCGGCGGCGTTCATCTCCGCCTTCTTCACCGGCTCGCTTCTCATCGAGACGATCTTCTCCCTCGACGGTCTCGGGCTGCTGTCCTTCACCTCCATCGTCGGGCGGGATTATCCGGTGGTATTCGCGACCCTGTACATCTTCTCCCTCGTGGGGCTCGCGGTGAACCTCCTGTCGGACCTGATCTACACCTGGATCGACCCGCGCATCGATTTCTCGGCCCGGGCGACGTGACCTCCCTGCCCCTGGTCCTGCGGATGGAGCATCCCGGGGACGCCGCGGCCATCGAGCGCCTGCACGCCCGCGCCTTCGGGCCGGGACGTTTCGCCCGCACCGCCTATCGCCTGCGCGAGGGCACCGCGCCGCTGGCCGACCTGGGCTTCACGGCCCTGATCGGCACGGACCTCGTCGGCTCCGTGCGCCTCGGGCCGGCGGAGGCGCAAGCACCGCTCCTGGTGCTGGGGCCGCTGACCGTCGATCCGAGCTTCGAGGGGCGCGGCATCGGCGCCGCCCTGATGCGGGCGAGCCTGGATGCGGCCCGCGGCGCCGGCCACGGCCTCGTCGTGCTGGTGGGCGACGCCCCCTATTACCGCCGCTTCGGCTTCAGCCCGGTGCCGCCCGGCCGGCTGATTCCGCCCGGCCCCGTCGATCCCACCCGCTTCCTGTGGTGCGAACTCGTGTCCGGTGCCGCCGGGACGGTGTCGGGGAACGTGAGCGCGGTGCGCCGGCGTTGATCCCCCGCGCGGCAACCGCGCGGGAGTGAACGATGACACCCATCCACCACGAGACCGTGCAGGCCAACGGCATCGCTCTCCACGTCGCCCGCGCCGGGCGCGGTAAGCCCCTGGTCCTGCTCCACGGGTGGCCGGAATTCTGGCTGACCTGGGAGCCGGTGATGGCCCGGCTCGCCGACCGCTTCGACCTCATCGTCCCCGACCTGCGCGGCTTCGGCATGAGCGAGAAGCCCGATCCCGGCCCCTCCGACAGGGCCGGGGCCGAGGTCCACGCCGCCGACATGGTGGGGCTCCTCGATACCCTCGGGATCGAACGCGCCGGCGTGGTGGGGCACGATGTCGGCGCCTATGTGGGGCAGGCATTGGGCCGCGCTGCGCCCGACCGCCTCACCGGCCTGTTCTTCTTCGACTGTCCGTATCCGGGTATCGGCCCGCGTCTGGCCGCGCCCGAGATGCTGGCCGAGATCTGGTACCAGTCGTTTCAGGTGAAGCCGTTCGCCGCGGACCTCGTGGGCTCGTCGCGCGAGGCCTGCCGGCTCTACATCGGCCATTTCCTGCGCCACTGGGCCGGCGGCAACCCGGCCGCCTTCGACGCGGTGCTCGACGCCTTCACCGACAACTTCATGGCACCGGGCAACCTGCAGGGCGGCTTCAACTGGTACCTCAGCGCGCAGGCCGGCCGCCTCGCCATGATCGCGGGCACGGCCCCGCCGCAGGATCCCATCGCGGTGCCGACCTGCGTGCGCTGGGGCACCGCCGACCCGCTGTTCCCCTACGCCTGGACCGACCGCCTCGGCGAGACCTTTTCGGACCTGGACCTCGCGCCGTTGGAGGGCGTCGGGCACTTTCCACACCGCGAGGCGCCGGACCGGGCGGCGACGGAGATCGCACGGTTTTTCGAGGGGCGTGGGGCATGAACTGCGTTCATTGCCGTCTACCATGCCTGTGGTGGACCAAGCGAAAGCCGATCCGCATACCCCCGCGAAGCTATCGCCGCTCAGCGCGTGAGGGGAACGGCCGTCAGGAAGCGCGCTTCTGTGGGATGCTCGCACTGCCAGACCGTGCGGATCTGCGGGGCGCGCCCATCCGGCGTTTCGAGCGGTCCCTCGAAGACGAGGCGCGGATAGCCGAGGGGCATCGTGCGTTCGCGGCCCGGCGGGTTCAGGATGGGATGGCTGGCCAATGCGTGGGCCAGGATTTGCGGTCGTTCGATCGCGAAGCCGAAGGCCAGGAAGAATCGCGGCTTGGGACCGCCTGATCGGTGCGTGAGGTTCAGAAGATACTTCGTGATTTTATCCTGATCGATGAGCCAGGATGTTGGTTGGTCGTCGAGGCTCAAGCACGCTCCACGAGCCTCAATCCATCGGCCGCGACGTTCGCCAGGGCGCCTAGCGGCTCGATGAACTCGACGACAAAAGCAGCGCCGTCGCCGTAGACGCCGACGATGGTGCCCTCCGTGCCGGCCGGAACCGCATCGCCGTCGTCGGTGAGCACGTCAGCCGTCACGACCACGCTATCGAGATCCTGTGGGCCCGGACGCGGTTCGGTCTTTCGCAGCAGGTAGAGGGCTTCTACGGACATGCCCTCAGGATACCGCCGAATGGGGGATTGGCAAATGTCCCGAGAGAGGGCGATCAGCCGGTCCGGCCGCGCCGCCCTTCCACCAGCCACATGGCCAATACGGCCGCTACCAGCGCCGCGAGCGCCCACAGGCCGAGTGCCAGGGGATAGACCGCGACGCCGCGGATGTTGGCGCTGTCGCTCGGGCGGAAGCCGATCCAGTCGGCCCCGGCCAAGCGCCCGCCGCGCACCGCCTGCAGGCGCGGCACCACGGTGCCGCCGGCTTCGGCGACCCGGCGGATCGAGCCGCCCGTGGCTTCGGCGAGGGCCCTGAGACGCTCGGTGTCGCTGAACACGTCGGCGAGTTCACGCGGGTTCGGCGGGCCAACGCTGACGAAGGCGATCAGGCTCCCCGAGCGCAGGGTATGCAGCCCGAGCTGCTCCGCCTCGAAGGTGGATGAGAACAGGCCGGGCTCGGCCTGCGCCAGGGTCAGGGTGCGCTCGACGCCCGTGGGACCCGTGACGGTCACGGGCTCGACGGTGTCCGCCATGGTCTGGCGCTCGACGCGGACTTCGCGTCCGCGCCCCGTGGTCTGGGCGCGCAGGGCCTCTTCCTCGAGGGCGGGTTCCTTCATCAGCCAGTGACCGAGGCGGCGCAGCAGGTCGAGGTAGGGGCCGCCCTCCTGATAGCCTCGCGCCCACAGCCAGGCGTGGTCCGAGAGCAGGAGCGCCACGCGACCCTTGTCCTCGCGCGACAGGGCTAGCAGCGGCAGGGCGTTCGGCCCCTGGAGGATCGGCTGGATGCCGGGCTTCACCTGGGCCGAGACGATGCGCAGCCAGTCGCCCCAGGCCGGCGGAGAGGCCTCCGATCCGGGCAGGGCCCGGGTGACGGGATGGCGCGTGCCGATGCCGGTGAGCCCGGCCTTGTAGGGCTGCTCGACCACGCGGCCGTTGGGCTCGCCCGGCAGGATCGCCGAGAGCCGGGTGCGCGACAGGCTCGCCTGGCCGGCGAATTCCGGTCCCGCCGCCACGAGGAGCGCTCCGCCCTCGCGGACGTAGCGGACGATGTTGTCGAAATACGCCGAGGGCAGCACGCTCTGGTTGGCGTAGCGGTCGAAGATGATCAGGTCGAAATCCTTGATCTTCTGGACGAACAGCTCACGCGTCGGGAAGGCGATGAGCGACAGCTCCGAGATCGGCGTGCCGTCCTGCTTCTCCGGCGGCCGCAGGATGGTGAAGTGCACGAGATCGACGTTGGCGTCGGACTTGAGCAGGTTTCGCCACGTGCGCTCGCCCTGGTGCGGTTCGCCCGAGACCAGCAGCACCCGGAGCTTTTCGCGGATGCCCTCGATGGGGAGCACCGCGCGGTTGTTCACGACGGTGAGCTCGCCCGGCAGCGGCTCGACCTCGATCTCGACCACGTTGGGGCCGCCGTGCTCGATCCGCATGGTGAGGGAGAAGGGCCGTCCCGTCGGGAAGGCACGCCGGCCCACCTCCTCGCCGTCCCGCCGCACGGTGACGACGGCGTTGCCGGTGCCGCCGCGTTCCATCACCTCGGCGCGGATCGTGAGGTCCCGCCCGACGATGCCGAAACGCGGCGCTTCGATGAGCTTGATCTGCCGGTCGCGCTCGTCCGGATGCCCCGTGACGAGGACGTGCAGCGGCCCCTTGATGCCGAGCGCCGACGCCGAGGCCGGGATGTCGTGCACCACGCCGTCGGTGAGCATCACGACGCCGGCCAGCCGCTCGGGCGGCACATCGGCCAAAGCCTGAGACAGCGCGGTGAACAGCTTCGTGCCTTCGTCGCTCTCCTTGGCGTCCGGCACGTCGACGAAGCGCGGCTCGATCCCCGTCAGGGCCCCGAAGCGGCGCTGCAGTTCGGCCCGCACGGCGTCGGTCATGGCCGGACGGTCGCCGAGACCCTGGGACCCCGATCGGTCCACCACCACGGCGACGATATCCTTGACGGGCTCCCGGTCCTCCCGGACCAGGGCGGGGTTGGCGAGGGCGAGCAGCACCAAGGCGAGGGCCACGGCGCGCAGGATGGCCGTGCCGCCGCGCGCCAGGATCGCCAGCACGGCGAACAGCGCGACCAGGATCCCGAAACCGGCCAGCACCGGCCATGGGACGAGGGGGGTGAAGCTGAGGCTCAGCATCGGCGCATGGCCTCCCGCATTCCGGATCCGGCTCCGCTCACTGGCCCAACCGTTCGAGCAGGGCGGGCACGTGGACCTGATCCGCCTTGTAGTTGCCGGTCAGGGTGTAGATCACGAAGTTCACCCCGCCACGGAATGCCATTTCGCGCTGGCGCTCCTCACCGCCGACCACGGGGTAGAGCGGCTCGCCGCGCTTGCCCACGGCCCAGGCGGCGGCCAGATCGTTGCCCGTGATGACGATGGGCGACACTCCGTCCCCAGCCCGCGCCGGGCGGCGCTCGGTGCCGTCCGCCGCCGGCGGCAGGGCTTCGACCCAGGTCTGGCCCGTGGCGTACCGGCCGGGGAACGTGTCGACGAGGTAGAACGCCTTGGTCAGCACGTGGTCGGCCGGGATCGGTTCGAGTTCGGGGACTTCGAGAGTGGACAGCATGGTGCGCAGGTAGAGGGCTTCCGGCGTCGGCGGTCCACCCGGGCGGGCCGTCAGCGCATCGCGGGTGTCGAACAGGACGGTGCCGCCGTTGCGCATGAACGCGTCGATGCGTCGGATCGCGACGGCGCTCGGCTGGGGTCGGCCGGCGACGATGGGCCAGTAGATCAGGGGATAGAACGCGAGTTCGTCCTTGGCCGGATCGATGCCGATGGGATCGCCGGGCTCAAGGGCGGTGCGGTTGGACAGCACCTGCGTCAGGCCGGCGAGGCCCGCGCGGCTCGCCGTATCGGCCGCTTCGTCGCCGGTGACGACGAAGGCGAGACGGGTCGCGAGCGCCGAGTCGATGCCGTTCGGCCGACCGGTCGCTTGGGCCTGGGCCCAAGCCGGCGCCGGGGCGAAGTCGGGGGCCGCGAGGCAGAGGAGCACGAACGCGGCCGCTGCCGCCCGTCCGCCCGTCCGGCGAAGGAAGCCACCGAGCCAGAGCCCCGCAAGGGTGTCGAGGAGGAGGAGCATGAGGGCCAGGGTGAAGAGCGTGGCGCGCAGATCGAGGGTCTCGGCACCGGCGAGCGATCCCGTGCGGGCGCTGGCGAGGGGCGCGAAGTCGATGGGCTTGAGACGGTCGGCCACCGTCAGCGCATTGACGGCGACGCCGCCATCGGCGGGACCGTAGAAGCCGGGCGGATGCTCGAACGAGCCGCGCTCGGCGTAATCCGCCGGCACGGCGGTGGCGCCGGCCGGCGGCGCGCCGAGGGCCCCGAACCCATCGAGGGTCAGGCGTGGGGCGAGCACCGCCGGGGGACGTGCGACGTCGCCGGCAGGCGCCGCTCCGGTGCCGGCCAGGGCCACGACCCGGCGCAGCATGTCGATGAACAAGCCCGACAGGGGCAGGTTCGACCATGTGGTGTCGGCGGTGACGTGGAAGAGCACCACCAGCCCTTGGCCCCGCTTCTGCGCAGTCACGATGGGAGTGCCGTCCTGGAGCGACGCCCAGGTCCGTCCCGGGAGCTCGCCGTCGGGCTCGGCGAGGATCTGCCGGCGCACGCCGATATCCGCCGGTGGAACGAGTCCGGCGAACGGGCTCTCCGGCGCGAAGGTCGCGAAGGTCTTCGGGCTGTCCCACGATAGCGTCCCGCCGAGGGTCCGACCGCCCCGGCGCAGGCGCACGGGCACGAGGGGGTCGTTGCCCGCCGCCAGGCGCGGCCCGGCGAAGCGCAGGAGTAGGCCGCCGGCATCGACGAAGGCTTCGACCCGCTCCAGGGTGGCGGCGTCGAGGGCACCGACATCGGCCAGCACGAGCACAGAAACCTGCGCATCGAGCATCTGCGAAACGGATTCGGCGACGCCCTTGGCGCCGCGCGGCTCCTGCACGTCGGCGAAAGGCACCAGGGCGCGGGAAAGGTAGTGAGTCGGGGCCAACAGCGGCTGGGCTTGATCGCTGGTTCCGCCGAAGACGAGCCCGACGCGGCGGCGCTTGCCGCGCTCGTCCACCAAGGTCACGGCGCCGGCCGAGCGTTCGCCAAGGATCTCGAGGCGGCTGATGCCGTTGCGCAGTTCCACCGGCAGATCGAAGGCGACCGCCGCTTCGGTTGCACCGTCCGGGAAGGTGAAGTCGTGCTCGGCCAGCGGCAGGCCCTTCGCGTCGAGGGCACGCACGGTGCCGCCGTCGCGACCGTTGGGCGAGGCGCGCAGGGCACGGGCCGTGAGCCGGCCGCCGGATTCCGCGGCCGAAAGCGCAAGGGCCGGCGGCCGATCGGTGCGCAGGATGGTGAGACCGGTGCCGTGCTTGCCGACGAGGTCTGCGAGGCCCTTGGCGAACGTGTCCTCGCCCGGTCCCGCGACGCCGTCGCTGATCCACAGCGCAGCGGCGCCCGGTGTCCGCTCGAAGAAGGCGGCCAGGACGGACAGATGTGTCGCACGCTCCGCGAGGTGCGGCCGGGGCGCGATGGCGCGCAGGCGCTCTAGGGCATCGGCGGGCACGCGGGCCTCGATGGGCGCGGCCGGCTCGGCCAACGCCATCAGGGCCACGGGACGCCCGTCGCGGGCGGCGGTCTCCACGGCATCGGTGGCGACCCGCTGGCGCTCGCGCCAATCGTGGGCGGCGGAAAATCCGTTGTCGATCATCACCACGAGGGGCGTGCGTCCCGTCTCCCCGCCGAGGCCCGACGGGTTCCAGACCGGCCCGGACACCGCCAGGATCAGAAAGGCCGCCACGAGCAGGCGCAGGATCAGGAGCCATGGCGGCGTGCGGGCCGGCGTCTCGCGCCTGGGCAGCAGGTCGGCCATGATCCGCAGCGGCGGAAAGTCGATGCGGCGCGGACGCGGCGGCGTCACCCGCAGGAGGAACCACAGGGCCGGCAGCGCAACGAGCGCGGCGAGCGCCAGGGGGGCGGCAAAGGTCAGGGGCAATCCGAGCACGGTAACGATCCTCAGCCGGTCCCGCGCGCGGCGGCGACGAGGGTGAGCAGGCGAAGGGCGGCTTCGCTGGCCGGTCGGTCGGTGCGGTGGATGGTCAGGGTCCAGCCCTGAGCGCGGGCGATCTCGGAGAGGCCGGCCCGATGCTCGGCGATGCGGGCACGGTAGGCCTCACCCCAGGCTCCGGCGTCGCCGATGGCCAGAGTCCGGTCCGTTTCCGGATCGTGCAGGACGGCTTGGCCCGAGAACGGGAAAGTCTCTTCGACGGGATCGACGATCATCACGAGGTGGCCGTGGGTGCCGTGCGCCGCGATGGCCTCCACGGCTTGGCGCACCTCGGCGAGCGGCGACAGGAAATCGCTGATCAGGATCGCCTCGTCGAAGCGACCCGGCGAAGCGCGGGGCGGCATGTCGCGTGTGAGACCGGCGTGGTCGCCGACGAGCGCCTGCGCCAGGGTCTCGACTATGCGACGCGAAGTGACGGCGCGGGTCAGTCCCAGAAGTCCCGTACGCTCACCCCCGTCCACCAGGGTGTCGGCCAGCGCGAATGCCAGGACCAGGGCGCGCTCGACCTTCGGCGCCTGGGCGAGGTGCGAGGCGAAGCCCATGGAGGCCGATCGGTCGATCCAGAACCAGATGTTGTGCGCGGCCTCCCACTCACGCTCGCGGACGTAGAGCCGGTCGTCGCGGGCGGAGCGGCGCCAGTCGATCCGTGCGGCGGCCTCTCCGGCGACGAAGGGCCGGAACTGCCAGAAGCTCTCCCCCGGTCCCGCCCGGCGGCGGCCGTGCAGGCCGTGGGCCAGGGTGGTCGAGACGCGTCGCGCTTCGAGGATCAAGCGCGGCATCCGCTCGGCGAGGCCGAGGGCGCTCTCGGTCTCGCGCCGCCCGGGAACGCGGGCCTCGGCGGGGAGGACCCGCGTGGGGGCCGTCCGCGTGGGGGCTATGGCCATGCGCTAGAGCTTGGCCGCGAGCTGGGCGATGAGACCCGGGACGGTCTCCCCGTCCGCACGCGCGGCGAAGCTCAAGGCCATGCGGTGCTTGAGCACCGGTTCGGCGAGGGCCTTCACGTCGGCGATGGAGGGCGCGACGCGGCCTTCGATGAGGGCACGGGCGCGGACCGCCAGGGTCAGGGCCTGGCTGGCGCGGGGGCCGGGCCCCCACAGGAGCTTGCCGTTGAGGAACGGGTCGCCCCCCTCGGGCCGGGCGGAACGCACGAGGTCGAGGATCGCGTCGACCACGGCATCGCCCACGGGCAGGCGGCGCACCAGGCGCTGGGCCGTAAGGAGCTGCTCGGTGGACATCACCGCCTGAGGCTTGTGGTCGTCGACGCCCGTGGTCTCGATGAGGATGCGGCGCTCGGCGGCCCGATCCGGATAGCCGACGTCGATCTCGAGCAGGAAACGGTCGAGCTGGGCCTCGGGCAACGGGTAGGTGCCCTCCTGCTCGATGGGATTCTGGGTCGCCAGCACGTGGAAGGGCCGCGGCAGATCGTATCGTTCGCCCGCCACGGAAACGAAATGCTCCTGCATCGCCTGCAGCAGGGCCGACTGGGTGCGCGGGCTGGCGCGGTTGATCTCGTCGGCCATCAGCAACTGGGTGAAGACCGGCCCCTTCACGAACCGGAACGAGCGGTGCCGGTTGGCATCCTCGTCGAGGATTTCCGTGCCGAGGATGTCCGAGGGCATCAGGTCCGGGGTGAACTGGACCCGGCGCCCGTCGAGGCCGAGGACGGTGCCGAGGGTCTCGACCAGCTTGGTCTTGGCGAGGCCGGGGAGACCGACCAACAGCCCATGGCCGCCCGCCAGGATGGTGATGAGCGTGAGATCGACCACCTGCTCCTGGCCGAAAATGACCTTGTGAACCGCTTCACGCGCCGCGCCGACGGCTCCGAGACACGCTTCCGCCGTGGCGACGATGCCGTCGTCGAGGGCGGTGGCCGGCTGGGAGCCTTGCGTCATGCGGTGTCGGTCCTCGCGTTCCGCCTCGACTTCTGGGGGTCGATGGCAGCAGTCAGGGAACGGCCATGCGGTGGCCGTGCAGGTCGAGTGTGGCGCCGTTTGCGCCGCCCTGGCAAGGTCGGCGCGACGCCGCAGGCGTTCGCCTTCGGTTCGACAGTGCCTTTCCTGTCGCGAATCGGACGCATGCGGGCAACGAAACAGGCCTGCCTCCAGGCGTTCCAAAGGCGGCTTCGAGCGCTATCTTTCCGTCATGGCACCAAACGAATCCGACCCGACCATCGACCGCTTGAGCGCCGCCCTTGGTGATCTGCCCCGACGCGGTCCCCCGCCCGTCGACCAGTGGAACCCGCCCTATTGCGGCGCCATCGACATGCGCATCGCCGCCGACGGGACGTGGTTCCACGATGGTGCGCCGATCCGGCGCCCGGCCCTGGTGAAGCTGTTCGCTTCCATCCTCCGGTGCGAGCCGGACGGCAGCATCGTGCTGGTGACGCCGGTCGAAAGCGTCGGAATCACCGTCGAGGATGCAGCCTTCGTCGCCGTCGAGATGGCGGTGGAGGGCGACGGCGACGGCCGCCGCATCGCGCTGCGCACCAACGTCGACGACCTCGTGGCGGTGGGTTCCGACCATGCCCTGCGGTTCGAGGAGGACGAGGCCGGCGGCTTGCGCCCCTACGTGCACGTCCGGCGCGGCCTGTGGGCGCTTGTGACCCGGGCGCTGACCTACGATCTCGTGGCTTTGGCCGAGGAACGCGACGGCTGGCTCGGCATCGCCGCGGGCGGCACGTTCCACCGGATCGCACCCACCGCCACCGCATGAGACTCGACGCCGTCGCCGAGCTCATCGACCGCGCCGCCCGGTATCTCGACGCGGAACCACCCGGGCCGGGTGACCCGACGGCCAATCCGCGGGGCGACCACGATCTCGACGGCATCGACGTCGTGCCGCCCGGGCCACACCGGAATGCGGCGGTGCTGGTACCGGTGGTGCCGCGTCCCGACGGCCTCGGCGTGGTGTTCACCGTGCGCTCCGCACACCTGCGCGATCATTCCGGCCAGATCGCCTTTCCGGGCGGCAAGATCGATCCCACCGACGCGACGCCCGCCGACGCGGCCCTGCGCGAGGCCCGCGAGGAGATCGGCCTCGAGGCCGGCGCCATCCGGACCCTCGGCTATCTCGACCCCTACCTCTCGGCCACGGGCTTCCTGGTGATGCCGGTGCTCGGACTCGTCGATCCGGCCGCCACCCTGCGTCTCAACCCCGACGAAGTCGCCGACACGTTCGAGGCGCCTCTATCCTACCTGCTCGATCCGGGTCGACGCCGAATCGAGACCGCGACTTGGCAAGGGCGCACCCGGCGCTACCACGTGATCGCCTACGGTAATCATCGGATCTGGGGCGTGACCGCCGGCATCGTGAACAACCTCCACGAACGCCTGTATCCCCCATCCGGCACGTCGCCGCGAATGAGAGTTTCATGATCCGCAAGCTCGTCGAAGAAGTGCTGATCTTCCTCCTGCCGTTCCTGCTGTTCGCGGGCTATCTCGCCCTCAGCGGCCGGCATCCGCGCCATCATGCCCATTGGGAGGGCAAGGTCTTTCGCCTGACCATGGCGGGAATCGTCCTGGTGATCCTCTCCCTCGTCGCCACCGGACTGTTCGGTGAGCGCCATCGCGGCGGCTACGTACCGCCGCGCCTGGAGAACGGCGCGGTCGTGCCGGGTCGTTTCCAGTGACGGCGCACCGCCTCGACCCGGATGGGCTGGGCACCCTGCTGGCGACTCCCGGCCTCGCACGCGTCCTGGCCGCGCTGCGCGTTCCGGGGGAACACACCCGCCTCGTCGGAGGCTGCGTCCGCGACGCGCTCCTCGGGCATCCGTCCAACGACATCGATCTCGCCACCACGCTCCTGCCGGAAGCCGTGGTGGCGTGCGCCAGGCCGGCGGGCCTGCGCAGCATCCCCACGGGTATCGAGCACGGAACCGTGACGCTGATGGCCGGGACTGCGACGTTCGAGGTCACGACGTTGCGCGAGGACATCGAGACGGACGGACGTCACGCCGTGGTCCGGTTCGGCCGCGACTTCGGCCTCGATGCGCAGCGGCGGGATTTCACCATCAACGCCCTCTCGGTGGATGCCGAGGGTCACCTCCACGACACGACCGGCGGCCTCGCCGATCTTCGTGCCGGCCGTGTGCGCTTCATCGGCGAAGCCGCGACACGCATCCGTGAGGATGCGTTGCGGATCCTCCGATTCTTCCGCTTCCACGCCCGCTACGGCGCCGAAGCACCCGATGCGGAGGGGCTTGCGGCCTGCATCGGCGCCCGGGCCGCCCTCGACGGCCTGTCGCGGGAGCGCGTGCGCGGTGAACTGCTGAAACTGCTCCTCGCCCCTGGGGCGGTTCCGGCCGTGACCGTTCTGAGCGAGACCGGCCTCCTCGGCCGGCTCGTCGGCGGGATCGGTGACCTGCGACGGTTCGAACGGACGACCCGGCACCCCTGGGACGCGCCGGCGCGGCTGGCGGCCCTTTCGGTGTTCTCGGCGGACGATGCCGAACGCCTGACCGCTCGCCTGAGGCTGTCGAAGGCGGAACAGAATCGGCTCGGGCGCTATGCCCGTGCGCTGGTGGCTCTGCGGAGCAGAACCGTGATCGACGTGATGGAGATGCGCAGGCTGACGGCCGCTCATGGCGCCGAGCCCATCGCCCTGGCCAGCGACGCCCTTGGGGCGTGTCCATCACAAATCACGGCGGAGGCCGGTGATCTACTCGGGCTGATGGTACGGGGCGAAGTGTCGGTTCCGGTCTTCCCCTTGACCGGGTCCGACCTCGTCGCACGGGGTATCCCGGCTGGACCGGAGATCGGGCGCCGCCTCGGACGGGCGCGGACGCAGTGGCTCGCGGCCGGCTGCCCGGCTGACGAAGCCGCGCGCACGGCCTTGCTCGAGCGCGCGGCTTCGTAGATTTCGGGCCGGTTCGACCTCAGAGCGCGAGGGCGACCTTTGCATCCTGAAGCTGGACGATCTGGCCGTTGAGCTCGTCCTTCTTGGCGAAATCCGTGGTCGCATCGCGCAGGAGTTCGACGGCGGCGATATCGCGGTCGAGGGATTCCGGTGTGATCTCCTCGAAGGGATTGGCCCGTTCGGCGATGACGGTGACGGAGGTCGGCCCGATATCGGCGAAACCGCCGCGTACGAGGACGCGCTTGCCGGCGTGGCCGGCCTCGTTGATCACGATGACGCCAACCTTCAGGGCGGTGAGCACCGGAGCATGGCCCGGCAGAACGGTCATCTCCCCCTCGATGCCGGGAAGCTGCACGGCCTCGATCGGGCCGGAATACACCGTCCGCTCGGGACCGACGAAATCGAACTGGAAGGTGGCCATGACGTCGCGAATCCCGGTTCGGGTGTGTCTGTCGTGCGGAACGGCGCGCGGCCCGGGGCCGTGCGCCGTAGAGGGTGTCAGGCCCGGCCGCGGCCGGCGACGAAGCCGACCCCGAGGCCGAGGGCCGCGCCGATCACCGCGAAGATGCCGATATGCTGCATCTGGCCGGTGGTCAGGGTACCGCCGGACGTACCCGCCGGCTTGTCACCCTGAACTTCGAGGCTGAAATCCCCGATCTTGATTTCGGCGGCCTGGGGCCGGGTGAGGTACCCGGCCAGGGCGCCGACGACGAGACCGACGAGGAGAAGACCGATCTTGCTGCTCAAGATCAGGCCGCCGCCGCGATCTTCTTGGCCTTCTCCTTGGCGTCCTCGATGGTGCCGACCATGTAGAACGCCGCCTCCGGCAAATCGTCGTAGTCACCGTTCACGAGGCCCTTGAAGCCCTTGATGGTGTCGGCCAGCGGGACCTGGATGCCGGGCGAGCCGGTGAAGATTTCGGCGACCGAGAAGGGTTGGGAGAAGAAGCGCTCGATCTTGCGGGCGCGGGCGACGGTGAGCTTGTCCTCTTCCGAGAGCTCGTCCATGCCCAGGATCGCGATGATGTCCTGCAGGGCCTTGTAGCGCTGCAGGGTCTGCTGGACCTGACGCGCTACCGCGTAATGCTCCTCGCCGAGAACGGCGGGGTTTAGCATGCGCGAGGTCGAGTCGAGCGGATCCACGGCCGGATAGATGCCCTTCTCGGCGATGGAGCGGGACAGCACGGTCGTCGCGTCCAGGTGGGCGAACGAGGCGGCGGGCGCCGGATCGGTCAGATCGTCGGCCGGCACGTAGATGGCCTGCACCGAGGTGATCGAGCCCTTGGTGGTGGTGGTGATGCGCTCCTGCAGGGCGCCCATGTCGGTGGCGAGCGTCGGCTGGTAGCCCACGGCGGACGGGATGCGGCCGAGCAGCGCAGACACTTCCGAGCCGGCCTGGGTGAAGCGGAAGATGTTGTCCACGAAGAACAGCACGTCCTGGCCCTGGTCGCGGAAGTCTTCGGCGATGGTCAGACCCGTGAGGGCGACGCGCGAGCGGGCGCCGGGGGACTCGTTCATCTGGCCGTACACGAGGGCGCACTTGGAGCCTTCGGCCGAGCCGTTGTTCTCCTTCGGGTCCATGTTGACCTTGGACTCGATCATCTCGTGGTAGAGATCGTTGCCCTCGCGGGTGCGCTCGCCGACGCCGGCGAACACCGAATAGCCCGAGTGCACCTTGGCGATGTTGTTGATCAGCTCCATGATCAGCACCGTCTTGCCGACGCCGGCGCCGCCGAACAGGCCGATCTTGCCGCCCTTGGCGTAGGGAGCAAGAAGATCGACCACCTTGATGCCGGTGACGAGGATCTGCGACTCGGTGGACTGCTCGGCGTAGGACGGCGCGGGCTGGTGGATGGCGCGCAGGGTCTCGGAGACGATCGGGCCGGCCTCGTCGATGGGCTCGCCGATGACGTTCATGATGCGGCCGAGGGTGTTGAAGCCCACGGGCACCTTGATGGCCTCGCCGGTGTCGGTGACTTCCTGACCGCGCACGAGGCCTTCCGACGTGTCCATGGCGACGCAGCGCACGGTGCTCTCACCGAGCTGCATGGCGACTTCGAGGACGAGACGGTTGCCGTTGTTCTTGGTCTCGAGGGCGTTCAGGATCTCGGGCAGATGGCCGTCGAAATGCACGTCGACCACGGGGCCGATGACCTGGGTGATCTTGCCGACCTTGTTGGAGCCGGCGCCGGGGGTAGCGGTGTTCGCCATGATACGGGTCCTTCGACGATGTTGCGGTCAGGGTGCCGGAGCGGCCTAGAGGGCCTCGGCGCCCGAGATGATTTCGATGAGTTCCTTGGTGATCATGGCCTGACGCGTACGGTTGTAGATCTGCGTCTGCTTCTTGATCATTTCGCCGGCGTTGCGCGTGGCCGAATCCATGGCACCCGTGCGGGCTCCCTGCTCGGAGGCGGCGTTCTCGAGGAGCGCCCGGAACACCTGCACCGTGAGGTTGCGCGGCAACAGGGTGTCGAGGATGGCCTCCTCGCTCGGCTCGAACTGCAGGGCGGCGTCCGGGGCCGTGGCACCGGTCTCGGGCAGTTCCGCCGGGATCAGCTTCTGGGCGGTCGGAACCTGGGCGATCACCGAGCGGAAGCGCGAGTAGAACAGCGTCGCGACATCGAACTCGCCGGCCTCGAAACGGGCGATGACGCTGTCGGCGATCTCGGCGGCGAATTCGTAATCCACCGGCTTGTTGCCGCGCAGATCGCGGTTCTCGATGATCTGGTCGCGGTACTGGCGGCGCAGGAGGTCGTAGCCCTTCTTGCCGACGGTGACGATCTTCACCGTCTTGCCCTCGGCGGTGAGCCGGCGGATGTGCTCGCGGGCCAGACGCACGATCGACGAGTTGAAGCCGCCGCACAGGCCTCGATCGGCCGTGCAGACGATGAGGAGGTGGGTCTTCTCCGAGCCGGTGCCCGAGAGCAGCTTCGGACCCTGGACGCCGCCGACGAGGTTGGCGGCCAAGTTGCCGAGCACCTGGGACATCTTCTCTGCGTAGGGACGCGCGCTCTCGGCGGCCATTTGGGCGCGCCGCAGCTTGGCGGCGGCGACCATCTGCATGGCCTTGGTGATCTTCTGCGTGCCCTTCACCGAAGCGATGCGGTTACGCAGATCCTTCAAACTCGCCATGGGGTGACTTCCAGATCCATCCGCTGCGGCTCAAGGCGAGGTATCCGGCCTTCCGGATACCTCGCTTACACTGACGTTCGGCCGATCATCTGCGGATCGGCCGAGGGTCCTTCAGGCTAACGACTTGGCCACGGCCTCGACGACGCCCTTCAGCGTCTTGGCGCTGTCGTCGGACAGATCCTTCGAGTCGCGGATCTTGGCGAGCAGATCGGCGTGCTTGGTGCGCAGGGTCGAGAGCAAGGCGTCCTCGAACGGACGGACCTTCGAGACCGGCAGGGCGTCGAGGTAGCCGTTGACGCCGGCATAGATCACAGCGACCTGCTCTTCCATCTTCAGCGGGGAGAACTGCGGCTGCTTCAGGAGCTCGGTGAGGCGCGAGCCGCGATTCAGGAGCTTCTGGGTCGAGGCGTCCAGATCCGAGCCGAACTGCGCGAAGGCGGCCATCTCGCGGTACTGCGCGAGCTCGCCCTTGATCTTGCCGGCGACCTTCTTCATCGCCTTCGTCTGGGCCGAGGAGCCAACGCGCGAGACCGAGAGGCCGACGTTCACCGCCGGGCGGATGCCCTGGTAGAACAGGTCGGTCTCGAGGAAGATCTGGCCGTCGGTGATCGAGATGACGTTGGTGGGGATGTAGGCCGAGACGTCGTTGGCCTGGGTCTCGATGACCGGCAGCGCGGTCAGCGAACCGTTGCCGGCGGCGTCGCCCATCTTGGCGGCGCGCTCGAGAAGCCGCGAGTGCAGGTAGAACACGTCGCCGGGATAGGCCTCGCGGCCCGGCGGGCGGCGCAGCAGAAGGGACATCTGACGGTAGGCCACGGCCTGCTTGGAGAGATCGTCGTACACGATCACGGCGTGCATGCCGTTGTCGCGGAAGTACTCGCCCATGGCGCAGCCGGCGAAGGGCGCGATGAACTGCATCGGTGCCGCGTCCGACGCAGTTGCGGCGATGACGATGGAGTATTCGAGCGCGCCGTTGTCCTCGAGGGACTTCACGAACTGAGCGACGGTGGAGCGCTTCTGGCCGATGGCGACGTAGACGCAGTAGAGCTTGGCGTTCTCGTCGGTGCCCGCGTGGGCCGGCTTCTGGTTCAGGATGGTGTCGAGGGCGATGGCGGTCTTGCCGGTCTGGCGATCGCCGATGATCAGCTCGCGCTGGCCGCGGCCGACGGGGATCAGCGCGTCGATGGCCTTGAGGCCGGTGGCCATCGGCTCGTGCACGGATTTCCGCGGGATGATGCCCGGGGCCTTCACGTCGACGCGGCGACGCTCGGTGGTGGCGATGGGGCCTTTGCCGTCGATGGGGTTGCCCAGCGCGTCGACGACGCGGCCGAGCAGCGCCTTGCCGACGGGCACGTCCACGATGGCACCCGTGCGCTTGACGGTCTGGCCTTCCTTGATGTCGCGATCGGACCCGAAGATCACGATGCCGACGTTGTCCTGCTCGAGGTTGAGGGCCATGCCGCGCACGCCCGACTCGAACTCGACCATCTCGCCGGCCTGGACGCTGTCGAGGCCGTAGGCGCGGGCGATGCCGT
Source organism: Methylobacterium sp. Leaf112 (assembly GCF_001423295.1). Lineage (GTDB taxonomy): Bacteria > Pseudomonadota > Alphaproteobacteria > Rhizobiales > Beijerinckiaceae > Methylobacterium. The sequence continues at coordinate 240,822 of NZ_LMNG01000030.1, read as the reverse complement.
CACCCACGGACAGGACCTGGCCCACCTCGGAGACTTCGGCTTCCTGGCCGAAATTCTTGATCTGATCCTTCAGGATCGCGGAGATCTCGGCGGCGCGGATATCCATCGTCGGGCCTCTTGTCGTTGATTGATTGAATGGGTGGAGAACGGGAGCGGGGGAACCCTGACGGGTCCTTACCGGGCTTCCCGCATCGCGAGGCGAATACCGTTGAGCTTGGTCCGCAGGGAGGCGTCCACCATGCGGCTGCCGATCTTGACCACGAGGCCGCCGATCAGGCTGGGGTCGATCCTGAGGTCGAGGTCGATCTCGGCGCGGGCGACATCGCGCAAGCTGGCCTTGATCTCCTCGACGACGGCGTCGGAGGGGCGCTCGGCGACGGTGACCTCGGCGCGGACGATGCCCTTGGATTCACGGACCAGCACACGGAACGCGCGGATCATGTCCGGCAGGGCGAACAGGCGGCGGTTGGCGGCGGCGAGGCGGATGAAGTTCGCACCGAGACCGGTGATGCCCGCCTTGTCGAGCACGGCGCCGATGGCGGCCTCCTGCTCGGCTCCGGAGAAAACCGGGCTGCGCACGAGACGGCGCAGATCCGCGCTCTCGTTGAGCAGGCCGCCGAAGCGCTCCAGGCTCTCCGCCACGCCATCGACATCGCGCTCGTCGCGCGCCAGCTCGAACAGGGCCGACGCATAGCGCGCCGCCACGCCTGCAACCGGGGAAGCCGCCTCGGAACCGTTCTGCGCCACGCGCCGCTCTCTCTTCAATCCGGCCCTAGGGTTTCGGCCACTGCGTGCCGTGTCCGGCGCAGGTTTGCGAAACCGTCAGGATTGGGAACGTGCCGGTCTGCGCGGGTCATGGAAAAACCCGCCCTTCCGGCGCGGCGAGGGCCTAGCATGCGGGTTCTAGGGGCGCAAGACGATCGGCCACGCCGACACGGGACAGCCCGTCGAGGGGGTTGCGCGCCCGATCGGGGCACGGCCGCTCGTGCGACGCAGCAGCGTCTCGAACACGCGGTCGCGCCGAACGGTGGCGAAGGTGAGGCGGGCGTCAGCAGGCGATCCGGTCGCAACGCCGCGTGGCCGCGATCATCCGGGCCAGGGACTTGGCGCCGGGATGCCCGAGGAGGCCCGTGTTGCCGAGCACGTAGGACGGTGTGGCGGCAAGCCCGAGATCGGCCGCCATCCGCATCTGGGCCTTCAGGGCGAGGCGGACTTCCTCGCTGTCGCCGATGGTCTCCAGCTCGGCGGACGGCACGCCGAGCTTGGCCGCGGCCTTGAGGGCGCCGGTACCGTCGATGGTGCCGCGTCCGGCGAGAAGGATTCGGTACAGGCTCCATGCGGCGGCCGAGCCGAGCCGGCGTTGCACGGCCAGCACCACCTTGGCGGCCTGGGCCGATTGGGGCGCGAGGATCGGATTGTTGACGAGGCCGATGCGCAGAGTGGAATCGCTCTCCGCCAGCGAAACCATGTCGGAGGCGGCCTTTCGGCAGTACGGGCAATTGTAGTCGAAGAACTCGTACAGGGTCGTCTCGGCGTCGGCGGGCCCGATATAGGTCACCCCCTTCAGGCCCGGAATCTCGCCGACGATCTCGCCGGGCAGGCGCATGTTGGCGACGGGGCGGCCCTCGTCGCTGTCGACCTTGTAGGTCTGGCCGTAGCCCTGGGCGAACGCCCGGCCGGCGCCCGCGAGGCCGATGGCGGCGGTGGAGGCGAGAAAATGCCGACGGTCGAAGCGCATGGGGCGGCCCGGGATCGAGGAGAGGTCGGGCCCGGTTCTAATCCCGATCGGCTCGGGGCGAAACGCCTACTCCCGCATGGCCCCGGGCCGGTCGCCCGCCGCCCAGGCGAGCGCCTGCTCGAGGCGGTCGTTGCCCCAGAACAATTCGCCGTCGCCGGTGAGGAAGGTTGGTGCGCCGAAGATCCCGCGTGAGCGCGCCTCCTCGCCGTTGACGCGCAGGCGCCCCTTGTTCGTTTCCGACGCCGCCTGCTTGAGGATGATCGTCCCGTCGAGGCCGAGGCCGTTGAGCAGGGCGACCACGGCGGGTGGTTCGGCGATGGACTGTCCGCGCGCGAATTCGGCCTCGTAGACCGCCTTCGAGAACGGCACGAGCCAGTCGTGGTCCATGCCGTAGGTGGCGGCCCGCGTGGCGCTGAGGCTGTTCTGCGGGAACGGATCGGGACGCGTCACCGCCGGCAGGCCGATCCGGGCGGCCTCGCGCTCCACGTCGCGCCACATGTTCCGACCCTTGGCCGGGTAGAGGTTGAACGGTGATGAGTTCCAGCCCTGGGCGGCGAAGATCGGCCCGACGAGGAAGGGCCGCCAGCGCACCTCGACACCGGTCGCGTCCGCGAGGGCGTCGATCCGCATGGCCGAGAGATAGGAATAGGTGGATGCGAACTCGTACCAGAATTCGAGGGTCGGCCGGCGCGGCATACGTCGAATCTCCGGATTCTCTGGAAGCGGCCAGATTGGCCCCTGGAAGCGACGGGGGCAAGGTCGCCAGGGCCACTGTCACGCTGACGAACGCGTCGGCGGCACGGCGGTTGCACCGTCCATCGCTCCGCTGATAAGCCGCGCCAGACGCCCGATGTCCGAACCCGAAGCGAGTCCGATGCCAGACGCGAACCCGAAGCCCGTCAACAAGGTCGTGCTAGCCTATTCGGGCGGTCTCGACACCTCGATCATCCTGAAGTGGCTGCAGACCACCTATGGCTGCGAGGTCATCACCTTCACGGCCGATCTCGGCCAGGGCGAGGAACTGGAGCCGGCGCGCAAGAAGGCCGAGCTCCTCGGCATCAAGCCCGAGAACATCTTCATCGAGGATCTGCGCGAGGAGTTCGTGCGGGACTACGTCTTCCCGATGTTTCGCGCCAACGCAGTCTACGAGGGGGTCTATCTCCTCGGCACCTCCATCGCCCGGCCGCTGATCGCGAAGAAGCAGATCGAGATCGCCGAGCGCCTCGGCGCGGATGCCGTCTGTCACGGCGCCACCGGCAAGGGCAACGATCAGGTGCGGTTCGAGCTCGGCTATTATGCGCTCAAGCCCGACGTGACCGTCATCGCCCCGTGGCGTGAGTGGGACCTGAAGAGCCGCGAGCAGCTCATCGCCTTCGCCGAACAGCACCAGATCCCGATCTCGAAGGACAAGCGCGGCGAGAGCCCGTTCTCGGTGGACGCCAACCTCCTGCACGCCTCCTCCGAGGGCAAGGTGCTCGAGGATCCCGCCGACGAGGTGCCGGACTACGTCTATTCCCGCACGCTGTCGCCGGAAGAGGCGCCCGATACCCCCACCATCGTCACCATCGGCTTCGAGAAGGGCGACGCCGTCTCCATCGACGGCGAGGCGCTGTCGCCAGCCTCGCTGCTCGCCAAGCTCAACCAGCTCGGCCACGACAACGGCATCGGCCGCCTCGATCTCGTGGAGAACCGCTTCGTCGGCATGAAGAGCCGCGGCATGTACGAGACGCCGGGCGGCACCATCCTTCTGCCGGCCCACCGCGCCATCGAGTCGATCACCCTCGACCGGGGTGCGGCGCACCTCAAGGACCAGATCATGCCGCAATATGCGGAGCTGATCTACAACGGCTTCTGGTTCTCACCGGAGCGGGAAATGCTCCAGGCCCTCATCGACAAGAGCCAGGAGATGGTCACCGGCGAGGTCCGGCTGAAGCTCTACAAGGGCGGCATCCACGTGATCGGCCGCACCAGCCCGAACTCCCTCTACGATCAGGACCTCGTCACCTTCGAGGAAGGGGCCGTGGCCTACGATCACCGCGACGCGGCGGGCTTCATCAAGCTCAATGCCCTGCGCCTGCGCACCCTCGCCCAGCGCAAGAAGAAGCTCGGCGCCTGAGCCGCGCGGCCCTCCCCCGCAACGGGGGAGAGCTTGTCCGAGCGGTGGTCAAGCCGGGATCCAGCCGGCCACGCCTCTCCGGAACATTCCCGGGCCGAGATCGGCGTAGCGCAGGAAGATCTGCAGGGCCGGCTGCATCTCGTGGTGCAGGGTCGGTGGCTCCGAGGCGGTGCCGTAGGGCCGGGCCACGTCGATGGCCGGCACGTCACGGGCCGTGTCCCACACCACGTTCAGGGCCTGCACCAGGGCGATATGCTCGGCTGTGATGTCGAAGGTGACGTGCTCCGGCGTCTCGCCGGTGGTCTCGTCGCGGAACACGTCGCCGACATCGGCCGAATCGAGCTTGGCCAGGGTGTTGTGATAGGCGTAGCGCCCCGGTTTGAGGACCGCGTTCGCGCAGAACACCGCCAGCCCGTCGCCGAGGGTCCGGTGCTCCTCGTCCGCGCCGTCGTCGTCGCCGGTGACGTTGAAGATGTCGCCGTCCCGATCCGTGCTGCCGTAGGGCGCGTCCGGATGGACGATGGGGGCGCCGCTCCCCTCCCGGTTCCAGGCCACCACCATCCGGCGGATCAGCGCGATGCGCTCCAGGGTGAGTTCGAAGGTCGGCTCGGTCATCGCGTGTCTCTCTGGAAGCGTTCCGGCCTCCTCTAACGGATGCCGAGCGCCTCCGCATCCGGCGAGACGTAGAGCACCCTCAGATCGGCATCGGGTACGAAGTCGGTGACGGTGAAGGCGAAGGTCGTGGGGCCGGTCTTGACGAGGCCGTTTCGGCACAGGCTCACCAGAGTCTTGGGATGCCCCTTGTCGACGGTGAGCGCGAAAGTCCCGATGGTGCCGGCCCAGTTGCGTGCCGTGGTGACGATGTAGGGAACCACCACGGCGCGGACGACGGCGTTCGGGCCTCCGCCCGCATCGACCGGCTTCGCCCCCGCGGCGGCGATGATCCGGCGCAGCCCCGCCGCCCCCGCATCGTCGAGGCAGTAGCGGGCGCGGAAAGCCTGGTCCTTGAGGTCGCTCTCGCCGATCAGCAGACTGCCGTTGACCGGCCGGTAGACGTGCTCGACGACAAGGTCGCGCCCGGGCGGAAACGTCTGGTCCCAATGGAATTTCGCTTCGCTGCGCCAGAGGCCCTCGCCCATCTCGGCTGCCTCCGGAATCAGCTTGGCGGCGACGAGTTCGGCCCGTGCGGGCCGCGACAACTTGGCCAGCGCCTTGGCGAGGTCGTCGCGCCGCATGGGGTTGAGGGGAATGGCGTGCTTGCGCAGGAGATCGCCGACCTCGCGGTCCCCGAGGAAGGCGCGCTCCTCGAGTTGCGGGGTCAGGGGTATGCCGTCCACCGCCACCGTGAAGCCGACGAAGTTGGCGCTCGATTCATCGGGCAGATCCTGGGCCGAAAAAGAGAGTTCGGCGCCATCGATGGGGGGCAGCGGGAAGGCCACCCGCACGGTGCGGGGGCTCGCCGAGCGATTGCGGAAGACGTAGCGCACGGTGATTCGTTCGAGGCCGATGCGCAGATCCTCGCGAACGAGACCGATGTCTCGGTCCTTCACCAGGACGAGACCGCCGGCGTCGAGTTCCGCCGCGCTGTCGTTCGCCCGGGCGGGCGAGACCGAGACCGATGCGAATAGGTTCGCCGACAGGAGGACGGCCGCAACGCGGAGGGATGGGCGTGGGAGCGTGCGGAGCATGGCGTGCGATCGTCCGGAATCGAGGCCGGCGCCGAATCACCGGGCGGATCGCGATATCACGTCGGCCGCATCGAGAAATCCTCAAACGCGGGTCACGAACCGCGACGGCGTTTCCCGCCGCCGCCTCCGCGCCCCGGGTGTCGAGGTGGGGCTATCGTTTGAGGCAGCCCATCAGCCCGCCCACCCCGTTCATTCGGGCCTGGATGCGAGCGGCCGCCGCGCGAACGCCGCGCGACGGCAGGGCCGGGTTTCGCAGGATCGGATTGGGCAGCACCGCCGCGAGCAGGGCCGCCTCCGCGCGCGTCAGGTCGCGCGCGGGTTTGCCGAACCAGCGCTGCGCCGCGGCTTCGGCTCCGAACACCCCCTCGCCCCACTCGGCGACGTTGAGGTAGACCTCGAGCATCCGGCGCTTGCCCCACAGGGCATCCGTCGCCAGGGCCAAGGGAATCTCGAGGCCCTTGCGCAGGACCGACCGCCCCGGCCACAGGAACACGTTCTTCACGGTCTGCATCGAGATCGTCGAGGCGCCGCGGCTCGGGCCTTCCTCGTCGTCGACCACGTCCCGAAGGGCGTTCCAATCGACGCCGCCATGCAGGCAGAACCGCTGGTCCTCCGAGGCGATCACCGCCTGGACGAGGTGGGGCGAGATCGCCGACAGGGCCACGGCCTGCCGGTCGACAGCCTTGAGGGCCGCCCATCGCCCGAGCATCAGGGTTGAGGGCGGGGTCACCGCGCTATAGACGAGCGCCATGACGAGCAGGAAACCCACCGCGAGGGCGGGCACCAGCAGCACGAGGCCGACGAGCCTGCGCAGGCCGCGGCCACGGGCCGGGCGTGCGGCTGCCTGGGGCGGCCTGCGCCGCAGGGGCCGCTCGGCACTCTCGGCCTCGTCCTGAATTCGAACCTCCTCCGCTCGCGCCACGCTCACACTTCCGAAGGCCCGCCCGACCATGACGTCAACGCAAGGATCTCACGCTTCGGTCAAGGCGGATGCCCCGGTCGACGCGTTTTCCCACAGGCTCGCCACGGTGGCCGACACCGTCGAGGCCTGGCTCGCCGACCGCCTGACCGCCGAGACGCAAGCCGGCGAGATCACCCGCCCCGTGCGCCTGATGGAGGCCATGCGCCACGCCGTGCTCGGCGGCGGCAAGCGCCTGCGCCCGTTCCTCGCCGTCGAGACCGCCCGCATGCTCGGCGGCCCCGAGGCCGGGGCGCTCGCCGCCGGCTCGGCCATCGAACTCGTGCATTGCTACTCCCTCGTCCACGACGACATGCCGGCCATGGACGACGACGACCTGCGGCGCGGCAAGCCGACCGTGCACAAGGCCTACGACGAGGCCACCGCCATCCTGGTCGGCGACGCGCTTCAAACTCTGGCCTTCGAAGTCCTGGCCGATTCGGCCTGGCAGCCCGATCCTGCCATCCGGGCCGATCTCGTACTCGGCCTCGCCAAGGCCTCGGGCCTCGGCGGCATGGTCGGCGGCCAGCTCCTCGATCTCGGGGCGGAAGGGCGCTTCGGAGCCGTCTCGCTCACCGTCGACGATACCTTGCAGCTCCAGGCCATGAAGACCGGCGCGATCCTGGCCTTCTCGGTGGAGGCCGGCGCCATCGTGGGCGGTGCGACGCCGGACCAGCGTCGCGCGCTCCTGCGCTACGGCCACGCCCTGGGTCAGGCCTTCCAGATCGCCGACGACATCCTCGACCGCGAAGCCTCGGCGGAAGCCATGGGCAAGGCGACGGGCAAGGACAAGGACGCCGGCAAGGCCACCCTCGTCGACCGCCTCGGCCTCGACGGCGCACGCGCGGAGTGCGACCGTCTCGTGGGCGTCTGCGAGGATGCGGTCTCGGCCTGGGGCGACAGGGCCCAGATTCTGCGGGACGCGGCGCGGTTCACCGTGGCGCGGAAGGTCTGAACACCCGCAACCCCAAATGCTGCGGCTCCGCCGCAGCCCATCGTACAGCGTCCGACGGGACGATGAACCCAGGCGAGTTGATCCTATGACCACCTACAAGCTCCTCCTTCTGCCCGGCGACGGCATCGGCCCCGAGGTGATGGCACAGGTCGAGACGGTGATCGGCTTCCTGGGGCAGGCCGGCATCGCGGCGTTCGAGACCGAGCACGACCTCGTCGGCGGCAGCGCCATCGACGCCCATGGCGTGGCGCTCACCGACGCGGCCCTCGCCCGGGCGGATGCGGCCGATGCGGTACTGCTCGGCGCCGTCGGCGGTCCGAAATGGGCCGACGTCGCCTACGAGATCCGCCCCGAATCGGGCCTTCTCCGCCTGCGCAAGGATCTGGGCTTGTTCGCGAATCTGCGTCCGGCGATCTGCTACCCGGCGCTCGCCGACGCCTCCGCTCTCAAGCGCGAGCTCGTCGAGGGCCTCGACATCATGATCGTACGCGAGCTCACCGGCGGCGTGTACTTCGGGGAGCCGAAGGAGATCACCACCCTGCCCGACGGGTCGAAGCGCGCCGTCGACACCCAGGTCTACACCACGGGCGAGATCGAGCGCATCGCCCACGTCGCCTTCGATCTGGCGCGCAAGCGTTCGGGCCGGGTCGCCTCGGCCGAGAAGCACAACGTGATGAAGTCCGGCGTCCTGTGGAAGGAGGTCGTCACCCGGGTCCATGCCGAGTACACGGACGTGGCCCTGGAGCACGTGCTCGCCGACAATTGCGCCATGCAGCTCGTGCGCCGCCCGAAGCAGTACGACGTGCTCGTGACCGACAACCTGTTCGGCGACGTGCTCTCCGACGTGGCCGCCATGCTCACCGGGTCCCTGGGCATGCTGCCCTCGGCGTCGCTGGGCGCCGTCGATGACAAGGGTTCGCGAAAAGCCCTCTACGAGCCCGTGCACGGCTCGGCACCGGACATCGCCGGGCGCGACATCGCCAACCCCCTCGCGATGATCGGATCGCTGGCCATGGCCCTGCGCTACTCGTTCGGCCTCGGCGAGGCGGCGGATCTCCTCGACGGCGCGATCACGGACGCCCTCGCCAGTGGCGCCCGCACCCGGGACATCGCCGCCGAGGGCGCACAGGCGCTCGGCACCGCCGGGATGGGCGATGCCGTCGTGGCCGCCCTCAAGGCGCGCATCGGCTGAGGAAAACTCGGCCGCCACGGCTTCGCCACGAGCGGAGCCGTGTTGTCGCCACATCTGTCAAGTTAATCTCTCCCCGTAGTTACCAGCCGCGGGGACGAAGAGAGCACATGCAGGGTCGCACGGTCGGATCGTCACGGACTGCCCTCGCCAACGGTCCCGTCAAGGGTCCCCTCCGCGGTCGTTCCGCCGCGATCGTTTCGTCCCCCACTTCCGACGCCCTGACCCTCGGCGGCCGCGTCGGCCGCGAACACGGCAGCCGGGCGGCGCTGACGCGCTCCGTCCTCCTGGTGACGCTTCTCGTCGGTGGGCTCAGCGTGGCCCTCCTCAACGGGGTCGGTCCGGCCGGGTCCGGCCTCGGTGGCGTGGTTCAGTCGGCTCAGGCCATGACCACCGTGGCGATGCCCCGCCCGCGCGTTCAGATCGCCCCGCCCGCCATTCTCGGGACTCCTGCGAGCGTCCTCTCCGCGTCGGCCGCCTTCGCGCCGATCCACGACCTCGATACCGAACTCGGCTCCAACGCCGTCGACCGGGTCTCGTACGACTTCCTCATCACCGAAAGCGCGGTGGGCGATCCCAACGACGTCCTCGAGTTCGGCCCGATGAAGATCCGCCGCCACCTCGTGCAGAAGATCGTCCGCGCGGCCCAGGCCGTGCAGACCGACCCGGTGCTGCTCATGGCGGTGGCCGATAAGGAATCGAGCTTCAAGACCGAGGTGCAGGCCCAGACCTCCTCGGCCACCGGCCTGTTCCAGTTCATCGAGCGGACCTGGCTCGGCGTGGTGCGTGATTTCGGACCCAAGCACGGGCTGACGCAGGACGCCGCCCTCGTGACGACGGGCGACAACGGCCGCCCCGCCGTCGCCGATCCGGCCGAGCGCACCCGCATCCTCGAACTGCGCCGCGACCCCTACCTCTCCGCCCTCATGGCCGGTGAGATGCTCAAGCGCGACGCCGCCCGCATCGCCCTGCGCATCGGCCGCGACCTGTCGCTGGGGGAGGTCTATCTCGCTCACTTCCTCGGACCGGACGACGCCGAGGAGTTCCTCGCCACCGTTGCCGACAAGCCCAAGGCCGCCGCCGCCCAGATGCTGCCGGGGCCCGCGCGCGCCAACAAGACGATCTTCTTCGCGGCTCAGCGCGGACGCCGCAAGGCGACGAGCCTGTCCGTGGCCCAGGTTCACGAGAAGTTCGAGGCGATGATGAGCGCGCGCGGCGCCCGCTATCGCGATGTCCGCTCCGTGGCCGGCGTCATGGCCTATGCGGACGCCTCCGCGGACTGATTCCGCGCCCGCATCGCGAACGCACGATGGATTTTCGGCAACCCAGCGTGCCCTCCCGGCTTTAATGTAGGTGTGTCCGACACTCGGCCCACCACGAGACCGTAAAGCTGGAGGCTCCGCTTGGCCGATTTCGAGGCCGATACGAACGGCACGCCGCACCGTCGCGTGCCAGAGGGAGGTGTGTTCGGTCCCGCCGACACCCTGAGCCCGAGCCTGTCCCTCGACCGAATCGGTCAGGCCCTGGCCTCGTTCTACGACGATCTCATCGCCGAAGGGGTGCCCGAGCACTTGGCCGCCCTCGTGCGCCAGGTTCGCCAACCCGAGCCCGCACCCGCCGTCGCCAGCCCCATCGCCGGCAAGCCCACCTCCAAATCGGGCAAACTCGCCCTCGTGGTCGAGGATGACGCGACCACCCGGGCCCTGGCGGAGGCCTTGCTCGAAGAGACCGAACTCGGTGTCGTGGGGTGCGACAGCGCCGAGGCGGCCATCGAGATCATGCGCACGCGTGGCGGCGACGTGTCCCTGGTGTTTGCCGACGTGCATCTGTCGGGCGTCATGGATGGGGTTCAGCTCGCGTCCGCGATCGCCCTGCTGTGGCCGATGACCCGGCTCGTCGTCACCTCGGGCCAGCGCACGCAGCGACCGGGCAGCCTCGCCCCTCAGGCTGTGTTCATCCCGAAACCGTGGCGTCCGATGGACCTTCTTGGCGAGGCGGAGCGGGCCTGCGCCGAGCCGCAGCCGATCCTGCCCTGAGAGTAACCCCGCCTTTTGCATCGCACCATCTCGCTTGGGCGCACCTCTTGCATTAATCGAGGACGAGACCGCGCCGCCCGGCGCGGTGGAGCCGATTCGTGCCGATTCTGTCCGTCCGCCACATCACCACGTATCGCTATCGTCAGCCGGTGGCGTTCGGCGAGCACCGGATCATGTTCCGGCCGCGCGACAGTTACGATCAGCGGCTCCTCTCCGCCGCCCTGAAGATCACGCCCGAGCCGGTGTCGTTGCGCTGGCTGCACGACGTGTTCGGCAATTGCGTCGCCGTGGCGTCCTTCCAGGGGCGGGCCTCTACCCTGACCTTCGAATGCACCATCACCCTCGATCACACGCCCGAACTCGCGCCGATCTTCCCGCTCGCCCCGCACGCGGCCTTCTACCCGTTCGGCTACGGCGCCGATGACATCCCCGACCTCAGCCGCTCGATGGAGCGGCAGCATCCCGATCCGCGCAACGAGGTCGACGCCTGGGCCCGCGGCTTCGTCCCGCCCAACGGCCGTATCGCGACCCAGGATCTCCTCGCCGAGATGACTCGCAGCGTTCGGCGCAACTTCGCCTACCTCGCTCGCTCGGAGAAGGGCGTCCAGGACCCGGTCACCACCCTGCGCTTGAAGCGCGGGAGCTGTCGCGACTTCGCCGTGCTGATGATCGAGGCCGTGCGGGCGCTCGGCATGGCCGCACGGTTCGTCTCCGGCTACCTCTACAACCCGCGTGGCGACCGTGAACGCCATGTCGGCGGCGGCTCCACCCATGCCTGGGTGCAGGTCTACCTGCCGGGTGCCGGCTGGATCGAATTCGATCCGACCAACGGGATCGTGGGCAACCGCGACCTGATCCGCGTCGCCGTTGCCCGCGATCCGCGCCAGGCCGTGCCCCTGCACGGCTCCTTCTTCGGGTTTCCCGCGGACGACCTCGGCATGACCGTGAGCGTCGCCGTGGATGAAGTCGAGCCGGGTGCTGGCGATGCACGGGTTCCGGACCCTATGATCGCGCGTTGACGGTCCAATTACTGCATTGCCCGGATCTTCCCGCGGGACACGACATTTCAAATTCGAGAGATTGGGTAAGCGTCATGAAGATCAGGACTGGGTTCGACATCGCCTTCGAATCGGCTCAGCCGACCCCCATGATCCTGGCGCTGAGCGTCCATCCCTCCCGGATGCCCGACCTGCTCACGCCGCATATGATCACCTTCGATCCGCCGATCCCGTCGCAGGAATACCGTGACGTCTTCGACAACATCCTCACGCGCATCGTCACGCCGATGGGGCGGCTGACCATCTCGGCCGATTTCATCGTGCAGGATTCCGGGCAGCCCGACGTGTACGCCCCCTGGGCACAGCAGATCGAGGTCCAGAACCTCCCGTCGGACGTGCTCGTCTACCTCCTCGGCAGCCGCTACTGCGACACGGACAAGCTGTCCGAGACGGCCTGGTCCCTGTTCGGCGGCACGCCCATGGGCTGGGGCCGGGTTCAGGCCATCGTCGACTACGTCCACGAGCGGATCCGCTTCGACTACATGTGTGCGGACGCCACCCGCACGGCCTGGGATGGGTTCATGCAGCGCCAGGGCGTGTGCCGGGACTTCGCGCACCTTGCGGTCGCCTTCTGTCGCTGCATGAACATCCCGGCACGCTACTGCACCGGCTATCTCGGCGACATCGGGATTCCGCCCGTGCCCGATCCGATGGATTTCTCGGCCTGGTTCGAGGTCTATCTCGACGGAGGCTGGTACACCTTCGACGCCCGCCACAACACGCCGCGCATCGGCCGCATCGTCATGGCCCGGGGCCGGGATGCCACGGACGTGGCGATCACCACCAACTTCGGCTACGCGCACCTCGCCCGCTTCGACGTGCACACCGACGAGGTGTTCTGATCGCGCGCGATCGGCGGAGAAACGAAATCTTCAGGGCCTCGTGGAACCGGCACCCTACGCTTACGCTTGTATAGCAAAGGTTACGCTTCAGGTAAGGCATCAACGATGAAGACCTTGGCCTCCGCCCTCGCGGGCATTCTCAGCGTCTGTGTCCTGTCCGGCAGCCCGGTGCTGGCGAACCCCTACGATCCCTTCGGCGGCGATGCCGGCGAAGACTATTACGCCGACCCCGCTTACGGGCAGACCGGCGCGAGCCCCTATGGCTACCAGGGCACGGTCGGCCAGGGTGTCCAGGCCGCTCCCCAGGCGCAGGTGGCTCCGATCCCACGTGAACTCGTCGCCTTCCGGGGCGACTACAAGCCCGGGACCGTCGTGGTTTCTACCTCCGAGCGCCGGCTGTACTTCGTCCTGCCGGGTGGCGAGGCGATCCGCTACGGCGTCGGCGTCGGTCGCCCGGGCTTCACGTGGTCTGGCACGAAGACCGTGACGGCTAAGAAGGAATGGCCGTCGTGGACTCCGCCCGCCGCCATGATTGCCCGCCGTCCCGATCTGCCGCGTTACATGGCCGGCGGAGTCGAGAACCCCCTCGGCGCACGGGCCATGTACATCGGCAACACCGAGTACCGCATCCACGGCTCCAACGAGCCGGACACCATCGGGCAGGCGGTCTCCTCGGGCTGCATCCGCATGACCAACGAGGACGTCACCGACCTCTACGAGCGTGTCCGGGTCGGCGCCAAGGTCGTCGTTCTGAACTGATCCTTTCGGGCGCCGGCCAGAAACCGACGTAAATCGAAAGCGCCGCCCCTTCGTTCGAGGGGGCGGCGCTTTCGTGTCCGTAGACGGGGTGCAGGAGATGGGGGCCAGGCCGGTCCGTTACGGGACCACCCGGCCGACGGCGGTCTGCGGCGCGCTGAACGAGGCGATGGGCATGTCGCAGAAGCAGCGCACACCGAGGGGGCGCGGCCCCGGCAAGGGACAGGAATAGGGCTTGAAGCCCGTGAGACCGGACTGCACGGCGTCGCAATTGAGGCCCGTCGCGACCCGGCGAGGCGGCGGACGCCCGTAGGGATCGTCATAGGCGCGGCGCGGCGGCGGCCCACGGTCGTCGTAGTAGCGGCGCGGCGGCGGACGGTCGTAACCGTCGTCGTAATATTGTGCGCTGGCGCCTTGGGACCCGAGCACGGCGGTCAGGGCCGCGACCATCACGCTGATTCGGTAGGCAGGTCGCATCGGGATACGCAGCTCCTCGATTGATCCGGTCCGCTCGTGGCGGGACGCCCGGCGGGGCGCAACCGTTAAGGCATCGCGGCGCGGAGGGGAATCGGGTTTTCGAGCATAGCGCCTAGGAATATGGCGACGACGAAAACGGCCCGCCCCGCTGGGATGCGGGACGAGCCGTCGGGCGTCGATCGGTGGCTTGACCGAACCGGGATCTCGGACGAGCCGGATCTCAGTTGTTGGTGGCGTTGCGCAGGGCCTGCTCGGTGTCGGCGCCGGCCTTACGCGCGGCTTCGGCACCCTGCTCCATGGCCTTGCGGGCCTGCTCGGCCGATTCCTGCATGACGCCCTTGGCCTTCTCTGCGCTCTGCTGCATCGCCGTCTGAGCGAGACCGCCGAACTCCTTGGCCTGCGCCTGGATCGCCGCGAACTGGCTGCGGACGAACTCGGCCTGATGCTGCATGGCCTCCTGGAGGTCGCGCGAGCGGACCAGCTTCTGGGCGAGGTCGAAGGCCGCCGTCACGTTCTGCTCGGCGAACTCGAAGCCGCGGGCGGACACGTCGTGCGCGCTGGTGCGGGCGGTCTCGGCCGAACCCTGGACCGTATCGGCTGTGCGACGGGCAGCGCTGATGAATGAATCGAACGCCTTGCGGGCCTGATCGACACTCTTCTCGGCGAAGTCGCGCATCTCGGCGGGGACTTCATAATTCGGGGTGCTGGTCATCATCCTCTCCTTCTTGGACTGCTTGTTGATTCGTTCGTTGTGCGCTGCACAATAACACACCGTCCGCCCTATGCCACCCTGTGCGGCTGCATTAAGATTGACAACAGGTAAACGTGTGGCGCCACCGATTGATGTCCACTCTCCGGCCCGGCTGGGGTTAAGAGAAAACATCCTCTCCATAAGCTCGCCACGTGAAACGGGTGCGAATGTTCGATAACGGGGTCGAAGGGCTTGTCCCGGACGATGCGGCGCTGGGAGCCCTGGTGCGGAGTCTCGGGGGCGAACCGCGCCTCGGGCCGCTCCTGAGCATGCCCGGCTGCGCCCTGCTGATCTTCGACGAGGCCGGTACCCGCCTCGTCCACGCATCCAGTGCGGCACGTCCTTTGGCGCATGCCATCGCGGACGCGAACGGGGTCGTCCTGCCGAGCCTTCGTCTCGCTGCGCAGATCCAGGCGACGCCCCGGCCCGCCCTGACCCGCATCCGGTTCGACCGGCGCGGCCTTGCCCCGCCGACGACCTGTCTCGTGGTTCTGGGGACGGTGTCCGACGGTCGCGTCGTGCGGGTTCTCGTCCTGACGGAGGCCGTTCCCCGACTGCGCCCCGTCGTGCCGGCTGCTCCGAGCGGGCATCCCGAGACAGTCCCGCCCGCCGCGTCCTCCCTGCCTGCGGCGGAGGCCGATGTGCCCGCGGATGTGCCAGCAGAGCCGAGCGCCGTTCCGCGCTTCACCTGGACGACCGATGCGGCCGGCACCCTCGTGCGTGTGGACGGTCCGGCCGGCGCACTCCTGCGCGGCGCGATCGTCGGGCGATCCTGGACCGCGTTGTCGCAAGGCGGCATCGCCCGGGATGCCGAAGGTCTGCTCGCCGTCCTCGCCGCCAACCGCACGTTCCGGGCGATCCCCTTGGGCATCCACCTCGCCGGCCCGAGCCGTGTCGTCGAACTCGACCTGTCCGGGGCGCCGCTGGCGCGCACCGGACAGCCGCCACGCGGGTTCGCGGGCTTCGGCATCGTGCGCGGCGTCGAGGCCGCTGCTGTATCCGAACCCGAAGCGGTCGTCCCGACCCCCCCCACCCCGGTGCCACTCTCCGAGGCCGCACCGCAGGAGGGCCCGACGCAACGACTCGAGACCGCTCCGGACGAGCTGATCTCGGAACCCTCGCCGTCGGAAGCCGCATCCGGCACGCCGGCCCCGGACGTCGATCTGTCCCCGACGACCCAAGAAACACCGGTGACTCAACAAACACCGGTGACCCAAGAAACACCGGTGACCCAAGAAACACCGGTGACCCACGAGTCCCTGACGACTCACGAGCATGCGGCGTTCCGCGAGATCGCCCGCGCCCTGGGTGCGCGTTTCGCCGGCGACGATCTGGCGGAGGCTTCGCGCGACGAGGGACGTGCCAACCCGAGCGGCGCCGTGATGGCATTTCCCGGACCGCCGCCCCGGGCGCCTGAGCCGGAGGAGCCGGCGCCGGACGCGGCCGTGGTCGCCACGCTCGAACGCCTGCCCACGGGCGTACTCGTCTATCGGGGCGACGACGTCCTGTTCGCCAACCGCACGCTCCTCGATCTCGCCGGGTTTCCCGATTTCCCGGCCCTCGTGGCGGCCGGCGGCATTGCTCACCTGTTCCGCGGCCTGCCCCCGCACGAACGCTCGACGAGCGACGCGCCCGCGATCCTGACGGCGAGCGACGGCGCCCATCGCGGCGTCGAACTCCAGCGCTCGGCCATCGATTGGTGCGGCCGCCCGGCCGAAATTCTTCTCGCGCGCGACGCTGTGAGGGACGAACCGGCCCGCGCACGAACGGCCGAGCGGATCGCGCAGGATTTCGCCGCGCGCCGTGCCCAGGACGCCCTCGGCATCCTCGACGCCCTCGACGAGGGGGTCGTCACCCTGGACGACAGCGCCCGCATCCTCGCCCTCAACCGTGCGGCCGCCGCTCTGTTCGGTGCCGATCCCCGCGAGGTCGTGGGTGAGAGTTTCCTCAGTCTGTTCGCGCCGGAAAGCGCCGTCGACGTGCTGGCCGCCACGCATGGCGTTCCCGAACCGGGATCGTCCCCCGGCGAAGCGGCCTGCGAAGTGATCGCCCGCGGGCCGGACGGCCCCCTCCCCCTCCGGCTGACCATCCGCACGGTCCCGCGCGACGCCGAGACCCGGCTCTGCGCGATCCTTCGTCCGCAGCGCGGGCCGGATGTGCGGCTCACCCAGGATGCAGCGGCGTCCTCCTCGGAGGCCCTGCGTCTCGCCGAGACGGCGAACGTTCGGAAATCGGCGTTCCTGGCGCGCGTCAGCCACGCCATCCGGACGCCGATGAGCGGCATCCTCGGGTTCACGGATCTGATGCTCACCGAGCCCTTCGGTCCCCTGGGCAACGAGCGCTACCGCAACTACCTCGACGACATTCGCAAATCCGGTTCGGAGGTTCTGGGCCTCGTCGACGATCTCAACGACCTCGCCCGGATCGAGGCCGGGCATCTCGATCTCGACTTCACCGAGATTCCCCTGAACGATCTCGTCTCGCGCTGCGTCGCTCAGATGCAGCCGGAGGCCGCGCGCGAGCGCATCGTGGTGCGGACGAGTTTCTCAGCCGATCTCGCGCCGCTGCTCGCCGACGAACGCTCCCTGCGTCAGGCGGCCTTGACGGTCATCGCCAATGCGATCCGCTTCACCGAGGCCGGCGGTCAGGTCATCGTCTCCACCACCATGGCCGACCGGGGCGAGATCGCCCTCAGGGTCCGCGACACCGGCATCGGCCTCACGCCCGACGAGATCGAGACCCTGCTGGAGCCTTACCGCGCCGCGCCGGTGCAGGGCCCGCGCCCGGGTGGAGACACCGGCCTCGGCCTGCCGATCACCAAGGCCCTTGTGGAGGCCAACCGCGGCGAGTTCCGGATCACCAGCCGCAAGGACGAGGGTACCCTGGTGGAGATGCTGTTCCCCGCAGCCCAGGCGAGCCGGCGCGCGGAAGGCTAGAACCTCGCGCAGGCTCCGCGCGTTGTCTGAAAAAGCAGGAGGTTCCCATGCTCAGGATCGTATCGAGCCGTGTGTTCCTGGTCGCAGGTCTGATGGCCTTGGCCGCCACCCCCGCCCCGGCGCAGGGGACGGACGCCGCGCCCCTGAAGAACCTCGAATCCGCCGGCGAATTTCGCAACATCACCTCCACCGGGGTGACCAAGCCGCCGGGCCGGGCCCTCGACGGCGCGAGCCCCCGGGAATCCGCCGAGCCGACCCGACGGGAGCGCACCCTCGACCGCAAGATCGGGTCGGGAATCTGCACCGGCTGCAACTGACTGCGCCACCGCCCGATCTTCGGGCAACCTGTCCAGAAGTCTCGCCGGTAAGGTGCTTGCAGCGACTATCCCCCTAAGCATAAGAAGGTTTTGGGAAGCCCCGGCTGCGCGGATCATCGCGATACGATCGGGCACCGCTCAGGGAAAACGTCATGGACGAGAAGGTGGTGGCAGTCCGCACCGAGTGGGTCGAAGGTGCCCATGTGGACGATGCGAAGTATCAGGCCATGTACAGGGCCTCCGTCGACGACCCTGCCGCATTCTGGGGCGAGCACGGCAAGCGGATCGACTGGTCCACACCGTTCACCAAGGTGAAGCAGACCAGCTTCGAGCCGGGCAATATCGACATCAAGTGGTTCGAGGACGGACGTACCAACGTCGCCTACAACTGCATCGATCGCCACCTCGAGACACGCGGCGATCAGGTCGCGATCATCTGGGAGGGCGACGACCCGACGGAATCCAAGCACATCACCTACCGTCAGCTTCACGCCGAAGTCTGCCGGATGGCGAACGTGCTGCGCAATCGTGGCGTCTCGAAGGGTGACCGCGTCACCCTCTACCTGCCGATGATTCCCGAGGCCGCCTACGCCATGCTCGCCTGCGCGCGGCTCGGGGCGATCCATTCCATCGTGTTCGGCGGGTTCTCGCCGGATTCCCTCGCCGGCCGCATCGAGGGCTGCGCCTCCAAGCTCGTCATCACGGCCGACGAGGGCCTGCGCGGTGGCCGCAAGGTTCCGCTGAAGGCCAATGTCGATGCGGCCATCGCGCGTCTCGGCAAGGACGCCGTGGACCACGTGGTGGTGGTGCGCCGCACGGGCTCCGACGTCGCCATGGAGCCGGGCCGCGACGTCTATTACGACGAGGCCGCCGCTCAGGTCACCGACGAGTGCCCGGCCGAGGCCGTGGAGGCCGAGCACCCGCTCTTCATCCTCTACACCTCCGGTTCCACCGGCCAGCCCAAGGGCGTGGTCCACACCACCGGCGGCTACCTCGTCTACGCGTCGATGACGCACCAATACGTCTTCGATTATCGCGAGGGCGAGGTCTACTGGTGCACCGCCGATGTCGGCTGGGTGACGGGGCACAGCTACATCGTCTACGGGCCGCTCGCCAACGGCGCCACGACGCTGATGTTCGAGGGCATCCCGACCTATCCGTCGAACTCCCGCTTCTGGGATGTCGTCGACAAGCACAAGGTCAACATCTTCTACACCGCGCCCACCGCCATCCGCTCCCTCATGGGCGGCGGCGAGGCCCCGGTGAAGCGGACCTCGCGGTCGTCCCTGCGGGTCCTCGGCTCCGTCGGCGAACCGATCAACCCCGAGGCCTGGGAGTGGTACTTCAAGGTGGTGGGCGATTCCCGGTGCCCCATCGTCGACACCTGGTGGCAGACCGAGACCGGCGGCATCCTCATCACCCCCCTGCCGGGCGCCACCAAGCTCAAGCCCGGCTCGGCCACCCGGCCGTTCTTCGGCGTGCAGCCGATCATCGTCGATGCCGAAGGCAAGGTCCTCGATGGTCCGTGCGAGGGCAATCTGTGCATCGCCGATTCCTGGCCCGGCCAGATGCGCACGGTCTACGGCGACCACGAGCGCTTCGAGCAGACCTACTTCGCGACCTATCCCGGCACCTACTTCACGGGTGACGGCTGCCGGCGCGACGCCGACGGCTATTACTGGATCACGGGGCGTGTCGACGACGTGATCAACGTCTCGGGGCACCGGATGGGAACGGCGGAGGTGGAATCCTCCCTTGTGGCCCACGCCAAGGTCTCCGAGGCGGCGGTGGTCGGGTATCCCCATGCCATGAAGGGACAGGGCATCTACGCCTACGTCACCCTGATGGAGGGCGAGGAGGGCTCGGACGACCTGCGCAAGCAGCTCGTGGCCTGGGTCCGCAAGGATATCGGCCCGATCGCGTCTCCGGACCTGATCCAGTTCGCGCCCGGTCTGCCGAAGACCCGCTCGGGCAAGATCATGCGTCGCATCCTGCGCAAGATCGCGGAGGACGAGTTCTCGTCCCTCGGCGATACCTCGACCCTCGCCGAGCCGGCGGTCGTCGACGACCTCATCGAGAATCGCCAGAACCGGACTCACTGAGCGACACCGGTCCGATCATCCGCGCGGGCATTCCGATGCCCGCGCGCCTGCGTTCGCACACACGCTTCGTCACAACGGGATGCTGGTCCGTCAAGAGACAGCGCCCGGGGAGGATCATGTCATGTCGGATCTCGAGACTGCGCGCGTCGCGCAGAATCCGCGTTTCCAAGAGCTCGTCCACGAGCGCACGCGGTTCGGCTGGACGCTCACCGCCATCATGCTGTTGATCTACTTCGGCTTCATCGGCCTCATCGCCTTCGACAAGGCGCTGCTGGCCGTGAAGATCGGCGGCGGCACCGCCTCCCTCGGCCTCGTCCTCGGCGTCACCGTGATCGTGCTCGCCTTCATCCTCACGGGCATCTACGTCCAGCGCGCCAACGGCCGCTACGATGACCTGACCGCCGCGCTGAAGCGGGATCTCGGCCGATGATCCGCCTCCGGCACCCCATCGTCCTCGGCACCACCCTCGCGGGCCTCGCCGCCAGCGTCGCCTACGCGGCCGGCCCGGACCTCGGCAACGTCACGAAATCGGCGACGAACTGGCCGGCCATCGGCATGTTCGCGTTCTTCGTGATCTTCACCCTCGGCATCACCTACAAGGCCGCCAAGGGCACCAAGTCGGCCGCCGATTTCTACGCCGCCGGCGGCGGCATCTCGGCCGGAACCAACTCGCTCGCCATCGCGGGCGATTACATGTCGGCCGCCTCGTTCCTCGGAATCTCCGGCCTCGTCTACACCTCGGGCTTCGACGGGCTGATCTACTCCACCGGCTTCCTCGTCGGCTGGCCGATCGTGCTGTTCCTCATCGCCGAGCGCCTGCGCAATCTCGGGAAGTTCACGTTCGCGGACGTGGCAAGCTTCCGCCTCGACCAGACCTCGATCCGCATCATCTCGGCCACCGGCACGCTTGTGGTGGTGGCGTTCTATCTGATCGCCCAGATGGTCGGCGCGGGGAAACTGATCCAGCTCCTGTTCGGCCTGCCCTATCTCTACGCCGTCATCATCGTCGGCGTGCTGATGATCGTCTACGTCGCCTTCGGCGGCATGAAGGCGACCACATGGGTGCAGGTGATCAAGGCCTGCCTGCTGCTGGGCGGGGCCACCTTCATGGCCGGCGCGGTGCTCTACCGCTACGGCTTCAACCCCGAGACCCTGTTCGCCGCCGCCGTCGCCACGCACCCGAAGGGTGACGCGATCATGGCGCCGGGCGGCCTCGTCAACAACCCGATCGAGGCGATCTCGCTCGGCGTCGGCCTGATGTTCGGCACCGCCGGCCTGCCGCATATCCTGATGCGCTTCTTCACTGTGTCGGACGCCCAGGCCGCCCGCAAGTCGGTGTTCTATGCGACCGGTCTGATCGGCTACTTCTATATCCTCACGTTCATCATCGGGTTCGGTGGCATCTCCCTGCTGATGTCCGATCCGGCCTACTTCAACCTCGATGCGGCCGGCGCCTTCGACAAGCTGAAGGGCATGATCGGCGGCACCAACATGGTGGCGGTGAACCTCGCCAACGCGGTGGGCGGTCCGTACTTCCTCGGCTTCATCTCGGCCGTGGCCTTCGCGACCATCCTGGCGGTGGTGGCGGGCCTGACCCTGGCGGGTGCCTCTGCGGTC
Source organism: Methylobacterium sp. Leaf112 (assembly GCF_001423295.1). Taxonomy (GTDB): domain Bacteria; phylum Pseudomonadota; class Alphaproteobacteria; order Rhizobiales; family Beijerinckiaceae; genus Methylobacterium. Next base: position 219,286 of record NZ_LMNG01000030.1, on the reverse strand, counting down.
AGCCACGACCTCTACGCCCAGGTGATCGCCCGCGGGCGCACCAACGAGGCGGCGGAAGTGCGTCTCTCGAAGATCGCCGCCGTCGTCATCGGCATCGTGGCGATCTACCTCGGGTACGTCTTCGAGAACCAGAACGTCGCCTTCATGGTGGGCCTCGCCTTCTCGGTGGCGGCGAGCTGCAACTTCCCGGTCCTGGCCATGTCCATCCTGTGGAAGGGCACGACGACCTGGGGGGCGCTCATCGGCGGTCTCGTCGGCCTCGTCGCAGCCGTCGGTATGGTGGTGCTGTCGAAGGCCGTCTGGGTGACCACATTCGGCAATCCGGTCGCCATCTTTCCCTACGACAACCCGGCCCTGTTCTCGATGCCGCTCGCCTTCCTGACGATCTTCGTCGTCTCGAAGCTCGACAACACCCGTCGGGCCCAGGCCGAACGGGCGTCGTTCGAGGCACAGTTCATCCGCTCGGAGACCGGAATCGGTGCCGACGGAGCGCACGCACACTGAGGCTGCGAGGACGGAAAAGCTCGAGATCTGAAGGGGCGCGGCGCAATCCGCGCCCCTTCACGCATGGGTGGACGCTTTAATCCTCGCCCAGAACAAAAAATAATTGTCATTTCACCGAATTCGTTTCGAATTCGGTACTCTCCGTTGCTGCGGCGCTATTGGGCGAAATCGAGGCGTCGCTTAGCATTCGGCCCGACGCATTCAGGAACGTCGCTCGCGGACCTGGGGCCGGTTCATGCCACCCCGGGCCACGACAACTTGGATACGCACAAGGGTCCAACAGCTACGGGCGGACAACGTTCGGGCGATCGAAATACTGGAGAAACGTCGTTATGGTTGCGTCAAGCGCAATGCCCGTCAGCGATTCGGCCACGCGGCCGATGAGTGCTGGCGAGAAGAAGGTCATCCTGGCGTCCTCACTCGGCACCGTGTTCGAGTGGTATGATTTCTACCTCTATGGTTCGCTCGCAGCGATCATCGGGGCGCAGTTCTTCTCCGCCTACCCGGAAGCCACGCGCAACGTCTTCGCCCTGCTGGCCTTCGCCGCCGGCTTCCTCGTGCGTCCGTTCGGTGCCCTGGTGTTCGGCCGTCTCGGCGACATGGTCGGCCGCAAGTACACCTTCCTCATCACCATCCTGATCATGGGCATCTCGACCTTCGTCGTCGGCCTGCTGCCCTCCTACGCGACCATGAACGAGTACGGCGTCGGCTGGGTCGCCCCCGTCGCGCTGCTGGCTTTGCGGATGCTGCAGGGCCTGGCGCTCGGCGGCGAGTATGGCGGTGCGGCGGTCTACGTGGCCGAGCACGCCCCCCGCGGTCGGCGCGGCTTCTACACCGCCTTCATCCAGACCACGGCGACCCTGGGGCTGCTGCTGTCGCTGATGGTGATCCTGTTCACCCAGATCTACGTGAACGCCAACTACGCCCCCGTGGCCACCACCCTGGCCGACGGCACGGCCGGCACCATCACGCCGTTCGCCGCCTGGGGCTGGCGCATCCCGTTCCTGGTCTCCATCGTGCTGCTCGGCGTCTCCGTCTGGATCCGCCTGCAGATGCAGGAGAGCCCGGCCTTCAAGAAGATGAAGGAAGAAGGCACTGGCTCGAAGGCGCCGCTCTCCGAGGCGTTCGGCCAGTGGCGTAACGCCAAGTGGGCCCTCCTCGCCCTGCTCGGCCTCACCGCCGGCCAGGCCGTGGTCTGGTACACCGGTCAGTTCTACGCGCTGTTCTTCCTGCAGACGATCCTGAAGGTCGACCAGTTCACCGCCAACGTGCTCATCGCCTGGTCGCTCATCCTCGGCACCGGCGGGTTCCTGTTCTTCGGCGCGCTCTCCGACAAGATCGGCCGCAAGCCGATCATCCTCGGCGGTTGCGTGATCGCGGCACTGACCTTCTTCCCGCTGTTCAAGGCGCTGACCGCTGCGGCCAATCCGGCCCTGCACGCGGCCCAGCAGAACACCCAGGTGGTGGTGAAGGCCGATCCGGCGGATTGCTCGTTCCAGTTCAATCCCGTCGGCACCGCCAAGTTCACCAACTCCTGCGACATCGCCAAGGCGCTGCTCGCCCGGTCCGCGGTGAACTACACCACAGAGCCGGTCGCCGCCGGCACCAAGGCCACCGTCACCGTCGCCGGCAAGGAGTTCGCCGCCGCCGATCCGGCCTTCGCCAAGGATGTCGGCGCCGCCCTCACCGCCTCCGGCTACCCGACCGCCAACAACCCCAGCATCGTGAAGATCGTCATCGACCCGAAGGACGGCCTGTCGAACTTCGCCAAGATGATCGACATTTTCTCGGCCCAGAAGCTGACCATCATCGGCATCCTGACGATCCTCGTCCTCTACGTGACGATGGTCTACGGCCCGATCGCGGCTGCCCTGGTCGAGCTGTTCCCGACGCGAATCCGCTACACCTCGATGTCGCTGCCCTACCACATCGGCAACGGCTGGTTCGGCGGCCTCCTGCCGGCCACTGCCTTCGCCATGGTGGCCCAGACCGGCGATATCTACTTCGGCCTCTGGTACCCGATCGTCATCGCCCTCGCGACCGCCGTCATCGGGGCCCTGTTCATCCCCGAGACCAAGGATCGCGATATCTTCACCTACGACGAGGCACCGGCCCGCTCGGCCTGAGCCTCATGGACCCCGAAGGGGGACGATATCCGACACATTCGTCCGGACGTCGCCCGCCTTCGGGCAGCGGATGAGAAAAGGCCCCGTCGCAGGACGGGGCCTTTTTCGTCGGATGCGAGCGGGATCGGCCGGAGCCGGCGTTCTCACCCCTCCGCGTCGACCATCGCGGCGTGATCGGCCTGAGTCTGCCGCGCGTAGCGGATGGCGAACTCGGCGATGGCCTCGTCGAAGGCCGACCCCCGTCCGAGGTAGCCCGCGATGGTGGTCGCGTCGCCGGAGCGCGCATGCGCTCGCGCGAGGGTGGTTCCGCACAGCTTCGCGTAGGCCTTCGCCCCGCTCTCGGCGAGGATCTCGGCCACGGCCGAGAGCTTCTTGTTCTTCAGCTGCCGCACGTAATAGGAGCGGCCGCTCGGCCCGGAATGGGACGTGCCGAGAAACGGGTCGCTCGCCGCCTGCATGATGCGCTGCCCGTCGATGACGCGCTGGCCCTCCGACGCAAGGAAGAACGGGCTCAGGGCCAGGGGAGCCAGAACCGAGGGCCGCGCTTCCTTGATCTGAAGGAACAGCGGCGCCCCATCGGCATCGGCGTAGATCCCGACGGCGCAGACCGTGCCCACGGAGCCGATCCCCACGACCTTGAAGGCCACGTCGCGCTGAACGTAGCGCAGCACCAGGAGGTTGCGGTCGGCGGTCAGGCTCTGCGGGTAGGTCAGCAGCGCCGCCGCCGCCTCGTCGACCGCCTCGGTCAAGCCGTTCGCACCGGCATGGAAGATCGTCGGCGCCTTGTCGGCGATGCGCCACTGCGCCGGGTCGGAACGCTGTGTGGCCGGATCGAGGTCGGGCGCGTCCCCGTGGCTGAGGCCGTCGGAGGTCTCGGTGGCGGCCTTGGCCAGGAGACTGCGGCAGAGGTCGCCATCGCCGAGGCGTCCGATCTCGTGGTCGAGGTCGATCCGGCTGTGCCAGACGCTCAGCGGAGCCAGGTCGGAGAGCGTCCGCATATGCTCGCGGTAGGCCCGCACGCCGGCCCGGGCCGCGCGGCGCGCCTTGTCCTCGCCTTGCGACAGGGCCGCGACGGCGACGCTGGCGGCGAGGCGCTTCACGTCGATGGTGAAGTCGACGTTCCACAAAGTCTCGTCGAAATCGTTGATGTCGAACAGGGTCTGCCCTTCGGGGCTGCGATACACCCCGAAATTGCCGATATGGCAGTCGCCGCAAGCCTGGACCGGGATGCCCGGCGCCGGCGCACCGACGAGGTCGGCGGCCATCACGGCGGCGGCCCCGCGCAGGAAGGCGAAGGGGTTCGCCCGCATGCGCTCGTGGCGCAGGGGAATGAGTTCGATGAGCCGGCCGGAATCGCCGGCGTTCAGGATCGCCAGGGGATCGCGACCCGGCGCCGGCTGCCATTCGGCGTGGGACTCGCGCGGCACCGAATCGCGCAGGCGCTTGCCGGCCGCGCGGCGCTCGCCACGGCGGGATGAGGTCTGGGTGTCGGTCATGGAGGTAGGCCTCGGTCGGGATGCGGCACGTTGCGCGGGCGGCGCGCCCTGCGAGATCAGTGCCGGAAGTGGCGGTGTCCGGTGAACACCATCGCGAGGCCGGCGGCGTCGGCGGCGGCGATCACCTCGGCGTCCCGCATGGAGCCGCCCGGCTGGATCACCGCCGTCGCACCCGCTTCGGCCGCGGCGAGGAGGCCGTCGGCGAACGGGAAGAACGCATCTGAGGCGACCACCGCACCCTCGGCGAGGCTCTCGGCGGCTCCGATGCGCGCCGCACCCTCGGCGGCCTTCCAGGCGGCGATGCGGGAGGAATCCACCCGCGACATCTGCCCGGCGCCGATGCCGACGGTGGCGCCGTCGCGGGCATACACGATGGCGTTCGACTTCACGTGCTTGGCGATGCGGTAAGCAAAGCGCAGGTCGGCGTATTCCCGCTCGGTGGGCGCGCGCTTCGTCACCACATCCAGCGGCATGTCGTCGATGACGGCGGCATCCCGGTCCTGAACGAGGAAGCCGCCGGACAACGTCTTCACCGTCTCGCCGGTCGCGCGCGGGTCGGGCAGGCCGCCGGCGAGGAGCAGCCGGAGGTTCTTCTTTCCCGCCACGATGGCGATGGCCTCGGGGCTCGCATCGGGCGCGATGATCACCTCGGTGAAGATCTCGACGATCCGCGCCGCGGCCTCGGCGTCCAGGGTCCGGTTCAGGGCGACGATGCCGCCGAAGGCCGAGGTCGGGTCGCAGGCGAGGGCCCGCTCGTAGGCCTCGACGAGGCTCGCACCCTCGGCGACCCCGCACGGATTGGCGTGCTTGATGATCGCCACCGCGGCGATGCGGGCGGGATCGAACTCGGCCACGCATTCGTAGGCCGCGTCGGTGTCGTTGAAGTTGTTGTAGGACAACTCCTTGCCCTGAAGCTGGCGCGCGCTGGCGATTCCGGCGCGGACGAGCCCCGGCGCCCGGTAGAAGGCGGCCTTCTGATGCGGGTTCTCGCCGTAGCGCAGGCTTTGCGCGAGGCTCCCCCCGATGGCGCGGAAGGCCGGAGCCGAGGTCCCGGCCGTGCCCTCGCCCTGCCCTGCCATCCAGTTGGCGATGGCCGCGTCGTAGGCGGCGGTGCGCGCGAAGGCCTTGCCCGCGAGCGCCCGGCGCGTGCCGCCGCAGAGGGAGCCCCCCTGGGCATCGAGCTCGGCGATGATCGCGCCGTAATCGGCGACATCGACCACCACGGCCACGTCGGCGTGGTTCTTGGCCGCCGCGCGGATCATCGCCGGACCGCCGACATCGATGTTCTCCACGCAGTCGTCGTAGGATGCGTCACGCGCGATGGTGGCCTCGAACGGGTAGAGGTTGACCACGAGGAGGTCGATCGCGGCGATGCCGTGAGCGGCGAGCGCGGCTTGATGCTCGGGATTGTCGCGCACCGCCAGGAGGCCGCCATGGACCGCCGGGTGCAGGGTCTTGACCCGTCCGTCCATCATCTCGGGGTAGCCGGTGAGATCGGCGACTTCCGCCACAGGCAGGCCCGCGGCCTGGAGTTCGCGGTGGGTGCCGCCGGTGGAGACGAGGGCGATGCCGCGTGCGTCGAGGGCCCGGGCGAACGCGACGAGCCCCGCCTTGTCCGAGACGGAAAGGAGCGCGCGGGTCACCCGCACCTGATCATGCGACATGGAAGGCTGTCCGGTCGAAAGCGATGGAACCGCCCGGCGCCTAACACGAAATCCCGGCAGGCGACCAGGGTGGTCCTCAGCCCGTCGTGGGTGTCGCCCTGGCGAAGCGCCAGCGCACACGGGTGTCCTCCGAAACCGTGAGGTAGAGGACGATCTGGTCCGTGCGTCGTGCGCCCGTCAGCCCGGCGAAGTAGACGCTCTCTTCCAGGGCCATCTGCGCGCCCTCGGCCTCGACATGCCAGACCTCGCCGATGGGCGAGACGAGCTCGAGGCCGCCCTCCTCTCGGCCGCGGGCGGCGATGGCGGGGTGGAGGTGGAAGCGGATCGCGACCTCGTGGGCCCTCGCGCGTGCCGACCCCGACCGTACGAAGGCATCCTCGCCTTCCACAACCGACCCGTCGGCGGCCAGGCGCCAGCGCCGCTCGTGGACGAGGCCGAAATCCGGGACGTAGCCGTCGTGGCGGGCGGCGAGCACCCGCGTGCCGTCGGGATCGAGGGTGCGCTCCGCCTTCACGGCCCTAGGGCCGCGCAGGACCACGGGCCCGATGCGGCTGGCGAGCCACGTCACCGCCCAGCGCTCGTACCAGGCCCCGCCCCCGGTGAGGAACCGGCACGAAGAGGAATCGGCGATGGTCGCCGTGGAATGGGCGGCGGTGCTGCGGGCGAGGCGCCGGAGTTCCGGACCGCTCGCCGGCAGGCCGCAATTGATGACGATGCGCTGGGGGCCGCTCGAGAATTCGAACGAGAGGCAGCCCGCTCCGGCGTTGATCGAGTCGACCAGCGGCGGCGGCGCACCGACATCGGCGACCAGGAGCACGCGGCCGGCCTCCAGGCGCTCGTAGCCCGAATTCGGCGCGTGCATGAGGGGCTGGGCCATGGCACCGTCATAGACCAGCAGGGTGGCCAGATGGTCGGCGGCGGTGGCGCCCATGCCGTTGAAGTGGCTCAGCGAGGCGTCGGCGTGGCGCAGGAGCCGCAAGAGGGGCAGCATCCGGTCGACGGCGTGAAGCAGCGCCTCCGGCGGGTCGATGCCGCGCCCAAGGAAACTTTGGCGCAGGGGCAGGAGGTCGAGGAGCAGCTCCATGGCGAAGCGCGGATCGCGGCTGCGGTGGCCGCCATCCGGCATGATCTGACGTTCGAGTTCGCGCACGAGGATGCGCGTGGCTCGCCTCAGGATCGGCTGAATGCCCTCGCAGCACAGCCCGGCGTAGCAGAGCGCGACGGCGGCGAGCAGCCGGGTCTGGGGCGAGATCCCGCGCCGTAGGTCGCGCTCGAGATCGCGCGCAGTCCGGCCGATGGTCTTGAGGAAGGCCTGATAGAAGGCGTGGTCGGCCCCCTCCAGCACCAGGGGGGACTGGCACAGGAAGGCGATGAGCCGGCGGGCCGCCACGGGCGTCGGTTTGGCGAGCCCCGCCTCGCCGCGCCCGGCCATGAAGTCGGCCACGAACGCACGGGCGTTGGCGCGGGCCAGGGCCGTGTCGGCGGCGCGCAGGTGGCGCAGCCAGCCGAAACCGTAGAGGGCGTCGGCCCATTCGGGGGATGGCGGCGCGTAATCGAACGGCGAACGCCCGCTGACGGAAAGGGACCGCCCGGCGAAGACGAACAATCCGGCATAGATGTCGTCCGCGAAAGTGGCATCGCTGGTGCGCAAGTCATGAGGCGCGATGACGAGGCCGGTGACCCGGGCACCCGCAAGAATATCGGGTCGTCCGGTGGCGCCCACATAGATATTGCGTGCAACCTGAGCGACCTCGCGGCCGATCAGCCGATAGAACCGCCAGCGATCAGCCCCCCAACGCACGCCGTCTCCCTTCCCGAAGGGCCGGCATATGGCCGGATTCCCTCGCCCTCAACCTAGGCCGTGCGTCTTAAGGGTTGGTTAACCTCATAAGACGGGGCGGTCGAGGGGGCGTGATCGCGATCGCGGGAAAGACGCCGTCGCGGGCGTTTCAGCGAGGGCTGCGCTGGCCGGGGCGATAGGCCTGGGCTGGAAGGTCCGACGATACGGCCTCACCGCCCGTCGGCCGCCCGACCGGATTGGGCGCGGGCGTCGGAACCCCGCGGGCCGGCGCCTCGGGCTGCTGGATCACATCCGTGATGTACCGGCCGCCGGGCGCGGGACCCGGTACGGCACCCGGCACCGGACGGGTGACGGGTGCCGCGACAGCCTCGTTCGAGGGCGCCGGGGCGATGAATCGGCGACCGGCCGCTTCCGGTACGGCGCCGGCCTTGGGCGCGGGCTCAGGTCTCGTCCGTGCCTCGACCGGCCGCGGCGGCGTGGCGCGCTCCCTCCGCGCCGTCTCTGCGCCCGCGACCGGGCGGGGGCGGCGCCGGATGCGGGTGGGCTCGGTGCCGGCAGGCGCGATCCCCACATCCGCCTGGGGACGCGCCACGAGGTCCAGTCTCATGCTCTCCACGGCTGCGATGAGGTCCGGCAGGCTGGCCTGCTCGGTCCGGCACAGGCGGATGCGGAGCGACAGCGCCCCGATGGGATCGGGTCGGCTCAGGGCGCCGAACAGGCGCGGTCGGCCGGAGGCCTGCATCATGGCGGGGGTCAGGTCGATCCACTGCCAGGCGTAGAGACAGTCGGCACCCACGGCCATGCCGACGGGGCCGTAGGCGTTCCGGCGCGGAACCGGAAGCACGCGCAGGATCTGACCGGGAAACAGGGCGGCGATCTCGGCGTCGATCCCGGCGCGGTTCGGCCGCGCGAGGTTCGCTGGAAAAGCCAGGACGAGATCGGCGGTCTGAGTGCGCAGGGCGAGATTCGCCGCATTCGTGCCGGTGCCACCGCCGAACTGGATGCGCTGGTCGAAGCCGTCGCGCACGAGGGTGTCGTTCGTGGCGACCACCCGCCCGGCGCCCGGCAGGCGCAGCACGGGCGCCGCCTGCGCCGCCGGGCCGATGGCGAGCAGGGCCAAGGCCGCGGTGGCGGCGAACCGGGCAGCAGGAAATCGGCGCACGTGGTGGATCAAGGCAGGCCCCGTCGAGTGTCCGCGCCGGTTGCGTCGAGCGCCGAGGCGCGGCCGGGCGCCGAGAAACGATCGTCCTCGGAAACCGAGCGACCCGGCACCGCCGTCCGCTCCGCCTCTTGCTGCCGCCACAAGGTACCGGCGGCCGGAAGCGGCATGCCGCTCGGCTTGTCGCTCCCGTTGTAGCCGGGCAGCAGGGCGAAGCCGTAGCGCTCGTAGGGCATGGCGCCCGCGCCGGGAACCCGGCGTGCCACGAGGGGTGGCGCCGGCATGACCGGTTCCGGCGCATAGGTGCCGGGCGGGTTCTCGGTCACGAGGCGCTGCGCCGACGGCGCCGGAAAGCGCAGCGGGTTGTCGAGGGCGACGGCGAGGGGGAATTCCTTGCGCTGGATCGCGGGCGGCAGGCCGGCGGCGCCCGGGGCCGACGTTCCGGGCTTCGGCACCCGGCCATAGCTCGGCTCGGCAGCCGGCGGTGCGGCGGCGGCCTGCCGCGCAGCGGGCTGAGGCGTCGCTTGGCACGGCAGCGGCGGTCCGCCCACATCCTCGCGGAACAGGAGGTCCACCACCTTCGGGAACAGGCCGTCGTAGCGGTTGATCACCTCGAGATACTCGCGCTGGCGCTTGAGCCGTTGCAGGGTCAGGGCGTAGCCGAGCACCGTGGTTTCGCCCGGGAGCCAGGCGACGCCCCGCTGGAACCACTCCAGGGCCGCCTCGAACTGGCAGGAATTGTAGGCGTACCAGCCGAGGGCCTGGGCGCCCTCGCCCGAGCCGGACGCCGCGACCACTTTCGCGTAGCGCTCGATGCGGGCCGGCTCGACGAAGGGTGGGTTGGCCTGCGTCAGGCGGCGCTCCAGCAGATCGATGTAGAGGATTTCGTTGCCGACGAAACGGTCCCGCCACGCATAAGCTACCTCCTCGGCGTCCCGCACCCGATTGAGGGCCCGCAGGGTGTGGGCGAGGCCGTGCGCCACCATGGCGTCGCCGCCATGCGCGATGGCGAGCTTGAACCAGTCGAGGGCGTCGCGATACTGGCGCCGCTTGTAGCCGTACCACCCGAGCAGGCTGGTCTGGCCTGGATCGTTCGACGCCTTGGCGTAGGCCTGGAACGCCGCGAGGTCCGGAACCTTGGGTTCCTGGGCCGGGTCGTCGTGCAGCAACGCGGCGATCTGCGCACGGGTGATGTCGAGGCGGATCGGATCGAACTCGGCTTTCCCGTCGCCCTTCCGGTCGGCCTCGCCGCGGCCGAGGGCGATGAGTTCCTCGGCCTGAGCCATCTTCAGGTAGGCCATGGCCTTCTGGATCGTGGCCCGGCGCGCGCCCGCATCGGCGTTGCCCTGAAGCACCGAGCGATAGAGCGTCTGCGCCTCCTCGGTGCTGCCCATGGCGGCGAGGCTGTCCGCGATGGTCCAGATGCTCTCGACGTCGGACGGGTCGAGTGCGGCTTGGTCGGCCCGATACAGCGCGACCACATCCTCGGCGCGCTTTGCCCCCTGTGCGGTACCCAAGGCGGTGATCCGGCTTCGGAATTCGGCCCGCAGGAGCTTGCGCGTCAGTTCTTCGGAGGGTTGCCAGGCGGTGTCGGACGCCCGGCGGTTAGCGATCGCCTCCCGCAGGTCGTCGAAGCGGCCGGCGGTGAAGAGGTCCCAGAGCGGGGCTTCCTCCGGCGGGCTCGGCTTCAGGGTGTCGAGGTCCTCCGGCTCGGTCCAGCCCGGATACAGCCGCTTCAGACGGCCGATCTCGGCCTTCATCCGGGCCGTCTGCTTCTGGGCCGCGTAGTAGCGCAGGGCGCTCTCGTCCACCATGCCGGGGGTCGCGGCCGTGGTGGGAGCCGCCAGGATGGCGGGCGCACGCGCACCATCGCCATAGACGACCTGCCGACCGGGCGTCGGCGTCTGGGCGAATGCGGCCCCGGCGACACCGCTGGCGAGGAGGAGCCCGAGGCCAACGCGCACGGCTTCGCTGCCGAAGGAACGGCTCAGCGCTTCAGGCATGACGCGTACCTCATCCGAACCGCGACCATGCTGAGGAGCTGCACCGTCGTCGGATAGTAGTTCTCGGTGTCGCGCACCGTCTCGAAATCGGCCGGAACGGCCCGGCCATCGGCGGCGCAGGCCACGAGGCTGGCCAGCGCGGCGTAGCCTTTCTCCGTGAGCCATTCGACGGCGCGCCCGTCGCGGGTGTCGACGATGGGCAGGCGATCGACGTCCGTGCTGTTCCACAGGGTGGCGAACGGCGCGTAATCCTCCGGGCGTCCCACCCCCGCCCAGGCGAGATAGAGCGGCACGCGGATCGCGTTGTAGGAGAACAGCGCCGGAAAGCCGTCGGCCGGGCGGGGCTCCGCCTTCATGGAGATCCACTCCGTGGGAAGGCGTGACGGTCCGAACCGGGCTTGGCGCAGGATGTCGATTCCGCTCCGGATCAGGCCCTGCCAATCGTATTCCGGGGCAACGAGACCGAGGCGCTGGAACGCCGGAAACACCCAGTAGGACAGGTTCACCAGCGGGCCGTCCGGTCGGTCGGCCGCCGAGAACCCCGCCACCGCCGGAAGCAGGAGAGTGCCGTGCGGGTCCTTGAACAGCATCGCTTTGCGGCCGACCTCGACGGCGATGCGGCGCGCGGCCGTGCGGTAGGCGCCTTCGCCCCAGGCTTCCGCCGCCTCGGTGAGGGCCCAGGCGACGAGGAGGTCGCCATCCGTGGCGTCGTTCAGGTCGGACACGGCCGGGCGCTGGTCCGGCGCCCAGCGCCAGGCCAGGAGCGCGTCGGAGCGAACCATCAGGTTGGCGCGGGTCCATCCCCAGATCCGCTCGAAGGTGGCGCGGTCGTCGGCGGCCACCGCCAGGAGCATGCCGTAACCTTGGCCTTCGCTGTGGCTGATGGACCCGTTCGCCGTATCGACGACACGCCCCGCCGCGGTGACGAACCGGGCGCGGTAGGTGCGCCATCCGGGCGAATCCCCGAGGGCGCCCGCCAGAACCGGGACCGTGGTCGCCGGGCCGCTCCCATCGCCCGGGGCGGACGGTAGGGCGGTGGATGGCGGCACGGCGGTTCCCGTGGGAGCGGGGCGGGACATCTCGCGCGTCGGCTCGTCGGCCGGCTCGGCTTTCTGGGCCTGCGCCGGTTTCGGTGTGGTCTGCGCGGGCGCGATGGACGGGGCGAGGCCGAGGGCGGCCGCCATGACGAGCCCGCGGACGCGGTGGACGAGCGGCTTCATCGGTTGCTCCGGCCGACATCGCGCACCAGGGCCGCCGTCGCCAAGCCGAGGCAGAGCGCCACCAGCAGCATGAGGACCACGTAGATCGCGGGATTGAGGGACAGCCACGCGGCGGCCAGCAGCCAAAGGTTCGACAGGCTGCGCGGCTGGGTCTCGATCACGCTCACGCTCTCCGGCTGGTCGATGGTGAAGGTGCCTTCCGCCGCGTCGAGGAAGGCGGCACGTCCGAAGAGGTTCGTCCAAACCCGCGGATCGACGAGGCAGGACGCCGAAGCCTTGAGGAGCCACGCATTCGGAGCGGTCACCAGGACGACGCTGGAATCGAACGAGGCACCGGCGCCCTGGGCGACGATCAGGGAGGCCCGGGCATCGAAGGTCTCGACGGACTTGCCCGGCGCCATCCCGACCCCGTCCACCAGGGCGTGCCACACCTGCTGGGCGCGATCCGAGATGGCATTGCCGGCGTCCGCCAGGGTGTCGAGGGAGGACGGGCCGGCGCGCAGGCGCTGGTCCCACTTGGCGACGAGGTCCCCCGACGAGGAGCCGCCGTCGCCGTCGGCGCCCGAGAGCTGGACGAGGGGCGAGGCGGTCTGCATCGGGGCCGGGACCGGTGTGGCGGGCGGTCCGGCGCGGCGCTCGCGGACCCGTTCGGCGGCTCCGTCCGCGAGGCGAAGCGGCATCACGGCGGATGGCAAGGCACAGCGCATGGGAACGTTGCGCCGGAGCCGGTCGAGGGTGAGGATCCCTTCGGCGCCGGCGGGTCCCGGCGCCGCGACGGTCTCGGCCCGACCCTCCCAGCCCTGCCGGATACGGTCGGGGTCGAGGCCCACGGACGCGACGGTGGCAGGATTGAGTGCACGGGCGGGGGCGACCACGAGGGCGGGGCCGCGCCCGCCCTCGTGGTCGGAGGTCACCTCGAAGTCGATGATCCGCTTGGCCGCGATGGCGAGGCGGGCGGCGATCACCGCGGCAGCGGCGGCCGAATCCCGGTCCGGCGTCGGCAGGACGAGCCGGGGCTGGCCTCCGGCGGCGATGAACGGGATCGCCCCGCCCTTCACGGCGGCGAGATCCGGATTGCGCACGGCGCGCGCGAGGCGCGGAATCACGATGCGCGTCTTCTGGAGGAGCAGGAAGCGCGCCTGGGTCGAGCCCGGCTGCAGGGTGTCGCAGGTCCGGTCGGCGTCCGTCGGCACCTGGGCGGAGATGTCGATCCGGTTCAGGCCGGGCCGCCACAGGCCGAGGGGGAGCGGAACCGCACTGTCCTCGAACAGCTCCCCATTGGCATAGGCCAAGGGGACGCTCGCGGCGTTCCGGCCGTTTACGTCGACGATGATCCGCGCCTCCGGCGACAGGCGCGCGGCGGAGGCCCCGGCCAGATGGAGCATCACCTTCCCGTAATCCGCCGGAACGAAATCGGCGGGCAGCCGGAGTTCGAACCGCGTGCGCAGCAGGCGGCCGTTGAATTCCTGCGAGGCGATGCCGACGGCATCGAGGCTCAGGGTCTCGCCACCCGTGACCTCGTAGCCACGGGTGAGGTCGGCGAGATCCTCGCCCCCGGCCCCCTCCGGTGCCCGCGCCAGGGTCTGGATCGCCTCGGCCACGTCGCCGTCGCCCGCACCCGTGACCACGAGGGTGGGGGCACGGTCGCTCCGGTCGGGAAGCAGCGCGAGCTTGGGTCCCGTGATCGCGCCGAGGTCGGCCACGCCGTCGACGCCGCGCAACTCTTCGGCCGTGCCGACCACGAGGTTGAGGCCGGCACGGCCCGCCATCGGACCGCCGAACTCCACGGCCGGCCGCGCGAGGCGCCCGACCAGGGCGATCGCCTGAACCGCCCCGATCATGCGTCGCAGGCGTTTCAGGCTCGGTTTCTCGGTGAGCAGGACACGCACCGGCAGGGCTCCGCTCTCGTCCGGTTCGAGCGCCGCGAGGTTGCGCAGGTCGAGGTCCTGGCCGGCGGGCTGAACCACCAGCCCCGTTCGGGACGGATCGATCTGGGTCCACAACTCGTAGGTGGCGTCGACGGAGCAATCGACACGGTGGCGTTGGATCACGCTGAGCCGCACGGCATTGTAGCCCGGCTTCAAGCGACCGTCCGGTATCGCGAATTCGACCACCTTCACCGCGCCCGGCGCCTGAACCCGGGTCCAACCGATCTTCTCGTCGTTGACCGTGACGGTCAGCTCGGAGGATTCCGGGGCCACCGAGATCGCCGACAGGTAGGAGACGCGCATCCGGGCCGGGCCGCGGGCCTGACCGGGGGTGAGGAACACCGGATATTGCAGGCTGTCGGCCTCGCCCGAGAGGCGCATGCCGCGCGTCCCGGAGGGCAGTCGTCGCGCCGACGCGATGGTCGATCCGGCCTCGGTGACCCGGCCCGCCGTGGGACCGCCCGGGGGCGAATTGCCGAGCTTGGGGCCGCCCGTCGGGGCGGTGGCCGGGCGCTGCGTCTCGGGAGCCGGGGGCCCGCCGAACCGGTCGGAGGGTCTGCCGCCGAGGAACGTCTGTGCGTTCGCCGCGCCTGCGAGCAGGACCGTGCAGAGGCCCGTGGCCCGCACGATGCGGACCAGACGGCGGAGCCGTGGGACAGGCCGTCGCGAGAGCGTGCGCATCAGGATGCCACCGACTTGCGGCGATCGGCACGACCGCCCGAAAGCCGGCGCTCGTTCTCGAACTCAAGCATCAGGCGGACCCAGTCGCCGGCCCCTGCCTCGTGTGCGTTCGCCGTAGCCGCCGCGGGGGCCGGCCGGATCGGCGCCGGGCCTGTCGGGCCCGGGGCGGTGGGACCCGAGCCCGCCGGACCCGGACCGGCCGACCCTGGGGCCGTGCCGAACTGGTCGAAATTCGAGTCGGGCGGACGTAGGCCCAGGCGCGGGCTCTCGCTGGGACGGGTCTGGGCCGTCGGCGGGGCCTCGGCCGCGGGTGCCGGCTTCGGCAGGAAGGCGTAGCGCAGGGCGCGCACGGGCTCGACCAAGCCCCACCACACGAACTGCAGCGTTCCGGTGAACAGGTCCTTGTGGCGCCTGCGGCGCAGCTGAAACCGGCGCATGGCGTCGGCTTCGCCGTACATCAGGCCCGACAGGGCGACGTAATCCTGTGTCGAGAGCGCACCGAAGCCGAGGCGGCAGATCGCCTCGTCACGCGTGCGCTCGACGCCGAGCAAGGTCACCGAGAGCGGGCCGGCCCTGCGGGCGCCCGGCACCGGCACCACCGACAGGCTGCCGGGCAGCGGCTTCAGCCCCATGCCGGGGGCGAGGAAGGCGGCATTCAGCCGAACCGTGCAGGCCTCGGCCGAGACGCGCTCCACCGTCACGTCGGTGACGCGGCCGCCCAGTGTCAGCGCGCCCTGGCGGTCGACGACGAGGGAGGGCGTCCGCTCCGTCACCTTGCGCTCGGCGCAGACGCCCAAAGCCGCGCCGGCCGTGATCAGGTTGAAGAAGGTCCACAGGCCCACGACCAACATCAGGTTGGTGACGCCGGGCTCGAACAGGTAGCGATAAGCGGCGACGCCGCAGCCCGCGAGCAACAGCAGATAGACGGCGACGAACGGACCGGCCAGGGCCGAGAGGTGGTCGTGGTCGAGGGTGGCACCTTTGTTGGTGACGTTGAAGGTCGGTTTCCGCGGAGAGGCTATGACGGAGACGATGGCTTTGGCCAGGAACAGGCCCTGGATGTACTCGTATAGTTCGGAGACGAACGGCCAGCGGAACTTGCCGTAGACGTAGTTCTGCAGCATCAGGTTGATGACGATGTAGGTCGCCGTGTAGGCGATCGACTCATCGACGCTTGCGACGAAGATCTTCAGGTCAAAGAAGATGTGCAGCAGCGGCGCGAACATGAAGATCAGCCGCGGCACGGGGAAGAACCAGAACGTCATGCTCGACAGGTAGGCGACCTTCTGGATCGGCTCGAGACCCTTCTGGAACAGTGGATTCTTGAGCATCAGGATCTGGAACATCCCCTGGCACCAGCGCGAGCGCTGGCCGATGAAGTCCGTGAGCGTGTCGGGCTGCAAGCCGGCGATGAGGGGCTTGTCGACGTAGACGCTGGTCCAGCCGCGCGAATGCAGCTCGAACGCCGTCTCGCAATCCTCCGTGATGGTGATGCCGGAGAAGCCGCCGGCCTCGTCGAGGGCGGTACGCCGCAAGAGGGCCGCCGACCCGCAGAAGAACGAGCCGTTCCACTTGTCGAGGCCGCGCTGCGTCACCGAATAGAACATCTCGTTCTCGGACGGCATCCGGTCGAAGGTGCGCAGGTTCCGCTCGACAGGGTCGGGGTTCAGGAACGCGTGCGGGGTCTGGACCAGGAAGAGCCGTGGGTCCTGCGCGAAGTGACCGACCGTCTCGGTGAGGAACGAGCGGAACGGCACGTGGTCCGCATCGAACACCACGACGACGTCGCCACGTGCGTGCGCGAGGCCGTTGTTGAGGTTGCCCGCCTTGGCGTGCTCGTTGCGCTCGCGGGTGAGGTAATGGCAACCGAGATCGCCGCACAGCCGCTGGAGGTCGACCCTGCGCTGGCGCGCCGCCGCGGCCTTGGCGGGGTCGGCATCCGCACATTTCTGGTCCGTGCCGCCGTCGTCGAGCAGCCAGACGATGAGCTTGTCCGCCGGGTAGTCCATCTGCCGCGCGGCCGCGAGGGTCATCGCCAGGATGCTCTCGTCCTCGTTGTAGGTCGGCACGAACACGTCGACCTCGGGAAGGTCCGCCGCCGCCGCCAAGGGAGGCGGGGGACGCCTGAGGGGATCGGCGTTGATGATGAGGCTGACGAACAGAATGAAGACGCAGTAGAGTTCACCGAGCAGCAGCACCAGGCCGAAGCCGAAGCCGACGGGGTCGCCCGGGGATGGCAGGGTGTTCGTCACCCGCCACAGGACGTAGCGGAGCACCACCATGGAGCCGAGGGCGAGGAACACGAAGCGCGCACGCGGGCCGTCGAAGAACACCCACAACACCAGCATCGCCAGCATCGCGGCGAGACTCATCACGAGCTGGTTCTGAGCACCGACCGGCTGGCCGAGCAGGACGAGACCGGCAACGGTCGCGACGATCCACGCTAGCCATCGGACCCCGATCCTCACACGCCGCGCTCCTTCTTCGCCCACCGGACCTCGGTATGGCTCCGGGTTCTTTCCAAAGAGGCATGAAAGCCGGTTAATCAGGGCTTGTTTGCGTCGATGGACAAGCGCCGACAGTCGTCCTCGGGGCAGCCAGAAGGATCTGGAGCGGTCGCGTACGACCCGGACGGATCGGACACCGTCAAATCCGCGAAGGTGTCGATTTGCCAGAACGATGAATGCACGACGGCGATGCGAGGAGAGGATAGGTCCAGGATACGGAATCTATGACGTCGCGAGGGAATTCCCGGGCCCGACGATTGTTTTTCCCCCTGGTTGCAGCGGAAACGTCTCGCAAGGGCGCAACGGCGATCTGACAATCGGCCTCGGATGAAGAAATGTCTTGTGCGCTGCACAGTAAGGCGGTGACGGCGCCGGCGCCGGGCGATCGATGGAGGTCGAGCCGTCCGGGCATTCGGTGCCTGTGGTAGAATGTCGCTGCACGGTGCGAGGGTACCCGGACCCGAGCGCGTGTCACGCGAGCGATGCCGCCGCGGGGACCGATTCGGGTGGCGAACGCGTCCGACAAGATCGCAGACGTGTCGTCAGATCCACGCGATACTCGAGCGGTCCGGATCCGATTCGGCGGACATGACGCCCGGCCGTGCGCCGAGATCCCCTCAGAACTGCATGCGTGCTTCGAGACTCGAATAGTAGCCGCTGCCCTGGATGCGATCCTGGACGAAGCCCGCCGCCACCGACATCGCCACGGGCCCGAACCGGACGCCGGTCAGGTGCGCGCCGATACGGTACTGCCGGAAGAAATCGTCGCCGAGGAACAGGGCCTCCGGGCCGAGATAGACGCCGTCGGCGACCATGTAGCCGGCCCGGACACGGGAGTAATAGGCGTTGAACTTGGTCGAGTACGAGCCATAGGCCGAGACCATGGTCCGGTCCGTGGGGGTGGCGTAGAAATTGGCCGCGACCTTGAGGCCGACTCCGGTGCCGACGACGGGGTTGCCCGGATCGGCGATGGAAAGCTGGTTGCTGCGGACGTTGAAGCCGAGATAGCCGGCGAGTGCCGCATCGGCCCAGATCCACTCGTAGCCGAGCAGGCCCGCGCCCTCCTGCTGGTAACCGGTGACGCGCTGGGCGACGCCCTGTCCTGGATAGGAGTAGGTCCCCGCAGTGCCGTCGATGCGCACGCGCGGCCCGCTCTGGGTCAGGGTTCCGGCAGCCGCGATGGTCCCCGTCACCGAGCCGAAGGCGGAGCTGTTCGAGGTGACGCTGGTGGACCCGTCCACGGCGACGCGCCAGCTGTCGTCGATGCCTTGCGCCTCGGCGCCGGTGTACCACTCGGTGCTGGTGGTGCGGGGATTGGGAAGATCGGCGGCGAACACGGTCGCCGGAAAAGCGACGAGGGTGCCGAGAACGGCGGACGCCTTCAGGCCATGCATGGATCGAAGCTCGCTTTGTGCCTGCGAAAACCTGGGCTCAGATTCCTGAGAACCGCACGGTCCGATTCATGATCGATGAAGGTTAATATCCGTCTGCCGATCAAAGTCTTCCGGAGCGCGGCCTGTGTCGTCCTGAGACATCGATGAGCATTCATGGACGGATGGCCGGTCGTACCATCGACGAACCCGACAGCTGCGCACGGCGAATGCCACAAGGCAGTGCGACCGGCGAGGCGCATGCGGTACGGGCGAAACCGGACCGGCGTTCTGGCGGGTGAACGACATGGCCGCCTGGACCGGCCGTCGAGGCATCCCTGTCCCCCGGGCCGGTATCCCGGGGTGGCTGATCCCGTTTCAGGCAGCGTGGGCCAGGGGGGCCGCGGCGATGGCCGAGAGGATGGCGGCGAGGTCTTCCTCGCGGAACGGCTTGTCGAGCTGGAGGAACCGGCGGGCGGTGGCCGGCAGGTGGCCATGCGGTCCGGCAATGATGACGCGCACCCCCGGATGACGCTCGACCACCGTCGCGGCGAGTTGCAGGCCGGACATCACCGGCATGGCGTAATCGGTGATCATCGCGTCGAAGGCACCGTCCCGCATGAGCGCTTCGAGGGCATGTGCACCGGAGGCCGCCTGGACGACAGCATGGCCGAGATCGGTCAGCACCTCGGCGAGGCACGCCCGGACGAGACTGTCGCTCTCGACGAGGAGCACGCGTAGCAGGCGCGTCGCGCCAGCCCGCTCTGGGGCGGCCTCCGCGCGACGAGCCTCGGCCGGAAGCCAGAGGTCGGCGAGGAAGGGCTCGGCCCCCGACCCGTCCGATTGGATCGCGAAGCGGCCGCCGATTCCTGCGACCAGTTCCGCCACCGCCTCCAGCGGCGCGACCCCGGCCGGGGGCGATGGGCGTTGCCGTGCCGGGCGGCCGCTGGCCACGACGAGGCGGACATAGCGGCCCGCCAGGAGGCCGGGGAGGATCTCGGACTCGGTCTCGTGCGTGCTGCCCGCGACGGCGAACCCGTCGAAGCCGCAATCGCGGAAGTGGAAGGCGAGGTTGAGGAGTACGACCTCGATGACGGGTTCGCTGCAGCGCACGGTGGGCAGGTCGGCGGCCAAGCGGTTCATGACCGGCATCTCACCGAGCACCTGCGCCTGTAGGAACGGCAGGAACGACGCCACCGTCGCGGCGATGTCGGCCTCCGCGAGGCTTCCCTTGTCCGAACGGACCAGCCCGGCCATCCGGCGTGTCAGGGCGGCCCCGCGCGCGGCGCCGGCCAGGGCCCCATCCACCAGCCGCGCTTCGGCCGTGCCGAGGGCATGGCGCCGCTTCAGGATGCCGAGATTGGCCGTCACCACGGTGAGGGCGTTGTTGACGTCGTGGACGATGCCGTCGGTGACCCGTCGGAGGGGCGCGTCGCGCCGCCGCTCGTTGACGGCGGCCGTCGGCTCGTGGCTGTCGTCCATTTCGCGGCTGAGGGCGAGGAGCCGGACACCGCCCTCCTCCGGGGCTTCGCCGCGCCGGAAGCGCACGAGGAGGCGGCGCTCTCCGCCCTCCGGGCCCGCATGGGAGGTGCGCAGCACCACGTCGTGCGGACCGTCCTCGGCCATGGCGGCCTCCATGGTCAGCCGCATCAGGGCGCGATCGGCCGGAAGAATGCCGTCGATCAGTTCGTCCAGCGCAATCGAGCGGTCGCCGGCGAGTCCGGTCTCGTGGCTGGGGTCCGTCCAGATCACCTGCCGGGTCGAGGGATCGACCTCCCACAGGGTCCAGCCCGACATGGCCTCGAAGGTGCGCAGGCGTGCGCGGATCCGGCCGAGCCCCGTGCGGGCATCCCGCGTCCCGCGATCGTCGCGCGGTGCGAGGGAGTCGCGTGCCCGCTCGAGGTCGTCGATCTCGGTGATCCGTGCCGCCTCGTCGGGTGCCGAAACGGTGTCGAGGGGGCGGGCCAGGCGCCGCAGGCGCCGGGCGGGATGCATCGCGACGGCGTAGCCCAGTCCCGTGCCGCCGAAGATCATGGTGAGGACGAGGAGTGCGAATGTCCGGTCCGGGAGCCGGACACTCGCGGGCGCCGGCGCCATCACCGAGGTGACCGCCCAGCCGGTGCTCGCCAATCCCTGAGCGCCGCTGGTCTGCGTCGTGGCTTCGACGGCGCCGTCGGGCAGCGGACGCGGAGGGGCGACACCCGAGAGCGGGATTCCGTCCGCACCCGTCACGCTGAGGGCGAGTCGGGATGTGGACACGGCGAGGCCGTCGCGCACGCGGGCTTCCAGTTCGCCGAACCAAGCCGGTCCGACGCGCAGCACGAGATGATCGCCGCCCAGTGCGACGCTGAGATGAACGGCGCCGCGCTCCGTCGCCACGGCGATGTCGGCCCCGCGGGCTCGGCGGAACCAAGCCTGACCCACCGGCGCGCTGCCACCGCCGCCGGAGACCCGCACGGCACCGTCGGCACCCACCAGCATCGCGTCGGCGTAGGTTGGATGGAGGCCGAGCCATTCGCGAAGGGTGTCGCCGCGCCGCTCGTCGTCCGCCGCCGACTCGCCCACCTTCAGGAGCATGGCTGCCGAACGGGCATCGGTCTCGACGGATTTCAATCCGAGGTCGATCGCTCCCGCGAGGTTGCGTGCCGCGAGGCGCGCGGTCTCCCGCATCTCGAGGGACTCCCGGCCGGTGGGCAGAATCAGCCATGCGCCGACGCAGGCGAGGCCCGCCACGAGACCGACCTGGACGCCGTTCACGACCTTCAGCGAGATCCGCAATCTCTCGAGCATGAGTATCCGGTTCCACCGCAATCGGGCGCGAAGCGTCACCGACGCGCCTATGTCTACCGGAGGCTGGAAGGGGCTAAGGACGCGTTAACAAGGCGCGCGGCGAAAGCAGAAGACACTCCGGCGCCCGATGATTCGGCCGGAATGGGGAGCATCGGTTGCCCGCTTCCCCCGGACGCCCGAAACGGCCTTCAGCCGGATCATCCAGCACGAGGCCGTCATGTGGCTGACCCGGAACCCGGACCCGTTGCGGCCATCGTTCGGGACTTCAGATGAAGAGACGCTCGCTGTTTTGCCGCTCGCTCCAATGATTGTTCGGTTTCCGGTAAGTGTAGAATGCCGCCACTTCGAACCCGGAATCCGTTTCGTTTTTCATGAAATGAACGAATATCTTGTCACGATACTCGGCTTTGATCTCAGGCCGAGGAAGTGACTGATCGAAGTATGCCTGTATGATGACGTAAGTGCCGGTCATCTCGAAAAGTCCATAGGGAACATAGGCGGCGGTCGCGTCTTCTTTTTTCTTATGTTCCAGGACGTTCGCTATCATCCGATCAAGAACCAGATCGATGTACGGGGAGTTCTTTCGTGCAGCCAGAACCCCGTTCATGAGGTCGAAATCCGTAACCTTCGTCATGCTCCAGCCTTTGCCGAACAGGATCAGGTCGTGAGAATTCAGTTTATCGAGCGTCTCCATCAATTGTGCAGGAGACGTCGGCCCGACATGCGCGTCGATATAGAAGCCACCGTATTCGCGTAGGAGGAAAAAGCGGGCGATGTCCGATTTGGCGGAAGGCAGACGAATAGCTTTGAAGATCGGCACAAATGCCTGCGGCATCAATGGTACGACATCGTCATCGGAAAAGACCGTGAACTTCGGGTAGATGGCACGCCAAGCCGGCGCTGCCGGAGGCTCCTTCAGATCCTGACTCACCCAATACATGAAAACCATACTGTTTTCGGCATGAGAATTGAGCAGCGGGTTGTCTCTAACGTATTGATGTCGTGCTACAGGTGCGGGGGAATGGGATTCCTTCTCCCATCCTTTCCGACCTTCTGCCAATCCATGACCGAGAAAGTGCACCAGCGGATTCAGACCGCTCGCTTTGACATCGGGATTCGCCGCGAGATACCCGTCGCCACTGAAGCCGCGGCTTGGATCTCGCCCCTCTTTCCATCCATGCGTCAGATAGTGCTGCAGCGGGGTGCCCGAGAATTGTCGGACATCGGCATAGGCAGCGAGGTAAAACTTCTCGTCGAATCCCGGCATTCGGCCCGCTGGAAAGTCGGAATCGAGTTTTCGTGTGAAGTTTCGTAGTCTCATCGGCAATCTCGTAGCGCAGAGCGCAGCGCGTTGGAACCACCCACCAATCCGGAAGCGGGAAGCCGCGTACCGGTCCCGGTCGCTGACGCCTTGCCTGAGGCCCAGTGGTTCTTTTGACCGTCGTGAATTTCGGGCCGATCCGCTCTCTGCCGAATAAGGCTTAAAGCCGGACGCGCCTCAACTCGGTGCCGCTGTCGTCGCAGATGACGAGATGCCAACCGATGTAAAGTGTTCGGGTCACGCCTATGAATCTCAGTTCATCGATGGCCGACACAGCCTGAGCGATTGCGTGATCGAGATCGTCTGTTTCGACGCCGATCTCATCTCGGAATACTGTTCGATCATCTTCCAGGTCAAAGCGGTAGCGCGTCGGCACGTTGGTGTCTCTGGATTGAGGTATTACATCACTCTTCCTCACCTTAGCGCATTATGGGGAAGAACGCATTGTTTGACCGGTGCGGAAGCTTGATGTTTTTCGATCTTGTATCCTTATTGGTTCCCTCCTGCGTAAGGTCGATGACGGCGGACGAACCCGAGCTCCACGGTTGGGCGTTGCTGTTGGCATCGCCCGTTTCGAAGGTTGGAGGGCACATTTTCGTGTGCTTCTGATATATGTGAATGCCGAGGGCGCCACCTGGTCGCATCTTCCAATGACTATAGAAATCCGTCGGGGCTCGGGGTCTGTTTTATCGGGCTGGACCAATGTTCAAGTCGCCATCGTCGTAGTATAAGTATCTTTTGACCGAGTTGTTATTTTATTAATTACATAAATAATAGTTCGGTATGATCTGTCTGGGCGTAGCACTGTGTTTTTTAAATATACGCTTAAAAACAATTCGGCAATAAGAAAAATTTGGTCATCAATATTCGAATATTCAACTTGCGCGATGATTTGTCTCTCCGGAATGTTATTAATTTCTGAAACGGTTCCATGAGTCGGATTAGCGAGAGATCAAAATCGTGACAGGCGCCATTGTGCAAGGCGGTTGTCTTGTCGATTTCAAGGTTGAGCACCTGTAATATTTGCACCGATATTTCCGAGAACGTCGCCGCGCAATCGTGGTGGCGCAAAAGAGCGCAACGCCTTGAGCGAGGGAGAAACGATGTCCGATCCGCAGGATGGTAAGGAACTGGACGCTGCGACCCGTGAGCGGCTCGGTCGACTCACGCTCGCTCTCGCGGAGGACATCTTCGATTCGGGGGACGCCCACCTTGCCACGCTGATGCGTGTGTTGATGAAGGAGGTCGGCCGGGTGATCACGCGGAACCTCGACGACTCTCAGAACGAGTACTGGACCCAGTAGCGCTATTCGGCGAGCCCGATCGGGCGGCTTCGGAAAAGCCCGCCGCAGCCGGAGCTGGGCGGGTGGAGGTAGCGTCTCACGAAGCGTCCCCTGTGGGGAGAAAGCGCTTTGGCAGAGAACACCACAGCTGCGAATCACACGGGTTATTTCTCGCTGCGTTTCGGATGCGGATCCCGTCTCAACGGTCTCGTGTCTCGGTCGTCCGAGAATCCTGCGTCTTATTCCCATCGGCTGCGGGTGATGCGCCTGGAACGCCCGTATTCCCGGAACCGCCACCCATCTCACCGGCCTTCATTTGCTCACCCTTATGCATCTCACCGGCCGTGCCCGCCGGTGAAGTCCTTGAGGGGACCGTCGTCTCGGGTTCCTGTGCATTCGATATCCCCCCCCGCTGACAATCAGAAAAGCCAAGGCAAAAACATAGGTTATAATCTTCGGTATTTTGTTCTCCATGTGCGGTAGTATTGAAATTCGTTCGAAAAATTATTGTTCAAATAGATCTTAGTGGATCAAACAATTATAAGATATTATTAGGGAATACGGATCTGGTCTGACGTCGATCCATTTCAGCGGGTGGCAACCTATGGTGGCCGGGTCTCTTCCATGTCCGCCTTACTGTTTGAGCAATTCGTGTCTCCCCCTCCCTCGGCTTTTCGCTCGAACCGAGTCACAAAAAGCCCGCCGCGGATCGCTCCGGGCGGGTGAGGAGAAGAGAACGCGTGGCGCGTGCTACTCGGCTGCCTTCTGCGGGTCGATCGTTCCGGATTCCGTTCCGGTATCGTCGGTCGCGGCCTCGTCGAAGGCCTGCATCCACGCAACGTAATCCGCAGTGCCTTCGGTGTAGGGGCAGGCCTCTCGGCTCCTGCCGTTGAGGCGGGCGTTCCGACCCTTGATGAAGGGACTGTCACTCGCGGTGGCGCCGTAGCTCATGTCATCATCTCCCTGGCGATCTGGAGTTCGCCGGGGGAAACGCGAAATCCGCCGAAGAGGATCATTGGAACTCAGCGCGTGCGACGAAAAACCCGCCGGGCTTCGCGCCGGGCGGGTGAAGTCGGGTCGACGAAAGAACCCCTTGGGAGGGGTATTCGTTCGTCGCAGCGGTTGTGTCGGATGCCAAGGCCCTTCCCATTCACGAGTTCGCCAGCGTTCGCGTTCGAAGAGCACAAGACATCGTCGCAAACTCGATCCTGGTCGTCGGCCGCGATGCGGCTGCCGGCCGTCCTTTTGTGCCGTGAATCGTTCCACGTGTAGGTCTTAGCAAGAACGACGCTCCCGATTACGACAATCGGCTCCGCCAGGCATGCCCGAGGCGCAGCGGTGAAGGCGCACCGAAACGTGAAGGTAGCCGCTCGGGGCGGCCCTATTTATACCAGTACTAAAGTACTAGATGACGTGGTGGGCTCCAAGGCCTCACGTGGGACGCAGCCATGATCGACGACCACGCTCCGACCGGCATCCGCCGCCAACTTCTCGTGTGGCTCGCCTATATCCGTATCGGGTTCTGGGTGCTGAAGGGGGCAGCACACGGGAGCCTCTCTTTCGCGAAGCGGCGTTCCTGAACTCCCCGCGGCTGGGATCTCGCCACGCGAGCGGGCGCAGGCCCACCGTCCCGTGGGCGCTCGTTCAGGAGCCGCACTGCTTCGCGCCGTAACCGACGCCAAGCCACCCCAAACGCTGCGTTCGGCGACCGGACTCTCGCCCTCTCGGCGGCAGAGGATGAATCTGGGCCGATCTCGCGCTCGGTCCATCGGTGGGAACGATCCACCGGTGCGGCGTCTGCGATGTGGGTTGCGGCGCAGGGTCGCCTGGGGTCGAAAGCCAGGAACGAGGCTCCTGCCGTCGGGTTGAAAACATACACCGGCAGCCCTCCCGGCAGGGCCGACCCAGCCAAGCAACAGGAGTCACCATGTCGAACAAGCATTTGAAGACCGAGACCCCAACGGACGCAGATCTCAAAGGAAATCCGGGTATTGGGCAATCCAAAGGGATGACCGGCCACGATTTCGAAGACATCGCGGCGGATTCGACCGTCGAGGGCGACATAGAGAACGAGACCAGGCCGGATGGCGGTATCGATCCGAACCATCGCGGGCGTGGCAACCCCTGAGCGACGAGTTGCGGCGGTCGCCGACCGAGGCGCCGCCGTGAGCGAACCCCGAATTCCGTGGTCAGGCCGCGAGCGAGTCGTTCTAGACCCAGCCACCATCGGCCGATGACCGCGCATCGTCTGTTCGATCTCGCAGGAGTGACAGTCATGAACGCGCAGAGCCGGTCCACCGCGACACCGCTCAAGACAACTCTGGACGTCGTCAACGCCGATTCTATACCTGTCGGCAGCCAGAGTTCTACGATTGAACCGCAGCACCGCGCCGGAGACACCGTCGATAAGGTCGATCAGGTCAGCAGCATCACCCTGCTGGGTCTGGCCATCGTCGGCGCGGGGGTGACGCTCGTGTTTCATTGGCTTCTGGGCTGATCTCTCGCGGACGCACGATCGTCTCAGCGGAAGCGGCGAGGCGATCGAGTCGCACCTGTTCGTCTGATCGTGTGGGTCCTCGGGACGTTACTCAGGACCTTCCGTCAGCTGCCAAAGGGATCGATGACCCTCCACCCCGACACCCATGCAACCCGACTCGCGAACCAACCGCGCGGCACCGATGACGGGTGCGGCCGTCCGCTTCGGCCATCCTACGAGTCGGAGAACCATCCCGGCGACAAGGGCGTTCGAATCGTCAGTCTCGTTCTTCTCGGGATGACCGTCGTCGGAGCGATCGCGATGATCGGCTTCAATTGGACGACCGGCTGACGGCCATCCGGTCCACGACGGTAAAGACGTCCAGCGACAGCCGCGGCACCGATGATCGGCCAATCAGATGGAATGTCGTCGCCTTCCCAGCCGGGGCCGATCGAAAAAGCCCCGTGAAGCGTCGTTCGAGTGCCCCATAAGGAACGTCGTGCCGCGCCACGCATTCACTGAACAATCCGTGCAACCCTGGCATACCAACGGGATCATCTGAATGCGGAACTACATCACAACCGACCATTTCGACTTCTCCGATGTGTCGATCGACGTCCGCCATACGCCGAGCGTCACGAATGGCAAGCGTCCCCTGGAGCTCGTCCGCGACGATCGCCGCGGCGAGGTCCGGGGATGGGACGACCTGCCGGCCAAAATCGTTCCTCCGACGTCCGACTTCGAGGGCTTCGGTTCGTTCTCGGGCTAGACCGTCAGAATCTTCGCGGTCGGGAGGCTCAGTCTGGGCCGCGTTCGACGCGTGTTCGCGAAAGGACAGCGGAGAGATTTGGTTCGGTCTCGTGCTGCAATGCCGCTGGCGTGGATACAGGCCATGGCTTAAGCGATCGCGTTGAGGTGCACAGGGGAAAACCAGTGATGCGTGGGACGAAGCAAGTGTTGGGTGGCCTCATGCTGGCAGTCACCCTGGGAAGTACGCTATCAACTGCTGCGTCGGCCGACTGCTTGCGGTCCGTCCACAATCGCTCGCCTTATACCCTAGTCGTGACACTGAATGACGGGCTTTCGATGACCGTGCATCCAAGGTCGACCGGCGCGGTTCGGCTGTCCGGTCCAGGGAGCGTCGAGGTCGCGGCCTATTGTTCCGGCGCCGATGCGAGTGCCCCGATTCTCCGTCGGTCGTTCGATTATCTGGCCGTCCAGGACCGCTGCTTCTACGCCGTCGGGCACCCGTTCTTCGAGCGTGAGTTGGGTAACGGTTTCCTTCCGCGTGCGTCCGACACACCGTTTGCGCTGAACAATCCACGGCAGGGCGATCTCGTGTTGTTCGCGCGCGGATCAGAATGCTTGCCCACACGGTAGCCGCTGGTGCTTCGACCGTCCCAAACCGGAATGGAGGGCGGTCCGTTTCCCCTTCATGGTCAAGGAGATCACCATGTGGACCCTTCTCTGGGGCGACACCACCAATCAGGTGAGTGGGCAATGGAATCACGAGGAGCACGAGGGTTCGGAGAAGGCCCTCGCGGCTGCGAAGACGAAGATCGGCATGGGTTTGATCGCTCATTCCATCCACTCGCCCTCGGGGATCGCTTGGATGAGTGCCGATGAATTGAAGGGCTTGGCCGATAAGGCGGATGCGAAGGCGACGGGCTGAGCCGGTCCGTCTTCGCAGTCGTGCCGCGAAAGACGTCCTCAATGACAATGATACGTCCGGCATCGAACAGCCACGCACAGCGCGCCGCCATGATCCCGAGCGGGCCAGCCCTGAACGCGAGGATCGTATCCCCCTGCTGGATCCCGGCTATTTCCGTGGACCGATAGCCCGTCGGAACGATATCGGCGAGTAGGATTGCTGCAGGTGCCGGTGACCCGGACCACGGCATCCTGCACGTATTCGCAGACTGGAACGGGCTTGTGATCGGCTTGAACTCGGCCGGGGCTGGGATCGTTCACCGCCGACATGCCGTCGCTCCTCATGCCGGATGGTGCGAAACCGGCCCAGACGGGGCGGGTTTCCCGATAAACCGCCGAGCCGGAGCGCAGCGAACTCGCCCCCGCGCACCTTGGTCTTTTGTCGTAAATCCACACGCTGCCGTTCACGACACCCAGCCGGCTCCGTCGTGGCGGTGCGGACTCTGGCTCGGTGCCTCGTGTCACGACGGCCTGGTGTTCAACTGGACAGCCGAGGTCGTGTCCTTCCACCATCGGCGAGGTGAGAGAGGCCGAGGGAGCCGGTGATGGACGAGGCGAGGTTTCGGGCCCTGGAGGCGCGCATCGCGGCGTTGGAAAGCGCGCTGGAAAGCACACGGAACGACATCCAATGGGCGACGGCCTTGATCTTCGTCGTCCCGATCGGCCTCATGATCGTGCTTCGCGTGTGGTCCTGACGCCACCCTCCGACCGGCCGGGGCAATTGGAGCCCCGGGGACGACGGCAATCGCGTTGCAACAGCAGAGCAGGCCGCGGAAACAGCAGCGCTTCGGCCGCACGCAGATTGCGGCCCGGTACGTCGTGGTGGCTGGGGAATTTGGTGAGCGCGTTGGGGTTCGAACCCAAGACCTACAGATTAAAAGTCCGTTGCTCTACCAGCTGAGCTACGCGCTCGCGTCCGTGGCGGGGGCATTGGGGCCCGGGTCCGTCGGGAGGCGACGCCCGCAATAGGGGCTCGACGGGTGGGGGTCAACCGCGCCAAACCGCCTTCCTGTGGGCGTGGCGGCTGGGATGTGATGAGCGCAGTGGCGGAACGGGAGTGGCGGGCCGGAGCCTGGCAGGGGTTCGCCCGGGTGTTCGGCCTGTCGGTCGCCGGCTTCGGGCTGGCGGCGTTCGGGTTCGTCGCCGTGCTCGACCCCTATGGCCTGCGGGTCGGGCCCGGGCGGACGCCGGCGCCCTTGATGGATGGCAACCAGCGCTTCATGTACCCCCAGGTCGCCCGCAGCGGCCTCTACGACGCGGCGGTCTTCGGTTCCTCCACGTCACGGCTCCTCGATCCGGATCGGCTCGGACCCGTGCTCGGCGGCCGCTTCGCCAACTTCGCCATGAACGCCGCGACGCCGTTCGAACAGATGTCCATTGCCCGGGTCTTCCTGCGGTACGCCGCGCCGAAAGTCGTGGTGTTCGGCCTCGACGCCAATTGGTGCGCGGCCGATGCCGACACGAAGCGCCTCACGTTCCGGCCGTTCCCCGCCTGGCTCTACGCGGAGGGGGCACCCTGGGGCGTCCTGCGGCAGCTCAACGGGCAGGGCCTCGCCGCGGCCTGGCGGGTGGCGCTGGCCCGCTGGGCCGGCGTGCCGCCGCGGCTGCGGGCGGACGGCTATGCCGTCTTCACGCCGCCCGAGGCGGGCTACGACGCCCGCCGCGCCGCGGCCCATATCCATGGCGGCGGCGCGGCGATGCCCGAGGCGGCCCCGGTCGATCCGCCGGTCGATGCCGTGGCGGCGCCGATGCCGGCGCTGGGCTGGCTCGACGATCTCCTCGGTGCGATGCCGCCGGACACGCGCAAGGTGCTCGCCTTCATGCCGGTGCACGTGGCGGCGCAGGGTCTGCCCGGCACGGCCAAGGGCGCGCGGGAGGCGGCCTGCAAGGCGCGGGTCGCCGCGATCGGCGCCCGGCGCGGCGCCCGCGTGGTGGACTTCCGAATCCCATCCCCGGTGACGACCGAGGACACGAATTACTGGGACGCCCTTCATTACAGGCTGCCCATCGCCGAACGCATCGTCACCGCCCTGGGGGCTGCCGTCGCGACGGGCACCGACGATCCGGACGGCTTCTACAGGGTTTTGCCCCGCCCCTGAGGGGCGTTCAGGCGGCGCGCTCGGCCTCCGCCTTCGCCCAGGCCTCCCGGGTCCCGTCGCAGAAATCGGCGAGGCGGCCTTGCGCGATGGCGCCGCGCATCCCGGCCATGAGGTCCTGATAGTATGACAGGTTGTTCCAGGTGAGCAGCATCATCCCCAGGATCTCGTCCGTGCGCACGAGGTGATGGAGATAGGCGCGGCTGTAGTCCCGCGCCGCCGGGCAGGACGACGTTTCGTCGAGGGGCCGGGTGTCCTCGCCGTGGCGGGCGTTGCGCAGGTTGATCCGGCCGTGGCGGGTATAGGCGAGGCCGTGCCGCCCGGCTCGGGTCGGCATCACGCAGTCGAACATGTCGATGCCGCGGGAGACCGAACGCATGAGGTCGTCGGGCGTGCCGACCCCCATGAGGTAGCGCGGCTTGCCGGCGGGAAGATGCGGCTCCACCGTCTCGATCATCGCCAGCATCACCGCCTGGGGCTCGCCCACCGCGAGGCCGCCGATGGCGTAGCCCTTGAGGTCGAGATCCACGAGGGCGCGCGCGCTCTCCACCCGCAGATCGGGACTGTCGCCACCCTGCACGATGCCGAACATCGCCTTGCCGGGCTGCTCGCCGAACTGCACGCGGCAGCGCTCCGCCCACCGCAGGGACAGGTGCATCGCCTTTTCGATGGTGGCCCGGTCGGCGGGCAGCCGAACGCATTCGTCGAGCTGCATCTGGATGTCGGAGCCCAGCAGCCCCTGGATCTCGATGGACCGTTCCGGGCTCATGTGGTGGGTCGAACCGTCGACATGCGAGCGGAAGGTGACGCCCTGCTCGTCGAGCTTGCGCAGGGCCGAGAGCGACATCACCTGGAAGCCGCCGGAATCCGTGAGGATCGGCTGTGGCCAGTTCATGAACCGGTGCAGGCCGCCGAGCCGCGCCATGCGCTCGGGGCCGGGCCGCAGCATCAGGTGGTAGGTGTTACCGAGCACCACGTCGGCGCCCAACTCCCGCACCTGACCCGGATACATCGCCTTGACGGTGGCGGCCGTGCCGACGGGCATGAAGGCGGGCGTCCGAATGGTGCCGCGCGGCATGCTGATCGCGCCGGTGCGCGCGGGTCCGTCGGTGGCATCCACCCGGAAGGTGAACGCGCTCGGAAGGGGGGACGTGCTCGGAAGGGGGGACGTGGCTGGTTCGGACATCGGCGCTCCTTAGCACCGGATCGACCGGGTGGGCAGGCGGGACGGTGCGCCGGCCTCCCCTACCGCCCCGCCGGAAACAGCAGGCTCGAATCCCCGTAGGAGTAGAACCGGTATCCGTGCTCGATCGCGTGCGCGTAGGCGGCCCGCATGGTCTCCAGGCCCGAAAAGGCCGAGACCAGCATGAACAGGGTCGAGCGCGGCAGGTGGAAGTTGGTCATGAGGGCGTCGACGGCGTGGATCGGCGTCCCGGGCGTGATGAAGATCTCCGTCGGACCCGAGAACGGGTGCAGCCGCCCCTGCGCGTCGGCGGCACTCTCGAGGAGGCGAAGGGCGGTGGTGCCCACCGCCACGATGCGCCCGCCCGCCGCGCGGGTCCGGTTGAGGGCATCGGCCGTCTCCGCCGTGAGGCTGCCGATCTCCGCATGCATGCGGTGATCCTGCGTGTCGTCGGCCTTCACCGGGAGGAAGGTGCCGGCTCCCACATGCAGGGTCACGCGGTGGCGGTGGAGACCGGCGGCATCGAGATCGGCGAGGAGTGATTCCGAGAAATGCAGGCCGGCGGTGGGAGCCGCCACGGCCCCGGGCCGAGCGGCATAGACGGTCTGGTAATCCGTGGCGTCCTGGGCATCCGTCGGGCGCTTTCCGGCGATGTAGGGCGGCAGCGGCAGGCTGCCGGTGGCGGCGATGGCGGCTTCGAGGGCCGGACCCGAGAGGTCGAACCGCAGGGTGATCTCGCCGGCCTCGCCCTTCTCCTGAATGGTCGCGTCGAGGCTACCGAGGTCGCAGGGCTCGCTCGTCCCGTGGCGGCCGAATACGACGCGATCCCCCGGCGCGAGGCGCTTCGCCGGTCGGGCGAAGGCGCGCCAGGTGTCCAGGCCGGCGCGCAGGTGCAGCATCGCCTCCATGCGCAGGCCGGGGGAGCCGGGACGATGACGGATGCCGGTGAGCCGGGCCGGGATGACCCGTGTGTCGTTGAACACCAGGGCGTCGCCCGGCCGCAGGAGGCCGGGCAGGTCGCGCACGGCCCGGTCTTCGAAGGGCTCGCCCGGCTGGACCACGAGGAGACGGCCGGCATCGCGGGGGGTCGGGGGCCGCAGGGCGATGGCCGCCTCGGGCAACTCGAAATTGAAGAGATCGACGC
This sequence comes from Methylobacterium sp. Leaf112, assembly GCF_001423295.1. GTDB lineage: Bacteria > Pseudomonadota > Alphaproteobacteria > Rhizobiales > Beijerinckiaceae > Methylobacterium. The sequence continues at coordinate 186,824 of NZ_LMNG01000030.1, read as the reverse complement.
GCATGCCGCGCCAACAGCACGGTTTGACGGGTCGGATCAATGGGCGCGACTCTCGGATCGATGAGCGGGGACTCGGGAGCCCGGGAACGTGGGAACTCGGGCGCACCGCTCCGGTTCATGCTTCACCCGTACGGATGCCGTGCGAGAAGGCAGAGCGAGCTTCCGAATGACTTGGTATGCGTTGAGACCCCGCGATCCCGCCGATCCGCGCTGGCCCCTGCCCGACAGCCCGAGCATCACCCTCAAGGCGGACGATCCGCAGGCGGCACGGGACAAGTTCACGGCGGCCTATCCGAGTCGTCCGTTCGGCACGCCGGGTTCGCCCGTGGCCGATGCGGGCGATGCGGGATTCCGCGACGACCCCGATGCGCTGCTCGTCGAGGAAGCGCCGGAGCCGCAGAGCCCGCCGCCCGCCTGAGCACGGGTCCGCTCCCAACCCCTTCTCCATTCCGGGAAGCCGCGCCATGCCCCCGTCCGCTTCGAACACCAAGCCTCCCAGGGCGAAGCCGTCCGCCGTGTCGTCGCCCCGGCGCGCGACCCTGGATTCGCAGCTGCTCACCTATTGGGAGCGCGAAGCGGTCCGCCTCGACGCCCTCGCGGCCTCCACCCGGTGGCGTTGGATCGCGCGGGGCTACGCCAGAAAGGCCGAGCGGGCGCGCGCCCAGGCGGCCCGGAGCGCCGATCGGGAGGCCGCCCGGGGCCGGATTCCTGAGGCCATGCGCGACGGCGACGAACCGGCCACCTGACGGCAGGGGGTAGGGCAGCGGTTATAGCCGAGCCTCAATCGTTCAGTGGCGGGTTCAACCTTTGCCGTGGCCTTGGGGGCGTGCGGGCGCGTAAGGGCGGGTTCGATCGGACCCCGACCCCGACCCTGGAATGCCGTGATGGACCGCACTCAGAAGGCCGCCCTGGCGAGCGCCGCCATCGGCACCCTCGTCACCGGCGTCAAGTTCGCGGCCTTCGCCCTCACGGGCAGCCTCGCGCTCTACTCCGATGCCCTCGAGAGCATCATCAACGTGGTGGCGGCGGCCTTCGCCTTCGTCGCCCTGCGGGTGGCCGCACGCCCGGCCGACGACGATCACCCCTACGGCCACCACAAGGCCGAGTACTTCTCCGCCGTCATCGAGGGCGCGCTCATCATCGCGGCGGCGATGCTGATCCTGCGCGAGGCGTTCCACGGCATCCTCGATCCGAAGCCCCTCGACGCGCCGGTCCTCGGTCTGGCGGTGAACGGCGTCGCGACGGCGATCAACGGGGTGTGGGCGGTCTATCTCCTGGGCCGCGCCAAGGCCTGGCGCTCGCCGGCCCTGGTGGCCGATGCCCGCCACGTCATGGCCGACGTGGTGACCTCCCTGGGGGTACTCGTGGGTCTCGGCCTCGTACTCCTCACGGGAGCGGCGGTTCTCGATCCCATCATCGCCGGTCTGGTCGCCCTCAACATCCTGTGGTCCGGCTGGACCATGGTGCGCGACTCGGTGAGTGGCCTCCTCGATCGTGCCGCCCCGCCCGAGATGGTGACGAAGATCCGCGAACTCATCTCGCTCCACGGAGAGGGCGCCCTGGAAGCGCACGACGTCCGGACTCGCCACGCCGGGCAGGCCACCTTCATCGACTTCCACCTCGTGGTGCCGGGCGAGATGACGGTGCGGGATTCCCACGAGATCTGCGACCGCCTTGAAGCGGCCATCGAGGGCGCCGTCGAGGGCGCCGTCGTGGTGATCCATGTGGAGCCGGGCGAGCAGGCCAAGGGGCGTGGGGTGCCGGTGGTCTAATCCGGTGTCGCCGTCTCCCCGAAGATCGCCTCGAACGCTGCGCGCAGCTGCATGTCCACCTCCGGCAGGGTCACGAGATGGCCGAGATCGACGAGGCTGGTGACGCCGTGGCCGGTGATGCCGCAGGGCACGATGCCGGTGAAGTGCGCGAGATCCGGCTCCACGTTGAGGCTGATGCCGTGGAAGCTCACCCAACGCCGAACCCGGATGCCGATGGCGGCGATCTTGTCCTCGACTCCCTCGCCGTCGACCTGCCCCTTCTCGGGGCGGCGCACCCAGACGCCGACGCGGTCCTCGCGTCGCTCGCCCCGGACGTTGAAGGCCTCAAGGGTTGCGATCACCCACGCCTCCAGGGCGGCCACGTAGGCACGCAGGTCCGTGCGCCGGCGGTTGAGGTCGAGCATCACGTAGGCCACCCGCTGGCCGGGACCGTGATAGGTGTATTGCCCGCCCCGGCCGGTCCGGTGAACGGGAAAACGCTCTGGATCGACGAGGTCGGCCGCCCGCGCCGAGGTGCCGGCCGTGTAGAGCGGCGGATGCTCCAGCAGCCATACGCATTCCCGGGCCTGCCCCGCCGCGATCTCGGCGGCCCTCGCTTCCATGTAGACGACGGCCTCCTCGTAGGGGACCGGCACGTCGCTGATCCGCCATTCTACGGGCGGCGAACCGGCGCGGGCGAAGAAATCCCCGGTTCGGACGCCGAGCCGTGGGGCGATTAGCGATTCGTTTACCAAGGCTTCACCATCGCGCATGGACAGTCGGTTCCGGGGCCGGTGCGGGTGCGCGCTCCCCAGGGTGAAGGAACGGGTCGCGTGGCGGTTCTCGAAGATCTCAAGGTCGACCTCAAGGTGGTTCTCGGGCGCCGGCACATGCCCTTGCACATCCTGCTGCGCATGGGGCGCGGCGCCGTCATCGAACTCGAAGCCACGGAGAGCGATATGGTGGAGATTCTGGCCAACGACCATCCGATCGCGCGGGGCCAGATCGTGGTGACGGGAAACCGCATCTCCGTCGAGGTCACCGAGCTGATCCGCAAGGCGGAGGTGGTGCGCCTGCCCGGGGTCACCATCGGCGAAGGCGCTGTTCCGGTCCTCGACGGCGTCGATTTCCTCTGAAGCCGCGATTTCCTGCAAACCCGCGATTTCCTGCAAACCCGCTTGTCGGCTCCAGATCCATCTGCTAGTTGCTGCGCCGCGCCAGACGAAACGGACGCCTCGCCCGACCGGGCCGGCTTCGAGACGATGGTGACGACGATGCGGCCATGGCGGAATTGGTAGACGCGCTAGCTTGAGGTGCTAGTCCTGCAAGGGGTGGAGGTTCGAGTCCTCTTGGCCGCACCAACATAACGATGTTGGTGCTTGAGACTTCCGAGGTGTGGCGAGGATTTATCCGCCGACCTCGGCTCTGGGAACAGGTCCGCCGCAACGGTCGGCGATGTTCCTTCGCTCGGTGACGAGCGCGAAGATTATACATTCTCCCGCGTGGCTTTGCTAAATCGGTGGGTTGTCCGAGGTCCGATTCATTCGGAGCCGGATGTGCTGGCGTCTGTCGGAGCGGAGTGGAATCGCCACCGCTCCGGGTTCGGCGCGGCTGGCGGTAACCCTGGACCTTCACGACCGCACGGCCCGGCCGGCCTCCGAGCCCCCCGAGAAACTTTCGCATGCGGGCCTGCGAGCGGCGCGCCTTTGGTTTGGAGGAACGGACATGGCCGGGTTGAAGGACAAGCGAGGCTTCATCGACAAGGACCGGCTCGATCTGTCGGAGCGCAAGGCCGTCGAGTTCTGGATGAAACGATGGGGCGTCACGCAGGATCAGCTCACCACCGCGCATCGGAAGGCCGGCCGCATGGTCAAGGACATCGCCGCGGAGCTGGGCAAGAAGCGATAGGCGATCCGGTTGGCGCACGCCGAACGCGGCGGTTGGGGCATCTCCCCTACCCGACGCCGCGTCGCCGGAACGGGCGACGGCTCTTCGGGAGCTCGCGCGCGAGTTCGACGTTACCGCACATGACCCAGATGCCAGACGACAACCTCGACCATTATACCCTCGGCTTCCATGCGCCGCGCAAAGGTTTGCGTCGCCAGGATTGCCCCTATGCGGAGGGCACCGAGGCGCACGCGCAATGGACGGCCGGATACGATGCGGCGGTGCAGGACGGCAAGGAAGCGTGAGCGGCATTCCGGACGCCACCGAACCGCGGCCCACCGGGTCGCGTTGATCCGGTGCTTGTCTCAAGCCCCCCGACCGTGGACGCCCCATGAACGAGAACCTGAAGCCCGATCCACATGCCCCGAGATCGGTGAACGTCACCGAGCCTTGGACGCGGGCCTATTGGGCGCGCTACTTCGAGGTCCCAGTGGAAGCCGTCGAGGACGCCGTTGCTACGGTGGGCGAGGATCCGGGCGCCGTCGCGGCCCATCTCGGCAAGTCCTGGCCGGCGCAGGATGGCGGCGGCATCGTCTGACGGCATTCCTAGACGTCCACCCCGTAGAGATCGACGGTGACGAAGCCGCGCGCCTCCATGCGCTCGGCCAAGACCCTGCGGTGGCAGCGGGCGGGGTCGCGCTCGAAGCACATCAGGCAGGTCGGACTTCGGGCGGCAAGGTCGCACAGGGCGTCGAGGGCGAGGCCGCCATCCGCGGTGTCGAGGACCTCCTCACAGTAGATCTGGCGCATGAGCGCGGGGTCGTCCGCTCGCGCGGCCTGCCGACCGGCTTTCGGGGTCCCAAGGGTCCGGGCGTGATTGTAGGATAGACCGGCCGCTTCGAGGCCGGCTTTCAGGGCGCCCTTGGAAAACCCGCGTTTGCGCGAGTTCGCCACGGCGCGGACATCGGCGAGTGTCCCGACCCCGGCATCCGTGAGGGCCAGGGTGAAGCGCTCGGGATCGAGGCCTTCGTAGCCGATGGTGAACAAAGTCTTACGCATCCGGCCTCCTCTGCAAATGCTGCGTTTCGAGCGGGACTTAGGTGTCTTCCGGCCTGTGGCCAGCCGTGGAACCTGCGGCGTATGTGGCTGACCGGTCACGACTTCCCGAAAACCGCCGCATTGCCGTCAAAGCTCTGTTAACCGCGCACGGGCATCCCTTACCCGTTGTTGCGTGCGTGGAAAGTAATGGGCCGGGCATTGATGTCGCTGACGAACAGGACTGCCCCGACCGTCCGCCGTACCCGCCGTGGTGAAACGCGCCTCGGTGGCTGGGCGAGCCGGATCGCCGGAATCGCCCTTCTCGCGGGCCTCGCCGCATGCTCCGGCACGGCGACGGACTTCTATCCGACCAAGGGCGACGTGAAGCCCCATCCCGGCGTCGCGCGCGCCAAGCAGCATCCGATCCAGGGCATCGACATTTCGAAGTGGCAGGGCCCCATCGACTGGACGTCGGTGCGGGCGGCCGGCACACAGTTCGCCTTCATCAAGGCGACGGAGGGCGGCGACCACGTCGACGAGCGGTTCCGCGCGAATTGGGACGGTGCGGCCCGGGCCGGCGTTCCGCGTGGGGCCTATCATTTCGTGTTCTGGTGCCGCTCGGCCCAGGACCAGATCGAGTGGTTCAAGAAGAACGTCCCGCAGGATCCAACCGCCCTCCCCCCGGTTCTCGACGTGGAGTGGAACGGCCATTCGCAGCTTTGCCCGAAGAAGCTGCCGAAGGCCCAGGCGCTGGGAATGATCCGCTACATGCTCGACGAGATGGAGCGCTACACCGGCAAGCGCCCGATCATCTACACGGACATCACGTTCCACAAGGACGTACTCGAGGACGAGCTGCCGGATTACCCCCACTGGGTCCGCTCCACCGCGGCCGAGCCCGAGCAGCGCTTCGCCAAGCGCAAGTGGATGCTGTGGCAGTTCACTTCCACCGGCCGGGTACCGGGCGTGCGCGGCGACGTCGACCGCAATGCCTTCTACGGATCGACGGCCGAATGGGCCTCGTTCCTGGCCACCGACTGCGACCCGCGCGACCACCATTCCCTATCCGGACGGGGCCTCTGCGCCGGCAAGTAACGGAGGCGAAACGGACACAACGTCCAAAGGGTTCAGGCCCCGGCCTGGACCACGGTGGTGAGCACCGTGCCGTAGTGACAGGCCGTGGCGGCCAGCACGAAGGCGTGCCAGATGGCATTCTGGTACGGCAGGCTGCGCCAGACGTGGAACACCACGCCGAAGGAGTAGAGCAGTCCGCCGATGGCAAGCAGCCACAGGGCGGTGGGCTCGAGCCGCGCGATCACCGAATCGTAGGCCGCCAGTCCGCTCCAGCCGAGAAGCAGGTAGAGCCCGATGGCGGCCCGGTCGAAGCGTCCCGGCAGCGTCAGCTTGAGGGTGATGCCGATGCCGGCCACCAGCCACACGGTGGCGAGTAGGCCCCAGGCGATGGCGCCGGTGCCGACTAGGGCGACCAGCGGCGTATAGGTACCGGCGATCATAAGATAGATCAGCGCGTGATCGGCACGGCGCAGGAGCCACTTCCGGCGGCCCACCGGCCACATGTTGTAGGTCGCCGAAACGCCGAGCATCGAGACGAGGGCGGCGCCGTAGACAGCGACCGCCGCCTGATCGATGGCCGGGAGCGGCGTCAGGGCCGCGAAGATCACGATCGCGATGGCCCCGGCGAGGCCGAGGGCCACGCCGAGGAAGTGGACGATCCCGTCGGCGAGAAGCTCGCGCGGGGTGTAGTTCCAGTTCAGCCCCGCGGGGCGTCCATCCTCTGCCAGGAACATCGCTGACTCCGATCGGTCATACGAAAGCTACGCTCGGCCGTGCCGGAGCGTTCCCGGCGAGAACTACCGAGTTCGTGCTGTACACAGGAATAGCTTCGTGCCGGCACGCTTCCGGCAGCGTGTGACACGGATTCGCGCCTGCCCGGGTGTGGCTTGGCCTACCCCGGAAGCAGTCCGGAGTAGCGGCTCGCGATCACAACGGCCCAAGCGATTCCCAGCACACCCGTGAGGCCGAAGACGATGCGGCGCGTCTGGCGATCGCGTGTGTGACGCCGGACAGGTCTTCCCGAAGACCGGGGCTCGATCTTCACGGTTTCGGTGCTCGAAATGGGCTCTACCAAAGGCTTACCAAGCGTCATGCAGTCGTGGTCCTCGTTCGTTGGGCGCGGAGAGAACGCGAAATGCCGAGCGTCGCCGGAGGCGTAACGCGCGTGCATCGATCGGGTTCGCTGCATCGCAATAATCCGCGGCTTCCGAACGATGGTGTACCCTGGCGGCCGAGGGAAGCGCCTTCTTCCAAGCCGCGTGCGCGTCGACACGGAGCGCGAGAAGGCGGTGGATTGGAATCCGTCCCGCGCGCGCGAATTCCGTTCGGCGGAATCAGGTCGCGCGGTTGGTCAAGGCCTCGAAGCCGAAGGCCGGTGCCGCTTCGGGGCGCATCGGCCGAGCCGTCACACCGGGGCTCAGGCGGGCATGGACCGTCGCCATCGTCAGCACCGCCATGGCGAAGACCTGATGGCTCAGCCCGGCCCAGAGCGGAACCGCGAGAAGCAGGGTCGTGATCCCGAGGGCGGCTTGCGCCAGGACGAGGACGGCCACGCCGGTGGCGCGCCGTGCCGTGCCGCTGCCCGGCAGGGTCCGCCGCGCGTCGACGGCATGGAGAATTGCCACGGCAAGGAGGACATAGGCGATCAGGCGGTGGTCGAGTTGCACCAGGCCATGGTTGTCGACGAAATTCTCGATCCAGGGCCGGACGGCGAACAACTCGGCCAGGGGCGGCGCGAAGGCACCGTCCATCCCCGGCCAGGTGTTGTAGACGAGGCCTGCCTTCGATCCGGCGACGAGGCCGCCGAGGAAGATCTGCGCCAACACCAGGGCCATCACGGCCACGGCCGTGCGGTTGAGCCTGGCCGGCACCGGCGCGGAGGGGGCGGCGCGCAGGCCGGCGGCGAGCCAGACGAGACCGGCGAGGATGAGGCTCGCGGTGGTGAGATGCAGGGCGAGTTTCAGCGGGGCGACCGCCGTCATGCCAGGCTCGAGGCCGGACGCGACCATGATCCAGCCGATGGCGCCCTGGAGGCCGCCGAGGAGGCCGAGGCCGAGGAGTCCGAGCCCGAGGCGCCGGCTCAGGAGCCCACGCCACCAGAACCACAGCAGGGGCAGGAAGAATGCGAGGCCGACGAAGCGTCCGAGGAACCGGTGGCCCCATTCCCAGGCATAGATCGTCTTGAAATCGGATAGGCCCATCCCCTGGTTAAGGATGCGGTATTGCGGAGTGCCCTTGTACTTGTCGAACTCCGCCGTCCAGGCCTCGGCCGAAAGCGGCGGGACGGCGCCCGTGACCGGACGCCATTCGGTGATGGATAGCCCGGAGCCGGTGAGGCGCGTGGCCCCACCCACGGCCACCATGCCGACCACGAGAGCCGCGAGCACGTAGAGCCAGACACGTACGGCACCGTATTCGCCCGCGCGGCGCGTGTGCTCCTGGCCGGCTGCATGTCTGGACATCATCGCGCCATCCCGTCCGCCACCCGACGATCCCTATCGGAGACCGGGGAGGTAGACGCAGGCTCGCGCGAGGGCAACGCCTGTTGGGGACGCAGCGGCCTCGTACGGAAGGCCGCTATTCGGCGGCGGCCAACTCCCGGCTGCGGTTCAGCGCCATGAGATCGAGGAAGGCCACCACGAGCCAGGGGCAGGCGATTCCGATGAAGAAAGCCATCCGTATTGCCTCGTTCCGCGTGACGATGCCCGATGATAGGCCACTGGCGCCGCACCGCAAGCGGTCAAACACGGCGTGACGGACGAGGCGCTGTCACGCCATGGGCGGCCTCACGCCATGGCGGCCATGGTCCACCGGAGCGCGAGGCCGACCAGCACGCCGCCCCCGAGGCAGCGCCGCCAGGGATTGACGCCGCGGGCGACCTCGTCGACGGCCCAGACGACCAGCGCCCCCAGGCCGACACCCCGCAAAACCGTCCCCGCCGGCCCAGCCGGGGCAAAAGCCCAGTCCGCTCCAGCGCAGAGGCCGAACATCACGAGCGGCGCATTCGGCCATTGGGCGACGGTGATCGCGCCGGTGCGTCGGTCGCGGAACCACCAGTCGCGCGCGCGTGCGAGGGCGCTCAGATGCGTCGCGCCCCGTCGGCCTCGCGCATGGGCTCGCAGATCTTCGGGCTCAGCTTATCGAGATGCTCGCAGGCATTGCGCAGGTACCAGGCTCGCATGTCGGGTTGCGAGGGCGCCACGTACATCCCGACGAGGATGAACGCGATGGCGCCGACGATGACGAGGGTGAGTAGGCTACGCATGGAGTCGCTCCGGGGAATCGGGCCGTGGGCCTGCCGATGAAGGGGCTCGCCGATGCCCCGGCCCGCGCCCTTCGCTGCTCGTGGACACAGGAACCTCTCAACGCGCGAGGGCGCAAGAAGAAGCAGCCCGCCGCCGCTTGGGCGAACAGGCTGTTTGAAAGGCTTGGGAGGAAGCGAGGCTGTTGAGACCCTGACTTACAACCCGCGCTAGGGTTGGCCAGTTCCTCGCGAGCCGGCAAAAATAACACCGGGTTCAGGAGGCCTCGAACAGGGGCACGATGCGCATCCCCGGGACGAGGACGAGGCCCTTGTCGGTGATGCGGATCTCGGGAATCACCGAGAGCGGGATCAGGTTGAACCCCATATAGGGAATGGTGCACCCGGCGCGCGTCCAGGCGTCCTTCAGGACACGGACTTCCCCGGCCACCGCCGTGACCCGCTTGTCGGAGAGGAGACCGGCGACCGGCAGGGGCACCAGGGCGACGACGGCTCCGTCCTCCACGACGCAGACCCCACCCTGGATGGTGCCGATGGCGTCGAGGGCCACGCGCATGTCGGCCTCGTTCAGGCCGGCGACGATCACGTTGTGCGAATCGTGGCCGACGCTGCTCGCCACCGCGCCGCGTTTCAGCCCGAACGCCCGCAGAAGCCCGTGTGCGACCGTGCCGGAGCGGCCGTGACGTTCGATCACCGTGACGAAGGTGAGGTCGTTGGCGGCCAGCGTCGTCGGCCAGTCGGCGCTGGGGGTGAGGTCGAACACCTCGTGGGTGAGTTCGATGCCCGGAAGCGTGGTGCGGATGGCGTTGACCCGCACCGAACCCGCCGGCAACGCCGGAACCAGGCCCGGCAGCGGATCGGGCAGGTGCACCGTCGCGTAGGCCGGGGCCGGGTAGCGGTAGGGCTGCGACAGGGCGGCGTCGAGGAGCGGGGTGATCGACCGGTCCTTCACCACGCATTCCCCGCCATACCAGGTCGATTGCGGCACGAGATCGTCGTCGAGGAGGACGAGATCGGCGCGTCGTCCGCCGCCGAACCCGCCGATCTCGCCGTCGAGGCCGTAGCGCGTCGCCGGGTGGAGCGAGCCCATGGCCCAGGCCTGGGCCTTCGGGATGCCGAGGCGCACGGCCTCGCGCACCACCCAGTCGAGACCGAAGGCGAGCAGGTCCTGCGCGTCGCGGTCGTCGGTGCAGACGCAGACGCGCTTGGCCGAAGCACCGTAATCCAGCACCGTGCCGATGGCTTTCGGCAGGCTGTGCCACGGCGTCGTCGGTGGCCCGCCGCGCAGGTAGATCCAGATTCCCGCTTCCAGGAGGTCGTCGGCGATATCCCGGTCGATGGCCTCGTGGGTGTCGGTGACGCCGCTGGCCGCGTAGGCGGACACGAAGCCGCGCCCGTAGATGTGTCCGGAGACCGGACGACCACGCTCCAGCGATGCCGCGATGATGGCGTGCGCGCGCGGATCGCCCTCGCAGACGGCGACGAAATCCATCTTCTCCCCGAGGCCGATGGCTTCCGGCCACTGGTCGAACAGGGCCGCGATCTTGGCCGCCGTCAGGTCGCCGCCGGCGGTTTCCAGATCGGGTGAGGTCGCCGGCACGGTGCTGGGCACCGTGAGATAGATGTTGAGCGGTGCCTGACGGGCATCCTCCAGCATCCATTCGACGCCGTTCACATCGAGCACGTTGCCGATCTCGTGGCTGTCGCACACGATGGTGGTGGTGCCGTTGAGGAGCGCGGCCTCCGCATAGGCACAGGCCGTCACCATACTGCTCTCGATGTGCAGGTGCGGATCGACGAGGCCCGGCGCCAGAAGGCCCCCGCCGAGGTCGATACGCTCGGCCGGGCCCCGATAGGTTCCCGCCGGCATGACGGCGGCGATGCGGCCGCCGCCGATCCAGACCTCACGGTCGGGCAGGATGCGGTCCGAATAGGTGGAGAGCAGGCGAGCCCCGGTGAGGACGCGATCCGGCTCGGCCCGCCCCGAGGCCACGGCCGCGAGTTGCCGCGTCATGCTGGCGAGGGGCGCGACGGAAAAGCGCGTCAGGTTTGGTTTCTCGGTCATGCCGGCTCCCTGGGCATCCGCGGCTGTCGCTCACGCGATCCTGCCGAGGGGCACGGCCCGTGCCAAGATCCCGCAGGGAGTCGGCACGGCCGGCCCCGAAACGGGTTGCCAACCGCCCGTCGCGATCCCATCTAAGGCCCATGCCGGTCGCGACCCACGTCGCTCGACCGGAGACGGCCACGATGACGGTTTGGGGTGACGCCGGATGTACGCGCACCTCGGGCCTCTCCGTGGCCGTTGGCTTTTGCCCTATCCCTTTGTTCCAGCGTCCGAGCATCGTCCCGTCATGGCCAAACGCACGAAGTCGAAACCGCAGGAGCGTGGCTCCGTCCTGTTCGATGTCCTCTACGAGGACGAGTCCCGCGCCTCGAACCGGCGCGTCCCCATGGAAATCCTCGGCGGCCTCGACGGCGATGCCCCGGCGCGGGAGATCATCGAGGAGCAGGACCGGGTCATCGCCGAGAAGTCGGGCCGGCCGCTGAAGCCGATCCGGAGCCTGACCCGTTCGCCGATCCGCGTGCCGAGCGCCGTGACGGGCGACTGAAGAGACCAAGGCTCCCGGGGCGGCCGGTCCGAAGGAACGGCCGCCCGCGCCTGGGTTCGCCTCAGGACCGGGTTCGCCTCAGGACCGGGTTCGCCTCAGGACGAGGCCTTCTTCAGGAACTGTGTCTTCAGAACCAAGCCTTTGACCTTCTCGGCGTTGCACTCGATCTCCTCGGGATCGCCGGTCAGGCGGATGTTCTTGATCAGGGTCCCGCGCTTCAGGGTCGTCGAGGTTCCCTTCACCTTGAGGTCCTTGATCAGGGTCACCGCATCGCCGTCTGCGAGCTTGGTGCCGTTCGAATCCTTGGTCTCGTCCATGACCGTGTCGCGCCGTTAGGCCATCGGCGGGGTGTAGGGCTGTCCCGCATCGGTCAGGGCCCGGTCGACCGCCTCGATGGCGAGGAGGATGCGCATCAGGTCTTCGGCGGCCGAAGCGGCGGCGAGTTCGCTGGCGCCGATGCGCTTCGACAGGGCGCTGCGCTGCCGGGCCAGACTGGCACGTGCCCGGTTCAGGTCGGCGATGTCCTCGGGCGTCATGGTCTCGTCTCCCCGTTCTGTGGTCGGGCGGGGCCGAACCGGCCGATGGACCGTCTCGGCCCCGCACGCAGTGTTGCGAGCGATGCCGCCTTTGGCCCCCCGACGCAACGTCGGAAATCACGGCGCCCTTCGGAGCGGCCGATCTCAGAACAGCGAGCCCTGCGCATCCTCGTCGCTGGAGCGCGGCCGATCCTTCGCGGGTATGCCGGGGGCCTCGGGTGCAACGCTCGGCTGCTCCAGCGGCACGACGAGGTCCGGCCCATCGTTGCGGGCGTCGTTCACGCGCGGGCTCACGGGATCGAGGGTCAGCCAGTCGTCCGGGCACGGCCGGCACAGGGCGGCGGCCGAAGCGGGCTCGACGCCGCGCGTGTCGAGCCAGGGCTCGACCTGATCGCGAGACAGGATCGCCGGCATGCGGTCATGGACCGCCGCCATGAGCCCGTTGGCGCCCGTGGTGACGATGGCTGCCGTATCGATCTCCGAGCCGTCGGCCCCGAGCCAGTTCTCCCACAGACCGGCGAGCGCCATCGGCGCCCCGTCGGCCCGGCGGATCATGAACGGCGTCCTCGTCGCCGTCTTGCCCGTGCCTTCGCGGCGCCACTCGTAGAACCCGTCGGCGAGGAAGACGCAGCGGCGGTGGCGCAGGGCCCCGCGAAAGGTCGGCTTCTCGGTCATCGTCTCCACACGGGCGTTGATGACGAGGGGAAAGTCCTTTGGATCCTTGAGCCAGCTCGGCCACAGGCCCCAGCGCACGAGCCGGAAATGCCGGCTCCCGTTCTCGACGTGCACGATCGGCACCGGCTGGGTCGGGGCGATGTTGTAACGCGCCGGAAAGTTCGGTTGCTCGGCATAGCCGTAGAACCGCCGGTAGAGTTCTGGCGACTGGAGAGCGAAGTAGCGTCCACACATGACGGGACGATCGGAAATCCAGTCCGGTTCGGCAAGGGGCGGCGAAGGTCGAGACCGACGGGCACGGTCACCGGAGGTGCGGGGTGCGCCTCCGGTGATTCACGGTCAGGCCGCGCGCACGCTGGAAAGGAAGCGTTCGACTTCCGAGCCGAGATGCTCCGACTGGCGCGAGAGGTCGGACGCGGAGGCCAGCACCTGGCTTGCCGCCGCACCCGTCTCCTCGGCGGCGGCCGCTACGCCCGCGATGTTCGCCGTGACCTCGCCGGTGCCGGTCGCGGCTTGCGCCACGTTGCGCACGATCTCCTGGGTCGCCGCGCCCTGCTCCTCGACAGCCGCCGCGATTGAGGTCGCGACCGTGCTGATCTCGCCGATGCGTCCGCGGATCGCCTCGATGGCCCGCACGCTCTCGCCCGTGGCGCCCTGGATCCGGGCGATCTGCGTGCCGATCTCGCCGGTGGCACGGGCGGTCTGGCCCGCGAGTTCCTTCACTTCCGTGGCCACCACGGCGAAACCCCGGCCGGCCTCGCCGGCCCGCGCCGCCTCGATGGTGGCGTTGAGCGCCAGAAGGTTCGTCTGCGAGGCGATGTCGGCGATGAGCTTGACCACGTCGCCGATGCGCGCCGTCGCGCCGCTGAGTTCCTGAACCAGGGCGGCGGTGGCACCCGCCTCGCGCACGGCCGCTCCGGCGAGTTCGGCCGAACCCTGCACCTGGCGGCCGATCTCCTGAACGGACGAACCGAGTTCCTCGGCGGCCGCCGCGACCGTCTCGACGTTGGACGCGGCCTCCTCGGCGGCGGCAGCCACGGAGACCGACTGGCTCGCGGTTTCGGTGGCGGTGCCGCTCATGGCCTGCGCGGTCGCCTGCAGGTCGGCGGCGGACCGACCGACGGAGGCCACAACGCCGACGACGGCGCGCTCGAACGCCTCGGCCATTTCCTGCATGGCTCGGCGGCGCTGGGCCTCGGCGCCCGCGCGGGCCTGGGCGGTTTCGTCTTCCAGGCGTTTCATTCGAATGAGCCCGTCCTTGAAGATCTGGACGGAGTCGGCGATGCGGCCGATCTCGGTGCCGGTGCCCTGGTGAGGGATCGTCACCGCGAGGTCGCCCTTCGTCAGGCCGGTCATCGGCCGAACCACGGCGTCGATGCCATGGGTGACGCTGCGGACGATCAGGATCGCGAGAACGAGGGCGAGGGCAACCGCGAGGGTGAGGGCCGTCAACGCGATGGTCTTCGTCTGTGCCGTGAGGGCGTTGCCTTCCTCATGCGCCTTGAGGGCACCGGCATCGTTGATCTCGATGAGCTTCTCCAGGGCCGTCGAGGCCCGCCGACGCGGCTCGACCGCTTCGGACAGGTAGAGGTTGTAGCCGTCGCTGCCGTTCCGCGCCGCCGCGGCGATCCGGTCGGCGACGGCGAGAAAGCCGTTCACCTCCTTGCGAAAGGTTTCGAACTGCGCGCGCTCGGTCTCGGAACTGATCAGCCGCTCGTAGGCCTTCGCGAGGGCGGCGATCTGCTCGCGCCGTTTGCCCATGTCGGCGTCGATCTTCGCCCGGTCGGCGGCATCGGTCGTCTGCGTGGTGCGCAGCAGGCTGGTGGTGTATCGCGCGAGCGCCGTGTCGATGCGTCCACTCGTCTGGATGCTCGGGAGCCAGTTGGTCTGAACATCGGTGAGTAGAGCATCGACCCGAGACAACCCCGTCACTCCGAGCCAGCCGATCCCGAGGATGAATGCCGTGATGATCGAGAAACTGGCAATCAGCTTCGCCCGGATAGTTACTTTCTGCAGTGACATCGACCCGCTCCGAAAACGTGCGACCGGCCACCGGAGCACGCTGAATGCCGGCATGATGCCGCGACATCCTTAACGGGTTGGTTCGAATACGCAGCTACAACCAGCGCTTCCAGCGGAAGAACACGTAAGGTAGCACGGCGGCGACCACCATCATCACCACCGCCATCGGGTAGCCGAGACCCCAGTCGAGTTCCGGCATTGCCTTGAAGTTCATGCCGTAGATCGAGGCGATGAGGGTCGGGGGCATGAACACCACCGCCATCACCGAGAACAGCTTGATGATGTTGTTCTGCTCGAGGTTCACGAGGCCGAGGGTCGCGTCGAGGAGGAACTGGATCTTCGAGGACAGGAAGGTGGCGTGCTCCTCGAGGGACTGGAGATCGCGCAGGGTCGAGCGCACGTCCTCGCGCAGCTCGCGCGGGGCCTTGGCGGTGCGGTAGGTCGCCGAGAGCGAGAGCAGGATGCGCTCCATGGAAACGAGGCTCTCGCGTTGTTTCGAGATCAGGTCGCCGTGGCGCCCGAGTGCCCGCAGCGTGTCCTGCAGGGCGGTGTTGCGGGCGGACGGGTCGGCCTTCTCCTCGAAGATCTTGCCCGACAGGCGGTCGATGCGCTCGCCCTGGAGCTGGAGCACGTCCGCCGCCCGGTCGATCACCGTCTCGATGAGGCCGGCGAGGATGGTCTCGCCGGACGGGATGGCGGAGGGCCCGTTGCCCGTCGAGCGCCCGGCGCGCTGGGTGTACATCCGGAACGCCTGCGGCTCCTCGTAGCGCACGGTGACGAGGCGGTTGCCGCGCAGGATGAAGGTGATGCCGGCCAGCCCCGGCTCGTCGCCGTCGCTGACCTTGCTCAGCACCCGGCCGGTCATGTAGCGCGCCCCGTCCTCGACGTAGAGGAGTTCGGAGGGCTCGATATCCTTCATCTCCTCGCGGGTCGGCACCGAGATGCCCATGAAGGCCTCGACCTTCAGATCCTCCTCCCGGGTCGGGCGGATCATGTCGAGCCACACGGTGTCGTCGGGGATCGGGTCCTGCAATTCGAGGGAGGTGCGCTCGAGCAGGGTCTGCCCGGCGCCGGCGACCGGCTGGTGGATGAAGATCACGGGTTACGTCTCAGGCGAGGGCCCCGGGAGGCGGTGAACTCGCATCCGGTACGAAGAAGTCCGGAGCAAGGGGGACGTCGGGTGTGACGCGGTATTTTGTAAAGTCCGTGACACCCTGCTCCGCCAGGAACGTGTCGTCGATGAGAAAGCGCCCTGTGGTCTCCCGGGCCGGCAGGCCGAACAGGGCGTGGGCCGCGTCCGCGATGATCTCGGGCGTGCGGCTCGCCTGCATCAGGGCTTCGCCGCCGAGAAGGTTCCTTACCGCCGCCGTCGCGATGGTGGTGCGCGGCCACAGGGCGTTCACCGCGATGCCCTGACGGCGCAGTTCGCCCGCCAACCCAAGGACGCAGAGCGACATGCCGAACTTCGCCATGGTGTAGGCGAGGTGCGGCGCGAACCATTTCTCCGCCATGTCGAGGGGCGGCGACAGCATCAGGATATGAGGGTTCTCGGACTTTTCGAGGTGCGGGATCGCATACTTGGACACCATGTAGGTCCCGCGCGTGTTGATCCCGTGCATGAGGTCGAAGCGCTTCATCTCCGTCTCGGGCGTACGGGTCAGCGAAATGGCGCTGGCGTTGTTCACGACGATGTCGATTCCCCCGAAGGTGTTCGCCGTGGTGGCGATGGCGGCGGCGACGCCGTCCTCGTCGCGCACGTCCACGATCAGCGGCAGCGCCCGCCCCCCCGCCGCCTCGATGGCGGCGGCGGCTGTGTGGACGGTGCCGTCGAGCTTCGGATGGGCCACGTCGGTTTTCGCCGCGATGGCGACGTTGGCGCCGTCCCGCGCCGCCCGCAGGCCGATGGCGAGCCCGATGCCGCGCGAGGCGCCGGTGATGAACAGGGTCTTGCCCTTCAGTGATCCGCTGCTGGGTCCCGTCATGGCGTCCTCTCAGGGTCCGATGTGGAAGCGCGCCGGGCGCGTGCCGTCGGCATCGGTGAAGCCGTACCGGGCGGCGAGGTCGCCCGCATGCAGGATGCGCCCGGCCTGTGCTGCGACGTCCGGGTCGGCGGCGAGCGCCGCCAGCGCGCGGCCGGCATAGAGCGGGCTCTCCGTGGCCATGTCGGCGTGCCCGACATCGATCACCCGTTCGGTGCGGACGAAGCCCGGCGACAGGCCGAGGGCCGTGACACCGTGCGGCGCCAGTTCCTGCGCGCAGGCGAAGGCGAGGCGGTTGGTGGTCGCCTTGGCCAGATCGTAGAACACGTCGCCGAGGTAGCCGGGCCCAGTGTCGAACGACACGAAGGCGACGAGGCCGGCTTTCGCCGCGACCATGGCGGGCGCCACCGCGCGGGCGAGCAGCAGTGCCGGATAGGGTCCGCTGCCGAAGAACTCCGAGAATGGCTCGGCCGAGCGGCGCCAGAACGGGGTGCCCCAGGCGGCCCCGTCGGGATAGCGCTCGCCGTCATAGCCCTCGGCCCCGCCCCAGACGCTGGAGACGGCCACATCGATCCGGCCGAAGCGGCGCAAGGCCCAGTGGACCAGGGTGTCGACGGCCCGCTCGCTGGTGTGGTCGCAGAGGTAGTGGTGGCCGGTGCCGCCGGTGGCGTCCACGATCCGGGCGGTGTCCTCGATGGTCTCGGGCCGCCCGTCCGTGCGCGGGCCGGTCTCGCTGGAGCGGCCGGTGACGATCACCGTGGCGCCGGCCTCGCCGAGTGCCTGGGCGATGCCGCGCCCGACGCCCCGCGACGCCCCGGCGACGAGGCAGACCTTGGCGCGAAGATCGGGCGCCGGGCTCACGCCTTGCGCGACCGGTTGAGGAAGGCCGCGAAGGCGTCTTGAGCCTCCGGCGAGCGCAGGCGCGCCTCGAAGGCCACGGCCTCCGTCTCCACCGCCGCCTCCAGGGCGGCCTGATCCCTCCGAATCAGGGTGCGCGTCGCCTGCAGCGGTCCCTTGGGAAGGGCCGCGAGCCGGGCGGCCTGGGTCATGGCGTGGTCGAGGAGCCGGTCGGCCGGCACGACGGCGTTGGCGAGTCCGAGGCGCACGGCCTCGTCAGCATCGTAGGCTTCCGAGAATAGCAGGATTTCGGTGGTGCGCTGCAGGCCGATCCGGTGCGGCAGCAGGTAGCTCGATCCCGCCTCCGGCACGAGGCCGAGTTCCACGAACGGCATGCGGAAGCGCGCCGCCGGGCTGGCGTAGACGAGGTCGCAATGCAGGGTGAGCGTCGCGCCGATGCCGACCGCCACCCCGTCGACGGCCGCCACCATGGGCGTCCGGGTCCGGGCGAGCTGCCGGATGAAGTGCAGGGCGGGCGAATCCTCGAACGGGTGCCGCGAGGCCTCGACGAAGTCGGACAGGTCGTTGCCGGCGCTGAACGCTCCGGGCGAGCCGGAAAACACCACGGCACCGATGGCCTCCGACGCGTCGGCCTCCGCCAGGGCCTCGCGCAGGGTGTCGTACATGGCGCTCGTCAGGGCGTTGAACTTATCGGGCCGGTCCAGGCGGATGAGGCGGACGCCGCCTGTGTCTTCGATGACGACGTGCTCGGTCATGGTGCTGTCTCGCCTGTCTTGCCGTTCCCTGCGCGCGGTCCCGTTCCCCTCCGCGGGAGGGGCGTCCCGCGCTCACCCCGCCAGGGCGAGGGCTGCCGTCTCGGTGAAGCCACCGCCGTCAATGACGCTGTCGGCGAGGCCGCTCGCCGCCGTCAGCTCGTTCTCGGCGAAGAACCGCGCCAGGGCGATCCGCCCGGCATGGGCTGGATCGGTCTCGCCGGCCTGGAGGGCGGCCCGTGCGGCGCGGGCTTCCCGCGCGAGGCAGGCCGCGCCCTGGACGAGGCCGAACAGGCGCAGATACGGCGTCGCCCCGGCGAGCGCCGTCTCCGGACGGTTCGAGGCGAGCGCCGCCAGCTGAAAGCTGGTGGCCCGGTCGAGGCTCTCGATGCCGGCGCGCAACCGCGCACCGAGATGGCCGTAGGCCGGGTCGGCATCCTTCAGGAGGCCCTCCGCCACCCGGCGCAGGGACGCGATCTGCGCACGTACGGTGGCGCCCCCTTGGAGCGGCAGCTTGCGGCTGACGAGGTCGATGGCCTGAATGCCGTTGGTGCCCTCGTAGATCCCGAGGATGCGGGCGTCGCGCATGTGCTGGGCCGCCCCCGTCTCCTCGACGAAGCCCATGCCGCCATGGACCTGCACGCCCAGCGACGTGACTTCGTTGGCGATGTCCGTGGAGAACGCCTTGGCGACGGGGGTGAGGAGCGAAGCGCGGTCGTGGGCGCCCTGCCCTTCCGGTCCCTTTGCCGCGTCGAGGGCGGCGGCGGTGAGGTAGCAGATGCCGCGGGCGGCCGCCGTGTAGGCCTTCATGGTCAGCAGCATGCGCTGGACGTCGGCATGCGCGACGATGGCGCTCGGGCCTTGCGCGCCCGGCGCTTTTCCCTGGCGGCGCTCGCGGGCGTAGGTCAGGGAGGCCTGCGTCGCCCGCTCGGCGATGCCGACGCCCTGCAGGCCGACATTGAGCCGGGCCGAGTTCATCATCGTGAACATGCAGGCGAGGCCGCGGTTCTCCTCGCCGATGAGCCAGCCGATGGCGCCGCCCGCATCGCCGAAGGCCATGGAGCAGGTCGGCGAGCCATGGATGCCGAGCTTGTGCTCGAGCCCCGAGCACCGCAGGTCGTTGCGGCTGCCGTCGGGCAGGATCTTGGGTACGAGGAACAGCGAGATGCCGCGGGTGCCCGCCGGTGCGTCCTTGAGCCGGGCGAGCACGAGGTGGACGATGTTGTCGGTGAGATCGTGCTCGCCGTAGGTGATGTAGATCTTCGCGCCGACGATGCGGTAGCGGCCATCGCCGACGGGCTCGGCGCGGCTGCGCAGCAGGGCGAGATCGGAGCCCGCCTGCGGCTCCGTCAGGTTCATGGTCGCGGTCCACTCCCCCGAGACGAGCTTGCCGAGATAGCGCGCCTTCAGATCCTCGGACCCGTGCTGCGCCAGGGCCTCGATGCCGCCGGCGGTGAGCAGCGGGCACAGGCCGAACGCGATGCTGGCCGCGTTCCACATCTCCGTGCAGGCGGCGTTGAGGAGGAGCGGCAGGCCCTGGCCGCCGTGGTCCGGATCGGCGGACAGGCCGTTCCAGCCGCCCTCCGTCCAGGTCCGGTAGGCCTCGCGCCAGCCCGGCGCGGTGGTGATGGCGCCGTCGGTAAGGGGCGTGCCGTGGCGGTCGCCGACGCGGTTCAGGGGTGCGATGACGCCGTCGGCGACGCGGGCCGCCTCGTCCAGGATGGTCCGGACATCGTCAAGCGTCAGGGCCTCGCCCAGGGTCGCGTCCAGCCCGGCGACGTGGCGCAGGGCGAACAGCATCTCGGAGACCGGGGCGCGGTAGGTCATGGAAGCTCCCTATGAGCGTCTTCTTGTGTCGCGCTTGATGCGCTTGGCGTATCGTTCGCCGCCCGTGTTTGACGCAAGCCTCGGCCGGACGCTAGAGCACCGGCCGGCTCCGAGATCGCCCTGCGCGGGGAAGCTTCAATGGGGCAACGGCTTAACCCGGCCCAGCCGCTCCGCTCTCCAGGGATAGTTTAGATATGAACGATCTCCGGTCAAGCCTGCGCCTCGCCGCCGACGAGGCCGGCATCCTGGAGGCGGCACGGCTGCTGGGGCTCGGACGCACCGTCGCCTTCCCGACGGAGACCGTCTACGGCCTCGGCGCCGATGCCACCGACCCGACGGCCGTGGCCCTGATCTACGCCGCCAAGGAACGCCCGCGCTTCAACCCCCTGATTGCGCATCTGGCGGATCTCGCCGCGGCCCAGGTGCAGGGGGTGTTCGATGACGCCGCCCTGGCCCTCGCGAACGCGTTCTGGCCCGGTCCCCTCACCCTCGTGGTCCCGGCCAGCCCGGGCTGCACCGTCTGCGATCTCGCCCGTGCCGGCCTGGCGAGCGTGGCGTTGCGGGTGCCGGGCAACACCATCGCCCGCGATCTCCTCGCCCGGGTCGGCCGACCCGTGGCGGCGCCGTCGGCCAACCGCTCGGGCCGGGTCAGCCCCACCCGTGCCGCGCATGTGCGTGCCGACCTCGATGGGCGGATCGACGCGATCCTCGACGGGGGTACGGCGCCGGTGGGTGTGGAATCGACGGTGGTCGCCTGCCTCGACGGTTCCCCACGCCTGCTCCGGCCGGGCGGGGTGACGCGGGGCGACCTCGAACGCATCTTGGGCTATGCCGTCGCCGGCCCGGCTCCGGACGATAGCGCGCGTCCCATCGGGCCCGGCCTCCTCGCCTCGCACTATGCGCCCCGTGCCCGTGTGCGCCTCGACGCGACGACGGTGGCGGCCGGCGAGGCCGTGCTGCGGTTCGGCGGGATGCCCGCAGTCACGGAGGCGCGCGCCTCCCTCGACCTCAGCCCGGGCGGCGATCTCGCCGAGGCGGCCGCCAACCTGTTCTCCGCCCTGCGGAGTCTCGATGCCTCGGGCACGGAATCCATCGCCGTCGCGCCGATCCCGCAGACGGGACTCGGCGAGGCGATCAACGATCGCCTGCGCCGTGCCGCGGCTCCACGCTGAAATCTTTTCAACGGGGGTGGAACTTTGCGGAGCCTTGGTCCGTTTGACTAGAACGAAGGCCAGTTCAGCCCCCAAATGGCCTTTTGTCTCTCAAGGCTCGGAGCGATCCGAGCCTTTTTTCTTGGGCGGGAATCCCCGGCGTCGCGTCAGCCGGCGAGTTTCGCGGCGATGCCGGCGACGTGGCGGCCCTGGTAGCGGGCACCGGCCAGATCCGTGGCGCTCGGCTGGCGCGAGCCGTCGCCGTCCGCCAGGGTGGTGGCGCCGTAGGGCGAGCCGCCCTTCACCTCGTCGACACCCATCTGGCCCTGGAACGCGTAGGGCAGGCCGACCACCACCATGCCGTGGTGCAGCAGCACCGTGTGGAAGCTCGTCAGTGTCGTCTCCTGTCCGCCATGCTGGCTCGCCGTCGAGGTGAAGGCCGAGCCGACCTTCCCGACGAGGGCGCCCTTGGCCCAGAGGCCGCCGGTCTGATCGATGAACTGCTTCATCTGCGCGGCCATGTTGCCGTAGCGGGTCGGGGTACCGAAGATGATGGCGTCGTAGTCCGGGAGTTCGTCCACCGTCGCGATGGGGGCGGCCTGATCGAGCTTGTAGTGCGATTGGCGGGCGACCTCCTCGGGCACCAGTTCCGGCACGCGCTTGATCGTGACCTCGACCCCGGCCTCGCGAACGCCCTCGGCGACGGCCTCGGCCATCTTCTCCACGTGGCCCCACGACGAATAGTACAGCACCAGAACCTTGGTCATCGGGTCGTCTCCTACGGTGTGGCACGGGTCGGCCCATCGGAGCCGGCACGCGTTTCGCCGCGCCTTATCGCTCGGAACTGCCTTTGCGAAAACGCCCTGTTCTGCAAAACGATCTTTGCAGGAATGCACGATCGGAGCCGACGGAATGGACTGGGACGATTTTCGCCTCGTGCGCAGCGTCGCTGAACACGGCGGCCTGGCGCGGGCGGCCGAGCATCTCGGCATCAATCCCTCGACGGCGTTCCGTCGTCTCGCCGGGATCGAGGCAGCCCTCGACACGACGCTGTTCGACCGTCACCGCGCCGGCTACGCACTGACGGGCGCCGGTCTCGCCATGGTGGAGGCTGCCGGGCGGATGGAAGCCGACGTCGCGCGCTTCACCCGCGAACTCGCCGGGCAGGATCGCAGTCCCGTGGGCGACCTTCGAATCACCACCCCGGCGGGTCTCGTCGCCGATATGCTGATGCCGGTGCTGGCCCGGTTCACCGTGCGCTACCCGCGCATCCGCCTGCACCTGCTGGTTTCGGAGGAGGCCCTCAACCTGTCGCGCCACGACGCGGACGTGGCGCTGCGCGCCAGCGATGCACCCGCCGCGAACCTGGTCGGGCGCCGGCTCGCCACCATCGCCTGGGCCGTCTACGGGCGGTCCGAGTTCACCGGGCGACCGACGGAGGAATGTCCGTGGGTGGTGCCGGGTGACGGTGTGGCGGGTGGACGTTTCGTACGGTTCCGCGAGAGCCATGCCGCCGCCGAGCGCGTGGTCCTCACCCTCAACACGGTGCTGGGCCTGCGCGAGGCGGTGGAGGCCGGCATCGGCATCGGCCCCCTGCCCTGCTGGTCGGCCGACGCACGCCCGGGTCTCGTGCGGCTGTCGGACCACCTGCCGGAGCTGTCCGCCGGCCTGTGGCTCCTGACCCATCCGGACCTGCGCCATGCCGCGCGGGTCCGGGCCTTCATGGATTTCATGACCGAGGAGATCGTGACGTTGCGCCCCGGAATCGAGGGCAAGACGGCTCCGCCTCGATGATCTCCGAGCCTACTTGGTCTCGATGATCTCGATCTCCTGGCCGTTCACCTCGACGGTGTCGCCGACGCCCTTGCCGGTCAGGGCCCGTGCCATGGGCGAAACGTAGGACAGGCTGCCCTGGGTCGGATCCGCCTCGTCTTCGCCCACGATACGAAAGCTCTGGTGGCTCTCGTCCGCGCGGGCGATGGTCACTGTGGAGCCGAACCGCACCACGTCGCCGGGCTCGACCTCCACGAGCTGGGCCGATCCCAGCCGCGCCGTCCAGTAATGCAGGTCGCGGGTCACGCGGGACTCGTCCGCCTTGGCGTCGGGCGTCAGGGCCGAGAACGCATCGCGCAGGCGGGCGACCTCGGCCTCGATCTGCGCCAACCCCTCGGGTGTGACGAAGTTCGGGTGCTCCGAGATGGGGCGATCGGGGAGATCCTCGAAGGCTTCGCCGCCTTCGGTCTCTTTGACAAATGCACTGCTCATGAAACCAGCAATGCGCCTCGGTACGGCTAAGTTCCGCCCCGACCGACGATCCGTTTAAGGAACGGTCACCACCGTCCGTCCGCGTACGCCGCCCGAAAGGATCCGTTCGGCGAGGCGATCCACCTCGGCCAGGGGCACCGTCGTGGTCATCGCGGCCAAGGCCGTGCGGTCGAGGTCGCTGGCGAGGCGCGCCCACGCCGCGCGGCGTTTCGGCAGCGGCGTGGTCACGCTGTTGATGCCGAGGAGCGACACGCCGCGCAGGATGAACGGTGCCACGGAGGTCGGCAGGTCCATGCCCTGGGCGAGCCCGCAGGCGGCGACGGCGCCGTCCGCCTTGGTCCCGGCGAGCACGTTGGCGAGGGTCACGGAGCCGACGGCGTCGACGGCGACGGCCCAACGCTCCTTCGCCAGTGGTTTGCCCGGGGACGAGAGTTCGGCACGGTCGAGGATCTCCGTGGCGCCGAGACCGCGGAGGTAATCCTCCTCGCCGGCCCGGCCCGTGGAGGCGATGACCTGCCAGCCGGCCCGGGCGAGCAGCGCCACGGCGACGGAGCCGACGCCGCCGGATGCGCCGGTGACCAAGGCGGGACCGTCGCCAGGCCGAGCGCCGTGATGTTCAAGGGCCATGAGACACAGCATCGCCGTGTAGCCCGCGGTGCCGATGGCCATGGCGTCGGCTGCGTCGAGCCCTTCCGGCAGGGGCACGAGCCAGTCGCCCTTCACCCGCGCCCGCTCCGCATAGGCGCCGAGATGGGTCTCACCAACGCCCCAGCCCGTGAGGATCACCGCATCGCCGGGGGCGTAATTCGGGTGATCCGATGCCTCGACCACACCGGAGAAGTCGATGCCGGGGATCATCGGGAAGCGGCGCACCACCGGCGAGCGCCCGGTCATGGCCAGTCCGTCCTTGTAGTTCACGGTGGAATGGGTGACCCGGACGGTGACGTCGCCGTCCATGAGGTCGGCCGCGTCGAAATCGCGGAACGTCAGGGCTTGCCCCGTCTCGGTCTTCTCGACCACCCACGCCTTGAACCGGTCCATGCGCACCTCCCGCGTCAGCAGGGAGGTGTGGCATGGCCGGGCGGAATCAACCGCCCCGGCCGGTTCGGCCGGGGCGTCAGGCGTCTCAGTACCCGTCGTAGATGCTGCCCGTGGAGAAACCGAGGCCGACGCCGATATCCGCCGAGCTGGCGCCGGCGATGCCGACGGCATCCGGGATCGAGCCGATGCGGGGTCCGTAGACGCCCGGATAGCCGCCGCCGTTGCCGTAATTGGCCGGGACCCATCCGGCGCGGGCCGGCTGCACGAGGACGCGGCGGCGGATGCTGGCGTACTCGGCCGGGATCGTCTCGGGGATCGATTGGGCCGGCTGGACCAGCACCCGGCGATGGCGCACAGAGTATCGCGGCGGCACGTCGACCCAGCAACCAACGAGCTCGCCGTAGGGATCGCGACGGGTCTGCCAGACACGGCCGCCCGGGCTGACGACGACGCGCTCAGACACGGTCTCGTAGATCGGCGGGATCGTGCGGTAGACGGTCTCGGCCGGGCGCACGAGGACGCGCTCGGACACGGCGCCGTAGACCGGCGGGGTCGAGACGTGGCGGTAGCATTCGGAACCGCCACAGCCGCCCGCCTGGGCGGAGGCTGCGAACAGAACGGCGCCGGCGATGGCGGAGGCAAACGGGATGAATCGGGTGACCGGCGCGGTCATGCGGGCTTCCTCGGGCTGTGACGCGGATACTGGCGGGATGGCGCCGTTGTGGTGCGCGCATCTCGACGTATCAGAGGCAGCCAAGTTGCCGCTCGGGCAAGCCGAATTCAGACTCAGGGTAAAATTAACCTAAGCTTAGGACTACTTAGATCTTCCCCTACTTAGGTAGAATTCGATGGAACCGGATCACGTCTGCTCATTGGTTTGCGCTCGACCGGCCTTCAGGTCTGCCCGCGCTTGAGCTGGTAGAAGATGTGCCGCCCGATGACGTCCATCTTGCGCAGGCGCCGCGACCAGCCGGGTTTCACGTAATCGGCGTGGTAATGCGTCGCCCCGCCGACCTCGCTGAGGTACGTCCGTCCCTCGATCACCGCGCTGGCAATGCGGGTGGCCGATTGCCACGACGGCCCGTCGGTGATGCGCAGGGACTTGCCCTCGCAGGCGAAGGAGAACTGGCAGCCCATGTAGCGGTGGCGGTTCTGGTAGACCACACCGCAGACGTTGCTGGGGTAGAGCCCGCTCTTGACCCGGTTCAGCACCACCTGTGCCACGGCGGCCTGGCCGTCCTCAGGCTCGCTGCGGGCTTCGAAGTAGACGGCTTCGGCGAGGCAGCGCTGTTCGCGATCGAGGGCGTCGGGACCGATGAGGTCGGCGTAGCGATGGCGGGCGCTATCGCCGACCGGCCCCTCGGCGTCGCGGCGCGGCGAGAACCCCGGAATGGCGAGCCCGCCCGGAATGGCGAGGTTCGCGGCCGCGACCTCGATGGGCGTCGCATCGGCCGGGGCCGGGGTCGTCGACGACAGGGCGACGGCGCGGGGGATCGCGGGCGTCGCACCGTCGCTTGTCTCGATGGCCTCCTCCCCGTCGGCCGGGGGCGGGACGAAGCCGAGATCCGGTTCGAGCTCCGGATTCCAGACGGCCGGTCCCGGCAGGAGGGCGCCGTTGGCCGAGCCGGAGAGGTTGGCATGCAGAACCGAAGCGGTACCGCGGTCGAGCTCGGCAGGAAGCCCCGCCCGCATCCGCTCGGTGCTCACCCGTCCACCGATGAGGGGGACCCCGTGCGGCAAGGCCGAGGCGATCCGCACATCGTGCGCGAGGGAGCGGGTCGTGCCGTCGGTGCCGGCGCTGGCCGTGAACGAGACAAGGAAGCCCATGCCGGCGGCCCAGGGCGCCATGGCGGCACTGAACCAGCGCAGGCTCGAATCGCGTCGTACCCGTTTCGTGCCCACGCCCAACCGATCCACGTTCCGCAACACCGTTCCGGTCGGCCGATCAGGTCACCCGAAGGGGTTCCCTATGCGGCAGCCGGTTCAGGCATATTTGCGTGGCATGGTTGCGGAGCGGTTAAGCCCGTTCCGCAACGGTTGGTTCAGAATGTGCCGGGGCGTCCGTGGGCGACGGCAAATGCCTTGACCAGGGCGGAGGGTGCGCTGTCGCCGCCCGTCCGCATCTCGGCGATCCGCTCCGCATCCGCACCGCTCTGGGTGGCGACGGCGAACACGAACAGCGCTAGGGTGGCGAGGCCGCCGAATGTCCAGAGGGAGGCCTGCTGGACCACCTTCGGGATCGGGGTGACGGCGGAATTTTCGTTGAGGTAGAGTGGGGTGGGCGTCGTTTCGATCATGGCCGGCGTTCCCACGCGATGGCAGCCGCCCCAATGAGCTGGAATGCTCGCGCAATGGATCGGCACTAGCACTGAACGTGCCGGCACGAAATCGGTTCGCCGCGTTTTCGACAATTTGTTGAACGGATTTCGCCGCGACTCTCCCGGGCGGCGTGAAGCCACCCGGAAGAGTTCGGATCGAGCCTCCGGATCAGGCCTTCTTGGCGGCGTCCTTGGCGGCGTCGCGGGCGGCCAGGGCCGCCTGTGCCGCAGCGAGGCGGGCGATCGGCACGCGGTAGGGCGAGCACGACACGTAGTCGAGGCCGACCTCCTGGCAGAAGCCGATGGAGGCCGGGTCGCCGCCGTGCTCGCCGCAGATGCCGAGCTTGATGTCCGGACGCACGGCCCGGCCGCGCTCGACGCCGATGCGCACGAGTTCGCCGACCCCCTCCTGATCGATGGAGATGAACGGGTCGGCCGCGAGAATCCCCTTCTGGGTGTAGGCCCCGAGGAAGGTCGCGGCGTCGTCGCGGGAAATGCCGAGCGCCGTCTGGGTCAGGTCGTTGGTGCCGAAGGAGAAGAACTCCGCCGTCTCGGCGATGTCGCCCGCCCGCAGGGCGGCGCGGGGCAGCTCGATCATGGTGCCGACCTGATAGTCGACCGCGCTGCCGGTCTCCTCGGAGACGGCCTTCGCCATGGCGTCGATGCGCGCCTTGACGATGTCGAACTCCATCTTGGTGAAGACCAGCGGGACCATCACCTCCGAGGTCACCGGGGCGCCGGTCTCCTTGGCGGCCTGGACGGCGGCCTCGAAGATGGCGCGGGCCTGCATCTCGGCGATTTCCGGGAACGCGATGGCGAGGCGGCACCCACGGAAGCCCAGCATCGGGTTGAACTCGTGCAGCTCCGTCATCCGACGGCGCAGCTTGTCCTCCGACACGCCCATGCTGCTGGCGACGTCCCGCACCTCCACGTCGGTATGCGGC
The DNA here is from genome assembly GCF_001423295.1 of Methylobacterium sp. Leaf112. GTDB lineage: Bacteria > Pseudomonadota > Alphaproteobacteria > Rhizobiales > Beijerinckiaceae > Methylobacterium. Next base: position 158,835 of record NZ_LMNG01000030.1, on the reverse strand, counting down.
AGGAACTCGTGCAGCGGCGGATCGAGCAGGCGGATCGTGACGGGCAGACCCGACATGATCGTGAACAGCTCGACGAAGTCCTGGCGCTGGTAGGGCAGGATCTTGGCCAGCGCCGAGCGGCGTCCTTCGGCGTCGTCGGCGAGGATCATCTCACGCACGGCGACGATGCGGTCGCCCTCGAAGAACATGTGCTCGGTGCGGCACAGGCCGATGCCCTCGGCGCCGAAGTTGCGGGCGGCGCGGGCGTCGGTCGGCGTGTCGGCGTTGGTTCGGACCTTCATGGTGCGGACCTTGTCGGCCCAACCCATCAGGGTCGCGAACTCGCCCGACAGGGACGGCTCCAGCATCGCCACCTCGCCCAACAGCACCTGACCGGTGGACCCGTCGATGGTGATCTTGTCGCCGGCCTTCAGAACCGTGCCGGCCACCGACAGGGTGCCGGCCTTGTAATCGACCCGGACGGTGCCGCAGCCCGAAACGCAGGGCTTGCCCATGCCGCGCGCCACCACGGCTGCGTGCGAGGTCATGCCGCCGCGCGTGGTGAGGATGCCCTCGGAGGCGTGCATGCCGTGGATGTCCTCGGGCGAGGTCTCCACGCGCACCAGGATACACTTGCGCTCGGCCTTGCGGGCGGCCTCGGCATCCTCGGAATTGAACACGATCTCGCCCGTGGCGGCGCCCGGCGAAGCGGGCAGGCCCGACGCGATCACCTTGCGCTCAGCCTTCGGGTCGATGGTCGGGTGCAGGAGTTGGTCGAGGGCCGCCGGTTCGATCCGGCCGATGGCCTCCTCCTGGGTGATCAGACCCTCCGCCGCGAGATCGACGGCGATGCGCAAAGCGGCCTTGGCCGTGCGCTTGCCGTTGCGGGTCTGAAGCATCCAGAGCTTGCCGCTCTCGATGGTGAACTCCATGTCCTGCATGTCGCGGTAGTGGTTCTCGAGGAGACCGTAGATCCGGACCAACTCGGCGTAGGATTCGGGCATCGCCCGCTCCATCGACGGCTTTTCGGACTTGGCCTCAAGCCGAGCCTTCTCGGTGATGTCCTGTGGGGTGCGGATGCCCGCCACCACGTCCTCGCCCTGGGCGTTGATCAGGAACTCGCCGTAGAGGGCGCGCTCGCCGGTGGACGGGTTGCGGGTGAACGCGACGCCCGTGGCCGAGGTGTCGCCCATGTTGCCGAACACCATGGCCTGGACGTTGACGGCCGTGCCCCAGCTCTCGGGGATGTTGTTCAACTCGCGATATTTCTTGGCGCGCGGGATCATCCACGAATCGAACACGGCACCGATGGCACCCCAGAGCTGGTCCTCCGCGCCCTGCGGGAAGTCGGAACCGTGCTCGGCCTTCACGATGGCCTTGTAGCGCCCGACGAGATGCTTCCAGTCGTCTGCCCCGAGTTCGGTGTCGAGGCTGACGCCCTTCTCTTCCTTGTAATGCTCCAAAGCCTCCTCGAAGGCGTGGTGCTCCACGCCCAGAACCACGTTGGAATACATGGTGATGAAGCGCCGGTAGGAATCGTAGGCGAAACGCGGGTCACCGGCGCCCGTCGCCAGGGCCTCGACGGTCACGTCGTTGAGGCCGAGGTTGAGCACCGTGTCCATCATGCCGGGCATCGAGGCGCGGGCGCCCGAGCGGACCGAGACGAGGAGCGGGTTCTTCGGATCGCCGAAGCCGCGACCGGTGAGCTTGCCGACGGCCTCCAGGGCTGCGGCCACCTCGGCCTTCAGCTCGGCCGGGTAGGTCTGCGCGTTGTCGTAGTAGGCGGTGCAGACTTCCGTCGTGATGGTGAAGCCCGGGGGCACCGGAAGGCCGAGATTGGACATCTCGGCGAGGTTCGCGCCCTTGCCGCCGAGCAGGTTGCGCATGGACGACTGGCCTTCGGCCCTGCCGTCACCGAAGGAATAGACCCACTTGCCCATCGTCACCCGTCCGGTTGCTGGAATGAAACGCGAATTGCGCGCCTATCGTACCCGGCGGGTTGGACCATCTCATGCTGCAACGCAAGATGAACGCCGCGCGGAGTGGGGACCCGCGTGACGGTTCTGTACCTCTGTCACCGACCGCCGTCGCGCCGGCTCACGATAGCGCGCGAAACACCCCGAGGCCAATCAGCCCGACGAGGATGAGGTAGGCCGCGACGATGAAATTCAGCAGCCGGGGGATCAGCAGGATCAGCACCCCGGCGCCGAGGGCGACGAGGGGCTGCAGGTGGGCGATGGTGATGGTCATGGCCGAACGGTCCTCGTCTTACACCCGATACTTGCCGTTGCGCTTCACCAGCACCTGGGTGCCGACGGGGACGCGCTCGTAGAGGTCGACGATGTCCTCGTTCAGCATCCGCACGCAGCCGGACGACAGTTGCTCGCCGATGCTCCAGGGCTCGTTGGTGCCGTGGATGCGAAACAGCGTGTCGCGGTTGCCCTGGTAGAGGTAGAGCGCGCGGGCGCCGAGTGGGTTGTCGAGGCCGCCCTTGCGGGTGCGCGGCAGATCGGGATTGAGCGAGACCATGGTGGTGGTCGGGCTCCAATCCGGCCACACGCCCTTGCGGGCGATGCGAGCCTCGCCCTTCCACGAGAAGCCGGCCTTGCCGACGCCGACGCCGTACTGAACGGCGGTGCCGTCCTCCTGCACCAGGGCGATCTGCCGATTGTCGATGTCGACCACGATGGTGCCGGGCTTCTCCGGCCCGGTGTAGCGCACGATCTGGCGCCGGTACTTCGGGTCGAGGCGCGACTTGTCGACGATGGGCACGTCGAACGGCTTGTCCGGCATGGTGCCGGTGTACCAGGCGGCATCGTCGTCGGCCGCGACATTGACGGGGCCGCGCGCGTTGCAGGCCGCCAGGGGGGCGATGAGGAGCAGGCCGAAGATGAGGCGGCGGGTGGACATGGCTGGCTCCGCGGGGTGTGGGTTGAGGGGGGCGGGTTGCAGGATTCTTCCCCCTGACTAGCCGTCCCGGACCGCCGAGGGTGTATCTTTCCCGCCGCAGGTGTGGGGAAGCGTCGCCCCCGCACCGCCATATTCAGGCGAGCCTGCGAGGCAACCGCGGCTCGATCAGGCGATCCGCGGTGTTGCGTCGGCGTCGCGCTTGATCGCATCATGAACGCCACACGAGGATCCGCCCATGGCCGACACCCAGACCCTGCCCGTCTCCGACGCAGGCGACGTCCTCGACAACCTCGCCCCGGCGATCCATCTCGATCATTGCGTGATCCACGTCTCCGATTGGGCACGTTCGACGGCCTTCTACCGCGACGTGCTCGGGGCCGAGATCGTGGAGCGCCCCGTCGGCGCCGCCTATCGCTTCGGCGGGGTGCAGCTCAATGTCCATGGTCCGGGCATCGAGGCGACGCCGCTTGCCGAGAAGCCTGTGATGCCCGGCAACAGCGACCTGTGCTTTCGCTGGTCCGGCCCCATCGAGGGGGCCATGGCGCATCTCGCGACGCACGGCGTGCCGGTCGAGCGCGGGCCCGTGGAACGCGACGGTGCGGCCGGTCGGGGCCTCAGCGTCTATTTCCGGGATCCGGACGGATCGCTGATGGAGTTCATCACCTACCCGGAGTGAACGTCAGCTCCGGCTCTGCGCCAATTGCTGGTTGGTCTGCTCGAGGCGCAGGGCGAGTTCACGCATGACCGCGATGCCGATCTGCGGGAACTGAGCGAGGAGCTCGAGGAAGACCGTGCGGTCGATGCGCAGGGCCGTCAGGGGTGTCAGAGCCGCGACCGTGGCCGAGCGAGGCTGGTCGGCCAGGATTCCCATTTCGCCGAGGAGGGCGTTGGCGCCGAGGAGCGCCAGCCGAAACGGTCCCTGCGGCCCTTCGATGGAAACCTCGGCTTCGCCTTCGAGAATCAGATAAGCCGCATCGGCGGTATCGCCGCGCGCGAACAGCTCTTGGGTGGCCTCGAAATGAACCCGCTCGCTGGTGAAGGCGAGGAGCTTCAGGCGCGACGGTTCGACGCCTCGAAACAGCGGCACCTGCCGTAACGACGAGACCTCGGTGTCGAGGGTCATTGGTGCACCCCAGCGTCGCGCGGCGGCATCGAACGGTTTTCCATACCGCATCCATGCGGGTCGCACACGGATTGTCCAGTCCCGGCAAAGCCACGGGGCGGGAGAGCCGCCGCGCCGAGGCCGTCGAAGTGCCCTGTACGCGAGCGTTTCCTATACCCATGCTTATAGCCACGCTTGCCCCGCTCTACGCTGATCAGCCCGGGTTTCCCTAAGGAACCATCGATATTGGTGAAGGTTGTCTTGGCAGTGAGAGCAAATCTGAGGAGGCGCTGATGGCATCGAACTCCACCTCGAAGCGGGGCTTTGCCTCGATGGATCTGGAGCGGCAACGGGAGATCGCGAGCAAGGGCGGGCGCAGTGTGCCGGCCGAGAAGCGCTCGTTCTCCCAAGATCGCGAACTGGCGTCGTCCGCCGGTCGCAAGGGTGGTCAGTCCACCGGCACCGGTCGCCCAGGCGAGGACTGATACCGGTCATTGGAGCCCCTTCGGGGGTTCCAAGCTCAATTGAAACAAAAAGGCCTCGTCCGAAATGGACGAGGCCTTTTTCATGCCCCTTCAGAGTCTTCTCATCCAAGAACCAGTTCTTGGCGATGTCGGCCTATGCGCGACCATGACGAAGGTTGTGCTGGAGCGACTCCCGGTCGACGAAAATCAGGAAATGCAACGACCCGGGAGCATGCGGCGCGCCTCCGGTCCGGCCAGTGAGCTGATGGCGCCTTCGCAGCCTTCGCGCATCGAGCGGCGAACCTTCGGCTGATCCTTCTCACTCGCGGTCCGGCCGCTCTGTCCGAGTACACCGGGCTTCGGGAGGGATGACGGGCGGCTCACGGACGCGAAGCGCACCGGACTGATCGCCGTCGATGCAACGCGCTGCCCGGGAAGGTCCGGTCCAGACAAGGTGACCTGAATGACGGTCGATGGTGCTGCCCGGAGTGCCCTCTGGTCGGCAGCCTGCTGGACGGTCGGCTGGATCAGCAATGTCAGGAGCGCAGCCGGTGCACTGACACTGAGGAGGAGGCCTGACCGAAACATCGTCGTAATCTCCGATGAGGAGCTTGACAGGATATCGAGCAAACGCGTCTCGCAGTCTCGGGTTCCTCGACTGTTTCGAATTGAGCAATCTCCAGTACAGCTCGAAGTACGGATCGTTACGATTTGACGGAAATCCTGCTTCCGCCGAACTGCAAGTGTTGCGAAAAAACCGCTGTGCGCAAAAAATTCGAGTTGCCCATGCCGGGAGACGGAACGACAGCGAGGTCGGATCGTTGTCTGGTCACCCCGGCCGCCTGGTCCTCCCCCCGCATCCCCTTGTGCATAGGCCGGAACCTTTTCGACGGGCTGGAGAGCGATCTCCGGCCCGTTTTTTCGTCCTTCAGCCGCCACGGGCCCGGTCCGAACAGGTCAGCAAAAAGGCCCCGGCATGTGACGGGGCCTTTCGTCGTTTGTTGCCGAGGATCGTGGGGTCGAGGGGCGTTCAGGCCGACTTGACCTCGCGGCGGCGTGCGCTCTGCTGGAAGAACAGCGCCTGGCTGATCACCGCGGAGACGTTCGCGGGCTGGAACGGCTTGGCGATGAGGAAGGCCGGCTCCGGACGCTCGCCGGTGAGGAAGCGCTCGGGGTAGGCGGTGATGAAGATCACCGGCACCTCGAAGGTCTTCAAGAGGTCGTTGACAGCATCGAGGCCCGAGCTTCCATCGGCGAGCTGAATGTCCGCCAGGATGAGTCCGGGGCGGGTCCCCTCGGACGCGATCTTGATCGCCTCCGTGCGGGTGCGGGCCACGCCGATGACGTTGTGGCCGAGCCCTTCCACCAGGGCTTCGAGGTCCATGGCGATGAGCGGCTCGTCCTCGATGATGAGGATCTCGGTCGCCATGTCGGCCGCGAGTTCACGGCCGGCCTCGTCGACGAGGTCGCGAACCTGGCTGACGTCGACGTCGAGGATGATTGCAGCGTCTTCCTCCGAGAACCCTTCGAGGCACGAGAGAAGGAAGGCCTGGCGCGGCAGGGGCGTAATCTGGCCGAGCCGGACTTCGGCCGGCAGGTCGTGCTGCACCTGCTCGCTCTGGCCGTTCACCGACAGGGAATTCCAGATGCGCGTGAACACGCGAAAGAGATCGGCCTTGACGTTGGCACTGCGGCCGAGCGTCTCGGGCTCGTTCACGAGGGTCTCGAGGGTGGCGGCGACGTAAGCGTCTCCGGCGACCTGACTACCCGTGAGCGCCCGAGCGTAGCGGCGCAGATACGGCAGGTGCTGCACCACGAGTTGGGCTGTCGACATACTATCCCCTTGGCTTTGCCGTTCTTGGCCACGTGCCTTGGCCGCTTCCGCCACAACGCGGATTGGAGAGCTCCGTTCCGCCTGACGGGAACCGACTGATCGCATCGGCGTTGCAGCTGCAGCCATGACCTATGTCAAGCCGCAAAACAATCGCGGCGATGCCGGTGTCCGGCATCAAGGGGAATCGACGCATGAACACACACGACAAGGGCGATCCCGCCCCTGGGGATCGTACCGTGCGTGCCGACGAGGACACCCGTGGCCGTGGCCTCAGCGACCACACCCAGAAGCGCATCGGTCTGCACCTTCGGGCCATGTACGATACGGTCGTGCAGCAACCGGTACCCGACCGCTTCCGCGATCTCATTGCCCAGCTCGAAGCGTCCCCGCCGGACGAAGCGACATCCTGAGGCGCCGATCCGGCGCCCGTACCATCCGAATCGACGAGAGCCGCACGGCGATGCGCCGGCGGCCCTCATTGATCGCTTCGGGTGGGCCGATGCCCACCCGGCCGGTGCCGTGCGAACCGACGCCCGTCAGAGGGTCGGGGAACGTCCGCGCATCAGGCCGATGACGGCGGAGATGGCGAACAGAACGATGGCGACGAAGAACACGAGCTTCGCGGCTTCCATGGCGGTGCCGGCAATACCGCCGAAACCGAGCAGAGCTGCCACGAGGGCGACGACGAGGAATGTTACGGCCCAACCGAGCATCTGACTCTATCCTTCGAAAGATTTGGCGCAGCGTCAGGCTGCGACCTCATTGCAGCAATAACGCCAAGTTTTCGCCCCGGTTCCGGCGTCGTCCGGTCGGATTCACAGCGACCGCGAAGGATTTTCGCGCACGGCTCGTTTCAAACCTCAACGGCCGTGTGCCGCCTTGCCGGACCGGTGCTCGGCGTGCCAGATTTACCGTCAAGCTCACGGCCCAGGGGGCAGCTGAGGGCGCAGCGGCGTGATGGTGCGACGGATCGACCTCCGGTCCTGCGCAGGCACGACATCGCTCCTTATCTGTCTCTCAACCGCCATCGGAACCGGCCCGTCGCCGGTCGCGTTCGGTACCCGTCGCTGATCAAGGAGCCCGTCATGAGTACATCGTTCGTCGGATCGATCGTGCGGCGCCTCGTGAAGGCAGCGGGTTCGGTTGGCGAAGCCGTGTCCCGGGGACTCGGCGCCCTGGTGGAAGGGTCGGCCCCCGCGCCGCAGCTCGTACCCGTGCGCGTTCGCGCCACGCGTCGGCGGTCGTGATCGCCTCCATCCTCTACGCGTCCGGTCAGTAGACCAGGGTCGAACGCATCCCGAAGACGAAACCACCCTTGATCCGTGTGTTCCGGCGCTCGGGGTCCGCGAGTCCGCCCCCGGGATTGAATATGTACTGAAGATCCGGCTGCACGGTCCAGCCGGGTCTGATCTGGGCCTGATACGACAGTTCGAAGGTCGCTTCCGCCGTGCGGATCGGCTCCCCACTCGCCTGCAGGTCGACACGGTCGCGGTCGAAGCCGCGCGCAGCCTCACTGATCCGGGCGTAGATCACGCTGGCGCCGAACAGATCGTCCGGCCGCCCCGGGATCAAGCCGGCGACGACGACACCGCCATCCGCCCACAGGTCGATCGGGTTGCGGTCCGAGGGGCTCGCCGAGACGCGGGCGTAGACCGACACACCGCTCGATGGACCGCCCCCGTCCGGGCGGTAGAGTTGCTGATCGACGACGGCGTAGATCCCGCTGGTCCCGCGCAGGCGCCGCGCCGTCCCGAGGCTGGATCGATCCGCGAGGCGTAGGCCGTCCGCGCCGAAGCGCAGATCGTCGAACCGGCCGAAATGCCGGTATCCCCCGAGTTTCAGGGTTCCCGCGAGCGCAGGTGTCTCCGTCTCCTGGTTCCGCCGCATCTGGATCTCGGCCATCACCAGGGGCGGGTCGCCGACGCGAAAGTTCGTTCCGTACCGGTTGACCACGCGCTGGTCGCCGGGATCGCCGTTGAACACCGCCACCAGAGCCGAGAGGTCCGCGCCGGCTTCGTAGCGCAGGCGGATGCCGGGGGTGGCCAGGGGATAGGCCGGTCCGCCGCTCGGAAGGTTGGCGCCGGTGATCGTCGGCCAGTCGTTGCTGAGAAACGGCTTGCCCGTCTCGGAGGCGAAGAACTCCCCGTCGGCGGCGAGCTGCCCGATTCGCAGGCCGAGCCCCGAGTCCCACCGCCGTTCGAGCCAGAGTTCCGACAGGCGGGTGGTGGGATACGCTTCGATGTTGCTGACCGTGATGAGCCGTTGAAAACTTCGGTCGCGCAGGCCGCCGGTGTCGTGAATCCGGAAGGCGTTGGCAAAAGCGCTCACGCCGTCGAGGCCCGCGAGGCGCTCGAGGTCGAGCCTGAGGATGGCCTCGACCTTGCCCGCGTAGATCGGGCCGGTGCGCACGCCGCCATGGGGATTCCCCAGCACTTCGTCGGTCGACAGCAGGGTCAGATTCACGCCGCGTGCGGCCCAGGCGGCGCGAAGGCCGCCGGGATCGCCCCACGGGCCGAGCGACGACCGGATCGAGACCGGGAAATCACCCTGCGGCTCGGCGGCGGCCGATTGCGGCGGCCGTTCGGGGATCTCCCCGGGAGCCTGCGCCAGGGCGAGCGGCGGGGTTGCGGAGATCATCAAGGAGACGAATGCCGCCCGCCAGGCGCGGGGTGGACCGGACATGGTGAAGCCTCTGCTGGAAGAGTAAGCCACGGCTATGTTTTCGAGGTGTGTTTGTCCGGCGGCGCCCGGGTGTGCCCCGGATCCGTTTCCGTCGTGCGCTGGTTCGGAAAGAGGCGGCCCGCGACCCTTTCGGGCGACGCGCCGCCGGATCAGGCGCCCATGACGGTGTCGATCAGGAGCTTGACGTTGAGGACGACGATCAGCCCGGCGATGGCCCAGGACAGGACCTTCAGCCACCCGGGAATCACCAGGGCGCCCATCTTGCTCCGATCGGAGACGAAGCGGACCAGGGGGATCACGGCGAACGGCAACTGCATCGACAGCACCACTTGGCTCAGGACGAGGAGGCGGGCGGTGCCCTGTTCGCCGTAGAGCGCCGTGACGACGATCACCGGCACGATGGCGATGCCCCGGGTGATGAGCCGGCGCGCCCAATCGGGGATGCGCAACCGCAGGAAGCCTTCCATGACGATCTGGCCGGCGAGCGTCGCGGTCACGGTGGAATTCAGCCCCGAGGCGAGGAGCGCCACGGCGAACAGGGTCGAGGCGATGCCGGCCCCGAGGAGCGGCGACAGCAGTTCGTAGGCCTGTTCGATCTCCTGCACGTCGGTCCGCCCGTTGGCGTGAAAGACCGAGGCCGCCAGGATGAGGATCGCCGCATTGACGAACAGCGCCAGCATCAGCGCGATGGTGGAATCCGTGAAGGCGAAGCGGAAGGCCGCGCGCTTGCCCTCGTCGGTGCGCGGGTAGGCGCGGGTCTGTACGATGGAGGAGTGCAGGTAGAGGTTATGCGGCATCACCGTGGCGCCGATGATGCCGATGGCGATGTAGAGGGCCGCCGGGTTCGTCACGATCTCGGGCGTCGGCAGGAAGCCGCCGAGCACCGCCTGCAGGGGTGGGCTCGCCAGGGCGATCTGCACGCCGAAGCAGACGAAGATCACGCCGAGCAGCGCGATGACGAACGCTTCGAGGGCGCGAAAACCGCGCCGCATCAGCAGCAGGATCAGGAACACGTCCAGCGCCGTGATGGTCGCCCCCAGCACGAGGGGAATGCCGAACAGGAGCTTGAGGGCGATGGCGGTGCCGATCACCTCGGCGAGGTCGCAGGCGATGATCGCCGCCTCGCAGGCGAGCCACAGGACGAGGCCGACGGGACGCGAATAGTGGTCGCGGCAGGCCTGGGCGAGGTCGCGGCCCGTGGCGATGCCGAGCCGCGCGGCCAGCGCCTGCAGCACGATGGCCATGAGGTTCGAGAGCAGGATGACGGAGAGCAGGGTGTAGCCGAACTGGGCCCCCCCGGCGATGTCGGTGGCCCAGTTGCCCGGGTCCATGTAGCCGACCGAGATCATGTACCCCGGCCCGATGAAGGCCAGGAGCCGGCGCAGCCACGTCCCGGTGGCGAGCACCGGAACGCTGCCGTTCATGGCGCCGAGGCTCGGCTGCTCCTGCGTGTCGCGGTGGAAGCGCCACGTGCCGTCCTGATAACCCATCGCTCCGTACGGTCCCTCGGTGACGGCGCGGCTCCGCGCCCAGCTTGCCTTCTCGCGATATAGCATTGGCTATAATGAAAATAAAAGGCTTCATTCCCGTGGCGTTGTCGCGCGCCCGGGGATCGCGTAGGGGCGGGCATGTCCATGGACCTCCCCGGAGACCGCATGAGCGAAACGCGCGACGATCCGGTCTTCGACTCGGGCGCTCCCACGAGTGGCGAGACGCAGCGGCTGTCGGCGCTGATCCGGCGCCGCGTCTGCTCCAACGCGAGCCCGTTCACGGCGAGCGGCACCTGCACCTACATCGTCGGCAGCGGTGCCGTCGCGGTCATCGACCCCGGCCCGGAGGATGCGGCGAACATCGACGCGCTCCTGGCCTCGATCCCCGGCGAGCGGGTCGAGGCCATCGTGGTCACCCACACCCATCGCGACCATTCGCCGGCAGCGCGCCTGCTCCAGGCCCGCACGGGGGCGCCCATCGTCGGCTGCGGACCGCACCGGGCGGCGCGCGATCTGGCCGAGGGCGAGTTCCCGCACCTGGACGCGAGTGCGGACCGCGACCATGTCCCGGATCGCCTCATGCGCGAGGGCGATACCCTGACGGGGGATGGCTGGACCCTGGAGGCGGTGGAGACCCCGGGCCACACCATGAACCACCTCGCCTTCGCGCTGCCGCAAGAATCCGCCCTGTTCTCGGGCGATCACGTCATGGCGTGGTCGACGAGCATCGTGGCGCCGCCGGACGGCTCCATGCGGGCCTACATGGCCTCCCTCGACAAGCTCCGCGAGCGGACAGAGACCGTGTACTGGCCGGGACATGGCGGTCCGGTTCGGGACCCGCGCCGGTTCGTCCGCGGGCTCAGCGCCCATCGCCGGCAGCGCGAGACGACGATCCGTGGGCGGATCGAGGCCGGCGACCGCGATATCCGCGCCATCGTTGGGGCGATCTACCAGGGGCTGAATCCAGCCCTCCGGGGCGCCGCCGCCCTCTCGGTCTTCGCCCATCTGGAGGATCTGGTGGAGCGCGGCCTCGTCGTCACCGAGGGGCCACCGCGCCTGGAGGGGCGCTACGCCCCCGCCTGACGCCTATTTGACGGCGATGGCGAGGTTGGCGACCTCGTCGAGATAGGCGCGGATGCGGTCGGCGTTGCCGCCGAAATCGTGGCTCCCGAGGCGGGACGCGGAGCGCACGTCGATCCGGGCACCGTCGGCCCGGGGATGGACCCGGACGGTGACGTCGTCGGCGAGGTTGAGCAGGAGGCCACGCGACACTGCCTCGATCCGGCCGTTGCCGATCCGGCCGCCGGGGCGGATCGCCTCGACGATCTGCCAGCGCCGGTTCACCGCCGCCTTGCGGGCGAGCTCGAACGCGACGTCGGCATCGAGGTCGAGGGTCAAGGGCGCGACCTGCGGATAGGCCGCGCGCTGGCTGGCCCGCGCCGCCGGTCCGGGGTCCGGCGGATAGCGCCCGTCCCGAGCCGCGAAGGCGGTGCGCGAGCGCGAGAACGCCGGTGGGTTGTCGATATCGGTGGAGATATCCGTGAGTGCGGGCAGGCGCAGGGCCCGCAGGCCCACGAAGGCCGGATAGGCGAGGATCAGGCAGGCCACGAACAGCCCGGCCAGCGCCGCGCCGAGGCCGCGCGCGCCCTCGCGCCAGACCCGTACGAAGGCGAACGTCGCGAGCCCCACGGCGGTGACGGCGAGGACCAGGCCGGCGCCGAGGGTCGCCAGGGCCGGACCGGCCTCCGCACGCGGATCGCGCACGAGCACGAGGGCGAACAGGCTGACGAACAGGGCGAGGCCGGCGACCGTGCGGGCGAGCGGGCCGGCGCGGGTGACGGGCTCCTCGAAGGGCAGACGACGCATGGGTTTGACGACGATCCCTGTCGGGCACGCTGCCCCTCGCGCGGCCGCGGGAGACTCCGAGGCGGCCCGCCGAGCTTTACCGGGCGTCGGCACCGTGCGCCACCCGCCCGTGCTTCCGCTGCCCACCGGTTCTGCTATAGCGAGGCGACCATGAGCGCGACCGCCCCAGACCGATCCGCGGCGTTGCCGGAGGCCGAGACCCCGGATCCGCTTCGGGTCTGGTTCCGGTTCATCCGCCTCAACCGCCGCGTCACCGCCGCCATGGGCGCGGAACTGCGTGGGCTGGGCCTCTCGATCCCGCAATTCGATGCGCTGTCCACCCTGACCGAGCGCGAGGGCGCCACCCAGCAGGATCTCGCGGCGCGGCTCTATGTCACGAAGGGGAATGTCTCCGGCTTAGTCGATCGCCTGGTGGAGGCCGGATGGGTCGAGCGCCGCGCGATCCCCGGGGACCGGCGCTCGCACGCCCTCCACCTCACGCGTGCCGGCGCGGATCTCGCCGCCCGCGGTATCGCGGCTCAGAAGGCCTACGTCGCCCGGACCCTCGGCCGTCTCGCTCCGGAGGACATCGCCGGGTTCGAGCGGCTGGTGCTGCGCTGGCGCGATGTCGCCCGCGAGGATGCGGCCGCTCCTCGGGGCTAGCCTTGAGTCTTCGCGCCTTCGATCTCGGCCAGCAGGGCGGGCAGGTCGTGGATGGAGCCGATGACGTGATCGGCCAGGGCCGCCATGGTCTCGCGGGCGCCCTCCCCCGCCGGTCCGCTGAGCACCGCGATGGCGACAGCCCCCGCGGCCCGTGCCGCCTGGGTGTCGGCGGGCGTATCGCCCACCAGCGCGACGCGGGACGGGTCGACCCCGAGATGAGCGGCGAAGGCCAGGACCATGCCGGGCTCGGGCTTGGCCCCGTGCCCGGAATCGTAACCGGCGATGAATCCGAGATGCGGCATCAGACCCAGCACCGCGGACTGGGCCCGGGCGGACGCTTCCGCGTCGTTGGTGGCGATGCCGAGCGCGTAGCCTCCCCCGGCCAGATGCGCGAGAAGGTCCGCCGGTGCGCCGATGGGATGGAGCGAGCGCAGGGCGGCCTCGCGGAACAGCCGGTCCATCTCGGCGTACAGCTCTGGTCCGGCGGGACGGCCGAGCACTCGCGCCCAGAGCGGCCCGTAGATCGAGGATGCACCGGCGAGGAGCGGCGACGTCGGCAGGAAGCGCCGCTCGGCCTCGACGTAGTGGCTCACGCGCATCAGATCTTCGAAGCGGCCGCGGTCCCCGCCCGCGAGGGTCGCCATCACCGCGTGGGCGGCGGGGCCCCAGGTGCGGTCGAAATCGACGAGCGTCCCGTCCTTGTCGAACAGGATGCCGCACAATCCCCCGCGCTCACGCCGCATGGGAAACTTTCTCGACCTCGATGACGATGCCGGTGGGCGTCACGCGCTCGCGGGCCACCATACGGTCGCCGGGCTCGAACACGCCGAGGTTCACGTCGCGGTCGGGCAGCACCACGGTGGTGACCTTGTTGAGATGGACCAGCACGTGGCGCTTCTGCGGCAGGGACGACGCGGCCCAGCGCTTGAGCTGGGTATAGTACGGCTCGCGCCGCCAGGCGTTGGGCTGGCCGGGATCGACCTGCACGTTCATGTGGCGCGACACGGGATCGAGGCTGAGCACCATCTTGGCGCGGTCCGGCTTCCATTCGGGGCCGAGCCAGGCCTCCGTCATCCAGAGGCAGTGGAAGGCCCGGCAATGGTCCGGCCGGCTGGCGTGGATGGCGCAGCCGCGGCCTTGAGCAGTGTGCCGGCACCATTGCCCGGCGGTGCTCTCGACGGCCGGCACATCGTAGACCTTGCAGCACAGGGTGCAGGGGCCGCAGGCCCGCCCGGGGGCGGGTGTGGCGATGACGCTCGCGGGGTCGAGGGTGGTGGGCGAGAGCATGACAGCGTGCGTCCGGTGCGACGGTGAGCGGGTTTATGCCCGGGCATCGGGCCGTTAGTGTGGCCGCTCCGATCAGGGCCCCGTGCGGCCCGCTTCATGGAACGGACACCCGATGCTCTCGAACCTGGCGGCCCGCGACGTCGAGACCCTCATCCACCCCTACACCAACCTCGCGACCTTCCGCGAGACCGGGGGGTTGGTCCTGGAGCGCGGCCATGGCGTCTGGGTCTACGACAGCGACGGTCGTCCGTATCTCGAAGGCATGGCCGGCCTGTGGTGCACGGCACTCGGCTATTCCAACGAGGAGCTGGTGGAGGCGGCGAAAGAGCAGATGTCGCGTCTGCCGTTCACGCACCTGTTCTCGGGCCGCAGCCACGACCCGGCCATCGAGCTCGCCGAGACCCTGAAGGAGCTGATGCCGGTCCCGACCTCGAAGATCTTCTTCACTTCGTCGGGCTCCGAGGCCAACGACACCCAGGTCAAGCTGACCTGGTACCTCAACAACGCGCTCGGCCGGCCGAAGAAGAAGAAGATCATCTCCCACGTGAAGGGCTACCACGGCGTCACGGTGGCCACCGCCTCGATGACCGGGCTGCCCGCCAACCATGCCGATTGGGACCTGCCCCTGCCGGGCTTCCTCCACACGGGCTGCCCGCACCATTACCGGTACGGCGAAGCGGGCGAGACCGAGGAGGCGTTCGCCACGCGTCTCGCCGCCGAACTCGAGGCCCTCATCCAGCGTGAAGGCCCCGACACGGTGGCGGCGTTCGTGGCCGAGCCGGTGCTGGGGGCCGGTGGCGCCATCGTGCCGCCGGCGGGCTACTACGCCAAGATCCAGGCGGTGCTCGACCGCCACGACGTGCGCTTCATCGCCGACGAGGTGATCTGCGGCTTCGGGCGGCTCGGCACCTGGTTCGGGTCCGAGGCCATGGGCATGCGGCCCGACAGCCTGTCCTTCGCCAAGGCGGTGACCTCCGGCTACATGCCGCTCGGCGGCATCTCCATCGACGAGCCGCTCTATCGGCACATGGTCTCGCAGAGCGCCAAGCTCGGCACCTTCGGTCACGGCACCACCTATTCTGGGCACCCCGTCGCCTGTGCGGTGGCCCTCAAGACCATTGCGATCTACCGCCGCGACGGGATCATCGAGGGCGTCGCCCGCAAGGCGCCGCATTTCCAGGCCCGCCTGTCGGCACTCGCCGATCACCCCATCGTCGGCGAGGCGCGCGGGCTCGGCCTCATCGGCGGTCTCGAAATCGTCGCCGATAAGAAGACGAAGCGGCAGTACGACCCCAAGCTGGGCGTTGCCGCCCGGTGCGTCGCGTTCGCTCAGGCCGAGGGTTTGATCGTCCGGTTTCTCGCCGGCGACCGCGTCGCCGTGTGCCCGCCCCTCGTCATCGCGCCCGACGAGATCGACACCCTGTTCGATCGCCTGACCCGTGCCCTCGATCGGACCCAGGCGTGGATCGCCGCGGAAGGGCTCGAAGCCATGTCCCACGCCCGTGGCTGACGGGCCACACGCCAGCTGTATTCAAGCAACGACCGCATTGCGGTGCGGGTTATTGCAATGCCGCAACGTCGATCACGGATCTGTTGCCTCGGCTGTCTGTGACGAGAAACAAGGCTGCCGTGATTTCGGGCATCCGCGTAGTCTTAATCCGCCATTCATATTGCGACCACCTTTATGGTTGCTGTGAAGCTCGACACGCGTCCGGGTCGAACCGCAAGGTGCCCGCGAGCGTGGGGCGACCGGGCGGGTCAGGACACCCCGGCGGCCGCCGTATGAGCGCAAAGCAGGACACCCGTTTCATGTACGCCCCCGATCAGACCCAGAGCGCCGCCCCCGAACTCGACCGTCGTACCCCCGCCTCCGGCCGGGTCGCGGAGAGCTTCCGGCCCGTGGCCCTTCCGGCGCTTGCCGCCGCGGTCCTCGTGTCGGCTCTGGCGGGCAAGGCGGTGGCGACCCGGGCAAAGGCTGCCCGGATGGCGGCGCGCTTCGAGCACGAGGACGCTCCGCAGGTCTGATGCTCGGGTGGTCCTTCGGTGGTGCGGGGACCGTCTGAATCGCCCTGCGCCGTCGTCAATTCGTCACCATTGGCGCCGAGGGAGACGGGATCGGCCCGTCACCCGAGGACCCTTTCGATGTTGATCCTGCCGAGTCGCAGGCAAGTGCTGGGCGGCCTCGGCGCGGCGGGCGTTCTCGGCCTATCCACCGGGGCCTATGCCTTCGTCATCGAGCCGCGCTTCCGCCTCGTCGTGACCCGGTACAGCCCGGTGCTTCCACGCTGGACGCCGGGCTTGCGCCTGCGGGTCGCGGTCCTAGCGGATTTTCACGTCGGCGAGCCGTTCATGCCCCTCGACCGCATCGCCGAGATCGTCGATGCGACCAACGCGCTGAAGCCGGACCTGATCCTGATGCTGGGCGACTATCCGGCGAGTCCGACCGTCACCTTCCGCAAGGTGCCGCTGATGGAGTTCGCCCGGGTGGTCGAGGGCCTGCGCGCACCCCTCGGCGTCCACGCCATCCTGGGCAATCACGACTGGTGGGATGACGCCGACACGCAGGCGGGCAGAAGCGACGTCACCGAGGCGCAGCGCGTGCTGGAGGCGCGCGGCATCCCGGTGATGGAGAACACCGTGCTTCGCTTGGAGAAGGACGGGCACCCGTTCTGGATCGCGGGCCTCGGCGACCAGGAGCCGTTCGTGAAGGTCGGCAATTACGAGGGCCGCGACGACCTGCCCGGCACCCTCGCGCAGATCACCGATCCGGCCCCGGTGCTCCTCATGGTGCACGAGCCCGACGTATTTCTCGATGTGCCCGACCGCGTCTCCCTCACCCTCGCGGGCCACACCCATGGGGGTCAGATCCGCCTGTTCGGCTACTCACCCGTGATTCCATCGCGAAAAGGCAACGACTTCGCCTACGGGCACGTGGTGCTGAAGAATCGGCACATGATCGTCTCGGGCGGCTTCGGCGTCAGCCGGGTCCCGGTGCGCTTCGGCGTTCCGCCCGAGATCGTCCTGCTCGAACTCGGTGGTGCGGCAGGACCCGGCATCGTCACGCCCGGCCACGCCGTGCAGGAAGACGCGCTCCGGCACGGCTGACGGTTCGCCGGACTGTTATTTCTTGGCGTTCTTCACCGCCGCGCTGACCATATCCTTGGTCGAGGCCGCCGCCGCGATGGTCTTGACCACGGGCTTTTTCGGCTTCTTCGCTTCGCGACTGCCGCGTTTGTTTTCGGTCGCCATGATGGTCTCCTCGATCGTCCGGGGTGCGATCATGGCACGACTTTCGAAAACCACAGCACAGAAACTGAGAAATCCTCTGCACTACCTTGAATACGGGTATCTTCAACAGACGCTCACATCGTGGATAAGTCGTTTCCCGATCACGGGGATTTGACCATCGCCTCGGTCTGTGTTGCGCTCGTGTTCGACCCGATTCATCGTTCGCGGAGCATGTAGTTTGCCGATCCTCCTCCTTGCCTTGGCCATCGTGGCGGGCGTCGTGTTCTGGGTCTTGCGGGTGCACGGCACCGTCTCGCAACTCCGCGAGGTCGACCGGGACACGAAGGGGCTGCAGCGCCGCGCGCGAAGCGCCTTCACCGATTTCTTCGGATCACCCCTCCAGCGCGTCAACGACGTCAGGCTGGCCGCCGTGATCCTGCTGATCCAGATCGTGCGCACCGGCAGTCCGATCACCGCCGCGGAGAAGACGCGCATCCTCGAAGTGATGGAGACGCCCCTGGAGATCGAGCGGATCTCCCAGATGTTCGAGCGGGCCTGGACCTACACGCAGCCACGCCACCCGTTCTCGCAAATCGCCGATCCCCTGGTGCCGCTGTTGAAGGCCCACCTGACGGAGGCCGAGCGGCTGCAGTTCGTCGAACTCGTGAGATCGGTCGCCTCCGCGCATTCGGCGCCGAGCGAGTTGCAGCGGGAGGCATTGATCCGTCTGAAACGGCGCCTCGTGGCGGATCGGCCAATCCTCGCGACCAGCCGAACCGACGGCCACGGCTGATGGATCTCGAAAACGAAACCGCCGGCCCGGAGGTGTCGGGCCGGCGATTTCGGTCTGCCTCATGCGCAGCATGGGCCCGTGTCCGGCCTGCGCGCCCGGTGAGCGGGACTTCGGCTCCCTGCCCTCAGAGCGGGATGTTGTCGTGCTTCTTCCAGGGCTGCTCCATCTCCTTGGTGCGTAGCATGCCCAGTGCCCGGGCGATGCGCTTGCGGGTGGAGTGGGGCATGATCACCTCGTCGATGTAGCCGCGCTCGGCCGCCACGAAGGGCGACAGGAAGCGGTCCTCGTACTCGCTCGTCCGCTCCGCGATCTTCTCCGGGTCGCCGATCTCGCTTCGGAAGATGATCTCCACCGCACCCTTGGCGCCCATCACGGCGATCTGGGCCGTCGGCCAGGCGTAGTTGAGGTCGGCGCCGACGTGCTTGGAGGCCATCACGTCGTAGGCGCCGCCGAACGCCTTGCGGGTGATGATGGTAACCAGCGGCACGGTCGCTTGGGAGTAGGCGAACAGCAGCTTGGCGCCGTGCTTGATCAGGCCGCCGTATTCCTGGGCGGTGCCGGGCAGGAAGCCCGGTACGTCGACGAAGGTGACGATCGGGATCGAGAACGCGTCGCAGAAGCGCACGAAGCGGGCGGCTTTTCGCGATGCATCGGAATCGAGCACGCCGGCCAGCACCATGGGCTGGTTGGCGACGAAGCCGACGGTGCGGCCTTCGATGCGGCCGAAGCCCGTCATGATGTTGCGGGCGTAGGTCGCCTGGATCTCGAAGAAGTCGCCCTCGTCGGCCACGCGGCGAATGAGCTCGCCCATGTCGTAGGGCTTGTTCGGGTTGTCGGGGATGAGCGTGTCGAGGCTCATGTCGAGGCGCAGCGGATCGTCGAAGCTCTCGAGATCCGGCACGCCGTCGATGTTGTTGGCGGGCAGGAAGTCGACGAGGCGGCGGATCTGCAGCAGCGCCTCGACGTCGTTCTCGAACGAGCCGTCGGCGATGGAGGACTTGGTTGTGTGGACCTTGGCGCCGCCGAGTTCTTCGGCGGTCACGACCTCGTTGGTGACGGTCTTGACCACGTCGGGGCCGGTCACGAACATGTAGCTCGTGTCGCGCACCATGAAGATGAAGTCGGTCATGGCCGGCGAGTAGACGTCGCCGCCGGCGCACGGGCCCATGATGACGGAGATCTGCGGGATGACGCCGGAGGCGGCGACGTTGCGGCGGAAGACCTCGCCGTAGCCGCCGAGCGCCGCGACGCCCTCCTGGATGCGGGCGCCGCCGGCATCGAAGATGCCGATGATCGGCGCGCGCATCTTCAGGGCCATGTCCTGGACCTTGACGATCTTGGCCGCGTGCGACTCCGACAGGGAGCCGCCGAACACCGTGAAGTCCTTCGAGAACAGGAAGACGGTGCGGCCGTTGATGGTGCCCCAGCCGGTGACGACGCCGTCGCCGGGGATCTTCTGCTTCTCCATCCCGAAATCGGTCGAGCGGTGCTGCACGAACATGTCGAATTCCTCGAACGACCCATGGTCGAGGAGGAGTTCGATGCGCTCGCGCGCCGTCAGCTTGCCGCGCTTGTGCTGGGCCACGACGCGGTTCTCACCGCCGCCGAGGCGGGCCTGGGCGCGCCGCTCCTCGAGCCGTTCGAGAATGTCTTTCATGCGGAAAACGCCTTGCCTTGGAGAGATGACGGGACCCGCGCCCACGGGCTCTCTCGCGAGAGCCCAACGGCTACGGTTTGAAGCGCACTTAGCACGCGGCGCTTTCAGCGAAAATGGATTTCAAGTCTTCGGCGAACCACGTTCCGGCTCTCGGCGCGCCAGTGCGGCGAGGTGGGCTGCCGCCTCGAACTCGGCCGTGCGCAGGGCGTGGCGCGCCGCCGCCTCGGCGTCCGTGCCCCAGACGCTCGCCTGATAGGTCTCGTCCACGTGGGCGGCGGCCCAGGCCTCGGCCGGCGTGAGATGCCCGGCGAGCACGGCCAGCGCCAGGACGAGGGAGCCCGTGAGGGTCGTCAGGGTGTGGAGGGCCGCAAGCCGGAACGGCCCGTCCGTCGCCGCGATGGCCCGGCGCAGGGCCGCGACGGTGTCCTCCGGTTGGGCGACGTGCATCACCCCTTCGCCGAGGATGAAGCGGGCGCCGAGATTCTCGCGGGCCCAGTCGAGCACGGGGTCCCAGGCGGCGGATTGCGCGGCCACGAGGCGATCCGGCTCACCGGCCCGGTAGGCGAGGAGGTCGGTGCCCGCATAGGCCGAGAGGTCGTCGATCACCGCGTCGCGCCGGGGGGCGACGCCATCGATGGCGGTGTTGGCGAGCCGCGTCAGCGGCATGGTCGCGGGATCGATCACCCCGACCTGCGCCTCCCATTCCCTCGCCACGGCCTCGGCGAGCCCTCGGTTCGGCAGAACGAGGGGGTTGCGCGCCGGCGTGTGGGCAGGGCGGCCGTCGAGGGTCAGGCGCAGGCCGCCCTCGGCCTCGGCGAGTCCGGCGGCGGCGTAGAAGCGCTTCGGCAGGGCCGGCTTGCCGGGGCCGCGGGCGGAGGCGGTGGGGTCGGCAGCGGGCTTCGGGGGCGGGGCGTCGGCGCCGCCGAGCCAGTCGGATTTGGGATCGTCGCTCATGGGCCGGGGATAGCGCATCGGCGCGGCGCCCGCGAGACCCGCCGCCATCCCGGATCCGGGGATCAGGGGTGGGCGGGGCCGGGAAACAGCTCGCCGAGGGCGGTCGCAGTGTCCACCACCGTCGCGGCACCGGCGCCGAACAGGGCACCGGCCGGATGGTAGCCCCAGCCGACCCCGATGGCGACGGCGCCTGCGCTCACCGCCATCTCCATGTCGTAGGTGGTGTCGCCGATCATCACCGTGGTCTCGGGCGTGGCGCCGGCCTCCGCCATGGCCTGGCGCAGCATGGTCGGGTCGGGCTTCGAGGGCGCGTCGTCGGCAGATTGGGTGGTGGCGAACCAGCCCCGCCAGCCATGGGTCTCGATGAGCCGGTCCACCCCGCGCCGGGCCTTGCCGGTGGCGATGCCGAGCCGGATGTCGCTTCGGGCGTGCAGGCGCTGGAGCAGCGCCTCCATACCGGGGAACAGCGGCTCCTCGTAGTTCGGGTCGAGGCGCAGCAGGTTGAAGGCACGCCGGTAGCTTTCCGACAGGCCGTCCACCGGACCCTCGTCGCCGACGAGGCGCCGGAACGCCTGAGGCAGGGACAGGCCGACGACGGAGAGGGACTCGGCCCGGCTCGGGGCCGCGAGGCCGTGCTCGGCGAAGGCGAGGCCCTGCGCCGCCACGATGAGGTGCTGGCTGTCGATGAGGGTGCCATCGACGTCGAAGACGATGAGCGTCACGGGGGGGCGCCCGTCACGGCTGGCGCGCCGGTGCGGACTGGGGCTGACGCGGACGTTCGTAGCCGAGCTTGCACCGGATGAGAAAGCGGCGTCGCGCCCCGCCGCGCAGGCCACGGGCATGGGCCTGCCGGTTGCAGCTCGCGTAGGACGCCCGAGCGCGCCGGCCCGCACCCGCCGCGCGTCCGCCCGGCGCCTGGGCCGCCTGGGTCGGGAGCTGGCCGGGATTGGCCTGTCGTGGAGCGGGCGTCGGTTGCGGCGCCGTGGCCTGGTTCGGATTGGATTGGCCGGCGCCCGCTTGTCCAGGGTTCGCTTGTCCAGGGTTCGTCTGTCCAGGACCGGTCGTGCCGGAGGTCGCCGGGCGCTGCTGGGCGGGGGACGGGGGCGTGGGTGCCGGTCGCACCTGCGGAGCCGTCGGCGCCGTTTGCGCCAGGGTGCCGGACGCGAGTGTCAGCAGGGACAGGGACAGGAGCGCGCTACAGGCGACAGTCGCGGGGTTCATGGACGTGACCTTCGAGACGGCTTGCGAGACGACCCGCAGGCCAGCTTGGCGCGGTTGAGGTCCCGCCGCGGCGCGGCGGAGCCTTCAGGTTGCACGAGAGGATAAGGCATGCGGTCGGATTGCCAAGGTCGCCGCGTGCGGCACCGTCGCCTTGTCCGCCTCCGCGGTGGCCTTCCCGGCCGGATGCCGGTGGCCGCGCCTCAGGCCTCGGGTGCCTCGACGATGGGATCGTAGCGCGACGCGTCGAAGCCGAGGAGGTTCCAGCTCTGGGCCATGTGGGGTGGCAGGGGGGCCGTCACGTCCACGGGCTTGCCCGTGCGTGGATGCGGAATCACGATGCGGCGCGCGAGCAGGTGCAGGCGGTTCTGGATGCCGCCGGGCAACTCCCAGTTCTCGATGCTGAAGTATTTCGGATCGCCCACGATGGGATGGCCGATATGCGCCGCGTGCGCGCGCAACTGGTGCGTGCGCCCCGTCACCGGTTTGAGGGACAGCCATGAGAGCTTCTGGGCCGCGTTGTCCACCATGGCGTAGTAGGTCAGCGCGTGCGCCGCCCCGTCGTCGCCGTGCTGGGCCACCCGCATGCGGGCATCCGCGTCGGTGGGCTCCTCCTTGGCGAGGTAAGTCGAGATCCGGCCCTGCGGCACCCGCGGCACCCCGGCGGTGAGGGCCCAGTAGACCTTGCGGGCCGAGCGGGAACGAAAGCTCTTCGCCAGCGTCGCGGCGGCGAGCCGGGTCTTGGCCACGATGAGGCAACCGGCCGTGTCCTTGTCGAGGCGGTGGACCAGACGCGGCTTCTGCCCGTCCGTGCCGGCCAGGGATTCGAGCAGGCCGTCGACGTGCCGCACGGTGCCGGACCCGCCCTGGACCGCGAGGCCGAAGGGCTTGTTGAGGATCATCATCTCGGCATCCTCGTAGAGGATCAGCGAGCGGATGAAGTCGGCGTCGGTGGCGTCGCGCTGAGGGCTGCGCGGCCGCTCGCCCACGGCATCGAGCTTGAGGGGCGGCACCCGCACGCTCATGCCGGGCAGGAGCCGGTCGTTGGGCTTGGCGCGGCGGCCGTCGACGCGGAGCTCGCCCTTGCGGACGATGCTCTGGACGCGGGTGAAGGGCAGCTGCGGAAACCGCGTGGTGAGGAAGCGGTCGATCCGCATCTCGGCCTCGTCCTCCTCGACCACGAGGGTCTGGACCCCCGACGCCAGGGTGGCGGAGGCGGCGGCGCGCTGCTCGCGCCGGGTCGGGCCTTCGACGGGGGCAGCCGTCTCGGCGCGCGGCGCACGGGCGCGGCGCGGCGCGTCCTCAGGGGTCGCCTCGGGCTTCTGCGGCCGGGGGCTGCGGATGCGGCTCGGAAGCTCCTGCTGATCGCGCTGCTCGGCTTGCGGATCGGGTGCGTCGCCGGGGCGCCAGGGCGCACGCTTGTCGGCCTCGCCGCGCATGGACGCCGCCCGCTGGGCCGCGTCGAGGGCGCTGGTGCGCGGCCCCGTGCGTTCGCGATCGGGGTCCTTGGCGTTGCGGAACGGGCGCTTGCCGCCGAACGCGCTTTTCGTGCCGAACGAGCTCTTGCCGGCGGGGCCGGGTCCGCGCCCGGGTCGCTTGGTCGCTCCGGCCCCGGAGCCCTTGCGTCCGGCGCCGCCGCGTGAAGGTGGTCGTGTGGTCATGCCCCGCTCGTACCACCGGCACCCGCCGGGGCATAGCGCAGGCCGCGCAAGGCCCCGCCGACCAACAGGAAATCAGGCGGCGCGCCGGGCCGCCTCGATGGTGAGACCCGTGCCGACGGAGCCGAAGGTGTCGCCGTCGACGATCCGGGCGTTGGGCACCGCCGCCGTCAGGGCCGCGCGGACATGCGGCAGCCCGGTGGACCCGCCCGTGAGGAACAGGGCGTCGATCCTGTCGGCGGTGAGTCCGGCCTGGGCGAGGCAGCGGCCGATCCGCTCGGCGATGCGCCGGGCGAGTTCGTCGGTGTGGGCGACGAGGCCGGTGCGGTCGATGTCGGCGACGAGCCCGCGCTCGACCCAGTCGAGATCGATGCTGCCGCGGCCCGCATCCGACGTGGCGATCTTGGCGCCCTCGACTTCCATGGCCAACGAATGCCCGCGCTCAGCCTCCACCACCGCGTAGAGCCGGTCGATGAGCTCGGGTCGGCGGGCGTCGCGGCGCACCTCCTCGATCTCCCGCAGGGTCCGGGGATTGTAGAGCCGGTTGATGCTCGACCACGTGGCGAGGTCGTGGAAATAGGCGTTGGGCACGTTGATGTCGCCTCGGCTCATGGGGCTGCCGAGGCCGAGCAGCGGCATCACCGTGCCGAGGCTGAGGCGCCGGTCGAAATCGGTGCCGCCGATGCGCACGCCGTCGTTGGCCAGGATGTCGTCCGCCCGCTCGGTCTTGGCGTGGCGCTCGGGCGACAGGCGCACGATGGAGAAATCCGAGGTGCCGCCGCCGATATCGGCGATGAGGGCGATCTCCTCGGCGCGAACCTGTTGCTCGTAGTCGAGGGCCGCCGCGATGGGCTCGAACTGGAAGGAGACGTGCTTGAAGCCGATGCCCCGGGCGATCTCCCGCAGGGCGTCCTCCGCGCGGGCATCGCCCTCCGGGTCGCCGTCGACGAAGTGGACCGGGCGGCCGTGCACCACCGTGTCGAGGGAGGCGCCGGTGGCGGTCTCGGCCCGACTTTTCACGGCGGCGAGGTAGCGGCCGATGACGTCGCGGAACTTGATGCGCTCGCGGCCGACGGGCGTGGTCTCTTCCAGGAGGGACGAGCCGAGCACGGATTTGAGGCTGCGCATGAGGCGCCCCGGCGTGCCCTCGACGTATTCCATCATGGCGGCGCGTCCGACGAAGGCGGTCTGGCCCGGCGGAAAGAAGATCGCGCTCGGGATCGTGACGTGCCGGTCTTCCAGGGGCACCAGGGCGGGCGCCTGCCCGGTGACGAGGCCGAGGGTGGTGTTCGAGGTACCGAAATCGAGGCCGCAGGCCGCCATGGTGGGTCTCCGGCGATGGATCGGTTGCGCTGGGCCGGCTCCCCTACAGGCTCGACCGTCTCCGGTCCACGGAATTTTGTGCAGCGCGGCGACGCGGCACGCCCCGCCGACGCAACGGAGCGGCCGCCGCGACGACGCGCATCGCAGCCACCAGCGCCCCGCCGAAACCGCCGACGCGCCGCCCCGTCGTCACTCCTCGACCGTCACCCGTCCGCGTCGCGCCGCGCCTGCCGCAGGCGTTCCCAATGGGCGAGGCGATCGGTGTAGCGGCTCTCCATGCCCCGGTCGGTGGGTTCGTAGAAGTGCTGGCGGCCGAGCTTCTCCGGCCAGTAATCCTGGCCCGAGAACGCGTCCGGTTCGTCGTGGTCGTAGCGGTAGCCCTCGCCGTAACCGATCTTGCGCATCAGCTTCGTGGAGCCGTTGAGGATGGTGCGCGGCGGCGGCAGGGAGCCGTGCTCTTTCGCGACCCGCGTCGCGGCCTTGTAGGCGTTGTAGACCGCGTTCGATTTGGGCGCGCAGGCGAGGTAGACGGTGACCTGCGCGAGCGCCAGTTCACCCTCCGGGGAGCCCAGGAAATCGAAGGCGTCCTTGGCGGCGGTCGCGACCACGAGGGCCTGCGGGTCGGCGAGCCCGATATCCTCCACCGCCATCCTGACGAGACGGCGCGCGATGAACAGGCGGTCCTCGCCCCCGTCGAGCATCCGGCAGAGGTAGTACAGGGCCGCGTCCGGGTCGGAACCCCGCACCGTCTTATGCAGGGCTGAGATGAGGTTGTAGTGCCCCTCCTGGGACTTGTCGTAGATCGGCGCCCGGCGCTGGATGATGGTCTGCAGCGCCTCGGCGCCGAAGACCTCACCGGCTTTGGCCGAGCGCCAGACCTCCTCCGCCAGGGTCAGGGAGGCGCGCCCGTCGCCGTCCGCCATCCGCACCAGCACGCCGCGCGCCTCCTCGTCCAACGGCAGCGGCCGGCCGGTCAGGGCCTCGGCCCGAACCATCAGCTTGGCGATGGCGGCGTCGTCCAGCGCCCGGAACAGCAGGACGCGGGCGCGCGACAGCAGGGCGGCGTTGAGCTCGAAGGACGGGTTCTCGGTGGTGGCGCCGACGAGGGTGACCGTGCCGTCCTCCATCACCGGCAGGAAGGCATCGAGCTGCGAGCGGTTGAACCGATGGATCTCGTCGACGAACAGCAGGGTCCCCTGCCCCAGGGTCCGCCGCTGACGCGCCGCCTCGAACACCTTCTTGAGGTCGGCGATGCCGGAGAAGATCGCCGAGATCTGCTCGAAATG
Organism: Methylobacterium sp. Leaf112; assembly: GCF_001423295.1. Classification (GTDB taxonomy): domain Bacteria; phylum Pseudomonadota; class Alphaproteobacteria; order Rhizobiales; family Beijerinckiaceae; genus Methylobacterium. The sequence goes on along the minus strand of NZ_LMNG01000030.1, from coordinate 132,462 downwards.
CAGGCTGGTCTCGTGGGCGAGCAGGCGCGCCACGGTGGTCTTGCCGGTGCCGGGCGGCCCCCAGAACACCAGGGAGCCGAACGACTTGCCCGCGAGCAACCGCGTCAGCGCCCCGTCCGGCCCCGTGAGATGCTCCTGGCCCACCACCTCGGCCAGGGTCTGGGGGCGTAGCCGGTCGGCGAGCGGACGCGGCGCGGCGTTCTGGAGGCCGGCGGAGACGAAGAGATCGGACATGGCCGCATCAAGACGCGGGGGCGCCGGCTTCGCAACCCGGAACGCCGCGCGAACCCCGCCCGCGGGATTCGCGCCGGCTGTTATCCCCCGAACACCGAGGTGAGCACCTCGCCGCCGCGGTTGATCGAGACCTCCCACATGTTCAGGCTGTTGCGGGTGATCCGCTCCAGGTCCTTCGTGGTCGAGATGGGGGCGCCGTTGATGGCGACGATGATGTCGCCCTTCTGAAGTCCGGCGCGGGCCGCGATGGAATTCTCCTCCACCCCCGCCACGGCGACGCCCTCGGCGGGCAGGTCGACCTGGATCTCTTCCGCCACGGCCGGCGAGGTGTTGACCAGGGTGGCGCCGAGGAACGGCGAGCGGGTGCGGACCTTGAGGGTGTCGCGCGGCCGGGTCTCCGGCGCGGGGCCGAGCTTCACCAGCACGTTGGTCCGGCTGGTGCCGCGCAGGATGCCGAACTTCGTGGTGCCGGTGAGCGCCTTCAGGGCGAAACGGTATCCGAAGGCCTCCGGGTCGTCGACGGTCTTGCCGTCGACGCTGAGGATGAGGTCGCCGCGCTTGAGGCCGGCTTCCTCGGCCGGGCTCTTCGGCTGCAGGCTCGCCACCAGGACGCCGGTGGGGTGGTCGAGCCCCATGCTGTCGGCGATGTCCGGGGTCACGCTCTGCACCCGAGCGCCGAGCCAGGGCCGGCGCACGGAGGTGGCCCCGCCCTTGGCGGTCTCCACCACGGCGCGGACCATGCTCGCCGGAATGGCGAAGCCGATGCCGTGGCTGCCGCCCGATTGCGAATAGATGGCGGTGTTGACGCCCACCAGCCGTCCGTTGAGATCGACCAACGCTCCGCCGGAATTGCCCGGATTGATCGCCGCGTCGGTCTGGATGAAGAACTGGTAGTCCGACGAGCCGACCTGGGTGCGGGCGAGCGCCGAGACGATGCCCTGGGTCACCGTCTGGCCGACGCCGAACGGGTTGCCGATGGCCATGACGAAGTCGCCGACCTCGAGGGCTTCCGAATCGCCGAACGGCATCGCCACGAGGCCGCCCGTCGGGCTCTTGATCTTGACCACGGCCAGATCCGTGCGCGGGTCGCGCAGCACGATGGTCGCCTCGAACTCGCGCCGGTCCGCCAGGGCGACACGAACCTCGTTCATGTTCTCGATGACGTGGTTGTTGGTGATGACGAGGCCGGATTCGTCGAGGATCACACCGGATCCGAGCGATTTCTGCGCCCGCTCGCCCGGTGCTCCACCCCGGCCGCGACCGCCGCCGTTCTCGCCGAAGAAACGCCGCATGAACTCGTCCATGGCGCTGCGGCTGGCCCCCCGCGTCTCGACATGAGAGGCGTAGACGTTGACCACGGAGGGCGCGGCCCGCTTCACCACGGGCGCGAACGAGAGATGCACCTGCCCCTTGGATTGCGGGACCGTCTTCTCGCCGCTGTCCGGGCTCGCCTTCTCGGGCGCGGATCTGTCCGGCGCGATCTTGTCCGGCGCGATCTTGTCCGGCGTCTGCGCCATCTGCGCGACGGCCGGCCCGGTGGCGAGCCAGGCCGCCACGAGGGGAACGAGCAGGGGATACGAGCGCGGCATCGAGGACTCCCGGGATAACGAACCGCGTGCCCCCCGTCGGCAACGGGCGATGGGGGGCGAGGCGGGGATCTCGGGTTATCTAGACGTGCCGGGGGCTCGGCGCGAGGGGCCCCGTCAGACCCGGCCGATCCCCGCTGCGAGACGGCCGGCCCGGCGGGCCAGGACGCTGAAGCAGGTCAGCGACGCATCGGCGGCCCGCTGCATCTCGTCGACCTGGATGCGGATGGCGTCGGCCGGCGTCCTGGCGCCGGACAGGCTGTGCCAATGCGCCATGGCGGCGCTGCCCTCGCTCCGCAGGAACGCCAGGATCGTCGCGTTCGCCTGCGTGATCTCGCCGATCACGTCGAAGGAGGCCTCGGTCGGACGGGGGAGCGCGGGTTGGGCCATGGCCACGGCCTGCGCGACCGATGCGGTTTCCATCACCGCGACGGGGAGCGTCGCGACCGCCAGCGCGGTCTCGGGCTCGGGCGCGATGTCCGGAATGGTGACGGCGTCCGGGGCGGCCTCGAGGGCTTCGGGCGGCTGCATGACGGGCGTCGGCTCGGTCGCGTCGTCGGCGGTCTCGGCGGTCTCGGCCGCTTCCGTCGGCTGGGCCTCGGCCGGTCCGGAGGACACGGGCTGCCCCGCCGCAGCTTCGAGGGCGTCGGCGGAGACCGTCTCCAGGAGGGCGTCGTGGACCGACGGCACATGAACCTCGGTGCCGAGGGCGGACGCCTCCGCAGATTCCAGCGCGATCTCGGGCTCGGGGAGACGGGGTTCCACGACCATTTGAGCTTCCTCCGGATTGCGCCGCACCGCGCTCGACCGCGCGGGCGGCCCCTTACGCCGTTTCACCATGGCCATGTCTCCTCGAAGCCGTTCGGACGCATCCTACCCGAATCGGAGCACTCCGCCGAAATCCCGCCCTCGCGCCGCTGGCGGAGGGGACGGGCCTCGATGGAATGCGCCGAAGGGATGAAGCGATCCGTTCCGGAGCCGTGCCCGAATCGGTCGGATCACACCTCCGGCGCTTGGTTCATCCGACCGTCTCGCGGCGCGCCGATACGGGCGGCACCGTCGGGGTAGGGATCGGATCAGGCCGACGGGCGCAGGGTGTTCTGCGCGAGGGCGCCGAGATCCTTGGCCTGATTCTGCAGGCTGGCGATCTGGCTGCGCAGGAACTCGGACTGCAGCTCGAAGGCCTCGCGCAGGTCGCGGGTCCGCACCAGCTTCTGGGCGAAGTCGAACGTCGCGGTGGCGTTCTCCTGGGCGTGGTCGAAGCTCTTGGCGAGGGCGGTCTGCATCGACTCCTGCACGGTCTTCGACTGGGTCTGAAGCTGCTCGGAGGTCTTGATCGCAGTTCCGATCAGGTTGCCGACGGCGCTGCGGGCCTGATCGACGCTCTTCTCGGCGAAGGCGCGCATCTCGGTCGGGATCTCGAAGGTCTGGCCGGTCATGGCGTATCTCTCTCTTGCGGGAGCGCGCTCCAAAACGTCGCGCCGCGAAGGCTTTATGTTGCAGTGCAACATGGACGTCAAGATCGTCGTGGAAGGAAAATGCCGGCCGTCGGAAATCGTTCGCCCGACCGTAGGGCGCGCGTCAGGCGGCCCGTCCCCTGCCCGGCTGTCCCGCCACGGCCCTTGCCGCGATGACGCGTCCATAGACGGCTTCGAGCGACGCCGCGTGGGCGGCCGGAGTCGTCGGTGTCGCCCAGTACCGCTCGCTCGCCGCACGCCCGAGGCTGCGCAGCGCCGAATCGTCGGACAGGCGCCGCATGGCCCCCGCCAGAGCCTCGATCTCGGGTTCCACGGTGAAGCCGGTGACGCCGTCGACGATCCGCTCGGCGGCACCCGCCCGGACCGAGGCGATCACCGGAATGCCGTGGGCCAGGGCTTCGTAGACCGTGAGCGGGCCGGTCTCGAACCAGCGCGACGGCGCCACGAGGGCCCGGGCCCGGGCCCGCACCGTCTCCCAGACCGCCTCGGGGCTGCGCCAGCCCAGGATCTCGACGTGGGGATGGGCGCCGAGTTCGGCTTCCAGGGGGCCGGCGCCGATGAAGATGGCCGGCAGGCCGGCACGGGCGGCCGCCGCGGCCACGAGGTCGGCCCCCTTCTCCCGGGTGAGGCGGCCGACATACACCATGGCGTCGCCCTGCGCCGGATCGGCGGGCTCGGTGCGCGCCACCCGCACGGGATTGTCGACGCGGTGGTGGGTCAGGTCGAGATGGCCGAGGAGGCGGCCCATCCGCGCGACGCTGGCGTCGCAGACATGGATCACGTCGAGGGCATGCCCCCGCAGGACGGTGCGCAGAACGGCGTTGCGCCCGACCCGGACGAGCTTGTGCAGGCGGCTCCGGCCGTCGCAGGGGGCGGCGAGGCACCCCGTCGACAGGGGGGTGAGCGCGCAGGGCGCGGCGCGGTCGAACCGGTAGTAGACCCCGTTCGGGCAGGCCATGAAGTAATCGTGCAGGGTGACGACCACGGGCACGCCGCGGGCGAACAGCGGCGGAAACACGCTCGGCGACAGGCTGCGGGTCCATTGGTGCAGGTGCACGAGGTCCGGCCGCACCGGCAGGGCGTCGAGGGCGGCACCGAGGCGGGCGGCCGACGGCCCGTCCCAGATGCCCGAGACGGCGGCCCGGTGCGCCGGTCTGTCCCAGATGTCGCGATTGTGCAGGGTCAGGCGGGTGATGCCCGGATGGTCGAGGAGCGCGTCGGCCGGCCCGTCGATGGCCTGAAGATAGGTGACGCTGTGTCCGGCCTCGGCGAGGCCGCGGGCGGATTCCACCGCCACCTTCTCGGCGCCTCCGCTCGCCACGGCGAATTCGGCCAAGATCGCGATGTGCATGGCGTCGGCCGAGTCCCCGGGGCGAGCACGCCCGGACCTCGGTTTACCGGAGATCAACGCACGAGCGGTAAACGTTGCCGACGCATCATCTTCGACGGAAACGCCCGCCATGCACGTCGTTCTCGTCGTCGATCACGCCTTCATCAATGGCGGGCAGGCCAAGGTGGCCCTCGATGCGGGGCTCGGCCTACGGGCACGGGGACACGAGGTGACGGTGTTCGCCGCCGTCGGTCCGGCCGATCCACGCCTGGAGGCCGCCGGCATCCGGGTGGTCTGTCTCGGCCAGGACGACATCGCCTCCACTCGTAACAAGCTCGCGTTCGCCGTGCAGGCGATCTGGAACGCAAAGGCCGCGCAGCGCCTGTCCGAGGTCCTGGCGGGGCTCGACCCGCGCGAGACGGTGGTCCACGTCCACGCCTTCGCCAAGGCCCTGTCGCCCTCCATCGGGGTGAGCCTGCGGGCCTCCGGCCTGCCGCTACTCTACACCATGCACGAGTTCTTCCTCGTCTGCCCCAATGGCGGCTTCTACGAGTACCCGGCGCAGAGCATCTGCCACCGCACGCCGATGTCGCGGGACTGCCTGACGACGAACTGCGATGCGCGGAGCTATCCCCGCAAGCTCCTGCGGGTGGTGCGTCATGCCGCCCTCGACCACGTCGCCGGGATGCGGCGGCTGTTCCCCCACATCGTCACCATCAGCGCCCTGCAGGAAGCGGTGATCCGGCCGCACCTGCCGGCCACGACCCTGTTTCATCGGGTCGACAACCCGATCGCCGTCGCGAAGGCAGCGCCGCGTTCCGAACCGCCGGGGGATTTCCTGTTCGTCGGGCGCATCTCCACGGAGAAGGGCGCGCCGGTCTTCGCCGAAGCCGCGCGCCGCGCCGGGGTGCGCCCGGTCTTCGTCGGCGACGGTCCCGCCGCCGCGGATCTCGCGGCGCGCTACCCCGAGGCACGGATGCTCGGGTGGAAGGACGAGGCCGCCGTGCACGCCCTGATGCGCGAGGCCCGCGCCCTCGTGTTCCCGAGCGTCTGGTACGAGGGCCAGCCGCTGACGGTCTACGAAGCCCTGGCCTGCGGCGCGCCCGTCATCGTCAGCGATGCCTGCGCCGGTCGCGAGGCGGTGGAGGACGGCGAGACCGGATTCTGGTTCCGCTCCGGCGATGCCGAGGCCCTGGCCGCCCATCTCGTCCGGTTGAAGGACGACGCCTGCGCCGCGCGGATAAGCCGGGCCGCCCACGGGCGCTACTGGGCCGCCCCCCTTACCCTCGACGCCCATCTCGACCGGGTGAGCGAAGTCTACGAGACCGTTCTTCGCGAAGCCGCATCCCGGGCGCCGGTGCCCGGACGTCGGGGCAGTGCCGCCGTGGCCGCCCTGCCCCGCCGTGGCTCGGCGGTGGATACGGGGGCGGGTCACCCGCGTTGATCCAGCGAGGTTCGCCCGATGCGGCGGACCACGGGAATCGGAGAAACGCCGCCATGGCCGAGGACACCAAGTCACCGGAGACCGACACGATCTCCACCACGGGCCAACCCGCGCCGAAGGGGTCCGACAAGAGCCGGCCCGAGAACCAGCAGGGTGAACTCAGCGAACGCCTCGACGAGGCCCTGGAAGAGACTTTTCCGTCGAGCGATCCGGTCTCGGTGAAGATCACCAAATAGCGGTTTCCTTGGCAAAAGTGGCGCCTTCGCGGAGCCGAAACGAAGAACGCCGGGGCCATGGGCTCCGGCGTTCTTCGTTCGGCGGCTCGACCGTGCCGCTCCGCGAACGGAGCGATACGGGTGTCGGGATCAGGCGGCTTCGAGCAGCCGGCGGGCGATGACCTGGGCCTGGATCTCGGCCGCGCCCTCGAAGATCGAGAGGATGCGGGCGTCGCAGAGCACGCGGCTGACCGCGTATTCGAGCGCGAAGCCGTTGCCGCCGTGGATCTGCAGGGCGTTGTCGGCCGCCGCCCAGGCGACGCGGGCGCCCAGCAGCTTGGCCATGCCGGCCTCGAGATCGCAGCGCTTGCCCTCGTCCTTCTCGCGGGCCGAGAAGTAGGTGAGCTGACGGGCGATGTTGATCTCCACCGCCATCATGGCGATCTTGTCGGCGACGCGCGGGAAGTTGATCAGGGCCTTGCCGAACTGCACCCGGTCCTCGGCGTAGCGCAGGCCGAGGTCGAGGGCGTTCTGCGCCACACCGATGGCGCGGGCGGCGGTCTGGATGCGGGCCGACTCGAAGGTCTGCATGAGCTGGGTGAAGCCCTTGCCCTCGACTTCGCCGAGAAGGTTGGCGCCCGGCACCTCGAAATTGTCGAAGGCGAGCTCGTACTCCTTCATGCCGCGGTAGCCGAGCACGTGGATCTCGCCGCCGGACAGGCCCGCGACGGGGAAAGGCTCGGCGTCGGTGCCGCGCGGCTTCTCGGCGATGAGGAGCGACAGGCCCTTGTGGCCCTTCTCCTCGGGCTTGGTGCGCACGAGACAGGTCATGATGTCGGCGCGCACGGGGTGGGTGATCCAGGTCTTGTTGCCCGAGATCTTCCAGACGTCGCCGTCCTTGACCGCCTTGGTGCGGAGCGAGGCCAGGTCCGAGCCGGTGTTCGGCTCGGTGAACACGGCGGTGGGGAGCGTGTCGCCGGACGCGATGCCGGGCAGGAAGCGGTGCTTCTGCTCCTCGGTGCCGCCGCACAGGATGAGTTCGGCGGCGATCTCGGAGCGGGTTCCGAGGGAGCCGACGCCGATATAGGCGCGCGACAGCTCCTCGGAGACCACGCACATGGAGATCTTGGGCAGGCCCATGCCGCCATACTCTTCCGGGATGGTCAGGCCGAAGACGCCGAGCTCGGCCATCTTCGTCACGATCTCCATGGGGATGTAGGCGTTCTCGCTGTGCCACGCGTGGGCGTGCGGAACGACCTCGGCCAGGCCGAAGCGGCGCATCTCGGAGCGGATCGCCTCCATGTCCTCGTCGAGGCCGGACTTGCCGATGGTGGCCGAGCCGCCGTTGTCGCGGATGCGGGCGACGAGCGCCGCACGGTTCTCGGCCGTGTTGCCGTCGGCGATGAGGGCCTCGACGGCGTCGTTGCGGAACTGGGCGACTTCACGGGCGCCGAGGCCGAGGGACCCCGTCGGGCGCACCATTTCGCCCTGGCTCATGGGAATGCCGGAGAACATCTGGTCGAGGTATTCGCCGAGCCCGATCCTGACGAGGAGCGCCTCTGTCTCGCCGAACTCGCCCGACTCCGTCAGGCGGGCGGCGTAGGCACCGAGTTCGCGCACGCCCTCGGCGTAGGTGGCGATCCAGGCGAGCCCGTGGGTGGCGTGCTGCTCGAGCTCCATCTTCTCCGCCGAGATCTTGCCCTCGGGCGAGAGCACGCGGGTGCGGACCCGGCGGGTGGCCTCGGCGACGAGCGCCTTGGCCGCCTCGGCGGCCTCGCGGGCGAGGGTCAGCAGATCCTGCGGTTCGGAGGTCGTGACGGGAGAAGCGGACATGCGGCAACTCTTTCCAGAAAAGAGGATGGGTTGCCGCTCATTATAGGCAGGTTCGGCGGGTCTGTAGAGGCGTCTCGCCGCAGAGTGGCACTTTCCCGCTTGAATTCATTATTTTACGAGAGAAGAATCCCTCTTGTCCTTCGCGCGCGGCAGGTTCGCTAATTTAATTGCCGGTCGCATCAAAGAAAAACATCAGCCGCGGCTCGCCAGGGCGACCCCGGCGGCGGCGAGCGCCATGCCGGCGAGCTGCACCGGCGCGAGGGATTCGCCGAACAGGCCGTAGGCCATCAGGGCCGAGACCGGGGGGACGAGGAACAGCAGGGAGGCGACGCCCGCCACCGCCCCGCGCCGGATCAAGAGCAGAAGCAGCAGGATCCCCGCCACGGAATTGACGAGGACCGACCAGGCGAGGCCGAACCAGGCCGGAAGGGTGGCGTCGAACCGGCCGGTCCCGATGAGAAGCGCGACGGGGATCGCCAGGGCGGCGGCACCGACGAATTGGATCGCGGCGTTGGACAGGAGGTCGGCGGACCCGCCCCGGCTCTTCTGCCACAGGGTCCCGCCGGTCATGGCGACCATGGCGGCGAGACAGGCGGCGAGCGCCGGCACCGGAATGCCCGAGGTGCCGCTTGCCCCGACCTTGGGGGCGAGCACCAGGGCGGCGCCGGCAAAGCCCAATCCGATGCCGGACCAGCGCCGCGGGCTCACCCGCTCGCCCAGTACCGGCCCGGCGAGGAGCGCCGTGAGAAGGGGCTGGAGGCTGCCGACGAGGGCGGCGATGCCGGCCGGCAGGCCGTTCTGCACCGACCAGAACACCCCGATGACGTAGATGCCCTGCATCAGGATGCCGGCCACGAGGGCGTCGGCCCAGCCCCGGCGCCCGCGCGGCCAGCGCGCGCCGAGCATCGCGGCGAGGACCGCCAGGACGCCGGCGACGCAGACGACGCGCAGGGCCACGAAGGTCACGGCATCGGCATGGGGCGCCACGAAGCGCGCGGCGACGAAGCCCGTCGCCCAGATGAGCACGAAGACGGCCGGCACGGTGGCCGTGGATCCGGGGGAGGATGGGCTGGTCATGCTGGTGGCGCAGGCACCACAGTGCGGCCTGGAACACAAGGCACGCCGGATCGATGCCCCCCCAAACGCCCCTTCCGCGTTGCGCCGGACCCCGGCGTCGCGTTTAGAGGACGGCCGATCCGTCGACCGACGATGCATCAGCAGAGGACAAGCCCGCCCCCGTGAGCCGCCTGACGAAGCCACTCGAGATCGGAAGCGTCGCCGCCCGGCGCTTCATCGCCCATGACGGCTGGGCCATCGCCAGCCACATCGCCCTCTCGATCCTCATCGCGCTGTTCCCGTTCCTCATCCTGCTGGCCGCGCTGGCCGGCCTGTTCGGCACCAAGTCGCTTGCCGATGAAGCCGGGGTGCTGATCTTCGACGCCTGGCCGCGCGAGATCGCAAAGCCCGTGGTCAACGAGATGCACCGGGTGCTCACCGAGCAGCGCGGCGGCGTCCTCACCGTCGGTGCCGTGCTGGCCCTGTACTTCTCCTCGGCCGGGGTCGAGAGCCTGCGGGTCGGGCTCAATCGCGCGTACGGCCTGCGCGAGCAGCGGCCGTGGTGGCTCACGCGGCTGGAATCCATCGCCTACGTGATCTGCGGCGCCCTCGCGATGCTGGCCTTCGCCCTGCTGGTGGTTCTCGGACCCCTGATCTGGCGCAACGTCATCAACGTCGCCCCCGGCCTGGAACCCCTGAGCCTGACGGTGGCCATCGGGCGCATCGGCATCACGGCCTTCCTGCTCGTGAGCGTCCTCGTCATCGCCCACAAATTCATCGCCACCGGGCGGCGCTCGTTCCTCGCCGTGATTCCGGGTGTCGCCGTGACCCTGCTGCTGTGGTTCCTCGCCGGCCTCGGTTTCGGCTACTATCTCGACCGGTTCTCCAACGCCTACGTCTCGACCTACGGGAGTCTGGCCACCGCCATGGTGGCCCTGGTGTTTCTGTACTGGCTCGCCGCGATGTTCCTCTTCGGCGGCGAGATCAATGGCACCGTCATTGCAGCGCGGCGCGTGCGGCTCCAGGCGCGGATGCGGGAGAAGCAGGCTCGGGCCCACGGTCTCTAGGGGTTCACCCGGCTTCGACGACCCGGACGCTTCATCTGCGCACAGGGGACGCAATGACATGCGCGTGTGACTTGCGCGGCCTATTCCCTCCCACCAGGGCCGGGCATAGGGCGAAGGTCGGCGCGGCGGCCGGCCGGAGAGGGCTTCCATGCGGATCAGGTTCGGTTGCGAGATGGGCTACGAGTTTTCCCATCCGACCCCGCTGATCGCCCGTCTCAACACCTATCCGGTCAAGGGGCTCGCGGCCGTCCCGCCCGACGTGCTGCAGCTCGATCCGCCGGTGCCGACCAGGACCTTTCGCGATGCCTTCGGCAATCGCACCGTGCGCTTCTTGGCGCCGGCGGGCTCCATCACCCTCAGCGTTCACGCCGAGATCCCCGACGACGGCGCCCTCGACGCGATCGTGCCCGACGCCGTGGAGCACCCCGTCGAGCAGTTGCCCGAGGAGGCCCTGCCCTTCCTCGTCGCGAGCCGGTACTGCGAATCCGACCTGCTGTCCGACGAGGCCTGGGACCGGTTCGGGCACCTCGAACCCGGCTGGGCGCGGGTGCAGGCGGTGTGCGACTTCGTCCACCACCACATCGCCTTCGGGTACGCCTACTCCCACGTGGACCGCACGGCCGTGGACGCCTTGGCGGGCGGGCGCGGCGTGTGCCGGGATTACGCGCACCTGTTCGTCGCGTTGTGCCGGGCCCTGAACGTTCCGACGCGCTACTGCACCGGCTATCTCAGTTTCATCGGCGAGCCCGAGCCGCACGGGCCGGGGGATTTCGCCGCCTGGACGGAATGCTATCTCGGCGGCGCCTGGCACGTGTTCGATCCGCGCAACAACGCCCCGCGCCGGGGCCGCATCCTCGTCGCCCGCGGGCGTGACGCGGCGGACGTACCCCTCACACACACCTTCGGCGGCAACCGCCTGACCAAGTTCCGGGTGTGGGCGGAGGATGCGGCGACGCCGCATCGGGAATAGCGCGCCCGGCGCGCAGCGCCACCGCGACCCAGCCGAGCGCCCTCCCCGATCCCGTCCGAGCCGGAGATCGGGGAGGGCCTTTTCGTTCAGGCCGCGAGCTGCATCGCGACAGGCTCTTCCGCCGCCATGAACTGGGCTCGGGCCAGATCGGCGAAGCGGCCGTTCTGCTCCACGAGGCTGTCGAACGTGCCAGACTCGACGATCCGGCCCTCGTGGAAGACGAGGATGCGGTCGGCGTTGCGGATGGTCGCGAGGCGGTGGGCGATGACGAAGGTGGTGCGGCCCTCCATCACGGCTTCGAGGGCGCCCTGGAGCTTGCGCTCGGTGGTGGCGTCGAGGGCCGAGGTTGCCTCGTCGAGGATCAGAACCGGCGGATTCTTGAGCAGGGCGCGGGCGATCGACAGGCGCTGGCGCTCGCCGCCGGAGAGCGAGCGGCCGCGCTCGCCGATGACCGTGTCGAGGCCGTCGGCCTGACGGGCCATGAATTCGGTGGCCTGGGCCCGCTCGAGGGCGTCGATCATCTCGGCATCCGTCGCGTCCGGCCGGCCGACGAGGAGGTTCTCGCGGATCGAGCGGGCGAACAGCATCGGCTCCTGGAACACCACGCCGATGTTGTGGCGCAGGGAGGACAGACCGATGTCGCGGATGTCGGTGCCGTCGATGCGGATGGCGCCGTGGTCGGGGTCGAAGGCGCGGTGCAGCAGGCCGAGGGTCGTGGACTTGCCCGAACCCGTGGTGCCGACGAGCGCGATGGTCTCGCCGGCCTGCGCCGTGAACGACACGTCCTCCAGGGCCTTGCGGCGGGAATTGTAGGAGAAACCGACGGCGTCGAACGAGACGGCGCCGTCGAAGCGGGCGACCTGAGCCGCACCGGGACGGTCGTGCACCGCCGGGGTGGTGTCGAGGATCTCGAAATACTCGGCGATCTTAGGCATCTGCTGGAACAGGCCGTTGATGCAGGTGGCGACCTGATCGAGGCGCGAGACCAGCATCGTGGCCAGACTCATGAAGGCGACGACCTCGCCGACGGTGGCCTGGCCGTGCTGGTGCAGGGCGATGCCGGTGATGAAGATGGCCGTCATGGTCAGGGTCGCGGAGGCGCGGGTGGCGACGTTGGCGAGCGCCCACCAGGACAGGACCGGGATCTGGGCCGCGAGCAGGTTGCGGATGATGTCGTGCATGGCGTCCTTCTCCGCCTTGGCGCGGGTGAAGGACTGGATGACGGCGACGTTGCCGAGCGCGTCCGAGGCGTGCTCGGCGAGGCCCGACTGATATTCCTCGACCCGGCCCTGCAGGGTCTCGGTGCGGCGCATGACCAGGGTGGTGAGCACCGTGAAGGCCAGCACCAGCACGACGAGGATCGAGCCGAGCTGCCAGTTCACGAACAGGGTCATGGGCAGGAGGACGGCGAGCGACACGAAGGCGACGAAATGGTCGCGGAAGAAGCCGAGCCACAGCCAGAACATGCCGTTCGAGCCTTCCAGCATCGCCTTGAGGACGCGGCCGGAATGGTTCGAGGAATGGAAGGCGAGCGGCAGTTCGAGGACGTGCTCGAAATAGTTCGCCATGGACGACAGGCGGTTGCGGTGGGCCAGCCGGTCGGCGTGGAGCGCGATGGTCACGCCTGCCGCGATGGTGAACAGGCCGAAGGCCACCCAGGCGCCGATGAGGGGCGCCAGGGTCGCGAAGGCGTTGGACTTGGCGTTCAGGTGGGTGAGCTGGTCGATGATCCGGCCCATGAGCAGGGGCTCGGCGAAGGCCGCGACGGCGAGGGCGACGTTCGCCGTCGCCAGAACCACCGCCAGGTGCTTGTCGGCCCCGAGGAGGCCCATGACGCGGGCATAGAGACGAATCAACGACATGATACCGTTCGCTCCGAGTGCCGATCCTGGCGCGGCCCGCATGGGGTTGGATGCGCCGTGACGCGTCGCCGGTCCGGTCTCCGCCCACCGCGTGCGGGGTCGGCCAAATCCTTGACGTGACGCGCTTATGGCGTTCGCTCCCTGAACGGCGAATGACACGATCGGCCAAGCCGCGCGAGGTCTTTTACGGTTCGTTCACGCTGAATCCGCCAACGTGGGGACGGCGCCTCGTCCCGGGGCGCTCTCGCGGCCCCCGACGGCCGCCGAAGGCTCGGTGATCATGGACCTCGCAACCGGTATCGGGCTCATCGGCGGCTTCCTCACCGTCTTTGTCCTGATCATGATCGATGGCGGCAATTTCGCCGCCTATTTCGATAAGCACGCGGTCATCGTGATCTTCGGCGGCGCCACCGCCGCGACCATGATGCGTTTCCCGTTCTCGACCATGATGCACGGCCTGCCCATGGGTCTGCGCTACGCGTTCTCCATGCGGGCCATCAAGCCGCGCGAACTCATCGAGGAGATCACCCGGATCGCCGACGTGGTGCGCAAATCCGGCCCGATGGCCCTCGAAAGCATGGAGATTTCCGACCCGTTCCTCGCCCAGGGCGCGCGCTACATCGCCGACGGCTACGACCGGGACTTCATCCGCGACACCATGGAGCGGGACCGCGACAACTTCCTCATGCACCTCGACGAGGGCTCGAAGATCTACCGCGCCTTCGGGGATTGCGCGCCGGCCTGGGGCATGATCGGCACCATCCTCGGAATGGTCACCATGTTCGCCAACATGTCGGACCCGTCGAAGCTCGGGCCCGCCATGGCGACGGCCCTGCTCGCCACCCTGTACGGCGCGCTCCTCGCCAACATGGTCACTCTTCCGCTCGCCGACAAACTCCACGTCAAGCTGGAGGAGGAGGACGTCTCGCGCTCGCTCATCATCGACGGCATCCTGCTCATCCGCGATTCCAAAAGCTCCTCGCTCGTGCGCGAAATGCTGATCGCATACCTGCCGCACAATCACCGCGACGAAGTCGGGGCCGAGGCGGCCTGACGGGCGCGGCCGGTCCGACGGGCGAGAGGGAGACCAAGTCGTGGCCAAGAAGAAGCGCGGCGCGCATGGCGGCCACGGCTGGTTCGTGACCTTCGCCGACCTGATGGCGCTGCTCATGAGTTTTTTCGTGATGATCGCCGCCTACTCGACCCAGGACCAGAAGAAGATGCAGGCGGTGGCCGGCTCCATGCGCGACGCCTTCGGCGTCAACAAGGAATCGCGCTTCGCCGGCATCATCGAGAAGGACGGCTTGCCGACGGCGAACTTCGTCAAGCACAAGCGCGACATCCCGCCGGAGCAGTCCACCGACCACACCAATCCGCCGGACGTCGAGGGGACGGCGGACGACGGCGCACCGGACACCGGCATGCCTGAGGCGTACGGCCTCGCCGCCGCCAGCCTGCGCCAGGCCCTGCAGGACATGCCGGAGATCGCCGAGGCCTCGAAGAACATCATGGTCACGCCGACCGCCAAGGGCCTCGACATCGCCATCGTCGATCAGGACGGCGCCTCGATGTTTCCGGACGGGTCGAGCCGGCCGAACGACCGCACCCGGCGCCTGCTGGAACGTTTGGCGCCGACTTTGCGCAAGATGCCAAACCGCATCGCCATCGCGGGCTTCACCGCTTCGGAGCGTCCCGGCGCGCGGCCAGCCGCTCCGCCCTGGGAGCTCTCGGCCAACCGGGCCATCTCGGTGCGGGAGATCCTCGCCGGCAGCGGCGTGCCCGACGATCGCTTCGCCTCGGTCACGGGCAAGGCCGACACCGAGCCGCTGTTTCCCGACAACCCGTTTCTCGCAGCCAACCGCCGGGTGACGGTGACGCTCCTGTCGGAGGCGCCGGTGGTTTCGCGGAAGATGAAGTTCCCCTGACGGGGACGCTACTTCGACACCAGCAGCGCCCAGTAGACCCGGTATTTCGAGTTCGGCGCGTAGGCCGTGGCGATGCCCATGCGGGTGGCGTCGGGCGCCAGCATCACGGCATTGTGGGCCGGGCTGTCGCGCCACCCCGAGAACGCCTCCGCCAGGGTGTGGTAGCCGGCCGACAGATTGGCGCCGGCCGACGGGTGGCCGAGGCGCTCCATGGCGACCCGCACGGTCTGGGCGCGGCTCGGCCGATCGGCGGCCGCCATGGCGGCGGCCTCGGCTTCGGCGAGCTTCTGCAGTTCGGGGTCGAGGCGCAGCGCCGTGCCGCCGGTGCGGGCGCGGTAGGCCGAGATCATGTCGCGGGCCGTGGCCGCGTCGACCTGCGCCGCGGCGGTGGTCATCGGCCAGTACAGGCTCGGCAGGGCCGTGGCGGTCTCGAGGGGCTGCTGCGTCGCGCACCCCGTGAGCGTCGCTCCGGCGACGAGGCAGGCTCCGAAACACACGCCCCGGACACCCGAAAATCCCTGGCCCACCTGCTCACCCCTTCGGCATCTCGGCCTCCCGCCGGCCCGCCGATCCGTTCGCGTCGCCCCTCGGCTCCGCGAACGAACTGGCGATCCGGCCCATGGCCTCCTGGAACGGTTCGAGCCCCTGCACGACGACGTTGCTGGAGCCCGGACCCATGGCCGGGATCATTCCGACCTCGGACAAGGACTTGAACACGGCAAAGTTCAAATCGTTCTGCACCTTCAGGCCGAAACTCACGTCGATGATCATGGCGATGAGCTCGAACTCGAGGAACGGGTCGCCGATCTTGCGGAAGACCACCCGGGGCGGAGGCTCCTTCAGCACGTCCGGGTGGGCGCTGGCGCAAGCGACCAGCATCTCGGCGGCGCGCACCGGGTCCTGGTTGCGCAGGACGTTGACCGTGATGGAGACCCGGCCGGTACGGTCGCCTCGGACCCGGTTCTTGACGATGCCGGAGATGAGGTTCGAGTTCGGCACGATGACGGCGGAGCGGTCGAAGGTCTGGATCTCCGTGGAGCGCACGGAAATGCGCTTCACGATGCCCTCGCTGTCGCCGATGAGCACCTGGTCGCCGACGCGGATCGGGCGCTCCCACAGGAGCAGCAGGCCCGAGACGAAGTTGTTGACGATGGATTGCAGGCCGAAACCGATACCGACCGACAGGGCGCCGGCCACGATGGTCAGTTTCTCGAGACTCAGGCCGAGATACGAGAACGCGAGCGCCAGGGTGAGCAGGAAGCCGCAATAGCCCGCGATGGTCGAGATCGAGTTGCGCAGGCCCGCATCGAGGTCGGTGGCCGGCAGGTAGGTGTTTTCGAGCCAGCGCTGGATCGCCCGGGTGACGGCCATGCCGAGCACGAGCAGGCCGACGGCCAGCGCGATGGTGGAGAGCGAGATGGTGACGTCGCCGACCTTGAATCCGAAGAAGGCGCTGCGCACGGAGGTGAACACGTCCGTCGAATCGAGGCCCCAGGGGGCGAGCGCCAGGAGGGCCGCGACCAGGATGAGGACAACGCGGGCGAAGCCCGTGGCCAGCACGGCGATCTGGTTCAGGGAGCGCTTGCGCAGGCCGGTGTTGGCCTGGAGCGCGGTCGCGATCTTGGTGTCGTCGCGCAGGGTCCCGCCGATGAAGGTGTCGGCGCTGCCGATGAACAGGAACAGCAGCACGAACAGGCTCGCGGTCCAGACGAGCTGGTCGATGAGGAAGGTCGAGAACGCGACGTAGCCGACGAGCGCGGCCGCGCCGATGACCGCCACCGCAGCCCAACCGAGGAGCCGGGCCGGGCCGCCGATGCCGGTGGCGGCCTCGGGCGCCACGTAGGGCCCGAAGCACGCCTCCTCCTTCTCCGCCGTGTCGGCGAAGCGGTGCAGGCCGATGGCGAGGATGAGGGCGGTGGCGATGGCGCCGAGGCCGCGCGTGGCGATGGAGATCGGGAGGGCCGCGGAGATCGCGGAGTTCAGGGCTTCGACGGATTTCACCACGGTGATCACCACCGCGATGCTCACCGCCAGGGTGGTGATCCGCGAGGCGGCCGCATCGGTCATCGTCGTGGTGCGCCAGGACGGCTTGTCGGGCGACAGCAGGGCGTCGGCCAGGGCCTCGACGAAGGCGATGAAGGCGAGCCCGATGAGGATCGCCCCGGCCACCGGCAGCAGCCGCATGGGCAGGAGGTTGGTGACGTCGAGGGCGTAGTAGACCGCATAGCTCCCGAGCACCGCCGGCACGGTGCCGAGGAGGAAGACCCGCCAGGCGGCCAGCAGCTTCTTGCGCTGTGACGGATCCGTGGCCTTGGCGTCGCGCCGACCGAGGCGCGGGGCGATGTTGCGGCGACCGAAATACAGGGCGATGGAGATGCCGAAGGCGATCCCGAGGAAGAGCAGGTTGGTGAGGGTGCCGTTGCGCGCGAACAGGTCGGCGGTGTCCGAGACGGCGTTCTGAAGCGCGCGGACGTCGCGCGGGATGTCGGCGGCGATCCGCATCCACAGGTCCGGGGTGACCAGGGCGGTGGAGCGCTCGAACAGGCCGCGGGTGAAGGCCGCGCGGCGCTTGTTGGTGACCTGATCGACGATCTGGTCGCTCTGCACGAGGAGGGATTTCGCGAGGCGCTGGGTCTCGTCGATCTCGGCCACCGCCTGTTCGCGCTCCGTGCGCTCGCGTGCGACGTCCTCGCCCTCCGCCCCCTCCTTCGGCTTGGGGCCGAGCTGCGTCAGGCGTTCGCGGGCCGCCTCCAGCCGCGGAGTGGTGAGATCGATCACGTGGCGGATGCGGTCGGCGATGGCGTCGACGCCATCGCGCGCGCGGGTCAGGTCGCCGCTGCCGACAGTCTCGCCGGCGAGGATCTTTTCGCGGTGTTCGAGGTCGTCCTTCGCCTTGTCGAGGGTGTCGCGGACGGTCTTGATCTCCTCCGACACCACGGGCTTCGGGGCCGGGGGCTTGGCGGGTGCGGCCGGCTGGGCGGCCGGCTGGGCGGCGGGTGCCGCCGGCTGGGGCGCCTGTCCGAAGACCGCGCCGGGAACGAAGCTCGCGAGGCCGAGCCATCCCGCTGCCAGGACCGGGACGAGACGCAGCCTGCGCCCGGTCCCGCCGGGCATGCGACGCACCCTCCCCTCGGTGGGCCGATGAGCGGTCGGGGCGTTCGTCTCGTGCAAGGTGCCGTCCTTCGTGTCGGGGCCCTGCCCGCTCGGAATGGCGCGGCGTGCCGGGGCGACGCTGCGGGATCGCACGAACGAGGCCAGGGCGATCAGGGTCGGGAGACGCGGCAATCGCCGAGCAATGGGGCGAAAGGCTGACCGTGCCCCGCCCCGGCCGCATCGCTGGCGTGCGGATCGCGGGCAGACGACCTGTGGGGAAACGAGCTGCCGGCCCGGCGGCCCGTGGGCATCGCTCCTTGTGGGCATCGCTCCTTGTGGGCATGGCGTCGCGCGCATGCGGGGTGACCTTCACAAGCGTGTCATGCTGATATTACACTAACCCGTGATGGACTTTGCCTTTTCGTATCGGTGCGATGAGGTGGTGACGGTCGTCCGCGTCGAGGGACGTTGCCACCAGCCGGGCGCATTCGCCCGATGCGACCGCTTTTGGCCTAAGCCTTCCGTGATTTCCGCCGCGCCTGCGCCGCTCCGACGGCGCCTTCTGCGCGCGCCCGCCCACGGGACGCACCGGTCCAAACTCCGAAAACGTTTGATCTTTCATCCGACAGGGGCAGCGCGCCGGGCGATTCCCGCGCGTTGTCCCCGTGTCGACCCGCCGAGAGGGGTGCGCCATGCTGGATCTCCAAACGCTCGTGCTGAACGCCGATTACCGGCCGCTGTCCTACAATCCGCTCTCGCTGTGGTCCTGGAAGGACGCCTTCACCGCCCTGTTCCTCGACCGCGTCACCCTGGTGGCGAGCTACGATGTCGAGGCGCGTAGCCCGAGCCGCTCCCTGCGGGTGCCGAGCGTCGTCGCCCTCAAGAGCTACGTGACCCTGGCGCGCAGCCCGGCCTTCACCCGCTACAACATCTACCTGCGCGACACGTTCTCGTGCCAGTATTGCGGCCTGCGCCTGCCGTCCGGCGGGCTCACCTTCGATCACGTGGTGCCTCGCTCGCGCGGCGGGCTGTCGAGCTGGGAAAACGTGGTCGCGGCCTGTTCGCCGTGCAACCTGCGCAAGGCCAACCGCACCCCGGCCGAGGCCGAGATGCCCCTCTTGCACGAGCCGCACCGCCCGACCCGGCACGAGCTGCACCGCCGCCAGCCGGAATTCGACCACCGGCAGTACCACCACACCTGGGTGGACTACCTCTACTGGGATTCCGAGCTGGAGAGCTGATCAGAACCGGCGCGGCGGCTCGTTGTAGAGGGGCAGATTGAGGGAGCGCGGCACCCGCACCACGGGCAGAGGCGGCGGCGGCGGCAGGTAGGCCGGATCTCGATAGGCGATCTCGGGCGGCGGCAACGGCCGGTGACGGAGTTCTCCCCCCGCCTGTGCCGGGCCGAGACCGGCGAGGACGAGGCTGGCCGAGGCCAGTCCGGCGCTGAGGACGAGGCGGATCATGGTTCGGGCGTTTCCGGCATCGGTGAAATCGATCGGGTGCGGCACCCCTATCCTACCCCGCCAAAAGCGAGTGCTGCCTTAACAAGCCCGCGCGTGTTCCGTCCCATTGCGCAGCGGCCGGCCATCCACCGGAGACGGTGTCGAGGCAAAATCAGAACTTCACGGCCGCACCGCCGCGCACGGTGTTGAGATTGACCTTGTGGCCGTCGAAATCGTTGAACAGCACGTACTGATATTCGGCCCGCAGGAGAATGTTCTGCGTCAGGGCGTATTCCATGCCCGCGCCAAGGGCGATGCCGCCGACGATCTTCTCCGTCGGCCCCTTGGAAATCGCAACTGGAGCCGCGGGGACGGTCTGCAACGCTCCGTTGGGGGATGATTGAACGCCAGGATAAGCCGGGTTGAAGCTGAGGTAATCGTGACGGGACACGTAAGCCGGTGCTCCCGCAGTCAGAGCTTGGTTGGCTGCATAAGTTCTGGCATCGTATCCATAGTTCTGTACGAGGACTTGGTCCGTAACGATGGCGCGGCCGATCGCAACGCCGCCTGTGACGAAGGGAAGAAAGCTGCCAAAACTCCAGCCACCACGCGCTCGAATAGTTCCATAATCTTCGATTTTTGTGGTGGATTCACCAAAGAGATTGACCGTTTCCGCAATGCCGCCGGATGTCATCATAATTCGGCCGATGCCGTTCGATGCGACGCCCGTGCGATTGAAACGCGTGTAGTCCGCTTCGATGCCGACGACGGCTTCGTCGAACTGATAGTTGAATCCGGCGAACGCACCGTAGCTGGTTCCTTCGATACGCGTCGAAGGGATCGCTAGCAGGTTCGAAGCCGAGAATTGGCTTTCGATATCGCGTGCTCGGAATTGGAGGGCCAGGATATCCTGGAAGACGTTCTTCTGCTGGAGCGCGGCCGACGTATAGCCGCCATGCCCACCGACATACACGCCGTTCCAATCGATGATCGGGGCCGCCGGCTCGTAGTCCGGGCCGCGCAGGACGCCGTAATCGAGGTCGGCGGCGCCGGCGGTGGAGCCGGCGCCGAGGGCGAGCGTCGTCAGGAGCGCGAGGGTCAGGGTCCGCATCGATGTCGTCCTCAAGGCGTCAGATCGACTGGGTTTTTACTGAGCCTGTTCTGGAATGTGTACTTGAGTAACCTTAACGGAGCGTTTCGGTCTCCGGAGCCGGCCGGGCCTACTCGTAGGGGTTTCCGCTACTCCACACCGTGGGTAGTCCCTGCAGGCTCGGAATGCCGTCGCGGAAGGCATAGCGCAGGCCGACGCGGACTTCGTTGGCGGCGAGATCCTTGAGGCTGCTGCCTGACCGGAAGGCGTCGAGGCCGGATTCGGCGCGCCCTAGATCGACGTAGCGGTAGCTCGCATCCAGGCTGAAGCCGGCGCCGAGCTCGTAGGCGACGCCGCCCGTGAGCGCCCAGGCGAGGTTGGTGACGGAGCGGTTGGGCCGGATCACCGCCGGGCGTGAGCCCGCGCCCGGCCCGCCGTCGCAGGCGTCGATGAGGCAGGTGGTCTGGGTGTAGCCCCGGCGAAACTCGTTTCGTGCGAAACCGACGCCGGCGCCGATATACGGGGTCAGGCCCCACCAGGTCCCGAGGTCGGCGTAGACGTTGACGAGGCCTGTGAGTGCGCCGAGGCGACCGGCCTCGACGTTGTAGCCCGTGGCGAAGTTGGTGCGCGACGAGTACGCGCTGTAGGTCGAATCCTGGCGCTGGTCGAAGGTGGCGTCCACGCGCAGCCAGGGGTTGATGCGGTAGCCGACGCCGCCGCCGTAGCCGGCCTCGCGGCTCAGGGTCCGCCGCACCAGGGGCGGCATGCCCGGGTCGTTGGGATCGGGCAGGGTCGCGTCCGTCGGGCGCAGCGGAAAGCTCTCGGTGAAATCGGCGCGGAGATACCAGCCGCCGCCGATGGGCACGGGGGCGGCCTCCGACGGCGGGGGCGGCAGCAGGTCGGCGCCCCACGCGGGCACGAGGGCTGCGAGCGACATCAGGGTCAAGGCCGATCCGGCGACCGCGGCGCGCGTCCGCCCATGGGCGCGATGCGATGGGCGCGTCTGCTGTGTCATGCTGTCCCCGAACCGTTTGCACCCTGTCCCGGGCGGCACGCACCCGTAGGGACCGACCTGGCTGTCGTCATGCGCGCGAGTATCAAAGAGGAAGGTTAGGAGCGGATTAAGCTTAACGCGATTGCTGGCGAAGGTTTGCTGTCGCAAACCAAGACGGCGCGAACCGGAGGGTTCGCGCCGTCTTGGTCATGGGTGCTGTGACGCCCGAGGGTGTGTCAGTACTTGCGGATCAGCGGAACCGGCTCGGGCTGGTAATCGGCGATGACCGGAGCGGCGACGATACCGCCGAGCATCCAGCGCATGCCGATGCGCACATCGTGGGAGGTGACTTCCTTGAGCTTGTAGGAGGCGCCGGCACAGCCCGGATCGTTGAAGCAGCTCACCGAGCCGGTGCCGACATGGCCGAGGTTCATGTAGCGGTAGCCGAGCTCGAGCTTGAGGTTCGGCGTGACGCTGTAGCCGAGGCCGGCCATGGCCGCCCAGGCGAGGTTGGTGGTGCGCTTGGTGGCGGCGATGCCGAAGCCGCCGGCGGCCGAACCGGCGCCGGTGTCGTTGAAGCCGTGCACCGTGTGGAAGGCCGAGCCGACGCCGCCGCCGATGAAGGGCGTCACGCCGTACCAGCTGCCGAGATCGACGTAGCCGTTGGCCATGGCGACCACGGTGGAAAGGTTGCCCTGGTCGTAGTCGATCCCCTTGGCCGGAACGCCGTTGCCGTAGGGCAGATCGAACTTCTCGACGAAGGAGAAGCGGCCGCCGCCCCGGTATTCACCGGTGATGTCGCCGCGCAGGAAGCCGTTGAACTGGTAGCCGACGCCGCCGCCGCCGAAGAACTGGTCGCCCATGCTCTTCTGGTGGATCTCATAGTTCGGCGGCAGTGCCTTGCCCGGCACGGTGGTCACCACCTTCTCGTAGCTCGCGGCACCCACGCCGATATCGCCGCGCAGGTACCAGCCGCCGCCGATCTCGACGGGCGGGGGCAGCGGCTCGGGCGGCAGGGGGGGAAGCAGGTCGGCGGCGTATCCGAGGCTGGGCGCTCCCACGCTCGCAAGGAGCGTGAACGAGCGCACCAAGGCAGACAGCTTGGAGCGGCGCATGGAATTCAGTCCTTCACTCGACCGTTTGCCGGGAGCGACGAGGCGCCGGCTCGGATGACGAAGGCATGATTGGCGCAACGGGGTTAAATCAGGCTTAACGTTAAATCTTATCCTTGCCGGACTATGACGAGACAAGTGGAGACTCCGGGCCAAGTCAGGCGGGCAGGCCGGCGTCGATCCGGACCGGTGCATCCGAACCTGCACCTGTGTAGACACGCGGCGATGCGCCCCGAGGATGTCCGTGCCCTTGCCCTGTTGCTCCCCGGCGTGGTCGAGGCCGCGCATCAGGGGCATCCCGATTTTCGCATCGGCGGCCGGATCTTCGCGACCCTGTGGGTCGAGGAGGAGCGGGTCGTCCTGAAGCTCACGCCCGGCGACCAAGAACACCTGCTGGCCGAGGCGCCGGACCTGTTCGCGCCCGTGCCGGGGGCATGGGGGCGGCGCGGCTGGACCAACCTCGACCTGTGGGACGCCGACGAGGCGGTGCTGCGCGACGCCCTGCTGGCGGCGTGGCGCAACGTGGCGCCGGCGGCCCTCGACGGGGATTGAGGGCGATCAGGCCGCGGCTTTGGCCACGGCGTCCACGACGGTGTCGACCACCTCCGATACCAGGGCGCGGTCGTCGCCCTCGGCCATCACGCGGATCACCGGCTCCGTGCCCGAGGCGCGGATGACGAGGCGACCGTCGTTGCCGAGGCGCTCGCGGGCCTGCGCGATGGCGGTCACGACCGAATCCGCCCGCAACGGCTCGCCTGCGCGGTAGCGGACGTTGCGGAGGATCTGCGGCAGGGGATCGAAGCAGTGGCAGACCTCGCTGACCGGCCGGTCGGAGCGCTTGACCACGCTGAGGAGCTGCAGGGCGGCCACCAGACCGTCGCCGGTGGTGGCGTAGTCCGACATGATGATGTGTCCGGATTGCTCGCCGCCGAGGTTGTAGCCGTGCTCGCGCATGTGCTCGAGGACGTAGCGGTCGCCCACCGCCGTGCGCGCCAGGGACAGGCCTATGCCGCCGAGGTAGCGCTCGAGGCCGAGGTTCGACATGATCGTCGCAACCAGCCCCGGCTGGGTCAGGCGATCGTCCTCCTTCCACGAGCGGGCGACGACGGCCATGAGCTGGTCCCCATCCACCGACTGGCCCTTCTCGTCGACGATGAGAACCCGGTCGGCGTCGCCGTCCAGGGCGATGCCGATGTCGGCGCGGAGTTCCCGGACCTTGGCGGCCAGCGCCGCCGGCGCCGTCGAGCCGACATCCTGGTTGATGTTGAATCCGTCCGGCTCGACCCCGATGGCGATGACCTCGGCGCCGAGCTCCCACAGGGTCTCGGGCGCGACGCGGTAGGCCGCGCCGTTGGCGCAATCGACCACGATCCGCAGACCGTCGAGGGTGACGTTGCGGGGCAGCGAGCGCTTGGCGAACTCGATGTAGCGGGCATGCACGCTCTCGATGCGCTTTGCCCGGCCGAGATCGCGCGAGCCCGACAGCCGCTTGTGCATCTCGCCGTCGATGAGCGCCTCGATGGCGCGCTCCACGTCGTCGTTGAGCTTGAACCCGTCCGGACCGAACAGCTTGATGCCGTTGTCCTCGAACGGGTTGTGGGAAGCAGAGATCATCACGCCGAGGTCGGCCCGCATGGAGCGCGTCAGCATGGCGACCGCGGGCGTCGGCATCGGACCGAGCTGGAGCACATCCATGCCGACCGAAGTGAAACCGGCGATCAGGGCCGTCTCGATCATGTAGCCCGACAGGCGGGTATCCTTGCCGATCACCACCCGGTGACGATGGTCGCCGCGCTGGAACAGGAGCCCGGCGGCCTGGCCGACCTTGAGGGCGAGTTCGGGCGTGATCACGCCGTTGGCGCGCCCACGGATGCCGTCGGTGCCGAAATACTTGCGCGACATGGGTTCGCGATCCGTCTGCTGTCTGCTGCGGTGGACCCGGAATCCGCCTCCGAGGCTATCCCGGCACGGTTAACGCGGCCCGGACATGCGTGAGCCCGCCGGGGGGCGGGCTCACGGGCTTATCCCAGGGAATTCGAGGCGTTCAGGCCTGGGGCTGCGGCTCCAGGCCGCCATCGGTCTCGCGCGGCCGGCCGCGACCGGCGGAGGGAACCGACGAGCCCCGGACGGTGCTTGAGGGACCATCGCCGGAATCGCGCACCGGCGGCTTGCCGGCGATGAGATTCTTGATCTCGTCGCCCGACAGGGTCTCGTATTCCAGCAGTCCCTGAGCGAGGGCTTCGAGGTCGTCCTTGTGCTCGCCGAGGATGCGGCGGGCCTCCTCCAGACCGGTCTCGACGAGGCGGCGGACCTCCGCGTCGATCTTCTGGGCGGTGGCTTCCGAGACCGTCTGCTGACGGCCCATGGACATGCCGAGGAACACTTCGTCGTTGTTCTCGCCGTACGCGACGGTGCCGAGTTCGGGGCTGAAGCCCCAGCGGGTCACCATCATGCGGGCGAGACGCGTCGCCTGCTCGATGTCGGACTGGGCGCCCGAGGTGACCTTGTCTGCGCCGAAGGTCATCTCCTCGGCGATGCGGCCGCCCATCATGATGGCGAGACGCGAGGTCATCTGCTCGAAGCTCATGGACAGCTTGTCGCGCTCCGGCAGTTGCATGACCATGCCCAGCGCCCGGCCGCGCGGGATGATCGTCGCCTTGTGGACGGGGTCGGTGGCCGGCACGTTGAAGGCGACGATGGCGTGGCCGCCCTCGTGGTAGGCGGTGAGACGCTTCTCATCCTCGGTCATGACCAGGGTGCGCCGCTCGGCGCCCATCATCACCTTGTCCTTGGCGTCCTCGAACTCGTGCATCGTGACGATGCGTTTTCCGCGACGCGCCGCCAGGAGCGCCGACTCGTTGACGAGGTTCATGAGGTCGGCGCCCGAGAAGCCCGGGGTTCCGCGCGCGATGACCTTGAGGTCGACGTCCGGTGCCAGCGGCACCTTGCGGACGTGGACGCGCAGGATGCGCTCGCGGCCGACGACATCGGGATTCGGCACCATGATCTGGCGATCGAAGCGGCCCGGACGCAGGAGGGCGGGGTCGAGGACGTCGGGCCGGTTGGTGGCCGCGATGATGATCACGCCCTCGTTGGCCTCGAAGCCGTCCATCTCCACGAGGAGCTGGTTCAGGGTCTGCTCTCGCTCGTCGTTGCCGCCCCCCAAGCCGGCGCCGCGATGGCGGCCCACCGCGTCGATCTCGTCGATGAAGATGATGCAGGGCGCATTCTTCTTCGCCTGCTCGAACATGTCGCGGACGCGGCTTGCGCCGACGCCGACGAACATCTCGACGAAGTCCGAACCCGAGATGGTGAAGAACGGCACGTTGGCCTCGCCCGCGACCGCCCGGGCGATCAGGGTCTTACCCGTGCCGGGGGGGCCGACGAGGAGAACGCCGCGCGGGATGCGGCCGCCGAGGCGCTGGAACTTCTGCGGGTCGCGCAGGAATTCCACGATCTCCTGCAGGTCCTCCTTGGCTTCCTCGACGCCGGCGACATCGTCGAAGCTCACGCGGCCCGAAGCCTCGGTAAGGAGCTTGGCCTTTGACTTGCCGAATCCCATGGCCCGGCCCGCGCCGGACTGCATCTGGCGGCTGAGGAAGATCCAGGCGCCGATGAACACGAGGATCGGCAGCCAGCTCACGAGCAACTGGATGAACCACGGCGTGTTGTCCGACGGCGGCCGCGCGGTGATCTGCACGCCCTTGCTCTGGAGCTTCGAGACCAGGCCGGGGTCGTTCGGCGCGTAGGAGGTGAAGTTGCCGCCGCCGACGTAGGAGCCGCTGACGTCCTGCCCGGAGATCACCACCGTCTGAATCTTGCCGGCATCGGCATCGTTCAAGAGCTGGCTGTAGGCGATCTCGGCGCCGCCGCCGCGATGTCCCGGATTCTGGAACAGCGTCACGAGGGCGAGCACGAGCAGGAAGATGACGACCCACAAGGCGAAATTGCGGAAGTTCGGGTTCATCGATCAATCCCTGGGGGGCATCCGGGCCCGCGGCGCGAATGGGGCGGATATCAGTCCGGACACTCCGAGCCAATGTAGGCAGCCCCGCCCCCCTTGCCAAGTAAATCGCGTACTCCTGCGGCAAGGCGGTCCCCAGCCCCGTCGCCGCCGGTCCTGGCCGGTGCCGGCGCGAGGGTGAACCCCCTCCCACGCGTCAGGGAAACCAGCAGGCCCGCCAGGGTCCGGCGCAGGGGCGCCCGATCCCGAAGAGCCGGGCGCAGGGCGTCGAGCACGAGGGATTCGATTCGCTCCAGGCGCGGCCGTCCCGCCCCGGCCTCCGCGAGGGCCAGGGCGACGACGCGGATGAGGACCGCGTCCGGCAGGTTCGCCAGCCCCGATGCGTCGAGGCGGACCAGGGTGGGAGCATCGGCCGGACGGCGCGCCGTGACGTAGGCGGCGCGGGCGGCCTCGGTGAGAGCTGCGTCGTCGCGGGCGCACCGCGCGGCAAGTCGCGTCAGGCGGGCGTCGCTCAACCCCTCCCGGGCGAGGTCCGGCAGGAGGCGGCGCAGCCGGGCGCGGGCGAAGCGGGGATCGGCGTTCGACGCATCTTGGATGGGGGTGAGGCCATGGGCGATGCAATACGCCACGAGGCCGGCTTTCGGCAGGTCGAGGAACGGTCGTCCGAGGCGGACCCGACCGACGAGGGGACGCACGGCCCGCATGCCGGCGAGACCCGCCGGGCCGCTCCCTGCCAGCAGGCGCATCAGCACGGTCTCGGCCTGGTCGTCGCGGGTGTGTCCGGTGAGCACCCAATCGAGACCGAGCCGTTGCGCGTGGGCGCCCAGCAAGGCGTAGCGCGCCTCGCGCGCCGCCGCCTGGAGGCCGTGGGCCGGTTTCGGGCCGGTCCAGGCGAGGATGCGGTGCGGCAGTCCGAAGTCCCGCGCCAGGGTGGCGACGCCCTCCGCCTCGACGGCCGAGGCGGCCCGCAACCCGTGATCGACGGTGGCGACGTGGAGCGGGATCGTGGGACCGACCCGCTTGAGGGCCTGCTTGGCGGCCCGCATCAGGGCCGTCGAATCGGGACCGCCCGAAACGGCGAGCAGCACGCCGCCATGCGGGATCGCGGGCGCGACGTAGGGAGCGAGCGCCGCCTCGATGGCGGCAGGGTCGAAGTCCGGCGCGGTCACGCCGCGCAGCGGGCGCGCTTCTGCTCGCGGGCCACACCCTGCCGCACGGAGGGGGCGGCACCGGGGAACTTGCGCTCGAGTTCGGCCAGCGTCGCGCAGGCCTGCTCACGGGCGCCGAGGGCGTTGAGCGAGGTCCCGAGCTTCAGCATCGCGTCCGGCGCCTGGGCCGAGCGGGCGTAATCCGTCGACACCTTCAGGAACTGCTCGGCCGCCTCGCGATTGCGATTGCGCTGGAGGTAGCTCTCCCCGAGCCAGTAGGTCGCCGCCGGCACCAGCCCGTCGCGCGGGTGGGATTGGATGAACTGGCGCAGGCCCATCTCGGCCTGCTCGTACTGCCGCTGCAGGATGTAGGCGTAAGCCGATTCGTAATCGGCGCGGGCGTCACCCGTGGCGGTGGCGGCGACGCCCGGGCGGGCCGGCGCCGCGATGGCGCCCGTGGTCGGTACACGCGACGGCGGCGTGAGATCGACGGGGCCGCCGAAGCCGGGCGGCGACAGGCCGGGCTCCTCGTCGTCGGCCTCCACCACCGTCGGCGGCACCGTGCGGGCGCGGGGCGCCTCGGCCAAAGGCGCCGCGGACATGGCGTTCGACGACATGGCGTTTGACGACATGGCGTTCGAGGGCGTCGTGGTGCCGAGCTGCATCGGTGCGCCCGGTCGGCCGGGGTTCTGGTCGGGATCGAAGGCGTCGCTGCGTTTGGCCGGCTTCTGCGGCGCCGGATTGCCGCTCGGGGATGCCGCACCGCGACCGCCCTTGGCCTCCTGCAGGCGGAACTCGACATCCTCCTGGAACTTGCGAAGCTGTTCCTTGAGCTGGCGGTTCTCGTGTTGGAGCGTCTCGATCTGCCCCGCCTGCTGGCGCGACTGGTTCTCCAGCCGGTTCAGGCGCACGACGAAATCGGACCCGTCCTGGGCCGCCGCGGGCGACAGGGCCGCGAGCGCCAGGCAGGTGACGAGGAGGAGGCGACGGAGCATGGCGATCGGCACCGGTGAACGTGTCCCGCGAAGGCCATCGACTGGCCTCCCGCCCCATAACAGGTGTGCCGCATTGCGGCAAAACGCGGGCGCCCCGTTTCCGAAAGCGCCCGCCTCTCGCATGATCAGGAACCGGCGCCGCGGTCGAGCACGGTGACAGCCCGCCGGTTCTGCGACCAGCACGAGATGTCGTTGCACACGGCGACCGGCCGCTCCTTGCCGTACGATACCGTGCGGATGCGGCCCGAGGCGACGCCGCGCGCGGCGAGGTAGTCGTTCACCGCCTGGGCGCGGCGGGCGCCGAGGGAGAAGTTGTACTCGCGGGTGCCGCGCTCGTCGGCATGGCCTTCGACGAGGAAGGTGTAGCGCGGGTAGCGCTGGAGCCAGGCCGCCTGTTTGTCGAGGGTGGCCGTCGCCGTGGACGTCAGGTCCGTCGAATCGGATTCGAAGAACACCCGGTCGCCGATGTTGACTACGAAGTCCTGGGCGCTGCCGGGCGTGCCCGCCCCGGCCCCGTAGGCCCCACCCGCGCCGGCGCCGAAGCCGGAGGCGTCGGCGAGATCCTTGTCGTTGCTGCAGGCGGCGACGCTGAGCGCGGCGCAGAGCGCCGCCGCGAGCCTGAACACGCGGGAGCGCGCGATCGTGGTCATGGTCCTGTTCTCCTCGAACGGCGCCGGCGCGCGGCGCGGCCCGATATCCGGGGCTGGTGCGGTGTCTTCAGCCCCGTTGTCTAAGCCGGGCAGGTTAAGCGAAGGTTCCGTCAACCTTGACGGAGCGTTTCCACCATCGATTCGCGGCAGATGACGTGCGAGCCCGCACGCCGATGCCGATGGGACTATCGTCATCCGACAATACGGCGGCGTCGGGACGGTTCGACCGAGCCCGATCTTTCGCGCATTCGTGTCGCTTCACCGCAACGGTCGGCCTCGCGGCCGTGCGATCGCCCGGTCCGGATCTGCCGCGTTCGGTCAGGCGGCGCAGGCCGCCAACGGGGTCTCGGGCCGCGCGCCGGCTTCCATCGCGCAGATGGCCGCGATCGCCCCTTCTGCCGCGGCTCGGGCCGCCTTCAGAGGAGCGGCCAGATCGGCTCCGAGGAGGCAGGCCTGCTCCATCTCCAGGCAGCACCGCGACAGGTCGAAGAACCCGAGCGAACCGCTGACCGAGAGCAGCGTGTGCGCATCGTGGCGCAGGGCCAGGCGGTCGGTATCGGGCCAGCCAAGCCGCTGCGAGATCTCGATCCTGAGATGGCCCAGGAGGTCCATCAGCCGCGCCTGGCCGAACACTCCTTCGAGCTCGGCCAGGGTCGCCGGATCGTAGACCGGCACCACGCCGGCGACCCGCGACGCGATGCCCGCTGCGAACGGAACATCGAGGGCCTGCGTGCTGTCGATCGGAGGCGCGGATGCGGGCACGGTCAAGCCACCGCTGGAGTTGAAAGAGGCTTAACCATTATCAGGATAGACGCGTCGTTGCAAAGAGTTGGGGCGAAGAGTTGGGACGGGTGATGGATTCCCACTGCCGGGTTCTGATCGTCGAGGATAACTACCTGCTGCTCGACATGCTCAGCCGTGTCTTCGATCAGGGTGGCCTGAGCGTCGTCGCGGTGTCGAGCGGCGAAGCGGCGCTGACATCCATCCGCGAGACCGGCCCGACCATCGACTGGCTGTTCACCGACATCAACCTGCCCGGCCTCGTCGACGGCTGGAGCGTGGCCGACGCGTTCCGGGCGCTGCATCCCCGCCGTCCCGTGGTCTATGCCTCCAGCGGCACGTATCCGCGCAATCGCGCCGTCAGCGACAGCCTGTTCGTCGCCAAGCCGTTCCGGATGCAGCCCATCGCCGAACTCGCCCGGGGCATCGCCGCCGCATCGGGTCTGCGCGCCGCCGGATAGCCCGGAGCCGGGGATTCAGGTGAACAGAGCCCGCACCGCCGGGTCTGCCCGCCAGGCCGCGACGCGCGGACATACGAGGCGGTCCGCCGGATGCCGGGCGTAGGCGGAAAAGCTGCCGGCGACGAAGGCGGAGCGATCGAACAGAATCGGGGCCGCGCCCCATTTCCGCTCCTTGGGCTTGTAGTGCGTGGTTCCCGGGAGGCCGTAGCGCCGCGCGATCTCCGGATAGAGCGGCCAGACCGCATCCGACACGAGGTCGTCGGCGAGATAGTCCTCCGCCGCGACGGACAGGGGCGCGAGACCCGCCTCGCGGGCGAGGCGGTGGGCGATGTCGGCGAGCACGAACAGCTTCGGATGGTTGAGGACGTGCATGAAGCAGCCCCGCCGCGACCAGCGCGCGAGTTCCGCGTCCAGGGGAAACGCGAGGTCGCGCGCGCTGCCGAGGAGGTAGGTGCTGGCGTGGTCCCAGGCGTCGTAGTAGCCGAGCCGCGCGTAGACGTCGTCGCGGAACAGGCGGAGGGCTTCATCAACGGTGCGGCCTTCCAGGTAGGCGCAGAGGGCGATGGCGGAGTGATACGGCCCCATGGGCGAACGCACGAGGTGGGTCGCCGACAGCGCGCCGACATCGCCGACATGGACCATATCCGGGTGGAAGGCCGGAAACAGGATCGTGGGGAACAGGCGTAGGCGCGCATCCCCCTGCGCCAGGGCGTGAACGTTGCCGCCCGTGACGAAGCCCTCCGGGAAGAACTGCGAGAACACGTGGTCGAAGGGCGCGAGGTGGTCGCGCAGGCGCGCCAGGGTGGCGTGGTCCCGCCGCAGGGTCGCCAGGGGGACGAGGGTGACCCGGGCCTCGGGCAGGAGCAGGCTGAGGGCGCGTGCGATGCCGTCGGCCTGGCAATTGCCCAGCACGGCGATGCGGCGACCCGTTCGGACCGGCTCTCCCGAAGCGACGGCCCGGCGCCATGGTCCCGCCCAGGATGGCGACCAAGAGCAGACGCGAGATCTGAACGATGAGACGGATCGCGTCAGGGTCTCGACCCGTGCGACGGCCCGGTGCGGCCAGCCTGTGAGCGAACGGATGAGAGGTGCCGCCGTGGTGATGAACCCTTACGCCGATCTACCGGCCGAGCGATTCTGGCGCAAGGCCGTGACCGGGGTGCCGCCCTTCGCCCTGGCGCCGGGGCCGAGCGGGGTGTTTCTCATCCCGCCGGGGGCCCGGGTCGCCACCGCGGGAAGCTGCTTCGCGCAGCACGTGGCGCGGGCGCTCACGGAGGCCGGCTTGGGCCGCTACCTCGCCGAGCCGGCGCCCCCCGGCCTGTCCGAGGCGGAGGCGGAGGCGCGCCAGTACGGCACCTATTGCGCCCGCACCGGCAACGTCTACACCGCGCGCCAACTGCTCCAGCTCTTCGACCGGGCCTACGGCACCTATCGCCCCGAGGTGACCGCGTGGACCCGGCCGGACGGACGCCTCGTCGATCCGTTCCGCCCCGCCGTCGAGCCCGATGGCTTCGCGGACGAAGTGGCCCTCCTGGCGTCGCGCGAAACGCACCTCGCGGCCGTGCGAACCATGTTCGCGGACCTCGACGTGTTCGTGTTCACCCTCGGGCTGACGGAGGGCTGGGAGCATCGCGCCGACGGGGCGGCCCTGCCCGTGGCGCCGGGCGTGATCGGCGACGCCTTCGATCCGGCGCGCTACGCCTTCGTCAACGCCCGTGCGGGCGCCGTGCGGGACGACATGCTGGCGTTCCTCGACCGGCTGTTCGCGGTGAATCCGGGCGCCCGGGTGATCCTCACGGTCTCGCCGGTGCCGCTCATCGCGTCCTACGCCGACCGGCACGTGCTCGTGTCCAACGCCTACAGCAAGGCGGCCCTGCGAGTGGCGGCGGAGGAGGTGGTCGAGGCCGCGCCGCGCGCGGTGTATTTCCCCGCCTACGAGATCGTCACCAGCACGGCCAATGCCGGCCGGTACTACGCCGAGGATCTGCGCTCGGTGACGCCCGAGGCCGTCGCCCACGTCATGCGGGTGTTCCTCGGCGCCTTCACGGATGCGGCGCCCGTGGCCCGGGTGCCCCACCCGCTCGGCCTCGAATACGCCCGCGCGGCCGGCGTGATCTGCGACGAGGAAGCCATCGAACGCAGCCTCGCCTGAGGCCGTCCGGCCCCTACTGCAGGTGCTTGAAATAGGTGTCGCCGGCCGCGCGCTTCAGTTCGGCGCCGGCCTCGGCGCCTATACGGGCGGCATCGGCGACGGAGCCCGCGCGCTGGACCGCCCAGTGCGCGCTGCCGTCGGGCAGGAACAGCAGGCCGTCGAGGGACAGGCTGTCGCCGTCGATGCGGGCCAGCGCCGCGATGGGGGTGCGGCACGAGCCGTCGAGTTCGGCGAGCAGGCCGCGCTCGGCGGCGAGTTCGGCCGTCGCCCGTGCGCTGACGAGGGGGGCGAGGAGGGCCCGCACGTCGGAATCATCCGCGCGGCACTCGATGCCGAGCGCGCCCTGCGCCACCGCCGGCAGCATCTCCTCGACGGCGAGCACGGAGCGGGCCATGTCGGCCATGCCGAGGCGCTCCAGCCCACACAGGGCCAGGAGGGTGGCGTCGCAAGTGCCCTCCTCCAGCTTGCGCATCCGGGTGTTGGCGTTGCCGCGTAGGGGGACGATGCGGAGATCCGGCCGCCGCATGAGCACCTGGGCGGCCCGGCGCAGGGACGAGGTGCCGATGCGGGCGCCGGACGGCAGGTCGGCGAAGCCGGATGCGCGCGGCGACAGGAACGCGTCGCGCGGGTCGTCGCGCTCGAGGATGCAGGCGATCACGAGCCCTTCGGGCAGCCAGGTCTCCACATCCTTCATGGAATGCACGGCGACGTCGACCACGTCGGCGAACAGCGCCTGTTCGAGTTCTTTGGTGAACAGCCCCTTGCCGCCGATCTCCGAGAGCGGCCGGTCCAGGATGCGATCGGCCACGGTGTTGACCACCACGATCTCGGTCTCGAGCCCCGGATTGGCGGCCACGATCTTGTCCCGCACCATCCCGGTCTGAGCGAGGGCCATCGGGCTGCCGCGCGTGCCGATGCGGAGGGGGCGCTGGGTCTTGGGCGAAGTCATCGGCGCGGATCGCTCCGGGTGGGTGTCCTGACACCGTGGTACGCAGTCCGCACGGCCCTGTCACCGGGCATCCGGGGGCCGCACGGCGCATCCGAAGCGGGTTTCGCACAAGCGGCCCCGGTTCCGCCTTGAACCCCGCTGGGGCGCGCGTGAGCGGGTCCGCTCGCGACGAGTCGATCGGTTGCGTTATCGCAAACTTAGCGATTCATGACGCCTCCTGGTTGCAAAGCTTGGCGGGGATGCGGCCGGATGAGAGTGAGCAAGCTGGAGCGCTACTATCAGGCCGAGTTCGGCCCGCGCGACGATCCCGACGCGCCGGAGCCGGCGCCCGTGCGATCCCGCGCGCCCGAGCGGATGCGCGGTCGCCGCCGCGGGCCCGGCCCGGTCAAGCTCGTGCTGCTCCTCGGCGGGGTCGGCTTCCTCGGGGCGTCCCTGCTGATGCCCTGCGGCTCCGGCGCCGGGCCGGGTTTCCTGCCGCCGGGCCTCGTCGCCGCTGTCTGCGCCCGCCAGGCGGTCATGGGCCACATCCGCGGACTGGACGATCGTTTCCGCTCCATCGCCGGCGCCCTGCGCTAGGGCTGCGCCCGACCACATTGGGTCGGGACACATGGTTAGGTCTTTGTTTTGCTGCGTTCTTTTCTACCGAACCGGTATCGGATCCGGCGGTGAGCGCTCCTGGGCCGTTCCGGCCGCTTGCCCGAATTCCATCGCGAGATCCCGGCCATGACACCCACGTCCGACGCCTCACGCCCACCCGGGCTCGCCGACCCGGCCCCGTTGCGACGCACCGACCGCGACGGAGCCGCGGCCTTCGCCGCGGAGCGCCGGCGCCTGCGGGAGGCGCACGCGACGGAGCCGAAACGGGTCGGGATCGGCTGGAAGTTCGGCCTCGCCGTCGATCTCGCCCTGCTGTCCCTGCCGATACCGGCGGTGATCGTGGTGCCGCCGCTCCTCGAATGCCGGCACCGGTCGGTCCATGTCGGCTTCTTCGCGGGCGATTCGTTCGAGGCCTGCGCCAGGCGCCGGATCGCCGCCCGCTGGAACCACCTCGATGCGCGCATCAAGATGATCGTCCGCAACTCCGGGCAGTGAGGTCTCGCGTCAGCGGTCTCGCGTCAGAAGGCCTGAAGCGTCAGTTCCGTGTGCTCAACGCTCGGCGGCGCCTCGAAGAACGGCGAGACCATGGCGCGGTAATCCTGCCAGGCCTGGGAGCCGGTGAAATCCTTGGTGTGGTTCTCCAGGGTGTCCCACTCGATGAGGAGGCGATAGCGCTGCGGCTTCTCGATGGAGCGGCGCACGGCGAAGCTGCGGCAGCCCTTGGCGTCGCGAAAAATCTCGGCGGCCCGGGCGATGCCGGCCTCGAAGTCGGATTCCGTGCCGGGCTTGAGGTCGATCTGCGCGATTTCGAGGATCATGGCGGGTCCTTTGTTCGGGGAGGGGTCAGCGCAGGGGACGGCCGAGGGTGCGGGCGAGGATGCGCTGCGGGCTGCGCTCGGGGTCGGCCTGGTCGGCGACCCGGAGGTAGGCGGTCTGTTCCAGCATGTAGCGGCCGCCCATGGCGCCGTGCATCACCAGGTCGGAGAACGTCACCCAGGTCTGGCCCGGCGCGAAGCGCACGTCGGCCTGCGGGGCATCGGCCTGATAGGCCATGTCCTGCTTCAAAGCGTCGTGCAGATGCAGCATCAGGTGGTCGTATTCCGAGCGCCGCGCCTTGGTGATCTTCAGAGCCGCGAGCAGGCGCGCCGAGAGCGGCGAATAACCCGGCAGCTTCGGCACGAACTTCTGGGCCATCGAGGCGAAGTCTTCGCCCACCCGCCACAGGCGCGGCTGACCTTCGGGGTTGATGTTGCGGAAGATCCGAAGAATGCGCTTCTCGCCGATGGGGTTCGACGGGAACGCGTCGACGTGCAGGCGGGTGTCGTCGCGCCGCCAGCTCAGCTTGCGCTGGTCCACCTCGAACGGGCGGTAGGAGGTGCCGGCGAGGGCGATCTTGCCCGCATAGGTTGGGAGATACCGGGCGATGAGGGCGTCCGCGAAGGCGCGGTAGCGGATGAGAAGCTGGCGCAGAGCCTCCTGTTCCTCAGGGGTGCCGGCTGCGCCCCGCAGGCTCGCGGCCTCGCCCCGGATGTTCACGTTCTTCGCCTTGCCGTCGGCGAAGGGCCGTTCGACGAAGCGCTCCTCGAACGGGCTGAACGGAAAGTCGAGATCGGGGAACATCAGGACCGCCCCGCCCTCCAGGGCATCGACCAGGGATGGCGCACCGGGGGCCGAACCTTCTCGGGAGACGGAAACGATCGGGCTGATCATCGCGGGCGGCGTCCTGGGTTTCCGGCGGGTGGAGACGGGGTTTATCCGAAGGTGACGCCCGAGACCAACCCGGCCGTCGGGCGCGCGAATACCGGTGGATGACGGCTCTGGCCGGTTGTCAGGGTGCGGCGGGAGGCTCAACCATGCGGTTCCCGTTGCGCGCAACTTCACGGCGCGCGGCACGTTTGTATGGCGGTCCGAGATCCGAGCGCGGATCCGGCACCGGCAAGGAAGCCAGCATGGCGACGTTGAAGGAATTCGAGGAGTCGCTGCGCGAGCACGGGATGCTCATGGCGCTCGCCCTGCTGGAGCGCCTGCGCGAGCGTGACCGCGCCACCCGCACCATCAAGCCGGCGCGCCGCCTCACGGGGCAGAAGATGACGCCCGAACTCGCCCGCGCCATCCTCGACCTTCACGCCTCCACGGGCATGACCCAGCAGGAGATCGCCTTCAAGGTCGGGGTCAACCAGGGCCGGGTCAACGAGGTGATCAAGCGCGGCAAGTGGCTCGATGACGATCCGAACGCCCCAGAAGCCATCGCCCGCGATAAGGCCAAGGCCCGCCTGCGGGCCGAGCCCGTGGCGAAACGTCCGCCCGTCAAGCGCAGCGTGAAGCCTGCCGCGCGGCCGGGGGCCCCGGCGCGGCGTCCGAGCCCCCAGGGCCAGCTCATCTTCGGGGATCTCTAGGACGGCGCGGTGTCCCGCCGCAGGATCACGGGGCACGGCGAAGCGTTTTCCCATGTGCCGTGGACGGGTCCACGGCGTGAGGGATCGATCATGACGCGCATACTTCTCGCGCTGATCTGCGTCGGCGCGGTCAGCCCGGCTTTCGCACAGCGGCCGTCCACCACCACCATGAGCTGCGCCCAGGCGAAAGGCATCGTCGGGCGGGAGGGCGGCATTGTCCTCGGTACCGGCGGCCCGACCTACGATCGCTTCGTCCGGGACCGCAGCTTCTGCGAGATTACCGAGATCACGATTCCGGCTTTCGTCCCTGCGGGCGACACGCCGCGCTGTTTCGTCGGCTATCGCTGCAAGGAGCCGGGCCGCGGCGACCGCTTCGACGACGAATCCTGACGGTTCGAAATGAAAGCGCCCCGGCCTTTCCGCCGGGGCGCCCCGCTGGTTTTGAGAGTGGAGCGGCGTTTACGCCGCCTGCTGTACCGAACCCTCGATGGTCGGGGTCGCGGACGCGCGACCCGTGGCGATCTGGACCTGGCGCGGCTTCTTCGCCTCCGGGATCTCGCGGACGAGATCGATGTGGAGGAGGCCGTTCTCCAGCACCGCACCCGTCACCTGGACGTAGTCGGCGAGCTGAAAGCGGCGCTCGAAGGCGCGCGCGGCGATGCCCTGGTGCAGGAACGCAACCGGCTTGTCGGGATCGGTCGCACGCTCGCCCTTCAGCGTCAGCGCGTTCTCCTTGACCTCGATGGCGAGATCGGAGTCCGTGAACCCTGCGACCGCCACCGTGATCCGGTAGGCGTTCTCGCCGGTGCGCTCGATGTTGTAGGGCGGATAGGTCGGGGCCGGATCGGCGGCGACGTACTGGTCGAGGGCCGAGAACAGGCGGTCGAAGCCGACGGTGGAGCGGTAGAGAGGAGCAAGATCGAACTGGCGCATGACATATTCTCCATAAGAAGCAACATGCTTAGATCGGGTCCGCCCGAGGGCCGGACCTGTCGCACCGCCGTAACGGCCGGTGCCTCCGTGATATTGGCGGAGTCGTTTGTCTTCGCAAGAGCCTGAAACCCGCGCGTCGCGGTGTTTTTCGCAATTTTTTCGATGTGGTGACAGGCCGGAAGGGATGGCATGGCACAAGAGGCGCACCGGTGGGGTAAGGCCTGCCGCACGAGGATCGGCCGATGCTGACGCTGGGTTCAACACCCGACAATCCTGTCCCGCCCGGCGGCGCCCTGAAGGCGGTCCGCACCGAGGACGGCGTCGAGCTGCGGGTCGCGCATTGGCGCCCCACCACCCGTCTCGTGAAGGGCACCGTTTGCCTGCTGCAGGGCCGGGCCGAGTTCATCGAGAAATACTACGAGACGGTCGGTGATCTGCGCGGACGCGGCTTCGCCGTCGTGGCGTTCGATTGGCGTGGCCAGGGCGAATCGCAGCGCCAGGTCGCCGACGCGCACAAGGGCCACGTCGCCCGGTTCGACGATTATCGACGCGACCTCAAGGCCGTCGAGGAGGCGGTCCTGCGGCCCCTGATGCCGCATCCGCATATCGGTCTCGCGCATTCCATGGGCGGCGCCGTGGCCTTTATCGGGGCCTACGAGGGCTGGCTGCCGTTCAGCCGGATCGTCACCGTGGCGCCGATGCTCGCCCTGCGCATGGTGCGCTGGCCGGCCGGCGCCTCGGCGCTCGCGCGCATCCTCCACCGCCTCGGCCTCGGCCGGCGCTACATCCCGTTCGGAACGCCGACCTCCATCGCCACGAAGCCGTTCGCCCGCAACCGCCTCTCGAGTGACCCGGTGCGCTATGCCCG
This sequence comes from Methylobacterium sp. Leaf112, assembly GCF_001423295.1. GTDB lineage: Bacteria > Pseudomonadota > Alphaproteobacteria > Rhizobiales > Beijerinckiaceae > Methylobacterium. Next base: position 93,835 of record NZ_LMNG01000030.1, on the reverse strand, counting down.
CAACGCCGCGGCGGCGCGGGCCGTCGGGGCCGGGGCCGTAGGCGATCCGACCATCGCGTGGCTCGCGGGCGCCTTCCGCACCATGCGGCGCCTGCGCGACCGTCGGGTGGCCGCATCCATCGCGATCCCGGCCCTCGTCGTCGGCGCGGGGGCGGACCCTGTCTGCGAGACGCGGGCGACGGAGCGGTTCGCCCGGCTGGTGCGCGGGGCGCACATCCTGGTCCTACCCGGCGCCCGCCACGAGATCCTGTCGGAAACCGACGCGATCCGTGACGATTTCTGGGCGGCGTTCGACGCGTTCGTGCCCGGCACCGTCGTCGAGCCGACCAGGACCGCCGGGGCCTACACCGATGCCTGAGACTGTTTCCGGATGATCCATTCGGAGACAGTCTCAGGCAGCCCGCGCGGCGCCTGAGCGAAGCTCAAATCCGCATCGCGAAGCGATCAGCCGGATTTGATATGAGCCCTACGGGTTGAGGAGACGAAGGGCCTCGACGTGCAGTGCCCGGTCGCCGGCGGCGACGATGCGGCCGCCGGCGGCGGCCGGTCCGCCGTCCCAGGCGGTGATGACGCCGCCCGCTCCCTCGACGATGGGGATGAGGGCGACGATGTCGTAGGGCTTGAGCCCGGCTTCCACCACGAGATCGACCTGGCCCGCCGCCAGCATGCAATAGGCATAGCAATCCGTGCCGTAGCGCGACATCCGCACGGCCGCCTCGATGGCTGTGAAGCCGTCGCGCTCGGGGCCGTCGGCGAACAGGCGCGGATCGGTGGTGGCCAGCAGCGCGTGCTTCAGGACCGTGCCGCGCCGGGCGCGCAGGATCCGCTCGCCCCGGGAGGAGCGCATCCGCGCCGTGGCGCCGTCGCCGGAGAAGCGTTCCCCGAGGAACGGCTGGTGCATCAGGCCGCGGACAGGCACGCCGTGCCGGGTGAGGCCGATGAGGGTGCCCCAGGTCGGCAGGCCGGCGATGAACGCACGGGTGCCGTCGATGGGGTCGAGCACCCAGACGCATTCGGCGTCGAGGTTCTCCGAACCGAACTCCTCCCCCAGGATGCCGTGGGTCGGGAAGCTGCGGCGGATCAGGCCGCGCAGGATCACCTCCGCCGCGCGGTCGGCCTCCGTCACGGGGTCGAAGGTCCCGCCATGGCCCTTGTCGTCCATGCCGAAGGCGGCGCGGAAGAACGGCAGGATCGCCTGCCCGGACTCGGTGGCGAGATCGTCCATGAACCGCGCGAGATCGACGACGCTCATCGAAACTTCCTGTCCGGGACCCTGACGGCAGCGAAGCGGACGCGACGCCTCGCCGTCAAGTCCCGACGGACGCGCGACCCGCGATCGGACGGGCGCCCGGCCCCTAGACGGGCACTGGCGCCCCGACGGGATGCGCGGCCGGCCGCTCCGCCGCCACGGGATCCGGGGTGGCCGGATCGGCGGCGGCCACGATGGCGTCGATGGCGCCGCGCAGGGAGGTGACGTGCATGTCCGCCGGGATCGCCCGGCGCTGGGCCGCCTCGTCGAGACCGTTCTCGTCCGCCTGCCACAGGCCGACGACCAGGCGGGCCCGGGGCAGCTTGCGCCGCAGGCGTTCGGCCAGCCGCCGGAGGTGGGTCGGCTCGCCGCTGATCGCCGTCGAGACGATGCAGGCGAGGCGCGCCGGGCCTGGATCGAAGGTGTCGATCCGCGCCCGCGCCAGCTCGGCGAACGGCACCGTGCGGGCGCCGATCCCGCGCGTCCGCAGGAGCTGGGCCAGGATCGCGCAGGCGGATTCGTCGACGAAGCTGCGCCCCGACACGCACAGGACGGTTCCGGGTTCGGCCCAGGCCTCGGTGACGCCGGTCCGCGCCTCCTCGGCGTCAGGAGGCTCGGCCCCCTCGTCCTCGCGCTCCGCGAGATCCTCCACGAGGCCGGCCAGACTCTGGCGGATGTCGGCTTTCTGCTCGGTGGTGAGCACGCCGCGCGCCGCGTCGCGGGCGGCGAGTTCGAGGCCCCGGATCACCACCTCGTCGTAATAGGCCGCGAGCGAGCAGGACTTGAGGATGAGTTCGGCGTGCTCCTGCACCTCGTCGGCATCGCCCGCGAGGATGCGCTGGTAGAAGTTCTCCACCGGCGTCAGGGCGGGCCGGTCGCCGAACAGCACGTCGAGGAATTCGAGCTTGTCGACGTGGCGCCCCAGCACCACGAGGCAGACGGTGAGCGGCGTCGACAGCAGCAGGCCGACGGGCCCCCACAGCCATGTCCAGAACAGGGCCGAGACGAGGACGGCGAACGGCGACATGCCGGTGGAGTGGCCGTACAGCATCGGCTCGATGAAGTGGCCGACGAGGGGCTCGAGGATCGCGAACAGGATCAGCGTCTCGACCACCATGGTCCAGCCCGGATCGACGGCCGCGGCCAGGGCCAGGGGAAACACCGCCGACAGCACGGCGCCGATATAGGGCACGAACCGCATCAGGGCCGAGAAGATGCCCCACAGCACCGGGCTCGGTACGCCGATGACGTAGAGGCCGACGCCGACCACGAGGCCGAACGAGGCGTTGAGGGCGAGCTGCACGAGGAAGTAGCGGCTGAGCCGCTTGGCGGCGTCGTCCATGGCGACGGTGGTGCGGTGCAGGTCGCTCGATCCGGCGAGGCGGATCATGCGGTCGCGCAGGTCCTCGCGTTGCATCAGCAGGAACAGCAGCACAACGAAGACGATGCCGATGGTGGCGAGGGGATGCAGGATCGGCGACAGCAGGGTGCCCGCCATGGTCAGCGCGTCGGGCGCGCGGTCCTTCACCTCGACGAGGATCGCCTTCTCGGGCGGCGGGGCGGCCGGGGCCGCGTCGGGCTTCGGTTCGGGTTTCGGCTCCGGCTTCGGGCCGTCCTGGTGCATGGTCCGGCCGATGCCGGCGACATACTCGGCCATGCGGCCGGCCGGGGTGTCCTTGAGGCCCTCGACCTTGCGCTCGATGGTGGTGCGGTAGCGCGGGACATCGCCGGCGATGTCGGCGAGCTGGACCCCGATGAGGGCGCCGAGGGCACCCACGACGCTGAGCGTCATCAGTACCGAGGCGGCCACCGACAGGAAGCGCCCGAGGTGCCAGCGCCGGAGCAGGTTCACCAGGGGGCCGAGGACGAAGGACAGCAGGATCGCGATGGCGATGGGAATCAGCACGTCGCGGCCAAGATAGAGGCCGGTGACGATGAGTGCGGCGACGATGAGGGGCGAGCTCATGGTCGGGGCCGGCGTCTCGGCGGCGGCGATCCGGGTCGGGCGCGGCGGAATCAGCGGGGGTTTCGTGGTGGGTCTCGTCGCCATGCCGGTTCCGTCTCGACGCTACGCCGGCCGCCCTCGGATCGGGCGCCGCGTCGGGGGAACGGTGCGGCGCCGCAAAACGATCCCTCCGCGGGATGCTCTGGATCGCGGCTCCGTGATCAGGCGACGAACGGTGCCAGGGTGAAGCCGGCCTCCTCCAGGGACCGGCGTACGGCGCCGGCGGTCGCCACCGCATGCGGATCGTCGCCGTGGACGCAGACCGTGTCGATGGCGACGGGGATTCGGCGGCCGGACAGGGTGAGGAGCGCGCCCTCCTCCACCATGCGGCGGGTTCGCTCGGCGACCTCGACCGCGTCGGTGATGACGGCGCCGGCCTGGCTGCGGGGCGCGAGCTGCCCGTCCTCCGCATAGGCGCGGTCGGCGTAGATCTCGCGCACGACGGCCAAGCCCGCCGCCTCGGCCGCCCGTTCGGCTTCGAGGCCCGGCATCACCATCACGACGAGGCCGGGATCGACGCCGCGCACCGCCCGGACGATGGCTCGCGCGACGCCGGCTTCGGCGTTGGACAGGTTGGCGAGCGCCCCGTGCGCCTTCACGTGGGTGACGCGGTGGCCGGCGAGCGCGGCGCAGGCCTGCAGCGCACCGATCTGGTAAGCGACATCCGCTTCGATCTCGCCGGGCGTGGCGCGGATCACCCGCCGTCCGAAGCCGCGCAGGTCGTCGAAGCCCGGATGGGCGCCGAGCGCCACCCCGCGCGCCTTCGCGGCCCGGGCGGTGGCGACCATGATGGACGGATCGCCGGCGTGGAAGCCGCAGGCGACATTGGCCGAGGTGACGATGTCGAGGAGCGCGGCATCGTCGCCCAGGGTGTAGGCGCCGTAACCCTCGCCGAGATCCGCGTTGAGATCGATCCGCATGCAGGTCTCCGTTCGAGGGCTGCCCTGGAATGCTCGGGGCGACGCGGGGTTGCGGATGCCCGAACCCTCATTCGCATCGGCGCTCGCGAGACTCTGTCTTCGGGATTCTTCACGGAAGTATCGTCCCGTTCTATAAGACCTTCGGACGCCGAGAATACAAATACAAGTCGCCGCGAGCGGCGGATTTAACACGATCTTAGGCGTTTTCCCGCAACCTGACGCTGCGTGTCGAAGACCAGCGAGAGATGGATGTCGGGTTTGAGCCTCCTGCACGGAGCCGTGGCGTCCCCCTCCGGGACCGGGCTGCGCGGCGTCGCGGCGGAGATCGCGGAACTCAAGCGCATCTCGTCGGAGAAGAGCCGCCGCATCCAGGGCATCACCGGCCAGGTCAAGATCCTGGCCCTCAACGCCCTCATCGAGGCGGCGCGGGCGGGCGAGATGGGACGCGGGTTCGCCGTGGTCGCCCAGGAAGTCCGGGCCATCGGCGGCGAGGTCGAGGGCATCGCCCGGGCCCTCGAGGCCGAGCTGTCCGACCGGATCGCCGGGCTGCAGGCCCAGGTCGAGGATCTGTCGACCCGCACCCGCGACGACCGCCTCATCGATCTCGCCCTGAACGCCGTCGAACTCATCGACCGCAACCTCTACGAGCGCACCTGCGACGTGCGCTGGTGGGCCACCGATGCGGCCATGGTGGCGTGCGCCACTGCCCCGACGCCCGACAGAGTGGCGCACGCGACGGCGCGCCTCGGTGTGATCCTCGACGCCTACACGGTCTACCTCGACCTGTGGCTGTGCTCGCCGGAGGGCATCGTCCTTGCCCATGGCCGCCCGGAGCGGTTCCACGACGTGGTCGGCCGGGACGTCTCGGCCGAGCCGTGGTTCCGCGAGGCTGCCGGCCTGTACGAATGTGACTCCTACGTCGCCGCCGATGTCGCGCGGCAGCCGCGTCTCGGCAACGCCCAGGTGGCGACCTACTGCGCCGGCATTCGGGCGGGCGGCGTGAGCGATGGGCGGCCCGTCGGCGTGCTGGCCATCCATTTCGACTGGGAGACGCAGGCGCGCGCCATCGTCGAGGGCGTGCGGGTGGCGCCGGAGGATCGGGGCCGGACCCGGGTGCTCCTCGTCGATGCCCGGTGCCGGGTTCTTGCGGCCTCCGACGGGCGCGGCGTCCTCGAAGAAGTCCTGCCCCTCCAGAAGGCGGGCCGTGCGAGCGGCGCGGACCGTGATCCGCGCTCGGGCGCCGTCACGGCGTTTCACCGGACGCCTGGCTACGAGACCTATACGGGCCTCGGCTGGTACGGCGTCATCGTCCAGGGGGCGGAGCCGTGAACCCGGCTCATACAAGAACAGGCATCGCCGGCCCGTCCGCGACCGCGAACACCCGGCGATAGCGCGCGATCTGGTCCGCCGGCCCGATGGCCTTCGATGGGTTGTCGGAGATCTTCACCGTGGGCCGCCCATCCGCCGTGATGACCTTGCAGACGATGGAGATCGGATCGAGGCGCCCATCCGGTACGAGGCCGCGGAAGTCGTTGGTCAGCAGGGTGCCCCAGCCGTAGCCGATGCGCATCCGCCCGTGGAAATGCGCGTGGATGGCCTCGATGGTCTCGACGTCGAGGCCGTCGGAGAAGATCGCCAGCTTCTCGCGGGGGTCGCAGCCCCGCGACCGCCACCACGCGATGGCCTCCTCTCCGCCCGCGATGGGCTCCTTCGAATCGATGCGGATGCCCGTCCAGGCGTTCATCCATTCGGGGGCGTGCGCGAGGAAGCCGCTGGTGCCGTAGGTGTCCGGCAACATGACCAGGAGATTGCCGGCGTAATCCTGCTGCCAGTCCGCCAGCACGTCGTAGGGGGCCCGCGCCAGGGCCTCGTCGCCGTCGGCCAGCGCCGAATACACCATGGGCAGTTCGTGGGCGTTGGTGCCCACGGCCTCGACCTCGCGGCGAAGCGCGATGAGGCAGTTCGAGGTTCCGAGGAACCGGTCGCCGAGGCCGGCCCGCATGGCCTCGACGCACCAGTCCTGCCATAGGAAGCCGTGGCGGCGGCGCGTGCCGAAATCGGCGATGGACAGGTCCGGCAGGGCGCGGAGGCGCTCGATCTTCTCCCACACCCGGGTCATCGCCCGGGCGTAGAGCACCTGGAGTTCGAGCTTGCCCATGTGGCGTACGACGCCCCGGCTCCGCAGCTCGTTGAGGATGGAGAGGGCCGGCACCTCCCACATCGACGTTTCGATCCACGGGCCGTGGAAGGTGAGCACGTACTGCCCGTCGCGGGCCTCGAGTTCGTATTCGGGCAGCCGGAACGTCTCGAGCCAGTCCATGAAGTCGGGGGCGAACATCTGGCGCTGGCCGTAGAAGGTGTTGCCGCGCAGCCAGGTCGATTCCCCCCGGCTCAGCGTGAGGGTGCGGGCGTGATCGAGCTGCTCGCGCAGTTCCCCGGCATCGACGAAGTCGGCGAGCCGCACGCTCTTCGACCGGTTCTGGATGCCGAAGGTGACCCGGGCGTCGCGACGGCGGCGGAAGATCGATTGCGCCATCAGCAGCTTGTAGAAATCGGTGTCGAGCAGCGACCGGACGATGGGATCGATCTGGAAGTTGTGGTTGTACACCCGCGTCGCGAGGTCGATCATGGTCGGGCACCGTCCGGCGCGGGACCGAGACGCCCGCTCAGCCGCGAAAGGCGCATAGGCCTCGCCTCCGAGTCAATCGGCCGGCCGGATGCCGGAACGCGAAAGGGCGGCCCACCCTCCGGTAAGCCGCCCCTCCCAAAACGTGACGTGTGAGACGATCAGGCCAGATCGACCTTCTTGGTCTCGGTCTTGGGCGACTCGCCGGTCAACGCGGCCTTCACGTAGCCGTAGATGTGCAGGGCGGTGGCGTTGGGGCTGTCCCAGTACTCGCCCTTCTCCGGGTGGACGCGGATCAGCGCGACCTCGGGATCGTCCTTGCCGTTGGGGAACCAGGTCTTCAGGCTCTCGGTCCACTTGTCGTCGATGACCTTCTGGTCGGTCACGATCTCGGCCTTGCCCGCCACGGACACATAGGTCTGGCTCGAGGGGTCGGAATAGGCGAGGTTGATCTGGTTGTCCTTGCTGATCTCGGCGGTCTTGGGCGAGTGCAGCTTGGAGAAGAACCACAGGTCGCCGTTCTCGTCCGCCTCCTGGCACCACATCGGGCGGCTGTAGAGCTTCCCGTCGGGGTCCGCGGTGGTCATCATCGCGACCTTGATGTCCTTGATGAGGGCGAAGAGCTTCTTGGCGCCCTCGTGATCGCGGTGGTTGCCCTGGTGCATGGGGTTGGAATCTCCGACTCGGTCTCGACGCATCCGGACGCCGCACCTTGAAGGGCGCCGGCGATCGGTTCGAGGGCACAACGGGCGAGCTTCGCTTTTGTTTCGGCCCTTCACCGTTTCGCCAAGCCTCGTTTCCGGCGGTCGTCCGCGTCCCGATTCGAGCCCGCGATTCACGGATTCGCGATAAAGGGCCGCGCGGCCCGGGGTTGCGCTCGCCGCGTCCCCATGCTGTCCCCTTGCGGGCATCCGCGCGCGAAACCCCAGTCCGGGGCGGAGGGCGCCGCCCGTTTCTGCGTCCGGCCCGGGCCCGCCCGCCCGTAGCGCCAAGGAGCCCGAGTGTTGGCGATCACCCGCGACGATGTCCTGAAGATCCTGTCGGCCGTCACCATCGATGCCGGGGGCACCACCCTGCCCGCGTCCGGGCGCCTGTCGCAGGTGGTCGTCGATCCGACGGGCCGGGTGATGTTTTCGATCCTCATCGATCCGAGCGAGGCCGAGCGCTTCGAACCGATCCGCCGCCAAGCCGAGGGCGCGATCCTGGCAACGCCGGGCGTCTCGGGCGTGTTCGCCAGCCTGACCTCGGAGCGCGGCCCCAATCATTCGGCGCAAGGCCCGCATCCGGCGCAAGGTCAGGCCGCGCCGCAGCCGCCCGCCCCCGGTCGGCCCCCCGCCCCGCAGCCGCCCCGCACCGGGCCGGCCCTGCCGGGGGTCCGCCACATCGTCGCCGTGGCCTCGGGCAAGGGCGGCGTCGGCAAGTCCACCACCGCCTGCAACCTCGCCCTCGCGCTCTCCGCCCAGGGCCTCAAGGTCGGGCTGCTCGATGCCGACATCTACGGCCCATCGGTGCCGAAGCTGTTCGGCCTGTCGGGCAAGCCCAAGGTGATCGAGGAGCGTCTGCTCGCTCCCATGGAGGGCTACGGCATCAAGGTGATGTCCATCGGCTTCCTCATCGAGGCCGAGACGGCGATGATCTGGCGCGGACCCATGGTCCAGTCGGCCATCACCCAGATGCTGCGCGAGGTCGCCTGGGGCGATCTCGACATCCTCGTGGTCGACATGCCCCCCGGCACCGGCGACGCCCAGCTGACCATGGCGCAGGCGACACCGCTGTCCGGCGCCGTCATCGTCTCGACCCCGCAGGATCTCGCCCTCATCGATGCCCGGCGCGGCGTCACCATGTTCCGCAAGGTCGCCGTGCCGATCCTCGGCGTCATCGAAAACATGGCGACCTTCGTCTGCCCGAATTGCGGCCACGCCTCGCACATCTTCGGCCATGGCGGCGCCCGCGACGAGGCCGCCCGCCTCGACGTGCCGTTCCTCGGCGAGGTGCCCCTGGACATGACGATCCGCGAGAGCTCGGATGCCGGGCGGCCCGTGGTGGCCGTCGATCCCGACGGGCCGCACGCCAAGGTCTATCGCGCCATCGCCGCCAAGCTTTGGGCGAACCTCAACGGCGCCTCGGCCCCCCGCGCGGCCCCCCGCATCGTCATCGAATGAGGCCCGATCCCGGCGCCGTGCTGGGCGTCGTCCTGGCCGGCGGCCTGTCCCGGCGCATGGGCGGGGGCGACAAGGCCCTGCGCACCCTTTGCGGCCGAACCCTCCTCGACCGGGTGGTGGAGCGGTTCGCGCCCCAATGCGCGGCCGGGCTGATCCTCAACGCCAACGGCGATCCCGCCCGGTTTTCGGAGTTCCCCGGTCCGGTCGTGCCCGACGGCGTGCCGGGCAACCCCGGCCCCCTGGCGGGAATCCTCGCCGCCCTCGATCACGCCGCCCGCCTGCACCCGGGGGTGGGTCACGTGGCGAGCGTCACCGGCGACGCGCCGTTCCTGCCGGTCGATCTCGTCGCCCGCCTGTCGGCGGCCTTGGGCGACGCGTCCATCACTAGCGCCCCGATCGCCGGTTCCCCCATCGCGATGGCGGCCTCGAACGGGCGGGAGCATTTCACCGTGGCGCTCTGGCCCGTCGCCCTGCGGGCGGCGCTTCACGACGCCCTCGTGGTCCGGGCGGAACGCCGGGTCGGCGCCTTTCTGCGCGCCCACGGCGCCGTCCCGGTGGACTGGCCGGCCGAGCCCCTCGATCCGTTCTGGAACATCAACACGCCGGAGGATCTGGCGGCGGCGGAGGCGCGCTTGTCGGATCGGCCGTCGATCTAGGGCCGCCGCCAGCGCGGATACAGCACGCCGATGGCAAGCCCTGTCATGACGAGGGCGGCGGCGCCGATCTTCCAGGCCGGCAGGGGCTCGCCGAGCCAGAGGGCGGAGGCGCCCATGCCGAAGATCGGGACCAGCAGGGCCATGGGGGTGATCAGGGCGGCGGGGTGCCGCGCCAGGAGCCAGCCCCACACGGCGTAGCCGAACAGGGCGTTGCCGACGGATTGCCACAGCACGGCGGCCCAGGTGGCGGCATCGGCCCGCACAAGGCCGTCGCGGATGGCGTCCCAGCCTTCGAGGACGAGGGAGAGGGCAAGCAGCGGCGGCGCCGAGAACAGGCCGCCCCAGATCACGTAGGGCAGCATGTTGCGCACCCCGCTCGCCCGCGCCACCATGTTGCCACCGGCCCAGCTCAGGCCGGCGAGGATCACGAGGCCGAGGCCCAGCGGCGTGGTGGTAGCGTCGGTGTGGCCGGCGATGACCCCGATGCCGGCGACGGCGAGGGCCAGGGCGGCCCATTGGTAGCCGCGCACCCGCTCGCCGGTCAGCCAGATGGACAGGCCGATGGTGAAGAACACCTGCACCTGCACCACCAGGGAGGCGAGACCCGGCGCGATCTCGCTCCGCAGGGCGATGAACAGCAGGCCGAATTGCCCGGCGCCGATGAGCAGGCCGTAGGCGGCGAGATTCTTCCAGGACGCCGCGGGCCGGGCCACGAGGAACACGCCCGGCAGGGCGGCGAGCACGAAGCGCAGGCCGGCGAACAGCAGGGGCGGCAGATGGTCGAGCCCGATGCGGATGACCACGAAGTTCGTGCCCCACACCGCCACGACGGCGAGGGCCAGCAGCAGGTCGCGCGGGGGAAGCGTGGCGGCGTGCATGATCGACTCGCTTCCGACGCGCCGGAATACCCGGACGGCGCGCGACTCCGAAACGCGAAGGAGGGCCCGCACGCCTGGCGCGCGGACCCTCCCCGATGCGGAACCCGTCGGGTTCAGGCGGCCGAGACGGTCGCCTTGACGATCTTGTCGGGGGAGCGCGGCGGCTCGCCCTTGTTGAGGGTGTCGACGATGTCCATGCCCTCCGTCACCTTGCCCCAGACGGTGTACTGCTTGTCGAGGAAGCGGGCGTCGCCGAAGCAGATGAAGAATTGCGAATTGGCCGAGTGCGGGAAGTTGGTGCGGGCCATGGAGCAGGTGCCGCGCACGTGCGGCTCGGCGTTGAACTCGGCATTGAGGTCCGGGAGGTCCGAGCCGCCCGAGCCCGTGCCCGTGGGATCGCCGGTCTGGGCCATGAAGCCGTCGATGACGCGGTGGAACGGCACGCCGTCGTAGAAGCCCTGGGCCGCGAGGGTCTTGAGGCGCTCGACGTGGTTGGGGGCGAGGTCGGGGCGGAGCCCGATGACGACGCGGCCCTTGGTGGTCTCGAGGGTGAGGGTCTCGGTGTCTGCCATGGGTCTAGATTCCTTGTCCTCTGGGTCCGTGATGGATGAAGCGGAGCGCGATGGGACGCCCCGCGATGGCCGCCCCGAGGGCGGCCGTGACCCGCGCGGGCGTGCAGCGCCGGATCGCCGAAACGGCGGCCTCCGCCAGCAGGGCACGCGCCCGCCCGTCGCCAGCTTCCGTCGCGAAGGTGACGCGCGGGGTTCCGATGACCGATCCGTCCCGGCGAAGGGCGAACCGGGCGGTGATCTCCGTGCGCTCGAAGCGGGCGAGGCCTTCCGGCACGATCCAGCAGGCGGCGAGCGCGGGATAGAGATCCTTGAGGGTGTCGAGGCGCTTGCCGTCGGGGGCCTGCGCCATTCCATTCTCGGTCATGCCGTTCGAGGTTGTGCCGTGCCGGGACGGGACCTGCACGGTGCCCCGCAGGGTCTCGGGCAGGGTGAGCGGGCCCGTCGAGGGCGCCGATTCCGCCCCGACAGTGCCGAGCGGCAGCGCGAACGCGAGGCTACAGAACCCCCAGGCCCGGCCGACGCCCGCCATGCCCCGCGCCCCCCGGATTACTTCGCGCCCTGGGCCAACTGCATCTTCACGATCTTGTCGGGATCCTGCACGGCGCCGCCGGCGGCACCGGGGGCCGCCTTCTTGATCTTGTCGACGGCGTCCATGCCGGACGAGACGAGACCCACGACGGTGTACTGGCCGTTGAGGAACGGCGCATCGCCGAGGCAGATGAAGAACTGCGAATTGGCCGAATTCGGCTCGGACGAACGCGCCATGCCGAGGGTGCCGCGGCGGAACGGGGTCTGCGAGAACTCTGCCGGGATGTTGGGCAGGCTCGAACCGCCGGTGCCGTTGCCCTTCGGGTCTCCGGTCTGGGCCATGAAGCCGTCCATGACGCGGTGGAACTTGAGGCCGTTGTAGAAGCCCTGCTTGATCAAAGTCTTGATCTGCGCGACGTGCTTCGGCGCCAGATCCGGGCGCAACTCGATGGTGACGCGACCGTCCTTGGTGTCGAGGAACACGGTGTTCTCGTCCGCCGCCAGCGCCGCGGGCGCCGTGCCGAGGAGGGCGGCGACGGCCAGGAGGGCGATCCGGCGATTGATTCCGAAGTTCATGAGCGGGTGTTCTCTCTTCAGGCGAAACAGGATCAGGATCCGGCGAAACGTCGTGCCAGGCGCTCGGCCACCAGGGCCGGCACGAAGGGCGAGACGTCGCCGCCCATGGCGGCGATCTGGCGGACCAGGGTCGCGGTGATGGGGCGGACGCCGGTGGAGGCCGGCAGGAACACCGTCTGGACTTCCGGCGCCATCGCGCCGTTCATGCCGGCGAGCTGCATCTCGTAGTCGAGGTCGGTGCCGTCGCGCAGGCCCCGGATGAACAGGGTGGCGCCGTGGCGCCGGGCGGCGGTGACGGCGAGGTCGTCGAAGGCGACGATCTCCAGGCGCGCACTCTCCGCCTCCGCCAGCGGCGTGCAGGTGTCGCGCAGGAGGTCGGCCCGCTCTTCGGCGGTGAACATCGGGGCCTTGCCCGGATGCACCCCGATGGCGATGACGAGGTGCTGCACAAGCCGGCACGCCTGACGAATCACGTCGAGGTGTCCGTTGGTGACCGGGTCGAAGGAGCCGGCGTAGAGCGCGGTGCGGATCATCGCGGCCCGGGGTAGAGCATTTTTCGCCCGAACGGAACCGGGGCCCGGTCGATCGGTGGGCGAGGCCGTCCAAGCGGGTGCGGTTCAACCGGATCGGCCGTGACCAAGACCTCGTCGGATGTTCGCGAACCGCCGATGGATGTCGGATGGCTATCGAGTGCGACCCGGTCGCGGATCAGCCTATTGCCCCATGCCGGTGCGCCGGTCTCGCATGCGAACGGCATGATCAGGCTGCCGCATTCGTCTTCGCAGACGTTCCGACGCGCGGGATCGACCGCCGAGGGTACGAATCCGCACGATCGTCTATACCTCGTGGTGTGAATGTTAACCCAACACATGCGAGCGGTGAAGCGCGGCCAGCACCCGGTGAGCCGCAGGAGAGTCGTGGACGGCGGACCCCGGTTTCGCCGCCCGCGGGCCGTCCCACCGCCGCCGAGTCGCTCCATGCGCAACGATCCCCTGCTGTTCAGCCTGCCCCGTTGGCGCGTCACGCGGTGGCTCACCGATGCGGGGCGCGACGTTCCGGACGAGATCCGCGCCGCCCTCATCGCGAGCCTGTTCGGCACGCTTCCGATCTTCGCCGGGGGCGTCCTGAACACCCTGACGGTGTCGATGCTGGTCGCCGTCCGAATCCCGCAGCCGCACTTCGTGGTCTGGTGCGTTCTCGAATGCGTCATCTGCCTCGTGCGGCTCGTCGTGTTGGTTCAGGCTCGGCGGGCGGCGGCCAGGGGGGGCGAAACCCCCACGGACCTCTACATCCTCCTCGGCCTCGCCTGGGCGGCGAGCGTCGGCTACGGCACCCTGATCAGCCTCATCAGCGGGGATTGGGTGGTGGCGACCCTCGCGTGCCTCTCGGCCGCCGCCATGGTTGGCGGCATCTCGTTCCGCAACTTCGGCGCGCCCCGCCTCGCCGGCGCGATGATCGTGCTGACCCTCGGCTCGTGCTGCCTCGGCGCGCCGTTCACCGGCGAGCCGGTCCTGCTGATCACCTTCCTGCAGATTCCGTTCTATCTCGCCAGCATGAGTGCGGCCGGCTTCCGGCTCAACAAGATGCTGGTCGCCACCATGCGGGCCGAACGCGAGAACGCGTTCCGGGCGCAGCACGACAGCCTGACGGGGTTGGCGAACCGGTTCGGCCTCGCGGACGCCATGGCGGGGCGGCAGGATCGCCCGACGGCCCTGTTCTACCTCGACCTCGACGGGTTCAAGGCCGTCAACGACACCTACGGCCACGGCATGGGCGACCAGCTCCTGCAAGCCGTCGCCGATCGCCTGCGACAGGCGGTGGGACCGCACGACGTCATCGCGCGGCTCGGCGGCGACGAGTTCGTGGTCCTCGCCGATGCGCTCGCCCCGGAGGCGCTGATCATGTTCGGCGAGCGGCTCGCGGCGCGCATCTCGGTACCGTACGGCCTCGGGCGCGACCGCACGGCGACCATCGGAGTCAGCATCGGCATCGCCGCGTCGCCCCAGGACGGCACCGGTCTCGCGAGCTTGGTCTCCGCCGCCGACGCGGCGCTCTACGAGGCGAAGGCGCGGGGCAAGGCCCGCTGCACCCTCGCCTCCCCGCGCAGGGCGGCTTGAGCCCACACCGACGTCCGCCTTCCTGCCCCCGAGGCCGCATCCCCGCCATCCCGACGGGGCCCGAACCCGTCCCGGACCCCCGTCGCCATGACGACGGGGGTCCGGGCGATCACATTGCGGCTTCGCCCGTGATCTCGCCGGGGGCGTCGCCCGCCTCGTCCTCGCCCTCGATGTGCTCCACCGAGACCACGCGCTCGGTCTTCTCGGTGTTGAACACCGTGACGCCCTGCGAGGCGCGCCCGACGATGCGGATGTCGTCCACGGGCACGCGGATGAGCTGGCCCGCATCGGTGACCAGCATGATCTGGTCCGAGGGCTGCACCGGGAAGGAGGCCACCAGGGTGCCGTTACGGGCGTTGACCCGCATGGCCGTGATGCCTTTGCCGCCGCGTCCGGAGGTACGGTACTCGAACGACGAGCTACGCTTGCCGAAGCCGCGCTCGGACAGTGTCAGCACGAACTGCTCGTGGGCGCCCATCTCGTTGTAGCGCTCGAGGGAGATCGCACTCGCCTCCTGGACGCCTTCTTCTGCCTCCGTGCTCGCCTCTTCGCCTTCCGTGCCGTCGCCGATGACGGCCCGGCGCATCTTGAGGTAGCCGGCTCGCTCCTCGGGGCTGGCCTCGAAGGAGTTGAGGATCGTCATGGAGATGACGCGATCGTCCTTGGCGAGGCTGATGCCGCGCACGCCGGTGGAATCGCGCCCCTTGAACACCCGCACGTCCTCCACGGGGAAGCGGATGCACTGCCCGTCCTTGGAGGTGAGGAGCACGTTCTGGTCGGCCCGGCAGATCTCCACGTGGACGATGTGGTCGCCCTCATCGAGCTTCATGGCGATCTTGCCGGCGCGGTTCACCTGCACGAAGTCCGAGAGCTTGTTGCGCCGCACCCCGCCGCTGGCGGTGGCGAACATCACGTCGAGGGTCTCCCACGACGCCTCGTCCTCGGGCAGCGGCATGATGGTGGTGATGCGCTCGGTGCCCGCATCCATCGCGAGGATGTTGACGAGGGCCTTGCCGCGGGCGTTCGGCGCCGCCATGGGCAGGCGCCAGACCTTTTCCTTGTAGACCTGACCCATGTTCGAGAAGAACAGGATCGGCGTGTGGGTGTTGGCCACGAACAGGCGGGTGACGAAATCTTCGTCGCGGGTCGCCATCCCTGAGCGTCCCTTGCCGCCCCGACGCTGGGCCCGGTAGGTGGAGAGCGGCACGCGCTTGACGTAGCCCGCATGGGACACGGTCACCACCATGTCCTCGCGCTGGATAAGGTCCTCGTCCTCGACGTTGGAATCCCAATCGAGGATCACCGTCCGGCGCGGCGTGGCGAAGGATTCGCGGACCTCGGCGAGCTCGTCCTTGACAATGCCCATGATGCGCGGGCGCGAGCGCAGGATGTCGAGGTAGTCGGCGATCTCATCGGCGAGCTTCTGCAACTCGTCGCCGATCTCGTCGCGGCCGAGCGCCGTGAGGCGCTGCAGGCGCAGGTCGAGGATGGCGCGGGCCTGCACGTCGGACAGGCGGTAGCTGTCGTCGTCGTTGATGCGATGACGCGGGTCGTCCACCAGCGCGATGAGGGGCGCGATGTCCTTGGCCGGCCAGTCGCGGCCCATGAGGGCCTCGCGGGCGGAGTTCGGATCAGGCGAGGTCCGGATGAGGCGGATCACCTCGTCGATGTTGGCGACCGCGATGGCGAGGCCGCACAACACATGGGCGCGCTCGCGGGCCTTGTTGAGCAGGAACTTGGTCCGCCGGGACACCACCTCTTCGCGAAAGTCCACGAAGGCCTGGAGCAGGTCCTTGAGGTTCATCAACTCGGGGCGGCCGCCGTTGAGGGCGACCATGTTGCAGCCGAACGACGATTGCAGGGGCGTGAACCGGTAGAGCTGGTTCAGCACCACGTCCGCCATGGCATCGCGCTTGATCTCGACGACGATGCGCATGCCGTCGCGGTCGGATTCGTCGCGCAGATCCGAGATGCCCTCGACGCGCTTCTCCTTCACCAGCTCGGCGATTTTCTCCATGAGCGTCGCCTTGTTCACCTGATACGGGATCTCGGTGAAGATCAGAGCCTCGCGCTCCTTGCGCAGTTCCTCGACGTGGGATTTCGCCCGCATGATGATGGAGCCGCGCCCCGTGGCGTAGGCCTGGCGCGTGCCGGCCCGGCCGAGGATCGAGCCGCCGGTGGGGAAGTCGGGGCCGGGGACGATCTCGGTCAGTCCCTCGATGGACAGGCCCGGATCGTCGATGAGGGCGACGCAGGCGTCGATGAGTTCGCCGAGGTTGTGCGGCGGGATGTTGGTGGCCATGCCCACCGCGATGCCGCCGGCGCCGTTGGCGAGCAGGTTCGGGAAGCGGGCGGGAAGAACCGTCGGCTCTTCACGCGACTCGTCGTAGTTCGGCTGGAAATCGACGGTGTTCTTGTCGATATCGGCCAGGAGCGCGTTGGCGGGCTTGGCGAGACGCGATTCGGTGTAGCGCATGGCCGCCGGCGGATCGCCGTCGACGGAGCCGAAATTGCCCTGCCCGTCGATGAGCATGAGCCGCATCGAGAAGTCCTGCGCCATGCGCACCAGGGCGTCGTAGATCGATTGGTCGCCGTGCGGGTGATAGAGACCGATGACGTCGCCGACGATGCGGGCCGACTTAACGTACTTGCGCTCGGGCAAGTGCCCGCTCTCGTAGGCCGAGTACAGGATGCGCCGGTGCACGGGCTTGAGCCCGTCGCGGGCATCGGGCAGCGCCCGGCTCACGATCACGCTCATGGCGTAATCGAGATAGGACCGGCGCATCTCGTCGACGATGGAAACCGGCTTGATGTCGGAGGCGGGGGGCGCTCCGGCGCCGGGAATGTCGTTCTCTGCCAAGGCTCTGGATCTCTGCCGGGTGGGCGCCCGAAGCGCGGGGCGTCGATGGACGACGACCCCTCACGGGGAACTTTTGGGGTGCCGGATCGTCGTCTCGGCTCGCCTGGGCGAACCGGCCTCGACCGGCCTCACCGCCCCGTATACCCGATCCGTCCGGCCCTCGCCACAGAGCGTCGCCTTGCGCGCACGGGAAAGCCGTGGACCCGCAACGGCTTGTGGTGGACGGGCGCGGCCTGATCCCGGGCCCCGACGATGTCGCCCGGGCGAAGGGGTTTCCACCCGTGGAATCGAAGAGGGCGCGGCCCCGTCCGGTGCCGCGCCCTCTTCGTAAAAGACCTAGAACGGGATGTCGTCGTCGAGGTCGTAGTTCGGCTTGGAGCCACCGCCGCTCGACGGGGCCGGGCGCCGGTCGCCGCCGCCGGAGGGACGACCGCCGCCGGAGGCGCGGCCACCGCCGCCGCTACCGTAATCCCCGCCGCCACCGCCATAATCGCCGCCACGGCTGATCTGGCCGCCGCCCTCCTCGTCGGCGCCTATCTCGCCGCCGGCGCCGCCCGAACGGCCGTCCAGCAGGGTGAGCTCACCGCGGAAGCGCTGCAGCACCACCTCGGTGGTGTACTTCTCGACGCCGGACTGGTCGGCCCATTTGCGGGTCTGGAGCTGGCCCTCGATGTAGACCTTCGAGCCCTTGCGCAGGTACTGCTCGGCGACGCGGGCGAGGTTCTCGTTGTAGATCACCACCGCGTGCCACTCGGTCTTTTCCTTGCGCTCGCCCGACATCTTGTCCTTCCAGGACTCCGATGTGGCGATGCGCAGGTTGACCACGGGATCGCCGGAAGCGAGGCGTCGCGTCTCGGGATCGCGCCCGAGATTGCCCACCAGAATCACCTTGTTCACGCTGCCGGCCATGCCGCTCTCTCCTCTCGATCGATCTCACCGCGCGCCGAAGCGCTGCCCGGCCCGGTGACGGGCCGAACCGCACTCGACGCCGCCTGTCATGGGCCGTCCCGAAGGCCCCGGCAATCATCGCGGGCGGGTTGTCCCCGTGACTCACGGGGTTCCGCCGCGTCACTGATGTTCTACATTCGTTCTCAAGCGTCGGCAAGATTCGGAGGGACCGACTCAGGCGATTCTCACCAGCAGCTTACCGAAGTTGCGGCCCTTCAGAAGTCCCGCGAAGGCGGTCGGGGCGTTCTCCAGGCCGTCGACGATGTCCTCCCGGTGGACGATGCTCCCCTCGCGGAGCCAACCGCCGACCTCGCGCAGGAACTCGGCCTCCTGATCGGCGAAGTCCCAGACGATGAAGCCCTGGAGGTGCAGCCGCTTCGACAGCACCGCCCGCATGAGGAGCGGGATGCGGTCGGGGCCGGGCGGCAGGTCCGTGGCGCTGTAGCCCGAGACGAGGCCGCAGACGGGAATGCGCGCGAAGGTGTTGAGCAAGGGCAGCACCGCGTCGAACACCGCGCCGCCGACATTCTCGAAATACACGTCGATGCCGTCCGGGCAGGCCGCCGCGAGGGCGTCGGGAAAGTCATCGGCGCGGTGGTCGAGCGCCGCGTCGAAGCCGAGAACGTCGCGCAGGTAGGCGCATTTCTCGGGACCTCCGGCGATGCCGACGGCGCGCGCGCCCCTGCGCTTGGCGATCTGTCCGACGAGGGAGCCGACGGGCCCCGTGGCGGCGGCCACCACAACGGTCTCGCCGGGCTTCGGGGCGCCGATGTTGAGGAGGCCCGTATAGGCGGTCATGCCCGGCATGCCGAGAACGCCGAGCGCGGTGCTCACGGGCGCCGCGGCGGGGTCGAGCTTGCGCAGGCCCTTGCCGTCCGAGGTGGTGAAATCCTGCCAGCCGCCGAAGCCCACCACGGTCTCGCCGACGGAAAAATCGGGATGGTGCGAGGCGACCACCTCCGCCACCGTGGCGCCCACCATGGTGTCGCCGATGGCCACCGGCTCGGCGTAGGATTTGGCCGCGCTCATGCGCCCGCGCATGTACGGATCGAGGGACAGGATGCGGTTGGCAAGCAGCACCTCGCCGTCGCGCGGCGTCGGCACCCGGCCCTCCTCCAGGCGGAAATGGCTCTCGTTCGGCTCGCCGTGCGGACGGGCGGCCAGGACGATGCGGCGGTTGACGGTGCCGGCGGTCGGGTTCGTCGCTTGGGTCATGGGCAATCTCCGATCTTGAACGCTGTCCCGAGGTTCGGCAAATGGGGCCCCGGGCGGGGAAGGCAAATCGGGTCCTCGCGCGTTGACGGACGTGCAGGTACGGACGTGCAGACGAGGAACGCGCGATGGTTCGGGGGCTGTTGCTGATGGGAATGGTGCTGATGGGCGGCGGGGCGAGGGCGGCCGAGAATCCCCTTGCGGCTCATTACTGGAAGGCCCGCGTGGTGGTGATGTCGGCCCCCGGGCCGGACGATCCGCACCTGATGCGCCAGCGCGCGCTCCTGGCGGCGGTGCCGGACGGGGTGCGCGACCGCGATCTCGTGGTTCTGGAGGCGGTCGGCACCACCGCCGAAGCGCGGGGCCTGCGCGCGCGCCTCGGCCTTCCCGATGCGTCGTTCCGGGTGGTGCTCGTCGGCAAGGACGGGGGGACGAAGCTCGACGCCGCCGCGCCGCTGCCCGCCGAGACCCTGTTCGCCACCATCGACGCCATGCCGATGCGGCGGGACGAGATGGGGCGCTGAAACGAAGAAGGGGACTGCCCGCAGGCAGCCCCCCTGTGTCGCGACCGGGTCTCTGTGCTCAGTAGCAGCGTTCGACCAGCACCCGGCGGTAGCCGTAAGGCGTCCAGCGCACGCGCGGGACCGTGTAGCAGCCGCCGCCGTAGCCGACGTCGTAGGCACCGTAGCCCACCGGGGCGTATCCGCCACCGTAGCCGTAGCCGTAACCCGGGCCGTAGCCGCCGTAGAGACCGCCCGCCGCGAGGCCGAGGCCCACACCGAGGCCGAGGCCCCCGAGCCCGTAGCCGTAGCCGCGTCCGAACCCGCGACCGCCGTAGAAGCCGCCGCGATGCCCGTAGAACCCGCCGCGGTAACCGCCGAAGCCACCGCGGTAGCCGCCGAAACCGACGCCGCGATACCCACCGAACCCGCCCCGGAAGCCACCGCCTCCGAAACCGCCGCGGAAGCCACCGCCGCCGAAACCGCCACCGTGGAACCCGCCACCGTGGAACCCGCCGCCGTGGAACCCGCCGCCGTGGAAGCCGCGCGCCTCCGCCGTCGCCGGGATCATCGCGAGGGCGCCGATCATCGCCGCCGAGGCCAGAACAACTCGTTTCATCTCACACTCTCCGAGAGATACCGTTGCGTCCCCCAACGGCACAGGAACGCGGAACGCCCTGCAACGGTTCAGCGAGCGATCCGTTTTGCCGCAATCGTGAAGGCGCACGCCCCGCCCGGCCAATCGGCGCGCCGGGCGACTTGAAAACCGTGCCGCTTTCGGGCGAGGAAGCGCGTCCCGGCTCTCCTCCCGGCCGCAAGGGTTTCGCGATGCACGGTCTCGCCCTTCAGGATGCCGCCTGCCGGACGCGGCGATGGCTTGCTCCGGCCCTCGCCGCATTCCTGGCCTGCACGGCTTCGGTCTCCGCCGCCCCCGCCCCCGCTTCGCCCCCCGCCGCCGCGCCGTGCAGGCCGGTCCAGGCCGAGGGCGAGACCTACACGGTCTGCACCGTCGATCTGCGCCGCGAGAAGGTTCGGCTGTTCTGGCGCGGCCCCGACGGGCAGCCCTACTCGTCGCTCTCGACCCTCGGCGACAGGCAGGGCCCGTCCCTGCGCTTCGCCATGAATGCCGGCATGTACGACAAGGATCAGGCCCCGGTCGGCCTCTACGTCGAGGAGGGGCGCGAGCTGAAGGGCGTGTCCACCGCCAACGGCCCGGGCAACTTCCACCTCAAGCCCAACGGCATCTTCTACGTGAAGGGCGACCGCGCCGGCGTCCTCGACACCACCCGCTATCTGCGCGTCAACCCGAAGCCCGATTTCGCCACGCAATCGGGGCCGATGTTGGTGGTGGACGGCCACATCCACCCCAAGATCTCCAGCGACGGGCCGAGTCAGAAGATCCGCAACGGCGTCGGCGTGCGCGACGACGGTCGCACTGCCGTGTTCGCCATCTCCGAGCGCCCCGTGAGCTTCGGCGCCTTCGCGCGCCTGTTCAAGGATGCGCTCGGCTGCCGCAACGCCCTGTTCCTCGACGGCAGCGTGTCGAGCCTCTACGCGCCGTCCATGAACCGCTCCGACCTCAGTCGGCCCCTCGGGCCGATGGTCGGTGCCGTGACGCGGTAGGCGGGCGGAGACGCGATCCGTCGTGCCGAGCCTCGCCGCCCACGCCCTCGCGCTGCTCATTCGCCTCACGGGCGGTCGGCGCAAGTTCGCCCGTGCCGACGTGACGCCGCGGGAATTCCTCGGTTTCGATCCGAAGCCCGCCCTCCCCCCGCGCACCCTGCGCCGCCGCCTAGACGTCGGGCAGACGCTGCAGGACGGCCACGCCGTCTACACCGTCATGCCGCGCGGGCGGGCGCCGTCCTGCACGGTGATCTACTTCCACGGCGGCGCCTACGCTGCGCCGATCACCCGAATTCATTGGTGGTTCGTCGCCCGCCTCGCCGAGCGCCTCGGAGTGCGGGTGGTGGTACCGCTCTATCCCCTCGCGCCCGCCCACACCTGCGCCGAGACGATCCCGTTCGCCCTCGCACTCTACCGCAACCTGGTCGCCGGTGACCCTATGGGCCGGGTGATCGTCATGGGGGATTCGGCCGGCGGCGGCCTGGCCCTGGCGCTAGCCCAGCAGGCGGTGGCGGCGGGCCTGCCCGCGCCGGGCGGCCTCGTCCTCATCTCACCATGGCTCGACGTCACCCTGAGCGATCCGGAGCAGGCCGCGATCGAACCCCGCGACGTGATGCTGATGCGCCCCGGCGCCCGCGCGGCCGGCCGCTGGTACGCCGGCGCCCTGCCCGTCACCGACCCCCGCGTCAGCCCGCTCTTCGGCTCCTTTGCGGGCGTGCCGCCGATCCTGATGTTCTGCGGCGGTCACGACATCCTCGTCACCGATGCCCGCCGCCTCGCCGCACGCACGGGCTGCGAGGTGATCTATCACGAGGAGCCCGGGTTGATGCACGTGTACCCGATCCTCAGCGTTCTGCCGGAGGCGCGGGCGGCGCAGGATTGGATCGCCGGCTTCGTCGAGCGGGTGCTGTGGGATTGAGCGCCGGCCGGGTCCAGTCGGCCTCAGGCTTCTCTCTCGGCCACGGCGAGCCGCACCTGGAGGAACGCGCTGATCTTCTTCAGGTAGGAGGCGAGCCCCTGCTCCCGAAGTTCGGCGTCGACGGCCCGGGCTTCGGCGTCGACGGCCCGGGTCTCGGCCTCCCGCGCCGCCACCTGGGCTTCCCGCCGCCCGAGTTCGGCTTCCCGCAGGCGCAGGTTCGCCCGCGCCAGGGCCTGCTCGGCGTCCCGCATCTGCCGCTCGACGGCCGCCTTGTCCTCGCGCACCTTGCGCAATTCGGTCTCGACCTGTGCCCGTTCGAGGTTCGTCAGCCGGATCAGATCGTGGGCCTGGGCCGTGATGTAGTCCGCCCGCTCACGCAGGGCCTGCATGGATTCGACGGCCTGCTCGACCAGGCGCAGGGTTCTGGCCCCGTCGCACTCGGCCTCTTGCGCGGGCTCGTAGAGGACCAGCGCATGGGACACACGTCGGCCGCCCACGGGGAACGGCTGGGAATGCGGTGCGGGTTCGATCAGCCGCGAGGAGGACGCCATGGCACGGGCTACGCGACGGACGAGCGTTGGACATCGGGCTGCGCGGATTCCGACGACGCCCGGGTGAATCCGCTGACCACCGCCTCGTGAAGCCGGTTCAGCCACTCCTCGGCCTCTTTCGCCCGACCTTCGGCGAGTTCGGCGCGCGCCTCCGTGGCGGCGATCTTCTGCTCGAGGAAGCGCTCGCGCTCGATGGCCTGCGTCACGGTGCGCTGCAGTTCGAGTTCCAGCTCCGTCGCACGCTCCTCGCTGATGCGGATCGCCGTGGTCGCCTCGTGGATGAGGTCGAGGGTCGACGACCAGTTGCGCTTGTCCGGCTTCGCCACCTCGTCCATCGGTACTGCCTCGTGGGTCGGATGCGACGGGATGAAGTTCTGCGGGACCACGTCCTGAACCAGGACGGGCATGCTCTCCGCCCGTCCCCGCATGAGCCAGGCGGCGGCAGCGGCGGACGAGGTCTCTCGGTCGCGCAGGGCGTTCTCGGTCATCGTCCGCTTTCCACCGAATGTCGTGTCGTTGTCCGCCGCACGGTGACGGCACCGATCGTTCCGATTCGCAGGGGGGTCAGGTCGACTTCTCGACCGGCATGAACGGCCGGACGTTGTTCGCTTCCTGCGGTGCCGCCGGCGCCGTCTCGGCCCGTGATCCCGTTTCGTCCGCCCCATACGAACGCGTCGCGCGCTTCAGCATGTCGTGCTGTTTCTGAAGGGAGACGCGGCTTTCGCGGGCGATGTCGAGGGCCCCCTGCGCCATCTTGCGCTCGGAGCGCTCGTGCTGGAGTTCCTCGACGAGGCGGTGATTGACGGTCTCGAAATCCGCACGCTCGGCCTCCTGGCGATGCACGTGCTGCTCGATGCGCTCCATGAGGCTCGCGACCCGACCGGTCGCCTGATCGAGGGCCGCGTCCTTCGCCGCGATGGCCTTGGCGAACATCTCGCACCGGTGATCGAGTTCGGAGCGCAGGCGCTGCATCTCCAGGAAGCGCTCGGTCTGTCGTGCGAGGTCGGCCTGCGTACTCTCCAGGCGGCGCTCCAGGGTCAGCCGCTCGATGGACGATTCCTTGAGACCCCGCTCCGCCACCCGGCCGGTCTCGTCACGGTCGCGCAATTGATTGCGGACCTGCTGAAGCATCTGGTCCGTGGTTCCGAGACGGCTCGTGGCGGCTTCGAGCCGCATCGCCAGGGTGGTGCGCTCGGTCCGGTGGGCGGCGATCTCGGTCTCGTACTGGACATCGGCCTTCTGCGCCGCCGCGACGGCATTCGACAGCTGCTGTTCGAGGTTTCGAAGCCCCGTCCGGGACAGTTCGAGCTGCGTTTCGGAGTCCTGGGCGCGAACCGCGAGCTCCTCGATGCGAACGACTTGGTTCTCGCTCAGGGCCTGCAGGCGCTGATTGTCCTGCTCCAGCAGGCTGCGCGTCTCGCGGATATCCTGGAGTTCGCTCTCGGAACGGGCCAGTGCCTGATCGAGAGCCTTGGCCTCGCTCCGCAGGGCCTTGCTTTCACCCTGGAGCGCCCGGGTCTGCTCGGTTTCGGCATAGAGCTGCCGCTCGAGATTTTCGGCGACGAGCGTCTTGTCGCGCAAGCCGACGCGCAATTCCTCGCCCGTCGTATCCCGGTCCCGCAGGCTGGCCTCAAGGTGCTGCAACTGGATGGTGGCCGCGGAGAAGTTGTTGGTGACATCGACGAGCCGTTCCGCCCTGTCGGCCAACTCGCGCCGCATCCCGGAGGTGTTCGCCTGTTCGAGGGCGAGAAGCGCTTCGATCTCGGAGATTCGAATCTTCGCCTTGGGCAGTTCATCCGTGATCTCGATGATCGGCTCGAGGATCGAAGCGAAATCGTCCTTCAGGGACCGGAGATCTTCGAGGCGGTCCGACATCTCGGAAATCCGGAACCGAATGATTTCCGATTTCTGTCCGACGGAGTCGATGGAAAAATCTTTATTGTTCTTCATCAGAAAAGGGATGGGCTGAGCCGATCGCTGCGAAGTCTCGTGCGAGGCGTCCTCGACATCCTCTATCTCGGAATTGCTGGCGCTACGAAAATCGATGCTTCTGCCATCGTTCTTCAAAGCTTTGGATTTTCCAAAGAGCGACCAGTTCATTTTCGATGGCCCGTCGTCATGTCTGTGTGCAGATGCATACAACTCGAAGGTGCCGTCAACGTGATATCGGCGTTCGAATTAACGAAATTTTTAGGTGTGTCCTCAGAGCCGACAGCTCACTTCGCGTGTGTCCCTCATCACGGAACATCACGAAAAATTGTTGGTGATACTTCCGACCGGCGATGAACTGTTTCGACTCAGCGCGCCACGGATTTGTCGAGGTGAAAGCTCGGCGTCGGGTGCGTGGCCGGAGCGGGGCGCCCACGACGAAGGCATAGTGCCACCCTCACATGGCTGGCTGCAGGGCGCGGGAGGACTGGTCTGCCACACGCGAACGCCTTTCGTTCCGAACGTATGAC
Organism: Methylobacterium sp. Leaf112; assembly: GCF_001423295.1. GTDB lineage: Bacteria > Pseudomonadota > Alphaproteobacteria > Rhizobiales > Beijerinckiaceae > Methylobacterium. The sequence goes on along the minus strand of NZ_LMNG01000030.1, from coordinate 68,474 downwards.
GAACGCTTCCCAGGAATTCGGTTTGGTCGCGGCAACGGACGCCCGTTGCCTGCGCGTTTCAAAATCGCTTGCCGTCGTTCCAATCCTCGATCCTGACGGCGGACCACCTGAATTCGGTCGGTCGCTTGCGGACTGCGCCGCCGAGGACGTACCAGAGGAGACGCGGGCCTCGCCTCGAACGCCCCGCCTGTGCGTCGGCGCGCGGTTTTCTGCCTACAACAAGGACGGTCTCCTTACGCGACCGACGAGCGCGGCCCGGTCCCTGACCGGTGCCATCGCGTTTCTCCTGCGCGGCCGTCTTGCAAAACCGATCCGCCGAAACCCGGCTCACGCCCGCTTGGCGCGCTTGCCGAACGCCACCGCCAACCGCGTCCGCGCCCGTTCGGGAATCTCGGTCTGCGACTCGATTCGCACCATCGGCATCTCCGCACCGATGAGGCTTTTCGGGTCGAAGGTGAACTGCAGGGAGCGCAGGCCGATCTCCAAGGCTTCGACGCCGTCCGCCTGGGTCAGGTCCTCGCCGAAGATCTCGATGAGGGGACCGTCGGGGTCGCCCTTCTCGATCTGGATGATGAAGTAGCCCGCCGGCTCCTCCTCGTCGTCGGCGCCGGAGATGAGGCAGATGCCGTTCTCCTCGTCGTAGCGGACGCGCTGGACCGAGAAGGTGGTGATGTCGTCGTCCATGCTCAGCGTTGTCCGTGACGGGTCTCGTGGAACAGGTCTTTGTACTGGCGCGGCTGGGAGCGCCAATATTGCTTGGGCGCCCGCACCTTCGCGCCGAGTTCGGCCGCCGCGTGCCAGGGCCAGCGCGGGTTGTAGAGCAACGCGCGGGCGAGCGAGACGGCGTCGGCCTGGCCCGCGGCGAGGATCGATTCGGCGTGGGCCGCTTCGGTGATCAGGCCGACCGCGATGGTGGTCAGCCCGGTCTCGGCCTTGATCCGCTCGGCGAACGGCACCTGATAGCCGGCCGACAGGGGGATCTTCTGCTCCGTCGAGAGGCCGCCCGTGGAGACGTGGATGGCGGCCGCACCCCGGCGCTTGAGGGCGTGGGTGAGTTCCACGGTCTCCTCCACGGTCCAGCCGCCCTCGACCCAGTCGGTGGCCGAGACGCGCATCCACACGGGTTTGCCCGCCGGCACGGCGTCGCGCACGGCCTCGAAGCATTCCAGTGGAAACCGCATCCGGTTGGCCAGATCGCCGCCGTACTGGTCGGTCCGCCGGTTCGATAGGGGCGAGAGGAACTGGTGCAGCAGGTAGCCGTGCGCCCCGTGCAGCTCGAACCCGTCGATCCCGAGCCTGAGCGCGCGCCGCGCGGTGGCGACGAAGCCGTCGCGGATGCGCTTCAGCCCCTCCGCATCGAGGGCGTGTGGCGGCACCTCGTCGGCGCCGTGGGCCACCGCCGAGGGTGCTTCCGTACGCCAGCCGTCGGGGGCGTCCGGTGCGATCTGGGCGCCGCCGTCCCAGGGGGCGTGGCTCGAGGCCTTGCGGCCGGCGTGGTTGATCTGGATCGCCAGGGGGATCGGCGCGGAGGCCCGGATGGAATCGAGGACGCGTCCCAGCGCCAGTTCCGTCGCATCGGAGTAGAGGCCGAGGTCGGTCGGCGAGATCCTCGCCTCGGGGGAGATTGCCGTCGCCTCCAGGGTCAGGAGCCCGGCGCCGGACTGCGCCATCTGCCCCAGATGCATGAGGTGCCAGTCGCCCGCCTGACCGGCATGGGCCGAGTACTGGCACATGGGCGCCACGATGATGCGGTTCTCGATTTCTAGGTCATCGAGGCGCAGGGGCTCGAACAGGCGGACGGTCATGCGTGGCTCTCCCGGGCGGTCCCGTGCTTTTGGCCGAACCCCGCGGCGCCCGCTAGGGTTCCGCGCCCGGGAGGGGCCCGTATCCCCCGGGGCATCTGCCCGTCAGGGTGTCTGCCCGTCCGACACCAAGCCACGCTCCCGAAGGCTCGCGTCGATCTCGTCGAGGGTGCCGGCGTCGTCGATGGTCGGCGGCAGGGTCCAGGGTTCGCCGTCGGCGATGCGCTTCATGGTGCCGCGCAGGATTTTTCCGGAGCGCGTCTTGGGGAGGCGCGCGACCGTCAACGCCAGCTTGAAGGCGGCGACGGGGCCTATGCGCTCGCGCACCAGGGCGACGAGCTCCGTCTCGATGACACCGGGGTCGCGGTCGACGCCGGATTTCAGCACCACGAAGCCGCAGGGCTGCTCGCCCTTCAGGGCGTCGCGGATGCCGATGACGGCGCATTCGGCCACATCGGGGTGCGCGGCCAGCACCGCCTCCATCCCGCCCGTGGACAGGCGGTGGCCGGCGACGTTGATGATGTCGTCCGTGCGCCCCAGCACCGTGACGTAGCCGTCGGCATCGACCACGCCCGCGTCCGAGGTGTCGTACCAGCCCGGATAGGTGGTGAGGTAGCTCGTGCGGAAGCGGTCCTCCGCTCCCCACAGGGTCGGCAGGCAGCCGGGCGGCAGGGGGAGTTTCAGCGCGATGGTGCCCATGGTGCCCTCCGGCACCGGACGTCCCGCCTCGTCAAGCACGGCGAGGTCGTAGCCCGGCATCGGCACGCAGGCGCTGCCGTGCTTGACCGGCAGCAGGCCGACACCCAGCGGATTGCCCGCGATGGCCCAGCCCGTCTCCGTCTGCCACCAATGGTCGATGACGGGGCGATCGAGCGCCCGCTCGGCCCAGGCGACGGAATCCGGGTCGGCCCGCTCGCCGGCGAGGAACAGGCTGCGGAAGCGGGAGAGGTCGTGGTCCCGCACGCGCTCGGCCCGCGGATCGTCCTTCTTGATCGCCCGGAGGGCCGTGGGCGCCGTGAACAGGCAGGCGGCGCCGTATTCCGACACCACCCGCCACAGGGCGCCGGCATCGGGGGTGCTGACGGGCTTGCCCTCGTACAGGATCGTGGTGCAGCCGTGCAGCAGCGGGCCGTAGACGATGTAGGAATGCCCCACCACCCAGCCGATGTCGGAGGCGCAGAAATAGGTCTCGCCGGGCGCCACGTCGTAGAGGTTGGGCATGGTCCAGGCCAGCGCCGTGCAGTAGCCGCCGGTGTCCCGGACCACGCCCTTCGGCTTGCCCGTCGTGCCCGAGGTGTAGAGGATGTAGAGCGGGTCCGTGGCCGCCACCGGCGTGCAGGCCGCCCGGAGACCCGCCGCCCTGGCGGTCGCGACGGCCTCGGCCCAGTCCCGGTCGCGCCCCGGCACCAGGGTCGCCTCCGCTTGCGGGCGCTGCAGGATCAGGCAGGCATGCGGCGTGTGCGACGACGCCGCGATGGCGGCATCGAGCAGCGGCTTGTAGGCGACGACGCGGTTCGGCTCGATCCCACACGAGGCCGCGAGCACCACCTTGGGCGTGGCGTCGGTGATGCGGATGGCGAGTTCGTTGGCGGCGAATCCCCCGAACACCACGGAATGGACGGCCCCGAGGCGGGCGCAGGCGAGCATACCGAACAGCGCTTCGGGCACCATCGGCATGTAGATCACCACACGGTCGCCGGGGCCCACCCCGCACGCGGCCAGGAGCCCGGCGAGGGTCGCCACCTCGTCGAGCAGGTCCGCGTACGTAATGGTGCGGCGGGTGCCGGTGACGGGCGAATCGTACCGGATCGCCGCCTGCGTGCCGCGACCGGCGGCGACGTGGCGGTCCACGGCGTTGTGGCAGGCGTTGAGGCGTCCGTCGGGGAACCAGCGGCCGCAGGCCCCGGCCGATGCGTCGAAGGCACGGGTCGGCGGGCTCGCCCAGTCGAGGGCCTGCGCCGCAGCGAGCCAGAACGCCTCGGGGTCGGCGAGGGAGGCGGCGTGGACCTCGGAATAGGCGGCGTTGCCGGGCCGGGCGTTGGCGGGGGCGTCCATCGAATCCTCCGGTCGTCGGACCGGTCGTGGTCGCCGGCTTGAGCCGGACCTTATGCGGGACGGCGGGCTTCCCGCAAACGAGAACCGCCGCCCTGGAGACCAGGGGCGGCGGCGAACGCTCAGAGAAAAATTTGGGCCTGTACAGGCTCAGTGCAGCGAATCGGTGTCGCTTCGAAGCCGGTTCATCTCGTCCTTGAGAAGGAGTTTCTTTCTCTTGAGTTCTGCGATGCGCAGGTCGTTCGCCGAGGGCCTGTGCTTGGCGTCGTGGATCTCCCGCTCGAGGGCTTCGTGCTTCCGGGCGAGCTGGGTCAGGTGCGTCTGCAGTGACATGAGTGTCTTCTCCTGTCTCGTTTCGACGAATCGGAGACTGACATATGTGAAGCCGGCTGTCGAAGGCTATTGGCGGCCAGGCTTGCGGGTTTTTCCGGACCGGCCTCGGGCATGGTTAACCGGCTCCTGTGAGACCTTGCCTGTGCAGGTCGCGCCGGGGGTTCTTGCCGTCGGCGGAGCGGTGCCGCATGGTCGGCGCACGGGAATCCCGGGGCTACAGGGTGCGATGGCGAGTGCGTTGAACGACGACGAACCGACGGCGTTCGCCGACGAGCTGGAGCGGCTCAAGCAGGAGCACCGCGACCTGGACGGCGCCATCGACGCCCTCGAACTGAGCGTCGCCGGCGACCAGCTCCAGATCCAGCGCCTCAAGAAGCGCAAGCTCTCCTTGCGCGACCGGATCTCCTACATCGAAGACCAGATCACGCCGGACATCATCGCCTGACCCAGGCCAGCCAGTTTCGCCGAACTGGCCTGCCCCCTGAAAAGTGGTCCTCCCTGAGGTATGGCTCTGAGCCAAGAGGAGGATGTCATCATGGGACGGAAGAAGCATACGGCTGAAGATATTGTCGCCAAGCTGCGCCAAGTGGATGTTCTGGTCTCGCAAGGTCGCAAGGTCGCCGAAGCAATCCGGTCCATCGAGGTCACCGAGGTCACGTATTACCGGTGGCGGTCCGAGTAAGGTGGCCTGAAGGGCGGTCAGGTGAAGCGGCTGAAGTCCTTGGAGACCGAGAACCAGCGCCTCCGCCGGGCGATCTCCGATCCGACCCTGGAGAAGCTCATCCTGAAGGAGGCAGCCTCGGGACCCAAAGGGCAGCGCCAGCAAAACTTCTGAGCCCGGCTCGCCGCCGGGCTTGTGTCGACTCCGTCGTTGCCGAGCATGGCGTGTCGCAACGCTTTGCCTGCCGTGTTCTGGGTCAGCATCGTTCGACCCAGCGCAAGTGTGCTGTGATGCTCGAGGACGAGGCCGCTCTGACCGCCGCCATAATCGCTTTGGCTCTGCAGTTCGGGCGCTACGGCTACCGTCGGATCACGGCCTTGCTCCGGCGTGACGGCTGGACGGTGAACGTGAAGCGAGTCGAACGGATCTGGCGGCGCGAAGGGCTCAAGGTTCCCGCTCGCCAGCCGAAACGGGCACGCCTCTGGCTCAACGACGGCTCCTGCCTTCGCTTACGGCCCGAGTGCCCCGACCACGTCTGGTCCTACGACTTCGTCGAGCACCGCACGCACAACGGGCGCAAGTACAGGATGCTGAACGTCATCGATGAGTTCACCCGCGAGTGCCTAGCGATCCGGGTTGCTCGCAAGCTGAAGGCGTATGACGTAATCGACGTGCTCTCGGATCTGTTCAGTTTGCGCGGGGTGCCCGGTCATATCCGCTCCGACAACGGGCCGAAGTTCATCGCCAAGGCCGTTCAGGACTGGATCGCGGCGGTTGGGTCGCGGACCGCCTACATCGAGCCGGGCAGTCCGTGGGAGAACGGGTACTGCGAAAGCTTCAACGCGAAGCTGCGCGATGAACTCCTCAACGGCGAGGTGTTCTACACACTGAAGAAGGCCAGTGTCGTCATCGAGCAGTAGCGGAAAGACTACAATACTATCCGACCGCACTCGTCGCTGGGCTACCAGCCACCTGCACCAGAGGTCGTCATCTGGCCAACGGAACCGAGCGGATCAGTGCCGTCCGCTCGCCCTGCCATCGTCACCCGACCGACGATGCACTAACTTCGAACTTGGGCCACCGCACGGGGGCAGGCCAAAGCAGGGACCAGCGGGGGGGCACCCCAACCCTGATAAATAATTGATGATAAACAATATTATCGATTCGTTGCCAATTGGCGATGACAGACCCATCGCCAATTTCGCCTGGCCTCTCCATCATGTATCTTTCCTCAGAACCCTTGCAGAACACTTCCGGAACGCATAACCTGTTCGTGATTTGTTTCTGTGGCTTAGTGCCGCTTTGTACTGTTCGAGGACGGGTGCCGTTCATGTTGACTCGTAAGCAGCTGGATCTGCTCCAGTTCATTCAACAGAAGATGAACGAGGGGGGCGTACCGCCGTCGTTCGATGAGATGAAGGATGCCCTCGACCTGAAGTCGAAGTCGGGCATCCATCGGCTGATCACAGCGCTGGAAGAGCGTGGTTTCCTCAGGCGCCTCCCCAATCGCGCCCGCGCCATCGAAGTGATCAGGATGCCCGAGAGTCTCGGCGGGCAGTCGGGCGCGGGCGCTGCGGCACCGACGGAGTCGCGTCGTTTCACGCCGAGCGTCGTCGAGGGGGGCAAGGGCAAGGGCACCGTCGAGCGCATGCCGGTTGCACGCCTGCCGACGACGCGAGCGACGGATGGCGACGGTCGTGCCATCACCATTCCGGTCATGGGCCGGATCGCGGCCGGTACGCCGATCTCGGCGATCCAGGAGCAGAGTCACTCGGTCACCCTGTCCCCGGACTTTCTCTCGGGTGGCGAGCATTACGCCCTGGAGGTGCGCGGCGATTCCATGGTCGATGCCGGGATCCTCGACGGTGATCTGGTGGTGATCCGCAAGCAGGACACCGCCAACACCGGCGACATCATCGTCGCTCTCATCGACGACGAGGAAGCGACCCTCAAGCGCCTGCGCCGGCGTGGATCGTCCATCGCTCTAGAAGCGGCGAACCCCGCCTACGAGACACGGGTGCTCGGGCCCGATCGGGTTCAGATCCAGGGACGCCTCGTCAGTCTGGTCCGTCGCTATTGAAGAGTATCGCCCGAGCCTTCGGAGGGAGGTTCGGGTTCGTCTGTATCTGGCGCTATCGGCGCGGTCGGGACAGCCGGCGTCGGGGTCCGCGTCGGTACCGTTTCCCGCACCGGGCGCCAGGGTACACTCTCGCCGGCGCGTCGTGCCGTGGTGATGATCGGATCGGCCTTTGGCGGGAAGCGGATCGTCGCGGCACCGTGGGCAGCCAGGAATGGACGGTCGAGCACGAGTTTGGCGGCGCAGGCCGGCGGTGCATCGCGACGGGTGATCAGAACGTCGGCACGGATGCAATCCTCGTGGAGAGCGCGTTTGTCGGTGACGAGTGCAAGCACTCTTCCGTCCGGCAAATGCGCCGTGCAGCCGAGCCGATCGCACCGAGCGGTCGAGAGGGCGGTGACGGTGCCGGCCCGGCGTCCATCGCCATCGGCCTTCAGCCATTGCTCCAGGACGAAGGCTGGCGGTTTCCCCAGGGTTGCGAGGCGTCCGTCCTGGGCGCGAATGGCGATTCCAGCTCCCTCGCGGTCGATATAGAGATCCGGCCGCGTCGCGCTCGCGGCCAGGGCGACGCCGACGGCCATCGGCAGGAGGCCGAGCCAGCGCAGCCGCGACACCGGTAGGGTGAGCGTGACGAGGCCAAGGGTCATCGCCGCGAGGGCGCCGGGTCCGAAGGCCGGGATCACGTAGGTGGCGCGATCGAACCCGGCGATCCAGGTGGAGATCGTCAGCATTCCCCGCACGGCGAGACCCATGAGCCACCAGACCGGCTGATCGAGGGCGAAGGGGTAGGCCAAGATGCCGAGGACCGCCGCCGGCATCACGGCGAGCGAGACCAGGGGGAGGGTCAAGGCATTTCCGACGAGGCCGAAGGGCTGGACCGTCTGGAAGTGGTAGGTCGCGAACGGTGCCGTCGCGAACTGTGCGACCAGGGTCGTCGCAAGTGTGCCCATGATCGCCGTGGCGATCCAGATCGCAACGCGTCCGAGGGGACCGGCGCTTTGCCCGCGCAAGCTCACGGCGCCGATGAGCGGAGCGCAGGCGATGAGGCCCGCCACCGCCCCGAAAGACATTTGAAAACTCGGGCCGAGGAGCCCATCCGGCTCACGCGCCAGGGCGATAAGGGCCGCCAGCGCCAGATTGCGCATGCTCAGGGCCGGTCGGTCCACCAGGATCGCACCGAGCATCACCAGGGTCATGATCAGCGCCCGTTCGGCGGCGATATCCCAGCCGGAGAACAAGCAATAGGCCGTCACACCCGCCATGGCGCAGGCGGCGGCGATCTTCTTGATCGGCCAGCGCAGGGCCAGCGCCGGCGCCAGCGCGAGAAGCGCGCGCACGAGCCAAAACACCACCCCGGCCGCCAGCACCATGTGAAGACCTGAGATGGACACGACGTGATAAATTCCCGCCGCGCGCAGGACATCATTGGTCTCCGCGTTGATGAGGCCGCGTTTGCCCGTCACCAGGGCGGCCGCGACGGCGCCGGCCTGCCCGCCATTGGCGTCGGTGATGCGGCGCGTCAGGGCGTTGCGGGCGTCGTCGACCGCAGCGGCGAGCTGCAAGGACCGTGGCAAATCCTCCGGGGGCGGCCGCACTTGGATCGTGCCGACGAGGGAGCCTACCGCCCCGATCCCGCGAAAATAGGCATCGCGGGCAAAATCGTAGCCGCCCGGCCGCGCCGCCTCGGGAGGCGGAAGCAGGCGCGCCGTCGCGGCGATGCGATCGCCGGGTTTCAGCGGCGGTGCCTTCTTGAACGACACCCGCACCCGACGGGGCCGCTGCTCTGCCGCGAGGGTGCCGAAGCTCTCGACCCGAACGATGAGGCGTGCGCCCTCCTCTCGCTCGTCGAGGGCTTCGATGAGCCCGACGAGGGGCGCGATGGTGGTTCTGGCCAGCACCGGGCTCGCCACCTGCGCGAGGCGGAACGTGGCGGCCGCAAAACCAAGGAATGCGGCGACGAGCCCGATGAGACCCGCCAGGATCACGGGTCTGGCCGCAAAGATCGGCGTCAGAGCGATGAGGATCGCCGCAACGGCGAGCGGTGCCGCCAGGGATGGCGGCCCGGAGGTCGCAGTGAAGCAAAGCAGCACCCCGAGGCCGAACGCCACCGCGAGCCAGGGAAAGAGTCGGCGCTGTTCGACCTCCCGGCAGAATCCAGCGGCGACACCCTCCTGAAGCGTGCCGAGCCACAGGGACGGCGCGGGAACGCGGGCGGCGGCGCGCACCCACATCCGTCCGGCGGTCCATGCGCCCCCCTGCCCCATCCCACGACACCTCCGGGCGTGACCCGCGTGCGACCCTTCACCATTCTGAGGGGTGGGGGTGACGATTTCTTAACGCCTGCCTTCGCGCATGCTACATGCCCATCCCCGGGCCGGTCGATCCGCCGTCCGCCTGCTTCCCTACAGAGTCTAAGCCAAGATCGATGTCGTCCACCGTCGTCACGCGCTTCGCGCCCTCCCCAACGGGCTATCTTCACATCGGCGGCGCGCGCACCGCCCTGTTCAACTGGCTCTATGCCCGTCGCTTCGGCGGCCGGATGCTGCTGCGCATCGAGGATACGGATCGCGAACGCTCGACCCAGGGGGCGATCGACGCGATCCTCGACGGGATGCGCTGGCTCGGCCTCGATTGGGACGGCGATGTCATCTACCAGTACGCCCGGGCCGACCGGCACCGGGAGGCGGCGGAGACTTTGCTCGCGTCGGGGCACGCCTATCGCTGCTACGCGACGCCGGACGAACTCACGGCCATGCGCGAGGCGGCGCGGGCCGAGGGCCGGCCCCTTCGCTACGATGGCCGCTGGCGCGACCGCGACCCGTCCGAGGCGCCCGCCGGGGCGAAGCCGGTGATCCGCCTGCGTGCGCCGCTCGAAGGCGAGACCGTGGTCGAGGACGGCGTGCAGGGACGCGTCGTCTGGCAGAACCGAGACCTCGACGACCTCGTGCTCCTGCGCTCCGACGGCAACCCGACCTACATGCTCGCCGTGGTGGTGGACGACCACGACATGGGCGTCACCCAGGTTATCCGCGGCGACGACCATCTGACCAATGCGGCGCGCCAGCGCCAGATTTCGGATGCCCTCGGCTGGGACGCACCGGCCATGGCGCACATCCCGCTCATCCATGGGGCCGACGGGGCCAAGCTGTCGAAGCGCCACGGGGCGCTGGGCGTCGACGCCTATCGCGATCTCGGCTACCTGCCGGCGGCTTTGCGCAACTACCTCGTGCGCCTCGGCTGGAGCCACGGCGACCAGGAAGTGTTCTCCACCGACGAGATGATCGCGGCCTTCGATCTCAAGTCCATCGGGCGCTCGCCCGCGCGTTTCGATTTCGCCAAGCTGGAGAATCTCAACGGGCTCTACATCCGAGGCGCCGACGACGCGGATCTCGTCGCAGCCCTCGACGGCGTGCTGCCGGCCCTGGGCCCGTCGCGCGGCATCGCCTCGCCCATGGCACCCGAACTCCGCGAGAAGCTGATTGCGGCGATGCCCGGCCTGAAGGAGCGGGCGAAGACCCTCGTCGACCTCCTCGACAGCGCCTACTACCTCACGGCGGCCCGGCCCCTGGCCCTCGACGACAAGGCCGCCTCCCTCCTCGGCCCGGAGGCGCGGACCCGCCTCTCCGCGATCCTGCCCGCCCTGGAAGCGCTTCCGGAATGGAGCGCTGCCGCAACGGAAGGCACCGTGCGCGCTTTCGCCGAATCGGCGGCCGTGAAGCTCGGGCAGATCGCGCAGCCCCTGCGGGCGGCGCTGACCGGGCGGGCGACCTCGCCGCCGGTCTTCGACGTCATGGCCGTGCTCGGGCGCGAAGAGTGCCTCAGTCGCTTGCGCGATCAGGCCACCGCCTGACGCGGCGGGTTTCGCTGGCGTCGATGCGGAACGCCAGGGCCGAATGACAAACCGGCCTGGATTTCGCTTCGTGGCGTTCGTGACGCGGACGCTCGGTTGAAGGCGGTCGACCGATCCGCTAACCCGATGCTCGTGTGAGCAAGTGCAGCATGCGTTGCCCTTGCGCCCCGGAACCGGGTTGGTGAACCATCGCCACACGGGCCGGCGCCGCCCCGCTGCCACGAAAGGGTCCACGTCTCCATGAGCGCCACCAGCACCATCACCGTGGGCGACGCGCAGGTCGAGTTGCCGATCAAGACCGGTACCATCGGCCCCGACGTCATCGATATCGGCCAGCTCTACGCCAAGACCGGCAAATTCACGTTCGACCCGGGTTTCACCTCGACCGCGTCGTGTGAATCCAAGATCACCTACATCGACGGCGATGCCGGCGTGCTGCTCTATCGCGGCTACCCCATCGACCAGATCGCCGAGAACGGCGATTTCCTCGAGACCTGTTATCTCATGCTGTTCGGCGAGTTGCCGACGCCGGCCCAGAAGGCCGACTTCGATTACCGGGTCACGCGCCACACCATGGTGCATGACCAGATGAACCGATTTTTCCAGGGGTTCCGCCGCGACGCGCACCCGATGGCGATCATGGTCGCCTGCGTCGGCGCCCTGTCGGCGTTCTATCACGACTCGACGGACATCTCGGACGACAAGCAGCGCATGATCGCGAGCTTGCGCATGATCGCCAAGATGCCGACACTCGCTGCGATGGCCTACAAGTATTCCATCGGCCAGCCGTTCGTCTATCCCAAGAACGACCTCGACTATACGTCGAACTTTCTGCGGATGTGTTTTGCGGTGCCGTGCGAGGAATTCAAGGTCAATCCGATCTTCGCCCGGGCGCTCGACCGGATCTTCATCCTCCACGCCGATCACGAGCAGAACGCTTCGACCTCCACCGTGCGTCTCGCCGGCTCGTCGGGCGCCAACCCGTTCGCCTGCGTCGCCGCAGGCATCGCCTGCCTGTGGGGACCGGCCCATGGCGGCGCCAACGAGGCGGCCCTGAAGATGCTCGAGGAGATCGGGCACCCTGAGAACGTGGCCAAGTACGTCGCCAAGGCCAAGGACAAGAACGACCCGTTCCGGCTCATGGGCTTCGGTCACCGGGTGTACAAGAACTACGATCCGCGTGCGCGAATCATGCAGAAGACCACCCACGAGGTGCTCGGCCAACTCGGGATCAAGGACGATCCGCTGCTGGAGGTCGCCGTCCAGCTCGAGAAGATCGCTCTCGAAGACGACTACTTCATCGAGAAGAAGCTCTACCCGAACATCGATTTCTACTCGGGCATCACCCTCAAGGCGATGGGCTTCCCGACTTCGATGTTCACCGTGCTGTTTGCGCTCGCCCGCACCACGGGCTGGATCGCCCAGTGGGCCGAGATGATCGAGGACCCGTCTCAGAAGATCGGCCGGCCGCGTCAGCTCTATATCGGCCCGGACAAGCGCGAATACGTGCCCATCGATCAGCGCGCCTGAATGCGGGGCGGCTGATCCGGTAGAGGGCGAGCCAGGGACAGTGCAGCCGGGTAGGGTTTATCCCGCCCGGCCGTACCCGCTACGTGGGCGGAGGCATGCGGCCTTCGCCGCCCGGAGGCACCCATGATCCTTCCGAATGGGCTGTCGGCCTTTCCGATCACACCGGCGCATCCGAGCGGATGTGTCGATGTCGGGGCGTTGCGTCGGCTGGTTACGCCCTTGCGCGATGCCGGGGTCGATTCCATTGGCCTTCTCGGCAGCACCGGCTCGTACCCGTATCTTAGCCGGCAGGAGCGGCGTCGCGCCGTTGAAGCGGCCCTGGATGCAGTCGGCACCGATGTTCCGATCCTCGTCGGCGTCGGCGCCCTGCGGACGGACGAGGCCGTGGCGCTGGCCCAGGATGCCCGAGCCATGGGGGCCGCGGCCGGGCTGCTGGCCGCCATTTCCTATACGCCCCTGACCGAAGACGAGGTGTTCGCGCATTTCGTGACCGTCGCCCGAGAGAGCGGCCTGCCGCTCTGCATCTACGACAATCCCGGCACCACCCATTTCGCCTTCACGGCCGCGCTCGTCGGACGCCTCAGCCGTGAACCCGGCGTGATCGCCGTCAAAAGTCCGGCCTGCGCACCGCCGGAGATCGCCGCACATCTGCAAGGCTTGCGCGAGGCCGTCCCGGCCGGTTTCTCCCTCGGCTACAGCGGCGACTGGAACACCGTCGAGGCTCTGCTGGCTGGGGCCGACACCTGGTACAGCGTCATGGGCGGATTGTTTCCGCAGACCGCCATGGCGATCGTGAGGGCCATCCGGACGGGAGACCATACAGCGGCACGGGAGTTGGACGTACGATTGCAGCCGCTCTGGAGCCTGTTCAAGGAGTTCTCGAGCCTGCGCGTGATCTATGCCTATGCCGATGCCCTCGGGGTCTGCCACACCGACCCGCCACGCCCGATCCTACCCCTTCCGGATCGCGTACGGGACCGCGTCGTGCAGACCTTACGTGGTTTGGATCTTCGCTAAGGTCCTCGCCCCAGATCCGATCGCGCCGACAAGCGGATGAGACGCGGGCGCCAGATACCAAGAACCACGTTGGCCGTCGCGACCGCGAGGAGAACCCAGAGGGTGTTCGCCTCGGCGCCGAGGGATTGGCCCAGCATGGCGAGATCGGCCTTGCCGATCAGGGCGCCGGCGCTGAGGTCCGCCTCCTGCTGCATCGGTCCCTGAACGTAGACGAGGCCACCTTCGAACATCAGCACACCTGTGGCGAGCTTCACCCAGGCCCAACCCGCATTGTGGAAGGCGCGTTGTGCGAGGGCGAGCAGTCCGGCCAGCAGCGTCAGAGCGAGAGAAGGGAGGAAGATCCAGGACGCCACGGCGCCCATGGCTCCGCGCATCAGCGCATAGCCGGCGAGGGACGAGGACGGGGGCGTGAAGCTCAGCATCACGACGAGGCAGGCCATCGCCCCCATGACGCCGATGGCCCCCATGGTGTGGAGGAATTTGAGCGTGCGTCGCACCGTACCGAGCCCGCCGTACGATTGGGTCCGTGCAAACCTATCGTACGCCGTACACCCCGTCGATCAGGTCACCCGCGTCGCGCCCAGCACGATTCGGGCCGCACGCCGGCTCGGTTCCTCGCCACCGGGCAGCCGCATCAGGCCGTCGATCCGCGACAGGGCCTCGATCTGCGCGACGCGTGCCGGCCCGCCGGCCAGAAGAGGCGCCAAGGCCTCGACGAGGCGCTGAGCCGTGCAATCGGCCTGGATGAACTCCGGCATGGCGTTCTGCGCCAGAATCAGGTTCGGCAGCACGATGGTGGGCACCTGGATCAGGCGCCGGGCCACGGCCTCCTCGATACGCGAGACCTTGTAGGCGACCACCATCGGCACGCCGGCCAAGGCAAGTTCGAGAGTCACGGTGCCGGAGGCCGCGAGCGCCGCGCGGGCACGCCTGAAGGCCTCATGCTTGGCGGCCTCGCCGTACACGAGGCGCACCGGGGCGTCCCACGCTCGCGCCAGGCGTTCGATGAGGGCGCGGTGGCGGGTGACGGCAGGCAGCACCGCCTCGATCTCACCGAAGCGCTTCCTGAGCTGCCCCAGGGTCGCGCCGAACACAGGCATCAGCCGCTCGATCTCCGAGCGGCGTGACCCCGGCAGGATCACCAGGGTCGGCGGCGTCGCCGCACGCGCCTGCGCCTCCCGGGCGTCGGGCCGTAGCTCCTCCAGACGCTCGATCAGGGGGTGACCGACATACGTACAGGCCGGACCACCGAGGCGGCGATGGGCTTCCGGCTCGAACGGCAGCAGGGCAAGGACGTGATCGATGAACGGCCGCATCTTCGCCGCGCGCCAGGGCCGCCACGCCCATACGCTGGGCGACACGTAATCGACGATGGGCAGGTCCGGCATCCGCTTGCGCACGCGTGACGCGACCGCATGGGTGAAGCCCGGACTGTCGATGATGACGAGGATATCGGGGCGGGCGTCCATTACGTCGCGCACGGTCTGGCGGATGCGGCGCAGCAGGGTTCGCAGCCGTGCGGCCACGGGCAGGTAGCCCATCACCGCCACGTCATCGATGGGAAACAGCGAAGTGAAGCCTTGCTCCGTCATCGCCTCGCCGCCGACGCCGCCGAACCGGATCGGTCGGTCCGACAGGTCGCGCAAGCCGCGCATGAGCTTGGCGCCGAGCTGGTCGCCCGAATCCTCGCCCGCGACGAGCCAAATCTTCCTTGGCGCGGTCTTGTCGCTCATGCGTCGATCCCCAGACCGACGAGGAACAGGCCTGCACGATCGGCGGCTGCGATGGTCGCGGGCCGGTCGATGATGAGGGTGAACCCGGCCTGGATCGCGAGGCCGGCGCAGCCCGCCGCCGCCGCCGCCGCGATGGTACGCGGGCCGATGGCCGGTAGATCGACGCGCAGGTCCTGCCCGACCTTTGCCACCTTGACGAGAACGGTGCCGGGCTGGCTCGCTCCCAGACCGAACGGCTTGCGGCCGAGCGCTCGGGCGCGGGCGAGCATCCGATCGGTGCCCTCGGGACCCTCGACGGCGACCGCGCGCTGGGCCACCACCACGGCGGCCTGCCCGACGTCGTAGGGCGCCAAGGCGCCCAGGAGGGCGCGCCCCGTGTCGATGGATTCACGGGCGGCGGCATCGGGCACGTGCCGTCCCATGACGCCCTCGGGGCTCAGGAGATCGGGGGCCACCTCATGGACGCCGACGACGCCGTGGCCGTTCTCTTCGAGCAGCGCCAGGGCCCCGCGCAAGAGCCGGTCGTCGCCGCCACCGGCGATGGCCTTGAGGGCGTCCCGATTGCGCAAGGCCGCGGCGGCGTTGAGGATGGCGGCCGGGTTCGGCCGCGAGACGCCGCCGGCCGGCACCACGCTCACCGGCCCCCAGGACTTGAGGATGGCCAGCACCCCGGCGATGTCGAGGAGATCGACGGTGGCCTCCGCCCGAGCCCGCATGCCACGCTCTGCGAAGCCCCGGATCGCGAGAATGCGGAACGGACGCCCGGCCCGGTCCAGGGATTCGGCCACGAGCTCGGGCAGACGTCCTGCTCCGGCGACAAGGA
Organism: Methylobacterium sp. Leaf112; assembly: GCF_001423295.1. Lineage (GTDB taxonomy): Bacteria > Pseudomonadota > Alphaproteobacteria > Rhizobiales > Beijerinckiaceae > Methylobacterium. The sequence goes on along the minus strand of NZ_LMNG01000030.1, from coordinate 52,596 downwards.
CGAGGGGAGCCGGCAGGGCTCTCAAGGCGCGCCCGGCGTCTCGCGCGGGGTGCAGATCGAACGCTTGCCGCCGGCTCGGATGAACGCGACGATCTCGGCGACGCCCCGATGGGTATCGAACTCCGCCGCCACGTCCTCCACTCGCTCCATCAGCGTTCCCTCGGGGGCGAACAAGAGGCGATAGGCGCGGCGCAACGCATGGATATCCTCGCGGGCGAAGCCCCGGCGCTGCAGCCCGATGATGTTGAGACCCGACAGATAGGCTCGGTTGCCCAGTGCCATGCCGAAGGGAATGCAGTCGTTCTCGAGGGCCGACATACCGCCGACGAAGGCGTGCGCCCCGACGCGGGCGAACTGGATCACCGCCGCGCCGCCGCCAAGGATGGCGAAATCGCCCACCGTGCAATGGCCGGCGAGCATGACGTTGTTTGAGAACACGACCCCGTTGCCGACCCGGCAATCGTGCCCGACATGGGAGTTGGCCAGGAAGGTACAGGTGTCACCGACCGTGGTTTCCAGGCCGCCGCCGGCGGTGCCGGGGTTCATGGTGACGCCTTCGCGGATAAGGCAATCGGCGCCGATGGTGAGCGTCGACGCCTCCCCGCGGAATTTCAGGTCCTGTGGTGGATGGCCGATGGAGGCGAAGGGATAGAGGCGGGTGCGCGATCCGATGGTGGTGGAGCCGGCCACGACCACGTGGCTGACGAGCTCGCAGCCATCGCCGAGCCTGACCTCCGGGCCGACATGGCAGAACGGTCCGATGCGGACATCGGCCCCGAGGATCGCGCCGTCCTCGATCACGGCACTCGGGTGGATGCCCACCACAGCGGTCATTCCGTCACCAGCATGGCGCCGATCTCGGCCTGCGCCACCAGGGTGTCACCGACACGGGCTTCACCCCGGAACCACCACATGGTGCGGCGCTGATTCAGCTTGGTCATGTGGTAGCGCACGGTGTCTCCGGGCACGACGGGCTTGCGGAACTTGCACTTGTCGATGGTCATGAAGAACACCTGCTTGGCGCGCAGATCGTCGGTCATGATGTGCTGGCAGCAGATGGCGCCGGCAGTCTGAGCCATTCCCTCGATGAGGAGCACGCCGGGGAATACCGGCAGACCGGGGAAGTGCCCGGTGAATTGCGGCTCGTTGATCGTGACGTTCTTGATGCCGACACAGGAGCGGTCACCGTCGATCTCGACGATCCGGTCGATCATGAGGAAGGGATAGCGGTGCGGCAGGAGTTCCAGAACCTTCTGGATATCGGCCGAGCCGAGCTCGCGCGGCATCTCGTTCATCGATCGGATCATCTCCCTGACACGCGGCGGCGCTTCCGGCGCTTCGCCCCGCTCGTTCTCGTATCCGCCATTCGAAAAAAGGCGAAGTCTTTGTGGTTGAGGTGAAGTCTTTCGGCAGAAACTTCGCCGGATGCAACCCCCGGGCGGGGGAAGTCACGCGTCCCTGTCGGACAACCGGTCGCGCGTGTTCCGCCGTGAACCCAGCTCACGCACGTTGACCAGCCAAAGCTTCAGTGCGAAATCGTACCATAGGATGGCGGAAGGCATCTCTGGATCGTGCGCCATCAAGATATGGGTCTCATGTCCGTCAACCACCCGTCCGCTGTTCCGGTTCGGCGTTCACGTGATCGCACCGGCCGCCCCGTCGCTTCGCAACAGCCGGAAGCCACCTGGGGTCATCAAACGACCGACGTGAGTTTCGGCTCGGCACTGCAGGCGACCGGCTTCTCGACAGCCCAAACCGGTGAGAACGGCGGATCGCTTCGCGTCGGCACCCGCCAAGGCGTGAACCGTTTCAGGCGCAAACTCGAGAGTCACGTCGCACTCGGGAGCCAGGATGGGGATGCCGTCGAGCGGCTGACCGCTTCGTCGGAAACTTTCTCCGCACGGTCCGACCTGACCGCCCGGCACGAAACGAAGGGCGGACGCCTGATTCTGATGGAAGGGTTCGCCTGCCGCTACAGTCTGCTGACGGGGGGGCGCCGCCAGATCACGGCCTATCTCGTCCCCGGGGACAGCTACGATCTCGATGCGGCAGCGTCGAACCGGATGGACCACGGTGTGACGACGTTGACCTCGGCTCGCATCGTGCGCGCCGAGTCGTCGACGATCGAGGCGGTGGTGCAGGATCACCCAAGCATCGCAGGGGCCTTGCGCGCTGCCGAGAAGGTGGAGGAGGCGACCCTGCGCGAGTGGCTCGTCAACATCGGAGCCCGCCCGGCTCTCGAGCGGATCGCGCACCTGTTCTGCGAACTCGAGCTTCGCCTTCGGGCCGTGGGATTGGTGGAGAACGATCGGTGCGACATGCCGATCACGCAATACGATCTCGCCGATACCGCAGGCCTGTCGAGCGTCCATGTCAACCGCACGCTGCAGGAGTTGCGCCGTCAGGGCCTGATCACCCTGACGGGGCGCGCGCTGACGATCCACGACCGGCCTTCGCTCCGAGCGTTGGCGGGCTTTGAGGCCGGCTATCTCCGCCTGCGGGAAATGGCATGAGCGTCAGGCCTTCGGCTCCTTCGACTCGTCGCCGCCGGAGCGTTCCGCGAGGCGTGCGAGGGTGGTGAGTTCACGGAACCACGCGCGAACCGGCTTGGCCGGCGTGCCACCCCAGCGAGAGCCGGGCGGTACGTCGCGGTTGACGTTGGACGACCCGGCGATCTGTGCACCCATGCCGATGCGCAGGTGGCCGACGACGCCGACCTGCCCGCCGAGGACCACGTAATCCTCCAGGGTGGTCGAACCGGAGATGCCGACGCCCGAAACGATGACGCAATGTCGTCCGATGACGACGTTGTGGGCGATCTGGACGAGGTTGTCGATCTTGGTCCCCTCCCCGATCACCGTATCGCGACTGGCACCCCGGTCAATGGTGGTGTTGGCACCGATCTCGACATCGTCCTGAACGATGACCCGACCGATCTGGGGCACCTTGAGGTGGCCGCCCGGCCCCATGGCGAAGCCGAACCCGTCCTGGCCGATGCGGGCGCCGGGATGGACGATGACGCGATTGCCGAGCAGGGCATGGGTGACCGTCGAACCCGCGCCGATGGCGCAATCCCGCCCGACCCGGACATTCGGGCCGATCACCGCGCCCGGACCGATCACCGTTCCTGAGCCGACCTCGGCGCCCGGACCGATCACTGCACCGGGATCGATACGGACACCCGTTTCGAGGCGGGCCTCCGGGTGGACATGGGCACCGGGTGCGACCCCGTTTGAACCGAAGACGGAGGCTGGACGCATCGCCTCCGGGTAGAGCCGGGCCAGGAGGCCCGCATAGGAGCGGTAAGGATCACGGGTGATCAGTGCAATGGTGCCGGTCGGCACACGGGCGGCGAAACGCGGTGAGACGAGGCACACTCCGGCCCGCGTCTGAGCCAGGGCGTCACCGTAGCGGGCATTGTCCATGTAGGCGATATCGCTCGGGCCGGCGCTCTCGAGGGGCGCGGCACCGTTGAAGATTGCCTGCGCGTCCGCCGCGGGGGGGAGCGAAACGCCGGCAGCCTCGGCGATGGCGCCGAGGCTGAGGGTGGTGTCGGGCGTGATGAAGATCGGATCTGCCATGACCGGAAACGCGCCGCCCTTGGAAAAGGGCGACGCCTTTGTCGTTAGAAGCGCGAGCCGCCGGAGAACCGGAACGCCTGAAGCTGATCCTTGCCGATGCGGAAGTTGGTGCCCGGGACCTTCACACCTTCGTCCTTGGTGAGGGCGTAGGCATAATCGAAGCGGATCGGTCCGAGCGGAGAGTTCCACAGGATCGAGGCACCGATGGACGACCGGATGACCGCCTTGTCGTGAACGTTCACGCACTCCGGTTCGACACCGATGGTGGCCGAATTGAAGTTACAGACGCCGCCGGGTGCGATGCCGTTGATGAAGGCGTCGCCATTGACGTTGAACTGCGTGCGGCCGTTGTAGCCGAACAGGGTACCGGCATCGGCGAAGACTGCGCCCTTCAGGCCAAGATCCTTGGGAATACCCCAGATCGGGAACTGGACCTCGACGGTGCCGCCCACATAGGTGCTGCCGCCGATGGCGTTGGACCGGCTGTCGGCGATGCCGACGTCGCGCGGACCGATGCCGTTGGGCGCGAAACCACGAACCAGCGACGGGCCGAGGAAGAATTGGTCCGTGATGCGCAGGGGCTCGTCGTTGAGCGCCGAGATGTGACCGCCCTGAAGCCGGACGAAGCCGACCACGTCCTCGTAGAACTCCTTGTAGTACCGGGCGTCGCCGGTCACGCGGAAGAACTTCGAGTCACCACCGAGGCCCGCGAGGTCAGGCTTGAGTTCGGCGTAGAGGCCGTTGCGCGGCAGGCCGATGTTGTCGAGGGTCGAGTAGGCCAGCGTGAGGCCGGCCAGCGACGTGAGAGTGTTACCCTGCGAGCCCTTGAGGGCGATGGAGGCTTCACCGTCGAAGGCGCAGTTCGGGTAGGCCGCGAGGCCCGACACGTTCTGGCCATTGGCCGTGAACGTGTTGTTCGGATAGACCGCCGTGTAACCCGGGATCGGGTTCGAGCAGTCGTTGTACGGCCGGCGGATGGTGTTCGGGACGCGCAGCTCGGTGTTGTAGAGCGAGTAACGCAGGGTGATACCGAACTCTTCGGTGATCGGCAGGCCGACGCGGAGCTGGCCACCGTACACGGTGGTCTCGTAGCGCGAGTAGCGGGTCTGGTCGCTGTACTTGTAGAACGCGTCGAAGCCGGCGGCGAGGCGGTAGCCGAGGAAGTACGGCTCGGTGAACGAGAAGTCGACGCCGCGGGCGTACTGGCCGGCGGTGCCGGCGACGCGGACATACTGGCCGCGGCCGAGGAAGTTCGACTCGGAGACCGAGACTTCACCGATGATGCCGTCCTGGGTCGAGTAGCCACCGGCGACCGAGAACGAACCCGTGGGCTGATCCTCGACGTCGATGTTGATGACCACGCGATCGGCGGCCGAGCCCGGCTCGTTCGAGAACCGGACCTTCTTGAAGAAGCCGAGACCGTTCAGGCGACGCTCCGCCCGGTCCGTGAGGACGCGGTTGTAGGCATCACCCTCCGTGATATCGAGCTCGCGACGGATGACGTAGTCGCGGGTGCGGGTGTTGCCGCGGATGTTGATGCGCTCGACGTAGACGCGCGGACCGTCCTCGACAACGAAGCCGAGGGCTACGGTACCGGTGGCCGGATCGCGCTGCCCGGTGGGACGCACCTGGGCGAAGGGGAAGCCCTGGCGGGCAACCTGGTTCGTCACGCCACTGAGGGTGCGCTCGACATCCTCGGCGTTGTAGACATCGCCGACCTGGGCGCGAACTTCGCCATCGAGACCCTGCGTGTCGAGGCCGGGAAGGCGCGAATCGATGGCGACGGCACCGACCTTGTACTGCTGGCCTTCCTCGACCACCACGTCGATCACCCAACCGGCATCGGTCTCGGCCTCGACGTAGCGGGCATCGGCCTTGACGACGCGGAAATCGGCGTAGCCGTTCTTGAGGTAGAAGCGCCGCACGAGGTCGAGATCGTTGGTGATCCGGTCGGGATCATAGACATCGGAGGTCTTGATGAACGACAGGAAGTTCATCTCCGAGGAGGACATCAGCTCCTTGATCTTCGACTCGGAGTATTCCTTGTTGCCCGATATGTTGATCGCCTTGATGCCGGTCTTGTCGCCTTCCTCGATGACATAGATCACGTCCAGGCGGCCGTTGGGCAGATCGACGGTGCGGAAGCTGACCTTGGCGCTGCCGCGGCCCGAGCGGCGGTAGATCTCGCGGATGCGCTGCATGTCGGCGGTGACGATGCCCTGATTGTAGGGGCCACGCGCCTTGGCTTCGATCTCACCCTCGAGGGTGGCCTTCTCAACCTTCTTGTTTCCCTCGAACACCACCCGGTTGATGATGTTATTCTCGCGCACGCTCACCACGGTGCTGCCGCCGCTGCGCGACACCTTAACGTCGGAGAACATGCCGCTCGCCAGGAGGTTGCGGCGGGCTTCCTCGGGCGAACCGGAGGCGGTGCCGGTCACGTAGGACCGGATCGTGTCGGAATCAACGCGCTTGTTACCCTGGACGACGATCTGCTCGGCCTGCGCCACGCCGCCGAGAACCAGCCCTGCGGCCGTGGTGGCGACTAGGACGATGGTCCGCTCCGCCGACTTACGTCGGCGCTTTCCCGTCATCGACATCATGTAATCGCCCGTCTCTTTTATTATCAGTACGGGTTCGCACCCGCGGACAGGTGCCGGTTTGCCCGGTCGTCCCGTCGTCTGGTCCCAAGCTCAGCTTCTAGCGGGTTTCCCGGTCGAAGCAAACGTTGGGGTCACCCGCTCACAGGGGATTTTGGGGACACGTGGCCTTCCGGTCACTTAACGCCGAAACGCCATCGCCGAACATGGTGAACGAAGCCACAACGCAACTTGGCCGCGCGGCGGATGCGCCAGCGCGGCCAGTGATTTGATCGAGTCTGAGGCTTGCCTGGGGGAACGTCGATCAGGTGCCGCGCGACCCCCAGGAGGCACCGAGATTGAGGACGTCGTTCCAGGCGGCGAACAGCATCAGGAACAGCACCAGGGCCAAACCGATGCGGAAGCCGATTTCCTGCGTACGCTCGCTCAGTGGCCGCCCGCGCACGGCCTCGAAGGCGTAAAACAGAAGGTGTCCGCCATCGAGCAGGGGCACCGGAAACAGGTTGAGAAGGCCAATGGACACCGACAGAAGGGCGATGAGGCCGATGAGTCCGCCCGCACCGCTGACCTTGGCGACCTCGCCCGAGACCCGGGCGATGCCGATGGGCCCGGAGAGCTGATCGGCCGATTCACGCCCAGTCACGAGCTTGCCGATGTAATCGATGGTCCGGTCGACCACGAAGTAGGTCTCGTAGACGCCCTGACCCACGGACTGGAGCGGGCCGTAATGGACGAGCTTGGCCTCGCTGCCCTTCGGACCCTGGATGCCGAGGCGACCGAAACGGTGCCGCCCGAACGGGGTACGTTCCTCGACGCCGTCCGGCACGGCGGTGAGCACCTGCCGCTCGCCGTTGCGCTCGACGGTGATGGCGAGGCTGGAACCGGCGCTGGTGGTGACCGAACGCTGCATGTCGGTGAAGCTGTTGACGGTGGTGCCGCCGATGGCCCGGATGATGTCGCCGGGCTGGAAGCCGGCGCGCTCGGCCGCGCTCCCTGCCATCACCGCCTCGACGCGGGCCGGTGTCTCGTAGCGTCCGCCGAAGTAGATCGCTCCGGAGAACAGCACGATGGCGAGGAGGAAGTTGGCGATGGGACCGGCGGCGACGATGGCGGCGCGCTTGGCCAGGGGCTGCGTCGGAAAGCTGGTGGCGCGCTCCTGGGGGCTCATCCGCGCCACCGCATCGGGGTCCGGCACGCTGGCACCGTTCGCGTCGCCGTGGAACTTGACGTAGCCCCCGAGCGGCACGGCCGAAAGCTTCCAGCGTGTGCCGTGACGGTCGTTGAAGCCGAAGAGTTCGGGGCCGAACCCGAGGGAAAAGGCGTGGACGCCGACGCCGCACCAGCGTCCGACGAGGAAGTGCCCCATCTCGTGAACGAACACGACGACGCTGAGCACGATCAGGAACGGGATCACGTTGCCGAAGAATCCGGCGGCTGTCCCGCCCATCGTGTTCAGAAAGTCCATCGTCGATCCTCGAAGCGTCCTGCCGGCAAGCCAATCCGCCTGTAGCAGATCGGGGCTGGGGCCGGCGAACGCAAATGCGCCAGCGTGGTTCTGGCGTCGCACTGGGGCAAAGACCAGCCGGAAAGCCGGTTTTCCTGCGATTTGGGTAAAGAGGGAGGGCTTGACCCGAAGCTCGCCGCGACGCGCTCCGGGCGGGATCAAGCCGCCAGGGCTTCGCTGCTCCAGGCCCGCACCTCGGCGTCGATGGCCAGGGCTTCGTCGACATCCGACGGTGCCTGCCGGTAGAGCCCTGCGAAATGGGTACAAGCGCGCTCGACCAGATCGGCGATCCCGTAGAAACCGATGGCGCCACTGATGAAGGCCGCCACCGCGATCTCATTGGCGGCGTTCATCACCGTCGGGGCCGCACCGCCGTCGCGCAGGGCGGCCCTGGCGATCCGAAGGCACGGGAACCGTGTCTCGTCGGCGGCCTCGAAGGTGAGACTCCCCACCGCCGCGAGGTCGAGGGAACGGCCCCGCGCGATGGTCAGCCGCTCGCCGAGCCCCAGGCAATGAGCGATGGGCACCCGCATGTCGGGCATGGCGAGCCCCGCCGTGACGGCGCCGTCGCGCCAGGTGATGAGGCCATGCACGATGGATTGTGGGTGGACGATCACGTCGAGGCGCGCCGCCTCGATGGCGAAGAGGTGATGCGCCTCGATGAGTTCGAGGCCCTTGTTCATCAGGGACGCCGAATCGATGTTGATCTTCATGCCCATGGACCAGGTCGGATGGGCGGCGGCCTCCGCGGGCGAGGCGGCGGCGATGCGTTCGGCGGTCCAGGTGCGGAACGGCCCGCCGGAGGCCGTGATGGTCATGGTGGCGATATCCGCGACCTTGCCGTCACCGAGCGCCTGGGCGAGGGCGTTGTGCTCGGAATCCACCGGCAGGAGGGTGGCTCCGTAGCGAACGGCGTCCCGCATGAAGGCGTCGCCGGCGCAGACGAGGCTCTCCTTGTTGGCGAGCGCCACCGTGCGACCCAGGCGGAGCGCGGCGTGGGTCGGGCGAAGACCGGCGGCTCCGCTCACGGCGGCCACGACGATGTCGGCATCGCGTGCCACGGCCTCCAGCACCGCGCCTTCGCCGGCGCCGTTGGGGATGCCGGTGCCGGAGAGGAGATCGCGCAGGGCCGCCCCCTGTGATTCGTCGGCCAGCGCCACGAAGTCGGCACCGATTTCGCGCGCGAGCTTCGCGATCGCGACGGCGTCACGGCCGCCCACCAGGGCGCCGACGCGGAAGCGCTCGGGATGCTGGCCGAGAAGGTCCGTGGTGGAGCGGCCGATGGAACCGGTGGCACCCAGGATGGAAACGGTGAGACTCAACGGAGACAATCCTTCAGACCGCGCCCATGCGATGCGCGAGGAGATACAATCCGGCCAGCAAGGCCACGGCGGCGAAACCGTCGAGACGGTCCATGACCCCGCCGTGGCCGGGGATGGAGCGGCCGGAATCCTTGACGCCCCAGTGCCGCTTCAGGGCGGATTCGGCCAGATCGCCGGCCTGACTGAAGATCGAGGCGGCGGCGCTGACAGCGCCCACGATGGCAAGTGAGGTCGCCGCGAGCGGGCTCCAGCCGTAGCCCCGCGCCAGGGCGACGAGGCCGATGCCCGCGGCGGTCCCGGCGGCGAGACCACCGAGCGCGCCCGACCACGTCTTCTTCGGGCTGACACTCGGCATCAGCTTCGGGCCGCCGAACGTCCGGCCTGTGATGTAGGCGACGACATCGGTGGACCACACCACCGCGAACATCCAGGCGGGCCCGAGGATGCCGATGCCGGGATCGTCGCGCAGACCCGGCGGAACGAGGGCGACCACGGCGCCGCCGGCAAGGCCCGCCACCGCGCGGCCCCGCGCCGGACCGTCCTGGGCCAGGACGAGCAGACCGAGGGTCCCCGTCGCGGCGACGGCGAGGAATACGAGGGGGGTGGCTCCCTCCCGGAGGCACAGGGAGAGGCCCGCGAGGGTCACGCCGATGATCGTCAGGAGCAGCCGGCGCGGGCCGGTGCGGCTCATGCCGATCCACTCCGCGGCGCCGACGAGGGCGGCGGCCAGCCAGATGAAGGCGAACGGTCCGCCGCCGAGGATCAGGGCCGAGACCACGAGGATCGCCAGCACCACCCCAGACACGAGGCGAAGCTGGAACTCGCGCCCGCTCAGGGGATTGCGCCGCACACCCGGGGCCGCCTCGCTCGGGCTTCCCATCAGCCGGTCTTGTCGCTGAGACCGCCGAAGCGCCGGTCGCGGCGATGGTACTCGCCGATGGCCGCCACGAAGGCGTCGTGGTCGAAGTCCGGCCACAGGGCGGGCGTGGTCACGTACTCGGCGTAGGCCGTCTGCCACGTGAGGAAGTTCGACAGACGCAGTTCGCCCGAGGTGCGGATCACCAGATCGGGATCTGGAATGCCGGTGGTATCGAGGGCCGCCGTGATGGCGTCGATGTCGATGTCGTCGGGACTCGTACGGCCCTCGGCGCAGGCCCGGGCGAGGGTGCGCACGGCGCGGACGATCTCCTGGCGACCACCGTAGTTGAACGCGACCACCAGGGTCAGGCCGGGATTGGCCCGGGTCATCGCCTCGGCCTCGTCCAGAAGGGCGACGATATCGGCGCTCAGGCCCTCGCGGTCGCCGATGATCCGCACGCGCACGCCGTTGCGATGAAGCTCGGCCAGATCGCGGCGGACGAACAACTTGAGCAAGCCCATGAGGTCGGCGACCTCCGCCGGCGGACGGCGCCAGTTCTCGGACGAGAACGTGTAGATGGTCAGGTAGCGTACGCCGAGGTCGATGGAGGACCGCACGGCCCGACGCACGGCCTCGACGCCGCGGCGATGGCCCTCGACGCGGGGCAAACCCCGCCGTGCCGCCCAGCGTCCGTTGCCGTCCATGATGATGGCGACGTGCGCGGGCGCTGGCAGCGCGAGGCCGGCGGGCAGCACCGGCGCCGCACCGGACACGGCCGGCGGGCGGACTTCGAACGCCGACGCGCCCTGCCCTCCCACCATCCCGGCTTCGATGTGACGCGCGCCCTCAGTTCGACCCAACGCGCCCCTCCCCCGTGCTTCGTCCCGTTCGGACGGCAATCCGCCGAACGCTGGAACCGTGATCGATCAAATCGAACCGCGGTCCCAGAACCTTCCCTCGTCCTGCGTCCTTACGACGAACTCAACATCTAAGTCGTCGCAGAGCGCAGGGGAGCATCGTCTCGGATACCCGCTCCAAGACGATGCTCCCGATCCTCGGTCACGCATCGGCTGTTGCGAAAGCCGGTGTCCACCTCTCGGGCAGATGCGCTAGACCTGCATGATTTCCTTTTCCTTGGACGCCAGCACGCCGTCGATCTCGGCGATGTGCTGATCGGTGACCTTCTGGACTTCACCGGCCTGACGCTTCTCGTCGTCTTCGCTGATGGCGCCATCCTTCTCCAGCTTCTTCAGATGGTCGAGCCCGTCGCGACGCACGTGGCGGACGGCAACACGAGCCTCTTCCGTATACTTGTGTGCGACCTTGACCATTTCCTTGCGGCGCTGCTCGTTCATCTCCGGCACGCGCAGGCGGATGGTCTGGCCTTCCGTCTGGGGGTTCATGCCGAGGTCGGATTCACGGATCGCCTTCTCGACGGCGCTGACCATGCCCCGGTCCCAGACCGAAATGCTCAGCAGGCGGGGCTCCGGCACGCTCACGGTGGCGACCTGCGCCATTGGCATCATCGCCCCGTAGGCATCGACCTGGATCGGATCGAGGATGCTCGGGGTCGCGCGGCCCGTTCGCAGGGAACCGAGGTCGCCCTTGAGGGAGGTGACGGCCCCCTGCATGCGGCGCTTGATGTCGTTCAGATCGAATTCGGGGATAGCAGCCATGCGTTCAGTGTCCCGACGCGAACAGAGAGGGAGGGAAGCCGGGCCGCCGGGGCCCGTTCTGCGGCTTCAATGAACCAAAACCCTGTGGCCCGCAAATGTGTTCGCGGTCCTTCGGCGTTTCGCATCCGAGGATCGCGGGAGCGTGGATCAAGGAACCACGTGGGTGGCCGGTGCCTCCCCCGTGAGGATGGCCCGGATCGAGCTCGGCGCATGGACGGACCCGACCACGATGGAGAGACGGCTCTCGCGGGCGAGGGCGAAAGCGGCGGTGTCCATCACCTTGAGGTCGCGGCCGATGGCCTCGTCGTGGGTGAGGCGATCGTAGCGGGTGGCGGACGGGTCGATCTTCGGATCGGCCGAGTAGACCCCGTCCACCTGTGTCGCCTTGAGCACGGCATCGCAACGCAGCTCGGCCGCGCGCAGAACGGCGGCCGTGTCGGTGGTGAAGAACGGGTTGCCGGTGCCGCCCGCGAGCACGATGACCTGCCCCTTGTCGAGGTGGTGCAGGGCGGGCTGCCGCGCGAAGGTCTCGCAGATCGTCGGCATCGACACGGCCGACATGGTGCGGGCGGGTACGCCGGCGGCGTTCAGGGCGGTCTCGAGGGCCAGCGAGTTCATCACCGTCGCCATCATGCCGAGCGAATCCCCGGTGGCCCGGTCGATCCAGCCCGCGGCCGAGATGCGCGCACCGCGGATCATGTTGCCGCCGCCGACCACCAGGGCGAGTTGGATTCCAGCTTCCCGCGTACGGGCGATGTCGTCGGCGATACCGGCGAGCGTCGGGGGGTGCAGCCAGTAACCGTCCGGCGCAGCGAGCGCCTCCCCGGACAGCTTCACGAGGACGCGGCGAAACGGTGTGGTCTCCGGCATCGAGCCAGTCCCCTCAAAGCCGTCCCGAAATCGGGGCGGCGAGCCAATCGGAAGCGGAGGGGTGTCTAGCGCAGGCGGGACCGAAACGTCGAGGGGCGGCGGCATCGCTGCCACCGCCCCCCTCACATTTTCGTCAGACCGTCGGTCCGTGATCAGCCGCGAGCGGCGGCCGCGACCTCGGCGGCGAAATCCGGGGCCTCTTCCTTCTCGATGCCCTCACCGAGGGCGTAGCGAACGAAGGCGGTGAGCTTGACCGGTGCGCCGGCCTTGCCCTCGGCTTCCTTGAGGACCTGCGTGATGGTCTTCGAGCCGTCGTGCACGAAGGGCTGCTCGAGGAGGGTGACCTCCTTGTAGTAGCTCTTCAGGCCGCTCTCGACGATCTTGGCGAGCACATTTTCGGGCTTTCCGGCGTTCTTCTCGCGCAGGATGTTGATCTCGCGGTCGAGGGTCGGCTGGTCGACGCCGGCGGCATCGAGGGCCACCGGGTTGGTGGCGGCGACGTGCATGGCGATCTGGCGACCGAGGGTGGAGAGGACCTCGACGTCACCCTCGGACTCGAGGGCGACGAGGACGCCGATCTTGCCGAGGCCGTCGACCACCTGGCCGTGGACGTAGGAGGCGATGACGCCCTTGGTCACGTCGAGCTTGGCGACGCGGCGCAGAGTCATGTTCTCGCCGATGGTGGCGATGAGGTTCGCGAGGCTCTCCTTGACGGTGGTCTCGGCGCCGGGGAACTTGGCGGACTCGAGGCCTTCGAGGGTGCCGTCGGTATCCAGGGCGAGCTTGGCGGCCTCGCGGGCAAAGCCCTGGAAGCTGTCGTTGCGGGCGACGAAGTCCGTCTCGGAGTTCACCTCGACGAGGGCGGCGTGGTGCCCGGCGGACTCGACGGCGACGAGGCCCTCGGCGGCGACGCGGCCGGCCTTCTTGGCGGCCTTGGCGAGGCCCTTCTTGCGCAGCCAGTCGACGGCGGCTTCGATGTCGCCGTCCGTCTCGTTCAGTGCGCCCTTGCAGTCCATCATGCCCGCGCCGGTCTTTTCGCGGAGCTCTTTCACCAGTGCGGCGGTGATGTTGGCCATGGCCTGTCCTTTCCGGGACTCTTGATGTGGGGGATTCTTGAAGTGAAGGAGCCCGGCGCTCTGGAAAAAGCACCGGGCTTCAGGATGATGGTGTCGATCCGTCGGTGGCGGCCCTGGCTCGAGGCCGCCGTGGCGGTCTCAGGCGGCGGCGGCGGCCTCGGCGAAGCCACGGGCCTGCTCGACCCAGCCGTCACGGCCGATGCGGCCATTGAGCTTGAGATCGGCATCGACCTTGGCGACGTCCGCTTCGCTCATCGCGGCGATCTGCCAATAATGGTAGACGCCGGCTTCGTTGAGCTTCTGAACGATCTGGGGACCGGCACCGTGGAGCTTCGACAGGTCGTCGGGGGCGCCGCGCGGGGCCGAGAGCAGTTCGAAGTGCTCGGTGGACTCCACGAGGGCGGCCACATCGGCCTGGGTGACCGAGCCGGACTCGATGGAAGCCGCGCCCTCGTCGTTGGCGGGCAGCTCCTCGGCGGTCGGCTCCTCGGAGGCACCGAGATCGATGCCGCTCGAGCCCTGACCGCGCGAGATGCCATCGATGGCAGCGCGGGCGATGAGGTCGCAGTACAGAGCGATGGCGCGGCCGGCGTCATCGTTGGCCGGAACCACGTAGGTGATGCCGTCCGGGTTGCAGTTGGTGTCGACGATGGCGGCCACCGGGATCCCGAGGCGCTGGGCCTCCTTGATCGCGAGCTGCTCCTTGTTGGTGTCGATCACGAACAGCAGGTCGGGCACGCCGCCCATGTCCTTGATGCCGCCGAGGGCCTTCTCGAGCTTGTCCTTCTCGCGAGCGAGCATGAGACGCTCCTTCTTGGTGAGGCCCTGGGCCCCGCCATCGAGGATTTCGTCGACCTTGCGCAGGCGCGAGATCGAGCCCGAGATGGTCTTCCAGTTGGTCAGCATGCCGCCGAGCCAGCGGGAGTTGACGTAGTACTGGGCCGAACGCTTAGCGGCTTCGGCGATGGTGTCGGCGGCCTGGCGCTTGGTGCCGACGAACAGCACGCGGCCACCCTTGGCCACGGTGTCGCTCACGGCCTGCAGGGCCTGGTGGAGGGCCGGCACGGTCTGGGCCAGGTCGATGATGTGGATGTTGTTGCGCGTCCCGAAGATGTAGGACTGCATCTTCGGGTTCCAGCGGTGGGCCTGGTGCCCGAAGTGGGCGCCGGCCTCGAGAAGCTGACGCATGCTGAAATCAACGGCCATGATCTTTTGTCTCTCCGGTTATGCCGCCGCGGAGGAAGCGACCAGGGTCCCGTGGGGCACCGGTCACCGGAAACGCCTCATTCAGGCATGAGGCCAACTCCGCGTGTGGAATGGGCGGGGCCTTACCAGACGGTTTTTGCGATGGCAAGGTTTTGGGGCGGGCGGAGCCCGTCAGGCCTGTGCGCCCCCGAAAACGGCGGCGATCGCGGCCTCGTCCATCACCCGGTACGCGCCGGCCTCGAGATCGGCCGGCAAGTCGAGCCCGCCGATTCGGTCGCGGTGGAGGCCGACGACGTGGTTACCGACGGCGGCGAACATGCGCCGGACCTGATGGTAGCGACCCTCGTGCAGGGTGACGGCGGCGCGGGTCTCGTCGTGAACCTCCGTCTCCACCGGCAGGAGCGGCTTGTCCTCGCCCTCCAGCATCAGGGTGCCGGAGGCGAAGATCGCGGCTTCGTTGCCCTTGAGCGGGCGGTCCAGAGTCACCTGGTATCGCTTGGCGACGTTGGATTTCGGCGCGATGATCCGATGCAGCAGGGCGCCGTCGTCGGTCAGCAGCAGGAGGCCGGACGTCTCCTTGTCGAGGCGGCCGACGGTGGACAGGGCCGGGTCGCGCCGGCGCCAGCGGTCGGGCAGCAGACCGTAGACCAGCGGCCCCGCCTCCTTGTGCGAGCAGGTGACGCCGAGCGGCTTGTGCAGCATCAGGGTCACGCCCGGCGGCGGATCGAGGGGGGCGCCGTCCACCATCATGCGCTGCGCCAGATCGGGTGTGACCGGGATGCGCTGGTCCGAATCCCGCAAGGCGGCGCCGTCGAGGACGACGAGGCCGGCCCCGGTGAGGAGCCCGATCTCACGGCGCGAGCCGTAGCCCATGTTCGCGAGCAGGCGGTCGAGGCGCAGGGTCGGGGTCTTGCCCGCCTTGCTCATTTCCGGGCCTCGAAGATCTTGTAGCCGCCGGACGATGCTTTCAGCTCGACGGTCTTGAATGCGGCCTTGAGGGGCTTCTCGTAGGGAAGGTGCATGTTGGCGGTGAGCCACAGGGTACCGCCCGGGCGCAGGGCCTCGGCCGCACGGGCGATGAAGCCCTGGCCGAGGGCCTGATCCTCTGAACCGCCGTCGTGGAAGGGCGGGTTCATCACCACGAAGTCGAGGCGGCTGAGGCCGAGATGGCCCGCGCGGATGTCGGCCCAGCGGATCGTGGCGCGCGGATCGCCGACGTTGCGCGTCGCCATTTCCACGGCACGCCGGTCGATGTCGATGAGGGTCAGGGTCGTGACCTTGGGCGAATGCAGGACGGAGCGCGCCAGGACCCCGAGGCCGCAGCCGAAATCGGCACCGCTGCCGGAGAGCGGGGGGAGCAGCGACAGGAGCAGGGCCGAGCCCGGATCGAGGCGGTCGTAGGAGAAGATGCCGGCCTGCGAGCACAGGGCGAGGTTGTCGATATGACGCGGACCACCCTCATCGAGGGCCGCCTTCAGATCGCCGATGGCCTCCGGCCGATCGACCACGCAGATGCGGTGGTGGCGCCGGGCGCTCTCCGTCGCCGGCGCTCCGAAGCCCGCGAGTTCCTTGGCCAAGCGCGATCCGCCCCTGTCCTTCGGGGCGAGGGCCGTGAGGCGACCGCCGGGACGCAGCGCGCGCAACGCCTGGGCCAGGACGTAGCGCCGCTCGATGGTGCCGGCCGGCGCCAGCACGTCGATCCGTTCGAGGCTGCCCAGATCGACATCCTCGATCCGTGGCGACCCCGGGATCAGCGGCGAAAGTTGAACGGCGCCGTCGGCGGCCCCCTCCGGCCCATCGATGAGTTCAGCGGGCGGAAGGCCGTAGACGGCGTGCGAGAACGATGTGACGGACATGATGATACGATCCGGCGCGGATGGTGCGCGCCTCGACGGCTGAGAGCGTGACGGGTGACCTGGGCTGGTCGGTGATAGCCGATGCCGAAGCAGGTTCGCGTCGGCAAGCCAACGCTTCACCCTGTTCGGCTTCCTGACAGGTCGCCGATCCTCGACGGGAAACCGGCGACCACATGGGTGAAACCTTGCTAGCCGCGGGGGAATTCCAGGCCCATCTCGCGGTAGCGTGCCGGATCGTCGGCCCAGTTCTCGCGCACCTTCACGTGCAGGAACAGGTGAACCGTCTGCTCGGCCGCCTCGGCGATCTCCCGCCGCGCCGCCTGGCCGATGGCCTTGATGGTCTGACCGCCCTTGCCGAGCACGATGGAGCGCTGGCTCTCGCGCTCGACGAAGATGGTCTGCTCGATGCGCACCGATCCGTCGGTCCGCACCTGCCACTGATCGGTCTCGACGGTGGAGCGGTAGGGCAGTTCCTCGTGCAGGCGGTCGTAGAGCTTTTCGCGGGTGATCTCGGAGGCCAGCATGCGGATCGGGGCGTCCGAGACCTGATCCTCGGGGTAGAGCCACGGGCTCTTCGGCATCATTGAAGCCAGGGTCGCCTTCAGCACGTCGATGCCGTCGCCGTTCAGCGCCGAGATCATGAAGGTGTGGGTGAAGGCGATGCGCTCGTTGAGCGAGGCGGAGAGCGCCAGCAGGCGGTCGCGCGGGATGAGATCGATTTTGTTGAGGATCAGGACCTTGGGGCGTTTCACGTCGGGGAGCTTGGCCAGGATCGCCTCGACCTCGTCGGAGACGCCCTTGCGGGCATCGATGAGCAGGCACACGGCGTCGGCGTCCGACGCGCCGCTCCAGGCGGAATGCACCATGGCGCGGTCGAGGCGGCGCTTCGGCGCGAAGATGCCGGGGGTGTCGACGAGGATGATCTGCGCCGTGCCCTCCATGACGATGCCGCGCACGAGTGCGCGCGTCGTCTGCACCTTGCGGGAGACGATGGACACCTTGGTGCCGACGAGGCTGTTCAAAAGTGTCGACTTGCCGGCATTCGGGATGCCGATGAGAGCGACGAAGCCGGCGGTGGTGTTCTCCGGCATGGGCGCCGAAGGGATCGGCACCAGGGGCGGCAGATCGTCGTCGTCGTGGTCGGTCTCGAAATCGGGATCAGACATCGGGGGAATTTCCTTCGCGGACGTCCGCCGACGTCTCCATTGTTGGGGTGGGGGTCTGACCGAGCACCTCGCGCTCCAGCACAAGGCGGGCGGCCTCCTGCTCGGCAAGGCGCTTGGACGGGCCGGAACCGATGCCGGGCGCGAAGCCCTCGACCCGGGCGGCTATGCGGAACAGGGGGGCATGATCGGGGCCGGAGCGCTCCACCACCTCGTAGGCGGGGATCGGCAGGCCGCGGCCCATCGCCCATTCCTGGAGCGACGACTTGGCGTCGCGTCCCCGCGGGGCGGCCGTGTCGACGCCCGGGGTGAAGGCGGCCTCCACGATGGCCTTGGCCTTGGCATAGCCGGCGTCGAGGAACACGGCGCCGAGGATCGACTCGCAGGCATCGGCCAGGATGGTCTGGTTGCGGCGCCCGCCGCTCTGGACCTCGCCGGGGCCGAGCAACAGGTGCGGACCGACATCCCAGGTGGTGGCCACGGCGGCGCAGGTCTCGCGCCGGACGAGGCCGGCGAGGCGCCGCGACAGGTCACCCTCGTCGGCTCCCGGAAACGCGGCGTAGAGGAGATCGCCGATGGCGAGACCCAGCACACGATCGCCGAGGAATTCGAGGCGCTGATAGCTGCCGAGACGGCCATTGCCGCCCGCCTTGCTCACGTGGGTCAGCGCCAGGACCAGCAGGTTCGGGTCGGCAAAGGCATGGCCGATCGCGGCTTCGAGCACGGCGAGGCCGGGCTTCGGACGCGGCGCGCGCCGCGCCCGGCTGGAGGGACGCGCCTCTTCGTCCACGGTTCGCAATCGCCCTACTGAATGGTGGTGAACAGGCGGCCCCAGCGGACCTTCGCCGGCCAGTTCCAGATCTGCCACGCCGGCGTGCCCTCGTCGATGGAGAAGAAGATCATCTCCGCCCGGCCGACGAAATTCTCGAACGGCACGAAGCCCACATTGGCGAGATCGCGCGAATCGGTGGAGTTGTCGCGGTTGTCGCCCATCATGAAGAACCGCCCTTCCGGCACGGTGTAGGGCTCGGTGTTGTCCCAGTAACCGTTGTCGCCGTCGCGCTCGATCACCTTGTGGGTGACGCCGCCCGGCAGGGTCTCGAGGTACTGCTCGGCCTTGGCCTGCTCACCGTAGGGGCCGGTGGTCTCGAACGGCGCGATCTTCTCGCGCTTGACCGGCACGTCGTTGATGTAGAGCAGGCCGGCCTTCATCTGGATCTTGTCGCCGGGCAGGCCGATGACGCGCTTGATGTAGTCCGTGGCATTGTCCTTGGGCAGCTTGAACACCGCGATGTCGCCGCGCTTCGGGGTCGCCGCCCAGACCCGGCCGTCGGCCGTGAACGGCAGGTACTCGCTCAGGGGCAGGGAGTATTTCGAGTAGCCATAGGAATATTTCGAGACGAACAGGTAATCGCCGATGAGGAGCGTCGGCACGAGCGACCCCGACGGGATGTTGAACGGCTGGAACAGCAGCGTCCGTACCACGAGGGCGATGAGCAGCGCCTGGCCGCCGACCTTCAGGGTTTCCTTGATGCTGGCCCAGGTTCCGGTCTCGGCCGCCTTCAAGTCATGCTTCGTCTGGTGGTCCACGCGGGCACGTTCCATCTGGCTGGCCTCTCCGATTCGACACGGAAGGCCGACATCCAGGCCCCGTCCGTCATCGACGGTCGAGCGGCGGCATAGACCATGCGCGGAGGAGCCGCAACGCGAGGGGGCCGCCAGCTAGGCCCGGAGGGTGCCGAGCGGCACCGCCTCGATGATCACGAAGGCCTGAGCCATGGGAGGATCGTCCGTAAGGGTGATGTGGACCTTGGGGGCATAACCCGCCGGAATCAGCCCGGCGAGGTGCGTCGCGGCCCCGCCGGTCAGGCGTAGGGTCGGGCGACCGCCGGGCAGGTTCACCACCTCCATGTCCCGCCAGAATACGCCCTGGCTGAGACCGGTGCCGAGCGCCTTGGCGCAGGCCTCCTTGGCGGCGAAGCGCCGGGCGTAGGACGGCGCGCGGGCGGCGCGGGCATCGCATTTCGCCCGCTCTCCGTCGGTGAAGACCCGGTGGGTGAAGCGCTCGCCGTAGCGTTCGAGGGAGCGTGCGATGCGGCGGATGTCGCAGAGATCGGAGCCGATGCCGACGATCATGCGGCGCTCGCTCCCCGGGCGGCGTCCATGGCCGCCCGCATGTCGCGGACGGCTTGATCCAACCCCGTGAAGATCGCCTCGCCGATGAGGGCGTGGCCGATGTTGAGCTCGGCGATCTCGGCCAACGCCGCCACCGGTCCGACGCTGTCCAGGGCCAAGCCGTGACCGGCATGGATCTCCAGGCCGAGGCTGGCGCCATGCGTCGCCGCGCGGGCGATTCGAGCGAGTTCCACCGATACCCGTTCGGTGTTTCCGGCCGCCACCGCCTCGCAATAGGTCCCAGTGTGGAGCTCGACCACGGGGGCGCCGAGGCGGTGTGCGGCGTCCATCACCGCGACATCGGGCTCGACGAACAGGGATACGCGGATGCCGGCCGCGCTCAGGGCAATGATGCGGGGCGCCAGATGTTCGTGGCCGCCGACGATGTCGAGCCCCCCCTCGGTGGTGCGCTCCTCGCGCTTCTCCGGCACGAGGCAGGCGGCATGGGGCTTCAGGCGAATCGCCAGGGCGACCATCTCGTCGGTGGCCGCCATCTCGAAATTGAGGGGGACGGTCAGGACCCGGGCCAAGGTCTCCATGTCGGCGTCGCGGATGTGGCGCCGGTCCTCGCGCAAGTGCGCCGTGATGCCGTCCGCCCCCGCCTCGACGGCCATTCGCGCCGCCCGGATCGGATCGGGATGCCCGCCCCCGCGCGCGTTGCGAACGGTGGCGACGTGGTCGATGTTCACGCCGAGACGCAAGGAACGATGAATCATGTATCCGGCGGACTCCAAACGCGATCCCCACGGAGATCAACACGGCCCGGTCGTTTCACCAGGCCAGCACCATCGTTACATAGGCCTCGCAAGTACGAACGGGGATACGGCATACGATGGGATTTCTCGACGGCCTTCTCGGCCACGGCAGCGACCTCTCGGCGGCGGAGGTCAGCGAGCAGCTCGCCGGCATCCTCACGGAGGGTGAAAGCGTGCAGGTCGCCTTCCGACTCCTGAGGGATCTCATCGTGTTCACCGACCGGCGTTTGATCCTCGTGGACAAGCAGGGGATCACCGGCCGCAAGGTCCAGTACATGACGGTGCCGTACCGGGCGATCACCTGCTTCTCCGTCGAGACGGCCGGGAGTTTCGACCTCGATTCCGAACTCAAGATCTGGGTGTCCGGCAGGGCCGAGCCGATCCAGAAGACCTTGAAGCGGGGCGCGAACATCCTGGGCATCCAGCAGGCGATCGCGGCATCGATTCGGTAGGCCGCGCAGGAACCCACCCCCGGCATTCCCGTTGAACCGTCTGGATTTTTTGCCGGCTCATGGAGTTCTGGATGTCACGCTCGATTCCCCTCGCCCTGGCGCTCGCCCTTGCCGCATCGACGGCAGCACTCGCCGACCAGCCCGGAGCCGATTGGATGCCCGCCGCGCAGGTGAAACAGAAGTTGATGGCGGAGGGCTACACCAGCATCACGGAGTTCGAGGCCGATGATGGCCATTGGGAGGGCGAGGGCGTGAAGAACGGCACGAAGATGCAGTTCCACGCCGATCCGAAGACGGGGGCACTCCTGTCCGAAAAGCCGAACAAATAACCGGACGCCCACGAGCGGACGATGAGCGTCGAATCGTGCTGAGCAACGTCGACATGGTTGGCCGCTTGTTCGTGGCCGCGCTGCTCGGCAGCGTCATCGGCTTCGAACGGGAGCGACTGGTGTGGGCGGCCGGCATGCGGACGCACATGCTGGTCTGCGTCGGTTCGTGCCTGCTGATGATCGTCTCGGCCTTCGGGTTCGCCGACATCCTGGGCCGACCGAACGTGACCCTCGATCCGTCGCGTGTCGCCGCCCAGGTGGTGTCCGGCATCGGCTTCCTCGGTGCCGGCACGATCCTCCTGCGCGGTGAGGTCGTGAAGGGCCTCACAACCGCCGCGAGCCTCTGGGCGGTGGCCGCCATTGGTCTTGCGTCCGGGGGCGGGCTCTACGTACCGGCCATCGCCACAACTGCCATCGTGCTGGGTATCCTGGCGGGCATGAAGCCGCTGGAAGAACGCTACCGCGAGCGGCGCCAGAAATACGATCTGCGCATCGTCGCTCGACACAATGCGCTGACCCTCGCACACCTGCACGCCCTCGCCGGGCCGTGTGCGCCGAAGCTGCGGCAGATCGTAATTCGCCAGCACGGAGTCGATGCGAGCGATGAGATCACCCTTTGCCTCGTGCATGTCGACCGCAATACCCTCGATGCGCTGACCGAGCGGCTGCGCCGGCACGAAGCCGTCGCGAGCGTGGAGACGATCCACCGCGAAACCACCACGCGGGATCCCAGCGTCTGAGATGCCGAGCCGAAGGTCGGCCCTTCTCACCGCTCTGGGCCCGAATGGCGGCTGCCTTGCCAAGCCCGAACAACTGGTTTATCCGCCACCCCTCGTGTTCGCTCCGGCTGGGGGCTGAACGGACGATGCCGATTCGTTCGGCATAGGGCGAGGTTCCGCAAGGGCTTTTCCCGTCGTCCCGTGTCTCCGCCTTCGATCAACCGCTCGGGCCTTCAAACGGCTCGAAGGGCTTGGCGCCGGGCGATTTCGCGTACGAACCGGCCCGACGCTTCTTATCCCGCACTCCCATGTGCCGTCGGGTCCCTTTGGATATGAAGGGCCCGTTAATGCCTCTCTACGAACACGTCTTCCTGGCACGCCAGGACGTGACGACCCAGCAGGTCGAGACCATGGTCGAGACCTACAAGGGCGTCATCGAAGCCAATGGCGGCAAGGTCGAGAAGATCGAGATGTGGGGCGTGAAGTCCCTCGCCTACCGCATCAAGAAGAACCGCAAGGCGCATTTCACGCTCCTCAACGTCGACGCCCCCCCGGCCGCCCTGGCCGAGATGGAGCGCCAGATGCAGATCTCCGAGGACGTCCTGCGTTTCATGACCGTCCGCGTCGAAGAGCTCGAGTCCGAGCCGTCGGCGATGATGCAGAAGCGCGACCGCGACGACCGCAAGGATCGTGAGCGCGGCCGTCGTCGTGACGACGAAGGCTTCGGCGGTGGTGGTGGATTCGGCGGCGACCGCGATCGCGGCGACCGTGGTGATCGCGGCGACCGGGGCGACCGCCCCGAGCGCAGCTTCGGCGGGGAGGCTTAAGCTATGGCGTTTGGTGCTGGACCCGGTGCACCCGCCGCTGGCGGTGCTGGTGGTGGTGCGGGCGGCGGACGCCGTCCCTTCTTCCGTCGTCGGAAGACTTGCCCCTTCTCGGGCGCGAACGCGCCCAAGATCGACTACAAGGACGTCAAGCTCCTGTCGCGCTACGTCTCCGAGCGCGGCAAGATCGTCCCGTCGCGCATCACGGCGGTGTCCGCCAAGAAGCAGCGTGAGCTCGCCCAGGCGATCAAGCGCGCCCGCTTCCTCGGCTTCCTGCCCTACGTGATCAAGTAGTCACGACCGCCTCGGCTCCGATGGAGCCGAGGCACATGCCGGTTCACCGGTAGAAGTGTTTCGTACCGGCCTTCGATGGTGAGGGCTGGGAGACGTTGGGGCGATGCGTGCCTCTAACCCTGCCCGGCACCGGGACAGTGGGACAGCGGGATCGATGGGTCAGTTTCTCGGAATCGGTATCGGCGCGGGCCTCGTCTCGGCTCTCCTCTTCGGCGTGCTGCTGAAGGCGACGGCACTCGCCATCATCCTCTATCTGCTCGCCCCGCTCCCGATCCTCATCGTCGGGCTCGGCTGGAGCCACAAGGCCGCCCTCGTCGCGGCCGTCACCGGCAGCCTCGCGCTGGCCCTCGTGGTGCAGCCCTTCCTCGGCCTCGGCTTTCTCGCCTATCTGGCCCTGCCCGCCTGGTGGCTCGCCTACCTCGCGCTCCTCGGCCGGCCCGGCGCCGACGGTACTATGGAATGGTATCCGACAGGCCGGCTGCTGGCCTGGACCGCCGGCACGGCCGGCCTTGCCTTCGTCGCCATCGCGGTCATCGCGGCGCCGAACTACGAGACCTTCCACACGCAACTGCGCGACATGACGCGCACCATCGTGAAGATCCAGACCCAGGGGCGCGCGGCCGTCCCGGCCCAGACCGCCCCTGATGCGGCGGACCCGGATGCTCCGAAACCGGACGCGAGCAAGCCCGACGACACCTTGAAGGACGACGTGTCCGACGCCCTGGCCCGCATCGCGCCGGGTCTCGCCGCGCAGGGCTTGGCCGTCCTCCTCGTGTTCTACTTATGGGCCGCCGCGAAAATCGTAAAAGTGTCGGGCCGCCTGCCCCGGCCTTGGCCCGACCTGCCCTCCACGCGGATGCCGCGCCGGGTCCTCGGCATCCTGGCCGTCGCCCTCCTGCTGACCTTCACGCCGGGCTATCCCGGTGTGCTCGGCGTGGCCGTGGCCGGCGCCCTCAGCGCGGCCTTCGCCATCCAGGGACTTGCCGCCTTCCACGACCGAAGCCGGGGCCGCCCGGGGCGTCTCGCCCTACTGTTCGGCCTGTACCTCATCCTGTTCGTGACCCAGGGGATCGCCTTCGTGGCCTTGACCCTGTTCGGCATCGCCGACACCGCCCTCGACCGGCGCCGTCCGAAGGACGTGCCCGGGCGACCTTGAGCCTGCCGCCGGCCGAGGCCAGCGGTTTTCCATCCCAACCCCAACCGAAGGACCAGAACCATGGAAGTCATCCTCCTCGAGCGCGTCGCCAAGCTCGGCCAGATGGGCGAGACCGTGAACGTGAAGCCAGGCTACGCCCGCAACTTCCTCCTCGCCCGCGGCAAGGCCCTGCGCGCCACCGCCGGCAACAAGAAGCACTTCGAGACCCAGCGCGCCCAACTCGAGGCCCGCAACCTCGAGAAGAAGTCCGAGGCCCAGACCGTCGCCGAGACTCTCGAGGGCAAGAGCTTCGTGCTCATCCGCCAGTCGGGCGAGACCGGCGTGCTCTACGGCTCGGTCTCGACCCGCGATCTCGCCGAGGTCGTCACCGCCGAGGGCTTCTCGGTCGGTCGTGACCAGTTCGCGCTGAACCAGCCGATCAAGACCCTCGGCCTGCACGTCGTCCCCGTCGTGCTGCACCCCGAGGTCGAGGTCTCCGTGACCGTCAACGTCGCCCGCTCCCCCGAGGAGGCCGAGCGTCAGGCCCGCGGCGAGTCCACCACCGAGCGCGAGGCGTTCAACCTCGACGACCTCGGCCTCGAAGTCGGCGCGGCGCTGGCCGAGGCCGGCGACGACCGCGAGTAAGCCGATTCACGGCCCTTCGGGGCGGTGGAGAACGGGGAGCGATAGCTTTCACGGTTTGACTTGTTCCTCGTTTGTTCCAAAATAGACGCCCGCGCCTCGCCTGAGTCGCGGGCGTTCGTGCGTCCGGCTCTGGCCGGGTTCGCACGCGGATCGGTCGATCGTGATCAGAGGCTCTTAACCACGGTGCGCCATGGTTGGCCTCTGAATGAAGGCGGGTTGGGTGACCACATCCCCGCGCGCTTGGAAAAGTCGGAGCCTCGAGTCAGCCCATGGCCCTGCCCAACGCCCTCGTGGCCAACCTTCAACAGGTGACGCAGGAATTCCGCGTCGCGCCGCACAACATCGATGCGGAGCAGGCCCTGCTCGGCGCGATCCTAGTCAACAACGACGCCTACTATCGCATCTCGGACTTCCTCCTGGCCGAGCACTTCATGGAAGACGTCCACCGCAAGATCTTCGAGGTGGCCTCGCAGCTCATCAAGGGTGGCAAGCTCGCGACCCCGATCACCCTGAAGACGTATCTCGGCGACGCCGATCTCGGTGGCCAGACGGTGATGCAGTACCTCGCCCGCCTCGCGGCCGAGGCGACCACGGTCATCAACGCGGGCGATTACGGCCGCACCATCTACGATCTGGCTATACGGCGCCGGCTCATCACCATCGGCGAGGATCTGGTGAACGGCGCCTACGAGGCCCCGGTGGAATCCTCGCCCCGCGACCAGATCGAGGGCACCGAGCGCAGGCTCTACGAACTCGCCGAATCGGGCAAGTACGACGGCGGCTTCCAGAAATTTTCCGAGGCGCTCACCACCGCCGTCGACATGGCCGCCAAGGCCTACCAGCGCGAGGGCAAACTTTCGGGCATCGCCACCGGCCTGTCCGACCTCGACGCCAAGATGGGCGGTTTGCAATCGTCGGATCTCATCATCCTCGCGGGCCGCCCGGCCATGGGCAAGACCTCGCTGGTGACCAACATCGCCTTCAACATCGCCAAGGCCTATAAGGGCGAGAAGGGCGCCGATGGCGTGATGAAGACGGTCAACGGCGGCATCGTCGGGTTCTTCTCCCTCGAAATGTCGGCCGAGCAGCTCGCCACCCGCATCATCGCCGAGCAGTCCGGCGTGCCCTCCTACAAGATCCGCCGCGGCGACATCCGCCCGGAGGATTTCTACAAGATCACCGATGCCGCCCGGGACATGCAGACGATCCCGTTCTACATCGACCAGACCGGCGGCATCTCCATCGCCCAGCTCGCGGCGCGTGCCCGGCGCCTCAAGCGCCAGAAGGGTCTCGACCTGCTCATCGTCGACTACCTCCAGCTCCTGTCGGGCTCCGGCAAGCGCTCGGACAACCGCGTGCAGGAGATGACCGAGATCACCACGGGCATGAAGGCGCTGGCCAAGGAACTCGCCGTGCCGATCATCGGCCTGTCGCAGCTCTCGCGTCAGGTCGAGAACCGCGAGGACAAGCGCCCGCAGCTTTCGGACCTGCGCGAATCGGGCTCCATCGAGCAGGACGCTGACGTGGTGATGTTCGTGTTCCGCGAGGAGTACTACGTCAACAACAAGAAACCCCGTGAGGGCACGGAAGAGTTCTTCGCCTGGGAAGCCGAGATGAACCGCGTCCACGGCAAGGCCGAGGTGATCCTGGGCAAGCAGCGCCACGGCCCCACCGGCACGGTTGAGCTCCAGTTCGACGCAAACATCACGCGGTTCTCGAACCTTGCCCAGTCGGACCGGATCCCCGACCAGCATATGTGATCGCATGTCAGGCGATTCGGTGACAATTCCTGCGAGCGATCTGGTGGTGGAAGCCTCCGGCCCTTGTTTAGGGTCTGCTTCGGAACGAACCCTGCCGAATCAATGACCGAACAAAGCTGGACAGCGTGATCGAAGCAGGCCACGGCGCCACCCTCACCATCGACCTCGGGGCCATCGCGGCGAACTGGCGCCGCCTCGCGGACGAGGCGCCCGGCCTCACCTGCGCGGCGGTGGTCAAGGCCGACGCCTATGGCTGCGGCCTCACCCAAGTCGCGCCCGCCCTGTGGGCGGCCGGGTGCCGAACCTACTTCGTCGCCCACCTCGGCGAGGCCGTCGCGGCGCGCGCGCTTCTGCCGCATGCGACCATCTACGTCCTCAACGGGCTCCTGCCCGGCATCGGCCCCGCGCTCATCGCCCATGCCCTGCGCCCGGTCCTAGGATCGCGCGACGAGATGATCGAGTGGGCGGCGCTTGCCGCCGAGTCCGGCGCTCCGAGGCCCGCCGCGCTCCATATCGACACCGGGATGAACCGCCTCGGCTTCTGCGTGTCCGAGGCGCTGGGACTCGTCGACGATCCCCTCGTGGCCCGGGCGGGCATCGACCTCCTGATGACCCATCTCGTCAGTGCCGAATTGCCGGACGAGGCCATCAATGCGCGGCAGGCTGCGGACTTCGCCCGCCTGCGCGCGGCCTTGCCGGGAATCCCCGCCTCCTTCGCCAATTCATCCGGCGTCTTCCTGGGTACGCGAGCCCACCACGACCTGCTGCGCCCCGGCTATGCGCTCTTCGGTGGCAACCCCAAGCCGGGTACACCCAATCCCATGCGTCCAGTGGTGCGCCTGGAGGCGACCATCGTGCAGGTTCGTACCGTCGTGGCCGGCGAGACCGCCGGCTACAACGCCGCCTGGCGTGCGGATGGCCGACGCCGCCTCGCTACCCTCTCACTCGGTTACGCCGACGGCTATCCGCGTGCGGCGAGCGGACGGGGTATGGCCCTGGTCGACGGCGTACGTTGCCCAATCGTCGGGCTCATCTCTATGGATCTCGTCATTCTCGACGTCACCGGCGCCCCCGGCGCAGCGCGTGGTGGAACCGCGACGCTCATCGGTGACGTTCTCGACATCGACACTGTCGGGCACGCTGCCGGCACCATCGGCTACGAGATCCTAACGGGGCTGGGTTCTCGCTATGTTCGCCATTATGTGACAGGAACCGAGGCCTGAGGGGCCTCTTCCGGACGCGTCATGGCCAAGATCCAACAGACCTTCGTCTGCCAGTCCTGCGGCGCGGTCTACAACCGCTGGCGCGGGCGCTGCGAAGCCTGCAACGGCTGGAACTGCATCGCCGAAGAGACCGGTGCCGCCGGCCCCCAGTCCGGCCCGGTCAAGACGCGGCCGAGCCGCGCCAAGGGCCGGGTGTTCCCGCTGGAGGGGCTCACCGGCGAGGTCAAGCAGGCGCCGCGCATTCCATCGGGTATCAACGAGCTCGATCGGGTGACCGGCGGCGGCTTCGTCCGCGGCTCGGTGATCCTGCTCGGCGGCGATCCCGGCATCGGCAAATCCACACTGCTGATGCAGGCCACCGCCGCCATGGCGCGCACGGGGGAGCGCGTCGTCTACATCTCCGGCGAGGAAGCGGTGGCCCAGGTGCGCCTGCGCGCCGAGCGCCTCGGCCTCGCCGACGTGCCGGTGGAGCTGGCGGCCGAGACCAACGTCGAGGACATCGTCGAGACCCTGTCGCAGGGGACGCCGCCTGCCCTCTGCATCATCGATTCGATCCAGACCATGTGGACCGAGACGGTGGAATCGGCGCCCGGCACCGTCACCCAGGTGCGCGGCTCGGCCCAGACCCTGATCCGCTTCGCCAAGACCACCGGCACGGCGGTGATCCTCGTCGGTCACGTCACCAAGGACGGGCAGATCGCGGGCCCCCGCGTGGTCGAGCACATGGTCGACGCGGTCGCCTCGTTCGAGGGCGACCAGGGCCATCACTTCCGCATCCTGCGCGCGGTGAAGAACCGCTTCGGACCCACCGACGAGATCGGCGTGTTCGAGATGACCGACATGGGGCTGGCAGAGGTGCCGAATCCCTCCGCCCTGTTCCTTGCCGGCCGCGACCACGCGGCGCCGGGCACGGCGGTGTTCGCCGGCATGGAGGGGACGCGACCCCTGCTGGTCGAGATCCAGGCCCTCGTCGCGCCCTCCTCCCTCGGCATGCCGCGCCGCGCCGTGGTCGGCTGGGACCCCAACCGCCTGTCCATGGTGCTCGCCGTGCTGGAGGCCCATGGCGGCATCCGGCTCGGCACCCACGACGTCTACCTCAACGTTGCCGGCGGCCTGCGCATCACCGAACCGGCGGCGGATCTGGCTGTCGCCGCCGCCCTGGTCTCGTCCCTTTCGGGCTCGGCACTCCCGTCCGAGACGGTGTATTTCGGGGAGATCGGTTTGTCGGGCGCCATTCGCCCGGTGGCCCAGGCGCCGGCCCGCCTGAAGGAAGCGTTGAAGCTCGGCTTTGCCAAGGCGGTGACGCCTCAGGGGCGCGGCGAGGGCGGCAACGACGGGTTTCCCACCGAAGCCCTGCGCCACATCGCCGACCTCGTCGCCGGTATCGCCAGCAACGGCCCGCGCCGGGTCGGGTCCGGCCGGGGACGCGGTGGGGTGGAGTACGACGAGGATTGAAGCTCGTCCCGGCCGGGATGCCGGTCGGCTTGAGGGTGACGGCCAGGATTCGGCACGATATACAGGGGCGCGGCCGGGGGAAGCCGCAGGAT
The DNA here is from genome assembly GCF_001423295.1 of Methylobacterium sp. Leaf112. GTDB lineage: Bacteria > Pseudomonadota > Alphaproteobacteria > Rhizobiales > Beijerinckiaceae > Methylobacterium. The sequence continues at coordinate 23,025 of NZ_LMNG01000030.1, read as the reverse complement.
ACGCTTTGCCGAAGCAACTCCCTTGAAGTGACAATCGCCCACGATGCCGTTCTCCGTTCTCGATCTCGTCGTGCTCGGCATCGTCGTGGTGTCCGCGTTGCTCGCGGCCGTGCGTGGCGCCACCCGAGAGGTGCTGGCCATCATCGCTTGGGTCGCCGCCGCCGCCGTTGCCTGGAAGCTCTATCCCCTGCTCCTGCCGACGGTGAGCCAGCACGTCACCAACGCCACCGTGGCCTTGGTGGCGTCCATCGCGGCGATTTTCCTCGGCACCCTCATCGTGGTCTCGATCATAACCGTGAAGGTGTCGGACATGATCCTCGATTCGCGCATCGGCGCCATCGATCGGTCTCTCGGTTTCCTGTTCGGCGCTGGGCGCGGCTTCCTGATCTGTGTCATCGGCTGGGTGTTCCTGGCCTGGCTCGTCCAGGGCAAGATGCCCGATTGGGCAGCCCAGGCCCGCAGCCGCCCGATGCTGGAGAAGTCCGGGGAGGCCCTGGTGGCGCAGTTGCCAGAGAACCCCGAAGGCCTGCTGAAGCAGTTCAAGAAGCCGAAGGCGGACAACCCGTCCGACCCCGTCGAGCCGCCGGAGGGCGACGTGCCGGCCCAGCGCCGCAGCGATGCACCGTCCCCAGCCACGCCCGCCTCGCGACGCTGATCTGCGGTGCCGGCGCTTGGTGCCCGGGCGGACGCCGCTTACATGCTGGCTTCGCGCATGACGGCTTCGTGACGAGGCTGGCTGGCCCAGTACCGGGCAATCAGGGATCGACCGCACCATGTTGGCAGTGAAACCGAGTGCCGGTCCGGCCGCCGGGACCGTGGACGGCCTCGATCGTGACGGCGATACCCTGCGCGAGGAATGCGGGGTGTTCGGCATCTTCGGCCATCCCGATGCCTCGGCCATCGTGGCGCTCGGCCTCCATGCCCTCCAGCATCGCGGCCAGGAAGCAGCCGGCATCGTCTCCTTCGATGGCGAAGTCTTCCATTCGGAGCGCCGCCCCGGCCTCGTCGGCGATTCCTTCTCGGATGGCGAGACCATCGCCCGCCTGAAGGGCCGGGCCGCCATCGGGCATGTGCGCTACTCGACCACGGGCGGCACCATCTTGCGCAACGTGCAGCCCCTGTTCGCCGAACTGGCCAGCGGCGGCCTCGCGGTCGCGCACAACGGCAACCTCACCAACGCCCTGTCGATCCGCCGCGACCTCGTGCGCGATGGCGCCATCACGCAGTCGACCTCCGACACGGAGGTGATCCTGCACCTCGCCGCGCGCTCCCGCGCGCCGCGGATCGTGGAGCGGTTCACCGAAGCCCTGAAGCAGATCGAGGGCGCCTACGCCATCGTCGCGCTCACCAACAAGAAGCTCATTGGCGCCCGCGATCCCATGGGTATCCGGCCCCTGGTGCTGGGCGAACTCGACGGCCGCTACATCCTCGCCTCCGAGACCTGCGCCCTCGATATCATCGGCGCCAAGTTCATCCGCGACGTCGAGAACGGCGAGATCGTGGTGATCTCGGAAGAGGGCATCCAGTCGATTCGCTTCGCGCCGGCCCGGCCCATGCGCCCGTGCATCTTCGAGTACATCTATTTCGCCCGGCCCGATTCCGTGGTGAACGGCAAGAGCGTCTATTCGGTTCGCAAGAACATCGGTCACGAACTCGCCCGCGAATCGGCGGCCGACGCCGACGTGGTGATCCCTGTGCCGGATTCCGGCGTGCCCGCCGCCCTCGGCTTCGCCCAGGAGACCGGCCTGCCCTTCGAAATGGGCATCATCCGCAACCACTATGTCGGGCGCACCTTCATCCAACCGACGCAGTCCGTGCGCGAACTCGGCGTGCGCATGAAGCACTCGGCCAACCGCGCCGTGGTCGAGGGCAAGCGCATCGTACTCGTCGACGACAGCCTCGTACGCGGCACCACCTCCGTGAAGATCGTCCGCATGATGCGCGAAGCCGGCGCCCGCGAGGTGCATTTTCGCATCGCCTCCCCGCCGATCACCTACCCGGACTTCTACGGCATCGACACGCCCGAGCGCGAGAAGCTCCTCGCTGCCACGCACGATCTCGAGGGTATGCGCCGCTACATCGGCGCCGATTCGCTGGCCTTCCTCTCCATCGACGGGCTGTACAAGGCCATGGGCGAGGAACGCCGCGACGAGGCCTGCCCGCAATACACCGACCATTGCTTCACCGGCGACTACCCGACGAGCCTGACCGACATGGCCATCGCCGGTCCGCGCCGGCTGGCGATGCTGGCCGAAGCCGACTGAACGCGCGCCCATGATCGACCCGCAAAAACCCCTGGCCGGGCGCGTCGCCGTCGTCACCGGTGCGTCGCGCGGCATCGGCCGGGCCGCCGCCCTCGCCCTGGCGGAGGCAGGCGCCCACATCGTCTCCGTCGCCCGGACCCAGGGTGCGCTGGAAGAACTCGACGATGCCGTTCGCGCGGTGGGTTCGAGCGCCACCCTGGTGCCGCTGGATCTCACCGATTACGACGCCATCGACCGCCTCGGCGCCGGACTTCACGAACGCTGGAAGCGCCTCGACATCGTGGTGGGCAATGCGGGCATTCTCGGCAACCTCACGCCGCTCGGCCACGTCACCCCCAAAACCTGGACCCAGGTGATGGACATCAACGTCACGGCGAACTGGCGCCTGATCCGCTCGTTCGATCCGCTCCTGCGAATGTCCGATGCCGGTCGGGCGATCTTCGTGACCTCAGGTGCCGCCCAGAAGTGCAAGGCCTATTGGGGCCCCTACTCCGTCTCCAAGGCCGCCCTCGATGCCCTGGTCCGGACCTACGCCGCCGAAACCGAGACGACGCCGGTTCGTGCCATGCTGCTCAATCCCGGCCCCCTGCGGACGGACATGCGCCGCGCAGCCATGCCGGGCGAGGATCCCGAGACCTTGAGGACACCGGAGGATCTGGCGCCGCACATCGTCCGGTTGGCGAGCCCCGCTTGGACCGAAACCGGCAAGATCTTCGATTTTCCGAGCGACCGCGTGCTGACGCCCCAGATGGCGCGCTAGAGCTGTGCCCGACCACGTTGGGTCGGGACACATCGCGCGGCCTTTGTTTTGCCGCGCTTTCCCCGCCGAACCGGTATCCACTTTGGCGGAGAGCGCACTAAAAAAGTCCTCCGGGGCATGACGCACGCAACCGACGTGCCCTGACTTCTCCCGACAAGTCTTCGGTTCGGATCACCGTCTCATCACTAAGTGCCAGGTCCACCATGATCGACGTTCGCTGCATCTGCGCCATCGGCCAACGGGGCCAGCTCGGGCTCAACGGGCATCTCCCCTGGGAGGGCAACACCGATCCCCTCTTCGTCGAGGACGTCACGCGGTTCTTCGCCATCACCATGGGCCACGTGCTCATCGCCGGACCGAAAACCATCGCGTCGGTGCCCGACTTAGCGTTCAAGGACCGCACCATCGACGTGATCCGCAGCCACGAGGATCCCGAGGCGGTGCTGAAGCGGTATCCCGGCCGGCGCATCTTCGTGGGTGGCGGGATCAGCGTCTGGAACGTGTACGCCAAGTATATCCAGCACTGGGACGTGACCCGCCTGCCCTATGACGGCGAGGCCGACCGCTGGTTCGATCCCGCGTGGCTCGTCGGCGGCCCGCTCCGCACCTGACGGCACAAAGGACTACGCTTGCGGGTTGAGATGAGCCCTCCAGCCCCAAGGTCCCCGATGAGCTCGCATTCGTACCGCTTCGGCATCGAAGAAGAGTACTTTCTGGCCGATTCCGAGACGCGCGGCACGCCGGACCGGCCGCTCGGTGCTTTCCACGACGCGGCCGGGGCTGCCCTGCCGGAGATCGGCCGCGAGCTCCTCGAATCACAGATCGAGGCCTGCACGCCGCCCTTGGAAAGCTTTAGCGAGGCCCGCGAGACCCTCGCGCATCACCGGGCGATTCTGGCGCGGATCGGACGGGAGCACGGCGTCCTCGTCTTCGCCGCCGGCACCCATCCGGTCGCGGCCTGGGCGAGGCAGGTGGCGACGCAAGGCGAGCGCTACACCGGTATCCTGGAGGATGTGGGTCTGGCGGGTCGGCGCAGCCTGATCTGCGGCATGCACGTCCATGTCGAGGTGCCGGACCCCGACGCGCGGGTGGACCTCATGAACCGGCTGTTGCCATTCCAGCCCATCCTGCTCGCTCTCTCGGCCTCGTCGCCGTTCTGGCAGGGCCAGCCGACGGGACTCGCCTCTTATCGCCTCAGCGCCTTCGGCGAACTTCCGCGGACAGGCCTACCCGAGCTTTTCGCCGATACGAAAGCCTACGAGCGCTACGTTCGGATCATGACCCGAGCCGGTTCGATCCAGGATGCGAGCTTTCTGTGGTGGTCCCTGCGCCCTTCGATCAAATTCCCGACCCTGGAACTGCGCATCGCCGATTCCTGCACGCGGATCGACAACGCCATCACCATCGCGGCGCTCTATCGCTGCCTCGTTCGCTGCGCCGTGCGCCGCCCGGACCTGAACGCCGGCCTCGACGGCGTCTCGCGGGCGCTGGCGCAGGAGAACCTCTGGCGGGCGCAGCATGGGGGTACGAAGGCGGAGATGATCGACGAGGCGAGCGAGCAGGCCGTGCCATTCGGTGAAGCCCTCGACAGGCTGCTTACGCTGATCGTCGAGGACGCCGAAGCCCTGGGCTGTGTGGCGGAGGTCGAGGCCGCCCGCAGGATCGTCCGTGACGGCACGAGCGCGGAATGCCAGATCGCCGCTTTCGAAACGGTCCGATCCGATGACCGAAGCTCCCTCGGCGCGGTGGTGGATTGGCTAGCGGCCATCACGCGGGGCGACAGTTGAATCTACCGTGCGACGGAGTACCGGCTCAGCCCTTGTTGTCCTTGTCGAACGGGTTCTTCGAGGTCCGCAGGGACAGCCGGATCGGCACGCCGGGGAGCTCGAAGGATTCGCGTAGGCCGTTGACGAGGTAACGGGTGTAGGATTTCGGCAGGCCGTCGAGTTGGTTGCCAAACAGGGCGAAGTGCGGCGGGCGGCTCTTCACCTGGGTGGCGTAGCGGATCTTGATGCGGCGGCCCGAGACGGCAGGCGGCGGGTTGCGCTGGGTCGCAGCACTGAGCCAGTCGTTGATCCGCGAAGTGGAGACGCGTGTGTTCCACACCACCTCCGCGCCCGTCACTGCCTGCATGAGCTTGTCGATGCCCTCGCCGGCGAGGCCCGAGAGCGGCACCACGGGCACGCCGCGCACCTGCGGCAGCAGGCGGGTGCAGTCCTCGCGCAGCTTCTTCAAGAGGCCGTTCTGGTCGGCGACGAGATCCCACTTGTTGAGGCCGATGACCAGCGCCCGGCCCTCGCTCTCGATGAGATCGACGATGGTGAGGTCCTGCTTCTCGAACGGGATGGTGGCGTCGAGAAGCACCACCACCACCTCGGCGAAGCGCACGGCGCGCAACCCGTCCGACACGGCGAGCTTCTCGAGCTTGTCGTCGATGCGGGCTTTGCGGCGCATGCCGGCGGTGTCGTGGAGCTTGATCCGGCGCCCGCGCCAGACCCAGTCGAGGGAGATGGAATCCCGGGTGATGCCGGCTTCCGGGCCGACGAGGAGGCGTTCCTCCCCGAGCATCCGATTGATCAGGGTCGACTTGCCCGCATTGGGGCGGCCGACGATGGCGACCTTGAGGGAGCGGTCGGACGGATCCTCGTCCGCATCCTCCTCGTCCTGCGCCGGCAGGGCTTCGGTCAGGGCGTCGTGGAGTTCGCCGATGCCCTCGCCATGCTCGGCCGAGAACGGGATCGGATCGCCCAGCCCCAAGGAGAACGCCTCGTAGGCGCCGCTCAGGCCCGCGCCGCTCTCCGCCTTGTTGGCGATGAGGATGACGGGGCAGCCGGCCCGGCGCACGAGCTCGGCGAAGGGCTGGTCGGCGGGCAGGATCCCGGCGCGGGCGTCGATGACGAACAGCACCACGTCGGCCTCGAGGATCGCCGCCTCCGTCTGGGCGCGCATGCGGCCCAGCAGCGAATCGGCATCGGCCTGTTCGAGGCCGGCGGTGTCGATGATGCGGAAGACGAGGCCACCGAAGTTGACGTCGCCCTCGCGCCGGTCGCGGGTCACGCCGGGGCGGTCGTCCACGAGGGCGAGCTTTTTGCCCACGAGGCGGTTGAAGAGGGTCGACTTGCCGACATTCGGCCGTCCGACGATCGCGACGGTCGGCATGTCCATGGTGTGCTCGATTCAGTCGTACAGGATGGGGAAAGGCGTTTGGTCAGCGCGTCACGGGCAGTGGCGCGGCAGGCTCCGGCGTCGCAACCGTCACGGAGACCGGACCGCCGGCCACGAGGGCGGCATAGACCTCGATGCGCTGGCGAAGGTTCTGCGGCGCCTGCGGGTCGGCATTGATCTGGTCGAACCAGCGTCCGGCCGCCTCGTATTCGCCGCGCTTGAGAGCGACGAGACCGAGCATCTCGCGGGCGGTGTGGCGGAAGGCGCCGGTCGGCGCGGCGAGGCCCTGGAGGCTGGCGAGCGCCGCGTCGGGCTGCGGCCCGTCGAGGCGCAGGAGGGCGGCGCGGAGGCGAGCGAGGTCGCGCAGGGCATCGCTCACCCCGGTGTCGGCCGCAAGAGCGTCGTACTCGGTGGCGGCGGCAGCCCCGTCGCGCTTCGACGTCTCGGCGGCCGAGCGGAAGCGGGCGAGGAGGCGATAACCGCCCGGTGCGTCGCTGCGGAGCGCCGCGAACGCCCTGTCGGCCTCCGCGTTCTTGCCGTCGCGGGCAAGGCGGTTGGCGGCGTCGAACTGTTCGGAGGCCGCATCGGCGCGCACGCGCTGGTCGTGCTGCCAGTAGCGCCAGCCGCCGACGGCGGCCACGACGAGGATCGCCACGGCGATGATCGCGCCGCTGTAGCGACGCCAGATCTCGGCGACCTGATCCCGGCGATAGTCTTCGTTGACCTCGCGGATGAACTCGTTGTTCTCGGCCATGCTGTCTCACGCCGGCCGAGACGCGACCGACCGCTCAAAGGAAGAGGAAGGCCTGCGCCTAGCACAGGCCCGCGCCGTTGGCGACCGGTCTTCGCCGCGGGGCCGTCGTGCTCAGGCCTGCCCCGGCCAGGCGGCGACGCCGATGAGGATCGGGTGGAGGACCTTGCCGAATACGAACCACACGGCGAGACCCACAACCACCGCGATGGCATCGTTGCGCCATCCGGCCGGGGCCGCGACGACGCCATGTTGGGCAGCCACGGCCGTGGGGTTCAGGGCCCGACGCTTGGCGCTGATCCGGGCGACCACAGCCCAGGCGAGGAAGCTCCCGAACAGCAGGATCGAGCCGAGATCACCGTTGGCGAGGAGGTGGGCGGTCGCCCAGATCTTCACCGCGAGCAACATCGGATGCTTGGCCTTGGCTCGGATATGGCCCGGCAGGTACGCCGAGGCCAGGACGATGAAGGCCAGCAGGGTCAGGACGAGGGAGAGGTGGCGTGTGAAGACCGGCGGATTCCAGACGGCGATGTAGCCGGCCTGGCGATAGAGGTGAAAACCGTAGGCGATGAGCACGAGGCCGAGCACCGAGACGCCGGTGTAGACGAGCTTGTAGCGGCCCTCGCCGACATCGCCGATGACGCTCGCGCGCTTGGCCCGCGCCATGGAGAAGGCGTGCATGCCGAGGAACAGCACGAGGCCGAGGATCAGGATCAGCATGGTGGGCTTTCGTGCATCGGGATGTGGACAGCCGCCGAAAACGCGGCGTCGCGGCAATCAGTCTGTAACGGTTCAAAACCCAAACTCGACGGGATGTCCAGGCATACGCGATGACGCGCCTCATTCTTCGCACCCTCCTCGCGCTGGCGAGCCTCACGGACGCGGCCGGCGCGGCCTCGGAACCGCCGTTCTCGGCGCTGACACTCGTCGGACCCCCGACCGTGGTCTTCAAGGCGGGCCGCGATGCTTGCGATGGAGCGGACGTGCCGGATGCCTCCGCGCGGGCGTTCCGAGACGCTTCCAGCGCCGTCGCGCTCTATGGGATGCATTACCGGAACCGCGCCCTGCGGGGTCCGTCCCTCGACGCGCTCAAGCTCGACTGCGCCATCGTCCTCGATTCCGGTGAGAAGCCCGACCCGGCTCTGTACGACGACCGTTCGTGGGTCGCCGCCACCTGGACCGACGATGGCAAAGCCGTCGCCGCTCTCCTCCACCATGAATACCAAGCCAACGAGCATCCGGGCCGATGCCGCTCCAAGGTCTACCTGGAGTGCTGGTACAACACGGTGGTGGCCGCCGCCTCGACGGATGGCGGACAGCGGTTCTCGCGGGCGACGCCGCCCGTGGTTGTGGCCGGTGCTCCGTTCCGCCAGGAAGTCGAACAGGGCCGTCATCGCGGCTTCTTCAACCCGTCGAACATTTTTGGCGATGGGCGCTGGCGCTACATGTTCGCCTCGACCACCGGTTGGGATCTCAAGGGCAGCGACCAGGCGGCGGGGGTTTGCCTGTTCCGCACGGACGATCCCGCCGACCCGTCGCGCTGGCGCGCCTGGACCGGCACCGGCTTCACTGCAGCTTTCCCAGACCCCTACACCAAACCGGCGATGCATCTGGCGACGTGCAAGCCCGTGGCGCCCTTCCCCACCCCCGTGGGTGCGGTGGTGCGCCATCGCGGCAGTGGCGCCTGGATCGCAGTGTTCATGGCGCGAAAGGCGGCGGACTTCCCCGAATCCGGATTCTACTGGACGAGTTCACGCGATCTCGTGACTTGGGACCGTCCGCGCCTGCTTTTGGCGGGTGCGACCCTCTACGACGATCCCTGCGGCGCGTCGGCCGGTTTGATCGCGTATCCGTCGCTGCTCGACCCCGCCGCCATGGGCCGTAACTTCGACGACACCGGCGACACCGCGCTCCTCACCTATGTGACCCTGCGCACGGAGGGCTGCGCCATCACGTCGGATCGCGACCTCGTGCGCCGGCCCCTCGCCATCAAGGTCTGGCCGTGAGACCCGTGATCAGAGCTTGCAGGCTCCGGCGAGCGCCGTGTTCTCGGCGTCCGTGAACAGCCGCGAGCGGATGAGGAAGCGCCTGTCGCGGCCATTTTCGAGGGAGAACATCCCGCCGCGGCCCGGCACCACGTCGAGGATGAGGTGGGTGTGCTTCCAGACCTCGAACTGCGGCCGGCTGATCCAGAAATCGGCACCCGCCACGGTCCCGAGATGCACGTCGCTGTCGCCCGTGAGGAACTCGCCCTGCGGGTAGCACATGGGCGAGGACCCGTCGCAGCAGCCGCCGGACTGGTGGAACATCACCGGGCCGTGCTCGGCGCGCAACTCCTCGATGAGGGCGAGGGCCGCCGGCGTCGCGGTGACGCGAAGCGGCGTGCCGTCGTTGCCCACTTGATCGGCGGTGGTCTGTTCGCGGGTGGCAACGTCGCTCATCGGTCTGTCCTCGCTCGGGCGATCTGCCGAAGATATGGGGCGGATAACGAAAAAGCCCCGGCCTTCCGGCCGGGGCAAGGTGGTCTCGCGGTCGACGGTTAGAAGAAGCCGAGCTTCTTTGCCGAGTAGCTCACCAGCATGTTCTTGGTCTGCTGATAGTGGTCGAGCATCATCTTGTGGTTCTCACGTCCGATGCCGGACTGCTTGTAGCCGCCGAAGGCCGCGTGGGCCGGATAGGCGTGGTAGCAGTTGGTCCAGACGCGCCCGGCCTGGATGGCACGGCCGAAGCGGTAGGCGCGGGTGCCGTCGCGGGTCCAGATTCCGGCGCCGAGGCCGTAGAGGGTGTCGTTGGCAATCGCGAGGGCGTCGGCATCGTCCTTGAAGGTCGTGACCGAGAGGACGGGCCCAAAAATCTCCTCCTGGAAGATTCGCATCTTGTTGTGGCCCTTGAACACCGTCGGCTTCATGTAGAAGCCGTCCGCGAACTCGCCGTCCTTGACGTTGCGTTCGCCGCCGGTGAGGCACTCGGCGCCCTCCTGCCGGCCGATATCGACGTAGCTCAGGATCTTCTCGAGCTGTTCGGAGGAGGCCTGGGCGCCGATCATGGTGGCGGGGTCGAGGGGAGAGCCCTGCGTGATCGCCTCGACGCGCTTGATCGCGCGTTCCATGAAGCGGTCGTAGATCGATTCGTGCACCAGCGCCCGGCTCGGGCAGGTGCAGACCTCGCCCTGGTTGAGGGCGAACATCGTGAAGCCTTCAAGCGCCTTGTCGAAGAAGTCGTCGTCCTCGTTGACGACATCCGCAAAGAAGATGTTCGGCGACTTGCCGCCGAGCTCCAGCGTCACCGGAATCAGGTTCTGCGAGGCGTACTGCATGATCAGCCGGCCCGTCGTCGTTTCACCGGTGAAGGCGATCTTGGCGATGCGGGGCGAGGAGGCCAGCGGCTTGCCGCATTCCAGGCCGAAGCCGTTGACGATGTTGAGCACGCCCGGCGGCAGCAGGTCGGCGATGAGTTCGGCCACCACGAGGATCGACGCGGGGGTCTGCTCGGCGGGCTTCAGCACCACGCAGTTGCCGGCGGCGAGCGCGGGCGCCAGCTTCCACACTGCCATCAGGATGGGGAAGTTCCACGGGATGATCTGGCCGACGACGCCCAGCGGCTCGTGGAAGTGATAGGCTACGGTGTCGTGGTCGATCTCGGAGATCGAGCCTTCCTGGGCGCGCAGGCAGCCGGCGAAGTAGCGCCAATGGTCGATGGCGAGCGGAATGTCGGCGTGTGTGGTCTCACGGATCGGCTTGCCGTTGTCCCAGGTCTCGGCGAGCGCGATGAGATCGAGGTTGTCCTCCATCCGGTCTGCAATTTTGTTCAGGATGCGCGCGCGCTCGTTCGGTGCGGTGCGGCCCCAGGCCTCCTTTGCGGCGTGCGCGGCGTCGAGCGCCTTGTCGACGTCGGCAGCGTCCGAGCGGGCGACCTCACAGATCACCCGGCCGGTGATCGGCGAGGTGTTCTCGAAATAGCGGCCAGCAATGGGTGCGACCCACTGACCGCCGATGAAGTTCTCGTAGCGGGCGGAGAACGGGGACTTGGTGCCCTGGTTCAGGAATTCGGGCTTGTTCATGGTGCTTCCTCCGAATCTCGTTTTTATGCGTGCGGCAGACAAGGCCACACGACCGGCCGACGCAAGGTGGACCTTTGGCCAACCCGGATCGGCGTCCGCGCACCGGATGGCGTCCGGGCAGGGGGTGCAATGGTAGACCCGATCGCGGATCTTTGCGACCCGGGTTGGCGCGGCATCCGTCACCCCGTCATGCCTTCGACCCATGCCACTGCACGACCGACGGCCGGCCGATCGGGATCAAGCTCGCATGCAGGCCGTTAGGCCAGGGCTGTCCTTTCGTGCGGGTACGGTCACGCATTCCGATCCGTTCCGCTCCCAACTTCCGCTCCCGCGTCGAGGATCGCCTTGTCGTTGACACCCCCACCCGCCCCCGTAGCACCGATGCCTTCGGTCTGGAGCGGCCCGCGCTTCGGTGAGTTCGTCGGGATCGTCGCCCTGATGATGGCGGTGACCGCCATTTCCATTGACAATCTCCTGCCGGCGTTCCCCGAGATCCAGGCCGAGTTCGCGGTTGCGGATCCCAACCGGCTGCAATGGCTGATCTACGTCTACATGATCGGCTTCGGGGCGGCGCAGATCGTCTACGGTCCCGTCTCGGACACCTACGGGCGCCGGTCGGTGCTGCTCGTGAGCCTCTCGATCTACGTCGCCGGCACCGTGCTCGCCATGATCGCCCCGTCCTTCGCCTGGCTGCTCGCAGCGCGCGTCATCCAGGGCATCGGCGCGGCCGGCGGCCGGGTGCTGTCCACTGCCATCGTGCGCGACCGGTTCGCCGGGCGCGAGATGGCGAGCGTGATGTCGCTCGTGATGATGGTGTTCCTGATCGTACCGATGATCGCGCCGGCCATCGGCGGGGCGATGCTTCTTTTCGGCTCGTGGCATTACGTCTTCGTGTCGATGCTGGTGCTCGCCGGCCTCCTCGTCGTGTGGTTCTCCGCCCGGATGCCCGAGACCCTGCACCCGCAATACCGACGCCCGTTTTCCCTGCGCGTCGTCGGCCAAGCTGTGGCCGTCACGTTCCGCAACCGGGTGGCGGTGGGCTACGCCACGGCGCTCGGCCTGCTGACGGGCTGCATCATGGGCTATGTCGGCTCGGCCCAGCAGGTGTTCGACACCGGCCTCTATCATCTGGGTGCCCTGTTTCCCCTCGCCTTCGGACTCGTGGCCGGGGCCATGGGTGCGGCGACCCTGGTCAACGCCCGCCTCGTCCGCCGCCTCGGCATGCGACCCCTCTCCCATGCCGGGCTCACCGCCTTCGTCGCCGTCGCAATGGTCCAGGTGATGGCGGCCCTTGCCTATGGCGGGCGCCCACCCCTCGGCCTGTTCCTCGGACTTCTCGCCGCCAATCAGTTCCTGATCAGCTTCGCCATGCCGAACTTCAACGCCCTGGCCCTGCAACCTCTGGGGGAGATCGCCGGGACGGCCTCGTCCTTCCTCGGCTTCTACACCACGATTCTCGGTGCCCTGTGCGGCTTCCTCATCGGCCAGGCCTTCGACGGCACCGTCCTGCCCATCGGTCTCGGCTATGCGGCCCTCGGTGCCCTCGCCCTCCTGGTCGTCGCCTGGACGGAGCGCGGACGCCTGTATCGCGGGGGCGTTTCGGGATGAGCTTCCCGTTTCACCAGCGGCTTTCCGCGCCTTAACCCCGTCTTCAGCCCCCCAGGACATGGTTTGTTCTCAAACCAATCCAGACGGAGCCCGCGACGTGCCCGGCCGTACTCATGACGGACTGCTTCTCCTCGCCCGGCTGCTGCTCGCCGCCGCCCTCCTTCCGACGGGCATCGCTCGGGCGCTGAACGTCTCGGGCTTCGCCCTGACGCTCGCCGGAACAGGCCTGCCCTCGCCGAACCTCGTGGCGACGGCAGCCGTCGTCGTTCAGGTGTTCGGTCCCCTGGCGCTCCTCGTCGGCGTCCTGCCGCGCCTCACCGGCCTTGGTCTCGGAGGCTTCGCGGTCGCCATGGCGGTCCTGCTGCACCCGTTCTGGCAGTTCTCCGGGCCCGCCGCGGTGGCCGAGCGCACCCTGATGCTCGCGGATCTGGGGCTCGCCGGCGGGTTCCTCCTGTACGCTGCGACAGGTCCCGGCGCATGGAGCTGGCAGGGCTGGCGCCAGGGCGCGCGGCCTCAACCGAGACCCACCGCGGCGAGGGCCGCGGCACCGAAGGCGGCCTCGCGCGGCAAACGTCCCGCTGGACGCAGTCCGACCCGCGCGGCGGCGTAGATCACGGCGCCGGCGCGACCCGGCGATGCCCCGATACCTCCGCGCCCGCATCGGGCGCGAGACGACGGAAGGCGAAGACCGACAGGGCCGAGATCGCCGCGACGGCGAGGAAGGCCGGTCCGAAATCCTCCGCGTGGAGATCCGTTCGTCCGTGCCAGGCGGCATTGCCTTCCAGGGCGAGCGCTCCGAGCGAGACGCCGAGACTGAGCGACAGTTGCTGGGCGACGCTGGCGAGACTCGTTCCGGCGCTCATGTCCCGCGGTTCGAGATCCGCATACGCGATGGCGTTGACGCAGGTGAATTGAAGCGAGCGCACGCAGCCGCCGAGCAGCAGGGTGCAGACGATGATCGCGTGCGGCGTCTGCGCCGTGAACAGGCCGTTCGCGGCGAGGAAGCCCGCGGCGACGGCGGCGTTGATCAGCATCACCCGGCGAAAGCCGTAGGCCCGCAGGATGCGCGGACCGATGAGCTTGATCAGGAGCGCGCCGGCGGCGGCGGCGAAGGTGAGAAGGCCCGATTGCAGGGGATCGAGGCCGAACCCGATCTGCAGCATCAGGGGGAGCAGGAACGGAATCGCCCCGGTGCCGATGCGGAACAAGCTGCCCCCGGTCACGGCCGCGCGAAACGTCGGATAGCGCAGGAGATCGAGGCGGATGACCGGATGCGCCACCCTGCGCGAATGGCGGAGATAGAGCGATAGCAGGACGATGCCGGCGGCGAGGCACCCCCAAGAGACACCCTCGGGCAGGAGGTGGCGCCCCGTCGAGGCAAGCCCGAGCATCAGGGTCGCAAGCCCGAGACCCGAAAGCGCGAACCCGACGAGGTCGAGGGGCGGCCGCGCGGTCTCGCGTACGTTCTCGAAATACACGCTTGCCAGCACGATCCCGGCGAACCCGATGGGGATGTTGATGAGGAAGATCCAGCGCCAGTCGAGGTAGGTTGTGATCAGGCCGCCGAGGGGCGGCCCCATGATCGGACCGATGAGGGCCGGGATGGTGAGGTAGGCGAGCGCACTGACGAGCTCGCTCTTCGGCACGCTGCGGAGGATGACGAGGCGGCCGACCGGTACCATCATGGCGCCGCCGAGGCCCTGGAAGAACCGGGCGCCGACGAAGCCGACGAGGGAATCGGATGCCGCGCAGGCCAGCGACCCGGCCATGAACACCCCGAGCGCCACCCGGAACACCGTACGGGCGCCGTAGCGGTCGGCCATCCAGCCGCTGATGGGAATAAAGATCGCGAGGCTCACGAGGTAGGCGGTGAGCGCGAGCTTCAGGGCGATAGGGTCTTCGCCGAGGCTCCGGGCGATGGTGGGCAGCGCCGTGGCGATCACCGTCGCGTCGGTGTTCTCCATGAACAGGGCTGTGGCGACGACGAGGGGGACGATCTGAGACGGGCGCATCGGACGGCAACAAGTCCCGGATGGGCCATCGGGTTGCACCTGCGGCGAGAGAAACTTATCGGCTACGTCCCGATTCCTGAGAGCGGTGTGCCGTTCTGTTGGCGTATGGTGGATGAACGCAGCCGGAACCGTGCCGGAACTGCGTGGCGCTTCCGCCACACGCAGCCGCAACAGCGGGCGGAGGGGCGTCGAACGCCTTTCCACGTGGTCGTCCCCGCCGCTAAGCTGTCGCCCAACACGGACCGTCTGGTACCGTTCGAGGGCATGTCTGCCCCGGATGCGCCGAGCCGCCGTTCCCGTACTTCCGTCAAGGTTCCTGGATGCCCTCGCGCTTCGAACGTCGTCTCAGGGTACCCGGCATGACCGCCGGTTTCGCCCTGATGCTCGCCATGGCCGGCTGCGGCACGGTCCTCCTGAACGATTCCGGCTCACTCACCCGCTACGACCGTCTCGTCGGCAGCGAAGAGGTCGCCACCCGGGCGAAGCTCTACATCGACCGTGCCGCCACCGCCGCCGCACGAACGATCCGGATCATCCCGACAACGTTTTCCGAGGCCGTCTCAGGTCCCGGCCTGACGTCCGTGGAGCGTCGCCTCGTCGCCAACGCCGCGGACCGGGCGCTCTGCTACGAACTGTCTCTGCGTTACGACGTGGTCTCGGGCCGCAAGGCGGACCTGACCGTGCGCGCCGCCGTCACCCGCGTCGAACTCACCGGATTGCCGGCTGCGGGGGCCACCATCGCCACCTCGGCCGGCGTCAGCATCGCATCGCAGGTCGGTGTCGGCTTCGCCACGTCGGTGGGCCGCGTCCCGATCCCGCGGATTCCCATCGGCCTCGGCAGCATCACCATTGAGGCGGAGGCCCTCGACGGCCGCCACGAACAGCGGGCCGCCATGGTGTGGGGCGGGGCCGCCAATTCGTTCACGAGCCAGCCGCGCTTCTCGCCCATCAGCGACGCCTACGACCTCGCTGGCGAATTCGGACAGGATTGGGGCGGCTACCTCGCCACCGGCGTCGATCCATTCAAGGCACCGCTGGCCATCCCGAGCTACGACCGCATCCGCATCACGACCCTCGGCGAGGCGCCCCTCGACCCCGATTGCGAGGCCTTCGGCCGTGCGCCGGGCGTCGACGGCATCGCGGCGGATTACATCGGCCTGCCGCCGGAATACACCGACAAGGGCCCCCTCGCGCCCGTCCGGTGACCGAACGGCTCGGACCGCGCGGCCGGTGAGCCATGCGGACGGGGGATATCCTCGTGCCGCCCGCGGATTCCGCCTTTGCGCGGGTCGGGCCCGCATGATACTGGCCCTTGCCAACTCGATGACGCCGAAGAGGTCCACGGACCCGGCGTCTCACCCCTTCTGGGAGTTGGTTCATGGCCCGCATCACCGCAGATTCCATCATCGAAGGCCTGACCTTCGACGACGTCCTCCTGCGCCCCGCCGCCTCCTCGGTGATGCCCACCGAGGTGAACGTCGCGAGCCGGCTCACCCGCACCATCCACCTCAATCTGCCGATCCTGGCGTCCGCCATGGACACCGTGACGGAAGCGCCCATGGCCATCGCCATGGCGCAGAACGGCGGCATGGGCGTCATCCACCGCAACCTCGAGCCGGACGAGCAGGCCGAGCAGGTCCGCCTCGTCAAGAAGTACGAGTCGGGAATGGTGCTCAACCCCATCACCATCCACCCCGACGAGACCCTGGCCGACGCCTTCGCGCTGATGAAGCAGAACCGCATCTCCGGTATTCCGGTGGTGGAGCGCGGCCCCAACGGCTCGCGCGGCAAGCTCGTCGGCATCCTCACCAACCGCGATGTGCGCTTCGCAACGAATTCCTCCGAAACCGTCGCCGAACTGATGACCCGCGACCGGCTCATCACCGTGCGCGAAGGCGTGAACCAGGACGAGGCGAAGCGCCTCCTGCACCAGTTCCGCATCGAGAAGCTCCTGGTGGTCGACGACCACTACCGCTGCATCGGCCTCATCACCGTCAAGGACATCGAGAAGCAGGTCGCGTATCCGGGCGCCGTGAAGGACGAGCAGGGCCGCCTGCGCGTGGCGGCGGCCACCACCACGGGCGACAGCGGATTCGAGCGGGCCGAGCGTCTCATCGATGCCGGTTGCGACGTGGTCGTGGTCGACACCGCCCACGGGCACTCGATCAAGGTGCTCGACGCCGTGCGCCGGGTGAAGCAACTCTCCAACACCGTGCAGATCGTCGCCGGCAACGTCGCCACTCGCGACGGCGCCCAGGCCCTCATCGACGCGGGCGCCGACGCCATCAAGGTCGGCATCGGCCCGGGCTCCATCTGCACCACCCGCATCGTCGCCGGTGTCGGCGTGCCCCAGCTCACCGCCCTGATGGAGGCCGTCGAGGCGGCCGACCGCGCCAACGTGCCGGTGATCGCCGATGGCGGCATCAAGTACTCGGGTGACCTCGCCAAGGCCATCGCGGCCGGCGCGTCCGTGGCGATGCTGGGCTCCCTCCTGGCCGGTACCGACGAGGCGCCCGGCGAGGTTTTCCTGCACCAGGGCCGCTCATACAAGAGCTACCGCGGCATGGGCTCGGTCGGCGCCATGGCCCGTGGCTCGGCCGATCGCTACTTCCAGGCGGAGGTCAACGACACGCACAAGCTCGTCCCCGAGGGCATCGAGGGGCAGGTGCCCTACAAGGGACCGGTGGCCGCGGTGCTGCACCAGCTTGCCGGGGGCCTTCGCGCTGCCATGGGCTATGTCGGCGCCCCCACGATCCCGGAGTTCCAGGACAAGGCGCAGTTCGTCCGCATCACCAATGCGGGCCTGCGCGAGAGCCATGTCCACGACGTGACCATCACCCGCGAGAGCCCGAACTACCCCGGACGCGGTTGAACCCCACCCGACGAACAATCTCGCCCCGTCCAGTCTCCCGCGTGCCCCGGGCGCAGGAGTTTCATCACGCGCGGATGACTCAACCATGACGGTTCCGGCCATCCTCGCACCGGCCTTCGCGCAGGTGTTCCTCACCTTCGCGCTGCTGTTCTGGATGGGGCATGTCCGCTTCGCCGCGTTGAGGGCCGGCACCGTTCGGGTCGGCGACATCGCCGTCGGCCAGAGGACTTGGCCAGATCGCGCCCAACGGGCGGCCAACGCCTACGCGAACCAGTTCGAACTGCCGGTTCTGTTTTACGCCCTGGTGCCGCTGGCACTGTACACCCGGAAAGCCGACCTGCTGTTCGTGGTGCTGGCCTGGGTCTTCGTCGCGACGCGGGCGGTCCACGCGGTTCTCTACGTCACGACCAATCCGCTCTCGTATCGCTTCCAAGCCTTCGCCGCCGGCGTGGTGGTCCTCCTGGTGATGTGGAGTGTGTTCGCCATACGAATTCTGGCGAGCTGATACGCCCGGGGCGTATAGAAACTTTCCAGAGAGAACGTCCTCGAATCGAAAGGGATCGTCCCATGCGCGTACTCGTCGTTGGTGCCGGAGCCACCGGAGGATATTTCGGTGCCCGGCTGGCCGCGATCGGCCGGGACGTGACGTTCCTCGTTCGCCCGGCGCGCGCGGAGAAGCTCGCTGCGCGTGGCCTGAGCCTGAAGAGTCCACACGGCGACCTGACGCTTTCGTCGCCGAAGACCGTGACGGCGGCGCAGCTGGCCTCGGCCGGCGCCTTCGACCTCGTGTTCCTCAGCTGCAAGGCCTACGACCTCAACGCAGCTCTCGTGGACGTCGCCCCCGGCATCGGCCCGGAGACGGCGATCCTGCCCGTGCTCAACGGCATGCGCCACCTCGACGCCCTCGAAGCCCGGTTCGGGTCGGAGCGCGTCCTCGGAGGAACCTGCGCCATTGCGGCGACGCTCGGAGCGGACGGCACCGTCCACCAGATGAACGAACTGCACACCCTGACCTACGGCGAGCGCGACGGCAGCCTGTCGCCGCGCATCGAAGCCATCGACGCCCTGATGCAAGGCGCGACCTTCGACCCTCGCCTGAGCCAGACCATGATGCTGGAAATGTGGGAGAAGTGGACTTTCCTGGCGACGTTGGCCGGATCGACCTGCCTCATGCGATCGACCATTGGAGACATCGTCTCGGCCCCCGGCGGGCGGGACTTCATCGAGGCCCTGCTTGAGGAGTGCCGTAGCATCGCGGCGAGCGCTGGCCATGCCCCCCGCGAGAAGTTCGTGGCGCGAACCCGCGCCACCCTCACGGCGGACGGGTCGGGGTTCACCGCCTCGATGCTGCGCGACATCGAGAACGGGGCCCGGATCGAAGTCGACCAGATCATCGGCGACCTCATCGCACGGGCGCCCGACACGGCCGGGCATCCCTTGCTCGACCGTGTCCACACGCATCTGAAAGCCTACGAGGCCCGGCGCACTCGCGAAGCCACGACGGTTCAGTAGCGCGGTCCGGGCGGCGGTGGATTGCCGTATTCCAGCTGCGTCTTCGCGTCGAGCCGGCGCGGCGGCGGGGTCGGATCGATGGCGGCCGGGGCCGTCGCGCAAGCGGCGACGAAGAGCAACAGGAGTCCGGCAAGGCCAAGATGGATGACGGGGGGCATGGGGTTCTCTAAAGCTCCGGGCACCAACCGATGTGGTCCCGCTGCCTTCGTGCCCCGGAATAGTGCCAGAAGCTCGACACCCCTGTGACCCCGCCGCGCTTTAAGCGTGGCCGTATCACGGCATTCGCCCGACCCTCGTGATCCCGCCCGGAGGACCTTCGCCCTGACGCCCCCCGCCCGCCTCTCCGCCGCCATCGAAGTCCTTGCCGACATCGCCGGACGCCGTCGCCCCGCCGCCGATGCCCTCAAGGATTGGGGCCTCGCCCACCGCTTCGCCGGCTCGGGCGACCGGGCTTCCATCGCCAGCCTCGTCTACGATGCCCTGCGCCGGCGGGCGTCCGCCGCCTGGATCATGGACGACGAGAGTCCGCGCGCCCTCGTCATCGGCATGCTGCGCCTCCAGCATGGGCTCGCGGCCCCCACCATCGCAGCCCAGTTCTCGGGCGATCGCTTCGCCCCCGCGCCGTTGTCCGATCACGAACGGACCCGCCTCACCGATGCGAGCTTGGCGCAGGCGCCCGACCACGTCGCCGGCGACGTGCCGGAATGGGTGCTGCCCGCCCTCGCAACGACATTCGGCGACGCGCTGCTCGACGAGTTGCGGGCCCTGGCGCGCCGCGCGCCCCTCGATATCCGGATCAACACCCTCAGGCAGAGCCGTGAATCGGCCATGGCGGGCCTGACCCATCTCGCCCCGGCGACGACGCCCCACGCGCCCAACGGCCTGCGTATCCCCATCGGCGAGGATGGGCGCGGCCCCGCTCTGCATGTCGAGCCTGAATTCCTCGGCGGGTGGTACGAGATCCAGGACGAGGGTTCGCAGCTCGCGAGCCTGCTGTCCGGCGCGAAGCCCGGCGAGACCGTGATCGATCTCTGCGCGGGGGGCGGCGGCAAGACCCTGAGCTTGGCGGCGATGATGGGCAATGACGGACGACTGGTCGCCAGCGACGACGATCCACGTCGCCTTGCACCCATTCACGAGCGTCTGCGCCGGGCTGGAGCCCGCGCCGAGATCCGGACCCCGCGCGGCGGCCGGGCTCGGACCGATGTTCTGGCGGACCTCGACGGTACCGCGGATCGCGTTCTCGTGGACGCGCCCTGCACGGGCTCCGGCACCTGGCGCCGCAATCCCGATGCGAAGTGGCGGATGCGGCCGGGAGCGCTTACCGCCCGCGTCAACGAGCAGGCCACGGTGCTCGACCGCGCTGCTGCCCTGGTGCGTCCGGGCGGACGCATCACCTACGTCACCTGCTCCCTGCTGCCGGACGAGAACGATGCGGCGGTCGCTGGCTTTCTCGCGCGCGCTGGCGACGCCTTCGCGGTGGTGCCGGCAACGGCCGTGGTGGCTGGGGAGAAGCCCGATCTCGGCCCGTTCCTGCGGTTCACCGAGCACGGTTTGCAGATGAGCCCGGCTCTCACCGGCACGGACGGATTCTACCTTGCGACTCTGGAGCGCAAGGCGGGCAGCTGACACCCGAACCGCAGAATCCCCAGACGGTTGCGGTTCCTGCACGGCGCACATCGCTCCATCCGTTGCACCGTGCGTGAGCCTCGTCTAACTCCGGTTCCATGATCACCGACCACGACAAGATCCTCATCGTCGATTTCGGCTCCCAGGTGACGCAACTCATCGCGCGACGTGTGCGCGAGGAGGGCGTCTACTGCGAGATCGTCCCCTTCACCAAAGCCGCCGAGGCATTTGCCGAGTCGAAGCCGAAGGGCGTGATCCTTTCGGGCGGTCCAGAATCGGTGACCACGGACGCTTCGCCGCGAACGCCGCAGATCGTCTTCGATTCGGGCGTCCCGGTCTTCGGCATCTGCTACGGTCAGCAGACCATGGCGGCCCAACTCGGCGGCGAGGTCGAGGCCGGACACCATGCCGAGTTCGGCCGCGCCGAGATCGAGATTCTGTCGGATTGCCCCCTGTTCAAGGGCGTCTGGCATGTGGGTGAGCACTACCCCGTCTGGATGAGCCATGGCGACCGGGTTACGAAGCTGCCGGACGGCTTTACCACCGTCGCCATGTCGAAGAATGCCCCCTTCGCGGCGGTCGCCGACGAATCGCGCAATTACTACGCGGTCCAGTTCCACCCCGAGGTGGCCCACACCCCGCACGGGGCGCTGCTCATCCGCAACTTCGTCCGCGACATCGCCGGATGCTCCGGCGATTGGACCATGGGCGCCTATCGCGAAGAGGCCATCGCAAAAATCCGCGAACAGGTCGGCTCGGAGAAGGTGATCTGCGGCCTGTCCGGCGGCGTCGATTCCTCCGTGGCGGCGGTGCTGATCCATGAGGCCATCGGCGAGCAACTCACCTGCGTCTTCGTCGATCACGGGCTTCTGCGCATGGGCGAGGCCGACGAGGTCGTGCGTCTGTTTCGCGACCACTACAACATCCCGCTGGTCCACGTGGAGGCGCAAGGTCTGTTCCTCGGCGAGCTCGAGGGGGTCAGTGATCCGGAGATCAAGCGCAAGACCATCGGCCGCCTGTTCATCGACGTGTTCGATGCCGAGGCGAAGAAGATCGGCGGCGCCAAGTTCCTGGCCCAAGGCACCCTCTATCCGGACGTGATTGAGAGCGTGTCGTTCACTGGCGGTCCCTCGGTGACCATCAAGAGCCACCACAATGTCGGTGGCCTGCCCGAGCGCATGAACATGCAGCTCGTCGAACCCCTGCGCGAATTGTTCAAGGACGAGGTCCGGGTGCTTGGCAAGGAACTCGGATTGCCGGACGCCTTCGTCGGCCGCCATCCCTTCCCGGGACCGGGCCTCGCCATCCGCTGCCCCGGTACCATCACAGGGGAGAAGCTGGAGGCTCTGCGCAAGGCCGATGCGATCTACTTAGACGAGATCCGCAAGGCCGGCCTCTACGACACCATCTGGCAGGCCTTCGCCGTGATCCTGCCGGTGAAGACCGTGGGCGTGATGGGTGACGGGCGCACCTACGACCATGTCTGTGCGCTGCGCGCTGTCACCTCCGTCGACGGCATGACGGCGGACTTCTACCCATTCGATATGGCCTTCCTCGGTCGTGTTGCGACCCGCATCATCAACGAGGTCAAGGGCATCAACCGAGTGACCTACGACATCACCTCGAAGCCCCCCGGCACCATCGAGTGGGAATGAGGCGGACCGAACGCCGGACCCGATCCACCTCTGTCGGAACGTATGTGCAGGATTACCGAATAGGAAGCACCCGCGCTTTGTGACGACTACGGTGCGGAGGAACGACAGCGTTCTTCACGCCCCCCGATCCAGAGATCCCAGTCGGGTGCCCGGGGTCGTCGAGGGGCCCCTACCCTCTCAGGCCTTCTCGTTATTGGTTCGCTTGACCAGGCGGGCCCTACCCGCGGCTGATCAGCTTGGCACAGCGAAAAGCCCCCGACCGTGAGGTTGGGGGCTTTTGGTTTGTTGTTGTGATGTTGGTTGCGGGGACAGGATTTGAACCTGTGACCTTCAGGTTATGAGCCTGACGAGCTACCGGGCTGCTCCACCCCGCGCCAGGGNGAAAGACCGCCTGTGAAGGTGTTGTTGCCCGTCAGCGTCAGCGTGGGGCCACCCGTGAACCCCGCGGGCTCCTTGGCACAGCGAAAAGCCCCCGACCGTGAGGTTGGGGGCTTTTGGTTTGTTGTTGTGATGTTGGTTGCGGGGACAGGATTTGAACCTGTGACCTTCAGGTTATGAGCCTGACGAGCTACCGGGCTGCTCCACCCCGCGCCAGGGTGTTTTGCCTTTTGGGCAAGTTCGGATCGTCTGGAGGGGATGTGATGTGCTGTGCAGGTCTGGCGGCGACCGACTCTCCCGTGTCTTGAGACACAGTACCATRGGCGCTGGTGCGTTTAACGGCCGAGTTCGAGATGGGA
>NZ_LMNG01000029.1 GCF_001423295.1 Methylobacterium sp. Leaf112 | reverse complement strand
TGGGCGCCGCACCCGCCGGGACCGACAAGCCCGTCCTGGCGAAGGTGTCGCTGACGGTGAACGGCCAGCGCCGGGACCTCGAACTCGACACCCGCACCTCGCTCCTCGACGCGGCGCGCGAGCACCTGCACCTCACCGGCTCGAAGAAGGGCTGCGACCACGGCCAGTGCGGCGCCTGTACGATGATCGTCGACGGACGGCGCATCAACGCCTGCCTCACCCTCGCGGTGATGCACCAGGGCGCGGAGATCGTCACCATCGAGGGGCTGGGCCAGCCGGACGCCCTGCACCCGATGCAGGCCGCCTTCATCAAGCACGACGGCTTCCAGTGCGGCTACTGCACGCCGGGCCAGATCTGCTCGGGCGTCGCCGTGCTCGCCGAGATCAAGGCCGGCATCCCGAGTCACGCCACCGCCGATCTCAACGCGCCGATGCAGGTCACGGACGCCGAGATCCGCGAGCGCATGAGCGGCAACATCTGCCGCTGCGGCGCCTATTCCAACATCGTCGAGGCGATGACCGAAGTCGCGGGGAAGCAGGCATGAAGTCCTTCACGTACGAGCGCCCGACCTCGGCCGCCGAGGCGGCGGCCGCCGTCGCCCGCACCCCGAACGCCAAGTTCATCGCCGGCGGCACCAACCTCCTCGACCTGATGAAGCTGCAGATCGAGACCCCGACCCACCTCGTGGACGTGAACGGCCTCGGCCTCGACACCATCGCGGCGACCCCGGAGGGCGGCCTGCGGGTCGGCGCCCTGGTGCGCAACACCGATCTCGCCGCCGACGCGCGGGTGCGCAAGGATTACGCGGTGCTGTCGCGCGCGCTGCTGGCCGGCGCTTCGGGCCAGCTGCGCAACAAGGCCACCACGGCCGGCAACCTGCTCCAGCGCACCCGCTGCCCGTACTTCTACGACACGGCGCAGGCCTGCAACAAACGGGCCCCCGGTTCGGGCTGCTCGGCCCTCGACGGGGTCTCGCGCCAGCTCGCGGTGATCGGCGCCAGCGAGGCCTGCATCGCCACCCATCCGGGCGACATGGCGGTGGCCATGCGGGTCCTCGACGCCACCGTGGAGACCATCGATGCCAAGGGGGCATCGCGAAACATCCCCATCGCCGAGTTCCACCGCCTGCCGGGCGACCGGCCCGAGGTCGACACCACGCTGGCCCCCGGCGAACTCATCACGGCGGTGACGCTGCCGAAACCGCTCGGCGGCACGCACATCTACCGCAAGGTCCGCGACCGGGCCTCCTACGCCTACGCCCTCGTCTCGGTCGCCGCCGTGGTGCAGCCGGACGGCACCGGCCGGGCGGCCTTCGGGGGCGTCGCGCACAAGCCGTGGCGGGTCGAAGCCGCGGAGGGCGCGATGGCGCAGGGCGCCAAGGCGGTGACCGCGCAGGCCTTCGCCGGGGCCAAGCCGACCCACGACAACGCCTACAAGCTGAAGCTCGCCGAGCGCACGCTCGGCGCGGTGCTCACCGAAGCGAGGGCTTAGAGCCATGAAGTTCGACACCCCCGCCGGCCAGAACCCCATCGACCAGCTCAAGGTCGTCGGAAAGGCCACCGACCGGATCGACGGCAAGTACAAGACCACCGGCACCGCCCCCTACGCCTACGAGCGCCACGACGTGGCGGCGAACCAAGCCTACGGCTACGTGCTCGGCGCCGGGATCGACGGCAAGTACAAGACCACCGGCACCGCCCCCTACGCCTACGAGCGCCACGACGTGGCGGCGAACCAAGCCTACGGCTACGTGCTCGGCGCCGGGATCGCCAAGGGCCGCATCCGGGCGATCCACTCGGAGGCGGCCAAGCGCGCCCCCGGCGTCCTCGCCATCGTGACCACCCTGGAGACGCCCCGCCTCGAACGCGGCACCATGAACGCCGCTTACCTGTTCGGCGGCGACCGGGTGCAGCACTACCACCAGGCCATCGCCGTGGTGGTCGCCGAGACCTTCGAGCAAGCCCGCGCGGCGGCCTTCCTGGTCAAGGTCGACTACGCCCCCGAGGCCGGCAAGTTCGACCTCGCCACCGAGGCGAAGGGCGCGCCCCCCGCGCCGGGCGACAGCGGCGAGGGCAGCGGCGGCGACGGCGTCGAGCGCGTCGGCGATTTCGAGGGCGCCTTCGCGTCGGCCCCGATGCGGTTCGACGAGACCTACACCACCGCCGACGAGAGCCACGCCATGATGGAGCCGCACGCCACCGTGGCGGCCTGGGACGGCGACAAGGTCACCCTCTGGACCTCCAACCAGATGATCGGCTGGGGCCATGGCAGCATGGCCAAGATACTGGGCATCCCGAAGGAGAACGTCCGGCTCGATTCGCCCTATGTCGGCGGCGGCTTCGGCGGCAAGCTGTTCGTGCGCGCCGACGCGGTGCTGGCGGCGCTGGGCGCCAAGGCGGCGAGGCGCCCGGTGAAGGTGGCGCTGACCCGGCCGCTGGTGGCCAACAACACCACCCACCGGCCTGCCACCATCCAGCGGGTGCGCATCGGCGCCACCGAGGACGGCACGATCACCGCCATCGCGCACGAGAGCACCTCCGGCAACCTGCCCGACGGCGATCCCGAGACGGCGGTGAACCAGACCAAGCTCCTCTACGCGGGCGCCAACCGCATGACCGCCATGAAGCTCGCCCATCTCGACCTGCCGGAGGGCAACGCCATGCGGGCGCCCGGCGAGGCGCCGGGCCTGATGGTGCTCGAAGTCGCGATGGACGAGATGGCGGAGAAGCTCGGGATGGACCCGGTGGCGTTCCGCATCCGCAACGACACCCAGACCGACCCGAACAAGCCCGACCGCAAGTTCTCGCACCGCGACCTCGTCGGCTGCCTGACGCGCGGCGCGGAGACGTTCGGCTGGGCCAAGCGCAACCCGAAGCCGGGCTCGGTCCGGGACGGGCACTGGCTCGTCGGAATGGGCGTGGCCGCGGCCTTCCGCAACAACATGGTGATGAAGTCCGGCGCCCGCGTCCGGCTCGACGCCAAGGGCACCGTGACCGTCGAGACCGACATGACCGACATAGGCACCGGCAGCTACACCATCATCGCCCAGACGGCGGCCGAGATGATGGGCGTGCCCCTCGACCGCGTCGTAGTCCGGCTCGGCGATTCCGCCTTTCCGGTCGCGGCGGGCTCGGGCGGCCAGTGGGGCGCGAATTCCTCCACCTCCGGCGTCTACGCGGCCTGCGTGAAGCTGCGCGAGGCCGTGGCGCAGCGCCTCGGCATCAACTCGGACGATGCCGTCTTCGTGGACGGCGAGGTGCGGTCCGGCAACCGCGCCGTGCCGCTCGGCGAGGCGGCGCAGGCCGGCGCGCTGACGGGCGAGGACAGCATCGAGTTCGGCGACCTGTCGAAGACCTACCAGCAATCCACCTTCGGCGGGCATTTCGTCGAGGTGGGCGTCGATGTCGACACCGCGGAGGTGCGGGTGCGCCGGATGCTGGCGGTCTGCTCCGCCGGCCGCATTCTCAACCCGAAGACCGCCCGCAGCCAGGTGATCGGCGGGATGACCATGGGGACGGGCGCCGCCCTGATGGAGAAGCTCGACGTCGACACCAAGCGGGGCTTCTTCGCCAACCACGATCTCGCCGGCTACGAGGTCCCGGTCCACGCCGACATCCCGCACCAGGAGGTGATCTTCCTCGACGAGGTCGATCCGATCTCCTCGCCCATGAAGGCCAAGGGCGTGGGCGAACTCGGCATCTGCGGCGTCGGCGCCGCGGTGGCCAACGCCGTCTACAACGCCACGGGCATCCGGGTGCGGGACTACCCCATCACCCTCGACAAGCTCCTGGACCGGATGCCGGAAGCCGCCTGACCGGCCGGACGGGGGGACCCCTCCCCCGGGAGCCGCCCGACAGAGCGGACGGGGGAGCCCTCCCCCGTCCGCATCCGGCTCACGGGTGCTTGTGGATCGGATCGACCCACGGGACCGTCTCGGGGCGCTCGACGGGGTCGACATCCGTGATGTTGACCACCACCGCTTCGTTGTCCGAGCGCACCAGCACGCAGTGCAGGGGCTCGTCCGGGGAGGCGTTGATCTCCTGGTGCGGCACGTAGGGCGGCACGAAGATAAAGTCGCCGGGGCCGGCCTCGGCGACGTATTCGAGCCGGTCGCCCCAGCGCATCCGGGCGCGCCCCGAGAGCACGAAGATCACGCTCTCCAGGGCACCGTGGTGGTGCACGCCCGTCTTGGCGTCGGGCTCGATCGCCACGGTGCCGGCCCAGATCTTCTGGGCGCCGACGCGGGCGTGGTTGATGGCGGCCTGCCGGAACATCCCCGGCGTCTGCGCCGTGTTGGGGTCGAGCCTGTCGCCGGGGATCACCCGGATGCCGTCGTGCTTCCAGCGCGGGGCGGCGTCCCCCGTCGGGGACGCGTCGTGGTCTTGATCGTGGTCCTGCATCGCGAAACCTCCTTGGGGGTCGATCGAAGGGCCGGCCGCTCAGGCGGCGGGCAGTTCCCCCACGATGGCGGTGACGATGCGGGAATCCGTCGGCTCCATGGAATGCGGGAAGGCCGCGAGCAGGCTGCCGTCGCGGGCGACGAGGTACTTGTGGAAGTTCCAGCCCGGGGTGGCGCCGGGCTTCTCGGCCGCCGCCCAGCGGTAGAACGGATGGGCGGCGGGGCCCTTGACGTGGGTCTTGGCCACCACCGGGAAGGTGACGCCGTGGTTCTTGCGCGCCGCCTCCGCGATGGCGACACCGTCCAGGGTCTCCTGATTGCCGAAATCAGGCGACGGCACGGCGATCACCGTGAGGCCGCGGGCGCCGAACCGGGTCCACAGACCCTGAAGCCCGACGAACTGCCCGGCATAGCCGCAGGAGGTCGCGGTGTTCACGACGAGGATTGGCTTGCCGGCGAAATCCGCCAGAGGGAGACCGCCGCCCTCGGGTTTCTCGAAGGTGAAGGCCCCGGCCCGGGTCTCGCCCGCCTGCGCGGCCCGCGCGCCGCCGGCCAGGGCCGCGCCGAGGAGGATCAGGGCCCGTCGGCGGGGCAGGGTCTCGCTGAGGAAGGACGGCATGGCGGGGCTCCCGGGGATTCGCGGCGCGGGGCACCCGCGCGGTCTCTCGATGGGAATCTAGGGCGCGAACGGCCCCCGTGTCTCGCGCCGATCGTCCCAGGTCGCGCCTTCGTGCATGCAGGGGATAGGGATCCGTGCGCGCGGGCGGAGCGATCCGTGCACGTGGGCGGAACCATCGGGCCGTCCCGAGCTTGAGCGTTCGACACGGCCCCACCCGGCCCCACACGCCCCTGACCCGGAAAGACCAGCCTCCATGCGCAGCCTGTTGCTCGGCACCACCCTCCTCGTCGCCGGCACCCTCGGTGCCCTCGCGCAGGCGCCGGAGGCAACGGCGCCCGGCACGGCCCCGGTTCCGGCGGCCCCCGCCACCCTCGCCAACGACCTGCGCCCGACCTTCGTGGCGCAGAACCCCACCGACATGGTCACCTCGAAGCTCGTCGGCCTGATGATCCAGAACGGCGCCAACGAGACCATCGGCGAGATCGCCGACGTGGTGCTCGACGAGAAGAGCACGGTGAAGTCCTGGGTGGTCGGCGTCGGCGGCTTCCTGGGCATCGGCACGAAGTACGTCGCCATCGATCCGAGCGCCCTCAAGCTCTCCCGCACCAACGACACCACCCTGAAGGCGACCATCGACACCAACAAGGATCAGCTCCGCGCCGCCCCCGAGTACATCTACCTCGGCAAGGCCAAGACCGATGCCAAGACCGACGCCAAGACCGATGCGAACACCAAGCCGGCAGAGCCCGCCAAGGCGCCGTAGGATCGAGATCCCCTTCGCGGGAAGCTGCGCAGGAGGGTGCCTCGGGCACGCATCGGGCGGGGATCGCATCCGGCGCATCGTCGACGGACCGTCTCGACGCGGCCCGATCGATCGGCCCGGACCGCGCAGGTTCGTCCGGCCGGTGACGTCGTGGATCAGGCCCGTCCTCGGCCCGGACTTCGCATGAGCCTGGGCCGCCATCACGGCACCGCCGAGGGCGGAGGCGCCGCCGGTCGCAGGTCCGGTCCGCGCCGGACCAGGATCCAGTCCAGCGAACGACGGGATCATCCGTTCTCCGGCAACGGAATTTCGATCCGACTTGGTTCGGGCCGACTCGCGGGCTCGGGCCGACTCGCGGGACTGCGCCGGCCCACGATACGGCCTGTCCGGCGCCCGTCAATGCAAGTATAGATCTTGACAAATCTGCATGAATTACTATATCTATCGGTGTTGTATTCATATCTCAGGCTATCACGATGCCCTCGGCCGACTTGGTCCCTGTCACGCCACGGGATGAAGCCCTCGACATTCTCCGGCTCGTGGCGGCCGATGCTCCCGTCGCCACGCTGGCCCCCTATCTGCGCAGCCTGATGACCCACGACCATGAGCAGGCGTTCGCGATCATGCGCGGCTCGGGCAACGCGATGTCGGCCTCGCTCCAACTCCTCACACACTCCTGGAAGACCGGGGCCTAATCACCATGGAGGAAGTCTTCGCGGCCGAAGAGGTACGTCTCGCTACCGGTGACGCGCGCGGGGCCTGAGGGCGGACAAGCCCATGCCGCCCAAAAGGCCGAGGCTCTCGGGAGTCGGGTCGCCGTTAGAAAGTTCGTCCCCATAGAGTTTGGAGACAGGGAACGGGGCGACGATCGTCAGGGCGCCGATCACGCGCATGGCGATGCACCTCGTCCCCGTGGAGGGCCGACGCGGGCCTGGAGGGTCCGGCCCCTGTGCGTCCGATCACGGTCCGCGCCATCGACGCGGACCGAGCGCCTCCCATGGTCGGCGTCGCACCGAACCTCACCCGCCGGACGCGTTCAATCCCGCTGGCGGATGAAGCTGTCCGGCGTGCCGGTGCCGGCCTCCACGAAGCGGATGTCGCGGGGTTCGCGCCGGGGGGTGTCGACGGAGAGGAACACCATCGGCTCCTCCAGGATCTCCGGCACCGAGTGGACCACGCCGCGCTTGAAGAACACCAGGGTGCCGGGGCCGACCTCGATGGCGGGCTCGTCGGCGAACTTCATGAGGCAGCGGCCCGACAGGGCGTAGAGGTACTCGTCGCAGGACGCGTGGCTGTGGGGCGGCGTCGGCCGGTAGACCCGGAACACCCGGGCGCTTGCCGCCGGATCGTCGGTGAAGCGGTGATCGGCCACCATGGTGTCGGCGGTCTCGGGCAGTTGGGCGGCGTGCGCCGCGACGTCGAACACACCGTGGGCGGTGAGGGGGGTCGGGCTGTGGCTCATTGGGGGTCGTCCTCCGGCGGGGTCTGATTTTCGCCGGAGGGTACCGGGTTTCCGGGGCGCACCCAAGGGCGGGGGTCCGGCCCACCCTCGGCACGGCGTCAGTAATTCCACTGCAGCTGCCCGCGGAACAGGTGGCCCTCCGCTCGGCCGAGGCGGCGCTTGTCGGCCTCCCGGCGCTTCATCCGGGCATACGCGAGGGTGATCTCGAGGGGCTTGGTCGGCTGGAACTCGACGCCGACCTCGACCTCGTCGGTGTCGAGGCGGGGCGCGTTGGTCGCCACCTTCCAGCCGCCCCCATAGGTCTGCCAGCGCGCGTAGGGCATGAACGGGCCGATGGGGGAATGGTCGACCCGGACCATGGCCTGGACGTAGCCGCCGCTGAGCGGCTTCTCTTCGATCATGCGGGTGACCACGTCAAATTCCGGGCCGCGCCCCCAGTTCCACTCGGCCTGGAGGCCGAAGGGTTGCGGATACAGGATGGCGTGAAGGCCGACGCGGGCATCGCTGAACGCCGCCGGGCTGACGCCGCCCGTGCGGATCTCGGGCTGGAACCGGTTGCGGTAGGCGGAAGCCCCGACCTCGAGGACCTGGCCCTCGAACGCCGCGCCCAGACCGTCGAGGGCGAAGGGCCACGTCGCCATGCCGGCCACCATGAGATCGTCGTTGCGTTCCGTCCGGTTGATGGTCTGGCCGTTGTAGATGCCGACGCCGAAGGCGCCGTAATTGCCGAACAGCTTCTGGCCGCCCTTGGCCAGCCGGTCCCAGAGGCCCTGGACGTGGGCCGGCGTGTAATAGGCGGTGATGCCAATGTCGCGCTCGCCCGGAATGGCGCTGTTGATGGCGTCCGAGCGGTCGAGGGTGAGACGGTTCTGCGAGGATTGCAGGTTCTCCCAGCCATACGGCACCTTCTGCTGACCGAAGCGGATCTTGGTGCTGCGCCCCTCGTCGAGGAACACGTCGGCGAAGGCGTCGCGCAGCTGTGCGAAGTTTCCGCGCCCCTCGGTGCCGACCTGGTTGGCGACGTTCACGGCGAAATCCGGCTGAAGGTAGATGAACACCCGCTCGTGGATGTCGCCCTGCAGGACGAGGCGCACCCGGCGGAAGGTGAAGTTGCCCCGCTCGGTGATGCCGCCGTCGTGGACGGAGCGCAGGCGCGACCGGCCGGCCGGCGTGGTGCCGTCCCCCGAGAGGATTTCGTTGACGCGCATCTGGGTGTAGCCGCGCAGGGACAGGCGCTCGAACCAGGTTTTCGGCGACCCGGCGGGCTTGGGGCCGTCCACCCCGGGCGGGGGCGGCAGCAGGGCGTCGATCCAGGTATCCGGTCGGTCGATGGCGAAGGCGGGCCGGTCCGCGTGGACGGCCCGCGTCGCCGCCGGAGGAGCGACGGCCGAGTCGACGGGCCGGCCCGCCGCCGGCCGGGTGCCGGCTTCGCTGCGATGCGCGACCCGGGCCGGGGCCGCCCGCGCGCCGCGGCCGGATTCGGCCTGCGCCTTGATCATCGCCTTGAGCTCGTCGATCTGGCGCTGCAGCTCCGCGACGGTCTGGGCCTGGGCCGGCGCCAGCGTCAGGACGCTCCATCCGAGGGTCGCCGCCAACAGGCCGAGCGTCGGCGCCAACAGACGTTGTCTCATCTCTCGATCCTTTGCATTTGCAGCATGCCGGCCGGCATCGGCGGCCCGTCGAACTCGAGCCGGCCGCGCGCATCGCCTGCACCCGCGGCGTCGAGGCATCGCCGCAGCAACGCCTCGACAAAGCGGTCCATGTTCGAAGCATAACCTTGCTGGGCGGCGCATTAGGCTTGGCGAATGACGCTGCCGTGACACGAATATTCCGCGACAAGTCGGGATTACAACGTGATCTGTCTGCGTTCGCGCGATGCCGCCCGCCGCCCGACTTGCCGTGCACCATGGGGGGCGGCAAGTCGGACCGGGTGAAGACGGCTCCACGGAGCATTCCGCGCACGTCGGCTTAATCCATGGTGGCGCGTGCGTCGCGGCACCTTCAGAATGAAATCGAAGCCCTATGTTATTTTTCAGAAGCAACGGACAGACCGGAACGCCGGTTTGTCGCAGAAGCGGATTATAAGATAATGACAAAGACCCGTATCGCCGCCCTCGCCACCGCCGTTGTTCTTGGCGTTGCCTCGCTCTCCCCGGCCATGGCCTACGAGACGAAGGGTCGCTACACCGGCTTCCTTCCCCCCGAGGTCGAGACCACCGGTTCGGTCTATGCCCCGTCTCGCGTGCCGACCTATGGCGGCTGCGCCATGAGTTCGGCCGCCGAGGGCAACGCCAACCAGCAGAACTTCCCCGTGATGCAGTACGGCCAGACCTCGGGCGGAAACCGCTGCTGATCCGATCTCACACAAGTCAGCAACAGCAAGGTATAGACATGGTCCTGAAAAGCTTTTCCTACGGCATGATCGTCGCCTTCGCCGCCGGTCTGGCCTTCACCATCGTCGGCACCTCCCAAGCGATGATCGGGCTGTAACGACCGCTCCGGGCGAGCGACCGTCCTCGAGATTGCCCGGGGTGGTGCGTCGGCCGCGACATCCCGGAAGCAGAACGCGCACCTCAACTCTCCTCTTTTCAATCATCGGCCAATCGTCGGCCCTGGTCCGCAGCGCGGATCGTCCTGAACAGGATACTCAGATCATGACCAAGACCCGCATCGCCACCCTCGCCACCGCCGTTGTTCTTGGCGTTGCCTCGCTCTCTCCGGCCATGGCCTACGAGAAGAAGGGTCGTTACACCGGCTTCCTTCCCCCCGAGGTCGAGACCACCGGTTCGGTCTACGCCCCGTCCCGCGTGCCGGCCTACGGTGGCTGCGCCATGAGCTCGGCCGCCGAGGGCAACGCCAACCAGCAGAACTTCCCCGTGATGCAGTACGGCCAGACCTCCGGCGGAAACCGCTGCTGATCGGAGCCCGGAAGGCGACGCCCATGGTTCTGAAGGGGTTCTCCTACGTCATGATCGCGGCCTTCGCCGCTGGTCTGGCCTTCACCATCGTCGGCACCTCGCAGGCGATGATCGGCCTCTAGACTTTCGCCCCGGCCACGAGTCCGGCCTGCGAACAGGGACAGTGGAGCCCCGGCTCCACCATCCCTGAAGGCCGTTAAAGCGAGCCTCAATCATAAGATCTAAATCCTAAAAATAGGAATTTATGATTGACAGCGCGACGCTCCTGCGGTATCATTACCCCACGCTCAAGAAGTGTGGATGGAGAGGGGGCGGCGGCGATGAACCTCACCCCCGTCGATGCGGAGCGGAAGGCGCAGGCCGAAGCCCTGTTTCGCGAGACCGACAAGACCGTCCGGGAGATCGCGGCGGAAACGAAGCTTAGCGCCGCGACCCTCCGCAAATGGTGCCGCCAGGAGACCTGGCGCCCTCCCATCGCGAAGACCGCACCGGCGGCCTGGTCGCCCGCGCGCTGCGCCGCCCTGGCGCGGGTCGACCGCGCCTACGGGGTCACCCGCGCGGATCTCGCCGCCGTGCTCGGCCTGACCCGCCGCACGGCGCCGGCCTTGTTCTCGTCCTGCGGGCTGCCCGAGGCGGCGGAGGGGCCGCCCCCCGGCCCCGCCATCCTCCGGGTGGCCCTGCTCACCCACATCACCCGGCAGGTCGCGGCCTTCGACGTGGCCCTGAAGGAGGCGCCCCCCGGCCTCGACTCGGCCCGGGTGCTGCGCGACCTCGGCGGCCTCAAGCGCCTCCTCGACGACCTTGCCGCCGCCCCCAGGAGCGACCCCGATGCGACACGCGGCGCGCACACGGACGGCCCCGGCGACGCCGGCTCGGGCACCGACCCGGACGCAGAACGGGACACCGACCTGCCCGCCCTGCGCGCGCAGATCGCGCGGCGCTATGCGGCGTTCGTCGGCGAGCGGCCGGATGCCGGCTTTCCTGGAGAGCCTGCCGCCACATCTGATCCGGGCGCTCGCCCGTGACTGGCTCCACACGGCGCGGGCCGACCAGCTGCCCCCATGCCCGACACCTGCATGCCCGGAAGACGCCTGGACCACCTGGGCGGTGGTGGGCGGGCGCGGCTCGGGCAAGACCCGCACGGGGGCCGAATGGGTCCGGGCCCTAGCCCAGGGCGACCCGGCCTTCACCGCCCGGCCCGTGGGCCGCATCGCCCTCATCGGCGAAACCTTCGCGGATGTCCGCGACGTGATGATCGAGGGGCCGTCGGGGCTGCTGTCCCTGAACGGCCTGCGCCCGCGCTGGTCGCCCTCGCGCCGCCGCCTCGACTGGCCCAACGGCGCGGTGGGCCTCGCCTTCTCGGCCGAGGAACCCGATTCCCTGCGCGGCCCGCAATTCGGCGCCGCCTGGTCCGACGAGATCGCCAAGTGGCGCTACTGTAGGGGCTGTAATAATTTACCGCAGAAGATGGGGTAAACCGCCGCAATTTCGGAAATAGCTTACCGCAATCAAAGCAAACACCATAGATCTCCGCGATAAATCTACCGCAATTTTGCGCACCCCCAAAGGAATGCGGCTCACCGCGGACCATGCCGGCTTCGTTGAAACCGCCGCGAAAACCTATGTCGAAGACCTTGGAGCTGCTCGTTCCAGTGCGCTGGGATCAAATCACCAAGCGGCGCAGGTTATCACTCATGAGGGCTTCCACTGCCGAGAGCGGCATGTCCCAGAGATCCGCGAGAATCGGAATGACGAGTTCGCAGTCCCAGGGCGTGAGAGGTTTGCCGCGTGATTGCCCGAATGGCCCGTCTGTTTCAGGCAAGACACGGTCGCGAGGCATGCCGGCAGCAAGGAGGCGCCCCTTCTTGGAATTCAACATTGCGGGACCGACGCTGAACCAGCATCCGAGACCCGATGCCCGGACCATTTCGTCCGGTGTTCCACCGAACCAGTGCATGACCGGCGTCCCGATGGGGCCGGCCTGCTCGATCTCGTCGAGGACTGCTTGGACCGCCATTCTTGAATGAAGGCTGATGACCCGCCCCCCCTGGTCGCAGCAGGCCTTGAAGATGGTCCGCAACACATTTCGCTGGGTTGCGAACGTTCCCCAGTGCTGCGGGGAGCCGTCAAGGCCGACCTCGCCAACGTAGCGTGTGCGCAACAAGGCAGCGCAAACCAGCCCAACCTCTGCATGCCTCTCCCCAACGAGCTCGGGGTGCAGCCCGACCGCCACCCGGATGCGCCGATTCGATCCAACGAAGCGCAAATTGCCTTCGAAGGCTCTCGGTGTGGTCGTGACGGCAAGGACGTACATGCCCCTCTTCGCCACCTCTGCGACCACCTTCGCCGGCTCCGGGTAGAGATCGAGATGGCAGTGGAAATCAATCACAGAAGGCCCGCGGCGAGCATGAAGGCCTTGATCTCAAGTAAGCCCCGGATGGCGACCTGACGGCAAGCCTCCGCCTCGGGGACGGTCGACGCCGGAATGGCCGACCCAATCCAGCGGCGGGCGCCGCGGCGGTCCAATGTGTCGATGGCGCCAAGGCACTGCATAACATCGTCGTACCGGCTGAAGGCCAGGGCCGTGAACGCGCCACCCAGACCTGGATGCCTGTAAGGGGGCATCGTCGTATCCGCAGCCAGCGTCCCGCCATGCCTTAGGAACGCGGACCGACGTACCAGGCACGGGAGGCACTGGCCGCAATGCCCGTTGATGCGGCCGCCGCGGCCGCAACTCATTGAGCTTGGCGCCAGACGCGAGATCAGCGCTTGGTCGGAACATTCCAGCATCATCTCGCCCTTGGTCTTGTGCCGATAGGGATTGACCAGCCTCACCCTTAACCCAAGCCCGTCGATGACGGCCTGCAGGCCGGCGAGGAACCGGGGATGGGTGGTGCGTGTGCTCAGGCTCCCCGAACGCAGGTGCGTCAGTGGGACGTTGAGGCTGATGAAGCCGTTCTCGGGGACGACGAGATCGACGACCTCCCCTGCTAGGTACCTATCCAGCGTGGTGGCAGCGAGGACGCCAAACGCCAGAAAGGCGAGCGAGCGGGGACGTTGCGAGATCTCGGGTGCAGTGTGCCTCACGCGCGCGTTGTGGTTCAGAGATAGGACATGCTGGCGGGCTCCGACGGCTTCGGCGAAATCCGCTTGCTTGCGGCAGTCGCCCTTGACGCGATTGCTGACGAAGATCGGCCTCTCGCCGCTGGCGGCCAAGTCGATGGCCCCGATGAGGCTGTCGAGGCCACCGGAGAGCAGCGACACGCACGTCTCCGGCCGGTTGCCGACGGTGTGGGCGGGCGGGCGCGGCTGCACGCCATCCGGCAGGAAGGCCAGGGACCACACGTCCCCGGTGAGGAAGCCCAGCGTATCCCTCACCGTCGGCAACATCGCCATCCAGCGCGCTGGGTCCGTGACCGAGACCGTGAGTTCGATTTGCCTGGTCCAACCATCCTCACTTACGGCGGCGCGGTTGACGTACCTATCGGCACCGATGACGGCGAGCGCTACCGCCGCCAGGTCCCATGCCGCCGCGACGGGCGACCGGCCCAGCGCCTTGTGGGTCTCCCGGATGAGTCCCGTCCCGACGCTGCCGTCGAGACCGGCGGGGGCACCCTCGAAAAGAGCGAGACGCGCGTTGACGCGTAGGCCTGCGGACCCGACGCGGTTGGGTAGGACAGCGACCCTCATTCCATCCATCCTTCGTAGACGTCGAAGACCAGGGAGGTGACCTCCTTCGCAATGGCAGCAGCGTTGCTGCGGTCGACGTTGCGTCCTGCCGCCGTCAACTGCCCGTACTGCTCGCGGAAGCTCTCGCGCACGAAGTCGCGGATCTCATAGCGGCGGTCGTTGAAGACCTTGGCGTCGCCGAAAGCCCCACGCTGAAGGCCAGCCCCCAAGTCGAGCATGATGTCCTCGAACACGTGGTAGGCCACAGTTCGAAGCCAGACCTCCTGCGTGTGCTCGACCGGCATCGCGAGTGGGTCGGTACCGGGATTTTCAGCCAGTACCTCACTGAGCGCCTCATTGACCGCCTCACGGCCCGCGGCGTCGTCCAGCGTCGTATCGTTCCGGCAGATCACATCGACGAGGGCGTCGATGACGTCGTCCATGGGAGCCCCGGCGACGGTGGCGGGGTCGAAGCCGAGGTCCTGCTGCGTGACACTGCCGTCTGCAAGTCCGCTCAAGACATCGTAGGCGCGTCCGGCCGAAGTCGCCGCTTGTCCCATCCGCGCGGAGGCGGTGCGCCCGCCGCGGTAGCCCTTGCCGACGTAGCTGCCGAGCCCGGCCCTCAGCCTTTCCTTGTCGCCTGACGAAACGTATGCGCCGACTCCGCGCCGCGCCTCTTGGAAGCGCTTAGGCACCGCCGTACCTGGCGGTGGCGGCACCGAAGGCTGCGAAAGCAGGGGCGGCGTCCCCGGTACCGGAAGAGATGGCGCCTGTGGGCTCGGGCCACCGCTGGGCGCGACCGAACCAGATGGGACGGCTGATGGGGGCACGCCGGGCGGCGTGTCGAGCCAAGGAGGGACTAGGCCGACACCCTTCCCCGGTCCCGTGCTCGATTTCGAGGTTCCCATCAGACCTTCACCTTCCTAGGTGCCAAGATCCTTTTCATCTGGTCTGGCATGTCGCTGCGGCCGCGCCATTCGGTGACCACTTCGCCTCCCCAGGTCGTGTCGCGGATGCGCGGCACTATGGGCGGTCGGAGCGCGGCGCTGTCGAGGTTCGATAGGAAGACGACGAGGCGCTTGGCGGCATCGAGGTCGGCTTCCGCCACCATCGCGAGGCCCCATAGAATGTCGGGGGTCCCCCACTCGGCCTCCGAGGCCGCCCGTTCCATGAGCTTGCCCACGAGGAACGACTTCTCGTCCGGGATGAGCCTCGTGAAGCGAGCGCGTAAATCTGCCGTTGGCTTCAGCCTCAGCGAGACTGCCTCCGCCAGGATGTCCTGCGCCTCTTTCGAAACCCGATCGTCTGCCGAAATGATGGGGAGGCTCTCACGGCCGACATGGATAGCGCCGCGGAGGTCCACTCCGGACAACGGCGGGTCG
The DNA here is from genome assembly GCF_001423295.1 of Methylobacterium sp. Leaf112. Classification (GTDB taxonomy): domain Bacteria; phylum Pseudomonadota; class Alphaproteobacteria; order Rhizobiales; family Beijerinckiaceae; genus Methylobacterium. The sequence goes on along the minus strand of NZ_LMNG01000029.1, from coordinate 280,767 downwards.
AGCTTGAGCCAGTCCATCACGAAAGTGCGATCTGCCGACCATGCGTCCTTGTCCTCGGGTAGATCGCCGCCACCCCGCACGACGCGCTCCGCCATGCGCAGGTTCTCCGACTTACCATCGACCGCCTGCGTGACCGATTGAACGAGGAACTCGAATGAGGCAGGCGCCGCGCAGCGCTCAAACAGCAAAATCTTAGCCAGTACGGCGCCGTCGACCGGGATGCTCTGCGCCGCCGCCAACTTTCGCCGAATGGAAAGCGTGTTGAGGAACCGCTTGATAAGGCGAGGGTTGCCCGCGATCTTGCGAGACGTGGCCATCTGCTTAGCGAGACGATCCGCTAAGGCGAATTCCGACTTCAGGGTAGTGGAGCACCCCTCAATTTGCTCGGCGACGAACGCGGCATCGACCGAAAGCCCTTTCCAGCTCGCCGCCAGCCTATCGTTCACAGCCTCCCTGACTCGACGCTTCGGATCGGCGTCGAGTTCGGCGTTCTCGGTTAATAGGAGGAGAAGGTAAGCGCGGACCTCGTTGATGCCGAGCGGCGGAACGCGAAGCGGAACCTGGATGAGTTTATCAAAATAGCTGACGACCAGGTCATCGTCGAGGCGCGCTTCCTTGAAGTGGATGCGAACCGCCTCTTTGATCATCTTGTCGTCGGCCGCGATGACGAATGCGGTCCTGTCCATGAACAGGAATAGCCTCATGGCTTCGAGCGTACCGATGACCGTCGACGGCAAACATCGGTCGAGGTCGTCGACGAACACCACAAGCGTGACGTCGAGCTCCTCCAATGCCTTCTTGAAGTGCTCGCGGAAGGCATGGATCGCCTGAGGGGGCGTCTCGGGAGCCTTCTTGGGCTTGATCAGGGCCTTGGCTTCGTCCTTGTGCTCCTTGGCGAAATCCTTGGCCTCGCCGAGATCCTGCTTGGATATTTCTCCATCTGTGAGATGCTCCCAGAGGCTCTCCAATCCCTTGGTGAATGCGCCGAAGGGAACACCGCCCGAAGCGTAGGTCGCTGCCGCCTCCGCACCGTACCTTGCCACTCTGAAGAAATCGATCCGCGATCCAAGTTCCTTGATGCGGCCTACGACATCCTTATTGCCTTCGGCGTGCTTAAGGAGCGTCCGCGCAATCTCCTCCATCAACGCCGCCTTAGCGTCGTCGTGCCCCTGGTAGAGCCAGGCGTTAAAAGTAAGGAATACGAGTTTCTTCGACGACCTACCTTCGAGGTCGGAGGCGATCAACTTGACCATAGAGGACTTGCCAACGCCCCAGCCGCCCGAGATGCCGATGCTAAGCGGTTTCCCTCCAGCGTCGAGGATCATCTGCCCCGCGAGGTTGGCCATGACCCGGAAATTTAGAAAATCCTGGTCGGTCTCGACGTCTGACCACATAACGCTCTGCCAATCTTGAGTTGCAGATGATTATGGAAAGTTCCGTCAAGACGAGCAAGCGCCCGTAGCTGTTTACCCCCCGCTTGTTCACCTAATTGGGCCAGGACACTCGGCTTTTGCCACCGAATTCAGGTAGCTAAACGTAGGGTATCCGGAACTCCGCCAGGGAAGATTACATCAGCGCTTTTATTTGCTACGATATTATGAGGCATGACAAGCTAGGAACGGACCGCTGCTCTTGCCAAATCTTTGCATATGGAAATCGAATTTTCTAAGTCTCTGAGTATTGGAACGTTGCTTCTCAGACGAATTATCTCCCTGGGAGCAAAATAGCGATTTTAAGCTATAGCCCAACAAGTGCCCAGACATGCGTTTTGCACCGGCCTAGGCTATGATAGGCAAGGACAGAGCCTTTAATCAGCGCAGCGCAATACCGGCAAGACGCTACATCTGAGTAGAATTAGGTAGACGGCGTTCAGGCGGCACTTCGCCGGGCGCAACTTAAGATGCTGGAGCCATACGTCAAAGCCTGATCAATAGCCATCAGGCACCTCCGATTAACCTGACTTCTTATGATTATCTTGCGTCAGCATATGGCAATTACGCGATGATTGGGGAACTGTCTGCTGTCGCCCACGGCCGGGACGGGTACGAACCGTACAAGACCTTCGGCTGCTCGGACGTGCGTCGCCCTTGTTTGAATATCCTAGTATGAATGGAGCTCTGGCGTAAAACAACCTCCCGTCTGGGCAGGCGATGGACGGCTGTACCCCAGATTTTTCCAGGGCACGAACGATGGCACTCGCCGATGTTCCGCGCGACCGAGCCATTTCGGCCGCTGAGATATAGGCGGCTTCGAAACGTGCCCATTCGCGACGCGGTACGACGCGACGCCTTCTGTTTCTGAACCCCGCCGGCACGACCGACACTGTTAAATGGCCGGAACGCACGAGGGTATCCGCCGCCGAACGGCTACCGAGTTCGCCGACGATATCTCTCCAGGGCATGAGATCGTGGTCGAGGCAATTATGCAGCGCGAGGACGTCTGCCGTGTCGACCAGCACCGCCGACAATCCCTCGCCCCCGCTTAGCCTGCCTGTAGGAATGAGAGCACCATCCAAAATCGCGGCGATGATTTCGCCCGTCGAGGACATCGCTGAGCGAACGGCCGACGGGAGCGGCGCGGAACCGGCGTGAGGACGAACCATGGTCCGCAAGCCTCCCATGACCATCTCGCGCAGGCGTAGGATGTCAGCCTTCCGGAACCGGTCCTCCCTGGCACCCGTGGCCTGTCCGTCCAATGCCTTGGGCAGGCAACCGGCCTTCACGATTGAGGCGAACGCAGCCGGAGGCAGCCCGAGGATTTTGCGGGCGTCTCGGCCCCAAACAGTTGCCGCGGCCAAGTCGGCTGCACTTTCGACCTCGGAGCTGGAAAATAGTGGTAATTGGCCTGCGACATGGCGCGGCCGTGCACCCGCGGACCAAAGCAGCCGGCCGGCAAGTGGCTTTTCAACCGCCAAGCGCTCGGCTGCCTGTGCGAGGGTGTAGATGTTTTGGCGCCGAACGGCGGAGCCGAGGATCGACTGCCCCTGCGGGATCGGAAGGTTTGCGAGCGCATGTTCTCGGACGAGCCCACGGATCTCGTCGAAGGCCGGATCGATCTCCTCGGAGGACAGCATCGTGTAGAGACGGCCATATACGGCGTTCGGGAGCAGGTGGTCTCGCACGGCGGGCGCGTTCCGGACCAAATCATCTAGGTGGGCGAGGAACGACGCAACGCCACCGGCGAACGGTCCAAAGCCGAATGAAAGCAAGTCGGCCTTGTCCACCCGGCAGATCTCACGTTGGCCCCAGCGACGCCCGTCGGCAGCCGCTCCAACAACTTCGAGAATCTCCACTGCACGAGAGATCGGAAGTTGGTCGAGCAAGTCCAGCGGGCGGGAGGGTGAAAGGCCTAAACGTCCCAGGATATAATCCTCGCCAGCCGTCCGCGTCCGCGGCGTGACCTCGGCGGGAAAGCCCTGAGTGGTGCGTGCAGCCCGGACGGCCTCGATCCCTCCGGAAACCAACACTCCCCCATGGATATGGCATCGACGCAGGGGGAGCACGTCCCACCATGTTCGGTGCCAAACGGTTCCCGCCGAGCCTCCTTCCGAAAGGTCCTCCCGCAGGCAATCGACGCAGACGCGCGGACGCAGGCACGACCAGTGGTTCCGGTCGAGCACGCGACCGCGCAGCGAGACCTGTCCGTCAGCTAAGACGAACGTAGCGGCACTGACCTCGCTCAGCACCTGCCCTGCGAGGACTGCGACGGTCTCGACAAGCTTCCCGTCGAGCAATGCTCGATGACTCAGGCCGAGCTCCCCCGCAAAGGCCATCCGCGACGTAGCGCTGAGGCGATCGGCCATCCGCCCGAACAAGGCGTAGGCCGGCTCCCCGGATCGAAAGGGCACCCGCAGCGGCAAACGGGCGATGTGGATGTCCTTGCCCAAGCAATCTCACTCCGCTCATTTTGCGAACGATGGTTCCCGCGTCTGGCCCTTCCCTCGCCCGCTCATCTTCGGCTGCGCGACCGCTGCCTGGAGGATCTCCGCTTGAGGAACCGTAGGGACCGGCAAGGATGTAGGAGGTGTACAAAGCCTGCTCGCCACCTCGGGCATCTTCATCAAGAACGGATTTTCTCTATCGCCGAGACGCTTCCAGCGCTCGTAGGTTACCGATAGTGCCTCACTGATGTCGGGGTCGCCGGCCATGAATGCCATCTCAGCCGCGTCCTTCAGGAGACGACGGACCATCTGACCGTAGAAGCCGCCTGTCGCCAGTTGGAAACGTGGAGCCATTTCGGCCAGTCCGCTTTTCCGGCCAAAATGGATACCCGACAGCTCCTCGTCGTATTTATCTAGGAACGCTGCGAGTTCGTCCTTATCCGTGGGCCATGCGAACGGCTGCATTGCAAGTTTCCGCCCGCGGCCTTCGAATTGCTCCCAACGGTGGAAGAAACTCATTACTGAAGGTTCGCCGGCGATGATCCATTGGAAAGGCGCCTTGTTAATTTGTGTCTTAATATTCTCCGACGCGATTTTCTCTTTGTCCTCGTTCCGGCTTTGGTTTACCCTGACGAAGCTGTTCACAACATGCTGGAACTCGTCAATTTTGATGACCTTCAGCCCCCTCGCAATCCCGATCTTCGTGAAGCGATCAAGCAGCATGGGCTCCGAATCCCGTGCCGGGACGGCATAGCCGAGCACCTTTTCGAGCAGCCTGGCAGCAAGCGCCTTTGTGTGGCCTGGCGATGGTGCATCGATTGAGATCACCGGAAGCGGGTCAACGAGCGGCCCATAATCCTGTGTGAACTCCGATGCGAGGAGGTTACGCTCAAGCAGCCAGCTCTTGCCGGATCCGGACCGTCCCCCCACTACAAGACACGACCCCTCCCCCCGCCGGGCACGCCGCCGAAGCCATTCTAGTTCCCTCACGCCTTGATCAAAGTTCGTGGTGGGAACGTGGATGTGTCCAACCGCAACCATGAAAGCATCGAGCTCGGCTGCCTTACCGGCTTCGTTCCAGTCGATTTTCTGATCCGTCATGGAGCCCCTCACGCATACTTTGTCGAGCGCACGGCCACCGAAGCCGTGGCGATGGGCGAAGATTGAAGGACCGCCGTCGGCTTCTTAGGCGCCATCGTCGCTGCCGGCGGGACACCGGCTTGTTCCTCCGCAAGCCTGGCCGCCTTTCGGACCTGGGCCTCCTCCTTAGCCGCCCGCTCGGCGAACTTAGCCTCACCCTTAGTGAGCTTCTCGCCGGCGAGGTCGTTTTCTCGTGCGACCCGCATCAGCTCCTTACGAGCCTCGAACATAGTCTCGCGCCGCAGGCGCTCGCCCTCCGGAGTGCGTTCACGGCCGCGATTGCGGACACGCTCCCACATGTCGAGGTCAATGCCTTGAACGAGATCCTTGTCGTCGATCTCCGCCACGTGACGGATAACCTTCGTCTCTGTCTCCGTCTCCGTCTCTTCGATCACCTCCACCGTAAGCAGGTTCAGGGGGTCAATCATGACAGGGAACTTCCTCCCAGTTCCATATTTACGATGTAACCCGGCAAGCTCATCTGAATGCCAGAACAACCCGAGGTACTCGATGCCACTATCCTTGACTGGCTTGTGGAGGACCTTCCTTGTTAAAACCTCGATATCCTTCACGTCGGGTGGTATGCCGACGCCGAATTGAGCGAGCTCGTCCCAGACCTCGGCCGGCGTCCGCCAAAAGAGGCCCCTGTGGGGGCGGTGGTGATGGATGCCAGCCACCCACTTGTCGAACATGTTCTCGATCACAGGGAATGTAAGCGTGGCGTTACCCTCGGAGTCGTAGTCACCTCTATCGACGGTACTTGAAAAGGTTCTTCCCGGCTGCGCCGCGAAGTCCTGTTGTACTTCGCGGAAGAATCGCTCAACTCGTCCGCGCTCCCACGGGCGGTGGCGTCCCATATGCCTCACTTCAAAATTCAACGAGGCGGCGGCAACCTTCAGACTCAGACTGTGGAAGTCTTTGCCGTTGTCGACATGCACAACCTTGGGAAGGCCGAAGCATGGGTTGGCGACCGTAAGCTCTCCCAATTGCACGTCCGCCTTCTGTGACAGCATATTGCGGAGACAGCGCATCACTGAGACATAAGACGGTGGATCGAGTGAGAGAGACCGACCTACCACGCAGCGGGAGGCCTGGCATATTGCGACCGTGACCCAGACACGTCCGGCAATCCCCTTCTTCAGCTCGGGAGCATCATCCTCCGACTCAAGCGGGATGCCGGTCCGCTCCCGAACAGCGATGATGTCGAGGAGGGCATGGTCAATCTCCACGATTTCCATCAACTTCTTAGGCGACTTTCGCCTACGCTTCGGCGAAAACCTCTCTCGCGCGACTTTGGCGCCCTCTCGCAGATAGCATTTCTCAGCTTCATCGAATTCCTGGTCGATGATGCGGTAAAGCTGGGCCACAGTCGGCGCTACGTCGTTCGTGCCGAACTTTTTATTGTGCGCATCGATTAGGTCGAGCACGTGAGTATGAAGAGTGGGCACGCTGCAGGTGCTGTCCCGGACTAAGTAAAAGTCTCGCACGCAATCAAAAACGATCTTCATGACGGCAGGGACGTGCCTAGTCGGCTTACGACCTTTTAGATGGTCGAGTCGGACGAGCGCCGAGGGCTTCTTGCCAGACCTTTCCCAGCGTCGGAACCAGTCACGTAGGGTGGACCCTCCTGGGTTGTGCTCATCTCTGACACCCCAGCGACGGAGCACCATAGCGACGATCCGGGCGGCTTGGTCGTATTTTCTATCGGACCTTCCGAAGAGCCGTCGGCCCTTACGGTTGCCGGCCTTGAGCCTCAAGTCGGCAAGGCGGTCGAGAGCCCTGCAATACTGCCATCGACGGATCGCTTCGTCCTGCTGAGGATCAGGGAGTTCGTTTAGGTCATAGCGGATCCGCTCACGGACACCTTTCGGAAGGCCCGGATGGATCTGAGGCGGTATCTTAAAAGCGCGCTTGAAGAAGGCGTTTTGCAGTTCAGCCGCGCCGACCGTCCTAGTTTCGCCATCCACTGAGCTGCGAAATACGTAGCCCGCATCCTCGCGTGCCATGAACACGTAAGAGACGCCGTAGAGTTCGACGCGAACGTTCAGTTGCAAGTTTGGGAAGGGTATTTTCATGGACGAACCTCCCTACATTCGGATCGGGTGCCGCGTCGCGCGGCGGCCAGGAGCATGGCAATGGCGCGATGTGGCCGAGCTACGTGCCGTTCGGTCCAGACGACGAAGGGTATGCCGCGTGCCGCTAAATTCGCTTTGATGAGACGGTGACGTGTTCTGATCTTCGGCCGGCGGGCAATGTCGGCCGGCTTTATTTCAAGCAACACCCTTCCGTAGACGGTAATAACGCTGAAGTCGGCCGTGTACCGACGTATCCGCTCTCCATCGAACCATCGCTCGGCAGGCGGCTGCTCTAGGTAGGCTAGTATCTCACGCCTTTCTTCGAGTAACGCGGCGGCGTTCCGTTCGCCCAGCGACTCGAACTCGATCATTCGCCCGTTCTTTGAGGAAGGGAAAAGGCCGCGAACACCAACTCCCGACGGCGTCACCAACCTGCGTCCGCGGCGGGGACCGAGCAAAGACGCGATAGAGATGCGTCGCCTCGGGCTTTCCGGCTTATCAGTGCTGCTGAGATGCGGGTGTTCCATTGATTAACCCGCCTGCTGATAGCAATGAGGGCAAGAGTGGGAAGCACTCGGAGCCTGGGATATGACCGTAGGCTCACGCTGCTGGACAGCGAATGGGGTGCTGACGAGCAGCCTTCGCATATTGTAGGCAGCGAGCGTCTCTTCGTGGGATAGCCGAAGCATGGCCGGCGCGACATCATGGGATCTGAGAACCAAACCGGCCGCATCGAAGCTCACAACCGAGTAATCCTTCTCATCGAACCGAAGCGTTGCGTTCACGGGAATTAGTACAATTGGATGCATCGGCCATTCGGTCCTGACGGTAGAGTAAAGGGGCCCAACCCGCTCACCACCACGGCGATGGCAGGACAATCGAACGTGTACCGAGGATTAATCCAAAAGAGTTTAGATCTGGTGCGCTAAGCCGCTCGATAAGGGCATCAGGCGCTTACCCCCGGCGCTGGTTGGGCTCAGTGCTAACAAATAGCTTCCTTAAAAAGCAGCTCTCCTAAACATATGGTGCGGTCAAGGCAGGAAATCGCCGCTCAGACTTCATGATTTGGATTTCCTGAGAGAATTTGATTAAGTATTTAAATCTACTATCCCTTACAATATACAACCGGCAGCACGACAGGTATCTATGTAGCCTCAAGGACATCGACATCCTCGCTAGACTTTTCCGGAGACTGATTATTGAGACGCGGTATGCGTGAATGATATTTTTTCAGTTTATAAATTACGGAATTTCTAGTCTATCGGCCATTGGAATTGCAATCCAGGACTCTTTCAGTTGTCTTAATCGCAGGTAGCGTCCGTTCCGCTTTTGAGCATGCCGATAGTGTCGGCCATACACCTTCGCCGAGCAGTACTTCCAACGAAGGCAGGGCAATCCTTGGACGCGAGGGTCCAGGCGTCGAGGAACCGAGCAAAATGAGGTCGAACTAGCCCCTCCTTTGCTAAGTAGGATATCAGGTCGGAGACGGCGCGGTCATGGGCCTCTGCGCTAATACGGCCGGTGAGATAGCTCCAGCGGAAGTACAGTACGACCAGGTTCAGGGTGTCGGTTTCACAATAGTTGCGGACACGCCCAATTTCGCCGGCCTCCACCAACTCGGCCACGCGGGAACCGTGCTCACCGAGTTTTCCTGGCAGCCCGATAACGGCCGCCCCTTCGTCCAGCGTGAGCTTGGACGACGCGCCGAAGTCGGCCATGGACTGCATAACGTCGGCATGCCAATCGACGGCGTACCGATAACCGTAGCCGGCCCAGCGAGTGCCCCTACGGTACCAGGCGGGCGTGGCGATGCCGTGGCGCATGGAACGCAGGAGGAGCGTCGGGATGTCGAATCCCTGGCCGTTCCACGTCACGACCCTGAAACGACCAGCCTCGAAATGTTTCCAGAATGCGCGGAGCAAGCGCTCCTCGCTCCAGCCCGCCTCACCACCGCTGCGGCAGGAGCGAATATGGAATTCCTCGGTGCCATTAGATGGATCCCGATGGATACCGGCTTCGACAACGCTGATCGCCACGATCTTGTGCCACGCGGTCTTGGGGAATTTCTCTCCCCAATCGGCGGGCAGCAGCTCGGTGTCGACGACGGTTTCGATGTCGAGCGCCAGCAAGGCGTCATGCGGGGCGGCGTTGTCGCCGGGACGAGACTTAGGGCCGCAATCGCCGTTGTACCGCGGCTGCCCCCTCCGCTCGGGTACCCCCTGGTCGAACAACGTGGGACCGTCGGCGGAAAGTCGTAGGGACATCCCCTGCCTACTTCCCCCGGGGCTCCTGCCAACGCTCGCGATGCCTGCTGATGTCATGTGACGGCCTCCCGACGATACAGCTGATGCTTGTGACTTCGTTCCCGGGACGGTTCATCGCTCCGGCGGCAGGTGCTCCGTCCTTCGGCGGAGGGACACCTTGGAGGAGGCCGGCGCACCGTGGACGTCCCGGCTGGGCGGCCCGGCGAAGAGGGACCTGACCTGCGCGTTCTCAAGGTGGCCGTCGCGGAAGAGGGCCCTTGCGATGCGCTCCAGGGCGTTCCGCTCCGTCCGCATGAGGTCGAGCGCGCGTTCGTAGGCGGCGTTCAGCCGGTCCTGCACCGGGCGCAGCAGCCACGGCATGCGGCCGAGATCGATCTCGCCGTCGGATCCGAGGCTCACGAGGGGAAACTCGGCGGAAAAGCCGAGGCGAGCTTCCATCTGCACGGCGCAACGCGTCGCTTCGGCCAGGTCGCTAACCGCGCCGGCGGATACCTCGCCGAGCATCACTTCCTCGGCGGCCCTTCCCGCGAGGGCGATGACCAGGTAGCCGAGGAAATCGGCCTCGGTCTGGCTGAACGATGCCGCGTCGAGGCTGATCGTCGACAGCCCACCGGTGGCCTGGACGGATAGGATGATCTCGTCCTGCGCACCGCGCGCGATGGCCGCGACGGCATGCCCTCCCTCGTGGATAGACGCGCGCAGGCGCATCGCCTCGCCGAGGATGGGCGTGGCATCGGCAGCGGCGAGATCCGCTGCGGTCAGCGCCGAGCCCGGACGTCGCCGGGCGAGCCCACGGGCCCGCCGGACGAGCGCCTCGACATCGGCACCAGTCGATCCCCTGAGCCGAGCAGCGAAAGGACGAAGGTCGAAATCTTTCAGGTCCCCGCCGAGGTAGTGACGGAGGATGCCCTGAAGGTCCTCGGTGCCCGGCAGGTCGATCCGAATATGCCGGTCCAGCCGGCCGGCGCGCAGGATCGCGGGGTCGATGCGGCCCGGGTGGTTCGTGGCGCCGATGACGACGACCCCCTCCCGTGAGGCGGCCCCATCCAGGTGCTCAAGCAGCGCATTGACGACCTGGCTGCTGTAATCCCGATGATGTTCCGCGAAAGAATTCCTATCGCCGAAACTGTCGATCTCGTCGATAAGGGCGATGCAGGGAGTCCGGCGCGCCTTTTCGAAGTAGGCGCGCATCGCACCCAAGGTATGCCCGAGATGACCGTCCCGCTCCGCCTGCCACTGCCCCAGCGACCCGGCGAGCAAGGGCAGTCCGGTGCTCCTTGCAAGCGCCAGTGCGAATTGCGTTTTGCCGCATCCCGGCGGCCCGATGAGTAGCACGGCCGTCTCGCAGTCCTTGAACCTGATCTTATGATTTCTCCACAGCCGCAGGTCCTCGACAAGGGCTAGGCCGAACGCTTTGGCTTCGCCGAGCCCATGCATGTCCTCCAACCGCTGGCCCTCGCCGACGTTCGAGCGCCCGGAGCGTACCAGGGCCTCCAGCCGGTCCATCGCGCCGCCGGCCCCGCGGTTCGCGTGAACGGACAGGCGCAGGTCCGTCAGGTCGCAGGACGACGCCAGTACGCCGTCGAAGGTCCTGTCCGGGACCTGTCCGGTCACGGTCTCGACGACGAGGGCGAGGGCGGAAGGGTCGAGGGGACGGATGGCGATCCGATACTCCGTCGCGCGCACGAGGTCCCTCGGCAGGGTCCGCGCCGGATCCGTCGCGATGCCAATGACCGCCTGGCCGGACTGGATGGCCTCCCCGACGCCCTCGTTGCCCTTGTCAGGCCGATGAGCGCTCGCGGAACCGTCGCGCGCGAAGACGAGCGCCTCGCGGCGCTCCGGCCCGCCGTAGTCGGATCGCGACGTATCGCCGTTGCGGACCGAGCACGCCGCCCCGAGGGCGCAGATCCTGACGGCCTGCTCGATGGGCATGGTCCAGTCGCCGGAGGGGACGGCGATGGTGACGACCGGAGCGCTGCGCCGGAGCGCGCGCAGCAGCCCGTCCTCTGCATCAATGGCGCGCGCCAGCATCACGGCGGCGGCGACGAGGTCCGCATGGGGAGATTGTGGCGCAAAGGCCTCCTGGCGGCTCGGCACACCCAGCGTCTCGTCGAGATCGTCCTCGATGGGCATGGGCATGATTTCCCGCCCGTGGGTGGCGTCCCTCCGAAGCAGGTCGATGAAGGTGCGGGCGAGGCCGTCTGTCATGGTGCCGCTCACTGTGACCTCCTGCATGCGAGCCCCGTTCGGCGGGGCGCCGTGTCGTCACGTCTCCGCGCCTCTCAGTCGACGCGGGCCCCAGACGAGCCGGACCCGTGCATGGCGGCGTGGAACGCGGGGGCCGCTCTCCACCGCCGAGCGAGTTGGGTCGGGGCCGGGTCGGACGGGTCGAGCCGGCCGAGGGTTTCCAGCGCGTGGGCGATGATGACGCCCGCGGTCGCGTCGCCCCCGAATGCCCGCACGACGAGGTTCCCCAGGATCACGTCCGTCAGCCGGGTCCGCGAGGCGCGGCCGTGGAGATGGTCTATGGCGACGGCAGCGGCCGCGGCTGCGTCCCCGGTTCGCGCCGCCTTCCAGCGCCGCTCGTGGAGGATCTCGATGGTGGCGACCAGCTTGGCCAGACGCAGGACCTCGGCGGGCGAGATCCGCGCGGGGTCCTGGGTGCGCCAGAGCGTCAGGGGACAGGTGGTCTTCCGCCTCCGCACACGTGGTGAGCCGTGGCCTTGGCGGCAGATGGTCCCGTGGGGATCAACCGTGGTTTCAGGGGTTTTCATGGGGCCTCGCTCAGGTTGAAGGGGCCCGGCACTGGACCGAGCCGGGACGGGGATGCGCTTCGGGAAGGGTGCGCCGAGCTTCGACGGCTGGCTGCTTAGGCGACGATGACCCAAGCCGGATCGAAGTCCGACCCTCGGGGGTCGCCGCGGGGGTTGGCCACGACGCGCGTGCGCCCGAGCCTGTAGTCGGCCCGGGACGGTGCGTTCCCATGGACCCACAGGCACGGTGCGCCCCATTCCTGCATCACCGCTTCGAGATCGGAAGCGAGCGAGGCCGCTACCCAGCTATCGCAGAGCCAACCGGACCAGTCCTCGGGCAGCGAGCGGCGGGAGGGGGCATGGCAGGTTAGCACCACTGCCCTGTCGCCCGGCCTCACCCCTTCGACGAGGGCCTTCGGCGGCGCTGGATATCCCAAGGCCTGATAGGCAATGGTCGAAAGGGCATCCTCGACGTAGGCGCGCGAGCGTGCGTGGACGGCGAGTGCGTCGAGCGGCGACCAGGGTCGGCCTTGTCGCAGGAGGATGCGGTCGCAGTCGGGGGCGGCATGCTTCGCGCCGACGCGGGCGAGCCGACCGTGGAACGCGCCTTCCAGGGACCAGTTCGTCCACAGGGTTGCGCCGATCACGTGCACGCCGCGTCCGTCCGGACCCTCCAGCCGGATGGTCTCATCGGAGAGCAGCCGGATACCCAGCTCCCGGGCACGGTGACGTCCCCTTGCGAGGGCCTCGACTAGCGGCGTCCCCGACCAGTATTCGAGGTTTCCGGGCACCATGACGACGGGGCGGTTCCCTTGCCGCCCGCCGAGGGCCGCCGCTAGCCAGTGCAGCGACGCGTCCAGGCCGGCGGCGATGCCGCCGGGCACGAGGAGCGCATCGAACTCTGGCAGTGGGTCAGGCAGGACGAACCCGGGATCCAGGTCGATCCTAATGTCCGACAGGACCCACAACCTCATGCCGAGAGGATGCTCGACCTTGCCGGTCGCGTCGGGGAAGGCCGCAGCCTCGTGCGACCTTGATCCCGCGCTACCCCAGGATCTGGGAAGGCGTCGGGACGGGGAAGGGCTCCGCCTCTGCGACGGCACGCCCCGTGCGGGCGCGGGGACGTCTTGGTCAAGTTTGCCCAAGCGGTTCATTGAGGACGCCCCTCCAGTTCACGGTCCCTGACGCGGACGACGGCTTCGACGGCACGGCGGAGGCGGCGGACCGACCCACCCCGCCAACGGTGGCGGAGGGCCCGCAATTCTGTGGCATCGGGCGGCGGCAGGAACGCGGGGTCGAGGCCGCGTTCCCGCGCGATGTCGCCGAGCAAGGCGACGGACAGCGCCTCAACGTGCTCCGGACCGGGCGCGGGAAACGCCACGATGCGAAGCCGGTCTAGCAAGGGGCCCGGGAGTTTTCCCGTTTCGTTGGCCGTGCAGATGACCGAGGTCCAGGAGAGGTCGAGGTCGGTCTGCAGACATGGGTCGGGGAAGCGGCGGGCGTTCTCGGGTTCGAGTGTCTGGAGCATCGAATCCCAGATGCGGCCGTACTCGGCCCGGGTCGGGGCCTTGTCGATCTCATCGACCAGCACGAGGGGGTTTGCTTGAGAGTAGCGGGCGCACGCCATGAAGGCCCGGCACGGCTCCGCGCTCCACCATCGGCGTTCGGTGCCCCCGAAGGATGCCCCGCCATCGTTGGAGGCGTCCACGCGGTAGACCCCGACCCCGAGCTCCTCGCCGAGCCGACGGACGAAGCGCGACTTCCCCGACCCGGGCGGGCCTTCCAGGACCAGCGGAGGGATGCGGACGAATTCCTTCCCGACAAGTTCGCCGAGGATCGCGTCGACCGCCCGCGTGGCATGGCAGAACTCGCTGAGCAGGCGCTCGCGAACCTCGGGCAGGAACGGCGTCGGAACGAGGCGAAGGGCCTTGCCGATGGCATGCTCGAAGCCGCGCACGACCTCTCGGCCCTTACCAGCCCCCGTGGCGGGGCTCGCTGGACAGACGAGGACATGGCCGGGACAAACGGCGACATCGCCACCCTCGGTCTCCTTGGGAACGTCGGCGACGGGTCTCGGTGGCTGCGGCAGCTTCTTGCGGGCGGCGCCCTTGCCGGCCTTGTCCGCGGCATGCCGCTCCAATGGTTGGACCGCCTGCTGGCCCACGGCCCGCGCATGGGCAGCCAGGGTGTCGTCGGCCATGAAGTCGAGGGTCTGGCCCACGCTGATGGCCGACAAGCCGACCGCCAGCGTCCGCGCTTCGGCCTTGAGGTTCTGGAACGCCTGGCCGAGCGCAGCCCGCCACGCGGCCACGGCCGTGTCCACGACTTGCGGCCCCATCTCGGCGGGGGGGAATGGATCCGGCAGCCCGAGGTCGGTGAAGGTAACCCTATGGTCGTCCTGCGCGGTCGCCGTGACCAACGCCAGCTGGTGCAGCGCGGCGGCGACCTCCTCCAATCGCTCCAGGTCATTCCACACGGCCGCCGCCGACCGCGATGCGAGCGGCTGGACGAGGGCCGATCCGCCGAGCAAGAGGGATGCACCGACGATGTCGCGCATGTCAGGGTCGTTTGTCCTCGCGCAATACGTGTCCAGGGCCGCCAGGCCGCCCGAGAGAACCTTCCCCGGCTCGGTGGAGCCCGTCCCGAGGCGGGAGCGCCGAACGATGTCCCCGCACCGGGACAGCAGCCTGGAGCTGCGCGGCGCGGCGTCATGGATGAAGGAGACGGTGTAAGGGTTGGCGAGCCATGTCGCGACAAGGGCACCGAGCTCGGCATCGATGGCCCTCGCATCGGTAGCGAGCTCCCGCGGCAAGGCCCCGTACCGGACCGCCGGGTCGAGGCCTGCTCGGAGGACGCGGGGCAACCGCCTGAGAATGACCGCCCGTGCGGTCGGAGCCGGGATGTTCGACATCTGCCTCCAGGGGATCGGGATTGGTGCCGGGCGGCCGATATCGGACGCGTGTTCCAGCAGTGCCGCGCAGGCCGCAGGGTCGCGCGGCCAAGGCATCTCGCGGGCTTGTTCAGACCTCGACGACGAGGCCGGGGTCGAACGCTGCGTTCTCGCCGGGATACCCCTTCGGATTGCACAGCACGCGCGTCCCGCCGATCCGGAAATCCATGGACGTGTGGGTATGGCCGTGGACCCAGAGTGCCGGCTGAAACCTCTCGATGAGGGGGTCGAGCCGGGACGAGAAGCTGGGGTTCAGCGAGGCGCCGCGATATCGCGGCGCAATGCATCGGGCGCTCGGCGCGTGGTGGGTGACCACGACGCTAGGACAGGACCTGCCGTCGACGCCCACGGAACGTGCGAGCTCCCGTTCGAGATAGCGGCGGGAGCCGAGGTGGACGCCCAGCGCATCCTCGGGCCGGAACGGCCGCGGCTCGCCGCTCGTGGCGGTCGAGATCAGGCGGTGGTCGTTCATGCCCCGTCGTGCATCATCCATCGAAGCCGCGCGCCGATTGGGTCCGTCGAGTTCGTAATCGGTCCACAAGGTGCAGCCGGTGAAGGCCACACCTTCAACGACGGCAGTATCGTTCTCCAGGAAGTGGATGCCCGAATTTCTTGCGGCCCTGCGCCCCGAGGCGAGTTCCGCCTCAAAGCGGCGCCGGTAGAACTCATGGTTTCCTGCCACGAGGACGGCTTCCATGTGAGGACGGATCGCATCGCCGATCCAGGCGATGCTCTCGACGAGCCCTTCGCCGACGTCCCCGGCGATGACCGCGACGTTGGCGTCCGGGATCGCCGGGGGTAACCAGGGGCGGCCCACGTTGCGGTGAAGGTCGGAAAGGATCCAGATTCGCATGGTCGGGTGCCCTCGATCCGTGAGAAAGGGTTTCGGTACCCGCCGGGTCACGGGGCATGGCCCAGGCGCCCTTGGGGGGCAGCCGCTCGGGACCATTCCCAGAACGATCCGGGCGGCGACGCCGCTGCGATGACGAATGGGTGTGTGGAAGTCCCTGTGAGGGAACCATGATCCTGGGCCGCCGGCGCCTGAACCGCTGGGTTCCCTGGCTACGCTTCGACGGCGAAGGACATGGACGGACGGCGTTCGTGGCCGCCCCGAGGGGCGGTCCTACGACCGGCGAGATCCCGAACGGAGCTGCGCTCCCTGAGATCGGAGCCCCCTTGGATGGTGCCCTGTCAGTGTAGCCCGCTTCCGGCTTCGCGGCCGGCGGGTCGGCCGAGGGTGTAGGTGCGCGACAGCGTGCGGGCATACGAGACGCTGTCGGTCGCATAGAGCGCGGATGTTGAGACCCTCCGACCATCGACTATGTTGGGATGGCCGTAGACGCGGCCGGTCAGGATGCGCACCGGCGCCGCTTCCACCCTCCAGTCTTCAAGCCTAGGGCTGTCGTCGAGTTCAGACCGTGCGGGACCGGTTCCGTCGCGGATGGCATCCAGGGCATCTGCGAGATCGCGCAGGCGTTCTCCGGTGCGGCGCTCGTCCATCAACCGTACGATGCCGGTATCGACGCCGAGGGCGGCCGCGAGGCGGTCTGCGTCGATGGATGCCGCTTGCGGATCGGACGCCACGGCCCGGAGTGCCGCCAGGAGCCAAATTCCGGCGGACAGGGTCCTGGCGCTACGGCCACCTACGACCAGGTGGGATGCTTCCGAGTGGGTCAGTGGCGGCAGGGTCACCGGCAGGGTGCGCACGGGAACTTCCCCGGCGAGATCCGCGGCGAGATCCGCGGCGAGGCGCGCCATCGTCCTCCCGAAAGCGGTTCCGGCGGGTCCGCCTCCCCCGCGGCTGCACCCGAGCAGCCAGGCCGGGGCGATGCCTCCGACCGCCGGGTCGAGGGGTACAGCTCCTTCCGTGGACAGCACATGGCAGGCCGCATGCTCGTCGAGCGGAGCGGGGCCGACCGTGAGGACGGCCGCATCGAGACTCTTGCGCAAGGTCGTGTCGGCAAGCCAGGCGACCGGCAGGTCGAGCACAGCGCAGCGTCCATCCTCCCGCGCCTTCGCGATCTCGGTGATGACCGGGGCCGTGCACCCGTGGGCGCTTCCAGCAGTTCGCTCGATCACCCGGACGGGATCGGCGGTCACGATCCGGGGTGGTAGGCCTGCCTCGGCCGGGAGCGTGAACCGGATCAGGCTCACGGGTTGTGCGAGCGCGGCATGCGCATCGGTAAGGACCAGGGCCGCATGGGCCGCCTCGATCCGTCCGAAAGTACCGAAGAATGCGCTGATCAATTGAACCCTCCGCAAGCATGCGGACGCGCTCGCCGTCACGGGATATCCGTGATGGCGCGGCGTCGAACGATCAATCTTGAGAAAGCGAATAATACAACGAAACCGACCAAAATAGCAATAGACTTACGTATTCGGCAAGTCACTATTGAATCTATGGTTAACGGTGCATCCAACAAGTGCATCAATGCCTTTCCCTGACTTCGCGTTTGAGGAAGGAACGCGAAGGCCGGTGTCTCGCCCGGCCTGCGTCACGGGACCCGGGGTCGGTCTCACAGACGAGATCCCCTGCCGGGCAGAGTGAGGGCTCCGGTCACATCGACAGCCAGTCCTCCTCGTCCCGGATGGTGGCTGCCATGGACCTGGCGTGACCGAGGATGACTTCCTCGTCCGCCAAGTCGAAATCGCTGTCGAGGACCAGGGGGACCGGAAGCCTTTCCCAGTCGACGCCGATGTCGGCACCGACGTGGACGGCAGCCTTGGGCGAGGCCATGCTCCTGGAACGCTCCCTCGCCATCCGCGACTTGGTCCTGGGCAGGCCCCTTCGGGCGTCCCGGGGATGCGTCCGGCGCGTGGCGTCCGACCCTTGGGAGGGAAGGCGGGCGGAAGGGGTTTTGCGGCGAGCTTTCATGTCAACCTCCGGTTCAGGCGGGGCGGGAAGAGGCGCAACCCGCGGAATGGCGGGACGCTGCGGACATCGGTGCCGGAAGGGGTTGCCGGCTCTCCCTGAGCGTACGCCCGGCACCGCGGCGCGCGATGCGCCGCGACGGATCGAACAGGCGACGCCGGTTCGGGTTCTGGTCGCTCACGTCTGCGGTCCGTTCATCCAGATCCACGGCGAGGTCGAGCAGGTCGGACCGGAGCTCGATCTCGGCGGCCGTCGCGCCGGAGGTCATGGCCTGGACTACGCGCGCACGGTCGATCCGGGTGGCGTAGGGGTCGTCCGCCGCGATGCGCAGCGTGGCGGCGAAGCCGATTGCCCGCCAGTGCAGGGTGCCGCAGGTACAGCCGGCCCGAAGGCTGGCGGCATCCGCACGCCGCAACGTTCCGATCCGGATGGGCAGGGCGCGGGAGGCTTCCGGAAGCGCCCGGTTGCAAGAAGCGAGCATCCAGGGCGGAGACAAGGCATCCGTGGCCTGGGCGGCCTTCGAGGCCATGGCGCGCCGGGCTCCATCATGGGCCAGCGGCTCGGGGCCGAAGGAGACGACGGCCAGATCGAGCCGGCTCCGGATGGAGATGTCGCCGAGTAGCGCGAGGGGAAGCGCCAGCATCAGGTGGCTCTGGCTGGCGGCAGCCTCGTCCAGGTACGCGGGGACGGCATCGGCGATGTTGTGCCCGCCGGCGAGGATGCCGGAGTTAGGCATCCCCTCTCGATTGAGGGCACTATTGGCAAGTAGGGCGGCGTGGCAGGCCGAGCTGTCGTCGGCAAAGAACCCGATGTTCATCACGGAAACTCCGCAATCGGTTGGTGCCTCTCGGGCACATGCAAATAGTACCTTGGGAGAAGATCTGAATTCAAGAAAAATCTCTAGTCACTAGAGATTTGCGTCGAGCCAGGGTTAAGCAGTCCCTGGCCGCCTCGATGGGCGGTCCGATAAGCGAAGCGACTACGAGGGAGGCAGGTCAGAGGGAGCGTAACCCGCTGCATGATCCCGGTGTCACGATGGCGCCCGTACCGATAGCTGTCGTACCGAGGTCTGCCGCATCAGATCAGGATGCCGTTCCGGCATGAGGCGAGTTCTAACGCCGCTGAGACGGAGCGGCGACGCAGCCAGGCACGGACGAGCGGGACGAACCCGAGTACAACCTTCGACACAGAACAGAATTCCGCTCGGGCGATGCCATGGGGGAGGCGCAGGCTTCCCGTAGGCCTGGGCGGGATCGAACGGGAGACACCATGCGCCGCCTCGCCCCCCTTCTGCTTGCCTCAGTCCTGCTGCCGGCTCCCGCCCATGCCGAGCAGGACCTGCTGCTCGGTGCCGACATGGGCTCGGCCGCGATGACCCGAGCCGAGATGACCCGGACGGAAGTCGAGGCGATGATCGCCAGGGCCAACGGCAAGCCCATCGACCTGTCCGATAGGGCGCTCGCAGGCCTCGACCTCTCCGGCCTCAATCTTACGGGTGCGAACCTGCGCACCGCTCGCCTCAACAAGGCAAACCTGCGCGGCGCCGACCTGACCGGGGCGAACCTGGAACAGGCCTGGTTCATCAAGGCGGACCTCTCTGGCGCCAAGCTCGTCGGCGCGAAGATGTTCGGCATCACCGCCCGCGACGCGAACCTCAGCGAAGCCGACCTCAGCCGGTCCACGCCCATCGGCGACTTCAAGGGCGCCAACATGAGCGGGGCGACGCTCGTCGACCTTAAGGGCGGCGCCGATATCAAGAACCAGTCCATGGGCCTGATGCGCGCGGTGTTCGTCTCGGTGAACCTCAGGGGCGCCAACCTGAAGGGAGCGGACCTCGGGCGCTCGCGCCTAGAATACGCGGACCTCACGGACGCGGACCTGACCGACGTGGTACTGATGGGCTCGGACCTGTCAGGCGCCAACCTCACTGGAGCCACGGTCGCGGGCGCGGACTTCAAGAACGTGGATGTCAGCGGTGCGCGACTCGTGTCCCTCAAGGGTCAGGAGAGCGTGAAGGGCTGGACGGCACGCGTAAACGCAGACCGCGCGATCACGCAGGCTCCCGACTGACCCTGCCACCTGGGCGCCCGCGGAGCGGTGGATGCCCTCCAACCCCTTCGACAGGATCCTCGGAGCTTTCGTATTCTTTCCACGGGACCGGGGACACGGGGCGTAGCATCGAATGGAGAAACACTTTTCGCAGGGCGAGCTTGAGGCTCTCGCGGATGCCCTCGGCGATACCGGGGATGGGCTGACGGGCGGGGAGATCGAGCATCTCCTGCAAACCTGCGGCATCCCGGACCCGTCACCGGTACTCGCGAAGCGGCACCGACTCTACAATGCCTTCGGTGCGAGCCAGAACGCCCGACGCGAAAGGCTCGCAATCCTCGCCTTCATCCGAAAGGCGATGAAGCCAGGGCGTTACTTGCGCCAGCCTGAACGTTTCGAGCCTCTCCGCACAAGGCTGAACGCGGCGCTGGCCTTCTCGGCGCTGGCGGTCGACGAGAGTGGGAGCCTGGTCCCGTCCACGGAGGCGAAAACCCTCCCGGAAGCCCGCCGACGTGCCAATGAGCTCCGCGCGGACCTCCAATCGCGCGGCACCCATCCCGACGTCCTGGTGTTCTGCCGTGAGGAACTCCTGGCCGACAACTACTTTCATGCCGTGCTCGAAGCGGTAAAGAGCGTTGCAGCCAAGCTACGGGCGAGAACCGGCCTGACCGACGACGGCAGCACGCTCGTCGAACGGGCGCTGGGCGGCAGTCCGCCACTGCTGGCCGTCAACGCGTTGTCCTCCGAGAGCGAGCGTTCGGAGCAGAAGGGGTTCGCGAACCTCGTCAAGGGCGTCTTCGGGATGTTCAGGAACCCGACGGCCCATGCTCCCAAGGTTCACTGGGCCATGGCGAAGTCGGATGCCGAGGACCTCCTGACCCTCGTTTCGTTGATCCATCGCCGGCTGGATGGGGCAACGAACCCGCCGCGGGTCTAAAGCCCGCATCGGGTGGAGTGCATGTCGATCCCGGGTCAGAGGTCCTCGGACACGCCGGGCTCATGGTCGGCCAGAACCTCAATGACACGGCAGTGGCTGATGCGTCCCCGTTCGCATTGATCGACGGTGGCCTGCACCGCCTCCCGGAGGGCGGACAGGCGGGCGAGACGGTCATCGATGTCGGCAAGGTGGCGACGGGTGATGGCCTCGACCTCGGCGCACGGAAGATCCGGTTGGTCCGCGAGATCAAGCAGCGTACGGATGGCATCTACCTCGAAACCCAGAGCCCGGGCATTCCGGATGAACTTGAGGCGCCGGACCGTGGCGTCGTCGTAGCTGCGCCTGTTCGTGTCTGTTCGCGCGGCAGCCGGTAGCAGCCCGTTGCTTTCGTAATAGCGGATGGTCGGAATCTTCACGCCGGTCTTTTCGGAAAGCGCGCCGATGGCGAACGACTTCATTTCCCGCCCTCTCCTCTAGCCACTGGAGAAAATACGGCAATCCTGCTCGGTGGGGAACCCAGGCCATCGTCAATCCACGAGCGTCCGCGGGACGAAGCGCTTCGCGCTGCGCCCTCTCGACACGAACGGGGTGAAGCCCACCTGGCTGAATGGCAGCCCGCGCGCTTGCGGGATCAAGCCGCGTAGGACCCCTATGTCTTGGCATGTACGAACAGCATCGAATGGTTCATAAGGCGCCCATGAGCGCAGGTTCCCCGACCAGGGCCTATGAGGCGATGCGCGGCTGGTGGGTGACCACCGTCCGCGCGCTGTCGCTCGTACTCGCCCTGGCGCTCCTCGCTCCCGACGCCATCCACTCTGCCGAGCCGTACGGCGCCTCCGCTTCCGAACTCTCCGTTTCGGCGGCCCCGGACGGCACGTCCCCGGGCCGTCCGGATGGCTGTCCGGCCTGCCACGCGAGCTGCGGCTGCCACCAGGCCATCAGTCCCGATGGACCGTTCCGGGCTCCCGCCGCGGAAAAGGGGCGCCTCTCCTACGCGCCGCTGGACGTCGTGGTCGTGTCCGTCTCGCCGGACCGTTTGCCAAGGCCTCCCCGCGCCTGAGGTGACCTCGCCACCTCCGTGGCGCGGGTCAGCCGGCCATCTAATCAGGTGCCGGCTCCCTCATCGAGCGTGATCAGTATGGGACCGTCAGAAGCCGCGCGTGCGGCCGAACGGCATCCCAGGCAAGACGGCCTTTTCTCCCATGCGAACATTTCTGTCCTTGGCCTTCCTGGCCATCGGCATCGCCATCGGCGGTGCCTTCCCAGAGGTTTCTGAGGTCGTGCGAGGCGCCCTTGCGACCGCCGGCCTGTCGCCGACCCCCAAAGCCCCGCAAACGAACGCCGCGAGCGAGACGGCGTCGGAGGGCGTCGAGACCAAGCCCGGCGAGGACGACCATGGGCAGGTCGCCGGCAAGCCGCGGCACGCCAAGGGCGAGACCAAGCCCAATGCCGGTGCCCGGAAACATGCCGAGGGCGAGGCGCACGGCCACGACGAGGAGGGCGAGGACAGGATCAAGATGACGGCCGAGCAGGCCGCCGAACAGGACATCAGGCTTGCCAAGGTCGAGGGCGGCACGCTCTCGCGCCACCTCCTGGTGCCCGGCACCATTGCCCAGGACGCCGACCGGATCACCCGGGTGCCGGCTCGGGTCGCCGGGACCGTGGCGGAGATGCGCAAGCGCCTCGGCGAGGACGTCGCCAAGGGCGAGATCGTCGCCGTCCTCGACAGCCGCGAGGTCGCGGATGCCAAAAGCGACTTCCTCACGGCGACGGTTAAGGCGGACCTGGAAAAGACCAACTTCGACAGGCAGCAGGCCCTCTGGGACAAGAGGATCTCGGCGGAATCGGCCTTCCTGAACGCGAAGGCCGCCTACTCCGAGGCGACCTTGCGCGTCGACCTCTCCCGCCAGAAGCTGTCGGCCCTCGGACTGAACGCGACCGAGGTCGCCGCCGCGGCCAAGAAGGACGAGACCACCCCGAATTCATCGTCCTTGCGCCGCTTCGAGCTCAGGTCTCCCCTCGCCGGGCGGATCGTGGAGCGTAAGGTCGACGTCGGCACGAAGGTCGGCAGCGAGGGCGACCCAGCCGACGTCTATACCGTGGCCGACCTCTCCTCACTGTGGATCGAGCTCCCCGTCCCCACCACCGAGCTGTCCAAGGTCCGCGAGGGCGCCAGGGTGACCATCGTCGGCGGCCAGGATGCTCCCCGCCCCGAGGGCAAGGTCGTCTTCGTCAGCCCGATCCTCAACCCGGAGACGCGTTCGGCCCGGGTCATCGTCGCCCTGCCGAACAAGGACATGTCCTGGCGCCCGGGCACCTTCGTCACGACCGAGATCGAGATCGCCCAGGACAAGGTCGCGGTGCGGCTGCCGAAGTCCGCCATCCAGACCATCGGCGGCGAGAAGGTGGTGTTCGTGCGGACCGAGGAGGGCTTCTCGAAGCGGGAGGTGACCCTCGGCAAGGCGGACGACGATGCCTACGAGGTCCTCGCAGGCCTGGAGCCCGGCGACGAGGTCGCGGTGGCCAACTCCTTCGTCCTGAAGGCCGAGCTCGGCAAGGCCGAAGCCGACCACGACCACTGAGGGCGGCCGCCATGATCTCGAAGATCCTCGACTTCTCCGTCCATCAGCGTTGGCTCGTGGTGCTCCTGTCGCTGCTCGCGGCCGGGTTCGGCGTGTTCTCGCTGACGAAGCTTCCCATCGACGCGGTGCCGGACATCACCAACAACCAGGTGCAGATCAACACCACGGCGCCCTCGCTCTCGCCGAACGACATCGAGCGCATCATCACGTACCAGGTCGAGACCGCGCTCGCAGGCATCAAGGGCCTGGAATACACCCGCTCGCTATCCCGGAACGGGTTCTCCCAGGTCACCGCCGTCTTCTCCGAGGCGACGAACATCTACTTCGCCCGCCAGCAGGTCGCCGAGCGTCTTCAGGAGGCTGAGGCGGCGATGCCGTCCGGGGTCGAGCCGCGCATGGGGCCGATCTCGACCGGCCTGGGCGAGATCTACATGTGGTCGGTGCACTACGCGAAACCTGCTGAGCGCAAGGTCTCGAAGCCCGGTAAACCCGGTTGGCAGCCGGACGGCAGCTACCTCACACCCGAGGGCCAGAGGCTCTCGACGGAGCTCGAACGCACGGCCTACCTGCGCACGGTCCAGGACTGGATCATCCGCCCACAGGTGAGGACCGTCCCGGGCGTGGCCGGCGTCGACGGCATCGGCGGCTTCGAGAAGCAGTACCACGTCCAGCCCGATCCGATGAGGCTGACGGCCCTCGACCTGTCCTTCGCCGACATCGGCCGGGCGCTGGAGGCCAACAACGCCAACCAGGGCGCGCGCTACCTGGAAGACAACGGCGAGGGCTACGTCGTGCGCGCCGCCGGCCGCTTGGAGAGCATGGAGGACATCGGCTCCGTCGTCGTGACCACGCGCGGCGGCGTGCCGGTCCGCATCTCCGACGTCGCCGAGGTACGGATCGGGCGCGATCTGCGCACCGGGTCGGGCAGCGAGGACGGGCAGGAGGTCGTCATCGGCACCGCCCTGATGCTCATCGGCGAGAACAGCCGCACCGTCGCCGCCGCGGTCGACGCGCGCATGACCGGCATCCGGCGCACGCTCCCGCCCGGCGTCGAGGTCCAGACGGTCCTCAACCGCACGGTCCTGGTCGAGGCCACCATCCGGACGGTCGCCAAGAACCTGGCCGAGGGCGCCGCCCTCGTCGTGGTGATCCTGTTCCTGCTGCTCGGCAACATCCGCGCGGCCATCGTCACGGCCCTCGTCATCCCGGTGGCGATGCTGATGACCATGACCGGCATGGTCCAGGGGCGCATCAGCGCCAACCTGATGAGCCTTGGGGCCCTCGATTTCGGCCTCATCGTCGACGGGGCGGTCATCATCACCGAGAACGCCCTTCGCCACCTCGCCGAACGCCAAGGGGAACTCGGGCGAAAGCTCGACCTGGAGGAGCGCCTCGCCACCGTGCGGGTCTCGGCCGAGGAGATGATCAAGCCCTCCCTCTACGGGCAGGCCATCATCATCCTCGTCTACGTGCCGCTCCTCACCTTCACCGGGGTCGAGGGCAAGATGTTCGAGCCAATGGCACTCACCGTCATCATCGCCCTGGTCGCGGCCTTCGTCCTGTCGCTCACCTTCGTCCCGGCGATGATCTCCATCGTCATCACCGGCAAGGTCACCGAGACCGACAACCTTTTCGTCCGGGCGATCAAGGCCGCCTACCGCCCTGTCCTCGGGGCCGCCCTGCGCGTGCCCATGCTGTTCGTCGCGGTCGCCCTGGTGCTGCTCGTCGGAGCCGGCGTCCTGTTCAGGGGTCTGGGGCAAGAGTTCATCCCGCAGCTCGACGAGAAAAGCATCGCGTTGAACGCCCAGCGCATCCCGTCGACGTCCCTGTCGCAATCGCAGGCCATGCAGCTAAAGGTCGAGCAGGCCATCGGCCGGTTCCCCCAGGTCGCCTACGTCTTCTCGAAGACCGGCACCGCCGAGGTCGCCTCGGACCCGATGCCGCCGAGCTCGTCGGACACCTTCGTCATCCTGAAGCCGCAAGCCGAATGGCCGGACCCGGACCTGTCCAAGGCCGAGTTGCAGGAGAGCATCGAGAAGGCCCTCGGGGCGCTCGCGGGCAACGTCTACGAGTTCTCCCAGCCCATCCAGCTTCGCTTCAACGAGCTATTGGCCGGCACCCGCGGCGACCTCGCCGTGAAGGTCTTCGGCGATGATCTGGGCGCGATGACCGCGGCCGCGAACCAGATCGCCGCCATCCTGCGCGGGGTCGAGGGCGCCGACGACGTCAAGGTCGAGCAGACGGCCGGTCTGCCGTTTCTGGAGATCGGGATCAACAAGGCCGAGGCGGCCCGCCTGGGACTGAGCACGTCCGCGATCCAGGACGTCATCGGGGCGGCCATCGGGGGCCGCGAGGCGGGCGTCGTCTTCGAGGGCGACCGACGCTTCCCCATCGTCGTGCGCCTCAACGACAAGGTGCGCGAGGACCGCGAGGCCCTGGAGAACATCCCGGTGCCGTTGCCTCCCGGACCAAACGGGCGCGCCGCGTCGGTGCTCCTGAAGCAGGTCGCGAGCTTCTCGGTGACGGAGGGCCCGAACCAGATCTCGCGCGAGAACGGCCGGCGCCGCGTCGTGGTCACCGCCAACGTGCGGGGCCGTGACATCGGCTCGCTCGTGGCCGAGGCGCAGGACAAGGTGGCCTCTGGGGTGTCGCTCCCGGCCGGCTACTACGTGACCTGGGGCGGACAGTTCGAGAACCTGGCTTCCGCCCGCCAGCGCCTGATGGTGGTCGTACCGGTCTGCTTCTTCCTGATCTTCCTGCTGCTGTTCTCGGCCCTGAACTCGGCCCGGGACGCGCTCCTGGTGTTCAGCGCGGTTCCCTTGGCACTGACCGGGGGCATCGCCGCCCTGTGGCTGCGTGGCATGCCGTTCTCGGTGCCCGCGGCCGTCGGCTTCATCGCCCTGTCCGGGGTGGCGGTGCTCAACGGCCTGGTGATGCTGACCTACATCAAGCAGCTCATCGCCGAGGGACGGCCAAGGCGCGAGGCCATCATGGAGGGCGCCATGACCCGGCTCCGTCCTGTGGCGATGACCGCGCTGGTGGCATCCCTCGGGTTCGTACCGATGGCGCTGGCGACCGAGACCGGGGCAGAGATCCAGCGTCCCCTTGCGACGGTGGTCATCGGCGGGCTCATCTCGGCGACCCTGCTGACCCTCGTCGTCCTGCCGGCTCTCTACGCTAGGTTTGCCGATGCGGTCGCTCCCGAGAGGAAGGATCGGCCCATGCCGGTCCAACCGCATCTCCGCGCCGCCGAGTAGGAGGGTCGGCATGAGCAAGAAGGTCGCCCGAACCATCGCCGACTGGGGCGGCGGCGGCCCACGTCGCCGACGCCGCGTCAGGCCCCACGTCCGTCGCGCGGCCGGCCGGGCGTTCGCCCTGGCCCTCATCGCCATCCCGGCCTGCGTCTACCTTCTGTACTGCCTCTGCAACATCGGCGGGAGGACGCACTTCCACCTGATGCCGACGGGGCCGATCCATCCTCAGGACGGATCCCCGTGGGGAGACAAAGCCTCGATGATGCGGCAGTCGGCGACGGACCCGCAGCCGCACTGACCGATGACGTCGCGCAGCTCATGCGCCAACCGGGTCAGGTCGGCCAGCTTGCGCTCGACCTGCGCCAGGTGGGCGCGGGCGATGGTGTCGACCTCGGCGCAGGACCGGTCGCGGTCGTCGGCCATGGCGAGAAGCTCCCGGATCTGGTCGACCGTGAAGCCGAGGTCCCGTCCCCGCCGGATGAAGCTCAGGCGGCGCAGGTGCTCCGGACCGTAGAGACGGTAGTTGCCCGCCGACCTTTCCGGCGCCGGCAGGAGCTTCACCTTCTCGTACCACCGGATCGTCTCGACGCGGGTGTTCGTCGCCGCGGCCAAGTCGCCGATGGTCATGGGGGGTGCGTGCGCCATGGCCTTGACCCTGTAGTTGCTACAGGGTGCATGTAGGGCCTCAGACCCTTCGGCGCGAGGCCCGGGTCGACGGAGCTTGCCATGTCAGGGCCAGGAACATCGGGAGCGGTCCCCGCAGGCGCCGCGCTGCGCTACCGCGTGAAGGGCATGGATTGCCCGAGCTGCGCGACCAAGATCGAAACAGCGGTAACCCGCATGCCCGGCGTCCGCGACGTCCGCGTGAACTACACGGCCCAGGTCCTCGACCTCGTGCTCGACGAGGGCTCGACACCCAGGGCGGACCTGGAGAACCGGATCACGGGGCTCGGCTATGGCGTCGGGTCCCTGCCGACCGCGGCCGACCTCGCCCGCTCACAGGCAACGGGCATCGCGGCCTCGGCCATCGTCGAGGAGGAGGCGGAGTCCCCCGCCTGGCGCAGCCGCAAGGGGCTTTTGGCGCTGGGCATCGCCGTCCTGTTCGCAAGCGGATTTCTCCTGCAGACGGTTCGGCCCGGGCTGGCCGGGGAATACGCCTACTGGCCCGGCGCGCTCCTGGGTCTCGCCTTCTACGGACGCCGCGCCATCGCCGCCGCCCGCAACGGCTCGCCCTTCTCCATCGAGATGCTGATGTCGGTCGCCACCATCGGGGCGCTCGCCATCCATGCCGCCGAGGAAGCGGCGGTGGTGGTCCTCCTCTTCACCGTTGGCGAGATGCTCGAAGGCTTTGCGGCGGGCCGGTCCCGGGCCGGCATCAAGGCCCTCGTGGGCCTGGTGCCGAAGACGGCGCGCCTGGTCGAGGGGGACGGCGCCGTGCGTGAGGTGGCGGCCGCCTCCCTGGTGATCGGCCAAACCGTGCTGGTGCGCCCGGGTGACCGCGTCCCTGCGGACGGCGAGGTCACGGACGGCACGTCGAGCCTTGACGAGTCCCCGATCACGGGGGAATCGGTGCCCCGGCCAAAGGAGGTCGGGGACGCCGTCTATGCCGGCAGCGTCAATGCGGACGGGGCCCTGCAGGTCAGGGTCACCCGGATGCCGTCGGACAACACCGTCGCCCGCATTCTGCACATGGTGGAGGAGGCGCAGGCTTCGAAGTCGCCGACCGCCCGGTTCATCGACCGCTTCAGCGCCGTCTACACCCCGGTCGCCTTCGCGGTCGCCGCGCTGGCGGCGCTTGGCCCGCCGCTGCTGCTCGGCGCCGACTGGGGCACCTGGATCTATCGCGGACTGGCGTTGCTCCTCATCGCCTGCCCCTGCGCCCTCGTGCTCTCGACCCCGGCCGCCATCGCCTCGGGTCTTGCCGCCGGAGCGCGGCGGGGACTGCTGGTGAAGGGCGGCGCCGCCCTGGAGACCATCGGACGGGTGCGTACCGTCGCGTTCGACAAGACGGGGACGCTCACGGCAGGGCGTCCAAGGGTCACCGACGTCCTCCCATTTGCCCCGGACATGACGGATCGCACCCTGCTCGGGCTCGCGGCGACGGTGGAGGCCGGATCGAGCCACCCCATCGCTCGTGCGATCCTCGAACGTACGGAGGCCGACGCCATCCCCCTGCGCCCCGTACGCGATGCCCGTGCGGTTCCCGGCAAGGCCGTCCAGGCCACGGTCGCCGGTCGCACGGTCGCGGTGGCATCCCCGCGCCACGCCGCGACGCTGGCCAGCCTCTCGCCGGAAGCGGAAGCGACGGTGCAGGCCCTTGAGGAAGCCGGCAAGACCGCCGTCGTCGTGGTTCGGGACGGAGAGGCGCTCGGCGTCGTGGCGGTCCGGGACGAGCCCAGACAGGATGCGGCCGCCGGCGTCGCGGCCCTGCGCCGGCTTGGGGTCGAATGCGTGATGCTGACCGGCGACAACCGGCGCACCGGCGAGGCCATCGCCAAGGGCCTGGGACTATCGGTCCGGGCCGACCTGCTGCCGGCCGACAAGCTCGCCGAGATCGGCGCGTTGAAGGAGGTCGGCCCGGTCGCTATGGTCGGCGACGGCATCAACGACGCCCCCGCGCTCGCCTCCGCCAGCGTCGGCATTGCCATGGGCGGCGGCACAGACGCGGCACTGGAGACGGCTGACGCGGCCATCCTCAACGACCGGGTATCGGACGTGGCCGCCCTCGTGGCGCTGTCCCGGGCGACGCTCGGCAACATCCACCAAAACGTGGCCATCTCGCTGGGGCTCAAGGCCGTGTTCCTGGTGACGACGCTCGCAGGCATCACTGGGCTATGGCCGGCCATCCTGGCGGATACCGGGGCGACCGTCCTGGTGACGGCCAACGCCCTTCGCCTGCTCCGGGCTTGAGCCGATGCGTCTCATACGGGAAAGGGCCGGGTTCGGCGCCCTCGTCGTAATCGCTGTGACCGCGGCGGGCACCGACCTGTGGACCAAGGCGCTGGCGGTCGACAGGCTTTCCGACGAAACCGTGCACGCGGTACTGCCGATGCTCGACCTCAGGCTCGCGTTCAATCATGGCATCAGCTTCAGCCTGCTTCCGGCGCATGACGCGACGTCCTTGGTCGTCCTTCTTGCGCTTCAGGGAATGCTGACGGCCTACGTTGCCCGGTTGGCATTCCGCGCGACCGGAGCGTCGGAAGGAGTTGGTTTCGCCATCATGACCGGCGGTGCACTGGGAAACCTCATCGACCGATGGGTGGACGGCCGCGTCACGGACTTCCTCGACCTGCACCCGGCGGAGGTGCATTGGTTCACCTTCAACATGGCCGATATCTGGATCAGCCTCGGGGCCGCCTTGATAGCTTGGGAGGCAGTCGGCAAGCCGGGCGGGCCGAGACCACCAGCGCCGCTTGATCGGGCCGCCCTACGGGTCCCTTAACGGCGTCATTTCGGTCGTGCCCGTAATGGTCGAACGGCCTGGCCGCAGGCATGGACGATGCGGTCCTGCTAATTGAACGAATGCTGGGATGCGTCCGTCCCTTCAGTCAGGCGGAGGATGCGTTTAGGAAGAACGGCGCATGGGGTCCTATGCCTCGATGCCGGCCTCGCCCGCGACATGGTCGGGCTTCTCGACTTGACCGCGTCGCTGAAGCTGGAGGGCCACGACCCAGCACAGGACCGCCCAGGCCGACCCCACGCACCAGCCTGCCAGCACGTCGGTCGCGTAGTGGACCCCGACATAGACCCGGCTCAGCCCGACGACGACCGTGAGGAAGACGGCCAGCCCCATGAAGTACGCCTTCAGGCGAGCGCCCGCCGCCACGCGCGTCATGAGGGCGCCGAGTGTCAGGTAAGTCACGGCGGAGAGCATGGCGTGGCTGCTAGGGAAGCTGGCGGTGAACACCTGGATGCCGCCGGGGATCTCGGGTCGGGGCCGGTTGAAGAGGAGTTTCAGCCCGAAGCTGATGACCGTCCCGCCCAGGATCGATCCCACCACCAGGACCGCGGCCCCCTGCTTGCGGATCAGGAGCAGGTACCCTGCCACAGCCGCGATGAGGAAGCAGAGGACCACCATGCTGCCCAGGGAGGTCACGTCCCGGGCCATCTCGTGCAGCCAATCCGGTCCAATCGGACCAGCCGCGCCGGGTGGACGGAAGAAGTGGGCGACGCGGGTGTCGAACCCCATCGTGCCGCCCTCCATGACCTTGTCGGCCAGGAGACCAAACCCGAGGATGAGGGCGGCGACGCAAAACAGCGTCACGGGCAGACCGATCTCCCGCTTGCCGAGGCGCGCCATGATACCGGCACGGGCGGACGGAGAGGACTGGTTCATGCGCCCGAACTCCTGGATCGGTCCCTTGACGGTTGCTGGCTCGGGACACTCACCGCCTCATGCGGCAGAGCCGAAGAACCCGTTCGGATCCTCGCCCGTTCCCCCGCGGTGAGCGGCGAGCCAAGGAGAACCCGCACCTTTGTTGCCCGCAATGGTCGCATCCACGCCGAGATCCCTGTGGAGGAGGGCCTGAAACGTCGGATATCGACCCCGAGGCCTAGTGGTCGAAACCTGACGCTTGATACCGTCCGCTTCCGACCCAACTACGCCGTAAGAGCAAGCCAACGTATCTCTCGAAAGCAGACGTTGCAGTCGATCTCGCCGTGCGAGGGCATGATCTCGGATCTCCGCCTTTCAGAGTGGTGACGCCGCCGCATCATTCCTCTGACTGCTCCTGGGTGACGGCCGTATGCCGTGGTTGAGGACGAGTCGGCGGTCACGCTGACGTCACCAATCTTTTTCGTGTGTCAGTGGAATAGACGCGCCCGTTCGGCATCTCTCCCGATGCGGTCATGGTCGACCGCGGGAGACCTCACTCATGCACACCATGCTGATCCGCGCTGCCTTTGCGGCCTTCGCCTTCTCCGCCGCCGCCGCCCAGGCCGCTGCGCCTGCGATGACGGCCGAGACTGCCAAGGGGCCGGCGCTCGTCGATGCCAAGAGCATGACCCTCTACACCTTCGACAAGGACATGGGCGGCAAGTCGATGTGCAACGGCCCCTGCGCCGCCAACTGGCCGGCCCTGATGGCCGCCTCCGGCTCGGCTGCTAGTGGCGACTGGACGATGGTGACGCGGGACGACGGCACGATGCAGTGGGCCTACAAGGGCAAGCCGCTCTACACCTTCGCCAAGGATACGAAGCCCGGCGACATCACCGGCGACGGATTCCTCAACGGTGCATGGCACATCGCCAAGCCCTGATCGGTAAAGCCTCGTGGACGAGATCGCCGCCCTCATCGAACCGCAGATCCCAGCGTTGCGGCGCTACGCAGTCGCACTGTTGCGGGACCGCGAAGCGGCGGATGACCTCGTCCAGGACACGTTGGAGCGGGCGTTGTCCGGCTGGTCCGGACGTCGCCGCGACGGCGACCTGCGAGCCTGGCTGTTCACGATCGAGCGCAACCTGTTCCTCGGCACTGTTCGACGCCGGGGCCGGCGCGGCATCGATGTCGGCGCTGAGGCTTTGGAGCAGGTGCCCGATCCGGGTGCCGACCCCGAGGCCGTTATGGGGGCACGCGACGTGCTCACCGGACTCGACGCCCTGCCCGAGGAGCAGCGCTCAGTGCTACTGCTCGTCGCGGTCGAGGATCTGTCTTATGCGGAAGCGGCGCAGGTGCTCGGAGTACCGCTGGGCACGGTGATGTCGCGGTTAAGCCGAGCCCGGGAGCGGATGCGAAGTTTTCTGGAAACGGGCCGAACCGGCTTGTTGAGGAGGGTGAAATGAGCGGGGATCCACGCCCGGTCGGCGAGGACGACCTGCACGGCCTGATCGACGGTCGTCTCGAACCGGAGCGGCAGGCACTGGTCGAGGCATGGCTCAGGGGAAACCCCGCGCGGGCGGCCGAGGTCTCGGCGGATCGCGCCCTGCGCGAGCGCTTGCGTGCCCGCCTCGCGCCGATCGCCGAGGAGGCGATCCCGGCGCGGCTCCGGGTGGCCAACATCCGCTCGCGACATCGCCCGATAACCGGGCGCTGGCTTCCGGTCGCGGCTGCGGCCGTGCTCTGCCTCGCGGTTGGCGGTGCCGCCGGCTGGTTCGGCCATGCCGCGCGGCAGGTACCCACGGTCACGCTCGCGCGAACCGAGCCGGCGACCGACGACGCGGTGGCGGCCTTCCGCACCTACGTGGTCGAGGCGGTGCATCCAGTGGAGGTGCGCGCCGATGAGAAGCCACACCTCGTGACGTGGCTCTCGAAGCGCCTCGGCCGGGCGGTGACCACCCCCGACCTCACGGCCTACGGCTTCCGCCTGATGGGGGGCCGGCTGCTGCCGGCGGGTTCCGAATCCGCCGCGATGCTGATGTACGATGACGATCACGGCACCCGGCTGACGCTCTACAGCCGCGTAGGCGATGCGGATGGCCGCACGGTGTTCCGCTTCGCCCGCGAGGGCGACGTCGCCGCCTTCTCCTGGGTCGATGGCGGCATGTCCTACGTCGTCACCGGTCGCACCGACGAAGCGCGGCTTTTGACCGTCGCGCAGGCGGTTGACGCGCAGGTCCGTGGATTGCCGGTTCCGCCGCGGCAACCATGACCCTCGACCAACTCCGCATCTTCGTGGCGGTGGCCGAGCGGCAGCACGTAACCCGGGCTGCCGAGGCGCTGAACCTCGTGCAGTCGGCGGTCAGCACGGCGATCGCCAATATCGAGGGACGACACGCGACCAAGCTGTTCCATCGGGTCGGCCGCGGGATCGAGCTGACCGAGGCGGGACGCGTGTTCCTCGTCGAGGCCCGCGCGGTGCTCGCCCGGGCCGAGGCCGCCGAGCTGGTGCTCGCCGACCTCAGCGGCATGCGACGCGGGACGCTGGCCCTCTACGCCAGCCAGACCATCGCCAGCGACTGGCTGCCGCGCCACCTTGTCGCCTTCCGCCGGGCCTACCCTGAGATCGCCATCCGGCTGGCGGTGGGCAACACCACCGACGCTGCCGATGCGGTCCGCGCCGGGCAGGCCGAACTCGGCTTCGTCGAGGGGGCGCTGGACGACCCGACGCTCGCGAGCACCACCATTGCTCATGACCAGCTCGTCCTCGTGGTCGCCCCAGGCCATCCCTTCGCCGGAGCGACCGCCCTTGAACCCAAGGACCTCGCCGGGGCCGACTGGGTGCTGCGCGAGGGGGGATCGGGAACCCGCTCGGCCTTTGAGGCGGCGCTGGGTGCGGCCGGCCTCGCTGCGGCTCAACTCCAAGTCACACTCGAATTGCCCTCGAACGAGGCGGTCCGCGCCGCCGTCGAGGCCGGGGGCGGGGCCGCCGTGCTGTCCGAGACCGTGGTCGCCGCAGCGCTTCGAGCCGGGACCCTGGTACGGGCGGCGTTCGCCCTGCCGAGCCGGCCGTTCCGGGTACTGCGCCACAAGGAGCGCTACCGCAGCCGGGCCGCCGACGCGCTGCTCGATTTGATCGCAACGGCGGATGCCGAATGAGCGAGCCCGCGAAACCCGTTCCCCCCGACGACCCGCGGGTCAGGCTCGCCGAGGACCGCACGGTGCTGGCAGCCGAGCGCACCTTCGTGGCGTGGCTTCGCACCGGGCTCGCCTTCCTCGGCGTCGGCCTGGCCGCGCAGCGCTTCCTGCGAGAGGTGCTGGCGGTCTGGCCACTGAAGGTGCTGTCGCTCACGCTGATCGCCTGTGCGCTCGCCTCGTTCGCCGGCGCCGCATGGCGGGACCGAGCGATCCGGGCGCGACTCGCTCATGCCGAGATCCCGATGATGCCGCGCATCCTCACCGTCGGGGTTGCGGCCCTGCTCATCGCGATCTCGGGCCTCGCTGCCACCGCCCTGCTCTGGGCGTGACGGTCAGGCCACCGTTACCCGCACCCGGTGCCAGGCGGCGCTGAGGTAGCCCTTGTAGTTCCAGGTGTCGTCCGGCGCCGCAGGCTGGGTCTGGCCGGCGGAATCCCAGGCCCGTACCGCGAGTTCGTGCTCGCCGGTCGTCAGCTCGCGCTCGATCTCCCAGAACGTCCAGGCGTAGGGTGCGTCGGCGTCGCGGTCGATCCGGGCCTGCGCCCAGCTGCGACCGCCATCCGTCGAGACATCGACGCGGGCGACCGCGCGGTCACTGGCGATGGCGTAGCCGCGGATCGCGTGCCGGCCGGCCTTCAACGCCGCGCCGCGGGCGGGCTCGCAGATCGCGCTGTTGAGCGGCATCGCCTCGATGGTGATGCCGTGGGCGGGGTCCGCGGTCTCGGCGGTCACGTCGGGCGGAAACAGCTTGTAGTCGTCGGCCTGCATCGGGTTGTTGGAGGGGTGATCCTGCACCGTGATGCGGGCGAGCCATTTCGGGCTGCGGATGCCGGCAAAGCCCGGCACCACAACACGCAGCGGGTGACCGTGCTCGGGGGCGAGAAGCTCGCCGTTCATCGCGAAGGCGAGCAGCGTCTCGGGGGCGAGAGCCTTGGCGAGCGGGATCGAGGCGCCGAAGCGCGTGTCCGTATGGGCGATCCGGTCGTGGCTCTCGAAGGCGACGTGACGTGCGCCCCCCGCGTCGAGGCCGGCCGCGCGCAGCACCTCGGCGAGGCGCACGCCGGTCCATTCCGCGTTGCCGATGGCGCCGGGCGCCCACGGGTCGCCGGAGACCGGCGCCACCGCCAGCATGTCGGCCCGGCGGTTGCCGGCGCATTGCATCACCGCCGTGACGGTGACGGGCGCGAAGCGTTCCTTGAGATCGGCGAGCGAGAGGTCGAGCGACGTCGCGACCATCCCGTCGATGATCAGGCGGTAGCTGTCGGCGTCGAGGTCCGGGATGTCACCGTGGCTGCGGACGTAGAAGTCGGCCTGATCAGTCAGGAAGGCCGCGCGCAGGCGATCGAGCGGCGGCTCGGCGTTGTAGGGCGCCTTTCCGTGGACGATGAGGCGGTCCTTGCGCTGGAACAGGCCGAGCATGGGGTCTTTGTCCTGCGTTCGTGACGTGTCGACATCGGGAACGCGCCGGGAGCCGAGAAGGCACCCGGCGCGCGACGCCTCAGGGCTTCATGGTCGAGATGACCGCGTTCTTCGCCCGGTCCACCACGGCGACGCTAAGGTCGCGGTTGAGGACGTAGGCGTGGGCGTTGTCGGCCGAGAACGCGATCGCCTGGCGCGGCTCGTTCAGGCCGGTCACCGTGGCGACGACCTTGAGGGTGCCGGTGTCGATCACCGACAAGGAGTTGTCCTTGAGATTGCCCGAATAGACGAAGCGCCCGTCCGGGGTCAGCGCGGCGCCGTAGGGGTCCTTGCCCACCGCCACCTCGGACGTGACCTTACGGGCGGCGACATCGACCACGCCGATCGTGTTGCGGCCGCTGTTGGCGGCAAACAGCGTCTTACCGTCCTTGGTGATCGAGATGGCGCGCAGCTTGTCGAACCCGGCGATCTCGCCGGTGATCTTGTTGGTGGCGGTATCGACCAACGTGATCTTGTCGCCGAGGAAGTTCGTCACGAACACGGTCTTGCCGTCCGGCGACAACTTCACGCCCTGGCGCGGCTGCGCGAAGCCGGGGATCACAGCCTCGGCGAGCATGGTCCTGGTGTCGAACACGGTCAGCGTGCTCGCGGCCTCGTTATTGACGTAGAGCTTGGTCCCGTCGGCCGAGAGCACCGTGCCGAACGCGCCGGGGCCCGCGGCGAGAACGCCGGCTTCCTTGCCGGTGGCGGTCTCGTAGACCGTGATCCGGCCGGTGCCGCTGTCGGAGACGTAGAAGCGGGCGCCGTCCGGCGCGAACACGATGTTGCGCGGGGTCACGAAGCCGTCGAGGCGGCGCAGCACCGTGCCCTTGGCGACGTCGTAGACGATGACGGCGCTCTCTTCGCTGTTCGACACAGCGGCGACCGTACCGGCGGCGTTCAGCGCCAGCGCGTTGTTCTTGATCGCCCCGTCGAAACCGGCGGCGAACCCGGGCTGGCCCTGGGCGAGGAGCAAGGCGGCTCCGGCGACGAGGGCGCGCAGGCTGGTGCGGATATGGGTCATGAAGCGTGTCTCTCGGGCATGCGCGCTCGTTCGGCGGCCGGGGCCTGCCGTGAGGGCTGGTTCGAAATCGGAAATCCGTCGTGCAAGGCCGGGCCGGCCGTGCATCGCCCTGAGGAGACGCCGGAAGGCGCGGTCTATTCCCCGAGGCCGGCGAAAAAAGCGCGGCGGCCTCGGGAATCGGGGGTTCAGGGCGTCGGCTTCAACGCCGTGAGGTAATCGATGATGGTCTGCACGTCGGCCTGATCGACCGGTGCCTTGTAGACGTGAACCATCTTGTTCACGGTCTCGGTCCACTGCGCCTTGGTGAGCTTGGGCTGGGTCAGCACCATCCCGGCCGAGTGGCAGGCAAGGCAGTTGTTGTTGACGGCCTCGGCCCCCGGCCCGTCGGGGAAGATCCGGTCGGAGGTCGGCATCGCAATGGATTGCGAGGTGAAGCGCATCGGCTCGGGGGCCGGGGCGGCGAGCGCCACCAGAGGAGACAAGGCGAGCGCGGCGATGAGGGCCGCAGGGCGGATCGGGTTCATGGCTGGTCTCCTCAAGCGGCCTGGAAGGACACGGTCTCTATGCCGTTCTGCATGAAGCCGTTGGCGTTCCAGACCTGGTCCATGCCCTGGGCGACGCCGTTGGTATTGGTGCAGCGGACCTTAACCGCATGGGTGCCGGCGGCCAGCGCCGGCAGGCTGCCGTCGAAGCGGCGGAAGCTGTAGGGGCCCTCGTCCGCGCCGAGTTGCGCCGGAAACCACGTCGCCCCGCCGTCTCCGGAGAAGTCGACCGCCTTTACCCCGCAATCGCCGCCGAAAGCGATGCCGCGAAGGGCCACCGGCGTTCCGGCCGCCACCTTGGCGCCGTCGGTCAGGTTGGTGACGAAGGAGCGCGGCACCATCCTGTTGATCGGCACCGTCTTGAAGCCGGTCTGGCCGGGCTTGATGTTGGCGCCCGGCACGTCCGGGATGCGGTAGGCGGTCTTCATCCAGTACCCGTCGTCGGGCTTGTCCAGCACCTCGATGTCGGACAGCATCTTGACCCAGTAGGTCGAATACCAGCCCGGCACCACGAGGCGGAGCGGGAAACCGTTGAGCAGCGGGAGCTGCTCGCCGTTCATCGCGTAGGCGATCATCACCTCACCATTGTTGGCGTGGTCGAGATCGAGCGACTTCTTGAAGTCCGGCGCGTCGTCGACCACGGGCTCGTCGAGGCCGTTGAAGCGCACCTGCACGGCGCCGGACTTCACCCCAGCGCGTTCGAGCACGTCCTTGAGGCGTACCCCGGTCCAGCGGGCGTTGCCCATCGAGCCGTTGGCCCATTGCGCGCCGGGCACCCGCGGCTCGAACAGCCCGCGTGAATTGCCCGAGCACTGGTTCACCGCGGCGATCTCGAAGCGCGGCAGGCCGGCGATGGCGTCGAGCGAGAGCGAGAGTTCCTTATCGACGTGGCCGTGGACCTTAAGACGGAAGGTGCCGGCATCGACTTCGGTCGGGATCGAGGCCCAGTGCCAACGGACGTAGAAGCGGTCGTTAGGGGTGAACACGCCCTCGTCGAACACCGAGAACGGCGTCTCCAGCAGCGGCGGATGGGTGCGTTGAAGGATCATCTCGGCCTTGCCCGGAAAGGCGGTGGTCAGCGCCCGCTCGTCCGGGCCGCCGGGCAGCGGAAGCTTCACCGAGCCCGCGGCCCAGGCCGGCATGGCGGCGGCGAGGCTGCCGACCCCTAGGCCACCCAGGACGAGGCGGCGGTTCAACGGTTCGTGCAGATGGCGCATGATGTCTCCCTGGAATCGTTTGTTGGGCCGCGTCGGCCGGTCGCTGGATCTCGGTGTCGCCGTCGGCGGACGGCATTGGCGTCGGTCGGGACGGTTCGGTCTCGCCGCCGGAAACTCGGGTCGTCGATCCATGTCATCCCGGCAAAGAGGCGTCCTCTCCGTGAACGAGATGCTACAGCGAGATGATTATTCCACCCAATGATCGTTAGAGATCTGAACGATCTCCGATTGCGATCATCCGAAGATTTCCGATCTCCGATCAATGGCGGGCGGCCGGATCAGATGATCGTCAGCCAGGCGGTGCCGACGGCGGCGACAGTCAGGGCGACCGTCCAGAACAGGACCCAGCGCATATGACCGCTGGTCTCGCCCTGCCGGGCCTCGTCAGTGGTCTCGAAGGTGGGTCGGGTCATGATGGATCTCCCTGTCATTCGGGTGTTCGAAGGCTTCACGTGCCGCCGGACGGATGCCCGGCGGCCAAGGGGGCGCTGTCAGCGACCGATCAGTTCCCGCGCCGGGCCGCCGGTCTCCTGGCCGCGGCCACGGGCGTAGGCCGGGAGTGCCGGGTTCTTGGCGTTGGCGCCATCGGCGTCGCCGTAGATCGGTGCGGATGGGCTGGTGATGAAGCGGACCTGCGGAGCGCGGAGGCCCTGGGCCTGCGAGAGGCCCGTCATGCCGACGAGGGCGGAGGCGGCGAGGGCGACGGCAGCGATCGTACGGGTCATGGTCGATATCCTTCTGGTCGGGTCGTCACGTCGGTTCGTGATGACAAGAAGGTAGCGGCCGACAACCATTCATACTAATGGTTTGATTAGCTAGTTTTAATCGATTGTTTTGATGATTAAGCGCCGCTTGCGAGTTGATGTTTATCGCGGCGGCGCGCGATGCGGGGTCGTGCTAGAGCCGGTGCGTTGACCCTCCGAAGCCCAAGAGCGCCCCGTGTCCGAATCCAGTCTGCTGGCGATCAGCACAGGCCTAAAGCCGCTCTCGCGCCTCCAGCATCCGCGGGACGTGATCCGACAATTCACGCCGAACTGGTTCACCGTGGTGATGGGCACTGGCGTGGTCGCCTTGGCCCTCGACCGTCTGCCGGAGACGCATGCCCTGCTGGCCCCTGTGCCGCTCGGGCTCTGGCTCGCCTCCGTCGTGCTTTTCGCCACCTTCTGCCTAGTCTACGGCGCGCGCTGGATCTTCTACTTCGATGGCGCCCGACGGATCTTCGGACACTCGACGGTGTCGATGTTCTTCGGGGCGATCCCGATGGCACTGGCGACGCTGCTGAACGGGCTGCTGATATTCGGTCCGCCCTATCTCGGCGCAGAGACCGTCCGAATCGCACTGCCACTGTGGTGGTTCGACGTGGCGCTCGCTCTGATCTGTGCTGTCGCGATCCCCTACCTGATGTTCACCCGTCAGGAGCACCGCATCGACCAGATGACGGCCGTATGGCTGCTGCCAGTGGTGACAGCCGAGGTCGTCGCCGTCTCCGGTGGCCTGCTCGCTCCAGCCTTGAGCGGCGAGAGCCAACAACTCGCCGTCATCGTCACGAGCTTCGTGCTCTGGGGCGTCTCGGTCCCGCTGGCGCTGAGCATCCTGGCGATCCTGGTGCTGCGCATGGCGCTGCACAACTTGCCACCGCGTGAGATGGCCGCATCGAGCTGGCTCTCCCTCGGTCCGCTCGGAACCGGGGCGCTCGGCCTGCTCGTGCTGGGGCAGGCCGGTGGCCCGATCCTCGCGGCAGGCGGTTTTGCCGGCGCGCCCGAGATCCTCAGGATCACGGGCCTGATCGGCGCGCTGATCCTCTGGGGCTACGGCGCCTGGTGGTTTCTGCTCTCGCTCGCCGTCACCGTGCGCTACCTACGCGCCGGCGTTCCGTTCAACCTCGGCTGGTGGGGCTACATCTTCCCGCTCGGCGTCTATGCCCTGGCCACCCTGCGGATCGGCGAAGTGACGGCACTCAGCGGGTTCGCCTGGCTCGGAGCGGGCCTCGTCGGCCTGCTGACCCTACTCTGGCTGATCGTGTCCGTGCGCACGTTGCGCGGGGCCTATCGCGGGGAGCTCTTCGTCTCGCCCTGCCTCGCCGGGGCCTGACCGGGCCTCGGGCGCATCCGATCGGTTCAAGCGAGGCCCAGCACGCGGATCAG
Organism: Methylobacterium sp. Leaf112; assembly: GCF_001423295.1. Lineage (GTDB taxonomy): Bacteria > Pseudomonadota > Alphaproteobacteria > Rhizobiales > Beijerinckiaceae > Methylobacterium. The sequence continues at coordinate 240,114 of NZ_LMNG01000029.1, read as the reverse complement.
ACCGAGGCTGACGGCGCCGAGTGCGACGAGCGAGGCGACCACCGCCAGGGTCACCCGCGCCCCGGCCTTGGCGACGCTGCGCACATCGACCCCGAGGCCGAGCGCCGCCATCGAGACCACGGTGAGCAGATTGGCGGTCTCCGACATCGGCGCGAGCGCGACCTGCGGAACCAGCCCGGCCGAGCGAAGGCCCGCGAGCGCCAGGAAGGCGAGGATGAACCACGGCACCAAGCGGTGGATCGCGAGGCCGGCGCGAGCAGGGCGGTCGCCAGCGGTGACGCCGGGGGCGGCCTCGTCGGTCTCCTCGCGCAGCCGGCTTGCGCCGAGCGAGAGCATCAGGACGACCGGGCCTAGCATCAGCACCCGGACGAGCTTCACCAGGGTTCCGACCTGGACGCTGAGCGCCGCGACCGGCGCGGTGGCGGCGAGGACTTGCGGAACAGCGTAGACGGTGAGGCCGGCGAGCACGCCGTACTGCATCGGCGACAGACCGAGCAGCGGCACCAGCAGCGGTAGGCCGAGCACCACCAGCACGCCCAGCACCGCGGTGAAGGCGATGGAGGCGGCGACGTCCTCGCCGTCGGCGCCGATCACCGGTGCCGTGGCCGCGATCGCCGAGTTGCCGCAGATCGAGTTCCCGCAGGCCACGAGGATCGCCATGCGCGGATGCAGCCCGAGCGCTCGGCCGATGCCGTAACTCGACAGGATCGCCACCGCGACGACGCCCGCAATGCCGAAGAGCAGGCCCGGTCCGGCGGCGAGGATCGTCGCGAGGCTGAGCGACGCCCCGAGCAGGACGACCGCGATCTCCAGCACGGTCTTGGCCCCGAAGGCGATGCCGGGAAAGAAACGCTGCGACGGGGTCCAGGCGGTGCGAATCGCGCTCCCGAGCAGGATCGCCAGTACCAGGGCTTCGAGCCAAGCGCGACCGAACAGATGCGCCTCGACGGCCTCGAAGCCGACCGCTGCGGCGGTGACCGCCACGCAGAGGCCCAGTCCCGGAAGGATGGCTCTCGTGCCGGCCAAGGCGTGCATCGATCGAGGGTGGGAGAAAAGTCTGGGCGCGGACATGGATGGCTCCGATGTGATGCCGGAGGATCCCAGGGCCCGTTCATTCACTCCAACGGAATGATTAGATGCTTGCCATCACTGAAATAGATGAAAGCAGGACCCCTTCAGAGTTTGCGGAGACCCATTGTGGAGGGCCGACAGGCGGATTCACCCGTCGATCCAGCGGGCCTTGATCGTCGTGTCCGCAGCAAGCTCATAGATCCTGACGGAGCCCGTCGCGAGTTCAAGGTGCTCGACCTCCGCGGGGCTCAGGTCTTCAAGCGCCATGACAAGCGCCCGCAGGCAATTGCCGTGGGCGACGACGAGCACGTCTCCGCCCATAACCGCCGGCTGGATGGTTCGGAGGTAGCATGGGACGATGCGGGCGACGGTATCGCGCAGGCTCTCACCGTTCGGCGGCGCCTCGGCGTAGGAGCGGCGCCAGGTCTCGATCCGCTCCGCCCCCCAGCGCGCATCGGCGGCGATCTTGTCGAGCCCGCTGAGGTCGCCGTAGTCTCGCTCGTCGAGCGCGGCGAAGCGTTGGGGGACCAATCCGGGTTGCCCGAGCGCATCGAGAATAAGCCGGCCGCTCACGATCGCCCGCGTCAGCGTCGAGGTGAAGGCTGCGGAAAAGCGCCAGCTGCGCTCGGCCAAACGCCGCCCGGCTGCCTCGGCTTCCATCCGGCCCTGCTCGGTCAAGGGCGAGTCCAGCAATCCCGTGAACAGGCCGGATCGGTTGGCTACGCTCTGGCCATGCCGGACCAGCACGAGATGTCGCGTGACCGGGGCTTTGCAATCGTGAATCACGCTGTCTCCCGAGGCAGAGCACTTTCGTGCCGGTCGCATCGCCTCTGATGATGTCGGCATCCGACTTCAACGAACTTCGACCATGCGATGGGTTGGACCGTTCATCCGGAGTCGGCGGGTCATCCTAGGTCCGCTTAAGAACGTCTCGCGACTGAAAGCAGCCAAGCTGCTTCCCACCCCAAGCTGACCTCGCGAATGGGTACCAAGCGTCAGATTTCAACCACTAGGGGCCCGCATCCACGGGACCTACGGAAACGGCGCTAGGCAACCATGCTCCGATGGCGCAAAAGAAACCTATGTTATGCGGCAACCTACCGGCCAGGCCGGCCTTTGGTATCCATGCCCCTGCCTGACCCCGCCGATGCCCCCCATGTCCTCGTGGTCGACGACGACGCCCTCATCCTGATGGATGTGTCCGACATCCTGGAGGATGCCGGTTTCGTGGTTCTTGAGGCGATGGACGTCGCCCAGGCGACGCGGGTGCTCGACGAGCACCATGGCAAGGTGCAGCTGCTGTTCACGGACGTGCAGATGCCCGGGCCGGACAACGGCTTCGACCTGGCGCGGCGGACGGCCGTGACGTGGCCCCACATCGCCATCGTGGTCGCCTCCGGCAATGTGCGACCTGAACCCGGGGACCTGCCCGATGGGGCGACGTTCATCGGGAAGCCGTTCAGCCCCTCCTTGGTCCGGCACCACGTGCGCGAGACGATGCCGTCGGAGAAGCACCCCGGGCCCCTTCGGAGGTAAGCCCGGGATCGGTTGGCCGGAGCCCCATGCCTCCTACCGGCTCTCCTCGATCATCGACCGGATGCGAGCGACCCTCGATGTCGGGTTAGGCGAGGTCTTCGAGAATGTCGGAGACCAACATGCCTAACCGTCGGCTCGTCGTCGACCACCAGCATGGTCTCGTCCTCGTTGTCATTCCGCGGCCAAGGGCATCGTGTGCCCCTCGACGGGTTCCGGCTGCATGTCGGATCTCGGCAGTCCCCATCCCTTCACCAGCCCGTATACCGCCGGGATCACGACGAGGGTCAGGACGGTCGACGACACCATGCCGCCGATCATCGGCACCGCGATGCGCTGCATGACCTCGGAGCCCGAGCCGGTGCTCCACAGGATGGGCAACAGCCCGGCTATGATGGCGACCACGGTCATCATCTTGGGCCGCACCCGCTCGACCGCGCCGACCATGATCGCCCGCCTCAGGTCATTTCGCGATAGGGCGCGCCCATCCCGCTCGCACTCCGTCCGGATCTCGGCCAGCGCATGGTCGAGGTAGACCAGCATGATCACCCCGGTCTCGGCGGCGACCCCGGCGAGCGCGATGAAGCCCACGGCCACGGCGACCGATAGGTTGAAGCCCAACCACCACATCAGCCAGACGCCGCCCACCAGTGCGAAGGGCAGCGACAGCATCACGATGAGGGTTTCAGTCAGCCGGCGAAAGTTGAGGTAGAGCAGCAGGAACACGGTCAGGAGGGTCAGGGGCACCACGATCTTGAGCCGGGCCGTGGCGCGGTCGAGGTACTCGACCTGCCCGCTCCACTGGAGGGTGGTCCCGGGTGGCAGGCTCACCTCGCCGGTAACAGCCGCCCGTGCATCGGCCACGTAGCCGCCAAGGTCCCGTCCCGAGACATCGACGTAGATGAAGACCGCGAGTTGCCCGTTCTCGGTCCGGATCTGGGTCGGCCCCCGGGTCAGTGCCACCTTGGCGACTTCGCCCAAGGGGACCGTGCCTCCGCCCGCGATGGGCACCTGCACCTCGGTCGCGATGGATTGTGGGCTCGACCGGAAGGCGCGCGGGTAGCGCACGTTGACGGTGTAGCGCTCGCGGCCCTCGACCGTGTTGGTGACGCTCTCGCCGCCGAGCGCCATGGCGATCACGTCCTGCACGTCCCCGACCGATAGGCCGTAGCGGCCCAGAACCTCCCGGTCGGGCGTGATGTCGAGGAAGTACCCGCCCTGGACGCGCTCGGCATAGGCGCTCGACGTGCCCGGCACCGCCTTCACCACCGCCTCGACCCGGCGGGCGACCTTCTCCATCTCGGCGAGGTCGGTTCCGAGCACCTTGATGCCGACGGGGGTCCGGATGCCGGTGGCGAGCATGTCGATGCGGGCGCGGATCGGCTGGGTCCAGGCATTGGAGACACCGGGGAACTGGAGCGCGGCATCCATCTCGGCTTTGAGGCTCGCCAGCGTCACGCCCGGGCGCCACTCCGCCTTCGGCTTCAGGTTGACGATGGTCTCGAACATCTCGGAGGGCGCCGGGTCCGTCGCGGTCGCGGCCCGTCCGGCCTTGCCGTAGACGGACAGGACTTCCGGGAAGCTCTTCAGGATGGTGTCCTGTCTCCCTAAAAGCTCGCCGGCCTTGGTCACCGAGATGCCCGGCAGGGTGGTCGGCATGTACATCAGGGTGCCCTCGTCGAGATCGGGCATGAACTCGGACCCGAGTTGCAGGGCCGGCCAGACCGAGGCGCCGAGAACGCCCAGCGCGATCAGGATGGTCAGCACCCGCGCCCGCAGGACCCCTGCGATGATGGGACGGTAGAACCAGATCAGGAGCCGGTTCACCGGGTTGCGGTGCTCGGGCACGATGCGGCCGCGCACGAACAGCACCATCAGCGCCGGAACCAGCGTCACCGACAGCACCGCCGCCGCCGCCATCGCGAACGTCTTGGTGAAGGCCAGCGGCCCGAACAGACGCCCTTCCTGGCTTTCCAGGGTGAAGATGGGCAGGAAGCTGACCGTGATGATGAGGAGCGAGAAGAACAGCGAGGGACCGACCTCGGAGGCGGCCTCTATCAGGACCTGGACCCGGGGCTTGCCAGGGTCCGCCCGCTCCAGGTGCTTGTGGGCGTTCTCGATCATGACGATGGCGGCGTCGATCATGGCGCCGACCGCGATGGCGATGCCGCCCAGGCTCATGATGTTGGCGCCCAAGCCCAGCGCCTTCATGCCCGCGAACGCCATTAGGATGCCGACCGGCAGCATCAGGATCGCGACCAGCGCACTGCGGACGTGGAGCAGGAACACGACGCAGACGAGGGCGACGATGGCGCTCTCCTCGATCAGGGTCCCCTTGAGCGTCTCGATGGCCGCCTCGATGAGGTGCGACCGGTCGTAGACAGGCAGGATCTCGGTGCCCTTGGGCAGGCTCGCGGCGACCTCGGCGAGGCGCGCCTTGGCACTCGCGATAACGTCGAGGGCGTTGGCCCCGAAGCGCTGGAGGATGATGCCGCCGGCGACCTCGCCCTCCCCGTTCATCTCGGTGATGCCGCGGCGCTCGTCGGGACCGAGCTCGACCCGGGCGACGTCCTTCACCCGCAGGGGCGTGCCCGCCTCTGTCTTCAGGACGATGCTCTCGATGTCGGCGATGCTCTTGAGGTACCCGCGGCCACGGACGACGAACTCGAACTCGGAGAGCTCGACGGTGCGGCCGCCTACGTCGGCGTTGCTCGCCCGGATCGCGTCCCGGAGCTTCGCCAGGGTGATGCCCTGCGCCCGCAACCGGCTCGGGTCGACGACCACGTTGTACTGTTTGACGAAGCCGCCGACGCCTGCGACCTCGGCCACGCCTTCGGCACGAGAGGCCCCGAAGCGCACGACCCAGTCCTGGAGCGAGCGGAGCTCGGCCAGCGTGCGCTCTTTGGCGACCACGACGTACTGGTAGACCCAGCCGACCCCGGTCGCGTCCGGTCCCAGCGTCGGGGTCACCCCCGCCGGCAGGCGCTTGGCCACGGTGTTTAGGTATTCGAGCACCCGGCTCCGGGCCCAGTATGGGTCGGTGCCGTCCTCGAAGATGACGTAGACGAACGAGACCCCGAAGAACGAGAAGCCGCGCACGACCTTCGACCGGGGCACCGTCAGCATGGCGGTAGTCAGCGGGTAGGTGACCTGGTCCTCGATGACCTGTGGCGCCTGCCCGGGGTACTCGGTGTAGACGATGGTCTGGACGTCCGAGAGGTCCGGGATCGCGTCGAGCGGCAGGGTCCTCAGGGCGTAGAGCCCGGCCCCCACCGCGAACACCGTCCCGATCAACACCAGAACCAGATTCCGGGCCGACCAGCCGATGAGCCGGGCGATCATGGCGCCCTCCCATCGGCCGCCGCCTGCGGACCTGGTTCTACCTTCGGCTCGGAGAGACCCTGCAGCGCCGCCTTGAGGTTGCTCTCGGCGTCGATGAGGAAGTTGGCGGCGGTCACCACCCGGTCGCCTGCCGCGATGCCCTCCCGGACTTCGACGTAGCCGTCGCCGCGGGCACCGAGCTTGACCGGGCGCGGCTCGAAGCGGCCCTCGCCCTTGTCGAGCAGGACGACCTGCCTGGTTCCGGTGTCGATGACGGCGTCGTCGGGGACGGCGACCACGGGCTTGGCGTTCCCGGTCGCGATCTCGACGTCGCCGTACATCCCGGGCCGCAGGTCGCCGTTGAGGTTCGGCAACTCGATGCGCAGGCGGGCCGTCCGGGTCCCCATGGCGAGGTGCGGATAGATCCGCGTCACCGTGCCAGTGAAGGTCCGGTCGGGAAACGTCCGGGCACGCACGGTCGCCGTTTGGCCCTCCGCCACGGACGCCAGGTCGCGTTCGGTCACGTCGACGAGCACCCATACCCGGGTATGGTCGACGAGCTTGAACAGGGTGTCGCCGGACTTGGCGCGCATGCCGTCGGAGACGTTGCGCTCGACCACGACGCCGTCGCGTGGCGCCGACCACGTGATGGTCGCCGGCACTTTTCGGGATCGCTCGATCTCGTCGATGGCCTCGGGCGGGATGCCGAGGTTCTCCAGTCGGCGCCGGGCGCCCTCGTAGCCGATGCCGGTGAGGTACTGCGCGGCGGCCGCGTTCATCTCGGGCGAGAACAGGCGCATGAGCGGCTGGCCCTTGTGGACGTGGTCGCCGGTGGTGACGGCCTCGACCTTCTCAATGAAGGCGTCGGTGCGCATCGCGATGACCGAGATCCGGCGCTCGTCCTCCTCGATGGTTCCAGGAGCCCGCACCGGCATGGATAGGACGCGCCGTGCAGCGACCTCCGTCCGGACGCCGGTTCGCTGGACCTTGCCGGGCGAGAGGGTCACGGTGCCGTCGTCGGTGTCCTCGCCCTCGTAGACGGGGAGGTAGTCCATCCCCATCGAGTCCTTTTTCGGAATCGGCGAAGTGTCCGGAAGGCCCATCGGGTTGCGGTAGAAGCGCACCTTGCGGGCGCTCGCGGGCGTCTTGGCCTGAGCCATGGCCATGTCGCCGTGGCCGGCGTCAGGCATGGCTTCCGCCTCTTCGGGTTCGTCGAAGCGCACGTCCTCGCTGGCGTGGACGGCGCGGTAGTCGCGACCGTCCGCCGTCTGTTTGGGTTCGGAGGCGTAGTCCGGCTTCCCGTCCGGGTCTCGGTAGTAGACCACCGAACCCGTCGCCTTGATCGGAGCCTGCGCGGGCATCGGGGAGGCCGGCCGTGCACCCGGCAGCCAATGGGCGAACCCGGTCCGCGCCTGCTGGACGAGCGCCGGCACGGGGCTGCCCTCATGCCCCGCGCCATAGCCCAGCCCCCCCGCCGCGAGCGCGGCGAGGGTCCCGGCCAGCCATGCCGTCCGGCTCACTTGGTGGCCTTGAACACCAGCTTGTTCTCGACGGTGCCGGTCTCGCCTTGGACCTTGGCCCCGAGCGAGAGGCGCCAGCCGCCGGCCATCGTCAGCTTCGCCTTGAACCGGTAGAGGCCCGGCTCCGGCGAGGGCAGTTGCTCGATCTTGGAGGTCATCTCCTCCATGCTGTCGGGCGCCATATCGATGCGCTTGGCGAAGATGACGGCGTTCGGCACGGGCTTGGACGTGCGCTTGTCGACGAGGCGGACGTCGAGGATGGCCTCGCCCTGCTTGGCTTCGTCCTTCACCAGCTGGAACTCGTAGTCCTTGGTGTCGGCCCGGGCCGCGGCGGTGAGGGCGAGGCCGAGCAGCGCAACCGTGAGGGCGCGCGAAAACGATGTCTTGGTCACGATGTGGGGTCTCCTGAACGCGATGGATGGCCACGCGCGGACGCGCGTCACCGTGCCGGCGCAGGCGCCGACGGCATCGGGTTCAGGCTCGGGGAGGCTCGGAGGGTGGCCCTTGCGAGACGCTGTCGAAGGAGGCGGTGACGGCCCACGCAGTCCCCTCGACGACGGCGACGCGTCCCGGCAACCCTAAGGCGCCGGGCAGGCCGGTGGCGACCTTCGCCAGGCAGAGTGCCATCAGGGGGCAGCCCTTCGAGCAGTCGGGCATGTCCGGCCGCTCCTTGGGGCAGCACGGCATCTCGTCCATGGCCATCCCGGCCATGTCGTCCATGGCCTCGTCGGGCATCGCCATGGCGTGGCCCTGAGCGGCCATCGGCGCATGCATGCCCGCGGCGGCCGCGGATGCGGTCACCGGCGCAAGGGCGAGGCTGAGGACCGCAAGGAGCGGAAGCAGCCGCCGAAGGGCGAGCCAGAAGGTCACGGACGGACGATGCCACATCGCGGAGCGGTGAGGAAGGGAGGTGACTACCGGACGCGCCAGAGGGATACGGCGAGCGCGACGTTCGCGAGGGCGAGCACGGTCAAGAGGGCGTAGGTCGCATCGGCGCCCGCCTGCGTCAGCACGACCGCCCCGAGGGAGGGCGCAAGCGCCTGCGCCACCAGCCCCGGACGGGCGAGCCGGCCAACGAGCGGGGCGTAGCGCTCGGGACCGAACAGCGCGAGGGGCACCGTCCCGCGGGCGATGGAATAGATCCCGTTGCCGGCGCCGTAGAGGACCAGCGACAGCCCCACCACGGGCAGACCAGCCGCCAGCATCGCGACCCCGATGGCGACGAGGACCATCGCCGCGGTGAGGGTCCATAGAGGGTGATGCCGGCCCTTCCCGGCCATCTCGACGATGCGCGCCCCCACCTGTGACGGGCCGATCAGCGCGCCGTATGCGACGGCCGAGGTCAGCGCCACGCCACGGGCCTGGAGAAGGGTAATGAGGTGCACCGAGACCATGGCCATTACGGTGCCGCCGAGGGTCAGGACCCCCGCCATGAGGAGGAAGGCACGCCGCTCGCGTGCATCGAGCCGGACGGCCGAGACCGGGCCCTCGGAACGTGCTGGCCCGTGGGCAGGGGGGTGCGGGATGACGAGCAGGACGAGGGGAAGCGTGACCGCCAGGTGCAGCCCGGCATAGGCGAGGCAGGTGCCGCGCCAGCCTACCCGTTCGATCAGGAAGGCCGAGAGCGGCCAGCACACCGTGCTGGCGAAGCCGCCCCACAGGGTCAGGGTCGTGATGGCGGGTCTTGCCTCGGCGCCGTAGAGCCGACCAAGCGTGGCAAAGGCCGGATCGTACAGGCCGGTGCCCATGCCGAGCCCGACGAGGAGCCAGCCCACCAGGTAGGTCGGCAGGTTCGGCGCGAGGCCGAGGACGCCGAGGCCCAAGGCAAGGACCACGGCCGCGAAGGCCAGAACGGGCCTACCGCCGTGCTCCCCGATGAACGCTCCGACCCGTGGCGAGACCAAGCCCGCGACGAGGAGGCCGAGGGACAGGCCGCCGATGACCCAACCCAGGGGCCATCCCGTGTCCTTCGACATCGGGGTGGCCAGCACCGACAACAGGTAGAACGAGGAGCCCCAGGTCAGGATCTGGACGACGCCTAGGGCCGAGATCACGGGCCAGCGGCGCACCGGGGTCATCGGTCCGCTACCGGGCCCCAAGAACGGGTAGCCACACTGCAAGGGCAGCCAGGGTGACGAGCAGCACCGGAGGGGTGATCACGAGGCCGACCCGCATGTACTGACCCCAGGTGATGCGCTGGCCCTTGATGTCGAGGACGTGCAGCCAGAGCAGGGTCGCCAAACTCCCGATGGGCGTGAACTTCGGGCCGAGGTCGCAGCCGATGACGTTGGCATAGACCATGAGCTCCCGGGTCAGTGGCGAGAGGTCCGGGGCCTGCTGGATTGAGAGCGCGCCCACCAGCACGCTCGGCATGTTGTTCATCACCGAGGACAGGATCGCGGCGGCGACCCCCGTGCCGATGGTGGCCACTAACGGACCGAAGCCCGAGAGCCAGACGAGGCCCTGCGCCAGGTAGTCGGTCAGGCCGGCGTTCTTCAGCCCGTAGACGACGAGGTACATGCCGAGGCTGAACAGCACGATCTGCCAGGGCGCGCCGGCGAGGACCTTACGGATGGTGATGACGCGGCTCCGGTTGGCAAGCGCCAGCAGGACCACGGCGCCGGCGCAGGTCACGACCGAGACCGGCACGCCGAACGGTGCCGTCACGAAGTAGGCGATCAGCAGCAGCCCAAGGAGCGGGAAGGCCGCCTTGAAGACCAGCGGGTCCTTGATCGCGTGGCGCGGCGCTTCGAGCTCGGCCACCGGGTACGTGGCCGGCAAGTCGTGCCGGTAGAACAGCCAAAGCACCACCAGGGTCGCGGCCAGCGAGACGAGGTTCACCGGCACCATCACGGCAGCGTAGCGGCTGAAGGTGATGTCGAAGAAGTTTGCGCTGACGATGTTGACGAGATTGGAGATGACCAGGGGCAGGCTGGTCGAATCTGCGACGAACCCGCAGGCGACGATGAAGGCCAGCGCGGCAGCCGGCTTGAAGTCGAGGCGCAGCAGGATGGCCAGCACGATGGGGGTGAGCAGCAGGGCCGCGCCGTCATTGGCGAACACCGCCGCGATGGCGGCCCCGAGCAGGATCACCAGCGGGAACAGCAGGCGCCCCTGTCCGCCGCCCCAGCGAGCGATGTGGAGCGCCGCCCAGTGGAAGAAGCCGGCCTCGTCGAGCAGCAGCGATATGATGATCAGCGCCACGAAGGTGAAGGTGGCGTCCCAGACGATGTGCCAGACCACCGGGATGTCGCCCACGTGGATGACCCCGGTGGCGAGCGCCACGGCGGCCCCGATGAGGGCGCTCCACCCGATGCCGAACCCCTTCGGCTGCCAAATGACGAAGACGAGGGTGACCACGAAGATGGCGAGCGCGAGCATCGGGACCGTTTCTTGTTCTTGACGGGTGGCGGTTCAGGCGGTGGCGACGCGGCGCCCGTGCTCGTCGACGACGCGCTCGCCATCCTCCTTCACGAACTCGCCCCGCTGGGCCGGGAGGAGGTCGAGGACCGCCTCGGAGGGGCGGCACAGGGCAACACCTAGAGGGGTGACGACCAAGGGGCGGTTCAGCAGGATTGGATGTTCGGCAATGGCATCCAGAAGCTGATCGTCCGTCAGGCTCTCGTCCGAAAGGCCGAGCTCCGCGTAGGGCGTACCCTTCTCACGGAGCAGATCACGGACCTTCACGCCCGCCCGCTCGGCAAGCTGGCGCACCAGGATCCGGTTTGGGGGCGTCTTCAGGTACTCGACCACGTGCGGCTCGATGCCGGCGTTGCGGATGAGGGCCAGGGTGTTGCGGGACGTGCCGCAATCCGGGTTGTGGTAGATCACGACGTCCATCAGGCGGTCTCCGTGCAACATGCGGCGAGGGCAGCGACAGCCGGGGCGCAGACCTCGGGGCGTCCCTGGCAGCAGTCGCGCATCAGGAACTGGATGAGCTCGGACAGGTCCGGGTAGGCGGCGCTGTAGATGATCGAGCGCCCCTCCCGCCGGGACGTGACCAGCCCGGAATGCGAGAGCTCCTTCAGGTGGAACGACAGGTTGGTGCCCGACACGCCGACCGCCTCGGCCAGCATGCCGGCCGCCATGCCGTCAGGACCGGCGGTGACGAGCTGGCGCACGATGCGTAGGCGGTGCACCTGGCCAAGGGCCGCGAAAGCGGCGACGGCTTGCCGTTCGTCCATCATGATGTCAATATCTCAAACATCGTTGAAACATAGAGGAACGAAGCGTCTTGGACAAGCCCCACCAGCTCTTCGCCGATGGCCTGCCGAACCTCAGCGAGGGGCACTTCACAGTCCCGACGCCCGCCGCCCTGCAAATGGAAGCGCCGTTCACCCACGCCCCACGCTTCCTGATCCTATACGGCTCGCTCCGAGAGCGTTCTTTCAGCCGCTTCCTGGCCTACGAGGCGGCCCGCCTGCTGGAGGCGATGGGGGGCGAGGTGCGGATCTACGACGCGCACGGCCTGCCATTGCCGGACGACACGACTGCCGACCACCCCAAGGTTCAGGAGCTCAGGGAGTTCTCGATTTGGTCGGAGGGGCATGTCTGGGTCAGTCCCGAGCGCCACGGCAACATGACCGGGGTCATCAAGAGCCAGATCGACTGGCTGCCTCTGTCAGAGGGCTCTGTGCGTCCGACGCAAGGTCGAACCCTGGCCGTGATGCAGGTTTCGGGCGGCTCGCAGTCATTCAACGCCGTCAACAATCTGCGCATCCTTGGGCGCTGGATGCGGATGATCACCATCCCCAACCAGTCCTCGGTGCCCATGGCCTACAAGGAGTTCGATGACAGCGGTCGGATGAAGCCGGGTCCACTCTACGACCGGGTGGTGGATGTCTGTGAGGAGCTGGTCAAGTTCACCCTGCTCACTCGCGGGCGGGCCGACTATCTCGTGGACCGCTATTCCGAACGGAAGGAGCGCGAGCCTGAGCGCCTGAAGGCCGTGGCAGCCGACATCAAATTCGTGAGGCGGACTTCCTAATCTGCCGGGATACAGCCAGGCTCGCGGTTCCGTGACATGTGAACCTCCCACTAAGCTGGCCCCAGTGATAAACAGACCTACATACCATAGAACCTCGACACCTAGGCACTACGTGAGCATAGAGCGCAGGAAATCAGACCGATTTATTATCAAAAATTGAGGGCATATATTGGGATCACTGGATTTTGATAAGCTTTAACGAGGACGCGTCACTGCCCACTACTCAAGTATTTAGTGTCTCGCCTTCGGCCTTCTAATCTCGACCGGTAACGGGTTTCGCTCGACCTGACCCACACCTCGCTCCATTGGCGACACGTCCATCAATTGACCCTCAATCCTTCGCTACTTATGATACAATTCAGACACCGCGGCAAAGGTCTATGATGAAAAATATTCGTATTAGCACCTCACCTCCGAGTAATCATGAATTTGATGCAGATCATGAAAGCAGTTATTATTGCGACCTTCATCAAGCAGAAACGTGGCTCGAACTTGAAATAATCTCCTCAAACAAATCTATTGAAATATTCCCGGGGTTAGATAAAGTTGAGGCAGTATTTATTACTACGCAATATCTTTTCGATGAAAGACACAAGGAAATCGGCGATATTTTCCAATACATGAGTGAAGATGAGGAGCTTATGTATTATGGGATTGATCACGCTGGAAATGGGAGAATTGAACCTGCCGTAAATGAGGCAGCATGGCATATCGCGAACGCAGGCGAGCCCCTTCCAGACAATCATCGACTAACTCGAATCTCCACTACAAAACGAGCGTGGTAAAAATTATTATTGATTTTTGCTAACATAAAAACATATATATCCAATAATACTACGTCGTTGTACCCTCTATTATACCGAAATTGATGTAATAAATTAATAATCTATTGTCAGTGCTATTAAGTCTGAGATTTCCTCTCGGGAGAACACAAGACTACCTAAACCGGCACTGTTCGCCAACCTAGCGACAGGAGAGATCCTTTGTTGTTTGAGAGATGTAAGTAGCGCATTTAGTAGCGCACCCTTGTCGATCAGCTTATCATATGGAAGTCCGGTCTTCCAAAAATCCTGCATCGGCATCATGCTCCGCGAGAGCTTCGTGATGAATGGTGCATTGGATACGGCTGCGCTTTCGAGTGCGACGACATCTTGAAGCTTTACGTAAGGTCGCTCAGAATAAGACCACCTCGCTCTTGGAAGCACGCCGTCAGGGATCTCGATCAGCATCGCAAAGATGTTTGGCCGAATTCCGAGCCTACGTCTCGCCTCGGAATAAAGCAGGCATGCTTCGAATTCTTTCCGGATGCGGCCGACATCGTGATTATGCAACGCGGTCGGTAGTGCCCTTGCTTCGGGGTCGACCAATTCCCGATAAAGTTTGATCAGGATGTGCCGATCTATTCCAATTTCGCGCTGAGTTTGATGCTTATCGGCGAAGTCAACGTTTTCGTAGCCTGCGCCCAGAAGCTTCGTGGTCGCAGTGACGGGAAGATGCGTTCGCGCAAAGCGGCGGACGAGAGCTAGCAAGGGTCCGTGGCCAAGATCGTCGTTCCCTTTAAGCAACGAGTGTAGCGGATCGAGGAAGGTGTTTATTTGGTCTCGCCCTTTGTCGAACGGCGCTCTTACAGCCATCGCGCTCTCGATTGCCAAGTCGTCCTGCAAGGCGAAGCCGAAGCCGATGCTAGCCAGGGTGGCCATCGGCTTCTCTTCAGGTCTTTGAAGGCCGGCGAGGGCCAGAACGGCTGGGGCCAGAGACACGAAACGCAGGGGGTCGAGCAGTGGAACCGGTGGATGCGGGCGGCCAAGGAGGCGTGAAATATAATATTTGTCCCATTCCCATAGCCGTTCATCTGCCGCTTGGGTTTCCGAGATCAAGTCCTTTCCGCACAAGCAGATGCCTCGTCCGCTATCGATAATAGTGCAGCCGCAGTCGGTGCAGCCGTCAACGAGCGCATTCCCATGTTTTGGGCAACGTTCGATCACCCGAAGGTCCCACCAGCTACGTCGATGGATACCGGTGTTGGAATGTGAAACGAACCTGTCTTCCTCCACGCACCGAGGACACGCACGGATGCTGGACTGCCACTCCTGGTTCCTGAAGGCGGTGGAGCGGAAGGTGGTGAGTTCGCCCCTGCGTTCAAACGTTGCTGCCGCAAGCTGTTGTTGGTCAACGCCGGCGAGTTCGGCAATGGTCGGTGTCATCTTTCCCGCCTTGATCGCAGACCAATTGAGACCGAGTTCCGCCGCGAACTTGCTCGGCCTCGGCTGTCCCATCGCCGTTCCCAAGCGCCGGAACAGGTCGTAGGCCGGCTCGTCAGCGAGGTGCCTAACGCGCACTGGCAAAGATGCTGCCGAGGACAAGTCAGAAATGCCTGTTTACAAACAGCTCCTATAGGTAATAATTATAGTTAATATTCTGTTTCGCATGGACGAAGCAATTTTTGCGGCATGTTTATTTCGAAATGCGTACCCCATGCGGCAGCTTATTTGCGGATTTGCGGTGTTTTCTTTTTATAGACTGAAAATATTGCTTCTTTAAAACAAGCACTTAGCGAAAATTGTGCGGCAGGCTTTTACAGCCCTTACAGCTACGCCGACGCCACCTGGGACATGATCCAGTTCGGCCTGCGCCTCGGCCACGCCCCGCGCGGCCTCGTCACCACCACGCCGCGCCCGATCCCGCTCCTGCGCCGGCTCCTCGCCGACCCGACCACGGTGGTGAGCCGATCCCGCACGGCCGACAACGCCGACAACTTGGCGCCGAGCTTCCTCGACGCGGTGGTGGGGCGCTACGCCGGCACCCGACTCGGGCGCCAGGAGCTGGACGGAGAGCTCATCGAGGACCGTGCCGACGCCCTGTGGACCCGCGCGGCCCTCGAACACACCCGCGTCGCCCGCGCCCCGGAGGATCTGCGCCGCATCGTCGTGGCGGTGGATCCGCCGGCCACCTCGAAGGCCGGGGCCGATGCCTGCGGCATCGTGGCGACGGGTCTCGCGCCCTCCGGTCACGCCTACGTGCTCGCCGACGCGACCCTCGCCCGGGCGACGCCCGAGGCCTGGGCCGCCGCGGCGCTGGCCCTCTACCATCGCCTCGATGCCGACAGTCTCGTGGTCGAGGTCAACCAGGGCGGCGAGATGGTGACGGCCGTCCTTGGGCAGGTGGACGCGTCCGTGCCGGTGATCCCCGTACGGGCCACCCGCGGAAAATACCTCCGGGCCGAGCCGGTCTCGGTGCTCTACGCCCAAGGACGGGTCCACCATGTCGGCGCCCTTCCGGCGCTGGAGGACGAGCTCTGCGATTTCGGGCCCGACGGCCTGTCCTCCGGCGCCTCGCCCGACCGCCTCGACGCCCTCGTGTGGGCGCTGACCCACCTCATGCTGCGGGGCTCGGCCGAGCCGCGCATCCGGCGGCTGTGATCCGCCGCCGTTCAGGGGATTTCCATCATGCCCAACCTCTTCACCCGCCTCGCGCGGGCAGCCTTTCCCGTGCCCGAAACGAAGGCCGCGCCCCTCGCGGTGCAGTTCTACGGCGAGGGCCGGGCGGTGTGGACGCCGCGCGAGGGGAGCGCCCTCGCCCGCGAGGGCTTCCAGCGCAACGCCGTGGTCCACCGAGCCGTGCGACTCGTCGCCGAGGCCGCCGCGTCCCTGCCCCTGGTGCTGGCCGATGCGGGACACGAGCACCCGCTCCTGCAGCTGCTCGCCCGCCCGAACCCGCGCGAGGGCGGGGCGCGGCTCCTCGAATCGGTCTACGGGCACCTCATGGTCTCGGGCAACGCCTACCTGGCGGTCGAGAGTCTGGACGGCACCCCGCGCGAGTTCCACGTCCTGCGCCCGGACCGGATGCGGGTGGTGCCGGGGCCGGACGGCTGGCCCGTGGCCTACGCCTACACGGTGGGGGGCCGCACCCTGCGGTACGACCTCGACCAGGCGGGCGTCGCGCCCATCCTCCACCTCACCCTGTTCCATCCGGGGGACGACCATTACGGCCTCGCCCCCATGGAGGCGGCGGCCACCGCGCTCGACATCCACAACGCCGCCAGCGCCTGGAACAAGGCCCTCCTCGACAACGCCGCCCGGCCCTCGGGCGCCCTCGTCTTCGCCGCGCAGACCGGCGGCACCTTGAGCGAGGCGCAATTCACCCGCCTGAAGGCCGAACTCGAAGCCAACTACCAGGGCGCCGGCAATGCCGGGCGCCCTCTGCTGCTGGAGGGCGGCCTCGACTGGAAGCCCCTGGCCCTCTCGCCGAAGGACATGGATTTCGTCGAGGCGAAGAGTGGTGCGGCCCGCGAGATCGCCCTGGCCTTCGGCGTCCCGCCCCTGTTGCTGGGTCTGCCCGGCGACAACACCCACGCCAATTACGCCGAGGCCAACCGCGCCTTCTACCGCCAGACGGTGATCCCGCTGGTGCGCCGCACGGCCGAATCCCTCGCCCACTGGCTGGAGCCCGCCTTCGGCCCCGCCCGCCTGGAACCCGACCTCTACGCCATCGAGGCCCTCGCGCCCGAACGCGAGTCGTTGTGGCGCCGGGTCGGGGACGCAGAGTTCCTGAGCGACACGGAGAAGCGCGCGGCGGTGGGTTACGGCGCGGCGGGGTGAGCTCGCCCCGACCCTCTCCCTTTGCGGGGGAGGGCGATTGCATTGGGCGTGCGGGGGGCTTCGAAAGTCCCGCCACGCTTTGTCATTCCGGGGCCGCGCAGCGGAACCCGGGCCCCAGAAACACCGGTTTCGCAAATCTTGGCGCTGTCGGCGGCTCTGGATTGCACGCCTCCGGCGCGGCCCTCCGGGTCCGGGTTCGCTCAGCGCGCGATCCGGAATGACACCGGCGCGCCCATGCGATCGCCTTGCTCTGCGGGGGGATGCCCCCAAAAGCCGCTTATCCCGATTGGAGCCCCCCCATGGACGGCCATTTCACCGGCTATGCCAGCCTGTTCGGCGTGCCCGATCTCGGGCGCGACGTGGTGGCGCCGGGCGCGTTCGCCGCGAGCCTCCGCGCCCGGGGGAACTCGGGCGTGCGCATGCTGTGGCAGCACGATCCAGCCGAGCCCGTCGGGCGCTGGCTGTCGCTCACGGAAGATGCGCGCGGCCTGCGCGTCGCGGGGCAACTGAACCTCGCCGTGCAGCGCGCGCGCGAACTCGACGCCCTCCTGCGCGAGGGCGCCCTCGACGGGCTCTCCATCGGGTTCCGCACCGTCAGGGCGAGCCCGGACCGCGGCGGCCTGCGCCGGCTCCACAGCCTCGACCTGTGGGAGATTTCCCTCGTCACCTTCCCGCTCCAGCCCGGCGCGCGCATCGCGGCGAAATCCGCCCCCTCGGAATCCCTGCCCTCGGAATCCCTCCCCTTGGCGCAGGCGCTCCACGCCTTCGCCCGGCGCGTCGCCCCGCCGCGCGCCCATCCGTCCACCCGGCCCGTCGCCGCTCCCTCCCCCCGCGCCAAGAGGTTCGCATGACCGTCCATCACCCCCTCGAAACCAAATCGTTTCCCCTGGAGGACAAGGCCGCCGGCGGCGATCCGGCCGTGGCCCATGCCATGACCGATCTGCAGGGCGCCTTCGCGGCGTTCCGCGAAACCAACGACACCCGGCTGGCCGAGATCGAGGGCCGGCTCGGGACGGACGTGCTGACGGAAGAAAAACTCGCCCGCATCGACGCGGCCCTGGACACCGCCCGCACCCGCCTCGACCGCCTCACCCTCGACGGGCGCCGGGCGCCCCTCGGCGCCGGCAACCCACCCCGGGACGCCGCGGCCACGGAGCACAAGGCGGCCTTCGACCTCTACGTCCGGGCCGGCGAGAGCGGCGGCCTCAAGCGCCTGGAGGAAAAAGCCCTGTCGGCGGGCTCCGGCCCGGATGGCGGCTACCTCGTGCCCGAGACCATCGAGCGCGACGTGCTCACCCGGCTGGCCCGCCTCTCGCCGATCCGGGCGCTCGCCACGGTCCGCACGATCTCGGGCGGGCAGTACAAGCGCGCCGTCTCGGTGACGGAGGCGGTGTCGGGCTGGGTCGCCGAGGCCGCGCCCCGGCCGCAGACCGACGCGCCGACCCTGTCGGAGCTGAGCTTCCCCGCCATGGAGCTCTACGCCATGCCGGCGGCGACCCAGACGCTGCTCGACGACGCCATCGTCGACATCGACGCCTGGCTCGCCGACGAGGTCGAGACGGCGTTCGCCGAGCAGGAGGGCACCGCGTTCGTGACCGGCAACGGGATCAGCCGCCCGCGCGGCTTCCTCAGCCACGACACCGTGGCGAATTCCGCCTGGGTCCCGGGCAAGCTCGGGCTCATTGCCACGGGCGCGGCCGGGGCGTTCCCGGCCGCCAACCCGGCCGACGTGCTGTTCGACCTGATCTACGCCCTGCGCGCCGGCTACCGCCAGAACGCCGGCTTCGTCATGAACCGGCGCCTGCAGAGCACGATCCGAAAGATGAAGGACGCCGACGGCAACTACCTTTGGCAGCCGCCCCAGGGGGCCGACCGAAGCGCGACCCTGCTGGGCTTCCCGGTGACGGAGGCCGAGGCCATGCCGGATGCGGGGGCCGGCAGCCTGTCCCTGGCCTTCGGCGATTTCCGCCGCGGCTATCTCGTGGTCGACCGAGCCGGCCTGCGGGTGCTGCGCGACCCCTACTCGGCCAAGCCCTACGTGCTGTTCTACACCACGAAGCGCGTCGGCGGCGGCGTGCAGGACTTCGATGCGATCAAGCTGTTGAAGTTCGCGGCCTGACACCGGCCCCCGGGCCTTCGGGCCCGGGGGATCCAGTCTTAAGGAAGCGGAAACGCTAGCGCGCGATCGTCGGACGAAGATGTGGATACACTCCGCAGAGGAAGCCAATTCAAGCATAGCGCGGTGCTAACCCCGTCCCCGGGCGCTCCCTCCGGTCGGGGACGGGTCGTTGCGGCGGCGCCCTCGCCCGAGGGGAGCGCCATGGACCAAACCAACCGCCGCCTGTTTCTCGGCGCCCTCGCGGCGGGCGGCAGCCTGGCCGCCGGCCGGGCGCTGGCGGCGGAGAGCGGCCCTCTCCAGACCGGCCCTGCGCGGGACGGTCATGCGGCGGGGGCCGACGTCGCCCCGGATTCCACCTTCCTGCGCACGATCCCGCGCAAGCCGGGGCCTGCCCCGGTGTTCACGGCCTCCCTCGACGGCGGCCCGGTCAAGGCGACCTCGGGCGGCTGGGCGCGGGAGATCACCACCCACCAGCTGCCCCTCGCCACCGGGATCGCGGGGGCCCACATCTTCCTGAATGCGGGCGGGATGCGCGAGATGCACTGGCACGCCTCCGCCGAGTGGGGCTACATCGTCGCCGGCCACTGCCAGGCGACGGTGATCGATGCCGCCGGGGAGATGGAGGTCGTCAACTTCGCGCCCGGCGACACCTGGTACTTTCCGGGCGGCCACGCCCACGCGATCCAGACCCTCGGGTCCGAGCCGTGCCACGCCATCCTGGCCTTCGACGACGGCCTGTTCGGCGAACACGGCACCTTCGGGCTGACCGACTGGATGAGCCGGATCGACCCCGCGATCCTGCGCGGCGCACTCGGGGTGCCGGAGGCGACTCTGGCGGCCCTGCCGGCCGGCGAGACCTACATCATCCAGGGACCCGTCGTGCCCCGCGACGGCGCAACGGCGCGGGCCGAGCGTCCGCTGCCGCCGGAGCGCACCCATCGCTTTGCCCTGGCGGGTGCCGTAGCGGTAGCCGAGGGGGCCGGCTCCACGATGCGGATGGCGCCCGCCGGCGCCTTCCCGGTCTCGGCGGGGATGACCGGCTTCCTGGTGCGCCTCGCGGCCTGCGCGGTGCACGCGCCCCACTGGCATACCCGCGCGAACGAGTGGCACTACGTCGTGCGGGGGCGGACGCGCGTGACCCTGTTCGGCCAGGACAAGCACATGGCCGTGGCCGAACTCGGCCCGGGCGACTGCGCGTACCTGCCCCGGTCCTGCGGGCATTCGGTGGAGAGCATCGGCACCGAGACGGCCGAGATCGTCGGCGTGCACGACAGCGGCGTCACTGACGAGACCTTGCTGGCGACCTGGCTGGCCCGGGTGCCGCGCGGGATGCTCGCCGCCAACCTGGGCGTCGACGAGCAGATGGTCGCCGGTTTCCCGCCGGCGGCCCGGACCTTCAGCCGGCCAGGGACGAACCGTCCGTAAGGCATCGGCCCGCGAGGAAGCCGGCGCCCAGGCGGGGTTCGTGAAAGCGGCCCCGGTTCCGCATCGAAACCCGGCTCAGCGCCGTCCCGGCCGCGCCATCCACTCGGCGCGGGCCGCGGCCTCGCCCGGTTGCATCCGGCTCATCTCGGCGGCGCGGGAGGAAATCCAGCCGGTGTGCTCGGCCGTGGGGGTGACGGCGGTGAAGCCGCCGCAGGCGGTGCGGGCGCGCTTGTCCTGGCGCATGGCGCCGCTCGACCAGCTCACCACGCCGACGATCTGATAGCCGCCGGGGCCGCCGCGCAGGATCGGGCCGCCGGAATCGCCGAGGCACGCGCCCGCCCCCGCCGTCTCGGCCATGCGGCGCCGGTCGGTCACCACGGTGACGCGGTTGGCGACCTGGAGCGGGCCGATGGAGACGAGCTGGGCCTGGCGCAGGGTGCGGGCGGTGTTGCGCCGGTTCTCCGCCACCACGCCGAAGCCCGCGATCTCGACGGCGTCGCCGGTGTTGATGCCGCCGCCGCGCGGATCGAGGGGCTGGAAGTCGCCGCCCAAGGGCTCGGCGAGCTTGATGAGAGCGAGATCGATGCCCGGCTGATCCTCCGGCGTGGTGCCGGGGACGAATTCGGGATGCATGGACGCCGCCGCCACGGCGATGCGGCGCGAGCGGAAGGCGCGGTCCACCGCCACAACGCTGTAGCTGGCCCGGTGCATCACGCAATGGGCCGCCGTGAGCACGAGGTCGCTGGCGATGAGCGTGCCCGAGCAGATCTCGCCCTGGCTGCTCTCGATGCGGACCACGGAGGCGCGCAGGCCGTTGGGATCCCGCGAGACCGCGCCGTTGATCACCGCGAAGGCGGGCGTGGGCAGGAGTGCGGGCGCGAGCGCGACCAGGGCCGCCACGGTGAATGTGCGAAGGACGGTGGCGCGAAACGCGGTCGGCAGCATCGTGTCTCTCCCGCGTCCCGGCCCCGAAGGGAGGCGTCCCGGACGGCCATGGTGGAAACCTATCTGAACGGAATCCCTCGGCCAAGCTCTGGTTCCGCCCGCGACGCCAATCGGCCGGGGCGGGCTCACGGGCGGTCCCAGCGGGCGGCGAGGCCCCAGCCGGCCAGGGTCGCGTCGATCCAGGCGCGCTGCGGCCCGAGCAGGACCCCTTGCGAAAGACCGCCGCAGGCCCCGCCGACCCAGGCCGCCACCGCGACGACGCCCATATCCGCCGCGACCGGCCCACCGGAATCGCCCTGGCAGGCGCCGGCGCCCTTCGCGCCGCGCAGCCAGACGAGGATGCGGCTCGGCCCGTAGGGTTCGACCACGGGCACGCCGGCCTGCCGGTAGGTGCCGGTGCTGCGCGGATCCCCCGGCCGCGCCACGCCGTAGCCGGAGACGGTGAGAGTCTCGCCGGCGCGCGGCATCGCCGCACTCAAGGTGGCGGGCACGAACGGCGCCGGCAGGGGCGCGGCGAGGCGCACGAGGGCGAGGTCGATGGAGCGGCGACGCCCCGCGATGGCGCCCGCATCGTAGCCCGGATGGACCGCCTGCGCGGCGGGCTCGGCCAGCACCGGCGCCCCGGCGGCGTCCTTGTAGTGCACCCGGTGGACGAGGCGCGGCGCGAGGCAATGCCCGGCCGTGAGCACGGCGCCCGGTGCCACCACCACGCCGGTGCACACGCCACCGTTCGAGGACAGCACCATGACGGCGTGAGAAGCCGCCTCCGGAGCCGGATCGCCGCCCACCACCGCGTGCGCCGGACCCATGATCGGGGCCGGAACCGCGACGCCCATCAGCAGGGCGAGACGCCCGAGACCAGTCCGAGCCATCGGCAACACCCCGCACCTTGGAGACGACGATGACCCCGATACGCGTCGCAGGCGCCACCGTCGAGCCGGTGAGCCTTGGCGAGATGCGCGCGCATCTGCGCCTCGATTCCGACGAGGGCGGGGCCGAGGACGCCCTCCTCGCCGCCCTCGTGGCCTCCGCCCGCGCCAGCGTGGAAGCCGCGACCCGGCGAATCCTGGCGCCCGGGCGCTACCGGATCATGCTCACGGCCTGGCCCGCCTCCGGGTTCGTGCCCCTGCCGCTCAGCCCCCTGGTGGCCGTGGAGCGGGCCGGCCTCGTCGATGCCGAGGGGACGGTCACCGACCTCGCCCCCGGCCTCGTGCGCCCCGGGCCGGACCCCGTGGAGGCGCCGGGCCTCGTGGTCTCGCCCGAGGCGCCGTCGCTCCACGCCCGCGCCGCCCTCGTCGAAGTCAGCGCCGGATACGGCGGCGACGGCCCCCCGGCGCCCCCGATGCTGCTGCAGGCGATCCGGCTCCTCGCCGCCCACGGCTTCGAGCATCGCGGCGACACGGGCGCGGGCCCGCCGCCATCCGTCGCCGCCCTCGTCGCCCCCCTGCGGCGCCTGTCCCTATGATCACGGAGCCGATCATGCCCGAGTCCACGCCGCGCGTGCCCATCGGCGCGCGCCGCCGCCGCTTCACCCTCGAACGGCCCGTGGAGGAGCCCGACGGGTTCGGCGGCGTGATCCGCCGCTACGTCCCCGGCCCCCTGGTCTGGGGTGCCCTCGAATCCCTGAGCGGGCCCGAGCGGGTCCGGGGCGGGCGGGCCGATACGGCGGAGACCCACCGGGTCCGCCTCGCCTACCGCGCCGACGTCACGCCCACGATGCGGCTGTCCACCGGGCCGCGCCGCTTCGCCATCCGGGCCGCGGGCGATCCCGACGGCCGACGGCGCGAACTCGTCTGTCGGGTCGAAGAACTCGTGGCCGGGGAGCGCGCGCCGTGACGGTTCGAGACCCGGTCTCCGCGAGCCCGCTGCTCGCCCTGCGCTGGGCGCTACGCGCCTATCTGGCCGTGGACGCCCCCCTCGCCCGGCTCATGGGCGGGTCCGTGCGCCTCCACGACGAGCCGCCGCGCGGCAGCGTGCCCGTCTACGGCGTGTTCGGCGACGCCGAGATCCGCGACGAATCCGTCGACGGCGCGACGCGCCACGCCCACGGCCTCGCCCTCGTCCTCTACGCCCGGCCGGGCTCGGCCCGCTCCGGCCTCGATGCCGCCGAGCGCATGGCCGACCTCCTCGCCGACGCCCCCCTGGCGCTGCACGGCCACCACCTCGTGACCCTGCGGGTCGTGCGGCTCGCCGCGACCCGCGACCCCGCCACCGGCGAGGCCCGCGCCACCCTCACCCTCCAGGCGGTCACCGAGCACCGCCCGGCCTGACCGCCTCCAATCCCACGGGAGAACCCGCATGAGCGCACAACGCGGCAAGGACCTACTCATCCGCGTGGCGAGCGGGGGCGGCTTCGTCGCCGTCGCCGGCCTGCGCGCCCGCCAGATTGCCTTCAACGCCGAGGCCGTGGACGTGACCCACGCCGAATCCGCCGGGCGCTGGCGCGAGCTGCTGTCCGGGGCAGGAATCCGCCGGGCCGCCATCGCGGGCGCCGGGGTGTTTCGCGACGAGGCCTCCGACGCCCGCCTGCGGCAGCTGTTCTTCGAGGGGACCATCGAGACGTTCCAGGTGGTGGTGCCGGCCTTCGGCACCCTGGAGGGCCCGTTCCAGATCACCAGCCTCGAATATCGCGGAGATCACGCCGGCGAGGTCACCTTCGACCTGGCCCTCGATTCCGCCGGCGCCCTCGCGTTCACGGCGGCCTAAGACCCATCAAGGTTTGAAAAAATAGGGAGGCCCGAAGATCATGGCGAACCGCAGGCGCGGCGAAATCCCCCTCGATCTCGGGGGGCAGCGCTACACCCTCTGCTTCACCCTCGGCGCCCTCGCCGAACTCGAATCGGCCCTGGGGGCCCGCGACCTCACGGGGCTGGCCGAGCGCTTCGCCGGGGGGCACCTCGCCACCCGGGACCTCATCGCCCTGCTCGGCAGCGCCCTGCGCGGGGGCGGCCACGCCCTCGACGACGCGGCCGTCGCCGCCCTGCCCCTGGCCGGCGGACTCGAACCGCTCACGGCGGCCCTCGGTGAAGCCCTCACCGCCGCCTTCGGCGAGGGCGCCTCGCCAAACCCCTGAGCCCCACGGGCGGGAGCGCGCCGGAGCCCGCCTCCGCCTTCCCGTGGGACGATGTCCTCGCGCTCGCCCTCGGGCGGCTCGGCTGGCGTCCGCGCGACCTCTGGGGCGCCACGCCGCGCGAACTCTTCGCCGCCGCCGGCCTGTCGGCCCGTGCGCCGGCAGCCGGCCGGGCCGATCTCGACCGGCTGCTCGCGGCCTATCCCGACGTCCCGTCATCCTGTGATCCTGGGAGCCCGTGATGCCAGAGAGCGAGACCGACCGCGCCCAGGCGGGCCGCGAAAAGCAGCTTCAGGTCCTCGACCGGCTGGCCAAAGGGTTCGGCCAGAGCCTGACCCAGGCCCTGGGCGGTCCCCTCGGCGCCGGGCGCCAGCTCGACAGCCTGCTCGGCGCCCTCACGACGAAGCTCTCGAGCCTCGCCCTCAAGGCCGCGCTGACCCCGGTCAAGGCCGGCATCACCGGCCTCGTCAAGGGCGCCCTCAACGCCAGCGTCGCCGGGGGCACCGAGGCCTTCGCCCGGGGTGGGGTGGTGGCGCAAGGGCGCGTGCGGCCGTTCGCGGCCGGCGGCATCGTCGCCGCGCCCACCTACTTTCCCATGCAGGGCGGCCTCGGCCTCATGGGCGAGGCCGGGCCCGAGGCGATCCTGCCCCTGAAGCGCGGCAGCGACGGCCGCCTTGGGGTCGCGGCCGGCGCGGAGGCCCGCGCCGCCGCCGTCACGGTGAACATCACCACCCCGGACATCGCGGGCTTTCGCCGCTCGGAGGCCCAGGTCGCCGCCGGCCTCGCCCGCGCCGTGGCCCGCGGCCGGCGGGGGTTGTGAGGCACGCGGTGATCGCGCGCCTCCCCGAGACGTCCGACTTGCCGACACGTCCGACTTGCCCAGACGTCCGACTTGCCCAGACGTCCGACTTGCCCAGACGTCCGACTTGCCGCATCCAGGAGCCGCCCATGGGCGCCGATTTCCACGAAGTCCGCTTTCCCCTCGATGTCGCCCTGCGGGGCAGCGGCGGGCCGGGGCGGATGACCGAGATCGTCACCCTCGCGTCGGGGCGCGAGCACCGCAACAGCCGCTGGGCGGATTCGCGCCGCCGCTACGATGCCGGCCTCGGCATCCGCACCCTCGACGCCCTCCACGCCGTGCTGGCGTTCTTCGAGGAGCGGCGCGGACGCCTCTACGGGTTCCGCTACCGAGACCGGGTCGATGCCCGCTCCGGCCCGCCCTCGCGCCCGGTCTCGGCCATGGACCAGCCCCTGGGCTCCGGCGACGGGGCGACCCGCACGTTCCAGCTCGCGAAGACCTACGGCAGCGGCCCCCTGCCCTACCGGCGGGTCATCACCAAGCCCGTGGCCGAGAGCGTGATCGTGGCGGTGGCGGGCCTCGCCCTGCCGCCCGCCGCCTTCACCTGCGACGGCACGACGGGCACGGTCACCCTCGCGGCGGCCCCGCCCCCCGGGGATCCGGTGACGGCCGGCTTCCTGTTCGACGTGCCGGTGCGCTTCGACACCGACGACCTCACCGTCGATCTCTCGGCCTTCACGGCCGGCGAGATCCCCAGGGTGCCGCTCATCGAGATCGTCCCGTAGGAGTTCCCATGCGCACCCTGCCCCCCGACCTCGCCGAACATCTCGCCGGCGGGGCCACCACCCTGTGCCATTGCTGGGCGCTCACCCGCCGCGACGGGGTGCGCTTCGGCTTCACCGACCACGACCGCGACCTCACCCTGGCGGGCATGCCCTACGCGGCCCGTTCCGGCCTGGAGGCGGCCGAGGCCAGCGCCGAACTCGGCTTCGCCGTCGGCGGCGGCGAGGTGGCGGGGGCGCTCACCGCCCTCGGGATCACCGATGCCGACATCGCCGGCGGGCTCTACGACGGGGCCGGCGTCGAGACCTGGCTGGTGGACTGGACCCACCCCGAGACGAGCCTGCTCCTCGATGTCGGGACCCTCGGCGAGGTACGCCGGGCGGGGGGCGCGTTCGTGGCCGAGCTGCGCGGCCTCATGGACCGCCTCGACGTACCCACCGGCCGGACCTTCCGCGCCACCTGTTCGGCCGAGTTGGGCGATGCCCGCTGCGGCCTCGACCGCGACCGGCCGGCGTTCCGCACCACCGGCCGGGTCATCGCCGTGCCCGAACCCGGCATCCTGCGGGTCGCCCTCGCGGCCCCGTTCGCGCCGGGCTGGTTCACGGGCGGGCGCCTCGTCTGGGCCGGCGGCGCCCAGGCCGGGCACGCGTCCGACCTCCGCACCCATGCGGGCGACGGCGCCGGGCATCGCCTCGCCCTGTGGCAGGCCCCGGCCCGCCCGGTGGACCCCGGCGACGCCTTCGCGGTCACGGCCGGCTGCGACAAGCGCTTTTCCACCTGCGGCGGCAAATTTTCTAACACCCTCAACTTCCAGGGATTTCCGCACATGCCCGGCAACGATTTCGTGGTGCGCCAGGCCCCCGGCTCCGGCCCCGGCCTCGACGGCGGCAGCCTGTTCCGATGAGCCCGCAGGACCGGATCGTGTCGGTTGCGCGCGCCTGGATCGGCACGCCCTACCGGCACCAGGCCTCGGTGCGGCACGTCGGCTGCGACTGCCTCGGCCTCGTGCGCGGCGTCTGGCGCGACTGCTTCGGCCCCGAGCCCGAGGCCGCCCCGCCCTATGCCGCCTCCTGGGCGGAATCGGCGCCCCCCGGCACCGACCCGCTGGCGGAGGCCGCATCCCGCCACCTCGTCCCGGTGCCGCCCGCCGAGGCGCGAGCCGGCGACGTCCTTCTATTCTCCTTCCGCGCCCACCTGCCGGCCCGCCACTGCGCCATCGTGACCGGGCAAGGCACGATGATCCACGCCCATGACGGCGCCGCCGTCACCGAGGTCGCCCTGACCCGCTGGTGGCGGCGGCATTGCACGCACGCGTTCCATTTTCCGGAGGGCGCGGCCCGAAGCCGCCAGGAGGGGGCGCCCGGCTGATGCCGCGGCGGCCCGCCCGGGGCTCACGTCACCGGGCGGATACCCGGGCGGCCGGCTCCGATCCGGTCTTGCGCCCGGCCGGTCTCGGGGCAGGGGTCCGCTCCTGCCTCGGCCGCGCATGCCTCTCCTTCGTGCCGAAGCCGTTGGCGATCGCCAGGGCGGAGCGGTTCGCCGCGTAGGACGGGGCGACCATCGGGTAATCCGGCGGCAGGCCGAAGCGCGCCCGGTAGGTGTCCGGGTCCAGCCCATGCTTGGTGAGGTGGCGCTTCAAGGTCTTGTAGGACTTGCCGTCGAGGAAGCTGATGAGGCCGCCGGGCAGGACAGACTTCCTGACCTGGGACGGCTTGAGCTTCTCGACCTTTTCCTCGCGCGCAGCCTCCGATGCGCCCTCCGCCGTCAGATTCGTCAGGGCACCGGACACGGCCCGGATCAGGATCGGCAGATCGGCCGCCGGAACGGAGTTGTTCGACAGATAAGCGCCGATGATCTTCCGGGTCAGATCCAGGCGATCGGCGGTTTCGGTTGAGCTGTGTTCAGTCATTTCGATGATCCAGACAACATGATCGATCAGGGACAGGCTTCGACTTGATCCGGCCAAGCCGTGCTCGGGCCACCCGATCCCCCCGACCCGATGTCTGCTCGAAGGGAGGCAAATCAGACGGCGAAGATTCTCTTCGACATTCGCTCGAAGAGATGTCGCGCCGTTTGTCGTGTCGGATCAGGTGATGTCTCGTTGTACGAAGCCGATATGCGTCTCAGATGAACCCGATTTCGATCACTGATCTCATCGCCAAGATCGAAAACCATTCCTCATTTCATACCCAGAACGACACGTTGCCGGCTGAAATGGAAAACAATCGATCCGTTCATCTGCCGTTATCCTAACACAAACTTCGCCGGACTTTTGCTCGAAGGCGCGGATTGTTTTGACTATCCGGACTTTCGAATGATCTCGAACCCCCGAACGATTGCGTACAGTACTATCCAGGGTGTCATTCCGGCGACAAGACGCCCTTTGACTGTGGCGCGGGGCGATCAACGACAGATTTCGCCAATCGACATCACCACGATTGATGATCGACCGAGTGATGGCGAGAGCGAGGCCGCCGCTTCGCAGCGTTTCCGACGAGGGGATCGGGCCCGGCAAGGGGGACGCCAGCGCCCCGGCGCATCCTGAGCCAAGGCATCCTGCGCCAAGGCGTTCGACAGCATGCCATTTGACGGCATGGCGCCGCGATGGTTGTCAAGGCGGGCCGCGCCGAGGGAGCCGGCGGGTCCCGCGAGGCATAGAATGGTCACCGCCCTGCTCGCCCCGATCCTCGCCGCCCTGGCGGGGGCGGGCCTCGTGATCCAGCAAGCCCTGAACGCGCAGCTGCGCGGGGGCCTGAACTCCGCCGCCTGGGCGGGCTTCATCAGCTACGCCGTCGGGCTCGCCTGCATGGGCGCGCTGGCCCTGGCGCTGCGCGATCCCCTGCCCGCCTGGGCCACGGCCTCGCGCGTGCCGTGGTGGGCCTGGAGCGGCGGGGCCTTCGGCGCGGTGTTCATCGGCCTCGGCATCGTCCTCGTGCCGGTGCTCGGGACCGGAACGTTCATGGCGCTCCTCGTCGCCGGGCAGATGCTCGCCTCCGTGGCCGTCGACCATTTCGGCTGGCTGGGCCTGGCCCAGCGCCCCATCGACGGCCCGCGCCTCGTCGGCGTCGCCCTGCTCATCGGCGGGGTGATCCTGATCCGGCGCTGAGGCGCCCGAACCCCGAACATCCCGGAGCCCGCCATGGCCACGCTGATCCTGCAAACCGCCGGAGCGGCGGCCGGAACGGCGCTGGGCGGTCCCATCGGGGGGATCGTCGGTTCGGCGCTGGGCGCGGCGGCGGGGTCGGGCCTCGACGGGGCGCTGTTCGGCGGTTCGGGGCCGCGGGTCGTCGAGGGGCCGCGCCTCACGGAGGTGGCGGGGCTGACCTCGACGGAGGGCGATCCGATCCCGAGGCTCTACGGCCGCGCCCGCCTCGGCGGCACCCTGATCTGGGCGACGCGCCCCCTGGAGGTCGCCAACACCCGCGTCGAGCGGGCGGGCGCGAGCGCCAAGGGCGGCGGCGGCGCCAGGACCGTGCGCACGGCCTACGCCTACTCCGTCGACCTCGCCATCGGCCTGTGCGAGGGCACCGTCGCCCAGGTGCGCCGAATCTGGGCCGACGGGCGCGAACTCGACCTAACCAGCCTGACGTACCGCCTCCACCGGGGCGAGGCCGACCAGGCGCCGGACCCGCTCATCGTCGCGAAGGAAGGCGCAGCCCCGGCCTATCGGGGGCTCGCCTACCTCGTGTTCGAGCACCTCGACCTCGCCGAATTCGGCAACCGGGTGCCGCAATTCGCCTTCGAGGTGGTGCGGCCCGTCGAGGGGCTCGCCGACCGGGTGCGGGCCGTGTGCCTGATTCCCGGCTCGACGGAGTTCGGCCTCGACCCCACCCCCGTCACCGAGGAGGCCGGCTACGGCACGAGCCGGCCCGCCAACCGCTTCCAGCTCCAGGGCGTCACCGACGTGGTCGCGTCCCTCGACGCCCTCCAAGCCCTGTGCCCGAACCTCGCCAAGGTGTCCGTGGTCGCGAGCTGGTTCGGCGACGACCTGCGGGCCGGGCATTGCACGGTGGCGCCGAAGGTCGACAATTCCACCAAGGCGACCACGGGCGACACCTGGCGCGTCGCCGGCCTGACCCGGGCGGGCGCCGGCCGCGTTTCGACGACGCCCGACGGCCACCCGGCCTATGGCGGCACCCCGTCCGATGCCGGCCTCGGCCGCCTCGTGGCGGACCTCCACGGGCGGGGTCTGGGCGTCGTGCTCTACCCGTTCCTGATGATGGACGTGGCGCAGGACAACACCCTGCCCGATCCGCGCGATCCGTCCGCGCCGGGTCAGCCGCCCTATCCCTGGCGCGGCCGCATCACCTGCGATCCCGCCCCCGGTCTCCCGGGCAGCCCGGACGGCACGGCGGCGGCGGCGGCCCAGGTCGCGGCGTTCTTCGCGCAGTACCGCAGCCTCGTCCTGCACTATGCGGATCTCGCCGCCGGCTGGGGGGTGCCGCTGTCCGGCTTCGTCGTCGGCAGCGAATGCGTCGGCCTGACCCGCGTGCGGGGCGCGAACGACACCTATCCGGCCGTGGCGGGCTTCCTCGCCCTGGCCCGCGCGGTGCGCGACCGCCTCGGGGCCGGCGTTCCCCTCGTCTACGCCGCCGACTGGACCGAGTACGGCGCCCATGTGCGCGACGGCGGCGACACCGTGCGTTTCCCCCTCGATGCCCTGTTCGCCGATCCGGCGATCCACGCGGTCGGAATCGATTACTATCCGCCCATCACCGACTGGCGCGACGGGCCGGACCACGCCGACCTCGCGGAGGCCGATTCGATCCACGACCGGGATTACCTCGCGGCGCGCCTCGGGGCGGGCGAGGCCTTCGACTGGTTCTATGCGGATGCGGACGCCCGCGCCGCCCAGATCCGCACGCCGATCACCGACGGCGCGCACGGCAAGCCGTGGGTGTTCCGCGCCAAGGACTTCGTCGGCTGGTGGTCGAACCCGCATTGGGAGCGCGACGGCGGCGTCGAGACCCGGACGACCGCCTGGGTGCCGGGGGCCAAGCCGATCTGGCTCACCGAGATCGGCGTGCCCGCCGTGGACAAGGGCACCAACGGCCCCAACGTGTTCCCCGACCCGAAATCCGCCGAGAACGCGTCGCCGCCCTTCTCCCACGGCACCCGGGACGACCTCATCCAGGCGCGCGGCCTCACCGCCATCCTGGACCGGTTCGACGCGGACGCATCCGGCTTCGACCCCGACCACAACCCGGTCTCGGCCGTCTATGGCGGCCCGATGGTGCCGCCGGATTCCGTCTTCGTCTGGTGCTGGGACGCACGGCCCTACCCGGCGTTCCCGGATTTCGACACCGTCTGGGCCGATGCCGGCAACTGGTCCGTGGGCCATTGGATCACCGGGCGCATCGAGGGCCTCGAACTCGACCGGCTGATCTCCGCGATACTCGACGATTGCGGCGTCGACGTGCCGGCCCGGATCGCGTGCGCGGCGCAGCTCGACGGCTACGTCGTCGACCGGCCGCTCTCGGCCCGCGCCGCCCTGGAGCCCCTGGCCCGGCTGTACGGCCTCGACGTGTCGGCCGTCGCCGGCGTTTTGCGCATCCGCGCCCCACGCCGCGAAGCCCCCCTGACGATGCCGGCCGGCGACCTCGTGGCCGCCTCGGACCAGGCGCCCCTTTCCCTGGTGCGGGCCGAGGAATCCGAGCTGCCCCGGTCCCTGGAGGTCACGGTGACCGATTCCGAGGGGGGCGCCTATCGCCGGATCACCGCCGCCGCCTCGCGCCCCACGGGTGCCCGGCGGCGCGAGGTCCGGTTCGAGGCCGCCGTGGTGACGCGCCGGGCCGAGGCCGAGGCCCTGGCGGAGGCCATGCTCGACGCCGACCTCGCCGCCCGCGACACCGCTGGGTTCACGGTGAGCCCGCGCCGGATCGATTGGGAACCCGGCGACCTCCTCGCCCTGCCCGGCGAGGCGGCGCCGCACCGCATCGTCCGCATCGCCGACGGCCCGGCCGGGCGCCGGATCGAGACCCGCGCCGTGCCCCGCCACGGACGGGCCGCGTGGGGTGGCAGGCGCCCGGAGGCGGCCCCGCGCCGGGCGCCGCCGGCGCTTGCCGGACCGCCCTTCGCGGCGATCCTCGACCTGCCCCTCGATGAGGGCACCCCGACGACGCTGCAGGTCCTCGCCGTGCGGGCCGAGCCGTGGCCCGGCGAGATCGCCGTGTGGCGGGCCGAGGCGGACGGGCCCCTGGCCCTGCACGGCCTCGTGGATTACCCGGCCTGCCTCGGCGAGACCCTGACGGCGCTGGCGCCCGGCCCGCTCTGGCGCTTCGACCGGGCGATCCGCCTCGACGTTCGCCTCGGGGCGGCGGGGGGCCTCGCCTCCGTCCCGGAGGCCGCCGTTCTGGCCGGGGCCAACCGGTTCGCCCTGGTCGGCCCGGACGGCGTCGTCGAGATCGTCGCGGCGGCGGGCGTGACCCTCACGGGGCCGGGCACCTACCGCCTCACCGGCCTCCTGCGGGGCCTGGGCGGCAGCGAGGCCGAAGCTGCCCGCACCCTCGCGCCCGGCAGTCTGCTCGTCCGACTCGACGAGGCCCTGGTACCCCTCGTCACCCGCCTCGACGCCGTCGGACGGCCGTTCCGCTACCGCATCGGCCCGGCCGTCCGGGACCCGGCCGACCCGCTCTTCGTCGCCCGCACCGCCACCGCCGGGCTCACCGCCCACCGGCCCCTCGCGCCCGTCCACCTGCGGGCGCGGCGCATCCCGGAGGGTCTTCACCTGACCTGGACCCGCCGGACCCGGCGCGACGGCGATGCCTGGGAGCCGGCCGACGTGCCGCCCGATCCCATGGTTCAGGGCTACCGGATCGATATTCACGCTGCCGACAAGACCGTCCTGCGCAGCCTCGCGGCCACGGACCCGTCGGTCCTCTACGCCGACGAGGCGGCCGATTTCGGCACGCCCCAGACGAGCCTCGACGTCGGCGTGGTTCCACTCGGCACCCTCACGGGGCCGGGGCCGGCCCTGCGCGCACGGGTGCCGATCCGCACGGCGTGACGCCCCTTACTCCGACACCCGACAGGAGGCCGCCCATGGCGCAGACCACCCCGCACCTCGCCCTGCCGCTGCTGGCGGCGGGACAGGCCGGCAAGCACGTCACCCACAACGAGGCGCTGCTCGCCCTTGATGCCCTCGTGCACCTCGCCTGCCGCGACAGGGATCTGTCGGCGCCACCCACCGACCCGGCGGAGGGCGACCGCTACCTCGTGACGGCGCCGCAACCGAGCGGGGCCTGGGCCGGCCTGTCCGGCCAGATCGCGGCGTTCGGAGACGGGGTCTGGACCGGCCTCGTCCCCCGCACCGGCTGGCTCGCCTACGTGGCCGACGAGGACGCGTTCTACCGCTTCGACGGGACGGGCTGGCGCCGCCTCCTCGACGGCCTGCGGGCTTTGAGCGGCCTCGCCGCCCTCGGCCTCGGCACGGAAGCGGACGCCGCGAACCCGTTCGCCGCCAAGCTGGATCGGGCCCTGTGGACCGCCCGCGATCCCGCCGAGGGCGGCAGCGGCAGCCTCGCGCTGGTGCTCAACAAGGCGACGGAGGCCAACGCCGTGGCCCTGCTGTTCCAGGCGGCCTATGCGGGCCGGGCCGAGTTCGGGTTGCTGGGCGAGGATGCGGTCAGCCTGAAGGTCTCGCCCGACGGGGCCGCGTGGCACGGGGCATGGCGGGCCGATCCGGCGACGGGCCATCTCGGCCTCGGGACCCTGGCCCTGCCGGGCGCCCCGGCGGCCCGCGCGCCCCTGCACGTGGCGCGGGAGGGAGCCGGTCCGGGCCTGTGCCTCGAAGCCTACGGCGCCGCCCCGGTGGCCCCCCTCATCGAGACCCGCACCGGCCGGGGCAGCCGGGAGGCCCCCCTGCCGGTCCGCGCGGGGGATTGCCTCCTCGGCCTCGCCGGCGGCGGCGTCTTCGCGGGCGGCGTCGCGGAGAACCGTCTCACGGTCCGGGGCGTCGCCGAGGAGGATTTCTCCGCCGGCGCCCAGGGAACCGGGATCGTGTTCGAGGCCACGGATCTCGGCGGCACCGTTCCGCGTGCCGTGGTGAAGGTGCGGGCGAACGGCGCCCTCGAACTCGTGGCCCGGGCGGGAATCCCCGGTGCCGGCACGGCACCGGGCCAGATCGTGTTCGACAGCACCCTCGGCGCCTTCCGGGGCTGCACCGGCGCCGCCTGGTCGCGGCTCACCGGCCTCGCCCGCTTCCGCGTCACGACGAGCTTCGACAACTACATCGGGGCCGGCGCCTGGACGCGCATCGGTTTCAACACCGGCGACCTCAACGATCAGGGGCTCTTCCAGGCCGCCACCGGCGCCTTCGTCGCGCCCGAGGCGGGCGTCTACGCCCTCTCGGCCGGTCTCGCATTCCGGCGCAACGGCACCAATGCACCCGCCTCCCTGCAGGGCCGCTTCCACCGAAACGGCACGGCCGTCGCCGGTACCCGCCGGGGCGCCGCTGCGCCCGTCGACGGCGTCTCGACGGTTGGCCTCGGCGTCACCCTGGCGCTCGCGGCCGGGGATACGATCACGGTCCACGCCCTGTTCACGGGCGCGGACGGCTACGTTGCCGCCTCCGACAGCGACTTCTCCGGTTTCGGCCTCGCGTGAGCGCTCAGTACGGGTACCCGTAATACGGCGCCGACCGCCGAAGTTCATCGCCGTAGACGGGGCGCCCGTAACCGCGCGGCGCCGCTGCGGCACCCGGTCCGTAATAGCGGGGCGGCCGGTAGTTGCCGTTGTTCACGCCGGCCGAACGGTCGTTGCCGCTCTCCGTGGCGAAGGGCGTCAGCCCGCTGCCGCTGCTGCTGTTCTGGGCCGAGGCCCCGCCCGCCCCCGCCAGGAGAAGACCGGCGGCGAGGCCGCCGGCGGCACAGCGGGCGACGATCCGTGCTCGTGTCATGATCGCATTCCTCGCATCCGGCCACCGCGCGGGCCTGTCCTCATCTCCCGAACGAACCGCCGGACGCGCGCTTCCGTTCCGCGCGTCCCGCTCCCTTCCTACCCCAGATCCCTTCCTAACCCAGATCCCTTCCGACGCAGGAGTGTTCCATGGATCTCAGCCCCATCGGCAAGGCCGTGCTCGTCGCCCGCGAGGGTCGGCGGCTGCATGCCTACCGCGATTCCGTCGGCATCTGGACCATCGGCATCGGCCACACCAGCGCGGCCGGTCCGCCCCTCGTCACCCCCGGCCTCGCGTTGACCCCGGCGGAATGCGACGCGGTGTTCGACCGCGACGTCGTCCGCTTCGTGGCGGCCGTGCGGGCGGCGGTGCCCGCCCCCCTGCCGCAGCACGCCTTCGACGCCCTCGTCTCCCTGTGCTTCAACATCGGCCCGGCGGCGCTCGGCCGCTCCACCCTGGTGCGGCGCCTGAACGCCGGCGACGCGGAGGGCGCGGCCCAGGCGATGATGCTGTGGGACCGGCCCGCCGCGCTCATCCCGCGCCGGGGCGCCGAGCAGGACCAGTTCCGCACACCCTACGCCGTCGCCCTGCCCCGCGCCCGGCGGAACGACGCGGCGCCCATCGCGGTGCCGGACGGGACCGCACCCGCCCGGCCGGTCGCGCGCCGCACGGTGCCGCGCAGTCCGGGCGCGCCGCCAGCCGTGCCCCTGCCGCCCGAAGCTGCGCCGACTTGGCTCGCCCGAATCCGCGCCGCCCTCGGCGGCCGGTCCGGCGCCTGACGCACGCACCCCTCACGCCCCCCCGGAGACCCGAGCCATGCTCCACCCGATCCCGCGGCCGTCCCGCGCCACCCTCGGTCTCGCCCTGATGCCGGCCCTGACCGTGATGCCGATTCTGCCCTGCGCCGCCGCCGGCCTCGACGCCGCGAGCGTGATCGCCCCCTGGGGCGACGCCGCCGCGGCGGTTGCCCAGGCGGTCACCGGCCTCCTGCTGCCCCTTGCGGTCACCGCCGCGACGGCCGCCCTGGCGCGCCTCGCCGGCCCCTTGCGCGCCCTCGTCACCGCCACCCTGGTGGAGCGCCTGGTCCGCAACGTCGGCGACTACGCCGTCAACGCCGTGGCGGGCGCCGTGCGGGGACGGACGCTGAGCGTGCCCCTCGGCTCGGCCGTCATCGCTCGGGCGGTGCAGCGCGGCCTCGATGAGGCGCCGGCCTGGCTCGTGCGCGCGGCCGGCGGGCGCGAGGGCTTGGCCGAGAAGGTGTTCCGCAGCCTGCCGCTCGCGGAGGACGCCACCATCGCCAACACCCTGCGGCCGGCCGTGGAGGCCGCGCGGACGGGACGCCCGGCGCCCTGACACAGCCGGGAAACGCGGGGGCAGGCTCCGCCGAGGAGATCCGCGATGGAGAAGATCGCCCTCGAGGCCGCCCGCCTGCTGTTCTCCCACGACGGCGCGGGGTGGATCGTCGCCGTGCTGCTGGGGCTGGCCTGCCTCCACCTCCACCGCGAGACCGTGCGCGCCCAGGAAGCCCGCATCGGCGACACGGGCGCCACCGCCACCGCCCTGGAGCGGGCCTCGCACACCAACGCGGCCGTGGCCGCCGCCCTGGAGAGCCGGACCCGGGTGCTCGAGGACCTCACGCGCCTGGTGAGCGAGATGGCCCGGGGCGCCGAGCGCGGCGAGGAGCGCGCCCGAGAAAAGCTCGACGACATCTCGCGCCGCCTCGACGAGGTCGTGCGCCGCCTCGGCGAGGGACGCCCGTCGCTCCGCCCCTGAACGCGCCCGTACGCCCGAACGCCCGTACGCCCGAACGAAGGTCAGCCCATGTCCCGCTTCCCCCTCACCGTCGATCCCGCCCGAAGCCGGGCGGCAGGGGCGCGCCTCGGCGCGGCCCGGCGCCGTTTCGATCTCTCCGCCATCGCCCTGCGCAAGGCCGCCCTCGATCACGTCGACGGCGAGATGCTCGTCAGCGTCGCCCTGCGGGCGAGCCTGGCGCGCCTCGCCACGCCGCCCGGCCCGGCATCCTGAGGCGTCGCCCCCCGCCGCCGGGGGCGTCGCCCCCGGCCGGGTGGAACCGAACCGCACCGGTTGCGCTTGCACCGGCATTCACGGCGCATTCAGTGCCCCCTCCCTATCCCGTGGTTCATGCGCATCTTTCTCGCCCTGCTGCTGATCGGCCTCGCCGTCGCGGGTTTCGCGACGGGCTCGATCGGCACGCAGGCCGAGGAGACCACGGGGGCCGCCATCGTGGCGCCGGTTCAGGTGACGCCGCGCCCCGACACCTGCCTCAACGCGGCCGACCTGCGCGAGGCCGTGGCCGACAAGCGCGTGATCGAGCCCGTGGCCGCCATCCGGGCCGCCCGCAAGGTGATCCCGCGGGCCGAGATCCAGCGCGCCCGCCTGTGCCGGCACGAGGAAACCCTGGTCTACCTGCTCACGGCCTTGCGCCGGGACGGGCAGTTCGTCCACGTCATGGTCGATGCCACCACGGGCGAGATCAGCGGCCCCTGAACCAGCGAATTAGAGGAGTGCGGGACCGTGCGTCTGCTCGTCGTCGAGGATGACCGGGACATCAACCGGCAGGTGGTCAACGCCCTGGAGGAGGCCGGCTACGTCGCCGACAAGGCGTTCGACGGCGAGGAGGGCGGCTACCTCGGCGAGAGCGAACCCTACGACGCCATCATCCTCGACATGGGCCTGCCCAAGGCCGACGGGGTCAGCGTTCTCCAGAAATGGCGGCGGGCCGGCATCAAGACGCCCGTCATCATCCTGACCGCCCGCGACCGCTGGTCGGACAAGGTCGACGGCTTCGACGCCGGCGCCGACGACTACGTGACGAAGCCGTTCCACATGGAGGAGCTGCTGGCCCGGGTGCGCGCCCTCCTCCGGCGCGCCGCCGGCCATGCCACGAGCCAGATCGCCTGCGGCCCCGTGGTCCTCGACACCCGCTCGGGGCGGGTGTTCGTCGACGGCAACCCCGTCAAGCTCACGAGCCACGAGTACCGGCTGCTGTCCTACCTCATGCACCACACCGGCCGGGTGGTCTCGCGCGCCGAACTCACCGAGCACCTCTACGACCAGGATTTCGACCGCGATTCCAACACCATCGAGGTGTTCGTCGGAAGGCTGAGGAAGAAGCTCGCCGTGGACCTGATCCAGACCGTGCGGGGCCTGGGGTATCTCGTGGACCCGACGCAGCCGCCGCCGCGGGTGTGAGAAGCGACGGCTTGCGCTCGGCTCATATGAGCCTCATATCTGTCTCAGATGAGACAGGAGCATAGCATGGCCAGTGGAGCAGCCGTCGCCGACGTTCTCGGCGTCGAACGACCGCGTTCCGGCGAGACCACGGAAGCGGCCGTCATCGCCCAGGTCGTCGCGGGCTTGCCGATTGCGTCGGTTGATCGATTGGCGGCCGCCGTCGCGCCCGACGACCGCGCCTTCGCATTCAACCTCGTCGCGCGCGCTACCCTCAACCGGCGCCGTGCCGAAACGAGAGGCAAGCTGACCGCCCAGGAAGGCGCGAAGGTGGTACGCCTCGCGAGAGTGTGGGCGATGGCGCGCGATGTCTGGAAGACGGACGCCGCCGCCCGCGACTTCCTGCACCGGGCTCATGCCCTTCTCGAGAACCGCCCGCCCCTCGATATTGTCCTCGAATCCGAGTTCGGTGGACCGCGGGTGGAGGCTGTTCTCGGCCAGCTCAAGTATGGCTCCGCGGCGTGAAAGGGCAGACCCTCGTCCAGGCGCGGAAAGCCTATCGGATCGGAGATCCCGATGGGGATTACAGGATCTTCGACGCGACGGGCTCGCGCCTCTTCCCGGGCCGCTGGAATACGCCCGCGAGCCCGATGATCTACGCGGCGGCCGATTACGCGACCTCCATGCTCGAAAAGCTCGTGCACGGCAGTGGCCAGCTCCCGCCGAACCAGCACTACGTCGAGATCCTGCTGTCGGCCGGCCTCTCGTACGAAATGCTGGCGCAACCTGCGGTGCCGGGTTGGGATCATCCGGATTGCATCGCGTCCAAGGCCTTCGGCGAGGCCTGGCACAGGTCACGCCGGTCGCTGCTGCTGTTCGTCCCGAGCGTGGTCGCACGGGTCAGCCACAACATTCTCATCAACCCGGAGCATCCTGATTTTTCCAAGATCACCGTGGGGGACCATCAACCGTGCTGGTGGGATAACCGTCTGTTTGCCGCGGCGTCCGCGTCCAGTCCGGTGCTGTAACCGCGACGGATCGTGTTTGCATCGTCCGGGAACACAGTGAGCCGTCCCCCACCGAGACCGTCGTAGAACGCCTTGTCGGCAACGAGACCCGTCGGAGGAGAGGCCGCGATCCCCTCCCGAATCGGCCGGATTCGCTCCCATAAGCTCTGCGTCTGGTCCGCGCGCCGCGATTCGTTGCCGACGGCGAGCTTGATCGCCTCATCGGAAGAAATGCCCCTGCGCGCCGCCAGGGTCTGGACGAGCCGCTCCGTCTCGGGATCTTGGATATCGAGGCTCATCGTCGAATCTCCGTTCGGATGATGTACAGACGGGACGCGTCACCTTTCAACCGTCGCGCGCGGCCCCGGACCACGACGACGAGACCCGCATGAGCCGCGCCGCCGCATGATCTCCTCCCCCGCATGAGCCCGTTTCCCGCCTGGCTTCCCCTGCGCCGGCGCTCCATCGCCGTGCGGCTCGCCACATCCGCCCTGCTGGCGAGTTCGGCGATCCTGCTCATCGCCGCCGGCATCCTCACGACCCTGTACCGCGAGAACACCGAACGGGCCTTCGACAGCCGGCTGCTGGTCTACGCCAACAACCTCGCCACGGATCTCGTCTCGCCCAACGATCCCGAGAGCCGCTCCTTCACCCTGAGCGATCCGCGCTTCGACCTGCCCCTGTCGGGCTGGTACTGGCAGATCGGGCGCCCCGATGCGAAGCCCCGGGACCTGCGCACCTCGCGCTCCCTCGTCGGCGTGCCGCTCAAGGCCGCCAGCTCGGCCGACACCACCGCCGGTGTCGGCCAAATCCGACAGGGCTACGGTCGGGCGCAGGACGAACGCCCCCTGCGGATCATCGAGCGCGACGTCGATCTCGGCGAGGAGGGCCGCTACACCGTGCGCGTCGCCGGCCCGGCCGACGAGATCGCCAACGATGTCGGGCGCTTCCGCTTCTCCCTGATGGTGACCTTCGGGCTGCTGGGCCTGTCCCTGGCCCTGACCACCCTGCTGCAGATCCGCTTCGGCCTCGCCCCGCTGGCCAAGCTCCGCAACGCGCTCGGCGCCATCCGCCGGGGCGAGTCCGACCGGATCACCGGCGAGTACCCGCGCGACATCGCGCCGCTCGCCGGCGAGGTGAACCTGCTCATCGAGACCAACCGCGAGATCCTGGAACGTGCCCGCACCCAGGTCGGCAACCTCGCCCACGCCCTGAAGACGCCGCTCTCGATCATCGTCAACGAGGTCGGCGCGGCCGACGCCCCCGGCGACCTCTCGGCCAAGATCCGCG
The DNA here is from genome assembly GCF_001423295.1 of Methylobacterium sp. Leaf112. Lineage (GTDB taxonomy): Bacteria > Pseudomonadota > Alphaproteobacteria > Rhizobiales > Beijerinckiaceae > Methylobacterium. Next base: position 199,558 of record NZ_LMNG01000029.1, on the reverse strand, counting down.
AGCAGGCCGCCGTGATGCGCGATCAGGTGAACTACCACCTCGACCGGGCGCGGGCCGCGGCCCTCGCCGGCACCCTCGGCACCTCCACGGAGGTCGAGCCGGCGCTCGCCGGGCTGGTGCGCACCTTCGGCAAGATCTACCGCGACAAGGACATCGCCTACGCGGTCCACGTGCCGCCCGGCCTGCGCTTTCGCGGCGAGCGCCAGGATTTCGAGGAGATGATCGGCAACCTCGTCGACAACGCCTCGAAATGGGCCGCCGGCCGGGTCTCGATCCGGGCCGAAGCGGTGGCGCAGGACGATTATCCCCACCTGATGGTGTCCATCGAGGATGACGGGCCGGGCCTCGCCCCCGAGGACCGCGACGCCGTCCTCGGGCGCGGCCGGCGCCTCGACGAGACCAAGCCGGGCTCGGGCCTCGGGCTCTCCATCGTGGCCGATCTCGCCACCCTCTATCGCGGCCGGCTCCGCCTGGAGGCGGCGAGCCTCGGGGGCCTGCGCGCGGTGATCGAGGTGCCGGGCGACGCGCCGGCCGGGGCCGCGCCGCACGCCTGACGGGAATTCCTTGGGGTCACACGGTTTGCCGTCGTGCTCCATACGGTTAAGGTCGATCCAGCGCCGGCCTTCGCGTGACACCGTGTCGCCCGAAGCCTGCATCGTAGGGACCACAGCGTGGCCTTACATGCGGTCGCACAGTGTTTCGAGGCGTGATGACGGCACTCTGGTTCATTCTGGCGCTCATGACCGGCGCGGCGGTGCTCGCCCTGCTCTGGCCGATGTCGCGTCGGGCCAATCCGTCGACGGCCCCGGATGCCGGCGCCATGGCGATGGAGACGGGGTTCTACGAGGACCAGCTGCGCGAGATCGAGCGCGATCTGACGCGCGGCCTCATCGCCGGGCCCGAGGCCGAAGCGGCGCGCACGGAAGCCGGCCGCCGGCTCCTGCGGGCCAACCGCGTGGGCGTTCCCCTTGTCCCCGGCATCGCCGAGCCGGCCCTGCGCCAGCGCCGCGCCGCCTCTGCCTTCGCCCTGTCGACGATCCCGCTGGTCGCCCTCATCGCCTACGGACTCTACGGCTCGCCGCACATGCCGGCGCAGAGCGCGGCCGAGCGGCAGGCGGCGGAGAACGGCGGACAGGATCTCCTCAACGCCATCGGCCAGATCGAGGCGCGGCTCGCCAGCAATCCTACGGACGGGCGGGGCTGGGCCGTGCTCGCCCCCGTCTACATGCGGATGGGCCGGTTCGACGATGCGGCCCACGCCTACGAGGCCGCCGCCCGCACCCTCGGCGAGACCTCGCAGCGCCTGTCCGATTGGGGCGAGGCCCTGATCGCCGGCAACAACGGCGTGATCTCGCCCCAGGCCAAGACGATCTTCGAGCGCGCCGTCGCCCTCGACGGAACGGCGGCCAAGCCCCGGTTCTACCTCGCCCGCGCGGCCGAACTCGACGGCGATATCCCGTTGGCCATCAAGCGCCTGGAGGGCCTCGCCGAGAATGCGCCCGCGGACGCACCGTGGCTCCCCGTGGTGCGGGACAACCTCGCTCGGCTGAAGGGCGAAGCCTCCCCGACGGGCGGGGTCTCGCCGAAGGGTGATGCGCCGGTGGCCCGGCCCGGCGCCGGGGCCGCGCCCGATCCGGGCGCCGCCGCATCGCTCCAGGCGATGCCGCCGGAGGGCCGGAACGCCGCCATCCGCAGCATGGTCGCGGGCCTCGACCAGCGCCTCGCCGAGAAGGGCGGCACGGCGGACGAGTGGCTGCGCCTCGTGCGCTCCCTCGGCGTGCTCGGAGACCGCGACAAGGCCGGGGCCGCCCTCGCCCGGGCTCGGACGGCCCTGGCTTCCGACCCCGCGGCGCTCCGCGGCCTCGAGGCCCTGGCGGGTGAATTCGGGTTGACGCGCGACGGAGCGGGCCAGCCGGAGGCCGAAAGATCCGGCGCGGCCGGTGGTACCAGGGACGCCCCCAAGACCGACACCACGCAGGCCGATGCGGCCAGGGCCGGCACCGAGGCGGCGGTGGCCGCCGTGAAGGCGATGCCGGCGGCCGAGCGGGACGCGGCCATTCGCGGCATGGTCGCGGGCCTCGACCGGCGCCTGGCGGCCAAGGGCGGCACCATCGACGATTGGCTGCGCCTGGTGCGCTCCTATGCCGTCCTCGGCGAGCGAACCCAGGCGCGTCAGGCCCTCGACCGGGCCCGCATGGCCCTGAGCCCCGAGCCCCAGGCGAAGGAGCGCCTCGACGAGCTCTCCCACGAACTCGACCTCGCCGCGGCCGGACGCCCCTGACAATCGGTCCCGGCCACCGACCTTGACCCGGGCGCCGACGCGGCCGACACCGTCCTTTACGCCCATTCCAAACACGGGTTCCGGCCGCCGGGGGCGAAACGCCCGCTCCACCGGCGCCCGCGACACCACAACCGAGACGGGACGACCCGCGTGACCCGCAAGAGCCGCCGCCTCATCCTCATCAGTGCCTGCGGCGCCGTGCTGGCCCTGGCGGTCGGACTGATCCTGTCGGCCATGAGCGGCTCGATCGTGTTCTTCCGCTCGCCGACGGAGGTCGCGGCGCAGGGCGTCGCACCCGGCACCCGGTTCCGCCTCGGCGGCCTCGTCAAGGACGGCTCGCTCCAGCGCGGGCCGGACCAGACCGTGGAATTCGCCGTGACCGACACCAACGCCACCGTGCAGGTAGCGTATCGCGGCCTGCTGCCCGACCTGTTCCGCGAGGGCCAGGGCATCGTGGCGGAGGGCCGCCTCGAGCCCGGCGGCCTGTTTCGCGCCGACACGGTGCTGGCCAAGCACGACGAATCCTACATGCCCCGCGAGGTCGCCGACGCCCTGAAGGCGCAGGGGCGCTGGCAGGAGGGCAAGGGCATGGTCGAGAAGCCCGCCGGCACCGAGCCCGCCGACGCCAGCACGGCCATCACCGACAAGACACTCGGTCAGCGCAGCGAGCGATGATGCGCAAGCTCCCCCGGAAGGACGCCCCCACGTGCTGATCGAAGTCGGCCACTTCGCCCTCGCCCTGGCGCTCGCCCTCTCCCTCGTCCAGGCGGTGATGCCGGTCTGGGCCGCCCGCTCGGGCGACCAGGCCCTGCGCGCCGTGGCGACGCCTGCGGCGCTCGGCACCTTCGCCTGCGTGCTGTTCGCGTTCGGGGCTCTCACCTACGCCCACGCCACCTCGGACTTCTCGGTCCAGAACGTGGTCGAGAACTCGCACACGGCCAAACCCTTCCTCTACAAGCTGTCGGGCGTGTGGGGGAACCACGAGGGCTCGATGCTGCTCTGGATCCTCATCCTGGCCCTGTTCGGGGCCTTGGTTGCGATCGCGCGCGAATCGGTTCCGCCGACGCTCAGGGCCAACACCCTCGCGGTGCAGGGTCTGATCACCTTCGTGTTCGTGCTGTTCATCATCACGACCTCGAACCCGTTCGCCCGCGTCAGCCCGGCCCCGCCCGAGGGCAACGACCTCAACCCGCTGCTGCAGGATTTCGGCCTCGCGATCCACCCGCCGCTCCTCTACGTCGGCTATGTCGGGTTCTCGATCACCTTCGCGTTCGCCATCGCGGCCCTCATCGACGGGCGCATCGACGCCGTCTGGGCGCGGGCCGTGCGGCCGTGGACCCTCACCGCCTGGAGCTTCCTCACCCTCGGCATCGCCATGGGCTCGTACTGGGCCTATTACGAGCTCGGCTGGGGCGGCTGGTGGTTCTGGGATCCGGTGGAGAACGCCTCCCTGATGCCGTGGCTCGCCGGCACGGCGCTCCTGCATTCCACCGTGGTGATGGAGAAGCGCGACGCCCTCAAGGTCTGGACGGTGCTCCTCGCCATCCTCACCTTCTCCCTGTCGCTGCTCGGCACCTTCATCGTGCGGTCGGGCGTGCTGACCTCGGTGCATTCCTTCGCCACCGACCCAACACGCGGCATCTTCATCCTCGCCATCCTGATCCTGTTCATCGGCGGCTCGCTGACCCTGTTCGCGTGGCGGGCGCCGATGCTGCGCCAGGGCGGCCTGTTCGCGCCGATCTCCCGCGAGGGGGCGCTCGTCATGAACAACCTGTTCCTCGCCGCCGCCTGCGCCACGGTGTTCGTCGGGACCCTCTATCCGCTGCTGCTGGAGATGCTGACGGCGGAGAAGATCTCCGTCGGTCCACCCTTCTTCAACTACACCTTCATTCCGCTGGCGATCCCGCTCCTGCTCATCGTGCCCTTCGGCCAGACCCTGGCGTGGAAGCGCGGCGACGTGCATGCCGCGTCCCAGCGCCTGTTCGCGGCGCTGGCCGTCGCCCTCGTGGTGGGCCTGGCCGTGCTCGCCTACACCTGGGGCGGCCCGATGATGGCCCCCGTGGGGATCGGCCTCGGCGCATACCTCGTCATCGGCTCCGTGCTGGAGATCGTCTCCCGCGCCCGCGGCTACGGCGCGAGCCGCACCCGCAAGGCCTCCGTGGTCTGGCGCCGGGCCATCGGCCTGCCGCGCTCGGCCTGGGGCACTGCGCTCGCCCATGCGGGCGTCGGCGTGGTGGTGCTGGGCATCGCGGCGCAAGGGTGGGCGACGGAGGGGTTGAAGACCCTGAAGCCCGGCGAATCCCTTGCCTCGGGCCCCTACGTGGCGACCCTCGACCGGGTCGGCCCGCGCATGGGCGAGAACTACTCCGAGACCACGGCCTTCCTCACCATCCGCAGCACCGCCGGCGACATGATCGGCACCGTGGAGACGGGCAAGCGGTTCTACCCGAGCCGCAAGATGACGGTGACGGAATCCGGTCTCCTCACCCTCGGGGTCAGTCAGGTCTACGCCAGCCTCGGCGAGGTCCTGCCCGAAGGCGGCATCGGCCTGCGCCTCTACTACAAGCCCTTGGTGCTGCTGATCTGGCTCGGCGCCGTGGTGATGGCGCTCGGCGGCGCCGTGTCCCTCACCGACCGGCGCATGCGCGTCGGCGCCCCGGCCCGGGCCAAGACGAAGCCCGTGCACGCCGGCAGCATGGCGGCGGCGGAATGACCGCCGCCCCGCGCCTCGCCCTCGCGCTGCTCCTCGCCCTCGGCTCCGCGGGAGGCGCGCTCGCGGTGCAGCCCGACGAGGTTCTGAAGGATGCGGGCCTGGAAGCGCGGGCGCGGGACATCTCCGCGGGCCTGCGCTGCCTCGTTTGCCAGAACCAGTCCATCGACGATTCCGATGCGCCGCTGGCCCGCGACCTGCGCGTCATCGTGCGCGAGCGGCTCCAGGCGGGCGACACCGACCCCCAGGTCGAATCCTACGTGGTCGGGCGCTACGGCGAATACGTGCTCCTGCGCCCGGTCTTCGCCCTCCACACCCTGCTCCTGTGGCTGACGCCGCTCGCCGCCATCGGCCTCGGGATCTTCGGCCTGTGGCGCCTGTCGCGCCGCCGCACCGAGCCGACGCCGCAGGGCCTGAGCGCCGCCGAGGAAGCCGAGATCGCGGCCCTGACCCGCCGGGACTGACGGGCCGGGGGCGGAACGCGCGCCTCGGACGACGCACCCCGACGCCTCGCTTTCGCCCCACTGAAACGGGATGGATGAGGACGGCCCGGCGTCAGCGAAGGCCGATGTCCGGCGAAGGTTCGGACTCGGCGAAGGGCCGGGTTTACGCTTTCTTCACCACGACTCGCGAGCGTCTCCGCCATGCCGACCGCTTCGCTCACCCACGTTTCGCTCACCCACGTGCTGACCGGCTTCGCCGTCCTTGCCGCGAGCCTCGCGCTCGTCCCTCCGGCGGAAGCGCATCCGCACGTCTGGGTCTCGACGAAGGCCGAGATCACCTACGGCGAGGGGGGGCGCGTCACCGGAATCCGCAACGCCTGGACCTTCGACGCGTCCTATTCGGCCTTCGTGGTGCAGGGGCTCGACGCCAACGGCGACGGGGTGTTCTCGCCCGAGGAATTGTCGTCCCTGGCGCGCGAGAACACCGCGAATCTCGCCGAGTTCGGCTACTTCACCAAGCTCAAGGTCGCCGGCAAGGAACAGCTCTTTTCCGATCCCACCGAGCCGCGCATGGCGATGGAGGACGGCAAGCTCACCATGACGTTCCTCCTGCCCCTGAAGTCGCCCGTGGCGCCGGGGCGCGGGGTGACGGCGCTGGAGGTGTACGACCCGACCTACTTCGTCGCCTTCGGCCTGTCCGATGCGACCGACGCCGCCCGCCTGACCGGGGCGCCCACGGGCTGCGCCGCCACGGTGACGCGGCCGAAACCCGAAGCGGTCAAGGCGGCCGAGGGCAAAACGCCTGATGGCAAGACACCTGACGGCAGGACGCCTGACGGCAAGACGGCGGACGCCAAGCCCGGCCTGTCGGAAGCGTTCTTTGAGGCACTGACCGCCTCGGCGAATTACGGCAGCCAGTTCGCCAACCGGATCATCGTCGCGTGTCCGTAGGCGTTGCCGTCGCGGCACGGCCGCCGGGCCTCCTCGGTCGGCGCTTGATCCTTGCCGCCGGTGCGACGGCGCTCGCCGCCGGATTGCTCGCCGGCCTCATGCTCGTCATCGGGCCGGACGTGGCGGCGCCTCCGCCGCGCTCGCCCTTCGGCATCGGTTTTCGCGAGGCGGCGCCCTCGGCCACGGGCCTCGGCGGCTGGATCCTGGCCCTCCAGGCGAGCTTCTCCCGCAGCCTCCAGGGCGCGCTCCAGGCCATCAAGGCCGGCGGCGCCTGGGGGCCGATGCTGCTTCTCGGTTTCAGCTACGGCGTGTTCCATGCAGCCGGCCCCGGCCACGGCAAGGCGGTGATCGCCGGCTACATCGTCGCCGGGGAGCGCGCCCTGGCCCATGGTTTCGCCCTGAGCTTCGCCGCCGCCCTGCTGCAGGCCGTGGTGGCGGTCGCCATCGTGGGCATCGGCAGCCTGCTCCTCCACGCCACCGCCGCCGGCCTGACACGGGCCGGCACCGTCATCGAGACCGTGAGCTTCGCCCTGGTGGCGGCCCTCGGCCTCGCCGTCACTTGGCGCAAGGCCGGGCATCTGGCCGCCCTCGGGCGCGAGGGGGCCGGGTGCGGGCCGGATTGCGGGCACGTTCACCTCACGGACGGCAACGCGCTGGCCCGCCTCGGCACGTGGCGGGAGCGGGCCGGCGTGGTGCTCGCGGCGGGCTCCCGCCCCTGCGCCGGGGCGGTGCTCATCCTCGTCTTCTCGGCGTCCCAGAACATGCTCTGGGTCGGCATCGCCGCGACCTTCGCCATGGCGCTGGGCACGGCGCTCACCACGGGGGCGCTCGCGAGCCTTGCGGTCTTCGCCAAGGCGCTCGCCCTGCGCCTCGCCGGCGGGCGCGGCGAAGCCGGCACCCGGGCGGTCGCCGCCCTCGAACTCCTGGCGGCCGCCTTCGTGCTGGTGCTGGGCCTCGCCATGCTCACCGGCCTCGCCTTCGGCACCGGCGGCTGACTCAGGCCGGATCCGCTTACGTCTTTCAGGCTCGTGGATCCGGGCTCCGCTCAGGCCCGTCGGGTGATCCGGTCAACCCCAAGGTCGAGCTCCACGGTCTCGCAGTTGTCGAGCCACACGCCGGTCAGATGAAAGAAGAACGTGCCGTGTCCGACCACCGCAATGGCGCGCTCGGGCCGCGCCGCGAGCCAGTCGCGAAACGCCGCCACGCGACCGTCGAACAGGGTGCGGGGCTCGACATGGATGCCCTCGGCATCGGGCTCGCCCTCGGCGTGCCACCAGATCTCGGGCAGGTGATCGACGGCGACATCCGGGAACTCGGCCGCCAGCACGGAGGCGGCCCGGCCCATGTCGCAGCTGCTCTCCTGGCATTCCCGGTGCAGCACCTCCACGAGGATCTTCGGCTCGGCCGGATGGCCGGCGAAGATCCCCTTGGTGGTCTGAATCGCCCGGGTCAGGGGCGAGGTCACCACGAGGTCGAAGGCGATGTCGTGGAGACCGGTGCGCGCGGCCTCGACCTGAGCCAGCCCCCGCTCGGTCAGGCGGGCATCGATGTGGCCGGGGTCGCGCCCCGTGAGGCGATGGGCGGCGTTGAAGGTCGATTCGCCGTGTCGGATGCAGACGATGCGCGTCGGGGTCATAGAAATCCGGTCTGGATGGGCGGGGGTCCCGTCGAGATAGGCGGCGGCCCACGGGCTGGAAAGGGCGCTGGGGTCGCGCTTCGTCAACGGAGCCTCAACCAAGGGCGCGTTGAGTGGGCGGCCGAGCCCTCCAGGATCGCCCCCATGCTCCAGCCGACGCCGCCCCCGCCGGACACCCTGGCCGCCCTGGAGGCCTTGCGCGCGTCCGAGACCCTGGCCTTCCCGGGTGATGCGGCCCTCCGGACCGCGTTCGGCACCTGGCAGGACGAATTGCTGCGCGAGCGCCGGATGTCGGGCAACACCGCGGAGGCCTATGCCCGCGACCTGCGCCAGTTCCTCGCGCACCGGCAGGCCCGGCACGGCCGCCCCGACATTCCCGGCCTCATCGCCCTGAAGCCCCGCGACCTGCGCGGATTCCTGGCGGCGCGCCGCGCCGAGGGCATCGGCGGGCGCTCGCTCATGCGCCAGCTCGCGGGCCTGCGCTCCTTCGCCCGGCACCTCGCCCGCGAGGGCCACGGCACCGTGGCCGCACTCGGCGCCGTGCGCTCGCCCAAGGTCGAGCGCCGCCTGCCGCGGCCGATCCCGATCCCCGCCGCCAAGGCGATGACCGGCACGGCCCTGCGGGACGGCGAGGACCGTGAGCCCTGGGTGATCGCCCGCGACGCGGCGGTAATCGCGCTGCTCTACGGTTCGGGCCTGCGCATCTCGGAGGCGCTCGGCCTCACCGCCAAGGATGCGCCCCTGTCGGGGACGGATTCGATCACCGTCATCGGCAAGGGATCCAAGATGCGGATGGTGCCGGTGCTGCCCGCCGTGCAGCAGGCGGTGGCGGCTTATCTCGCTGCCTGTCCGTATGCCCTCGACCCGGAGGGACCGCTTTTCGTCGGCGCCAAGGGCGGCCCGCTCTCGCCCCGCATCATCCAATACGCCGTCGCGTCCATGCGCGGCGCGCTGGGCCTGCCGCCGAGCGCGACGCCGCACGCCCTGCGCCACTCCTTCGCCACCCACCTGCTCGGCCGCCAGGGCGAGTTGCGGGCGATCCAGGAGCTGCTCGGCCACGCCTCGCTGTCGACCACCCAGCTCTACACCAAGATCGACGCCGCCCGTCTGATGGACGCGTTCGACGCGGCCCATCCGCGGGCGGGAGCGATGCGGCGGGTGTCGGGGGCGGCATAGACCATCGGCCGAAGCCCGCCGGGCCGCCCGGTCGAGGCCCCCTACAATTCGGAGTCCGGCACATCGATGCCGGATAGCGTCCCGTCGGCCAGGCCGCGCGCCCGCGCGAAGCGCGGGTGGTAGCGCAAGTCCGGCTTGAGACCGAGCGCCCTGTCGAGATCGGCGCGGGCACGCGCGACGTCGCCTTTCTGGCCGTAGGCGATGCTGCGCTCGAACAGCGCTTCGGCCCAGTGCGGCCGCAGGGTCAGGGCGTCGTTGAAGTCGCCGATCGCCCGCACGGATTCGTTCCGGCGCCGCCACATCAGGGCCCGGTTGTACAGGGTGACGGCCCGCACGGTGGCATCCGTCGCCAACTGGAGCGCCCGTGCGAAATCCGCCTCGGCCCGAGCACCGTCGCGGAAGTGCTCGTAGAGCCCGGCGCGCACCTGATAGGCGAGCGCGATGCCCGGATCGAGCGCAAGCGCCCGGTTCACATCGGCCAGGGCGCCGCTCCAGTCCTTGAGGTCGCGCTTAGCGAGACTTCGATCGTAGAGGGCCAGGACGCCGTCCGGCTGGCGGCGCAGATACGCGTCGAAATCCGCGATCGCGGCGGCGGGCTCGCCCCTGCCCCGGTGCGCGATCCCGCGGTTGAGGTAGGCCGGGGCGTAGGTCGGATCGAGGCGCAGGGACGTGTCGAGATCGGCCAGCGCGCGATCCCGCTCCCCGCGGACCGCGTGACCGACGGCGCGGTTGAAGTACGCGAGGGCGTAGGACGGATCGATGGCGATCGCCGCGTCGCAGGCGGCGATGCCCCGGTCCGGCGCGCCGGTGTTGTTGAGGACGTTGGCGCGCCAGAGGAACGCCTCCTTGTTGCGCGGATCGAGGCGCAGGGCCGCGTCCACCGCCGCCAGAACGCCGGCAGCATCGTGCCGGTCGAACAGAAGTCCGGCCCGCAGGACATGGCTGTCGGCCCTGCGCGGATCGATCCGAAGGGCCTCGTCGATGTCGGCGAGGGCGGCCTCCTTCTCGCCCATCTGATTCAGAACGGCCGCCCGGATCGAGAGGATGGCGGGATTGGCCGGGACGAGGCCGATCGCCGTGTCGCAATCGCGTCGCGCCTGCGCGACCCGCCCCTGCCGGAACAGCACGAAGCAGCGGTTGCCCAGCGCATCGGCGTAGGACGGCATGAGCGTGAGGGCCGCGTTGCAATCCTCCAGGGCGCGATCGAGGTGCAGTCCATCCGCCTGGGCGCCGCACCGATTGCTGAGGAGAGCGGGCTGGTTCGGGGTCAGCCTGAGGGCTTCGGTGTAGTCGCGAATCGCCTCGTCCGTCCGCCCGAGGCGTCGCAGGGTGTGTGCGCGCCACCAGTAGAGATCCGAGGTCGAAGCCCCCTTGAGCGCCTCTCCCAGATCGGTCACCGCCTCGGCGAGTTGCCCGAGCTTGAGGAGGGCCATCGCGCGGCGGCGATGCAGGTCGGCCGTCTCGGCGTTCGCATCCGACGGCCTGTCGCGCAGCAGCAGCGAGCAGGCGGCGACCTGCGCGGCCCAGTCGCCGCGCCCACATCCGGCCGTCGCGATCTCGGCGGCCTGCGGCTCCGGGGCCGGGCCGCCGTCGAGCGCCCGGGCGGAGCCGCCCATCAGGGTCGCCGCGAGGATCGCGGCCATCCGCACCGGACCTGGGACCATCCTGAACCTCCCGCTCCGCACGCGGATCCTACGGGCCCGGACCCGAGGGGCCGAACCTCCGCACGCACAACGCGCAGACCCCGGCGAGTGTGCCGCCGCGCGGGAGGTTCACGGTCGGGGACGAGCATCCGGCGCCGGTTCGAACGACGGGCTCCGCACCACCGCCGTGGCGACGTCCAGCAAGGTCTCCCCGGTGATGTCCGGCGCCCGCAGGGCGGGCGAGTACGGACGGCCGCGCGCGACGTAGCCCGCCGTGAGGCCGGCGGCCATTGCGCCGTGGAGATCCCACGGATGGGTCGCGATGAGGGCCATGTCGCCCGGAGCGACCCCGGCCGCCCGTGCGGCGTGGAGGTAGACCTCGGCGCGTGGCTTTGCGAGCTTCACGTCCTCGACGGAAAGAACCCGCTCGACGAGATCCGCCAGGCCCGCCGCGGCGAGCAGGCCCTGCGTGGTGCCGGCCGCGCCATTGCTCAACGCGAAGATCCGAATGCCGGCTTCGGCGAGAACCCGGAATGCGGCCCCGGCGTCTTCGTGCGGGGGAAGGCTCTTCATCATGTCGAGGACGGCCTGCCTGCGCTCCGGGGCGGTCTCCAGGCCCTGCATGGCGATCAACTCGTCGAGGCACCCCGACAGCACGGACTGGAAGGGCGCGAAGGTGCCGGTCGCCGCCAACGCGAAGGTGTCCCGCAGTCCGGCGGGGTAGAGGAAGTCCAGGGCAAGGGGCGGCAGGCCCAACGCGACCAGCGCGGGCCGCATCGGCTCATGCTGAACACCGTGCCGATGATGTCGAAGGCGACGACCTTGGGGCGAGGGGGCATGACGGTTCCACCGGCGCGAGGCGCGTTGGGATCGAGGGCCGGGGTGATATCGCGGGCGTCGCACACGCCCACGGCAACGGGAGGGCCGCCCGGGATGCGCTTCCGTCCACGCGGTTAGAGGGTTCGCGCGCCCGCCAGCCGCTCCAGCACCCGCGCGCGGCCGATGAGGGGCAGGAGCCCCGCCAGGTCCGGGCCGTGCTCCAGGCCGGTCAGGGCGAGGCGTAAGGGCATGAACAGCGCCTTGCCCTTGGCGCCCGTGCGTGCCTTCACGGCGCCGGTCCAGGCCTTCCACGTCTCCCCGTCCCAGGGCTCGTCCGGCAGGACATCGACGGCCGTTGCGATGAAGGCCGGGTCGGCGATCACGGGCGTGACGGGTCCGGTCACGACACGCAACCAATCCCCAGCCTCGGCGACCTTGGCGAGGTTGGCCCGCACGCCGAGCCAGAACGGCTCCAGCACGTCTTCCGGCACGCCGAGGGCTAGGAGGCGGGCGCGGACCTCGCCCACCGGCATGGCGTGGATGAGCCGGGCGTTGAGGCCGTCGAGCTCGTGCGGATCGAACTTGGCGGGTGCCCGCGAGATGTGGGCGAGGTCGACGAGGCTCGCCAGCTCGTCCATCGACGCCACCGCCCGCACGGCCTCGGCCGAGCCGGTGAGGACGGCGAGCGACCGCACGGCCGCCGGCTCGTAGCCGGCCTCGCGCAACCCCCGCAGGGACAGGTGACCGAGGCGCTTCGACAGCCCCTCCCCGTCCGCCGTGGTCAGCAGATTGTGGTGGCCGAAGACCGGGACCGGATGCCCCAGGGCCTCGAAGAGCTGCACCTGAACGCCGGTGTTGGTGACGTGGTCCTCGCCCCGGATCACGTGGGTCACACCGAGGTCGGCGTCGTCCACCACGGAGGGCAGGGTGTAGAGGTAGGTGCCGTCGGCCCGGATCAGCACGGGATCGGACAGGGAGGCGCAATCGACATGGGCCTCGCCGCGCACGAGGTCGATCCAGCCCACCGTGCGGGGTTCGAGCTTGAACCGCCAATGCGGCGTGCGCCCCTCGGCCTCGAGGGCGGCGCGCTCGGCCTCCGTCAGGCCGAGCGCCGCCCGGTCGTAGATCGGCGGCTGGCCGCGCCCGAGCTGGCGCCGACGCCGGCGCTCCAGCTCGTCCTGGGTCTCGTAGCAGGGGTAGAGCCGCCCCGCGGCCTTGAGACGTTCGGCCGCCGCATCGTGGATCGCCGACCGGTCGGACTGGCGGGCGCGCAAGTCGGGCACGATGCCGAGCCAGGCGAGATCCGTCTCGACGGCCTCGGCGAATTCCTGCGTCGAGCGCTCCCGGTCGGTGTCGTCGAGGCGCAGGAGGAAGCGCCCGCCATGGGTCCGCGCGAACAGGGCGTTGAGCAGCGCCGGCCGGGCATTGCCGAGGTGCAGGTAGCCCGTGGGCGAAGGTGCGAAGCGGACGAGCGGTGGGGTGCGATCGGTGGTCATACGCGACCGTCTAGCAGGCGGTTGGAGGCGAGGAAAACGCCGCTTCCGCCAGCAGGGCGGTGAGAAGGGCGCGCAGCTGCGCCGGCCGGGTCGGCTTGTGGACGAGTTCGGCCCCCAGGGCCTCCACCTCGGCCGCGATGGCGGCGCCGTGGTCGGCGGTGGTGACGATGACGGGCGGGACGCGTCCGGCCGTGTCGCGAAAGTGCTCGGCGACGGCGAGGCCGCAGGCGCCGTTGTCGAGGTGATAGTCGAGGATGAGCAGGTCCGGCCGGAGGTCCGCCGCCGCGACCCCGGCGAGATCGCGGAAGACGAACACCTCGGCGTCCCAGTTGCGCAGGAGGCGGGCGAGGGCGTCGGCCGTGGCCGGATCGTTCTCCACGACGAGGATCCGGGCGCCGGTCAGACGCGTGGCCACGGGGCCGACGCGCGCCTCGGGGGCCGGCGCGGCGGCGCTCACGGGCACGGTCAGGCTGACGCGGGTGCCGTGGCCGGGGCGGGAGGCGAGGGCGAGGGGATGGCCGAGGGCCGCCGCCATGCGCTGCACGATGGAGAGCCCGAGACCGAGGCCGGGCTCGCAATCCCGTGTCTCGGCCTGTCCGCGATAGAATTCCTCGAACACCAGCGCGCGCTCGGCCGGAACGATCCCGCAGCCGGTGTCGATGACCTCGATCCGGCACACGGACCCGCGCGACCGCACGGCGAGGAGGACGCCGCCGGAGGTGGTGTAGCGCAGGGCGTTGGAGACAAGATTCCGGACGATGCGCCCGAGCATCACCGGGTCGCTGACCACCATGCGGTCCGCCCCGCGCACGTGCAGGCGCAGGCCCTTGCCCTCGGCGGTGTGCCGGAAGCTCGCCGCGATGCCGTCGAGGAGATCGGCGAGGCGCACGGGCCGGATCACGGGGTGCACCACCCCGGCATCGAGCTTCGAGATGTCCAGGAGGGTCTTGATCAGGTCCTCGATGGTCTGCAGCCCGCGCTCGATCTGGCCCGAGATCGCCCGGGCGTCCGGGCCGAGGGACATGTCGGCGAGGGCCGAGGCCGAGAGGCGGGCGGCGTTGAGGGGCTGGAGCAGGTCGTGGCTGGCGGCGGCGAGGAAGCGGGTCTTCGAGCGATTGGCCGTCTCGGCCTCCTCCTTCGCCGCGACCAGGGCCGTGTTGGACCGCTCCAGGCTGTGCATCAGCCCGGTCAGTTCCTCCGTCCGCGACCGGACCCGGCCCTCCAGCATGATCGCCGTCTGGAACAGCGAATAAGCGCTGCCCTGCTGGTCCATGCTGCGCTCGACATGGGCCATCAGCGCCGCGTTGATGCGCTCGAGCTTGGCGATGCGCTGCGCGCTCTCCGGATCCGGGGGACCGCTCACGGCAGCAGCCGCCGCCCGATGGCGATCCCCGTGAAGGTCTGGTTGAGGTGCATGGCCCGGTACTGCTCGCCGTAGGTCTCGAAGCCGACGACGTCGTAGCGCCGATAGAGGTCGCAGATGCCGTGGCGCCCTTGCGCGTGCTCGGCGTCGAGGCGGCGCAGGATGCAGTCGAACCCGATCACGAGGTCGATGCCGCCGAGTTGCGTCTCCAGGCGTTCGAGTTCGGCCCGGGTGGCGGCGACGATGTCGCGCGGCCGGGCGAGGGTGAGCACCACCCCCTCGTCGATGGCGCAGAAGAAGCTGAGCGACCCGTTCTCCGGATCGAGGCGCCGGATCGAGCGGCAGAAATACTCGCCGCCGATTCGAACGGCCAACGGATAGGCGGCAAAGCTCATCGGCGAGAGCCCTTCGGGGTCGAGCCCCACCGCCATGGCGTATTCCCGCGCCGCCGGCTCGGCGTTGAGCTCGTAGACGATGCGGCGCTCGTCGTCGGAGGCCGTCACCACGAACTTCGTCGTCGTCGGTTCGAAGTTGTCGCTCTTGAAGATCTGCGTCGGGTAATCGGTCTCCACGAGGAGCAGCACCGCCGCCCGCCGGTGGATCGCACCGCCGTGCAGGAGCGTCGCCTCCCGGAAATCGAGGCCGTCGCCGGCCGAGCCGCCGACCAGGGGAATGCCGTCGAGGGCCCAGGCGATGGCCGAGACCACGGTCTCCTCGGCATTGGCGAGCCCGTCGATGAGGGAGAGGGCGAAGCGCCCGCCCTGGGGCGGCTCGCCGGCCTCGCCGCCGAGGGTGCGCCGCAGGGCGCGGACGGCGGCGGCGGTGCGGGCGACGTCGAGGTGATCGATGGCGTCGAGCACCGCGGAGACGATGCGAAAGCCGGCCATGGGAAACGCGATGAGCACGAGGCCTCGGGCGAGGCCCCCGGCCGGGCTGATCCCGCCCGACATGGTGCAGCCGGCGACCGGCACACCGGGGAAGTGCTTCGTCAGAGCGTGATTGAGGGTCTCGACGCAGACATCGGACGAGAAGAACACCACGATCTGCGACAGCTCGGCGGGGCCGAGGGCGGCGGCGATCTCGGATACGGCGCGGCCCGCCTCGGACGCATCCGTCCAGGCCGTTCGAATCCCGCACAGATGCGTGCGCACCTGCGTGTCCTGGCTCACGCCTCGCTCCCGTGCCGTCGGGCGCGGGCTTGGCGCCCGTCAACCCATTGCGCCGACTGTGTCAGCGCGCCCGAACGCACGCAAGCGCGCCGCGTCAGCCGGCGGGCACGCCGACGGAGAGGCCGCCGCCCCGGCCGATGGCGCGGACGCGCGGCCGCTCGGGTACGAGGTCCCACAGCCGGGCCTCGGCGTAGCGCAGGCGCCGTTCCCCATCCGCGCCGGTCCCGTGGAAGCACTGCTCCAGGGCGAGGATCGCCGTCGGGCGCGGCGGGTGCGGTCGCGCGGTCGTGTCGATGTCGAGGGCGACGGCGTCCGCGATCCCCTGTGCGAAGCCCTCGACGGTCGCCACGAGGGCGGCCATCTCGGATTCGTCGAGGGTCAGGACGAGGCAGAGCCGGGGCGCGTCGTTGGGGCAGGCCTCGACGGGGATGTCGCGCCGGAAAGCGAGGGTAAAGCGCGGGGTCTCCGCACTGGGGTAATCCCACCGGTGAGCGGCCCGCACGCCGGCCAGCGCCACCCACTGGTCGGGCCCGGTGGAGGACGGCGCGGCGATGCGGCCTTCGGGGCGCCCGTCCTGACGGAAATGCAGGAGGGGGTTGATGCCCGCCCGCCCGACATCGGGATAGCGGGCGAGATACATCAGGGTGCTGAAGGCCGGGCTCGGATCGAGGCCGGCGGCGGCGCCCGTGCGCAGGTAATGCCGCACGGGGTCGAGGCGGGTCGGCCCACTCTGGCGGCGATAATACGCCGTGTCGAAATCCGCGTTCGGATCGTAGCCGAGGCCGGCGCCGCGCCGGACGTAGTGCCAATACGGGTCGATCCCGGAACGGGCCACGTCGGGGTAGCGCGTCCGGTAGAAAGCCTCGTCGAACAGGCGCGGCACACGGCCGATGATGAGCCGACGAACGAGTCCCGTGATGCGCGCGACGGCACGCTGGCGGGGGTTGGGTTTCGCGCTCATGCGAAGGTCGGTGCCTCGCAGAGACGGCGCAGGGTCTGCGCGTAGCGCGTGGGGTCGCAGTCGGCCCGGATCCGATCGAGACCGGCCCGCCGAACCTCGGTCCAGAGGGCGTCGTCCGTGTGGAGGCTCGCCAGGGCCTCGGCGAAGCCTGCCGGATCGCGCCAGTCGCGGGTCAGGGAGCCGGTGCCGTCCGGCCAGCCGATCTGCGCGGCGAGGATCGGCGTGACCACGCCGGGCAGGCCGTGCGCCACGGTCTCGTGGACCTTGTGCGGGATGCCGGCGGCAAAGCGCGTCGGGGCCAGCGACACGCGGGCGGCATCGAGGATCGGGCCGACCGCGTCGACGCGGCCGAGGATCCGCACCCCCTCGCCCGAAAGCCGTTCACGGATGGACGGCGCCACGGCGCCGACGAGGGTGACGTGCGCATCCGGCATACGCGCGCGAAGAAGGGGCCAGACGTCCGAAAAGAACCAATCGAGGGAATCGATGTTGGGCTCGCCCTCGCGGGCCAGCGACCCGAGGAACACGAAGCCGTCGCGCGCCGAGAAATCGGGCGGGTCGTCCCGGAAGGTCAGCGCATGGCCCAGCACCGTGGCGTTGGGAACGCCGCTCGCCCGCAGCACCCGCGCCTCGGCCTCCGAGACGCAGACCACGTGGTCGGCCACGGCGAAGTGGCGGATCTCGCGCGCGCAGGCCCGCGCCAGGGCGGGGCCGTGGGCGGGAGCGCCGGAGAGCGCCTCGGTGACGAAGCCGCGCAGGGCGAACACGGCCTCCGAATCGAACACGATTCGGGAGCGCCCGACATCCCGCGGGGTGAGCCCGAGATCGTGCAGCACGTGGCAAGTCCGGTCGATGTTCGGCGGGCGGCTGACCCAGAGCACGTCGTAGTATTCCGGCCGCTCCTGGACGAGGCGGCGCAGGCCGGCCTCGCCGCAGGGCTCGACGATCTCGATGCGGGTGGAGAGGTCGCGGGTGAGCCGGCCCGGTTCCTCGCGCTCGCCGTGGATGGAGCAGAACGTCACCGCGTAGCCGAGACCCGCCATGGCGTTGAGGATGTGGTTGGCACGCGGCAGGCCGGCACCGAGGTCGAGGTGCGGCGCCCGGTCCTCGACGTAGAGGACGCGCAGGGTCCAGGGGTCGTGGTCGCGGGCGGCGAAGCCGGTGCGCTGCGGTCCCTGCCCGAACAGCCACGCCGCATGGCGCTCGCGAAAGCGCGCGCGGTTGCGGTCGAGCAGGCGCTCGACGTCGTCGCGCCGGGCGCTTGTGACGTTCTCGACGTGGATCGCGATGGCACGGGGCTGATACACCACCCGGCGCCCGGCCTGGTGGCAGCGCACGCACAGATCCGTGTCCTCGAAATAGGCCGGCGCGAACCAATCGTCGAACCCGCCGAGCTGCCCGAACAGGGCGGCCTCGATCATCAGCACGGCGCCCGAAACGTAGCCGACTTCGCGGGCGAAGGAGGCCTCGGGCGCGAAGGCATCGGCGCCGCCCCGGCCGTATGGATGCGTGGTCTGGGCGTCGTCGCGAAAATTCGCTCCGGCTTCCTGGAGGACGCCGCCCGGGAACACGAGGCGGGCACCGGCGATGCCGACGGCGTCGAACTCCGTGAAGGTGTCGAGGAGGGCGCGGAGAGCCCCGGGCATCAGGTCGACATCGGGGTTGAGGAACAGGAGATACGGCCCGCGCGCCAGCGCCGCGCCCGCGTTGCAGGCGGGGCCGAAGCCGATATTCTCGTCGTTGAGCACAACCTCGGCGCCGTCGACCCGGGCGAACAGGGTGCGGGTCTCGGCATCGGAGGCGTTGTCGACGACGATGACCTCGAAGGGCACGCCAGCCAGGGCCTGCCCGGCGGCGAGGCGGTAGAGGGTCCAGGCCAGCATGTGGCGGGCGCCGCGCGCGACGATGACGATGGACACGCGCGGCGTCGCTTCCGATCGGAAGCCGATGCGGACATCGTTGAGGAACAGGGAATTCCAGATAAGGGCCGCCTCGGCGAGGGCGGCCTTGCGGCCGGTGGCGGCATCGACGGCTTCGAACAGCGGCGTCATGGGCGATGTGGTCGTGGGTGAAGTCGTCATGGGTGAAGTCCGGGGGACGAGCCGGCGGCGGCCAGCCGAACGCGGCCGACGAGGTCGTCGTGCAGGATCAGCAGAAGGCCTCCGTTCGTCGGCGCCTCTCCTCCGTCCAGGGTGAGGCTCGCCGGGACGGGCGCGAGATCCGTGCGCGTCGCGCTCAGGAACGGCAGCCCCTGGGCGAGCCCGAGGGGCGTGATGGCGCCCAGGGTCAGTTCCAGCGCCGCGTCGGGTTCGATCAGAAACGCCGCGCCCGGATGGCGGCCGACGACGAGGTGACTCGGCAGCGCCAGAGCTAGGACGAACCGTCGGGGTCCGGCGCCGACGAGGCGCGCCTCGGCCTCCCAATCGGGCTGCACCCCGGCGATCTCCACCGCTACGGCGGCGCGGAGGGCCGGCGGCAACCGGCGCCCCCGCACCCATTCGGGACCAAGGGCGACTTCGGCTCCGGCGAGGCCGCTCGCGATTCCCCTCGAGGGTCCCTGCTCCGCTTGCACGAACCAGCGCCGCCGCTCGGGCGAATAGGGGGCCGTGCCCGGCGGGGCCGCGCGTTCGGTGGCGATGA
The DNA here is from genome assembly GCF_001423295.1 of Methylobacterium sp. Leaf112. Taxonomy (GTDB): domain Bacteria; phylum Pseudomonadota; class Alphaproteobacteria; order Rhizobiales; family Beijerinckiaceae; genus Methylobacterium. The sequence goes on along the minus strand of NZ_LMNG01000029.1, from coordinate 180,270 downwards.
GAATGCCGTGTCGGGCATCGTCCGGCTCCGCCGTGCCGAGGCCGGCCACGCAGGTCAGGGCGCCACCGGGCAACGCCAGGGTGACCGGATCGTGTTCATCGATGGCTGCGGGAGGCACCGCATCGCCGCGTTCGGGGATCAGATCTCCGATGTGCGCCCGCAAGAGCGTCAGAAGCGCGTCCTCCGCCACCTGCGTGCCGGAATTATAGCTGGCAAATAAATTCGCGCAGGCCTCTGTCAGCGCCGCCAGCCCGCGGGCGTCTTCCACGAGGGTGAGCACCTGCGCCTTGACCTCGTCCACACCTGCGCAGCGATGGGCCGGAGCGATGGGCGAAAAACCCTCGAAACCGATGCTGGTGCCGATGACGGGGACGCCGAAAGAGAGGGCCTCGGCGACCTTCATCTTGAGACCGCTGCCCATGAGCATCGGTGCCACGACGAGATCGACGCCGTCGTAGAAGTCCTCGATCCGATCGACATAGCCGGCTAACTCGATGCCCGGTCGTGGCCTCGCCCCGAGGCCCGCGCAGATCTCGCCGGCGATGACGAGGATCGGCCGGCCCGGTCTACAATCCGCGCTCCAGGCTTCGGCGAAGCGCCCGATGGAGAAAAGGTTCGGATCGTTGCCGTGGCCGATGAAGCCGATCCGGGCGAGGCGCTCGGGGGCGCGGAACGGCCGGCGGGCCGGGAAATGCGGCGGCAGGAGGTGGATGTGCGCGCGCGTGATCGCCGCGAAATGCGCCGCCTCCTCCGCTTGAATCGCCAGCACCACGTCCGCCCGGTCGAGCCCGGCCGCTTCCCCGGCCACGTCGGTGTAGAAGAAATTCGGCTCGGCCCGAAACGGGCGGTACTGCGCCTGCCGGTCGGCGAAGCGATCGTGGGTGTCGATGAGGGTGAGTCGGCCGGGCGGCACCGCCGCGAGGCAGCGCGACAGGAACACGTAATTGACCAGGACGGCGCGGGTCTCGGGGTAGGCCGCACAGTACCAGGCGACGAAGTCCACGAGTTCGTCGGGGCACCAATCGTCGATATCGAAGTGCCGGGCGCGCGTCTTGAGGGGGATCGCGGCCTTCGGTTCGATCCAGAAGGTCCGCTGGAAATGCCGGGCCATGGCCGACGCATCGGTGGGCGGGTGCTGGCCGAAGCGGCGGTAGATCTGGTCTTCGTGGGCGAAGTAGGCGAGATCGACGGCGAACCCGCCCCGCGCCAGGGATTCGCAGGTGGTGACGAGGCGGCGCCGGTTGCCGGCGCTCGTCGGGAAGGCCGGCATCGGCGCGATCACGAGGACGGTCGGGCGGCTCACGGGCGCACCCGAACGGCGGTGATCCCGTCCGATCCGACGAGGAGGGCGGCGTCGGTGGTGCCCGTGGCGGGCTCGCCCCAGACGGGATCGAGGGTGAGGACCGCATGGGGCGCGGCACCGAAACGCAAGCGGGCCCGCGCCACCCGGGCGCAGCGCCACCGGGCACCGGAGCGCAGCATCAGGACGCTCGGGACACGGCTGCCCGTCAGGGTCGCCTCGCCCGAACCCGCTAGCGCGAGGTCGGGTGCGCCGGCCGAGGCCTCCCGACTTTCGGCGAGGGCCGACAGGGCGGGGCCGAGGAGCGCCAGCAACGGGGTGAGGGCGCCGTAGGTCGCGGGGGTCAGGGCGCCGAGCACGGCCGGGCACAGGGCCGCGCGCTCGGCCGGATCGAGTTCGGCCGCCGGACGCGGCGGCGGAACCGAGACGAGCAGATCGTGGAAATGCGTCGCGACGGTCAGGCTCCCACCCGGATCGTGGGCGGAGAGGACGAGGAGCGCCATCGGCTCCGTGCCGGGCCGGCCTAGGCCGCAGAACGCCCAGGTCAGGAGTTCGCCCGCGCCGAGGCCCAGGGGAATCGGCAGGGCGGTGGACAGGGGATAGCGGACGACGAAGACGCCTTCGCCCACCGCGAAGAGATGTCCGTCGACCCGCTGCGCGGATGGCTCCGTCATCGGGACGGGACGCGGATACGCAAGTCGCGTTTCTCCGACAGCCCTCAGGCCGCCCGCCCGGCGGCGCCGAAGGCCGCCAGGATGCGGGCCCAGGAGCGGGTGCCCTTGTGGAAGCTCTTCAGGTCGTACTTCTCGTTGGGTGAGTGGATGCGGTCGTCGTCGAGGCCGAAGCCGATCAGGAGCGTGTTGCGGTCCAGCAGCCGTTTGAAGTCGCCCACGATGGGAATCGAGCCGCCGGCCCCGATGGTCACGGCGGGCACGCCCCATTCCTCGGCCAGCGCCGCGCGGGCGAGGTCGAGTTCCGGCATGTCGTAGGGCAGGCTGATCGCGCGGCTGCCCTTGTAGCAGATCACCTCGACGGAGCAGTCGGCGGGGATTCTTTCACGCACGAAGGCCTCGAAGGTGCGGGCGAGCCGCTCGGGGTCCTGATCGTCCACGAGGCGGAACGAGACCTTGGCGCTGGCCTCGCCGGCGATCACCGTCTTGGTGCCCTCGCCCGTATAACCGCCGATGATGCCGTTGACGTCGCAGGCGGGCCGCGACTGGACGAGTTCGATGAGCATGCGCCCGTGCTCGCCGGCTGGCTCCGATAGGCCGATGGGGCCGAGGAACGTCTCCGCCGTGAAGTCGAGGCCGCGCCACTGGTCGAGGATGGCCTGCGGCGTCTCGCGCACGCCCTCGTAGAAGCCCGGTAGCGCCACCTTGCCGTCGGCGTCGTGCAGATCGGCGATGATCTTCGACAGGACGTGGATGGGGTTGCGCGCCGCGCCCCCGAAGAAGCCCGAATGCAGGTCGCGGTCGGCGCAACGCACCTTCACCTCGAAATACGCGAGGCCGCGCAGGGACGTGGTGATGGCCGGCGTGGTGGGGTTCCACATGCTGGTGTCGCACACGAGCACGATGTCGGCGTCGAGCTTGTCGCGGTTCGCCGCGACCCATTCGGGCAGGCCCTGCGAGCCGTTCTCCTCCGCGCCCTCGATCAGGATGGTGACGCCGCAGGGCAGCTCGCCCTCCATGGCCAGATGCGCCCGGCAGGCCTCGATGAAGGTCATGACCTGACCCTTGTCGTCGGAGGCGCCGCGCGCGACGATCTGCTGCTCGCCCTTGGCGTTCAGGGCCATGCGCGGCTCGAAGGGCGGCGTCTCCCACAGGGCCAGGGGGTCGACCGGCTGCACGTCGTAATGGCCGTAGAACAGCACGTGCGGTGTGCCGGGCTTCGGCGCATGGGCCAGCACCACCGGATGCAGCGAGGTCTCGTGGATGCCGGTCTCGAAGCCGAGCGCCGTCAGCGTGCCTTCCAGCCACTGCGCCGCCGCGCGGCAATGGGGTGCGTAGGCGGCATCGGTGGAGACGGACGGGATGCGCAGGAACGCGAACAGGCGCTCCAGGGCGTTGTCGAGATCGCGGTCGATGTCGTTGAGAACCGGAGCGAGCGCAGTCATCGGACGTCCTTCGTCGGGAATCGACACCGGGTTAGCCGAGGTGCCGTGAGGGCGCAAACCTTCCCGCCGGGCCCTGAAGGGAACAGGCGCAATCTGGAACGGTTATCGAGTGGACCGACCAGGGACGGTGATTTTCCCCCTGCCTGCCGTTTCGACCGAATTTCCGAAATCCGGCGGCCGTTGCGGTCGCTGCTTCTGTCACGGACACATGCCATGCTCATCGAAAGCGGCGCGCCCGGCGCGGCGAACACCATCGCCATCAGCCTGACGATCAACGGGCAGGCCCGCACCCTCGACGTCGCCCCGTGGACCACCCTCCTCGACCTGCTGCGCGAGGATCTTGACCTCACCGGCACGAAGAAGGGCTGCGATCACGGCCAGTGCGGCGCCTGTACGGTGCTGGTCGACGGGGTGCGGATCAATTCCTGTCTGGCCCTCGCCGTGATGAAGGACGGGGCCAGCATCACCACCGTCGAGGGCCTGGCCGAGGGCGCCGGTCTCCACCCGCTCCAGGCGGCCTTCGTCGAGCACGATGCGTTCCAGTGCGGTTACTGCACGCCCGGACAGCTCTGCTCGGCGGTGGGCATGATGACGGAGGGCCACGCGCATTCGCGCGAAGAGATCCGCGAGGCCATGAGCGGCAACATCTGTCGCTGCGGCGCCTACACCAACATCGTCGACGCCATCGAAGACGTGATGCAGGCGGGAGCCGCGAAATGAACCGCTTCGATTACGTCCGCCCCGAGACCGTCGCCGACGCCGTGAAGGCGGTGGCAGGGGGCAACGCGCGCTTCATCGCCGGCGGCACCAACCTCGTCGATCTGATGAAATACAACGTCGAGCAGCCGGGCCGCCTCGTCGACATCACCCGTCTGCCCCTCGACGCCATCGCGGCGCGCGACGGCGGCCTCAGCATCGGCGCCCTCGTGACCAATTCCACCGTCGCGTACGACGCGCAGGTGAAGGAGCGTTACCCGTTGCTCGCCAGCGCGATCCTGGCGGGGGCCTCGGGCCAGTTGCGCAACGCCGCCACGACGGGCGGCAACCTCAACCAGCGCACCCGCTGCTACTATTTCTACGACGAAGCGACACCCTGCAACAAACGCCTGCCCGGCTCCGGCTGCCCGGCCATCGGCGGCCTCAACCGCATCCACGCCATCTTCGGCACGAGCCCGAGCTGCATCGCCACCCATCCCTCCGACATGTGCGTGGGCCTGGCCGCCCTCGACGCGGTGGTGCGGGTCGCGGGGCCGGAGGGCGAGCGGACGATTCCGTTCGCCGAGTACCACCGCCTGCCGGAGGACAATCCGGAGCGCGACACCACGCTGAAGCCCGGCGAGATCGTGCTCTCCGTCGACCTTCCCGACGAGACCTTCGGCCCGCACCATACCTACCTCAAGCTGCGCGACCGCCTGTCCTATGCCTTCGCCCTCGTGTCGGTCGCCGCCGTGATGACCCTCGACGGCGATACGATCCGGTCCGCCCGGTTCGCCCTGGGCGGCGTCGCCCACAAGCCGTGGCGCGACAGGGAAGCCGAAGCCTTCCTCGCCGGAAAGCCGGCGACGCACGAGACCTTCGCGGCCGCCGCCAACATCGTGGTCGCCGCGGCCCAGCCCCAATCCGAGAACGCGTTCAAGGTCGAACTCACGCGACGCGCCCTCGTGCGCGGCCTGTCCCAGGCCGCCGCCGGCACGCCCCAGTCGCAGTCCGACAAGCGCATCGCCTGAAGGAACTCCGCTCCATGGCCAAGTCCATCAATTCCTCCGGCACGGACACCTACGTGGGCACGGCGCGCAGCCGCGTCGACGGTCCGGCCAAGGTCACCGGGCAGGCGAAGTACGCCGGTGAGTTTTCCGCGCCGGACCTCGCCCACGGCTATGTCGTGTCGAGCGGCATCGCCCGCGGCCGCATCACCGCCCTCGACACCGCCGCCGCCGAAGCCGTGCCGGGCGTGATCAAGGTCCTCACCCACGAGAACCGGCCCCGCACGGCGTGGCTCGACTACAATTACCAGGACATGGTGGCCCCGCCCGGCTCGCCGTTCCGGGCCCTCTACGACGACAAGATCCAGTACAGCGGTCAGCCCGTCGCCCTGGTCGTCGCCGAGGATTTCGACACGGCCCGCCACGCCGCGTCCCTCGTCAAGGTCGCCTACGAGGCCGAGGCCCCGACCACCGATCTCGAGGCCCAGCGCGAGCTCGCCTACGAGCCGCCGAAGAAGCGCTCGGGCATCAAGCCGCCGCCGGCCCCGTGGGGCGACGCCCCGGGCGCCTTCGACGCGGCGCCGATCAAGGTCTCGCAGGATTATCGCCTGGCCGTGGAGCATCACAACCCGATGGAGCCCCACGCCTCCACGGTGGTGTGGGAGGGCGACGGCAAGATCACCGTCTACGACAAGATCCAGGGCGTCGTGAACACCCACGGCTACATCGCCGCGGTGTTCGGTATGAAGAAGGAGGATGTGCGCGTCCTCAACCCGTATCTCGGCGGCGGCTTCGGCTCGGGCCTGCGCCCGCAATACCAGCTCTTCCTCGCCGTGCTGGCCGCCCGCGCCCTGGAACGCTCCGTGCGGGTGGTGCTGACCCGCGACCAGATGTTCACCTTCGGCTACCGCCCCGACGTGCTCCAGACCGTGTCGCTGGGCGCGGATGCCTCGGGCGGCCTTCGGTCGATCCGGCACGACGCCATCTCGGGCACCTCGAACTTCGAGGATTACCAGGAGGTCGTCGTCAACTGGTCGGGCGTGCTCTACGATTGCGACAACGTCGCCCTCTCCTACAAGCTCGCCCAGCTCGACACCTACACGCCGTCCGACATGCGCGCCCCCGGCGCCGTCACGGGCGTGATGGCGCTCGAAATCGCCATGGACGAACTCGCCTACGAGACGGGGCAGGACCCCATCGCCCTTCGCCTCAAGAACTACAGCGAGAGCGACCGGACGGAGGGCAAGCCGTTCAGCTCCAAATCCCTGCGGGCCTGCTTCGCGGAAGGCGCGGAGCGCTTCGGATGGTCGACCCGCAATCCGGAGCCGCGCTCCATGCGCGACGGGCGCGAACTCGTCGGCTGGGGCATGGCCACGGGCATTTGGGAATCGATGATGCAGCAGTCGAGCGCGAGCGCCACGCTGACCCGGGACGGCAAGCTCACGGTCGGCAATGCCACGGGCGACATCGGCACAGGCACATATACCATCCTGACCCAGATCGCCGCCGACACCCTCGGGCTGCGGATGGAGGACGTGACGACGAAGCTCGGCGACACCGACCTCGCCGAGGCGCCGCTCGCCGGCGGCTCGTGGACGGCGGCGTCCTCCGGCACGGCGGTGATGCGGGCCTGCCAGGATCTCGCCGGGCAACTCTTCGCCTTGGCGCGCGGGCTCGACGATTCCCCGCTCGCCAACGTCGATTTCGACCGCGCGGTGTTCAAGGATGGGCACATCGGGGTAGCGGGCGACGCGTCCCGCAGCATCGCCATCACCGATGTGCTGAGGGCCACCGGCACGGAAACCCTGGAGGCCACGGGCTCGGCCGGGCCGGATGCCGCGCACCAGAAGGCCTTCTCGCCCTACACCCACTCGGCGGTGTTCGTTGAAGTGAAGATCGACGAGGATCTCGGCGTGATCCGCGTCACCCGCGTGGTCTCCGCCATCGCGGCGGGCAAGATCCTCAACCTCAAGACCGCACGCAGCCAGATCCTCGGCGGCGTGGTCATGGGGATCGGCTCGGCCCTGGAAGAGGAATCGATGCTCGACCACACGCTGGGCCGGTTCATGAACCACAATCTCGGCGAGTATCACGTGCCCGTGAACGCCGACATCCAAGACATCGACGTGATCTTCGTCGACGAGGAGGACAAGGCCAATCCCATGGGCGTGAAGGGGCTCGGTGAGATCGGCATCGTGGGAACGGCGGCGGCGGTGGCCAACGCGGTGTTCCACGCCACGGGCAAGCGCATCCGAGAACTGCCGATCACCATCGACAAGCTCCTGGCCTGAGCCCCGGTCGCATCCGCGACAAATTTCCGATGTCGAACACACCGGTTTCCAAGTCGGTGGAAGGTAGAGATTTGCGTGGGACGCATGGCATCCAAACACGGAAGTGCAGCGCAATATTTCATATTGCGTCGCACCATTCATCCTCCATATACCAGCTGTGGAGATGGTAGCGGAGCGGGACGTGTCGGACATTCTGCAGAGGCCACGGCCCACAACGCGGGTCGGTGACAGCGAGAAGATCACGATCAACCTCGGCTACGTCGACCTCGGGCATATCGACCTTCTCGTTTCCGAAAGCCTTTATGCCAACCGCTCCGACTTCATCCACACGGCCGTCCGCAATCAGATCGTCCGCCACGCCGACGTGACGCGTCAATCCGTGGCCCGCAAACACGTGGAACTCGGTCTGCGCCACTACGGCCGCCTCGATCTCGAAGCCCATCGCGCTGCCGGCACCACCCTGGATATCCGTGTCCTGGGACTCGCCAGCATCGCCGCCGACGTCTCCCCCGAACTCGCGCGCGAGACCATCGCGTCCATCGAGGTCATGGGCAGCCTGCAGGCGAGTCCCGCCGTCAAGGCGGCGCTGGCCGACCGGTTGCGCTGACTACCCTCGCCTTATCGTCAAGCCCCGCCCTTCCAACCCCGCCCCGGACCGTTCGTGCGTCCCCTGGTGCCGCGCAGAACCTGAAAGCGAATCTCCGATGAGCGATCAACAGAACCGGATGCAGGACCGCTTGGCCGACATGATGGAGGCGACCCGGCTCACCGCCACGGGGCGCCTCGGCGACGCATCGGCTCTGATCCAGCGCAGCATGAACGAAGGTCTCGAGCCGCACGGCCACGTGTCCCAGCCAGCAGAAACCGCCGGTCTGACCGACCGCCTGCGCAAGGTGGTCGAGTCGGTGACGCAGGGTCTGGAGCGCAGCGTCGCGCCCGTCCTGGAAGGGCTCGGCGTATCGGGCCGCGTCGGGCGCAGACCGGACGAGGAGGCGATGCCCGCCACCCCGGAGCCCGCCACCACCGGCGAGAGCAGCTTCACCGACGGCAGCCATACGGGTCCGCACGGGACCCGCGAGTACAAGCTGTTCGTGCCCAAGGCCCATCCGGGCACCCGCCCCCTGGTGGTGATGCTTCACGGCTGCAGCCAGTCGCCGGCCGACTTCGCCGCCGGCACCGGGATGAACACCCTGGCTGAGACGCACGGATTCTACGTCCTCTATCCCGGCCAGACGAGCCGGGCCAACGGGCAGCGCTGCTGGAACTGGTTCCAACCGGGCGACCAGGACCGCGAGGCCGGCGAGACCGGCATCATCGCCGGCATGACCCGCGCGGTCGTCGCCGAGCATCGGATCAATCCCCGCCACGTCTTCATCGCCGGCCTCTCGGCGGGCGGGGCGGCGGCGGCCAACGTGGCCCACGCCTATCCCGAACTCTTCGCGGCGGTGGGCATCCATTCGGGGTTGGCGGCAGGGTGCGCCCGCGACGTCTCGGCGGCGTTGACCGTGATGCGCCTCGGGCCCGTGGCGGCGGCCGATTGCATCGCCCCCGTCACGCCCATGCCGACCATCGTGGTCCACGGCGAGAGTGACGGCACGGTCAATCCGCTCAACGGCGAGCAGGCGCTCACCCAGGCGGGCATCGCCGGTTTGACCCCCGAAGTCACCGAGGCCGTCAGCCCCGGCGGACTTCCCTACATCCGCACCCGCTACGCCGATGCGGCCGGGCACGTCTCCGTCGAGAGCTGGTTGGTCCGGGGACTCGGCCACGCCTGGTCGGGCGGCACTATGGCTGGAAGCTACACCGATCCGCGTGGGCCGGACGCGTCGCGCGCCATGCTGAACTTCTTCCTCGCCAACCCCCTCAAGTCCTGAGTGCGGCCACGTTGTCGATGAGGCGGGTGCGGCCGAGATAGGCCGCCGCCAGAACCCGTACGGGCCGGCTGGCCCGCGTCGCCGGCTCCAGGGTCTCGGCGTCGCGGACCTCCAAATACTGCACGGGCGAAAAACCCGCCGCCTCCAGTTCGGCCCGGCCCCCGGCCACCAGCGGCTCCGCCTCGGCTCCGGCGGCGAGGCCCGTGGCGATGGCCGACAGGACCGCATGCAGGCGCGGCGCGGCGCGGCGCTCCTCGGGGCTGAGGTAGCGGTTGCGCGAGGACAGGGCGAGGCCGTCCGCCTCGCGAAGGGTCGCCACGCCCTGGATCTCCACGGGCAGGTCGAGGTCGCGCACGGCGCGGCGGATCACCTGAAGCTGCTGATAATCCTTCTCGCCGAACAGAGCGATGTCGGGCTGCACCCGATTGAGGAGCTTCGTCACCACGGTGGCGACCCCGGAAAAATGCCCCGGGCGGAACTGGCCGCACAGGCCCTGCGTGAGGCTATCGACCTCGACGCGGGTGGAAAAGTCCGGCGGATACATGGCAGCGACATCGGGCAAGTAGGCGGCATCGGCCCCGGCCTCCGCCAGGAGGGCCAGATCGGCCTCCGTATCGCGCGGATACCGCGAAAAATCCTCGGTCGGGCCGAACTGCGTCGGGTTGACGAAGATGCTCGCCACCACGCGGCGTCCCAACTCACGCGCCCGCGCCACGAGGGCGAGGTGGCCCGCATGCAGGGCCCCCATGGTCGGCACCAGCACCACGGATTCGCCGGCCTTGCGCCACGCCGCGCCTTGCGCGCGCAACGGCGCCACGGCCTCGAAGCGAAGGAGGGATGAATCGGGCATTGCGGCTTCCGTCCGGGTCACGGGTCTGGCCGCAGACCTAAACGCCCGCCCGCATCCGCGCCAGTCGTTAGGGACAGTAGGGCAGCAGGGGGCGGCCGTAGGGATCGTCGACGCCCAGCGGCGGCGTGAAACCGTAATAGCTCGGTTTGCCGAGGCCATAGGCGGAACCGACATAGCTCGGGTCACCGGGCCGGTCGGTGGGCACGGGTGCGCGGCGCGGGATGCACCCGGCCACGCGACGGCGTGGGACGGGGGCCCGGCGCACCACCGAATCGTCGCCTTCGGCCCGGGGGAAATAACGCGGCAACGGCGCGACACCGTCGAGCGCTTCATACCCTTCGGTGGGGCGCCCGGCGTCGAGGAAGTCCGCCGCACGGGCCGGCCAGCCGACTAGAAGGCCGAGGGCGATCAGCCCCCCCGGGCGCCAAGACCGCCCCGTCGCCGTCACCCTGCGCCGCATCCACCCACTCCCCGCGCGTCAGGGTTGGCAGAGGGACGTAAACCGGTGGTTAACCATGCCGGCCCTCAGGCCCGCCCGTCGAGGTCGGCCAGACGTCCGCGATCGGTTCCGGTCGGAGCGGCGGCTCGGACCGGCCGGCCGAGGCGACGCGCGAGATCCGTCAGGTCGGGGGCGGTGACCGAACCGCGCCCGTAGAGGGTGCCGTCGAGGGCATCGAGGCCGGCGGCGATGGCGGGGTCCGCCCGCCAGGCCCGCGCGAGATCCGGCGCGCCCTGGAGGACGGGTGCGAGGCGGGCCCGGAAGGCGGTCGCGTCACCGGCGGCGGCGGCCAGGACGAGGGCCCGTCGGGTCGCGCGATCGAGGCGCTGGCGCGACCGCGTGGGCGCCCCGAACCCGACGAGCGCCAGACCGAGCCCGAACGCGGCCAGGGCCGCCCCGACCACGACGAGGGGCGAGGCCGGCGTGATCGGCTTGGCGTCCTCCTCCCGGTCGGGCAGGCCGCCGCCGATCTGCCGGGCCGGAATCTCGGCCTCCCGCAGGGTGCGGGACACGGTGTCGAACCACGGGATGATGATGGCGTCCAACGGGATCACCTCCGCGATGGCGGGGCGCACGTCCCACTGGTAGGTCGCCCGGGCGATGGGCCCGGTGGGGGTGATGATGGTCTCGCGGGTCACAGGTCCGGCGAAGGTGAGGATGCCGCGCGTGCGCATGACCGGCCGGGGCGGCAGGCCTTCGGCGACCATGCCCTGCGCCTCCAGGGTGACGATGCGCCGGGTGCTCTCGCCGATCTTCACCGTCTCCGGGTCCGGGCTCCACGAATCCGTGATGGTGACCTCGCGGGCCGGAAGCCACCATGGCTCCTTGGCGTCGGGCCCGCCGACGGGCTTCGTCCAGTTCGCGACGGAGAGCTGCACCGGGGGCGAGGGCACGTCGACCACTTTCCGGACGCCGCCGTCGTTGACCGTCAGCCGGTGGAGGAACGGCTCGATGGTGAAGTCGCCCGCATGGTGCGGGAAGATCGCCACCACCCGGTCGAACGCGATGGCGACCTGCCCGTCGGGCAGGCGCGTCTTCGACCATGTATCGCGGCCGAGTTGGGTCCAGCTGAAATTCGCCAGCGACGGCTGGATCACCTCCTCCAGCAGGATCGGCTGGCGATAGACCCCGCGGATGCGCAACAGCACCATCTCGCGGGAGAACGGATCGGCGTTGCCGTTGCGCTCCGGGGTCACCGTAAGGGTGAGGTCGCCGGGGTCGATCTCGGCGCGAGCGGGGGCGTTCGCGAAGAGCATGATCAAAATCAACATCGCAAGGGATGTGATGCCAATCCCCGCAGACGGCTGCCGATCGCAGCGCGGGTCCCCTCTCCTGGAAGGAGAGGGACAGGGTGTGGCTCCTCCGCCAGAACCGGTCAGGTTCAACGACCGAGGCCGACGGCCAAAGCTCACCATGGGTTGCTCCCCCCCGGCACGGCCGTGCCGGCCTCGACGCGCACGGCCTGCTCGGCCTTGAGGCGCAGCTTGAGATAGCGGCCGGGATCGTCCGGCAGGGTCTGGAGCCAGAGGCGGTCGGGCCGGATCTCGTGGGCTTCGAAGCTCTTCGTCACCCGGCGCGCTTCCCGCTCGGGCGCGGCGGCGACCATGGCCGAACCGGCACCCGTGCGCCCGCGCCCGGCGGCGTCGCTGGCCGAGCCCCGCGCCTCGCCCTTGCCGGAATCCACCGAGACCTGCTCGGCCTTGCCGCGCCGCGCCACCTTGCTGTTGCCCGGCGTCGAGGAGGTGGTGCCCCCTTCCTTGTTGCCGGCCAGGCCCTCGCCGCTGGAGGTCGCCTGGGTGTCGTCGTTGGGGTCCTGGTTCGAGGTCTTGTTGTAGCGCGCGCCCGTGGTCGCGGTCGCATTGGCGACCCCGCCGCCCTTGCCGGGATCGCCCGCCCCTTCGTCGACGAGGCGGGCGATGAGGGAGCGGTTGGCCTGGGCGTCCGCATCGCGCGGGTTGTAGGTGAGCGCCGCGTCGTAGGCGTCGAGTGCCCCCTGCAGATCGCCGGCCTTCGCCAGGGCGTTGCCGAGGTTGTAGGACCCGCGCCGCCCGGCCGCGCGGAACAGGGCCGCGGCTTCGTCGTAGCGCCCGGCTTGGTAGAGCGCCGGGCCGCGCCACGCCGGATCGTCGAGGATGGCGGCGGCGGCACCGGGCAGGCCGAGGCCCATGAGCGTGCGCCCGAGGCCCGTGCGCGGCTGCGACACCCCGGCGAGGCCGAGAATGCCCACTCCTGCGAGGCCGAGGCCGGCAAAGCGCGCCCAGGTGGTCCAGCGGCGCGGGCGGGGAAACGGAAACGCAAGTGGCATCAGGCGCTCCGGCGGAACAGGGCCAGCGCCGGCAGGAGCGCCAGCAGGATCAGCCAGCGGCCGAGATCGGCGAAGGCCAGGACGGTGTAGCCGCCGGCGGCGAGGTGCTGGGCCGTACTCGCCCCGACGGTATCGAGGACGGGCCCCGGTGCGTCGAGGTCGGCGAGGCGTCCGCCGCCCGCGGCGACGAGGCGCTCCAGCGCCGCGCGGTCCGGTTTCGGCGACCCGGCCGGCAGGCTCGGACCGGCGGGCACGAACACGCCGCTCAAGGCCCAGCCCTTGGCCCGGGTCGCCGCGGCCTCGCGGGCGGCGGCCTCGCCGATCCCGTCGCCATCCGTCACCAAAACCACGTCGCCCGCGATGACGCCGGCCTCCGAAAGAGTCCGGCGCGCCAGGGCGAGGCCGCGTTCGGGGTGGGTGCCCCGGTCGGGCACCGTGTCGCCGTCGAGCGCGAACAGGGTGGAGGCGAGGGCGTCGCGATCGGTGGTGGGCGGGATCGCCAGATAGGCGTCCCCGGCATAGACCACCACGGCGACGCTGCGGGTGCCGGCCGCCTGAGCGACGCCCTCGGCGATCTGGCGCACGTCCTTGAGGCGGCCTCCCTCGGCGACGGAGCGCGAGAGATCGACCACCACCACGGTGGCGTCGAGGTTGCGGAAGGTGGTGGCGTCGGGCCGTTCCACGGCGGGTCCCGTGAGGGCGAAGGCAATGAGACCGGCGGTCAGCGCCGCGGCGAGGTTCGCCTGCCGGCGCCCGCCGAGCACGGCGCCGCGCCGGGCGAGCAGCGCCATCAGGCCGGGATCGACGGCCTTGGCCCAGTCACCCAGCGGCGCCGAGCGCCAGGCCGCGCGAAGGGCCAGGATCGCCACCAGGGGGATCGCCACGAGCCACCAGGGCCGCAAGATCGCCAGGGCATCGAGGACACTCACGCGACCCGCCTCGCCGCCAGAAGGCCGGCTGCGCACAGGAACGCCACGGCGGCGGGCCAGGGCCACAGGTCCTTTCGCAGGGGCACGGGCGGCGCCTTGGCGCGTCCGCCCTCGATCTCGTCGATGGCGTCCGCCATGCCGACGAGGTCCTCGGTGGTCTTCACCCGGAACATCCGGCCGCCGGTGAGTTCGGCGATCTCCCGTAGGGTCTCGGTGTCGACCACGTCCTGCTCGCCGTCGGCGTTGGAGAGGTCGCGGGGGCCGAGCGCGATGGTGTGGACCCGGACTCCGAGTTCCTTGGCGAGGCCCGCGACGTCGCGCGGCGTGGTCTGGCCGGCATTGTTGGCCCCGTCCGTCATCAGGATCACCACCTTGGCGGTCACGGGCGGCCCGGCCTCGCCGGTCTCGGCCGAGGGTGGTGGAGTCAGGCGCTTCAGGGCGAGGCCGAGGCCGTCGCCGATGCCGGTGGAGCGGCCGACGAGGCCGATGGTCGCCTCGTCCAGTGCTCGGGCGACGGTGGCGGTGTCGAAGCTCGGGCTCGCGGCGACGTAGGATTCGTTGGCGAAGATCACGAGGCCGATGCGGTCGCCGGCCCGGCGGCGGATGAAGTCGGTGCCGACGCGCTTGACCGCCGCCAGCCGGTTCACGGTCTGGCCGTCGAGGGCGAAGTCGCGCCGCTCCATGCTGCCGGACAGGTCCATCACCAGCATGATCTCACGGCCCGAGGCCGGCAGCGCCGTGGCGGGCAGGACGAGGCGGGGACCCGCCAGCGCGGCGACGAGGGCCACCCACAGGGTCCAGACCAGCACGGCGCGGCCCCGCCCGCGCGCGGCGACGCTGTCGCCCCGGGCCGCCGCGGCGACGAGGGAGGCGGGCACGCGCAGGGCCCCGCTCGAGCCGACCCGCTCGGCCGGCATCAGGCGCGCCGCCAGCAGCGGCAGGGGCAGGAGCAGCAGGGCGTAGGGGCTCGCGAGGTCGAACGCCGAGGCTAGCGCGGTGAGCCAGTTCGGCATGTCAGGCCCCGATCCGCTGCATCAGCCGGACGAGCTCGGCGTCGATGGCGCCGGGCTCGGACGCCTCGCGGCGGTAAAGGCCGTCGGCGAAGGTCCGGCCGGCGCCCTTGGTGAAGAAGTCCGTGGCGAACAGGCCGTCGAGGGTGGCGGCCCAATCGCTCCCCTGCGTCGAGGCCGCGGCGTCGCCCCGCAGGGTGCGGGCGAGACGGCGCAGGAGTCGTGCCTGGGCGACCCGGCGCGGCCCCGGCGGCAGGGCGTTGGCGGCGGCGAGTTCGCGCGCGGCGGCCCGGCGCACGGTGTTGGCCTGCCGCGCCCTCAGGTACCGGACGAGGCCGACGAGGAGGGCCGCCGTGAAGCCCAGCGCGATGGCGAGCACCACCGGCCCCTGCGCCGCGCCGGCGGTCTCTGCGGGCAGGTGCAGCCCGCGCAGCTGGTCCAGGCTGGCGGGGATGTCGGCGGGGGCGTTTGCGGGATTCATGGGCACCGTCCGCCGGTGCGGGTTTCACAGCACCGCATCGAGCCGTTCCATGAGGGGAGCGTAGGCCTCCGGTCCGGCCTCGACATCGAGGCGCAGGCCCTCGATGCCGCGGCGGGCATACTCGACGAGGCGGGCATCGGCGTCGCCGGGCGGGCGGTCCGCCCGGTTCGCCTGCACCGTGCCGCGCCGGCCGTCTTGGGTGGCGAAGGGGTAGAAGCCCGGGGGGCGGGCCCGCTCGAAGGCGTCGCTGACCAGCACCAGACGGATCGACAGGCGCTCGGCCATCACCGTGAGGAGGTGCTCGAAATCCGCGCCCGGATTGTCGAGGGCGGTGCCGAGGACGAGGTGTCCACCGGAGGGCAGCAGGCTCTGGGCCAGGGTCAGGGCGCGCGACAGGGGCGGGTCCTGGGTCGCGGCGTCCGCCAGGGCCTGGGCATGGGCCATGGCCAGCGCTCCCGTGACGGCCGTCATGGCACGCTCGCCCCCGGCGGGGCGCACCACCACGGGTTCGCCCGCGCCCACCGCCACGAGGCCGACCCGGCCGCCATCGCCGGCCACCCGCCAGCCGAGGAGCACGAGGGCTTCGGCGGCGGCCACCGAGCGCAGGGCCCGGCGGGTGCCGAACAGCATCGAGGGGCGGACATCCACGAGGAGCACCACGGCGCGGTCGCGCTCGTCGTGGTGGGTGCGGACATGCAGGATGCCAGTGCGGGCGGTGGCGTTGCGGTCGATGTGGCGGCGGTCGTCGCCCTCGGACCACAGGCGCACGTCGTCGGGCTCGGAGCCGCGCCCGCGCCGCCGGGTGACGATGCCGCCGGGCAGGCCCGCCAGGGTGCGCGTCGCCGGCGAGGTGCCGCGCCGGGCGAGGTGGCGCAGCCCCATGAGGGCCTCGCCCGAGAGGTGGATGCCGGGCACCTGCGTCGTATCGGCGACGGACGGGGAGGCCATGGCGGGGCTCAGAGCGCCCGCACCCGCTGGACGAGGTCGCGGATGATGCCGCGCGCGGTCCTGCCCTCGGCCGCCGCCCGCCAAGTGAGGCCGATGCGGTGGGCCAGGGCGTCGGCGGCCAGATCCGCGATGTCCTCGGGGACGACGTGGTCGCGTCCACGCAGGTAGGCGCGCGCCTTGCCGGCGAGCATGAGGGCCAGGGTCCCGCGCGGCGAGGCCGGGTGCTCGATGGCGGCGCGCAGATCCGGCGCGGCCGAATCCGTGCGGGTGCCGGCCACCAGGCGCACGAGGTAGTCCTTCAGGGCGGGCGCGACGTAGACGGCCAGCGCCGCCTCCCGCGCGGCCCGGATCTCGGCAACCGAGAGTTTCACCGGCATCGCCTCGGCGTGGTGGTTCAGCTCGCCCTCGACGAGGTCGAGGATGCGGCGCTCGGCGGCCTCGTCGGGCATCTCCACCACCACGTGGAGGAGGAAGCGGTCGAGCTGGGCCTCCGGCAGGGGGAAGGTGCCGGCATGCTCGATGGGGTTCTGGGTCGCCACCACCATGAACGGGTCGGGCAGGCCGTGGGTGTGGCCCGAAACGGTGATCTGGCCCTCGGCCATGGCCTCCAGCAGGGCCGACTGGACCTTGGGCGGGGCGCGGTTCACCTCGTCGACGAGGACGAGGGAGTGGAACAGGGGGCCGGGCAGGAACTCGAAATCGCCGGCATCCTGACGCCACACGGTGGTGCCGGTGAGATCGGCCGGCATGAGGTCGGGCGTGCACTGGATCCGGGCGAAGCTGCCGTCGAGGCCGTCCGACAGGCGCTTGACCGCGCGGGTCTTGGCCAGGCCCGGCGCGCCCTCGATGAGGAGGTGTCCGCCGGTGAGCAGGCCGATGAGTAGGCGCTCCACCATGATGTCGGCGCCGATGAGCCCATGCAGCAGGCCGTCGCGCAGGGCGAGAACCCGCGCGTGCAGGGCTTGATCGAGGGGCGGCGCGGCCGGACGCTCGGCCAGCACGGCACCGCTCATGCGCACGACTCCGCGCGGGCGAAAACAGCCTTCGGGGCAAGGACGGTCAGCCGTACCATGCGCGTCTCCTCGACGATTTTTGGTGCGGGTTCTTAAGCGACCCACGTCGTCCGGGTGTGCCGGTGCGGGGCCCCAGCGTCAATCCCGCGGGCGCGGCCCGATGGCCGCACGGTCGATGTCGGGCAAATTGCCCGATGGCGCGTGGTCGGCCGCCGGGGGCGGCCCTATATCCGGCTCTCCATCGTCGGAGCCCGCGCCCCGTGACCACGGACCTCTTCCCCGGTTTCTCCGCCCCCTGGATCGACATCCCCGTCGGGCGCTTCTTTGCCCGGATCGGCGGGCCGGAGGACGCACCGCCCGTCCTGCTGCTGCACGGCTTTCCCCAGACCCATGCCTGCTGGCACCGGATCGCACCGGCGCTGGCCGAGACCCACCGGGTGATCTGCCTCGACCTGAAGGGGTACGGCTGGTCGGCCGCCCCCGAGGGCGATGCCCGGCATGAAACCTATGCCAAGCGTACCCTCGCCCGGGACGTCGTGGCCGTGATGGAGCATCTCGGGCACGTGCATTTCGCGCTCGTCGGTCACGATCGCGGCGCGCGCATCGGCTACCGTTTGGCCCTGGACGAGCCCGGCCGCGTCGCGCGCCTCGCACTGCTCGATATCCTGCCGACCCTGGTGCAGTGGGAGCGTATCGAAGCGTCGAGCGGGTCCGCGCATTGGAAGGATCTCGCCCGTCCGGCGCCCGAGCCGGAGAACGAGATCGGACGCGATCCCGACGGCTATTTCGAGGGCCTGCTGCGCGACTGGAGCAATGCCAAGTCGCTCGATGCCTTCGCGCCCGCCGCCCTCGCCCTCTACCGGCAGGGCTGGGCCGTGCCCGAGCGCATCCATGCGATGTGCGAGGATTACCGGGCCGGGGCGACCCGCGACCGCGAGGCGGATCTGGCCGATCTCGCCGCCCAGCGCACGATCCCCTGCCCGACCCTGATCCTGACCGGCGACGGATATCTCGACCGCAGCGCCGAGGCGCTCCTCACCGCCTGGCAGCGCACCTTCGCGCCCAACGCGACGGGCGTCGATCTCATATCGGGGCACTTCCTCGCGGAGGAGAACCCCGAGGGCACACGCGACGCACTGCGCGCCTTCCTGGCGGCATAGGCGGATCCGTCACGGTTCCGTCACGCGGGATCGCGATGACACGGCATGCTCCTGTCCTCGCCGCTCCCCGAATTCGTCAATTCCGCCGTCAGCCTCATTGTCGCCTTCGCACTCGGCACCCTCATCGGAGCCGAGCGGCAGTATCGGCAGCGCACGGCGGGCCTGCGCACCAACGTCCTCGTGGCCGTGGGGGCGGCCGCCTTCGTCGATCTCGGCATGCGCCTGGAGGGGGCGGCCGGCGGCACCCGCACGGTGGCCTACGTGATCTCCGGTGTCGGCTTCCTCGGCGCCGGCGTGATCATGAAGGAGGGCATGAACGTGCGTGGCCTCAACACGGCAGCGACCCTGTGGTGCTCGGCCGCCGTCGGCGCCTTCGCGGGCGCGGACTTCCCCCTGGAAGCCGCCTTCGTCACGGCGGCCGTGCTCGCCGGCAACACCTTGCTGCGCCCCCTGGTCAACGCGATCAACCGGGCGCCGATCGATGAGAGCCAGACGGAGGCGACCTACGAGGTCCAAGTGACCGTGCAGGCGGAGTCCGTCGGCCCCGCGCGAGACCTTCTCGTCGAACGCCTCGAGGCGGCGAACTACCCCGTCGGCGGGATTGAAGTGGTGGAGCGCGGCGAGGACACCGTCGAGGTGGTGGCGACCCTCGTCGCCACGGCGGTGGCGGCGGCCGAACTCGACGCCGTAACGACGGCCCTCGAACGCATGCCCCTCGTCACCCACGCCACATGGTCGGTACAGACCGCCGATTGATGGCCCAATCCCGCGTGCGCCCGCGCACCTCCAGGGCGTTCCGGCGCATTGCCGCGGGATGATCCGCGACCGACCTCAGACGCATCGGGTCCACGCGCGACCAGGCTCCGCCCTGGCCACGATCCCGGACCGTGAGGATCGAACACCATGGCAGACCAGAAGAACGCACTCATCGTCGGGGCCTCGCGCGGCCTCGGTCTCGGCCTCGTCGAGACGTTCCTGCAGCGCGGCTGGCGGGTCACCGCCACCCAGCGCTCGACTGCGCCGGGGCTCGCAGCCCTGTCGTCCGACGCATTGCGCATCGAGACCGCCGATATCGACGACGATGGCGCCGTCGCGTCCCTCCGCGAAACCCTGTCGGGCGAACGCTACGACCTGATCTTCGTGGTCGCCGGCGTCGCGACGCAGGCGCATGAACCGCTCCACGCCGTTCCGCGCGACGTGGCGGCCCAGGTCTACCTCACCAATGCGGTGAGCCCGATCCGCTTCGCCGAAGCCTTCCTCGACCGGCTCGCGCCGAAGGGCCTCGTCGCCTTCATGAGTTCGGTCCTCGGCAGCGTCGGCCTCAACGAATCGGGCGGCTCGGAGAGTTACCGGGCGAGCAAGGCGGCGCTGAACACGCTGGCCCGCAGCTTCGAGGTCCGCCACCGCGACGCCGGCTTCGGCGTGATGCTGATGCATCCGGGCTGGGTCCGCACCGAGATGGGCGGGGCGGACGCGGACATCGACGTCGCCACCAGCGTCACCGGCATGTCCGACGTCATCGAGGGCCGTCTCGGCCAGGCCGGCTGCGTCTACGTCGACTACACTGGCAAGACGCTCGACTGGTAGTCGAGACGCTCGACTGGTGGTCGAGGACCGATCGCCCCGGGCGACCGGGGCGGTCCGAACCTACCGGCTCAAGGGCGGACGCCCGCGCCGCTCGACGATGACGGGCGGACGGGTGCGGCGCTCGACGATCACCGTACGCGGCGCACGGTTCGGGCTGCCGGCCGTCAGGATGCGTTCGGGCATCCGTTCGGGCTTGGCCTTCGCGGCGGCCAGGACATGCGGGCGGATCTCGTCGGCAGGCAGGCCGATCAGGCCGGCGGCGATCTCGACCTGATGCTCGACCTCGTCGGCGAGATCCTGCGCGGCGGCCACCGCCTCCGGAATCGTCGGCGGCTCCCGGCGCACGCGGATCGGCGGCAGGTCCTTGAAGGATTTCGGGGTCTTCTTCACGGCAGGACTCGCGCTCGGCATTCCATCACCATACGCCGCGGACAGGCTATGTGCAGTGCACAAAATCGCGTTCGGCGGTTGCGTCGCGGACATCGCTGGGGAATTGAGTTCACGGAGCCGGGCGCTTCGGTTTCCACGCAAAGGATGCGCCGGTCGCAAACCGCCTTCCGAGACGTGTCGAAGTGCCGCACCGTTGCGGCCACCAACGGCGCGACGGATAAGTGGTCATGCTCGACGACCTTGCCGATCTCTCCGACCCGCGCCTCATCCCGGCCCGACCCGATCTGGCCGACATTCGCCTGCGCGGCCGGATCGCGGCGGCCCAATACGTCGTGGGCGAGGCCCGCCGGGTGGTGGTGCCGTCGGCCCCCCTGCGGCGTGCGCCCCGGTTCGATGCCGCCGTCGACACCGAGGCGGTGATGGGCGACGCGGTGACCCTCTACGAGGCCGAGGAAGGCTTCGCCTGGGTCCGACTCGGACACGACGGCTATGTCGGCTACCTGGCGGAGGCCGCCCTCGGGCCGGTCGATCCCGCGCCGACGCACCGGGTCACGGCCCTGCGGACCTTCCTGTATCCCGGCCCCGACCTGAAGCTCCCCGCCACCGGATACCTCACCCTCGGCGCCCGCCTGTCGGTGGTGGGCGAAGCGGGCGGGTATCTCCGCCTCGCCACGGGCGACCATGTCTTCGCCGGCCATTGCGCCGCCCTCGACCGGACGGACACGGATTTCGCCGCCACTGCCGAGCGCCTCGTCGGAACCCCCTACCTCTGGGGTGGCCGCACCAGCCTCGGCCTCGATTGCTCGGGCCTCGTCCAGCTCTGCCTCGACCTCGCCGGGATCGCGGCGCCCCGCGACGCCGACCAGCAGGAGGGCGGTCTCGGTGCAGCCCTCCCCCCCGGCCTCGACGGGCTCGCGCGCGGCGACCTCGTGTTCTGGCGCGGCCATGTCGGGCTGATGCTCGATGCCACCCGCCTCATCCACGCCAACGGCTTCCACATGGCGGTGGCGGTGGAGCCGCTGCGCGACGCCGTCGCCCGCATCCTGGAGAAGAGCTACGGACCCGTGACCTCGATCCGACGACTCATCCCTTCAGCCGCGACTTGATGCGGTAGATCAGGCCGTCGCGCACGTCGCGATAGCCGTCGAGGCGCTGGTCGCGGGAGCCTTCGTGAAAGTTCGTCGGGTCGGGCGTCGGCCAGTACTCCACCTCCACGGCGTTGGTGCGGGTGAGCTCCAGGGCGGCGTGGTGGGCCTCGGGCGCCAGGGTAACGATGAGGTCGAAGTTCAGCCCCTCCCACTCCTCGAGTTCGGCGAGCGTCCGCGGCTTGTGGCGCGTCGCATCGATGCCGATCTCGTCCAGCGCGGCCACCATGAACGGATCGGCGGGCTCGCCCGAGCGGACCCCGGCCGACTGCACGTAGATCGACTTGCCGAAGTAGTGGCGCGCGATGGCCTCCGCCGCCAGCGAGCGCACGGCGTTGAAGTTGCACATGAACAGGGCGGATTGGACACGCTTCTTCGGGCCGGCCTCGTCCGCCATCCGGTCACTGTCTCCGGGCGCTGGAGTCGACGGCTCCAGGTCTTAGTGAACGATATCTTGGTGGACGAGGTCTTGGTGGACGCACGAAGCCTTCGGGGTGCGGCTGCCGCGCGATGGACGTCACGTTCGGGAGAGCGCCGCTCAGGCCTTCCAATGCAAGGCAAAGACCAGGGTGAACAGGCGCCGCGCGGTCTGGTGGTCGAGGTCGACCTTGCCTTCAAGGCGCTGCTTCAACAGGTCCGAGGCTTCGTTGTGCAGGCCGCGCCGCCCCATGTCGATGGCCTCGATCTGGGTCGGCGAGGCCGTCTTGATGGCGTTGTAGTAGCTCTCGCAGATCATCTCGTAATCGCGGATCACCCGCCGGAACGGGGTCAGCGACAGGAGGTGCGTCATCACCGGATCGCCGGATTCGTGGCGGATCGCGAAGGCGAGCTTGCTCTCGACCAGCCCCAGGGTGAGGGCGAACGGCCCCTCGCGCCCCGGAATCGCGAAGCTGTTCTCTTCAAGGATGTCGAAGATCGCGATGGCGCGCTCGTGCTCCTGGTCGGGGTTGCCCCGGCCGATGGACTCCTCGTCGAGGGTCACCGCCACGAGGCGGTTGGGAGATTTCGGCTCCGTGGATTTGGCCGCGCCGGGCATCATCGCCTCACAGGTTCAGGCGGATGGCCACCGAGCGGGCGTGGCCTTCGAGACCCTCCGACCGTCCGAGGGCGATGGCCGAGGGTCCGAGCGCCCGCAGGCTCTCGGGGTCGCAGCGCAGGATCGTCGTGCGCTTCATGAAGTCGAGGACGCCGAGCCCGGACGAAAACCGCGCCGAGCGCGCCGTCGGCAGGACGTGATTGGGGCCGCCGACATAGTCGCCGATGGCCTCCGGCGTGTGCGAGCCGAGGAAGATCGCCCCGGCGTTGCGCACCTTCGCGGCCAAGGCCTCGGCATCGTCCGTCTCGATCTCGAGGTGCTCGGGCGCGAGGCGGTCGACCAGGGGCACCGCCTCGTCGAAGTTCCGCACCACGACGATGGCGCCGTAATCACGCCAGCTCGCCCGGGCGATCTTCTCACGCGGCAGGGTGACCAGGGCGCGCTCGACGGCCTGCTCGACGGCGTCGGCAAGCTCGGCCGAATCGGTGATGAGGATCGATTGGGCGGCCTCGTCGTGCTCGGCCTGAGCGAGAAGGTCGGCCGCGACCCAGTCCGGATTGGCGTGGGAATCGGCGAGGATCAGCACCTCGGACGGGCCGGCGATCATGTCGATGCCGACCTGCCCGAACACCCGGCGCTTGGCCGCCGCGACCCAGGCATTGCCCGGCCCGACGATCTTGGCCACGGGCGCGATGGTCTCGGTTCCGTAGGCCAGGGCCGCCACGGCCTGGGCACCGCCGACGCGGTAGACCTCGTGGACGCCGGCGAGATCGGCGGCGGCGAGCACGAGGGGGTTCATCGCCCCCTCCGGCATCGGCACCACCATGACGACGCGCGGCACCCCGGCGACGCGGGCCGGAATCGCGTTCATCAGCACCGAGGAGGGATAGCTCGCCGTCCCGCCGGGTACGTAGAGGCCGACGGATTCGAGGCCGGTCCAGCGCCAGCCGCTGGTGACCCCGAGGGCGTCCGTGCCCATGTGGTCGCCCGGCACCTGGCCTGCATGGAAGGCTTCGATGCGGGTGGCGGCGAAGCGCAGGGCTTCCAGGGCGTCGGCCGGACAGGCGGCGATGGCGGCCCGGATCTCATCGGCCGTCACCCGCAGGGTCGCGGTGGTGAACGCCTCGCCGACGCGGTCGAAGCGGCGGGTGTAGTCGACGAGGGCCGCGTCGCCGCCCGCGACCACGCCCGCGATGATGCCCCGAACGGTCTCGTCGACATCCTCCGAGATCTCGCGCTTCACCGTGAGCAGGCGGGCGAAGCTGTCCGCGAAATCGGCGGCGCCGGAATGGAGGCGGATCATGCGTTGCGTCCCTCGACGGCGGCGCGGGCGGCGGCGACGGCCTCGTGATCGGGTCGGCCATCGACCTCCCAGACGGGTCCGAGATCCTTCATGCGCACCTCGATGCATTCGAGGTCGAGCTGGATCGCGGCATTGCCGGCGAAGATCAGGGTGGCGGTGCCGGACGGAGCCTCGCCCGGCGTGAAGGTGACGGCCAGGAGTTCGAGGGGGGTGTCGGACGACGCGCCCGGTACGATGCCGCGGCTGCGCACGCCGAGCACCCGCTCGAAATGCACGCCCGTCAGGCGTCGACGCGGCGCCGTCCCCTCCTCCGTCGACCAGTCGAACCGCCGGGCCACCAGCACGAAACGATGGGTATCGGTGAGATAGGCCAAATCCTCGGCCCGCAGGATGGCGTCCTGCAGGTGAGCCGAGATCACCGCGAGGTCGTCGGCATCGAGGGCGGCGAGCTTCAGAAGCTCCATGGCGGGGTGTCGCGCTCTTCGGGTTGAACCGGGCCGATCCCGGAACATGGCAACTCTTGCGTCCCGTAGGTAGCGAGGCCGTCGGCCCACGGCAACCATGGGCGCGCGGGCGTTCGTACGACGGGGCGCGGGACGGCGTGGCGCGGGACGGCGTGGCGCGGGACGGCGTGGAACGAGAGGTCTCAGCCGTCGTTCATCCGCATCGGTCTAAGGCTCGTCCCCGAGACCCTCCAAGCTCGGCCCCCGCGACCCATCGGCGAACACGTCGGCTCGGGCGACGGGGATGACGGAAAGGACAGTTCGGTGAAGCGCATTCTCCTGGCGATCGCGACGGCCGCGACCCTCGGTACCGGCCTCGGCGCGTTCGAGGCCAAGGCTCAGTATTACGGCGGCTACGAGGACGACCGTCCCCGGCGTTTCGAGCGCCGCTACGACGAGGACCGCTACGAGCGCCGCCGTGACCGCTACGACGATCGCTTCGACGGACGTCCCCGCGGCGGACGCGGCGGCAGCATCTGCGTCACCGCGCGCGGCAATTGCGGCACGCGGCCCGCGCCCTACAACGCCCCCTGCGGCTGCGAGATTCCCGGCTTCGGTTTCAAGCGCGGCGCCGTCGGCGGCTGATCATTCCGCGCCGGCCCGTCGGGGCCGGCGCGCCTCACCTACGAGCGGACGCGGGTGATCTCGGCGCCGCAGCGCGCGAGCTTGGCCTCCAGGGCCTCGAAGCCGCGATCGAGATGGTAGACCCGGTTGATGCTGGTCTCACCCTCGGCCGCGAGCCCGGCGATGACCAGCGACACCGAGGCGCGCAGATCCGTCGCCATGACGGGCGCTCCCTTGAGACGCTCGACGCCCTCCACGATGGCGAGATCGCCTTCGAGGCGGATCCTGGCGCCGAGGCGTGCAAGCTCCTGCACGTGCATGAAGCGGTTCTCGAAGATGGTCTCGCGGATGTTGGACTGGCCCTTGGCCAGGGTCATCAGGGCCATGAACTGCGCCTGCAGGTCCGTGGGAAAGCCCGGGAACGGATCGGTGGTGACATCGACGGCCGCGATGCCGCCGCCGTTGCGGCGGATGCGGATGGTGTCGGTGCCTACCGTGATCTCGGCGCCCGTGGTCGACAGCACGTCGAGGGCCGAGTGCAGCAGGTCGGCCCGGGTGTTCTCCAGGGTGACGTCGCCGCCGGTCATCGCCACCGCCATGGCGTAGGTCCCGGTCTCGATCCGGTCGGGCAGCACGTCGTGGCGGGCGCCGTGCAGGCGCGAGACACCCTCGATGGTGATGCGCGGCGTACCGGCGCCCTCGATCCGGGCCCCCATCTTGGTGAGGCAAGCCGCGAGATCGACGACCTCGGGCTCGCGTGCGGCGTTCTCGATGAGGGTCGAGCCGTTGGCGAGCGCCGCCGCCATCAGCGCCACGTGGGTGCCGCCGACCGTGACCTTGGGGAAGTGGATCTCACCCCCGCGAAGACCGTTCTTGGCCTTCGCCACCACGTAGCCGCCGTCGACCTCGACGGTGGCGCCGAGGCGCTCGAGCGCCATCAGCAGCAGGTCGACGGGGCGCGTGCCGATGGCGCAGCCGCCCGGCATGGAGACGCGGGCCTCGCCGAAGCGCGCCAGCAGGGGCGCGATCACCCAGAAGCTCGCCCGCATGGTCGAGACAAGTTCGTAGGGCGCCGTGGTGTCGATGACGTTCGAGGCGGTGAGCCGGATGGTCTGGCCGGTCTCGGTGGTCTGGCCGGGACGCTTGCCCACCACCATGTGGTCGACGCCGTGGTTGCCGAGGATGCGCAGGAGCGCGTTGATGTCGGCGAGCCGCGGCACGTTGCCGAGCTCCAGGGTCTCGCCGGTCATCAGGCTGGCGATCATCAGGGGCAGCGCGGCGTTCTTGGCACCCGAGATCGGGATCACGCCGTTGAGCGGCCTGCCGCCGATGATGGTGATGCGGTCCATTGCTGTCCAACCTTACGCTCTGGTCCCGCCCCCGGGGGACGTTCGGACCGGTCTCGCGGAGAGCCCGCGGCCCGCCTTCCATGTCGTTCGAGCCGGCGTATACGCGAGTTTTGTCGGAAAAGGGATTGCGGCCCAGCTCAGGCCGGATCGCCCTCGGAGGGTTGCGGCGGATCGCCATCCGGCGGACTGGCGTCCGGCGAATTCGCATCGGACGGATCGGGAGGATCCGGGGGCGTGGGTCCGGTCCCGTCCCGAACCCTGCCGTCCGGCGCCTCGGAGCGACCGCGCACCTGCGCCTTGCGGCGTCGGAGATTCTCCCGCAGGGCCGCCTTGAGGCGCTCGGCCCGCCTGTCCGTCTGATCGGTCATGGTTCTCCAAGCGGCCTCGGGGTGGCACGCCAACGCTTCAATCCGCTCGCGGCTTCGATGGGAAGCCGATTTTTCGATCGTCGCATCGGCGTCCTGCCGCGAAACCCGGACGGAGCGGCTCCCACGCGACGCATCGCCACGACGACGGCGCCTATCAGGCAGCCTCACCTGGCGGCACCGTCAAGCTGCAGACCAGGGCTGCGGTTGTCGACTTGAACCAATTCCAAGTTCGCCTGTATCGTGCCGTCCGCGCTGGGAAAGCCAGCCACGACGCGGAGCGTTCGCTGTCTCCCGAACAGGCGGCGACGACACTTTGCTAAAACCAATCGCGAAGACCCCGTCTGGCAAGAGGGTCCGCGCGGAAACGACCCCGCCAGAGGCCGCGATCCCACCGCCGGCCAATCAGCCCAAGCGTGAAGGACGGATGCCCGTGAACCGGATGCCCGCGACGAGCGAGATCACCGAGAGCCGCAAGATCCAGAAGACCCGTCCGGGTCGGACCCAAGCCGATTACGACGCCTACTTCCGCACCGCCCTCGACCACCTCCACACCGAGCGCCGCTATCGCGTCTTCGCCGATATCGAGCGCATCGCCGGACGCTTCCCCACGGCGCATTGGCGCAAGCCCGACGGCGGCACCTCCGAGATCACCGTGTGGTGTTCGAACGACTACCTCGGCATGGGCCAGCACCCCGACGTGGTCGGCGCCATGACCCAGACGGCGGCGCGCTGTGGCGTGGGCGCCGGCGGCACCCGCAACATCGCCGGCAACAATTCCCCCCTGGTGGACCTCGAGCGCGAACTCGCCGACCTGCACGGCAAGGAGGCGGGCCTCGTCTTCACCTCGGGCTACGTCTCGAACCAGGCCGGCATCTCGACCATCGCCAAGCTGCTGCCGAACTGCCTGATCCTGTCGGATGCGTTCAACCACAATTCGATGATCGAGGGCGTGCGCCATTCGGGCTGCGAGAAGCGCATCTTCCGCCACAACGATCTCGCCCACCTCGAAGAGCTCCTCATCGCGGCGGGCGACCGCCCGAAGCTGATCGCCTTCGAGAGCGTCTATTCCATGGACGGCGACGTCTCCGACATCGGAGCCATCTGTGACCTCGCCGAGCGCTACGGCGCCATGACCTACCTCGACGAGGTGCACGCCGTCGGGCTCTACGGCCCGCGCGGCGGCGGCATCTCCGAGCGCGACGGGGTGATGCACCGCGTCGACGTCATCGAGGGGACCCTGGCCAAGGGCTATGGCTGCGTCGGCGGCTACATCACCGGGTCCACCGTCCTGTGCGACGCCGTGCGCAGCCATGCGCCGGGCTTCATCTTCACCACCGCCCTGCCGCCGGCCATCGCTGCCGCAGCTCGCGCCTCGGTCCGCTACCTCAAGCGCTCGAACGTCGAGCGCGAGGCGCACCAGCGCCAGGCCAACCGCACCAAGATCGCCCTCGAGGCCGCCGGCCTGCCGGTGCTGCACACGCAGACCCATATCGTGCCGGTGATGGTCGGCGATGCCGAGCTGTGCAAGGCGGCGGCCGACCATCTGCTGGAGCATCACGCCATCTACATCCAGCCGATCAACTACCCGACCGTGCCGCGCGGCACCGAGCGCCTGCGCATCACCCCCTCGCCGTTCCACGACGACGCCAGGATCGCCAAGCTGACGGCGGCGCTCATGGAGACATGGGACACCCTCGACCTGCCGCGCGCCGGCACCGTGTTCGTGGAAGCCGCCGAGTAGGGCTCAGTTCAGCCGCCAGAGCGCGAAGTTCAGAACCGTCGCGAAGCCGACCCAGGCCGCGTAGGGCACGAGCACTCCGGCGGCGGCACGGTCGAAGCGCCACGACAGGCGGATGGTCCAGAGGATCATCACGAACATCGCCCCCGAAACCACCACGCCCGTGCCGATGGCGTGAGCGGCGAAGAAGGTCGGGGTCCACGCGGTATTGAGCGCAAGCTGGACCGCGAAGGCGATCACCGCCAGCCGCCAGCCCTCCCGGGTCGGCCCCGTGCGCGGCTTGGCGCCCAGGAGCCGCCACGCCGAGAAGGCGATGAGTCCGTAGAGGATCGTCCACGCGACGGGGAACGCCCAGTTCGGCGGGTTGAAGGACGGTTTGGCGAGATTCGCGTACCAGCCCTCGATGTTGGAGCCCGTCGAGAGCGACCCGACCAAGCCCGTGAGGACCACGGGCAGGATCGCCGCCGCCAGACGGGGATAGCGGGGCAGGGCCGGCTGGCCGGGCACATGCAGGGTAGCGGTCATCCGTCTCGGGGTCCTGGTTTCAGTGTCTCTGGGCGACAAGTCTCGGAGCGGCCGACACGGCTACCGGGGGGCGACACGGTCTTCGGAGGCTGGCGTCGGAACGCTGTTCGAGGGGCCATGGTTTCATGAAGCCGGCCCCGGACTCGGACCATACGACAGGTCCGTGCCATGGGGCCGGTGCCGTCGCCAGGAACGCGTCCTGGAGACCTCCACCTTCCCCCAGACCCGCGAACGACAGGACCGGAGCCATGCCGGACGAAACCACGCCCCACCCCTTCCAGGCCCGCAGCCTCGCGGCCCAGGCCATGGGGCGAATCGAACCGGTGACCCGGGCCGTGGTGGCGCCGCTCCACGTCTCGACCACCTTCCTGCGCGATCCGGACAACGGCTATGCGTCGGGCTTCTCCTACGCGCGGCCCGACAACGCCACCGTGCGCGAGGCCGAGGCCGTCATCGCCATGCTGGAGGAGGCGCGAGCCGGGGCCATGCTGTTCGGCTCCGGCATGGCGGCGGCCACGGCCGTGTTCACCGCCCTGGAGCCCGGCGACCACGTCGTCGCCCCCCTGGTGATGTACTGGGCCCTCAAGCGCTGGCTGCGCGAGGAGATGCCGCGCCGGCACATCGCCATCGACTTCGTCCCCATGGACGATCTCGATGCCCTGCGGGCCGCCCTGCGGCCGGGCACGACGAAGCTCGTCTGGATCGAGACGCCGGGCAATCCGCTCTGGACGGTGACCGACATCGCCGCCGCCGCCCGCCTCGCCCATGCCGCGGGGGCACGGCTCGCCGTGGATTCCACCGCCGCCTCGCCGATCCACACGCGGCCCCTCACGCTCGGGGCCGACATAGTGATGCATTCGGCCACGAAGATCCTCAACGGGCATTCGGACGTGGTCGCGGGCGTGCTCGCCGGCGCCGAGGCGGACGCGTTCTGGTCGCGACTCGGGACGATCCGCGCCGGGGGCGGTGCCATCCTCGGACCGTTCGAGGCCTACCTGCTCATGCGGTCCCTACGCACCCTGCACCTCCGGGCCGCCGCCCAATCGGCCTCGGCCGCGGAACTCGCCCGCCGCCTCGAGAGCCATCCGGCGGTGAGCGCCGTGCTGTATCCGGGCCTGCCCGACGATCCCGGACATGCGGTCGCCGCGCGCCAGATGGACGGCGGCTTCGGCTTCATGCTGTCGATCCGGATCGCGGCCGGCGAACAGGCCGCCATCGCCGCCGCCGCCCGGGTCCGCCTGTGGAAGCGCGCGACCTCCCTCGGGGGCGTCGAGAGCCTCATCGAGCACCGGGCCTCCGTCGAGGGGCCGGGCTCGCCCTGCCCGCCCGATCTCCTGCGCCTATCCGTTGGTATCGAGGCCGTCGACGACCTTTTCGGGGATCTCGACGCGGCCCTGCGGGGGGACGACACCCCGGACAGGCAGTGATTTTCCTCGCGGACGCAGGGGGCCAATGCCGAAGCTTCGCGTTGTCGGCTGAGAGTTCCCCCGGAGAGACCCGCGATGACGAACGCCCGATCCCTGCTTGCCGGCCTCACTGCCGGCCTCGTGGCCCTGCTGCTCGCGGGGGCGCCCGTTTCGGCGGCGGACGGTCCGCCGAACCTCGACATCGAGAAGACCTGCCGCTCCGCCGCCTCGGCCAACGTCAACGACAACGCCAGCAAGGACGGTTGCCTGCGCTCGGAGCGTTCGGCCCGTGACGAGGTCAAGCGCCGCTGGGGCGAGTTCACGCCGGCGGCCAAGCGCCAGTGCGAGAAGCAGTTCGATGCCGGAGGGTTTCCGTCCTACGTGGAGATGGTCACCTGTCTCGAACTCGCCAGCGGAACGGGGCTGAAGTCCGACGGCAAGCAGGGCGGCGACAGCGTCACGAAGGAGCCGGCCCCGAGCCAGCGCACCGACCCCATTGAAGTCCTCGGCAAGCCGGCACGTTGACGCCCGCTCAGGACACCGGGGCTTCGCTGGCCCGGAGGTCCGCGACCTCGGCGAGGTTCGGCCGTTCCGCCCGGACCTCGGTGCCGCCGCGCGATTGGGCCAGGGCGGCGAGATCGGGCGCGCGCCGCGTGTCGTCGACGGTGAGGAATAGGTCCAGGTCCTGCGCCCGCCGGCCGAGATCGGCCCGGCTGGTCAGCACGCTCTGGGCCGGGCTCGACAGGAGGCCGAGGGCCACGGGCGCCATCCACAGGGCGAGCCACGGGTCGGCGGCATAGGCGAGCACGCCGGCGAGGAGGCCACCGGCCACCAGGGTGTCGACCTGCAGCCGGCAGGCCTCCGCCCACGGCACCCGGCGATCGTCACGGACCTGCACGTCCCAGCGCACCACGCGCCCGACGAAGGTGGTGGCGACGGCGCCCGCCGCGAACAGGGTCATCACCGGCCAGAGCAGCACCCAGATCACCTGTTCCAGCGCCGCGCTCTTCAGGAGCGACGCGGTGCCGCCGAAGGCCGCCCGGCGCTCCGCCGAGACGAGGACGTGGCCGAGGCTCAGGGCTTTCGGCAGGGCGAGAACGAGGACGACGAGGGCCGCGAGCCCATGGGCGGCCGCCCCCGTGCCGGTGAGACCGTAGCCGAGGAGACCGAGATCGCCGGTGGTCGCGGCCTGGACGGTGCCGAGCGCCAGGAACGCCACCCAGAGCGGGCAGGCCATGTAGGAGAGGATGCCGACGGCGAGGTGCCAGCGGCTGGCGGGGCGCAGGCCCGGCATGGGCACGACGCGCAGGTGCTGCATGTTGCCCTGGCACCAGCGGCGCTCGCGGCCGAGCAGATCGACGAGGTTCGTCGGCATCTCCTCCCAGGTGCCGCCCATCTCGGGCAGCAAGCGCACCTCCCAGCCGGCCCGACGCAGGAGCGCGCCCTCGACGATGTCGTGGCACAGGATCTCGCCGCCCAGCGGCGCCTTGCCGGGCAGGACGGGGAGTTCGGCGTTGTTGGCGAAGGCCTCGACCCTCAGAATCGCGTTGTGCCCCCAGTAGCTGCCATCGGGCCCCTGCCACGTTTCCAGGCAGCGGATCGACAGGGGCGCGTAGAGGCGCACGGCGAATTGCTGGACGCGGGCGAACAGGGTGTCGCGGCCGGTGGCGTAGCTCACGGTCTGGATCAGGCCGACGCGGGGGCTCTCCTCCATCAGACGGGCGAGGCGGCGCATGGCCGCGCCGGTCATCAGGCTGTCGGCGTCGAGCACGATCATGAAGTCGTACTCGGCCCCGTAGGTTCGGCAGAACTCGGCGATGTTGCCGGCTTTCCGCCCGGCATTGTCGTGGCGGCGGCGGTAGCGCAGATGCGGCAGGCCGGAACCGTTCTGGGCCGCCCAGGCGGTGATGCGGGAAAATTCGTGCTCCTCCACCGCCGCGATGGCGCCGTCGCGGGTGTCGGACAGGACGAACAGGTCGATGTCGGACCCGTCGCCGCCCTCGCGCTGGAGCGAGCGGGCCATGACCCGGAGGGCCGCGAACACCGCGACGGCGTCCTCCGCGTGGATGGCCACCACGGCGGCCGTCCGGCTCCGGCCCGAAGCGATCGCCGGCACGGTCAGGGAGCGGATCTCGAGGTCCGACTTCGCCCGGTCGCCGAGGGCGTCCGCGACGAGGCCGTAGACGTATTGCCAGGCCACGAACGACTGCCAGGCCATCACCAGGCAGAACAGGACGAGGACGGAGCCGGCGAGCCAGCCGGTGGGCGGGCCGTAGGCGATCCCCGCCAGGGTCGCGATGAGGGCGGCCGTCGCCAGGGTGGGCCCGGCCAGCATCAGCCGGCGTGCGAGGAGGGAGTGCTCCGAAGCCGGTCCGCCGGGGATTTCACCGCCTGGGATTTCGGCAACCTGAGCGTCGTGCGACAACCGCTGGGACATGGGGCGCGGGACTCTCGTACGAGGGGAGCCAAGCGATGCCCGATCACGGGGACAGGCACACGATGGGCGATGGCAACGGTGGGGACGGGAACGGGCCGACCGGCCCCGTCTCGCGGCGGCAAGCCCTGCAGACGCTCGGCGCGGCCACGGGCATGCTCCTGCCTAGTATCACCGATCTGAATGGTGCCCGAACGATGGCTGCTCCGCTTTCCGACCGGACCACGGCCATGACCTTCGCGGAGCTTTCCGAGCGGGCGATGGCGCTCGCCGCCAGCCCGTACCGGCCGCACGCCGACGACCTGCCACCCACCCTCAAGACCCTGACCTACGATGGCTACCGGGGGATCACGTTCCGCCCCGCGGCGAGCCCGCGCCTGGGCACCCACTTCTCGGCGCAGCTGTTCCACCGCGGCTTCCTGCAGGCCAAGCGCGTGGACCTCTACCTCCAGCCGGCGGAGGGGCCGCCGAAGCCCATCGCGTACGGCCCGGAGCTGTTCGACCTCGGCCCCGCGTTGCAGGGCCAGACCTTCCCGGCCGACCTCGGCTTCGCGGGTTTTCGCCTCCACTACGCCTTCGACGAGGCCCGACCGGCGATCCAGGAGGAATTCCTCGTCTTCCTCGGAGCTTCGTATTTCCGCCTGCGCGGCAAGGGCCAGGAATACGGCCTGTCGGCGCGGGGGGCGGCCATCCGCACGGGCGGCCCGGGCGCCGAGGAATTTCCGGACTTCACCGCGTTCTGGATCTGCGAACCGAAGGACGACGCCCGCACCCTCGAAGTACTGGCGCTCCTCGAATCCCCGAGCCTGACGGGCGCCTACCGCTTCGTCGTCGCACCGGGCGATCCCTCGACCCTGCGGGTCGAAGCCTCGCTCCACCCACGAAAGGCCATCGACCGCCTCGGGCTGGCGCCGCTCACCAGCATGTTCCTCCACGGGCAGAACGGGCCGGGTGCGCCGGGCGCCGAACCCTTCGACGATTTCCGCCCCCAGGTCCATGATTCCGACGGCCTCGCCGTCGTCACCCGGGGCGACCGGCTGTGGCGGCCCCTGGTGAACGGGCGGCGCGATCCGCAGGTCTCCGCCTTCGCCGTCGATCCCCTCGACGGGTTCGGTCTGCTTCAGCGCGAGCGGAATTTTGCCGCCTATCTCGACGTCCAGGCCCGTCACGAATACCGGCCGGGCCTGTGGGTGACCCCGGAGGCGGGGTTCGGCGCCGGTGCGGTGCAGCTCTTCGAGATTCCATCGCGCGAGGAGTACATGGACAACATCGTGGCGGCGTTCGTGCCGGCCGCCCCCGTCGCGGCGGGACGCTCCCTTGCCCTGCGCTACACCCTGGCGACGGTGGGCGCGGAGCCGGCGCGCGTCGTGCCGGGAACCCTCGCCCGCGTGGTGTCGACCCGCGTCGGCTCGGCCGAACGCCTGCGTCCGACCACGCCGCCGAGCCCGGGCCGGCGCCTCTACGTGGTAGATTTCGAAGGGCCGGGCCTGCCCCGCGATCCGGCGGCCGCCCTCGCCGCCGACGTCTCGGCCAGTGCCGGCACCCTGGTGGACCCGGTGGTCGAGTTCGTGCCCCAGACCGGGGGCTGGCGGCTCTATGTCGAGTGGCGCCCGCCCGCCAGCCGCCCGCCCGGCGACGTGGTGCTCCGCGCGCGCCTGCTCGTATCGGGCAGGGCCGTCACGGAAACCTGGGACGCGGCGGCCTGAACGCCCAGGTTCGAGTCACGGGGCCGGGGCGCGCTTGCGCAGGATCATGTCGCCCCGGAACACGAACTTCTGGGCGCGCTTGCCGGTGTCCACCTCCGTGGTGAACACGTTGCCCTTGGAATCGATGGCGAGGTTGTGGACCCAGTGGAAGTCGCCGGCCATGCGGCCGTTGCGGCCGAACGCGCCCACCACCGCGCCGGTGTCGCGTTTCAGGGTCCGGACCTCGTTGTTGGCTCCGTCGGCGTTGAGGAGGTAGGTCTGCTCGGCATCGGGCCACAGGGCGAGCTCCCAGACCGAGCCGTTGGCGCGGGTGTTCTTCTCGACGAAGAACTCCTTCACGAAGCGGCCGTCCTTGTGGAACACTTGGACCCGGTCGTTGGCGCGGTCGCAGATGTAGACGAGGCCGTCGCGGGCGATCTGGACGCAGTGGACGGGGTTGCGGAATTGCTGGGCCGGCGCGGCGGCCGGATCGTAGGGTGGCAGGGCCTCGTCGGTGGGCGGCTTGCCGTAGGCGCCCCACATCCGCTTGAACGCGCCGGTCTCGGCATCGAACACGATGACCCGGTGGTTGAAGTAGCCGTCGGCCACGTAGAGTTCGTTGGTCTCGGGGTCCACCTGCATGGCGGCCGGGCGGCCGAGCCGGGTGGTGTCGAGGCTGTTGGTCTGCGGACCCTGTTTGCCGATCTGCAGGACGAACTTGCCCTCCGGCGTGAACTTCAGGATCAGCCCATCCTGATCGCCGTTGCCCGCGAGCCACACGAAGCCCTTGTGGTCGATGTGGATGCCGTGCTCGTTCTGCGGCCAGTCGTAGCCCTGCCCCGGGCCGCCCCAGGACCGGATCAGTGTACCGGCCTGATCGAACACCAATACCGGCGGGGCCGGCACGCAGCACTTCGTGCGCGGCGGGTCGAGGCTCGCCGCCTTCTCGTCGTCCGTGAGGGAGCGGGGCCGCTGCACCACCCAGATCCGGTCCTCGGCATCCACGGCGACGCCGGAGGCTTGGCCCATGATCCAGTTGTTCGGCAGGGCCTTCGGCCAGGCCGGATCGACCTGGAAGGTCGGCGGCTCCGCCGACGCCGGTCCGAGGAGCATGAGCCACAGCACGGCCGGCCCAAATCCGAGCTTCATCACCACCTCCCCGAGACGTCTGTTCTTGGGCGCGAGACGTCTGTTGACGTCTGTTCTTGGACGAAAGTGTCTGCCCGGATCGCGGCGTTGTCCAGCGACGGCGAGGCCCGTTTGACCGTCCGGCGCGCGGACCTGTAGACACCCCGGCCCCACCGGGAGACGCTGCATGGCCGCCATCAACGCAATCCTCGCCGCCGAACTCGGCGTGGCCGAGTGGCAGGTGAAGGCCGCCGTCGATCTCCTCGACGGGGGCGCCACGGTCCCGTTCGTCGCGCGCTACCGCAAGGAAGTCACCGGCACCCTCGACGACACGCAGTTGCGCACCCTGGAGGAGCGCCTCGCCTACCTGCGCGACCTCGAAGCGCGGCGCGCGGCGGTGCTGGAGAGCATCGAGGCCCAGGGCAAGCTCGACGCCCCCTTACGCGCCCGCATCCTCGCCGCCGACACCAAGGCGCGGCTGGAGGACCTCTATCTGCCGTTCCGGGTGAAGCGCCGCACCAAGGCGCAGATCGCCCGCGAGGCCGGCCTCGGGCCCCTGGCCGATGCTCTTCTGGCCGGGCCCGACCAGGCACCGGAGGCGGCGGCCAAGGGCTATGTCGATGCGGGCAAGGGCGTCGCCGACACCGACGCCGCCCTGGAGGGCGCGCGGTCGATCCTCATGGAGCGCTTCAGCGAGGACGCGGAACTGGTGGGGTCCTTGCGGGAAACAGGCTGGCAGCGTGGCCGGATGGTCGCGACGGTGAAGAAGGGCAAGGCGGCGGCGGGCGAGAAGTTCGCCGACTATTTCGCGTTCTCCGAGCCCCTCACCCGCCTGCCCTCGCACCGCATCCTCGCGCTCTTCCGGGGCGAGAAGGAAGATGTGCTCGACCTCGACCTGACCGACGCCGTCGGCGACGAACCGGCCAAGGGACAGCCCTCCGCCCAGGAACTGCGCATCGCCAAGACGTTCGGCGTACGCGACGCCGGCCGACCGGGCGACGCGTTCCTCATGGACACCGTGCGCCGGACGTGGCGGACGAAGCTCAAGCCCAGCATCGACACGGACCTGCGCGCGCGCTTGTGGGCCGTGGCCGAGACCGGCGCCGTCGGTGTGTTCGCCGGAAACCTGCGGGACCTGCTGCTGGCGGCGCCCGCGGGCGCCCGCCCGACCCTCGGCCTCGATCCGGGCTTCCGCACCGGCGTGAAGGTCGCGGTGGTCGATGCCACCGGCAAGGTGGTGGCCATCGACACGATCTACCCGCATGAGCCGCGCCGCGACTGGAACGGCGCCCTCGTGACGCTCGCCAAGCTCTGCCGCGCGCACGGCGTCGAACTCGTCGCCATCGGCAACGGCACGGCGTCGCGCGAGACCGACAAGCTCGCGGCGGACCTCATCGCCAAGCAGCCCGAACTGAAACTCACCAAGGTGATGGTCTCGGAGGCCGGCGCCTCGGTCTACTCGGCCTCGGCCTATGCCAGC
This sequence comes from Methylobacterium sp. Leaf112, assembly GCF_001423295.1. GTDB lineage: Bacteria > Pseudomonadota > Alphaproteobacteria > Rhizobiales > Beijerinckiaceae > Methylobacterium. The sequence goes on along the minus strand of NZ_LMNG01000029.1, from coordinate 143,150 downwards.
GCCGAGCTGCCCGACCTCGACGTCACGATCCGCGGCGCCGTCTCCATCGCCCGGCGCCTGCAGGACCCGCTCGCCGAACTCGTGAAGATCGAGCCGAAGGCCATCGGCGTCGGACAGTACCAGCACGATCTGGCGGAGGGGAAGCTGTCCCGCTCCCTCGATGCCGTGGTGGAGGATTGCGTGAACGGCGTGGGTGTGGACGTGAACACCGCTTCCGCGCCCCTGCTCGCCCGGGTGTCCGGTCTCACCGAGCGGGTCGCCTCCAACATCGTCGTCCACCGCGATGCCAACGGGCCGTTCCGCAGCCGCGCCAGCCTCAAGAAGGTCGCGGGCCTCGGGCCGAAGGCCTACGAACTCGCCGCCGGCTTCCTGCGCATCCGCGACGGCACCGATCCCCTCGACGCCTCGGGCGTCCACCCGGAGGCCTACCCGGTGGTGCGCCGGATTCTCGCCGCCGCCGGTCAGCCGATCCAGGCGGTCATCGGCAATGCGGGTACGCTTCGCGGGCTCGACCCGAAAAAGTTCACCGACGCGACCTTCGGCCTGCCCACGGTCACCGACATTCTCTCCGAGCTGGAAAAGCCCGGCCGCGATCCGCGCCCGGCCTTCAGGACAGCGACCTTCCAGGACGGTATCGAAAAGATCTCGGACCTCAAGCCCGGCATGCGCCTCGAAGGCGTGGTGACGAACGTTACCGCCTTCGGCGCGTTCGTGGATGTCGGCGTGCACCAGGACGGCCTGGTGCACATCTCGATGCTGGCCGACCGGTTCGTGAAGGACCCGCGCGACGTGGTCAAACCCGGCGACGTGGTGCAGGTGCGCGTCGTCGAGGTCGATCCGAACCGCAAGCGCATCGCCCTCTCCATGCGGTCGGACGATGCGGACACGTCCCGCCCCGGCCGGCGCGAGGAGCGCCCGGCCCCTGCACGGATGCAGGCGGCCCCGCCGCCGCCGAGGGCCGGGGCGGAGCCCGGCGGCGCCATGGCGGAAGCCCTGCGCCGGGCGGCCGAATCCAAGCAGCGGCGCTGAGCGCCTACTCCTGTCCCGCCACCTGCTGATCGTCGCGGGCACGGTGCAGGAGGAAGATCGACAGGACCATGACGAGGATGAGCCCGGCGAGCACGCCGAGCTCGATCATCGAGATGCGAAACAGCGCCTCGCGCTCCGGCGTGAGCGGGCCATGCGTGACCTCGGACGATTGCAGGGTGATCACCAAGACCCGCCGGATCGAGGCGATGAGGCCGACGATGAGGAACGGCTCGCAGGTGAGCTTGCCCGAGCGCATGGAGACCCGCACCGTGTGCAGGATCTCCACCAGCATCAGCAGGAACAGGAGCCGGTCGACGATCTCCAAGAGCTTGCCCGATCCGCCGAGTTCGCGGATCGCCCCCACGAGGAGGCCGGTGGCATCGACGAGCGCCAGGATCGCGGTGGCCGCCAGCAGCACCCCGAGCACGGCGTAGACCGCGTGCTCCGTGTGCATGAACAGAAAGCCTGAGGCCCGCGTGAGCCGGCTTTCCCCGTCCGCATCGTTCGCCATGGCGTATCCACCCCGGCGCCGGCTTCAATCACCGGTCGCAGGAAGAATTTGACAGGCAAACCGACCGCTTGTCGAGTATCAGTGGAAGAACGGCAGCACGTGGGGCGCGTAGAGACCGAAGCCGAGCATCGCCAATCCGGCGAGGCCGATGAGGGCGCCGCCGAAGACCAGGGCCGCGATGCCGGTGATCACCTCGGCCGACGCGAGCACGATGCCGATCTGGAAGGCGGCGGAGCCGAACTCGTAATGGTGATAGCGGTGGAGCGCCTTGTCGCGCACCTCCTGGGCGTGCCGGGCCTTCTCGCTGAGTTCCTTGCGGCCCTCGCCGGTGGCGGGCTCGCTGTCCCAGCGGGCCATGGTCTTGGCCCACTCGGCGCGCTTGGCCTTGATCGCCTCCGAATTCGCGGCGTCCGGCGGCAGCAGGGCCAGGGTCTCGTCGGCGGTCTTGAGGATGGTGCCCCGGATGGTGCGGGCCTGGAAGTAGGCCCATTGATTGGACGATTCGACGTTGGCGCTGAGCGCCTCCGTCTGCGCGCCCTTGGCCAGGGTCTCGGCCAGCGCAAGGAACAGCGCCAACACCGAGATCAGCAGCGCCACGCGCTTGTTGGAGCTTCCGCCGCCCCCGTGACCACCCGACATGCTGCCCCCTCGATTCGACGGGCGCAGTCACAGCCGATCCGGGAGCCAAGCGCAACCATAAACCGCGCAACCATCGATACGCGCGCCCCGCCGAATGCGGGGCACGCCGGTTTCCGGGTCACTGGACTCAGGGCTTCTTGGGCTCGCCCTTCCCCTCGGCTGGGGCGGCGCCCGTGCGCTCGACCTTCGCGGCCTCGCGCAACTTGAGGATGAGATCCTGCTGGGTCTTGCGGGTGATGTACTGCTCGACCTGCTCCTTCATCTCAGCGAAGGTCGGCACCGGCTTTACGCGCTTCTCCTCGACCTTGATGACGTGCCAGCCGAACTGGGTCTTGATCGGGTCCGAGACCTGCCCGGCGTTGAGCTTGAAGGCCGCCTCGGCGAAGGGCGCCACCATGCGCTCCTTCGTGAACCAGCCGAGATCGCCGCCCTCGGCCTTCGAGCCCGGGTCCTTCGAGGCCTCGGCCGCGACCTTCGCGAAGTCCTCGCCCCCCTTGATGCGCACGGCGATCTTCTTCGCGTCGTCCTCGTTGTCGACGAGGATGTGGCGCGCATGGACCTCCTCGTCCGGCTTCATCGCCTTCATGGTCTGCTCGTAGAGAGCCTTGGCCGCCTCCGGCGTCACCGCCTTCTTGGCCTCGCGCTCCAGGTACTCGTCGAGGAGGAGCTTATCGCGGAAATAGGCGAGCTTGCGCTGGAAGTCCGGGGACTCGGCCACCTTGGCCGCGTCGGCGGCCTGCGCGCCGACCTTCAGGTCGACCATGTAATCGACGAGCAGATTCTTCTTCTGCGCGTCGTCCACGCCCGGCAGGGACAGGGCCGGATCGTCCGACGCGATGGCCAGATCGCCCTGGGTGATCGGGGCGCCGTTCACCTTCGCCACAACCGTCTCGGGCGCCACGACGGGGGCCGCCGGCGCGGGGGCGGCGGGCTGCTGCGCCTGGGCGCCGGCCAGGGGCGTGGCCAGGAGCAGCGCGAGGGCGCTGGTGCGCAGGAGGGCGTGGGTGATGGGCATCGCGGCGTCCTTCGGGCAGGGCGCCTCGCTGCATCCCCGCCTCACCGTGCGGTCGGACTCGGTGCGAGGCGTGATCGGTGCGAGAGTTGGCGGCGGCCGGAAGGCCACCGGAATCACGCCCTCACAGGTGGCGTGCGCCGGCGTCGATGGCAAGCCGGGCGGGCCACGATCCATCGCATCCGCCGGGTTGCGGCGAGGCCGCCTTAACGGATCGGGGCGTAGGGTCCGTCCGACTTGTTCCGGGAGGTGTCGCGTGCGTGCAGATTCGGTCGCCCTCGCTGTGGTCCTGCTCGGCGCCGGTCTCATCGGCGGTGCCTCGGATGCCGAGGCGCGCGGGCGCCGCAGTCCGGGTGTGGCGTTCGTCCCCGCCGCCACGGGCAGTATCGGTTCAACTCCGGCCGGACCGGTGCGGCAGGAGCCCGCCGCGAGCCTGGCGATGCCGCGCCCGATCCCGTCCGTCGTCACCCCCCTCGTGACCGCCCCCGCTCCCGTCAGGGACGTCCGTACGACGCAGGTCTGGTGCGGTAGCGGACGCATCGTCGGCTCCGGGGCCGGGTTCTGCGAGATCAACTGATTCGTCCCTGCCGCCCGCTTTCTGGCAACCGGGCGTGAGAACCCCGGCCTGAGGCCGGGTTGACGACATCATGCGCTTAGGGCGGGCGCCCGGTATCGGAGCGAATGCGACGCCGTTCCGCCTTCGCGAACCTGAGGACATCGACGTTCGCGAGGGCGCGGCTCTTTCGGATGCGTCGGGCAATATTTACCTCTATAAGCCCGGCCAACATTCGCCTTCACGCTTTTCGATCGACCGTAGGTTCACGATGCTCGGTGCCCTCGCCAAGAAGATTTTCGGCTCGTCCAACGACCGGCGCGTGAAGGGCTACCGTCCCCGTGTGGCCGAGATCAACGCCCTGGAGCCGCAGCTGGCCAGCCTGTCCGACGCGGATCTGCGCGCGCGGACCGACATGCTCAAGGGCGAGCTCGCCGCCGGCAAGTCCCTCGACGATATCCTGATTCCCGCCTTCGCCACCGTGCGCGAAGCCGCCAAGCGCGCGCTCGGTCAGCGCCACTTTGACGTGCAACTCATCGGCGGCATGGTGCTGCACGAGAGCGGCATCGCCGAGATGCGCACGGGCGAGGGCAAGACCCTGGTGGCGACCCTGCCGGTCTACCTCAACGCCCTCTCGGGCCTCGGCGTCCACGTGGTGACCGTGAACGACTACCTCGCGTCGCGCGACGCCGAGTGGATGGGCCGCGTCTACCGCTTCCTCGGCCTCACCGTCGGCACCATCGTGCACGGGCTCGACGACGAGCAGCGCAAGGCGGCCTATGCCTGCGACATCACCTACGGCACCAACAACGAGTTCGGGTTCGACTACCTGCGCGACAACATGAAGTACGAGCTCTCCCAGCTCGCCCAGCGCGGCCACAATTTCGCGATCGTGGACGAGGTCGATTCGATCCTCATCGACGAGGCGCGTACCCCGCTCATCATCTCCGGGCCCGTGGACGACCGCTCGGAGCTCTACGTCTCCGTCGATGCGCTGATGCCCCATCTGGAGAAGGAGCATTACGACCTCGACGAAAAGCAGCGCACGGTCTCGCTCACCGAGAGCGGCAACGAGTTCATCGAGGACCTTTTACGCGGAGCGGATCTGCTGAAAGAGGGCGATCTCTACGACGCCCACAACGTCTCCCTCGTCCACCACGTGAACCAGGCGCTGCGCGCCCACACCCTGTTCACTCTGGACAAGGACTACATCGTCAAGAACGACGAGGTGGTGATCATCGACGAGTTCACCGGCCGCATGATGCAGGGCCGGCGCTACTCGGAAGGCCTGCACCAGGCCCTCGAGGCCAAGGAGCGGGTCACGATCCAGCCCGAGAACCAGACGCTCGCCTCGATCACCTTCCAGAACTACTTCCGTCTCTATTCCAACCTCGCCGGCATGACCGGCACGGCCTCGACGGAGGCCGACGAGTTCGCCGAGATCTACAAGCTCGAAGTCGTCGACATCCCGACCAACAAGGAGGTCGAGCGCGTCGACGAGGACGACGAGGTCTACCGGACCGTGGGCGAGAAGTACGACGGCATCATCGCCGAGATCGAGAAGGCGCATGCGCGCCACCAGCCGATCCTGGTCGGCACCGGCTCCATCGAGAAGTCGCAGCATCTGGCCGAGATGCTCACCAAGGCCGGCTTCACGCCGCTCGATTACTCGGACCTCAACGCCCTCACCGACGTCTACGCGGCCGCCCGGGAGGGCCGGGTGACGAAGCGCTTCGCCGTGCTCAACGCCCGCTTCCACGAGCAGGAGGCCTATATCGTGGCGGAGGCCGGCGTGCCCGGTGCCATCACCATCGCGACGAACATGGCCGGGCGCGGCACCGACATCAAACTCGGCGGCAACGTCGAGATGCGGGTCGAGAAGGAACTCGCGGGCATTCCCGAGGGTGCGGAGCGCGAGGCCAGGATCGCGGCGATCAAGGCCGAGATCGCGGAATACCGCGAGAAGGTGCTGGCGTCGGGCGAGCCGGCCGACCCGGAGGCCGGTCGCAAGAAGGCCCTGCCGGGCGGCCTCTACATCATCGGCACCGAGCGCCACGAATCGCGCCGCATCGACAACCAGCTGCGCGGCCGCTCCGGTCGTCAGGGCGATCCCGGCCGTTCGAAGTTCTACCTGTCGTTGCAGGACGATCTCATGCGGATCTTCGGGTCCGATCGCATGGACGGCATGCTGACGCGCCTCGGCCTGGAGCAGGGCGAGGCGATCATTCACCCATGGATCAACAAGGCCATCGAGAAGGCGCAGCAGAAGGTCGAGGCGCGCAACTTCGACATGCGCAAGAACGTGCTCAAGTACGACAACGTCATGAACGACCAGCGCAAGGTGGTGTTCGAGCAGCGTCGCGACTTCATGGGCCAGGAGAGCGTGCGCGACACCGTCGACGAGATGCGCCACGGCGTCGTCGACGACCTCGTCGCCGTCCACGTGCCCGAGAACGCCTACGCCGAGCAGTGGGATGTCGAGGGCCTGCGCGAGCGGGTCCAGACCGTTCTCAACCTCGACGTGCCGGTGGAGGATTGGGCCAAGGAAGAGGGCATCGCCGACGAGGAGATGCGCGACCGCCTGCGCCAGTCGGCCGACGACGCCTATGCGGCGCGCACGGAGAAGAACACGCCCGAGGTGATGACTTATGTCGAGAAGCAGGTGCTCCTGCAGACCCTCGACCATCTCTGGCGCGAGCACCTCGTCACCCTCGACCACCTGCGTCAGGTGGTGGGCTGGCGCGGCGTGGCCCAGCGCGATCCGCTGAACGAGTACAAGTCGGAGGCCTTCGACCTGTTCAACGGCCTCGTCGGCAGCTTGCGCGAGCAGGTCACCCAGCAGCTCGCTCGCATCGAGATCATGTACGAGGACCCGGCGTCCGAGGAGACGCCGTTCGCCTCCCCCGCCCTGCCCCAGATGTTCGCCCAGCACCTCGATCCCGTCACCGGCGAGAACGAGTTCGGCCGTTCAGGCACGGGAAGCGACGGCGGGGCCGGACCGGCCTACGGCTACGCCGCGCAGGCGATGCCCACGGACACGGCGGTGCTGGAGCGCGACCCCACGGACGCCACCACCTGGGGCCGGGTCGCGCGCAACGAGCCCTGCCCGTGTGGCTCGGGCAAGAAGTACAAGCACTGCCATGGCGCTTTCGCCGCCTGAGCCCCGGACGGTGGTCACCTACGGCATCGAGCCGGATCTCGACGTGGCGGAGTTCCGCCGCGTCCTCGTCGAATCGGGCCTGGCACCACGCCGGCCCGCCGACGATCCCGTACGGTTGGAGATGATGCTGGCGGCGGCCGACCTCGTCGTCACCGCCCGCCGCGACGGCGCCCTCGTGGGCGTGGCCCGCACCCTCACCGACTTTTCGTTCTGCGCCTACCTGTCGGATCTCGCCGTGTGCCGCTCGGCGCAGGGCCTTGGCATCGGCCAGGGCCTGATCGCCGCGACGCGCGAAGCGATCGGCCCGCAGGCCTCGCTCCTGCTCACGGCCGCCCCCGATGCGATCACCTTCTACGAACGCATCGCCATGCCGCGGGTGGCCGACGCGTTCCGGTACGACCGGGAGGCGTGAGGGGCGAACACAGCCCATAACCTCGCAAATCCGGAGTCAGATTCCGGGTTTGCGAGGTTGTTTGCTCAAGGAGAGGGGTGGGCGATGCCCCTCACACCGTCACCTGGGTCCCGACCTCGACCACCCGCCCCGTGGGGATCTGGAAGAAGTCCGTGGCGTCGTTGGCGTTCTTGGCCAGCGTGATGAAGATCCGGTCCTGCCACAGGGGCATGCCCGAATGGGCCGCCGGGCGGATGGAGCGCCGCGACAGGAAGAACGACGTCGCCATGATGTCGAACTTGAAGCCCTGCTTCTTCAGGAGGGTCAGGGTCCGGGGGATGTTGGGCGATTCCATGTAGCCGAACTTCATCACCACCTTGGAGAAGTGCGGGCCGATGGGCTCGATGCGGACGCGGTCGACGGCGCGGGCCCGGGGCGTGTCCACGGTCTCCACCGTGAGCACCACGTTCTTCTCGTGCAGCACCTTGTTGTGCTTGAGATTGTGCAGCAGGGCCGCCGGCGCGATGTAGGGATCGCTGGTGAGGAACACCGCCGTGCCGCGCACGTGGTGCGGCGGGCTCTTCTCCAGCATGCCGACGAGTTCGGTGAGCGGCACGTCGGTCTTGCGGGTCTTGTTGATGAGGATCGCGACGCCGCGCACCCAGGTCCACATCACGACGATGAGGGCGCCGGCGAACAGCAGGGGCACGTAGCCGCCCTCGAACACCTTGAGCATGTTCGACAGGAGAAACAGGAACTCCAAGGCGGCGAACGGCAGGATCGCAAGGCCCGCGGCCCAGGGGGACCACTTCCAGGTCTTCCACAGCACGAGGAAGGCGAGGCTCGCGGTGATGAGCATCGTGCCGGTCACCGCGATGCCGTAGGCCGAGGCGAGGGCGGCGGACGAGCGGAACAGGATCGCCAGGATGACGACGCCGACCATCAGGAGCGCGTTGATCTGCGGCAGGTAGATCTGCCCCGAATGCGATTCCGAGGTGTGGCGGATCTCGAGGCGCGGCAGCAGGCCGAGCTGGATCGCCTGGCGCGACAGGGAGAACGCGCCGGTGATCACCGCCTGGCTCGCCGTCACCGTGGCGGCGGTGGCGAGCAGCACCATGGGCAGCAGGCCCCATTCGGGCACGAGCTGGAAGAACGGGTCGCTCGTGTCGGGCTTCGCCAGCACCAGGGCGGCCTGGCCGAAATAGTTGAGCACGAGGCAGGGCGCCACAAGGTAGAGCCACGCGATCTGGATCGGCCGGCGGCCGAAATGCCCGAGATCGGCGAACAGGGCCTCGGCCCCCGTCACCGCGAGGAACACCGCGCCGAGCGCCACCAGGGCACCGGTGCCGTGGCCAAGCAGGTAATGCAGGGCGTAGTACGGGTTGATGGCCCAGAACACGTCCGGGGTGGCGTAGATGTGCGGCAGGGCGGCGAGCGCCATGGCGGCGAACCACACGGCCATGACCGGCCCGAAGAAGGTCGCCACTTTCCCCGTGCCCCGGTTCTGGATCAGGAACAGGGGTACGATGATCGCGATGGTGATGGGCAGGACGTAGGCCTCGAAGGCCGGGGTGACGAGTTTCAGCCCCTCCACCGCCGACAGCACCGAGATGGCGGGCGTGATGATGGCGTCGCCGTAGAACAGCGACGCCCCGAGCAGGCCGAACATGAACACGATGCGCGAGCCGCCGAGCGCCGAGCGGGCCAGCGCCATGAGCGAGAGGATGCCGCCCTCGCCGTTGTTGTCCATCCGCATGAGGATGACGACGTATTTGATGGTGACGATGAGGAGCAGCGCCCACAGGATGAGCGAGGCGACGCCCAGGACCTCCTCGCGCAGGAGGATGCCGTCGGCGCGGGCGGAGACCAGGGCCTCGCGGAAGGCGTAGAGCGGGCTCGTGCCGATATCGCCGTAGACGACGCCGACGGAGCCCAGCACCAGGGTCCACAGGCTGGCCGGTGCGTGGGCCCGGCCCGTCTCCGCGTCGATGGCCGCCGCGGACGAGTCCCCCCCCTCGGGGGTGGGACCGGGCGCGCTCGGAATGGCGGATTGCGTCATGCGGCTCGATCGCGACGTGTTGCGAGCCCGGGCTTTTCGCGACGCACCATCGGGAGTGCGCGAAGAACGCGGGGCCGGTCCCGACGAAGTCGGGCAGCGGGGATTAGGCTGCGGTCACGCTATCATGCGGCGCAGCACGCGAGAACGGCAACCCGCTCGGGATCACCGTTCGGCCAACAGGCATGGCGCGCGCCGCGAGCGGCGGCTACTCCGCGGCGCTGCGGGTGCCGGCGCCGAAGCGGCGCTCGATGTAGTCGGTCACCACGGTCTCGAAGTCCTTGGCGAGGGTCGGCCCGCGCAAGGTCATGGCCTTCTTGCCGTCGATGAACACCGGGGCGGTGGGGGTCTCGCCGGTACCCGGGAGCGAGATGCCGATATCGGCATGCTTCGATTCGCCGGGGCCGTTGACGATGCAGCCCATCACCGCGACGTTGAGACCCTCGACGCCGGGATACGCCTTCTTCCACGCGGGCATCGACGTGACGATCCAGTTCTGGATGTCGCGGGCGAGTTCCTGGAACGTGGTGGAGGTGGTGCGTCCGCAGCCGGGGCAGGCCGCCACCAGGGGGACGAAGGTCCGGAAGCCCATGGTCTGCAGCAATTCCTGCGCGGCCTTGACCTCGACGGTGCGGTCGCCGCCCGGCTCCGGGGTGAGGGAGTAGCGGATGGTGTCGCCGATGCCTTCCTGCAGCAGAACGCCGATGGCGGCGGAGGCGGCGACGAGGCCCTTCGAGCCCATGCCGGCCTCGGTGAGACCGAGATGGATCGCGAAGTCCGAGCGGCGCGCCACCTCACGGTAGACGGCGATGAGGTCCTGTACCGCCGAGACCTTGGCCGAGAGGATGATCCGGTCCTTCGGCAGGCCGAGTTCCACGGCGCGCTCGGCCGAGGACAGCGCCGAGCGCACCATGGCCTCGCGCATCACCGCGCGGGCGTCGATGGGCCGGGGCAGCCGGGCGTTCTCGTCCATGAGGTGCGTGAGAAGTGCCTCGTCGAGGGAGCCCCAGTTGGCGCCGATGCGTACGGTCTTGCCGTAGCGGATCGCCTGCTCGACGATGGTCGAGAACTGAGTGTCCTTCTTCTCCTTGAAGCCGACATTGCCGGGGTTGATCCGGTACTTCGCCAGGGCCTCGGCACAGGCCGGATGGTCGGCGAGGAGCTTGTGGCCGATGTAGTGGAAATCGCCGACCAGGGGCACGTGGATGCCGATGCGGTCGAGGCGCTCGCGGACCTTCGGGACGGCGGCGGCCGCCTCGTCGCGATCGACGGTGATGCGCACGAGCTCCGAGCCGGCCCGGGCCAGCTGGGCCACCTGCGCCACCGTGCCGTCGATATCGGCGGTGTCGGTGTTGGTCATCGACTGCACCACGATGGGGGCACCGCCGCCCACCATGACGGCTCCTTCCCCGGATCCGACCATGACGCCGACGGTGCGGTGACGGGGGCTGGGACCGGCGATCTCGGGGGCGTTGCCGCTGATCGGGTTGGCGGGGGTCGCGTCCATGGCTTCCATCGTTGATCCGTGCGCTCCGAGGAACCTCCGCCGGCCTTGCGGCTTTGGTCCGTCCGCGAGGGCGCCATTGAGCCCGGCTGGGCGATCCGGCCGGTGGCGTCCACCACGCCCTCTAGTCTACGCTCTCGACCGTTTAGCTGAGATGACGGTGGGCGGGCGTCAAGCCCGCACCGTCCCGATGGTCAGGGGCGCTGGTCTGGTGTCAGGCCATCCCATGTCCGATCCGGGGCGAGATGTCGAGTTCATCGCTGCGCCGGACAAATGGCTGCACTGCGCGCCGTGGGGGGAACCGGGGGCGTCCCGGCCCGATTGTTGCCCTGTCGCATCATATGTTGCGGTGCACCATCCATTGGGAGGCCCCATGCTCGACGCGAATCAGGACGTGCCCCTCGACTCACCCGCCGATATCGGCCCCGGTGGGTCCTGCCCCGAGCGGGCCACGGCGCCGACGCAGGTCCTGGCCGGTCCGCGTGCGGAGAAGACCGTCGCGTTGGCGCTCCAGGGCGGCGGGGCACATGGGGCTTTCACCTGGGGTGTGCTCGATGCGCTGATCGAGGACGGACGCCTCGGCTTCGAGGCGATCACCGGAGCGAGCGCCGGAGCCATGAACGCCGTGGTGATGGTCGACGGCTGGCTCGAGGGTGGTCCCGATGGGGCACGCACCGCCCTGGAGACGTTCTGGCGCGAAGTAAGCCTCGACAGCGATCTCTGGCCGGTCCAGCGCGGGGCCCTGAACGGCCTGTTCGCCTTGTGGAAGGACAACCCCGTCGTCGAGTTCTGGGGCCGCGTGATCAAGACGAGCCCCTACGCGTCGAATCCGCTCAACTACAATCCCCTCCGCAAGGCTTTGGCCAAGCAGGTGAACTTCGACCGTCTGCGCGAGGCCGAGACGGCGGCGGTGTTCGTGTCCGCCACCAATGTCTGGACCGGCAAGCTCGCTGTGTTCGAGCGCTCGGATCTCAAGGTCGATCACCTCATGGCCTCGGCCTGCCTGCCGACGGTGTTCCAGGCGGTGGAGATCGACGGCGTGCCCTACTGGGACGGAGGCTATCTCGGCAATCCACCGCTTTATCCCCTCTACCGGGGGGCGGAGACCCGCGACATCGTCCTGGTGCAGATCAACCCCGTGGAGCGGCGCGAGACCCCACGCACGCAGCAGGAGATCCAGGATCGCCTCAACGAGATCACCTTCAACGCCAATCTCATGCGGGAATTGCGCGCCATCGATTTCCTCGACGGCCTCATCGCCGAGGGCGTGCTCGGACAGGGCGGCTACAAGTCGCAATACGTCCACCGCATCGACGGCACCGGCGCCCTCGACGACTATCAGGCGTCCTCGCGCCTCGACGCGCGTCTACGGGTGTTCGAGCGCCTGCGCGACAAGGGCCGGGGTGCGGCCCAGGCGTGGCTCGCCGAGACCTACGATCAGGTCGGCCGGACCTGCAGCCTCAACCTGCAGGCCACCTACGCTTAGGCGCGTTTCGACGGAACGGAGCGATGCCCTGGGGGTCGGCGGGATTAATCCCGTCGGCCAACCGTTATACCTACTATGACGACCGAACCGATCCGGCCCGGCTCCGCCACATCCATCGTCGATCTCATGGTGCCCCTGCGGCGCTACGCGCGATCGTTGACCCGCGACAGTCTCCGGGCCGACGACCTCGTGCACGACGCCCTTGTGCGGGCCCTCGAATCGGGTCAGATCCACCGACCCAACACCAACCTGCGCACCTGGATGATGACGGTGCTGCACAACGTCTTCATCGATGAGCAGCGGCGCAAACGCGTGGAATCACGCCATGCCGAAGCCCTCGTGCAGATGAGCGAAGAGGTCGCCCAGCCCGCTCAGGAGGCTCAGGTGCGCCTCGCCCAGATCCGCCGCGCCTTCCTCACCCTTCCGGAAGAGCAGCGCGCCGCCCTGCACCTCGTCACCCTCGAAGGCATGGCCTACGCCGATGCCGCCGCAGTCCTCGGCATTCCCATCGGAACCCTGATGTCACGGCTCGGTCGCGGCCGCGCCGCCCTTCGGGCCTTCGAGGAAGGCGAGCGCGATCTCCCAGAACAGCGTAGCCCCCCACCGGAGCGGCCGCGCCTGCGCCTCGTGCCCCAGCAAGCTGGGCCGGGCGCGGGCGCAGGGCTCGGGGGACGAGCCGCCGGGAAGAGCTGACCGTTTCGCAAAGAAATACGATCGCCTATCATCGCCCGGCAACGGGCAGGATTCGATTGTCCGGCCCACACGAGCGGGTCCGCGGGACATCAGAAGGAACAGGGGCCGACGCACATCGCTCACGGGGTCGCATCGACCTCTGGACGAGGCGCCGGCCCGGACGATTGCCGAAGGCGTGGCCATCACGGCGACGAACCGACCGATCTGGCCGGACGACCATCGGCGCCGAGGCGCAGGCCAGAACCGAATGGAAGCGACAGCGATGGTCGACCCGATTACCGACACCGATCTCACCGCCTTCGTCGATGGACAGCTCGACGTGATGCGACGCCTCGACGTGGAAGCGCACCTTGCCCGCGCCCCCGAGATCGCCGCCCGAGTGATGGCCGAGATGCACGACCGCGACGCCCTGCGCGAGGCGTTCGCGCGGATGCCGGGTTCCGGTCCGGAGCGCAATCGCGCGGCGGCCCGGCGCCTCGACCGATCCCTCGCCTGGCGCCGCGCCGGCGACCGCCTGCGCCGGGCCGCGGTCATCGCCCTCCTCGTCGGTGCCGGATGGCTCGCCCATTCGGACAGCTTCCTCCTCGGGGTGCCGGACACCTTCGCCGCACCGGTGGACCCGACGCTGGTGTCCGATGCCCGCAACGCCCGTGAAGCGGCCCAGATCCGCGGACGGCTGGCGGCCCAGCGCACCACCACCTACGACCGCACCGGCATCGCCGGCGCCACGGGCATCGCCCTCCCCGACCTGCCGGGCGACTGGACCGTGCGCGACGTCCAGATCGTGCCGGCCCGCAACGGCACCGGCGTCGAGGTGGTGATCGATGCCGGGGCCCTTGGCGAACTCTCCCTGTTCGCGACCCATGTCGGCAAGGCTGGCCCGGGCGAGGGCGAAGTCGCGAGCCCCGGCAACGGCGAGACTGCCTACTGGGCCGTCGGACGCACGGCCTATGCCTTGAGCGGCAGCGACCAGGTCGGCCTCAAGGCCGCCGCACAGCGGCTGGCCGCGACACCGACGAAGCTGTAGGGCCGCCGACCTGCGATCCCGACCCGCCGAAGCGTCGGCGGGTTTCGGTGTGCCTCCCGGGATGCCTGGTCGAGGCCGGTTGGTGTCGTGAGCGTCGGGACGGCAGACGCCATGACGCAGCGGGCGCTTCGTGAACCGTCGTCAGGCGGTCGCGAGGCGCCGACGGCCGAAGGCGCGGGCGCTCAAGGCGCGGACACCTCGGAACGGCAGCAGCACCAGCCGCGCGACGGCGGCGAGGGCGAGGACGAGGACAACCGTCAAGACGACCATCAGAGTTTTGACCATCAGGCACCTGCTTCGTGATCGGCACGTCGCGGCTCCGGAGGGGAGCCCGACCGTCGGCCCTGAGACAACCCCCGAACTTCGGCGAAACTGAGAGCGTCCCTCCGAGGCGCGCGAGCAGCCACGGAAGCCGGGAGCGGATGCGCGTACATCCGGCGTCATCCGCCCCGGCATCGTGTCCATCCGGCTGCACGCCGAGGCCGCATCCGGGACACGCGAAGATTGCGCCGCGGATGGTTAACGATTTGCTTATCGCATCTGGCGCCGGTCCGATGCCGCCCGCGAGGGTACCCTCGGGTCGGTCGGGGCAAGAACAAAAGCCTACAGCATCGACGGCACGGTGTCGGCGGCCAGGATCGCGCGGGCCTGCGCGGCATCGATGTCCATCCGGGCGATCAGGCTCTCGGCCGAGTCGAAGCGTTCCTCGCCCCGGATATGGGCCACGAGTTCCACGGTGATCGACTGGCCGTAGAGGTCGCGCGCGACGTCGAACAGGTTGACCTCGAGGAGGGGCGCACCGTCGTCGAAGGTCGGCCGCCGGCCGTAGCTCGCCACCCCGTTCCACACGGTTCCATCCGGCAGGGCCACCCGCACGGCGTAGATCCCGTGGGCGAGGCCGCAATCGCGCAGCGCGACGTTGGCGGTCGGATAGCCCAGCGTGCGCCCGCGCTTGTCCCCGTGCTGCACCACCCCCGAAACGAACCAGCGATAGCCGAGCAAGGCGTTGGCACGGGCGACGTCGCCCTCGGCCAGGGCCGCGCGGATCGCGCTCGACGAGACCGGGTCCATTACGTTCTCCGGAGAAACGGGTGACGAGGAAACGAATGATTCGGGAGGCGGCAGGGAAACGGCCGAGATGACGCGGCAGCTCAAGCCCGCATCCGCGCACAGTTCGGCCAGGATGGCCGGGGTGCCCTCGCGTCCGCGGCCGAAATGGAAATCGTGTCCGACGACGACGCCCGAGAGACCGAGATCCCGCACGAGCAGACCCTCGACGAAGGCACGCGCGCCCATGCCCGCCAGGGCGGCATCGAACCGGCGCACGATGAGGCCGTCGAGGCCGAGCCGGGCGAGAACCCGCTCCTTGGCCGCCGCGTCGGACAGGCGGAACATTGGCAGATGCGGCGCGAAATACGCCCGCGGATGCGGCTCGAAGGTGAGCGCCACGGCCGGCCGGCCGGCCTCGCCGGCGGTCTCGCGCACGGCGGCCATCAGGGCGCGGTGGCCGAAATGGACGCCGTCGAAATTACCGATCGCCGCGATGGCCCCGGCGATGGCCGGCGGCACCGGCTCGTCCTCGCGGCAGACCGTGAAACGCCGGCCCGTCACAGGGACCGGGGCCGGCGGGGCTGTCCTGTCGCCGGGCGGCATCTTGTCCCAACATGGCTGTGGCAGGATGAGCGCGGCCTCGAAGGGTCGCGTTTCGCGGCGGAACCTGTCGAAATCCACCGGGAGGGTCAAGCGAGGCGTCTCGCCTCGCTCCGGGATGCCGACCCAGCACTGCAGTTAACCGCTTCGCAAGCCGATCGACCGTAGTTTCACGATCAAGGGCGCGGACACGGATTCGCCCCTGCCCATTCCCGAGCCGCCGCGGCGCACGCGGCGGCCTCGACCTGACGGAGCACACGCAACCATGGCCCTCGATCTCGGCATGCCGATCCTCGTCGTCGACGATTATCAGACGATGGTCCGTATCATCCGCAACCTTCTGAAGCAGCTCGGGTTCGAGGAGGTCGATGACGCCTCCGACGGTACCGCCGCCCTCGCTCGCCTGAAGAACCGCAAGTACGGCCTCGTGATCTCCGATTGGAACATGGAGCCGATGACGGGCTACGAGCTGCTGCGTCACGTGCGCGCCGACGAGGCCCTGCGCACCACGCCGTTCATCATGGTCACGGCCGAATCGAAGACCGAGAACGTCATCGCCGCCAAGAAGGCCGGCGTGAACAACTACATCGTCAAGCCGTTCAACGCCGCGACGTTGAAGAGCAAGATCGAGGCGGTCTGCGGCGCCTGACGCGGGCACCGATACGTCGGATCGGTCCACGCATCGGTTGAGTTGCATCGCGCCGGAGCGAACGGCTCTCGCTCCCCCGCAAGGGCCGGGCGTAGGTCGTCCGGCGGGCAAACGCACAAGTCTTTTCGACCCACCGGACGGCACAGGGAGAGGCGGGAGTCGATGGCACTCGCAAACAGGGCGCGCAAGGCGAACGCCGCGCCGGAAAAACCATCCCTGGTCCGGGAGCTCGTGGAGATCGCCGATTACATCGCGCATCTCCGCACCGAGATCGCCGCCCTGCGGGCCAACGAACTGACGCGCGACCGTCTGCCCATGGCGCACGAGGAGCTCGGCTGCGTCGTGGCCGCGACGGCGGGGGCGACGAACACGATCATGAACGCGGCCGAGGAAATCCTCGGCCTGCCGGACGACAGGAACTACCGTCCCGCCGTCGAGGCGCGGATGAACGACATCTTCGAGGCCTGCACCTTCCAGGACATCACCGGCCAGCGAATCACCAAGGTGGTCGACGCCCTGCGCCAGCTGGAGAGCCGCCTGTCGCGCTTCGCTGCCGCCGTGAAGGCCCGCGACGAGGGCGGAATCGACCCGGAAGAGGTCGAGCGCCGCGTCCGCAACGAGCTGCTGATTCTCAACGGGCCCCAGGTCAACGGACCGGCGACGGCCCAGGACGAGATCGACGCGATGTTCGCCTGATACTGTTTTCCGGATGATCCATTCGGGGACAGTCTCAGGCAGCCCGCGCGGCGCCCGAGCGAAGCCCAGATCCGCATCGCGAAGCGATCGACCGGTATGAGATCCTACCAGACGAGGCGTTCGATGATCGCGTCCGGCCGAACGGACTGACGTCCGAGCCAGGCTGCGACGTCGCCGAGGGCGGCCTCCTCCGTCGAGACCCCCAATTCCTCGGCATGGATGCCACGGGCGACGAGGAGATTCGGGATCCCGAACGCCGACGCTCCGGCGATGTCCGTGCGCAGGGCGTCGCCCACCGCGAGGACCCGCCCGGGCTCCGGGGCCGCGAGGCCGTCGAGGGCACCGGCCATCGCCAGGGCGGCCGCATAGACCGGCCGATACGGTTTTCCCGCATAGGCGACCCGACCGCCCAGCGCCGCGTAGGCTTCGGCGATGAGGCCGGCGCAGGGGATCAGAAGCCCGGCACGCTCGACCACAAGGTCCGGATTGGCGCAGATCATCGGCACGTCGCGCGCCCGCCATTCCTCCAGGGCCGGGCGATAATCGTCGGCCGTCTCCCGGGTGTCGTCGAACAACCCGGTGCAGACCACGCGTTCGGCCTCCTCCGCCGCGACGAGGCGGATATCGAGATCGGCGAAGATCGGCGCGTCGCGCTCGGGCCCGAGATGGTGGATCCGCGTGCCCGGCGTCTCGGCGAGCAGACTGCGTGTGAGATCGCCAGACGTCAGGATGGCGTCGTAGGCGGCGCGCGGCACGCCGTACCCGTCGAGGATCGTTCGGACACCCTCCCAGGGGCGCGGCGCGTTGGAGACCAGCACCACCCGGCGCGGTCGCGTGCCGCCCGGCAGGGCCCGGAAGCGGATCAGGGCCTCGCCCGCGCCGACATGCGCGCGCACGCCGTCATGCAGCACGCCCCAGACGTCGCACAGGATCACGTCGAACCGGTCGGCGATGGCGCTGAGCCCTGAGATCGTGGGCACGGATTCGGTCATTGGGGGCCTGCGTGACGTCGGGCATGGTGCGTCGCCCGGTTAGGCGCGGGCCCCCCTGAAAGCAACGCCCGGAACCCTATCCCGCGCGGCGCAGGAAATCCCGGAACGGGCGGCGCTGGGGCGGCGGCTCGGGTTCGTCGCCCGCCGACGGGACCGGCTCGGGCGGCGGCGGAACGGCCAGCACTTCGGCGCGCACGGCACGGGCGGGGGCGAACACCGTCCCCTGCGCCCGCGGAACGTTGAGGTCGATGAGATCCGGCACGTCGGTCTCGCGTTCGACGCGGTCGGCCACGAGCTGGATGCCCGCCCGGTCGAGCGCAGCGACGAGATCCTCCAGTGCGATATCGGGCAGGCCTTCGTGGATTCCGGGCCGCAGCAGCATGTCGGCGGGCACCTTCACCTGCCCGACGCCGCGGTCGGCCAGCGCCGAGGGATCGAGACGCAGGTCCACGGGACGGTCGAGGGTGAACCCGATGAGGCCGCGCAAATCCCCCAGGACCCCGGCCTGCTCGGCATCGAGGCTGCGCCAGCTCGACTGTGGCAGGGCAACCACGAGGCGGCCGGCGAGATCGGGCTCATCGGCCACGAGGCGGCCCAGGGAACGCAGGAAGCCCGGCTCGAACAGGGAGAGCGGCGACAGGCCGTAGGCGACGGCCGCCCGGCTGCCGCGTCCGGCCAGGTGCCGGGCCACGGTGGCCGTGCGCTGGAGCATGCGGCGGTCGAGGTCGGTGGTGCGGCCGTGACGCTCGAGGATGGACAGGAAGGCTTCGGGCGCCAGGAGGGTGCCGGACGGAAGCTCGCCCGCCCCGGCGACGCGCAGGCGCGCCACCGCCTCGTAGGAGACGACCTTGCGCTGCGGCAGGGAGACCACGGGCTGGAGATGGACTTCGAGACCGATCCCATCGAAGGCCGTCAGGATCGCGGTTTCGCGGCCGGCCTCCCGCGACGCGACCTCTCTCGCGGCCACATCGAGAGGTCGGGGAGTCCACGGCACGGCGGGAGCCGCCTGCCGGGGCGCCACCACGATCTCGGGTGCGACGGGCCGTGGCGCCGGTGTCGGGACCGGGGGCGCCGCCTTCAGGCCGGCGATCTCCCCGTCCTGGGTCGCCACCACGGCGGCGAGTTCACGCACGATGCCGCTGAGGAGGCCGATCTCGGCGGTGACCTCCTCGACGCCGGCGGCCAGGGCCGCCGTGTCGGCGCCGGCATTGGCCCCGGAAGCGGCCCCATCGGCGCGCACCTGCTGCTCTGCGATGAGTCGGGTGACGGATTCGAGGCGCACCAGGCGCTGGGACAGCACATCGAGCTCACTCGACAGCTTCTCGCAGCGGGCGGACAGGGCTCCGGCCCGGCGGTGGGCGAGGAGGGCCGCCGCACCACCGGCCGTGGCGAGGGCGAAGGCCCCGCCGAGGGGGGCATAGGCGGAGAGCGGGACCAGGGCGCCGAGTCCCAGGAAACCGAGACCCTTCAGACCAAGTGCCCACGGGCCGCCACGCCGGCCGACGATCCGGGCCATCGGTATGCTCTCACCTCGAACCCATGAAGGGCCGCACAACCGACGGTACGGATCGGTGGCAGCCAGACCGCCTTTGTCGCCGAGACGCCAGGCACTCACAAGATGCGTGCGCGACGGCCCACGCCGATTTTCGTCCGGTGTGACTTGGGTTTCCGGGTGATGGGGCGCGAGGGATCTGGAATGCCGGGGGACCCGGCGCTCGTCCTCGGCGCTTGCATCCCATCCGCACCGGTTCAACATGGCGGGTCGGGGCACCCGGGCGGCGTCGAGCCGGATTCGATCTCCGGCGCTGTGGTGAAGTTCCCGTTCCCGCATCCTTTCTCCCGGGTCCGGCGAACCTCTCCCGGTGCGAGACACAGGACGATAGGGTCGAGACGCCATGGATGCGATGCAGTCGGACCTGCTGATGCAGGTGGATGGAATGACCTGCAACGGCTGCGCGGAGGCGGTGCGCCGGGCGATCCTGCACCTCGATCCCGCCGCGCGGGTGGCGGTGGACCTCGATCATGGCCGGGTCGCCGTCACCACCCGCGAGCACAGCGGGACGGTGGCCGAGGTCCTGACCCAGGCCGGCTACACCGCGACGGCCATGACGGGCTGATCCGGGGGTGAGCCCATCGAAGGCGCACCGATTCCAGGAACCGGCCGATCTCAAACGAAATTTTGTTCGCGCGTTGAAAATTTCCCAAGCGCTTTTCCTTGCCCCTTCCATCAAACTGGTGTGATCGGACACAGTGCAGTTCCGCGCGGCCGATCCGCGTGCGCCACACGGCGCCGGCACCGCACACGCCAAACGCGCGCCCTTCGGCGCGAAGAAAAAAATCGGGAGAGACGAGGCATGCCGTCAGACATCGAGATCGCCCGCGCGGCGACCCTGAAGCCGATCACCGAGGTCGCTGCCCGGATCGGCATCCCGGACGAGGCGCTTCACAATTACGGCCGGCACATCGCCAAGATCGATCACGATTTCATCAAGGGTCTGGAAGACAAGCCCGAGGGCAAGCTTGTCCTCGTCACCGCCATCAGCCCGACCCCGGCAGGCGAGGGCAAGACCACCACCACGGTGGGTCTCGGCGACGCGCTCAACCGCATCGGCAAGAAGACCGTGATGTGCCTGCGTGAGCCGTCGCTCGGCCCCTGCTTCGGCATGAAGGGGGGTGCTGCCGGCGGCGGTAAGGCCCAGGTCGTGCCGATGGAGCAGATCAACCTGCACTTCACCGGCGACTTCCACGCCATCACGTCGGCGCACTCACTGGCCGCCGCCCTCATCGACAACCACGTCTACTGGGCCAACGAGCTCAACATAGACGTGCGCCGCATCCACTGGCGCCGCGTGGTCGACATGAACGACCGGGCCCTGCGGTCGATCACCCAGTCGCTGGGCGGCGTCGCCAACGGCTTCCCGCGCGAGGACGGCTTCGACATCACCGTGGCGTCCGAAGTCATGGCGGTGTTCTGTCTCGCGCGCGACCTCGACGATCTCGAGGCGCGCCTCGGCCGCATCGTCATCGCCGAGACCCGCGACCGCAAGCCGGTGACCCTCAAGGACGTCAAGGCCACGGGCGCCATGACGGTGCTGCTCAAGGACGCCCTGCAGCCCAACCTCGTGCAGACCCTGGAGGGCAACCCCGCCCTGATCCACGGCGGCCCCTTCGCCAACATCGCCCATGGCTGCAACTCGGTCATCGCGACCCGCGCCGGGCTCAAGCTCGGCGACTACGTGGTCACCGAAGCCGGCTTCGGCGCGGATCTCGGGGCGGAGAAGTTCATCGACATCAAGTGCCGGCAGGCGGGCTTGAAGCCGTCCGCGGTGGTGATCGTCGCCACCGTGCGCGCCCTCAAGATGCACGGCGGCGTCTCGAAGAAGGAGCTCGGCTCCGAGAACCTCGGCGCCCTGGAAAAGGGCTTCGCCAACCTCGCCCGCCATGTCGCCAACGTGCGCAGCTTCGGCCTGCCGGTGGTCATCGGCGTCAACCACTTCTACGCCGACACCGATGCCGAGCACGCCAAGCTGAAGGAGCTGTGCCGCGACCGGCTCCAGGTCGAGGCCATCACCTGCAAGCATTGGGCGGATGGCGGCGCCGGCGCCGAGGAACTGGCCCACGCCGTGGTGAAGCTGGCCGAGGGCGAGCAGAAACCCCTGACCTTCGCGTACGAGACCGAGACCAAGCTCACCGACAAGGTCCGCACCATCGCGACGAAGCTCTACGGGGCCGCCGACATCCAGGTCGAATCCAAGGCCGCCACCAAGCTCGCCCAGTTCGAGAAGGACGGCTACGGCAACCTGCCCGTCTGCATGGCGAAGACCCAGTACTCGTTCTCCACCGACCCGAACCTGATGGGTGCCCCCGAGGGCCACGTCATCGCCGTGCGCGACGTGCGCCTCTCGGCGGGAGCCGGCTTCGTCGTGGTCATCTGCGGAGAGATCATGACCATGCCGGGCCTGCCCAAGGTCCCGGCCTCGGAGGGCATCCACCTCGACGCCAACGGCCAGATCGAAGGCCTGTTCTAGCCTCGGACCGGACGGAGGCCCCTCGGGACCTCCGTCCGAACCCTACGGCATCCAAACCCTACTGCGCGGGCTTCGGCGCGGGCTCGGCCGGGGTGGCCTCGTTCGGGGCACCGGCCGGCATCGGCGGCAGCAGCACGTTCTTGGTGATGTTGCCCTCGGGGCCGTATTCGCCGGCCACCGCGAGGCACGCCGTCTCGCGGTTGAGCTGCATCTGGTTCGACATCATCGCGAAGATCGTCTGGACCCGGCCGCCGAACGGGCCGCGCGGGCCGACATCGGCGGCGCGCGTTCCCTGCTTCTCCAGGAGCCCCTCGAACTGTTCGGCACCGATGCGGTAGCCGCAGACATTGGCGGCGGCGAAGATGTAGGCGGCGAATTCCAGCGCCCGCGGCTGCGGGGCGTTGCGGATCTGGGCCTGCGCGACGGTCGGCAGGGCGAGCGCGAGACTCAGGGCGAGAAGGGGGCGTACGGGCATCGGGCGTTTCCTCGGGGTGCGGCGGCTTCTTAAATTCCGCTTATGCGCTCGACGGAAATAGACCGCCCGCCCCACTCCTCCAAGGGGGCGCGTCCAAGGAGCCGAGCCCAAGGAGCCACGGCCGAGGGGGTACGTCCGAGCGGCTGCGTCGCTTCAGTCCAAACGCCAATCGATGGGCGCGACGCCCTGCGCCGTCAGCCAGGCATTCGCCGCCGCGAAGGGCTGGGAGCCGGGGAAATCCCGCTGGCGGTTCAGGGGCGAGGGATGGCCGGATTCGATGACGCCGTGGCGCGCGGTGTCGATGAGGGCGGCCCGCGCCCGGGCCTGCGCCCCCCACAGCAGGAACACCGCCGGCTCCGCCCGCTTCGAGACGGCTTCCACCGCCTGATCGGTGAGCGACGCCCAGCCGTAGCGCAGGTGGGCACCGGACTTGCCCTGCTCCACCGTGAGAGCCGAGTTCAGGAGCAGCACACCGCGGCGCGCCCACGGCGTGAGGTCGCCGGTCGTCGGCTTGGCCGGCGGGTCGGGGATTTCGGCCAGGATCACCTTGAGGGAGGCCGGCAGGCGCCGCGGGCCGACATAGGAGAAGGCCAGCCCGTTGGCATCGCCCGGCGTCGGGTACGGGTCCTGGCCGAGGATCACTGCCTTCACCTCGGTCAGCGGCGTCAGCGCCAGGGCGTTGAAGATGTTCTCCGGCGCCGGCAGCACGGTGACGCCCTCGGCGATGCGCTCATCGACCCGCATCGCCACGGTGTCGGCCGCGCCGCCTTCGAAGAACGGCAGGTCGAGCCAGGGCGAGCCCGAACGGCGAAAGCGCGCGAGGGCATCGGCGACGGGGCCTGAACTCATCGGCAGGGGATCCTCAACGCGTCAGGATGCGCCCCTCGGACGGAACGGACAGGGGCGCGTTGGTCCGGATGTAGGCCATCACCGCATTGGCGACGAGGGTGCCGTCGGTGCCGCCGACGAGGGTGCGTCCCTTGGACAGGGCGCCGTAGCCGTTGCCGCCATCGTACAGGAAGTTGTTCGAGCCCACGGTGTAGGTCCTGTCGGGGTCGAGGGGCACGCCCCCATGGCTCAGGGCGACGATGCGGGCCCCGACCGGGGCCGTCGGATCGACGGTGACGACGAGGCCCGAGACCTGCGGGAAGCGCCCGGCGGGACGGCCGAATTCCGAGACGCCCGTCTCCAGGAGGCCGCGGATCTGCGCGCCGGTGAGCGCGACGAGAACCGTTGTGTTGCCGAAGGGCAGTTCCAGCAGGATGTCGCGGCGCGTCAGCACCCGGCCGGCCGGGTACAGGGTGTCGCCCCGGATGCCGCCGCCGTTGACGATGGCCAGATCGGCTCCCGTGCTCGCCCGCACGGCATCGGCGACGAGGTTGCCGAAGCTGGCCTCCCGCGCGCGCACGGCGGCGATGCGGCTGTCGAGGGGCAGGCGCGTCTCGCCGACCGCGACGTCGAGTTCGCGCGACAGGTCCCCTTCGAGTCGCCGCACCACCGCCAGGGTCTCGGGGTCGGGAACGACGCGTGCCGAATCGTGGACGCGAAAGCTCGGGCGCCAGGTCACCGTCCGGGCTTTCCCCGATCCCGTCACTTGGACGGTCACGTCGATGGCGGTGACGAAATGGGCGTCGAAGCTCGATTCGACCATGACGGTCTGGCCGTCGTACCGGAGTGCCAGATCGTGGTCGTGGCCCGACAGCAGGATGTCGACGAGGCGGCCTGCGACGATGGCCTCGTCCGTCGCCCGGCCCGTGTGACAGACCCCGACCACGAGGTCGGCGCCCTCGGCGCGGAGCGTTTGCGCCTCGCGCGCCAGGGTTTCGAGTTCGGGGGCGAAGCGCAGGTCGCCCGACTGCGACTTGTCCGGCGTGCTGGCCAGCGCGATGCCGACGATCCCGACCCGGATGCCGCCCAGCGTCACGAGGGTCCGGTCGCGCACCCCGCGCAAGGGGCGCCCGGCGCCATCGCGCAGATTGGCGGCGAACACCGGAAAGTTCGCCTCGCCCATGCGCCGGGCGAAGATCGCAGGCCCGAAATCGAACTCGTGATTGCCCGGCACGAACACGTCGGGCGGCGCGATGTTGAGGAGTTCGACGATGTGGGCGCCCTGGTCGAAGCCCGACATCAGGGACGGGGAGAGCGTGTCGCCCGCATGGGCGTAGAGGAGCGGCACGCCGCGCGCGCGCTCGGCCTTCACGATGGCGTTGAGCCGGGCGAAGCCCCCGCGACCCTCGGTTTCCGACATCCGGTAGAGGTCGTTGACGAGGAGCAGGGTGAAGGTCGGCTCGGGCGCGGTGGAGGCCGCCCGGGCATCGTGTATCCCGGCGGCGAGGCCTGCGCCGACCCCGAGGCCGAAGGTCTGGCGGCGGCTGGGGCGCGGCATGGGGTCGGTCTCGGTGGTGGCGTCGGGAGACTTTCCTTCTAGGACAGCTCCCGCGACGCGACGACGACGGTTCTCAGCGCGCCACGAAGGTGTCGCGCACGGCCTTGGCGTTCCGGCGCAGCATCGGCCAGATCCAGGCGCCGGAGGCGAGGTAGGCCCCCGCCGGCATCGGCTTCAGGTCGATGGCGAGGCGCTCGGCGAGGCCCGGCACGGCCAGGGCCCCCATGGGCGCGTCGGTCCGGGCGTAGACCACCGTGGTGTCCTCACGCCAATAGTCCGGATGCGGCACGAGGCCGGCTCGGCGCGCCGTGAGGTCGAAGGTCTCCCGCACGAAGCCGTGGACGTGGGCGAAGTGGAAGCGCTCGTGCGGCGGCTTGCCCGTCGCGGCCATGTTGGGCACCGCCGCGTAGAGCACCCCGTCGGGTTTCAGCCAGCGCGACAGGCGTGCCATCACGTCGGCGGGGTCGCGCAGGTGCTCCATGACGTGGTGGGTGGTGATCACGTCGAAATGCCCGGCCGGGAAGCGGGCGTCGTCGGCATCGTCCAGCACCTCGACGCCGTGCTGCGTGCGGGCATAGTTGGCGTAATCCCGCCCTGGCTCGACGCCCACGGCCTCGCAGCCCTTGGCCCGCACGGCCGCCAGGAACTCGCCCGAGCCCGAGCCGAAATCGAGGACGCGGGCGCCGGCTTTCAGCTTCGGCGCCAGGAGATTGGCGCGGAACGTCGCCTCGCGGGCCGAGCGGTTGAGGTGGTTGCGCGGGGGGCCGCCGGCGAAGGCGAGCTGATAATCGGCCCGGTAGGCCGTCGCGTAATAATCCGCCAGCTCCGCCGGGGTCGGCATCGGGTCCGTGCGGATGAGGCCGCATTGCTCGCAGGCGATGGAGCGCAGGGTCTTCAGGCGCCGGTCGGTCTCCGCCACCGTCACGCTGCGCGTCGAGCCGCAGAGATTGCAGGCGGTCGGGGCACCCGTATAGGGATAGCCGGTGAACGGCATGAAGTGGTTAAAGAAGTACCGGGGAGACGGCATGTCGCGCCCTAATCCATCGGGTGATGCTGGCAGGCCGCCTGCTCTAGATAGATATCCCCGTTTGCACAACTTTTCCGCCCCTGCGGCGATTCCGGAAACCCGATGACCGAACGCGTCGCCCCGACGTCCCTGCAGGACAGCATGCCGCTCCAGACCAGCACCGCACCGCTCCCCGCCGAGCATCCGCCCGTGCGCTGGGGCCGCATCGGCGTGCTCCTGACCAATCTCGGCACGCCCGAGGGCACGAGCTACTGGCCCATGCGCCGCTACCTCAAGGAGTTCCTGTCGGACCGCCGGGTGATCGAGGTGCCGCGCCTGATCTGGTGGCCGCTGCTCAACCTCATCATCCTGACGAAGCGCCCGGGGCCGAAGGGCCGCGACTACGCGAGCGTGTGGAACAACGAGCGCGACGAGGGACCGCTGAAGACCATCACCCGGGGCCAGGCCGAGGGTCTTCAGGCGGCCATGGGCGACCAAGTCGTGGTCGATTGGGCCATGCGTTACGGCAAGCCCGAGATGGACAAGCGCATCCAGGCGCTCCTCGACCAGGGCTGCGACCGCATCCTCCTCGTGCCGCTCTATCCGCAATACGCCGCCGCCACCTCGGCCACCGCCTGCGACCAGGCGTTCAAGGCCCTGATGAAGATGCGCTGGCAGCCGACCTTGAGGGTCTCGGCGCCCTATCACGACGATCCGGTCTACATCGACGCCATCGCCACCTCGATCCGCGAGGGGCTGGCCAAGCTCGACTTCGAGCCTGAGGTGATCCTGACCTCGTTCCATGGGGTGCCGAAGAGCTACCTCCTCAAGGGCGACCCCTACCATTGCCAGTGCGTGAAGACCGGCCGCCTCGTGCGGGAAGCCCTCGGCTTCTCGACGGACAAGATGCGCACCACCTTCCAGTCGCGCTTCGGCAACGAGGAATGGCTGCGCCCCTACACCGACGAGACCGTGCAGGAGCTGGCCAAAAGCGGCGTGAAGCGCATGGCCATCGTGGCACCGGGCTTCTCGGCCGATTGTCTCGAGACCCTGGAAGAGCTCGACGGCGAGAACCGGCACTATTTCGAGGACAATGGCGGCGAGCGCTTCGCCTACATCCCGTGCCTCAACGACGGCGCATTGGGCCTCAAGGTGATCGAGACCGTGGTCCGGCGCGAATTGCAGGGCTGGCTCTAGTCGCCACGGTCGATACGACGGTCGCCAAGCCGGATTCCGGTTGCTACGAGGGCGCGATGACGAGGCGGGCGGACCCATGATGAACCCGGAACCCGGCGGCGCGATCGCCGGCGGACGATCGCACGGCACGGCGCGCCTGCTCGCCCAGTTCGCGGATGCGGGCTACGGCGCCGTGACCCCGCCGGTGCTTCAGCCCGTGGAGCCGTTCCTCGAACTGTCGGGCGAGGACATTCGCCGCCGCATCTTCGTGACCCAGGATGCCGGCGGCGCCGAGTTGTGCCTGCGGCCGGAATTCACGATTCCGGTCTGTCGCCACCACCTCGCGCACGGCGCCGGGGGATCGGCCGATTACAGCTATTGCGGGCCGGTGTTCCGCCTCGGGCGCGAGGAGCCGGACGAGTTCCTCCAGGCGGGCATCGAATCCATCGGCCGCACCGACGTTCCGGCGGCGGATGCCGAGGTCCTCGGCCTCGCCCTGGAGGGCCTTTCCGCCCTGGGCCGCAGCGACGTCGCCGTGCGGCTGGGCGACATGGGTCTCCTCGACGCGCTCCTCGACGCGCTGGCCGTGCCCCCGGCCGCCAAGCGCCGGACCCTGCGGGCCATCGCGGCCGGCCGGTCGCTCGACGAGGTCACCAACGGCGTGCGCCAGGAGGATCCCCATGCGGGCCTCCTCGCGGCGATCCAGGGCCAGGACCCCAGGGGGGTGCGCGCCTTCGTGGAGGACGTGCTGTCCATCGCGGGCATCTCGCGGGTCGGCGGACGCAGCGCCGGCGAGATCGCCGAGCGCTTCCTGTCGAAGGCCGCCGCCCAGGCGAGCGGCGGCGCCGGCCTCAACCCGGAGAACCGCGCCCTCGTCGAGCGCTACCGCGCCATCGCGGGCGATCCCGACGCGGCGGCACTCGCCATGCGCGAGCTCATCCGCACGGCCGGCCTCGACCATCCGCCCCTCGAGGCGGCGCTCGGTCTGTTCGAGGAGCGCACGGGCTTCATGGCGGCGCGGGGACTGTCCGTCGAGCGCTTCGCCTTCTCGGGCGGGTTCGCGCGCAACCTCGACTACTACACCGGCTTCATCTTCGAGGTGACGGCGGCAGGCCCCTCCGGGCCGCCCCTCGTCGGCGGTGGCCGCTACGACGGCCTCCTGCAGCATCTCGGCAGTCCGATCCCGGTGCCGGCCGTCGGCTGCGCCGTCTGGCTCTCGCGGGTCGCCCCTTCCGACACCTCCCAAACATCCGACACTTCCCACCCGTGAGCCGGCGCCGATGACCGATCCCCTCGTCCTCGCCGTGCCCTCCAAGGGGCGCCTGCAGGAGAACGCCGCCGCCTTCTTCGCCCGCGCCGGACTGAAGCTCGCGCAGAACACCGGTGCTCGCGACTATCGCGGCAAGCTCGTCGGCGTGCCGGGCGTCGAGGTCCGCTACCTCTCGGCGTCCGAGATCGCGGCGCAACTGGCCTCGGGCGCGGCCCATCTCGGCATCACCGGCGAGGATCTCATCCGCGAATCCCTGCCCGAGGCGCGCGGCCAGGTCGAATTGCTGACCCCGCTGGGCTTCGGCCAAGCCACCGTCGTGGTCGCCGTGCCCCAGGCCTGGATCGACGTGCGGGCCATGAGCGACCTCGACGAGGTCGCGGCCGAGATGCGGGTGCGCCACGGCAAGCGCCTGCGCATCGCCACGAAATACGTGAACCTCACCCGGCGGTTCTTCGCCGAGCACGGGGTCGCGGATTACCGCATCGTCGAGAGTCTCGGCGCCACCGAGGGCGCGCCGGCGGCGGGCTCGGCCGAGATCATCGTCGACATCACCACCACGGGCGCGACGCTGGCCGCCAACGCCCTGAAGATCCTCGACGACGGGATCATCCTGCGCTCGGAGGCGAACCTCGTCGCCTCCCTCAACGCCGCCTGGGGCCCGAGCCCGCGCAACGCCCTGCGGGCCGTGCTCGGCCGCATCCAGGCCGAGGAGCGGGCCCGCACCACCCGCGAGGTCCGCGCCGCCATGCCGGACGACGGCGACATCGATCTCGCCGGCATCTCCGCCCTGCACGACGCCGAACTGCCCTACGGCGCCCCCGAGGGACGGGGCGAGATGGTGCTGCACTGCCCCGTCGACGCGGTGTTCGATCTGGCCGACGCCCTGGTGAAGGCCGGAGCCGGCTCGGTCAGCGTGCGCAAGATCGATTACGCCTTCACGCCGGACAACCCGCTGATGGACCGGCTTCTCGCCCGTTTGGGTTGAGGGCGCCTCAGAGCGGCCCCTGCTTGGCGAATTCCGAGAACACCGCCCGCAGGGTCTTCAGACGGGCGTCGTAGGCCTGCGTGAGACAGGCGACGTCCGCCTCGCAAGCGCGGCGCTCGGCGAGCCACGTTTCCTGGTCCTCGCGCAGCTTGGCATTGCCGCCCATGGGCAGCATGGCGCGCAGGATTTCGAAGCGGGTGGCCATCTCCACGTCGCGGTCGTTGAGGACGAGGGTGGCGCAGATGGCCTTCTCGTCGGCCGCCTCGGCCTTGTCGCACGGGAAGCTCGCGGCCTGCGCGGTCGTCGCGACGAGGGCCAGGGTCATCCCGGCGAGGGCAGCGGACAGGATCGGGGACATGGCGGTCCTTGAGGCGGGGGTCAGGTCGCTGCGGGGGTGATGGGTTTGACGCTCAGCTGCAGGCCAAGGGCCTTCAGGACGCCCATCAGGGTGGTGAGTTCAGGGTTTCCCTTGTCGGAGAGCGCCCGGTACAGGCTTTCGCGCGAACGCCCGGTCTCCCTGGCGATCTGAGCCATGCCCCGCGCGCGCGCGATATCTCCTAGGGTCGCCGCAAGCAGTGCGGGGTCGCCATCGTCGATGACAGCTTCGATGTAGAGTGCGATGCGTTCCGGAGTGTCGAGATACTCGGCCACGTCCCAGGGCTTCAGTTCGATGGTCATAGCTTTACCCTACCAACGATCATCGCAGTTCGCGCGCCAGCCGCTTCGCGGTCTCGATGTCCCGCGCTTGTGTTGATTTTTCGCCGCCGCAGAGAAGGATCGTGATGTCCGAACCGGTCCGCCGGAAATAGACTCGATAGCCCGGTCCGTAATCGATCCGCATTTCACTGACGCCCTCACCGACCGGTTTGACATCCCCCGGATTGTCCAGTTCGAGCCGCCTGATCCGAACGGCGATCCGGGTCAGCGCGCGATCGTCGCGAAGGGCATCGAACCATGCGACGAAATTCGGATGCCGGAGAATAGTCGCCACGATCTTTTGTAGCTTTTAAGCGACTCCCTTACAAGTAGACCAAGGGTAGGTCCGGCGGATCACCCCCACAGCCCCGGCTTCACCACCACCAGCACCACGATGGCGACCATCAGGAGGGTCGGTCCTTCGTTGAGCACCCGGTAGAACTTGTGGCCGCGCGTATTCCGGTCGGCGGCGAAATCCTTGACCATGCGGGCGAGCCAGCCGTGGATGCCGCTCATGGCGAGCACGAGGGCGACCTTCGCCTGGAGCCAGCCGGCGGCGTAGTAGCCGCTCTGCCAGACGAGGATCAGCCCGAAGATCCAGGTGGCGATCATGGCCGGCGTCATGATCGCCTTGAGGAGCCGCCGCTCCATCACCTTGAAGGTCTCGGACTGCGCCTGCGCGTGCGGTCCGGGCACCAGGGAGGCGTGGTAGACGAACAGGCGCGGCAGATAGAGCATCGCCGCCATCCACGAGATGACGGCGACGACGTGGAGCGCCTTGATCCAGAGGTAGAGGCCGTCCATCAGCCGCGAAGCCGCTTCAGCATCTGCTCGACATGGGCGATGGGCGTCTGCGGCGTGATGCCGTGGCCGAGGTTGAAGATGTGCGGCAGGCCATCCGTCGCCGCCAGCACGCCGTCCACGGCGGCGTCCAGGGCCGCTCCGCCCTCGATGAGGGTCTCGGGGTGGACATTGCCCTGGGTGACCGTGGTGGCCGGCACACGGCCCCTGAGCGCCGCCAGATCCACCGACCAGTCGACGCCCACGGCATCGGCCGCCGTCTCCGGCACCACACGGGCGTGGCCGTCGAGGCCCGAGCCCCGGGCGAACACGATGATCTTCGCGCCCGGCACCCGGGCGCGCACGCCGGCGATCATCCGGGCGATGGGCTGGAGCGACCAGCGGGTCAGGGCGTCGCGCGGGGTGCCCTCCGGCAGGGCGCTCTCGGCGACCTCGTTGACGGGCGCTTCCTCCGGTTCGGAGGCGCCGCGCACGTCGGGCAGCGACCCGGCATGGGATTCGAAGATCTGCACGGCGTCGGCCCCGGCCTCGAGCTGGCGCACGAGGTACTCGGTCTGCACGGTGACGAGACGGTCGATGAGCGCTTCGACGAGGGCCGTGTCGTGGCGGGCGAGCGCCCGCGACGGCGCAAGGTCGGGCGTGCCGCGTCCACCGATCATGTAGCTCGCCACCGTCCAGGGCGCGCCGCAGAAACCCAGCAGCGTGGTCTCATGGGGAAGCTCGGCACGGAGCCGCCGCACCGTCTCGAAGACGGGGGCCAGATGCGAAAAGATCGCCGGATCGTCGGCCTGGCGCAGGCGCTCGAACTCGGCCCGGCCGGCGAGTGGATCGAGGCGCGGCCCCTCGCCCTCGACGAAGCGCACGTCCTGGCCGAGGGCATCGGGGATCACGAGGATGTCGGAGAACAGGATCGACGCCTCGAAGCCGAAGCGCCGGATCGGCTGGAGGGTGACCTCGGTGGCGAAATCCGGGTTGTAGCAGAGGTCGAGGAACGAGCCGGCCTTCGCCCTGACCTCCCGGTACTCGGGAAGGTAGCGGCCGGCCTGACGCATCATCCAGGCGGGGGGGCGCTTCTGCGCCTCGCCCGAGAGCACCCGCAGGACCACGCGGTCCGCCCCATCACCCTGGCTCATCCGATCTCCGACACCCAAACCCCGTGACCGGTATGTAGCACCGATGGCCCGGCTGTCTCCCCCTCGAAAACCGTTCTGATCTCCGCTCGAGGAGGTCGCGACGGATCGATCCCCACACGGCCCTTCTAAAAGGAAAGAGAGATTCTAGGACTCTGTTTTTTCTTTTAGAGGGCTGGATGACGGGAGCGGAAAAGCGTCCACAGGCCGTCCCCGCCGCCACGGCGTTAAGAGGGCTTTAACGGATTGCGAGCAATGTCCCGGATAGACGATGCCGGACAGTGCCTTGTGAGGCGCTCCGCGCGGCTGGGCGCCGGTCGGTCCCTGATTCTCCCAAAACCGCGTCCGGTCGACGTGCGTCGGACGGTGTGTGGACGCGAGAGTCGACAACACGGGGTGGGTCCTGCCTGGACCACGGTGACGAGCCGGCTTATCCACATTCATCGACTCCCCCAAGGCGCAAGCGGTGGACAAGGCCGGCACGCTCCTTGTCTCCTGATTCCGAGGAGACAGAGTTCTCGATGAGCCGCAGCTACTTCCACCTCCACCTCGTGTCGGATTCCACCGGCGAGACCCTGATCAACGTGGGCCGCGCGGCGGCCGCGCAGTACGAGGGCGTCTCGGCCATCGAGCACGTCTACCCCCTGGTGCGCTCGGGTCCGCAGCTCGAACGGGTGATCTCCGAGATCGAGGCGGCGCCCGGCCTCGTGCTCTACACCCTGGTCGGCCACGACCTCACCGAGCGCCTGGAGGCGGCCTGCCGCGAGACCGGCTCGCCGTGCCTGTCCGTGCTCCAGCCCGTGCACGCCCTGCTGCAATCCTACCTCGGCGCGGATTCGACGGCCCGACCGGGCGCGCAGCACATGCTCAACGCCGAGTACTTCAAGCGCATCGACGCCATGAACTTCACCCTGGCGCACGACGACGGCAATCTGCCCCTCGATGTCGACGAGGCCGACGTGATCCTGGTGGGCGTCAGCCGCACCTCGAAGACGCCGACCGCCATCTACCTCGCCAACCGCGGCCTCAAGACCGCGAACTTTCCCCTGGTGCCCGGCATGCCGCTGCCGGCCTCCCTGGAGAACGCGCGAAAGCCGCTCCTCGTCGGGCTGCTGGCAAGCCCCGAGCGCATCGTGCAGATCCGCCAGAACCGGCTCCTCAGCCTCAAGGCCGACGATTCCTCCCTCTACGTCGACCGCTCGGCCGTGGCCGACGAGATCGCGGCGTGCCGGCGCCTGTGCACCAAGCACCGCTGGCCGACCATCGACGTGACGCGCCGCTCCATCGAGGAGACCGCCGCGGCGATCCTCGACCTGCACCGCGAGCACCGGCTGAAGTTCATCGCCACCTGAGGGCGCGAACCAACGGGAACCCACGCGGGTTGACCCTGCGATCCGTCACTTCAGGATGCCCGATGCCCAACCGTCTCGCCTGCGCCGCCCTCTTCGCTCTGATCGTCGGCACGTCCGTCTCCCCGGCGCAAGCCGGCCGGGCGCAGGATTACCAGTACCGCAACAAGAGCCACAAATATTCCTGCCGGCCGCCTCTCAAGTTCGCGGCGGGTGCCTGCGTCGCCAGATGCCCGGGCGGGTTCCAGGACAACGGCCGGTACTGCCGCTTCCGCAGCATGCGCCGCTGAAATCGAGCGCATCTTGTCGGGGCGCGGCGATCCGTGACACTGGAGCGATGGATTCCCCCTCCCCCCTATGGCGCGGCGCCGCGCCGCTCCTCCTCGCCTCCACCAGCCCGACCCGGCGCGCGCTCCTCGCTGGGGCTGGCCTCACCGTCGAAACCGAAAGCCCCGGTGTCGACGAGCGCGCCATCGAGGCCGCTTGTGCGGGGCTCGCTCCGTCCGACCTCGCCCTGCGTCTCGCCCTCGCCAAGGCCGAGGCGGTGGCCGCCCGTGCGCCGGGCCGGATCGTCGTCGGGGCCGATCAGGTGCTCGCCTGCGACGGCGTCGTGTTCCACAAGCCCGCCGACGCGGCGACCGCCCGCGCGCAGCTCGCGCGTCTCGCCGGGCGCACCCACCACCTGCATTCCGCCGTGGCCCTGATCGACGGGGTGCACGCGCCAGACACCTTCGTTGAGACGGCGCACCTCACCTTGCGGCCCCTCGATGCGGCGTCCATCGCGGCCTACGTGGCGCTCGCGGGACCCGGCGCCATGTCCAGCGTCGGCGCCTACCAGCTCGAGGGCCTCGGCATCCATCTGTTCGCGGAGGTCGCGGGCGACCACACCACCATCCTGGGCCTGCCCCTGCTGCCCCTGCTCGCCCGCCTGCGCGCCCGACGGCTCCTGGCGTTCTAGATGCCCGCTCCGGTCTCAGGCGGCCCGCGATGATCGGGTCCGTCCTCCTCGCCCTGGTGCCCATCGGCTTGCTGATCGCGCTGGGCGCCACATTGCGCCGCGTCGGCTTCCTCGGCGAGGGCTTCTGGCCCCAGGCCGAACGCCTCAGCTACTACGTGCTGCTGCCGTCCCTGATGGTGCACGGGCTCACGACGGCGCGGCTGGACGGCGTGCCGGTGCTGGCCCTGGTCGTGGTGCTGGTGGTCTCCACCTGCGCGGTCGCGGCGATCCTGCTCCTGGCGCGATCACGCCTCGGCTTCCAGGGGGCGTCCTTCACCTCGGTGTTCCAGGGCGGCATCCGCTTCAACAACTATGTCGGCGTCTCGGCGGCGATCGGGGTGTTCGGTGCGCAAGGGCTCGCCCTCGCGGCGGTGGCGAATGCCGCCATCGTGCCCACGGTGAACATCCTGTGCGTGCTCGTCTTCGCCCGCTTCGGCACCGGCGAACGGCCCGGACCGGCCGGCCTCGCCCGCCAGCTCGCCCTCAATCCCCTGGTGATCGCGTGCTTCGGTGGCATCCTCCTCCAGGCGTCGGGACTGCACCTCCCGCCGGGGATCGAGCCGATGCTCAAGGCGCTGGGGCAGGCGTCCCTGCCGCTGGGCCTGCTCTGTGTCGGAGCCGCCCTCGACCTGTCGGCGGCGCGGACCTGGATGCGCCCGGTCCTGGTGTCGTCGGCCGTCAAGTTCGTGCTGATGCCCGTGGCAACGGTGCTGGCCTGCCGCGCCGTCGGCCTCCACGGCCCCGCCGCCGTGACCGCCCTGATCTTCCAGGTTCTCCCCACCGCCTCGTCCTCCTACATCATGGCGCGCCAGCTCGGCGGCGACGCACCGCTGATGGCGGGGATCGTCGCGGTCCAGACCATCCTGGCCGGCCTCGCCATTCCGCTGGTCCTGACGGTGTTCCAGGGTTTCCTCGATTAGGCCTGGCTCGGCCGAGGCCATCGCGCGGACGGGACGACCGCGTCGTCATCCGCCCTGGATGGACCGACGGATCGCGGCTAAGGCCTCGTCGCGAGACGCCTCGCGCACAGGGTTTCTTCCCGGCCGCGACGGCGCCGCCGGGCAGCGCCACGGAGACCCCCATGGCCGGACACGACCACCCCCACGATCACGCCGGTCATGATCATGCGGGCCACGATCACGGGCATCGGCACAGCCACGGCGGGAGTCATCACGGCGGTGGCCATGGGGGTGGACACGTCCACGCCCCGGCCTCGTTCGGCCGGGCCTTCGCCATCGGCATCGTTCTCAACACCGGGTTCGTGATCGTCGAAGCCGGCTACGGCTTCGCCTCGCAATCCATGGCCCTCGTGGCCGATGCGGGCCACAACCTCTCCGACGTGCTCGGCCTCGTCGTCGCCTGGATCGCCTCGGTGCTGGTGAAGCGCGCTCCGAGCCCGCGCTTCACCTACGGGCTTCGCGCCTCCTCGATCCTCGCCGCCCTGTTCAACGCCGTGTTCCTGCTGGTCGCCACGGGCGCCATCATCTGGGAGGCGATCCTCCGGCTCCTGGCCCCCGAGCCCGTGGCGGGCGTCACCGTGATGGTGGTGGCCGGCATCGGTATCGTCATCAACGGCATCACCGCCTGGCTGTTCGCCTCCGGCAAGGGCAGCGACATCAACATCCGCGGCGCCTACCTGCACATGGTGGCGGATGCCGCCGTGTCCCTCGGGGTTGTGCTGGCCGGCCTCGCCATCGTGCTCACGGGAGCCGCGTGGATCGACCCCACGGTCAGTCTCGCCATCGCCGGCCTCATCGTCTGGATGACCTGGGGCCTCCTGCGCGACAGCGTGATCATGGCCCTCTCGGCGGTGCCGCCGGGGATCGACCCGGAGGCCGTGCGCGGCTTCCTCGGTGCCCGGCCGGGGGTGTCGGCGCTCCACGATCTCCACATCTGGCCGATGAGCACCACCGAGATCGCGCTGACCGTCCACCTCGTCATGCCGGGGGGCCACCCGGGCAACGCCTTCCTGCTCGGCCTCGCCGAGGACTTGCGCAAGACCTTCGGCATCGGGCACGCGACGGTGCAGATCGAAGGGGCGGACGGCCCCGCCTGTATCCTGGCTTCGGAGGACGTGGTGTGACGAAGGCCTTCGTTGTCGGGCATCCCATCGCCCATTCGCGCTCGCCCCTGATCCACGGTCACTGGCTCGCCGAGCACGGGATCGCGGGGACCTACGCGCGCGTCGACGTGGCCCCGGACGCGTTCCCGGATTTCCTGTTGACCCTGCGCGAACACGGAT
Organism: Methylobacterium sp. Leaf112; assembly: GCF_001423295.1. Classification (GTDB taxonomy): domain Bacteria; phylum Pseudomonadota; class Alphaproteobacteria; order Rhizobiales; family Beijerinckiaceae; genus Methylobacterium. The sequence continues at coordinate 106,561 of NZ_LMNG01000029.1, read as the reverse complement.
TCGCTGGCGGCAACGTCACGATCCCGCACAAGGAGGCGGCCTCTCGCCTCGTAGACGAACTGACGCCGCGCGCGGAGAAGATCGGCGCGGTCAACACCGTGTTCTTCGACACGCACGGACGCCTGTGGGGGGACAACACCGACGCGCCGGGCTTCATCGCCCATCTCGACCGGAGTCTCGGCGCCGATTGGGTGGAGCGCACGGGCGGCGCCGCCCTTGTGCTCGGGGCCGGGGGCGCGGCCCGCGCCATCGTGGTCGGCCTGCTGGAGCGCGGCCTGAGCCGAATCCGGGTAGCCAACCGCACCCGCGCCCGGGCGGAGGCTCTCGTCGCCCTCGATCCAGAACGGGTCGCCGCCTGCGACTGGGCCGACCTGCCCGCCGCGCTCCCCGGAACCGGGCTTCTCGTCAACACCACCTCCCTCGGCATGGCGGGCCATGGCGCCCTCGATCTCGACCTGACGCCCCTGCCCGCCACGGCATGCGTCGCCGACATCGTCTACGTGCCCCTGGAGACGCCGTTGCTCGCCGCCGCCCGTGCCCGGGGCCTGGCCGCCGTCGACGGACTCGGGATGCTGCTGCATCAGGCGGTGCCGGGTTTCGCACGCTGGTTCGGCGTGCATCCGGCCGTGACGCCGGCCCTGCGCGAGCGCCTCGTCGCCGATATCGTCGGCCCAAAAGCCGGATCGAAGGCCGGTTCGTGAGCCGCCCCCTCGTCCTCGGCCTCACCGGCTCCATCGGCATGGGGAAATCCGCCACCGCCGCGATGTTTTCCGCACGCGGCGTTCCCGTCCACGATGCGGATGCGGCGGTCCATGCCCTCTACGCACCCGGCGGCGCGGCGGCCCACGCCATCGCGGAGGAATTTCCCGGTGTTCTGGCCCCGGACGGGTCCGTCGATCGCGAGCGGCTGCGCGGCGAAGTGCTCGGCCACCCGGAGCGCCTCGCCGCCCTGGAGCGGCTGGTCCATCCTCTGGCGCGCCGGGCCGGTGCCGATTTTCTCGCCGCCCACGCGCAGGCCCCCGTCGTCGTCCTCGACATCCCGCTCCTGTTCGAGACGGGCGGGGACGCGCGCTGCGACGCGGTCCTCGTCGTCACGGCGCCGGCCGAGGTTCAGCGCGAACGGGTGCTGGCCCGGCCCGGCATGGACGCGGCGACCTTCGCGTCGATCCTCGCCAAGCAGCTGCCCGACGCCGAGAAGCGCGCCCGGGCGGATTTCGTCCTCGATACCGGCCTCGGCTTCGCCCATGCCGAGGCCGAGGTCGATGCGATCCTGGGCCGTCTGCGCGGGATGCCACCGCCGCCTTGAACCGGCCCGGTCTCCGGCGCATGGTCGTCGCGACCCCCGGCCCCACGGACCCCAAGCGATGCTGCGCGAGATCGTCCTCGACACCGAGACCACCGGCACCGACGCCAAGAACGGCGACCGCCTCATCGAGATCGGCTGCGTCGAGCTCATCAACCACGTGCAGACCGGCAAGGTCTTCCACAAACTCGTGAATCCCACCCGGCCGGTTTCCCAGGGCGCCTTCGGGGTGCACGGCATCTCGGATGCGATGCTGGCCGACAAGCCGCTCTTCGCCGACATCGTCGACGAGTTCCGCGACTTCTGCGGCGACTCCCCCCTGGTGATCCACAACGCGCCCTTCGACGTCGGCTTCCTCAACATGGAATACGCCCGCCTCGGCGCCGCGGCCCCACCGCCCATCGATCTCGCCGCCGTCATCGACACTCTGCAACTCGCGCGGCGCAAGCACACGGGCGCCTCCAACACCCTCGACGCCCTGTGCGTGCGCTACGGCATCGACACCACCCGGCGCACGAAGCACGGGGCGTTGCTCGATTCGCAGATCCTGGCGGAGGTCTATGTCGAGCTGCTCGGCGGCAAGCAGACCAGCCTCGGGCTCGCCGTCGCCGAAATTCCGGCCGAGACCGGGCCGGCGCTGGCCGAGGACGGTGCCCCCATCGGCCCGCGCCGCCTGCGCCACCGACTCACCCCGGACGAGAGCGCCCGCCACGCCGCCTTCCTCGCCACCCTCGGCCCGGCCTCCGTCTGGCGCGACTATCTCGGCGAAGACGGAACGGCCTGACCCATGCGCCTCACCCGAATCGACGACACCGTCTCGGTCGCGGGTCAGCCGGCCCTCGACGAGATCGCTGCGCTCGGACGCGCGGGCGTCACCACCCTGATCAACAACCGGCCGGACGGCGAGGAGCCCGGCCAGCCCGGCACTGAGGCGGAGGCCGCCGCCGCGCGGGAAGCGGGCCTCGCCTATCACCACCTGCCGGTGACGGGGGCCACCCTGGGGCGGCCCGAGATCGATGCGTTTCGCGCGAGCCTGCGGGCTGCCCCCGGTCCCGTCGTCGCCCATTGCCGCTCCGGCACGCGTTCCTTGACCCTCTACGCCCTCGCCGCGGTCCTCGACGGGCGCATGCGTCGCGACGCGGTGCTCGCCTTCGGCACCCGCCACGGCTTCGACCTGACGGGGGCCGTCGCCTGGCTCGATGCCAACGCACCCGACAGCTGATCCGTCCTCACGATGGTGCAGTGCCCTCTCGGTTTCGGAGCTCCTCGGCCGCGGACAAAACAATATTCTCTTCTCGTCCGGGATCGAAGAGTGTTCGTCTTCGCTCTGGGGTATCTTTGAGGGAACGTTTCATTGACCGACGGGTGACCGTGGGACATCTTTTCGTGAACACAGAGTTGCTTCGAGCGACGCTGTCTGTCCTCCGAAAAGCTGTTCGATCGGAACATTCATGACCCGCCCCCGCATCGTCGGTTTCAGCGCGAACCTGCAACGCCCCTCGAAGACGCGCAGCCTCGTCGAGGCTGTCGCCGCCCAGACCGAGACGCAGATCCAGGCCGAGATCCAGCTGTTCGACATGGTGGATGCCGGCACCGCCCTCGGCGCGGCCTGGTCGCGCCAGGACCTGTCCCTCCCGGCGCGCCGCATCGTCGAGGCCATCGAGGGCGCCGACGCCCTCATCGTCGGGTCGCCCGTCTACAAGGGCGCCTATACGGGCCTGTTCAAGCACCTGTTCGACCTCGTCGATCCGACGGCGCTCACGGGCAAGCCCGTGGCCATCGTCGCCACGGGCGGAGGCGCCCGCCATGCCCTCGTGGTCGAGCACGCCTTCCGGCCCCTGTTCGGATTCTTCGGGGCGCTCGCCCTGCCGACCGCCGTCTACGCGTCCGATGCCGACTTCACCGATGGGGCCCTGACGGATCCCGGCGTGCGCGCGCGGGTCTCCGATGCGGCGGGCCAGCTCGCGAGTCAGCTCATCCACGCCTCGGCCGCGCGTGGCGGCGTCCGTGCCGTGGCCGGCGCCGCCCGGTGATCCGAAGGCGGCCCCGCCCCGCATCGGCGCAGGCCTGACCCCGAGAAGCCCATCCGCGTCCGCGACGCCGTATGGGCGGTCCCTCCCAACGGCTGACATCCCATGGCAAGTCCCTCCCTTTCCGCGCCGCGGCTCTCCACGCGTCTGCGCGACGGCGCCGCCCAGCGCCTCGTCCCCTGGCTCCTGCCCCTCGGCATCGTGCTCGGCTGGCAGGCGGCGAGTTCGGCCGGCCTCGTCTCGACCCGGTTCATGCCGGCGCCCCTGGATGTGATCGCGGCGGGCTGGCAGCTCGGCCGCACGGGCGAACTCTGGGCCAACCTCTGGGTCAGCACCCTGCGGGCGCTGGCGGGCTTCGCCGTCGGCGGCGGCATCGGCTTCGCGCTCGGCCTCGCCAACGGCCTGTCGCGTGCCTCCGACCGGCTCACGGACACCACCGTGCAGATGGTGCGCAACGTGCCCCACCTGTCCCTCATTCCCCTGGTGATCCTGTGGTTCGGCATCGGCGAGGAGGCCAAGCTCTTCCTCGTGGCGCTCGGCGTGTTCTTCCCCGTCTACGCCAACACGCTGCACGGCATCCGCTCCGTCGATCCGCAGCTCGTGGAGATGGGCCGGGTCTACGGCCTATCGTCGTGGAGCCTGTTCACCCGCGTGGTCCTGCCCGGCGCCCTGCCGTCGATCTTCGTCGGCCTGCGCTACGCGCTCGGCATCATGTGGCTGACCCTCATCGTCGCCGAGACCATCTCGGCTTCGTCGGGGCTCGGCTACATGGCCATGCAGGCACGCGAGTTCATGCTCGTCGATGTCGTGGTACTGGCCATCGTGATCTATGCCGGCCTCGGCAAGCTCGCCGACGTGCTCACCCGCTGGCTCGAGCGCACCTGTCTCGCCTGGAATCCCGCCTACCGGACCGTCTGAGGCGCCGCCTCGCTCCAAGCCCTCGAAGAACTCCAACGGACCCGGCCATGACCGCCACCGCCCTGCGCGTCCACGACGCCGCGCCCGAAACCGTCCCCGTTCAGAAGCCCGCCGATCGGCCGGCGAAGGGTACCGCCCCCCGCGCCCGGCCGCCCGAGGCCACCGGCGGCCTCGCCGTCACCGTCCGCGACCTGTCGAAATCCTTCGACGGGCATACGGTCATCGCCGGCCTCGACCTCCATATCCCGGTCGGGCAGTTCGTCGCCGTCGTCGGCCGTTCGGGCTGCGGCAAGAGCACCCTGCTGCGCCTCATCCTCGGCCTGGAGCAGCCGAGCGCCGGCCGCGTCGTCCTCGAATCCGACGCCGTGCGGGCGCCCCCGAAGCGCATCATGTTCCAGGAGCCGCGCCTCCTGCCCTGGGCCAAGGTGGTGGACAACGTCGCGGTGGGCTTGGGCGAAACCGGCACCCGGGCCGAGCGCCGGGCGCGGGCCGCGAGCGCGCTGGCCGAGGTCGGCCTCACCGACAAGTCGGCCAACTGGCCCGCCACCCTGTCCGGTGGCCAGCGTCAGCGCGTGGCGCTCGCCCGCGCCCTCGTCTCCCGCCCCGGCCTGCTCGCCCTCGACGAGCCCCTCGGGGCCCTCGACGCCCTCACCCGCATCGACATGCAGGCGATGATCGAGGCGATCTGGCAGGCACAGGGCTTCACCGCCCTCCTCGTCACCCACGACGTCGCCGAGGCCGTGGCCATGGCCGACCGCATCCTCGTCGTCGAGAACGGGCACATCGCCCTCGACGTGAAGGTCGACGTGCCCCGCCCGCGCCGGCGCGGCGACCCGGACCTCGCGGCCCTCGAAGGCCGCATCCTCGACCATCTGCTTCAGAACCAAGCGCCGGCCTGAGCCGGGCATCCTACAGAACCAAGCGCCGGCTTCGGCCGCGCTTTCGCCCCTCATCCGAAAGAGTTTCCCATGACCGGTCAGACCGACGTCCTCTGGTTCCTGCCCACCCACGGCGACGGCCGCTACCTCGGTGCCCAGGAGGGCGCGCGCGCCGTCACGCTGCCGTATCTCCGCCAGATCGCGCAGGCGGCGGACGAGCTCGGCTATTATGGCGTGCTCCTACCCACGGGCCGCTCGTGCGAGGATTCCTGGGTGGTGGCCTCCGCCCTCGTCCCCCTGACCCAGCGCCTGCGCTTTCTCGTCGCCGTGCGCCCCGGCCTGCAGGAACCGGCCGTCGCCGCCCGCATGGCCGCCACCCTCGACCGGATCTCCGACGGCCGCCTCCTCATCAACGTGGTCACGGGCGGCGATCCGGTGGAGCTGCGCGGCGACGGCGTGTTCCTCGATCACGACGAGCGCTACGTCGTCACCGACGAGTTCCTGCACATCTGGCGCGGGCTGATGTCCGGTGAGACCGTCAGCTACGAAGGCAAGCACCTCAAGGTCGAGGAGGGCCGGGTGATCTTCCCGCCCGTGCAGAACCCCTACCCGCCGCTGTATTTCGGCGGCTCCTCCCCCGCCGGCATCGAGGTCGCGGCCGAGCATTGCGAAGTCTACCTGACCTGGGGCGAGCCCCCGGCCGGCGTGGCCGAGAAGATCGCCAAGGCCAGGGAGGCCGCCGACCGGAAAGGCAAAACATTCTCGTACGGCATCCGCCTGCACGTCATCGTCCGCGAGACCGAGGGCGAGGCCTGGGCGGCCGCCGAGAACCTGATCTCGCGCCTCGACGACGAGACCATCGCCAAGGCGCAGGCCACCCTGAAGCGCCAGGATTCCGTCGGCCAGAGCCGGATGATGGCGCTCCACGGCGGCGACCGCACCAAGCTCGAGGTCTCGCCCAACCTCTGGGCCGGCGTCGGCCTCGTGCGCGGCGGCGCCGGCACCGCCCTCGTCGGCTCCGCGGATCAGGTCGCCGACCGGATGAAGGAGTATATCGATCTGGGCATCGATCGCTTCATCCTGTCGGGCTACCCGCACCTTGAGGAAGCCTACCGCTTCGCCGAACTCGTGTTCCCGAAGCTCCCCTTGCGCGCCACCACCGGCGTCGCCCCGAGCAACGCCCGCAACGACGGGCCCTTCGGCGAGGTGATGGCCAACGACATCGTGCCCCGCCGGGTGTCGGCGCACTGAGGACGCACCTCCCTTCCCCTTGCGGGGAGGGATCGAGGGTGGGGGTGGTTCCGCCGGCCTCCGCACGGTGAAGTCCTGGCTCGATGAGGAGCGCCCGGCCACCCCCACCTCCGACTCCTCCCCGCGAGGGGGAGGAGCGCGCTTCCGGTGTCCACCGAATCCCGTCCCCTCCCCCTGTCGGAAGAACGTCCATGCCACGCGCCACCACCCATGTCCTCGTCGCCCCGAGAGTCCTATCCGTCGGCGCCTGGGCGTGGTTCGCCGCCGCCCTCTCGTTCCTGATGCTGTTCACCCTCCAGGCCCGGGCCGACGAGAAGGTGATCCGGATCGGCTACCAGAAGTACGGCACCCTCGTGCTCCTCAAGGGCAAGGGCCTGCTGGAGGAGCGTCTGAAGCCGCTCGGCTACCGCGTGACGTGGTCGGAATTCCCGTCGGGCCCGCCCCTGATGGAAGCGCTCAATGCCGGAGCCATCGATTTAGGCTCGGCCGGCGAGGCGCCGCCGATCTTCGCCCAGGCCGCGAGCCGCGACCTCGTCTACGTCGCCCACGAGCCAGCCGCGCCCCGCGGCGAAGCGATCCTGGTGGCCGCCGACAGCCCGATCCGCACCGTGGCCGACCTGCGCGGCCGGACCATCGCCCTCAACAAGGGCTCCAACGTCCACTACTTCCTGGTGCGTGCCCTCGAAGCGGCGGGCATCCCCTACGATGCGGTGAAGCTCGCCTTCCTCGGACCCGCCGACGCGGCGGCGGCCTTCGCCCGCGGCTCCGTCGACGCCTGGGCGATCTGGGACCCCTACCTCGCCTCCGGCGAGCGGGCGACGGGCGCACGCACCCTCGTCACCGGTGAGGGCCTCGTGCCGAACCGGCAGTTCTACCTCTCGCGCCGCCCCTTCGCCGACGCCGCCGTCAACCGCGCCGTCCTCGACACCACCCTGGCGGCCATCGGGACCATCGACGCCTGGGCCAAGGACAACACCGATGCGGTCGCGGCCGAACTCGCGCCGTCCGTGGGCATCCCGGCCCCGATCCTCACCGTCGCCCTCAAGCGCCTCACCTACGGGGTCACGCCCCTCGACGCCGGCACCGTGGCCGACCAGCAGGCCGTGGCCGACACCTTCCACCGCCTCGGCCTGCTGCCGAAGCCCCTGGTGGTCTCGGACGCCGTGTGGAAGCCCGGCAGCTAAAACCCGAATCCACACGGAGTGACGACGAAACGCGAAAGGGCGGGGGGATGCGTCCCCCCGCCCTTTCGCTTGGCATCGTTCACCGAGGCGGTGCCCTAGTAGTGCCGCGCCAGGACTTCGCGCACCCGCGCGACCATCTCGGCCTCCGGCACCGAGAACTGCGCCGGCCGGGCGGCCTTCCACTCGGCGTTGCTGCTGATGCCCTCGGCGGCCTTGGCGCCCTCGATGAGGTCCTTGATCTGGACCTCGCCGGCCTCGCGCTCGTTCGAGCCCTGGATGATGGCGCAGGGGGAACCCCGCCGGTCGGCATACTTCATCTGCGCCTTCATGCCGGAGCCACCGAGGTAGAGCTCGGCCCGGATGCCTTCGCCGCGCAAGGCCGCGACGAGGCGCTGGTAATCGGCGATGTTTTCACGATCCAGCACCAGCACGACCACGGGGCCGGGCTTGCTTGTGCCCTCCAGGAGCGGGCTCCCGGTGAGCTGGAGCGCCGAGAACAGGCGCGAGACGCCGATGGAGAAGCCGGTGGCCGGCACCGGCTCCGAGCGGAACCGCCCGACGAGACCGTCGTAGCGCCCGCCGCCCGCCACCGAGCCGAAGCGCACGGTCTGGCCGTCCTCGTTCACGACCGGGAAGGTCAGCTCCGCCTCGTAGACCGGGCCGGTGTAGTATTCGAGGCCGCGCACCACGCTGGGGTCGGCGCGGATCCGGTCGAAGCCGTAGCCGGCCGCCGCGCACAGGCGCATCATCGCGTGGAGTTCGGCGATCCCCTCGCGGCCGGTCACCGAATCGCCCACCACCTCGGTCCAGGTGCCGAAGAACTGCTCCCAGAACGCCATGCGGTCGGCGCCCTCCACGGGGGCGGACTGGAACGAGACGTAGGCGAGGATGCGCTCCACCGCCGCCGCATCGAGGCCGGCGCCCTTGGTGAAGTCGCCGCTCTCGTCCTTGCGGCCGGCACCGAGAAGGTCGCGCACGCCGTCGGGCCCGAGGCGGTCGAGCTTGTCGATGGCGCGCAGCACGGTGAGGCGCTGGCCCGCCTTGTCGGCGCCCGCGAGGCCGATGGCCTCCATGACGCCGTCGAGCACCTTGCGGTTGTTCACCTTGACGACGAACTGGCCGGTGAGCCCGAGCTTCTCCAGGGTGTCGGCCATGAGCATGCAGATCTCGGCATCCGCCGCGACGGTGCCGGCCCCGACGATGTCGGCGTCGAACTGCATGAACTGGCGGAAGCGCCCCGGGCCGGGCTTCTCATTGCGGAAGACGTAGCCGGCGCGGAAGCTGCGGTAGGGCTTGGGGATGGAATCGAAATGCTCGGCGACGTGGCGGGCCAGCGGCGCCGTGAGGTCGTAGCGCAGCGACAGCCAGGATTCGTCGTCGTCCTGGAACGAGAACACGCCCTCGTTCGGCCGGTCGAGGTCGGGCAGGAACTTGCCGAGCGCCTCGGTGTATTCGACGAACGGGGTCTCGAGGGCCTCGAAGCCGTAGAGTTCGAAGCTCTGGCGGATCGTCTCCAGCATCCGGTGCTGGGCGGCGATCTCGTCCGCGCGGCGGTCGACGAACCCGCGCGGCAGGCGCGGCTTCAGGGTGTCGGCCTGGTGGGAATCGGCCTTGGCCATGGTGGTTTCGCTCTGCGGAGGGTTTTTGGGGGTTGCGCGGGCTCTATCGCGGGGGGGCCGGAGCGGCAAGCGCGGCCGGCATCACGAGCGCGGCCGGCACCCGGACCGAGTGCGGCGCCGATCTACAGCTTCAGGGCGAGGAGCGCGCAAAGGCTCAGAATCGCGATGGGGATCTGGAGCGGACGCAGGCGCGCGAAGAACAGGGGCGCTTCGCCCCGGCGCGCCGCGATGGGATCGAGCACGGCGATCCCGGCGAATCCGACGATGAGCAGAATGAGCGCGGGGCCGGTCGCGCCGCCGGTCGTGAGCACGAGGGCGCAGAAGCCGAGGAGGAACAGGGCCAGCATCGTGGCGATCTGGACCCAGGTCGGACCGCCCTCCGTGCGGAAGCTAAGGCCGCGCCGGACGCCGGAGAGGAACAGCAGGATCGCGCAGCCCCACAGGGTGGTGAGGGACAGAGCCAGCTCGCCCCAGACCCCGCCGAGCCACCACGCGGCCGCCGCGCCCGCTGCGAAGGGCAGCATCGGTCCGTAGCCGAACACCACACTGAGCCACGGCACGGCCCCGGGCTCGGAGACGGTCAGTGTCCGGTTCTCCTGGTCCGTCATAGGCCCCTCCTGCGCGAAAGGCGGGTAACCGGCCGGGCGTCGTGCTGTTCCAGCTTCATTCCGGCACAGGACCACGGTCTGCGACGGGGACGATACGGCAAAGAAAAGCCCCGGCCGTGAGGCCGGGGCAAAAAGCGTTCGCTCGACGAAGCGACGTCGGGGAACCGCTCGGGCTCAGGACGAGAGCGGGCCGGTCTCGGCGCCTTGCGCTTCCATCGCCTTCTGGCGGTAGAGGCCGACGAAATCGATGGGGTCGATGTAGAGCGGCGGGAAGCCGCCATTGCGCACGGCCTCGGCGACGATCTGGCGCGCGAACGGGAACAGCAGGCGCGGGCACTCGATCATCACGGCCGGATGCAGCTGGTCCTGCGGGATGTTGCGCATGCGGAAGATGCCGGCATAGGTCAGCTCGAACGCGAACAGCACCTCGGTGCCGGTCTTGGCGTCGCCCTCCAGGGTCAGCTCGACCTCGAAGTCCTCTTCGGCGAGCTGCTTGGCGTTGACGTTGACCTGGATGTTGATCTGCGGCGCGGATTCCTGGGGCTGAAGCGAGCGCGGGGCGTTCGGATTCTCGAAGGAGAGATCCTTGGCGTATTGCCCCAGGGCGTTGATGGCGGGGAGCTGGTCCTCGGCCTGCGCCGTGGCGCCACCGTTCCCGTTCGGTGCCGATGTGTCGGCCATGGCGTTGTCGTCCTTCTCAAGAGCCCTGGGGGCGCGATCCTTGGGAGCACATGCGGGCCGGCGACCGAGCCAGTTCTTGTGTGCTTGCGACGGTTGCGACCACCCATCCGGTGCGAGAGCGCGCTATCATGCCCATCCGGTGCGAACAAGGCGCCGGCTGGCGGCGGCTGGAACCGGGCCGGGCACGCACCATATCCCGGACAACGCGGCAGGCCGAGAACGCACCACGGCGTTGCGGCGGGCGCGCTCGACGGGTCGGGTTGAACGACCCGGCTCGCTCCCGGCGCGGGCCTCGGCTAAGAGTGCTTGCAAAACTCCCGCCCATGGCCGGATCCATGGTTGGATCGGGCTCCGGGCGCGACGGTGCGACGGGAGTTTGGTGCGGGAGTTTGGTAACGGACTCGCAACGCGCGGGATGCGGGGTTTCCGGAGCCCCTCGAACTTCAGCTGTCGTGCGACGGCCACGATCAGGATCGGTGATGCAGGACTCCTTCGACTTGACGACCTTGATCTTCCTCGCCCTGGCGGTGTTCGTGATCTGGCGGCTGCGCTCGGTGCTCGGCCAGAAGACCGGAGCGGAACGCTCGCCGTTCAAGCCCGTGGACCGCAGCCGCACGGAGCCCCCGGCCAACCGGACGGAGGGCGACAACGTGGTTCGCCTGCCCGGCGCCGACCGTGCGCAGGCCGACCGGAGCCAAGCGGCCCCCAAGGCGGAGGTCCGCGACTGGCGCGGCATCGCCGAGCCGGGCTCGGCCATCGCCAACGGCCTCGAAGCGGTGGTGCAGGTGGAGCCCGGTTTCGATCCGCGCGGCTTCGTCGAGGGTGCCAAGTCGGCCTACGAGGCCATCGTGATCGCCTTCGCCAAGGGCGACCGCAAGACACTGCGCAGCCTGCTCTCGCGGGAGGTCTGCGAAGGCTTCGAGCGCGAGATCGACGCCCGCGAGGGCCGGAAGGAAGTGGTCGAGACCACCTTCGTCTCCCTCGACAAGGCCGAGATCGTCGCCGTCGACGTGAAGAACCGCGTCGCCCAGGTGACGGTGCACTTCCTGTCCCACCTCATCACCGCGACCCGCAACGCGCAGGGCCAGGTGATCGACGGCAGTGCCGAGACCGTGGTCGAGGTGCCCGACGTGTGGACCTTCGCCCGGACGCTCGGCACCCGCGACCCGAACTGGCAGCTCGTCGCCACCGAAGCCGGCGCCTGACCCCTCCGGACCGCGTGCGACCACTCGCCCTCGGCGCGGCCCTGGCCGCCCTCGCCCTCTGCCCTCCCCTCCCCGGCTCGGTCGCCCACGCGGCCGAGCCGCTGCGCTTGGGCGGAGCGGTCTCGGGCGGAGGGGTCTTGAGCGCAGTGGTCTCGGGCGGAGCGGTGCTGGAGTGGGTCGATCTCGCGCGCCTGCCGGGCTTTCCCGGTCCCGATCCGGTCCGTGCCCTCGAAGCCTTCCGCCGGACCTGCGCGGCGGCCCCCGTCCCGATGGCGCCGTCGGTCGCCGGCGATGCGGGCGATCTCGCGGCGGCCTGCGCCCGCGCCGCCGCCGTCCCGCCCGAGGGCGCGGCCGCCTTCTTCGCTACGGCGTTCGACGCCTACCGGATCGTCCGCCCCGCGGTTGACGGCGTTCCCGAGCGCCGGGCGGGATTCCTGACCGGGTATTTCGAGCCGGAACTCACGGGCTCGTCCGTCGCGGCTCCGGGCTTCACCGCGCCCGTCCTCGCCCGGCCCGACGACCTCGTGAGCCTGGAGCCCGGCGAGACCCGAACGGGCCTCGATCCGGCGCTCCGCGCCGCGCGCCGGACGGAGACGGGGCTGGCCCCCTATCCCACCCGTGCCGCCATCGAGGACGGAGCCCTGGGGGAGGTCGCCAAGGCGCTGCTCTGGCTCGACCCCGTCGACCTGTTCGTGCTGCAGGTCCAGGGCTCGGGGCGGGTGCGCCTGACCGACGGCCGGACGGTGCGGGTGCTCTATGACGGGCGCAACGGCCGGCCCTACACCTCCATCGGCAAACTCATCGTCACCGAGGGCCATCTGCCCCTGGACGGCCTCACCCTGGCGCGCTGGACGGGCTGGCTGTGGGACAACCCCGAGACGGCCCGCCGCCTGATGCGCCGCAACGAATCGTACATCTTCTTCAAGCTGGCGCCCGTCGAGGACCCGTCGCTCGGCCCCCCGGGGGCCGCCGGCGCCGCGCTGAGCCCCGGACACAGCCTCGCGGTGGATTCCACCCTGTGGCGCTACGGCCTGCCGTTCTGGCTCGAAGCCGCCGGCGATTCCCGGACCGCGCGCCTCGCCATCGCGGCCGACACCGGTTCGGCCATCGTCGGCCCGGCCCGGGGCGATCTCTACCTCGGCACCGGCGAGGCTGCGGGTGTCGCCGCCGGCAACCTACGGGCGACGGCCGGCTTCGTCGTGCTGCTGCCCCGTTCCGGCGAGGCCAAGGCCTCTCCCGAGGTCTCTTCGAAGGCCCCCGCCGAGGTCCCCCCGAAGGCCCCCGCCGAGGTCCCCCCGAAGGCCCCTGCCCTCGCCCCGACCCAACCATGAGACTCCCCCGCCGACCCCGTGGCCTCTCCGGCGAGGACGCTTACCTGTGGGGTGAGATCGCCCGCCTGATCACGCCCCTGCGCGCGAAGTCCAAGCCCAAGCCGAAAGCGCCGGACGCCAATCCGCCCGCCACGCCGCTGCCGAAGGCCGGTGCGAAGCCGGCTCACAAGCCTTCGTCCGCGACGCCTGCGAAGCCGGCCGTAAAGCCGCCGGCGAAACGCGTCACCCTGAAACCCAATCCGCCTCCGGCCCTCCCCGCTCCCGTTGTCGCCCCGCCGGTCGCGGCTCCCGCCCTGGCGCCCGGGCTCGAGCGCCGCGTCCGTCTCGCTTTTCGGCGCGGCGCGCTTCAGGTCGATGCCCGGATCGATCTCCACGGGATGTATCAGGCCCAGGCCCACGGCGCGCTGACCGGGTTCCTCATGCGGGCACGGGCAGCCGGCCACACCCATGTGCTCGTCGTCACGGGCAAGGGTGGGATGGATTACAACGACGCCTTCTCGGAGCGCGGGGTCCTGCGCCGCAGTGTTCCGCATTGGCTGCGCGCGCCCGAGCTGCGCAGCATCGTGCTCGGTTTCGAGGAAGCGGCCCGTCACCACGGCGGAGCCGGGGCCCTCTACGTTCGCCTGCGCCGCCGCTGATAGGCGCGTCCCGGGGGCGGGTCGTGCCGGTCCCGGTTGAGGGCTTGAGAAAAATCGAGAATCACGATAGGGCTGAACTCCCTCCTCGTTATGCCGTGCTGCATCCCGTGAGCCCCAAGGCTCCCTCAAGACGATGCGCGGAGCCGTCCCCCTTCGACGCTCCGACCAAAGGCGCCTTCACCGCGCCCGGCGACTCCATCCCAGAATGCATTCCGCCCTTCCGTCCGTCCTGCCGCGGTTTTGAATTCCCAGGTTTTGAATTCCCATGACAGCCTCATACGACGCCCTTGAACCCGTGGATTCGCTGGCCGAGGGCGGCCTTGCCGCCGCCGATCTCGATAGCAAGCGCGAGGTCAAGCTCCAGGATCTCAAGTCGAAGACGCCGACCGACCTGATCGCTTTCGCCGAAGAGGTCGAGGTCGAGAACGCCTCGACCATGCGCAAGCAGGAGCTGATGTTCGCCATCCTGAAGCAGCTCGCGGCCAAGGAGGTCGAGATCATCGGCGCCGGCACCGTCGAAGTGCTGCAGGACGGCTTCGGCTTCCTGCGCTCGTCCGATTCGAACTACCTGCCGGGTCCCGACGACATCTACATCTCGCCGACCCAGATCCGCCGATTCGGCCTGCGCACGGGCGACACGGTGGAGGGGCCGATCCGGGGTCCGAAGGACGGCGAGCGCTATTTCGCCCTGCTCAAGGTCAACACGATCAACTTCGAGAACCCGGAGAAGATCAAGCACAAGGTCCACTTCGACAACCTGACGCCGCTGTTCCCGACGCAGCGCTTCAAGCTCGAACTGGACAATCCGCCGAAGAAAGATTTCAGCCCTCGGATCATCGACATCGTCGCCCCCATCGGTAAGGGCCAGCGCGCCCTGATCGTGGCGCCGCCGCGCACGGGCAAGACCGTGCTGATGCAGAACATCGCTCAGTCGATCACCATCAACCACCCGGAATGCTACCTCATCGTGCTGCTCATCGACGAGCGCCCCGAGGAAGTGACCGACATGATCCGCTCGGTGAAGGGCGAGGTCATCGCCTCGACCTTCGACGAGCCGGCCACTCGTCACGTGCAGGTGGCCGAGATGGTGATCGAGAAGGCCAAGCGCCTCGTGGAGCACGGCCGCGACGTGGTCATCCTGCTCGATTCGATCACCCGCCTCGGCCGGGCCTACAACACCGTGGTGCCGTCCTCCGGCAAGGTGCTGACCGGCGGCGTCGACGCCAACGCCCTACAGCGGCCGAAGCGCTTCTTCGGTGCCGCCCGCAACATCGAGGAAGGCGGCTCGCTCTCGATCATCGCGACCGCCCTCATCGACACCGGCTCGCGCATGGATGAGGTGATCTTCGAGGAGTTCAAGGGCACTGGCAACTCCGAGATCATCCTGGACCGCAAGGTCTCGGACAAGCGCATCTTCCCGGCAATCGACATCACCCGCTCGGGCACCCGCAAGGAAGAGCTCCTGGTTCCGCCGGACTCGCTCAAGAAGACCTACGTGCTGCGCCGCATCCTCAACCCGATGGGCGTCACCGACGCCATCGAGTTCCTCATGGACAAGCTGCGCCAGACCAAGAGCAACAACGACTTCTTCGACTCGATGAACACCTGAGCTTTTCGAGAAGGCCCCCTCCTTTCCTTTGGCGTGGGAGGGGGCCGAAAAATTCGTTTCGTTCCGACCGAGTGTCAGACCGGCGCGGCACGCAAGTCATTGTTAAAAAACAACGAATTCCGCCGGAAACTATATCTCTTGCCGGCTTATGAAATTAGCCATTAAGCTTGTGACTGCCCCGTGATGGACCAGCCCCCCACGATCTTCGCGCCGGCGAGTGGCTTCGGCCGCGCTGCTGTCGCGGTGATCCGGATCAGCGGCCCCGCCTCCGCATCGGTCCTGATCCGCCTGTCGGGCTCCCTCCCCGCTCCCCGTCGCCTCGTCCTGCGAACCCTGCAGGCGCCGCAAGTGCAGGAGATCTTGGATCAGGCCCTCGTCGTGTGGATGCCGGGACCCGGCACGTTCACGGGCGAAGACATGGCCGAACTCCATCTCCATGGCGGTCCGTCCGTCCGCGCGGCGGTGCTGGGTGCCCTTGCGGCTCTTCCCGGATGCATTCCGGCCGAGCCGGGAGCCTTCACCCGGCGCGCCTTCCTCAACGGTCGCCTGGGTCTCACCGAGGCCGAGGGCATCGCCGACCTCATCGACGCCGAAACAGAAGCCCAGCGCCGCCAGGCCCTGCGCCAACTCGACGGTGCACTCGGTCGTCGGGTCGCGGCGTGGCGCGACCGCCTCATCGATCTCCTCGCCGGCGTCGAAGCCGCCCTCGATTTCTCCGACGAGGGCGATGTCGACGACGATGCCCTCGACGCCGCCCTGTTTGCCAAGGCCCGGGTGATCCGCGATGCCATCGCCGCCGCCCTCGATGACGGGGGGCGCGGCGAGCGCCTGCGCGACGGCTTCACCGTCGTCCTCGCCGGTCCACCGAACGCTGGCAAATCCACACTGCTGAATGCCCTCAGTCGGCGTGACGCGGCCATCGTCTCCCCGGTTCCCGGCACGACCCGCGACGTCATCGAGGTACGCTGCGATCTCGGCGGCTTGCCGGTTCTCTTGATCGATACGGCAGGCCTGCGCGAGGCCGGCGACGCCCTCGAAGCCGAGGGCATCCGCCGGACAAGGGCTCGCATCGCCCAAGCCGATCTCGTGCTTCTCCTGGCGGAGGCCGGTTCGACCTCCGACATGACCGATCTGTCCGTTCCGATGCCCCCGGTGCTTCGGGTCCAGACGAAGGCTGATCTGTCCGAGGGTTCGCGCTCCGCCGAGGGCCACGTCATCTCGGCGATGACCGGCGAGGGGCTCGACACCCTTCTCGATGCCATCGAACACCATGCCTCGGTGTCGATCGGGGGCGAGGCCGCGCTCATCACGCGCCAGCGGCACCGGGAGGGGCTGACGCGCTGTCGCGATCACCTCGACCGCTTGGTGCAGGGCGCTGTCCTACCCGAACTCGCTGCGGAAGATCTGCGTCTCGCCGCGCGGGCCCTGGGCGAGGTTGCGGGTCGGGTCGGTGTCGAGGAAATGCTCGATCGGCTGTTCTCCGGGTTCTGTATCGGAAAGTAGACAGGCCCGCAGTTTCACGTGAAAAACCGCCGGAATCGTTGACGGTGGCGCGCTCGGGCGCGTACTCCAGCGCCATGCTCCATTTCGTTCTGCCCTATGACGTGATCGTCGTCGGCGGTGGTCACGCCGGCACCGAAGCCGCCGCCGCTGCCGCACGGTTCGGTGCCCGCACGGCCCTGGTGACCCATAGCGCCGCGACCATCGGTGCGATGTCCTGCAACCCCGCCATCGGCGGGCTCGGCAAGGGGCATCTCGTCCGGGAAGTCGATGCCCTCGATGGTCTCATGGGACGGGTCGCCGACGCGGCCGGGATCCAGTTTCGCCTGCTCAACCGGCGCAAGGGACCGGCCGTGCGCGGCCCACGCACCCAGGCCGACCGCAAGCTCTACGCCGCCGCCATGCAGGCCGCCATCGCCGAGACGGCGAACCTCACGGTGATCGAGGGCGAAGTCGGCGACCTTACCGTTCACGACGGCCGAGTCGTGGGTGTCGTCCTGGGGGATGGACGTGCCCTCCCCTGCGCCGCCGTGGTGCTGACCACCGGCACCTTCTTGCGCGGTCTCATTCATATCGGAGAGATCCAAACCCCCGCTGGACGAGTCGGCGAAGGCCCGTCCATCGGCCTTGCCGAAACATTGGATCGTCATGGTTTCGCACTGGGGCGTCTGAAGACCGGGACACCGGCCCGCCTCGACGGGCGTACCATCGCCTGGTCCGGACTCGAGATGCAGTCGGCCGACGCCGATCCCGTGCCGTTCTCGACTTTGACCGAGCGGATCACTACGCCGCAGATTCAGTGTGGCATCACCCGCACCACCCAGGCGGTACACGACCTCATCCGGGCCAATCTCCATCGCTCGCCGATGTATTCCGGTGGAATTGCCAGTCGTGGCCCGCGCTACTGTCCGTCGATCGAGGACAAGGTCGTGCGGTTCGGCGACCGGGAGGGCCACCAGATCTTCCTCGAACCCGAAGGGCTCGACGATCCCACGGTCTATCCCAACGGAATTTCCACCGCCTTGCCGGAGGCGGTGCAGCGCGCAGTGATCGCCCTGATCCCGGGCCTGGAGCGCGCTACCATCGTGCGTCCGGGGTATGCCATCGAGTACGACTACGTCGATCCCCGCGAACTCGATACGACGCTTCAGACGCGCCGGTTGCCGGGTCTGTTCCTGGCCGGGCAGATCAACGGCACCACCGGCTACGAGGAGGCGGCAGGGCAGGGGCTGGTGGCCGGTCTCAATGCGGCGCGTTTGGCCGGTGGGGCCGAGCTCGCCACCTTCGACCGGGCGGAATCCTATCTCGGGGTCATGATCGACGACCTCGTCACCCACGGGGTGAGCGAGCCCTATCGCATGTTCACCTCGCGCTCCGAGTATCGCCTGTCCCTCCGCGTCGACAACGCCGATGAGCGGCTGACGCCGCGCGGTGCGGCGTTGGGCTGCGTCGGGACCCGCCGCGCCAGCCACTTCGCCCAGGCGCAGGGGGGGCTTCACGCGGCAAGGGCCTGTCTCGACGGCCTGAGTCTCACACCGAACGAGGCCGCTGCGCACGGCATCCCGCTCAACCAGGACGGGATCCGGCGCTCGGCGTTCCAACTGCTCTCCTACCCGGAGATCGACTGGGCCCGGCTTGCCGCGGTATGGCCGGACCTCTCGGGTGTCCCGGACCGGATCGCCGAGCGTCTCCAGACGGACGCCACCTATGCGGTCTATCTCGATCGCCAGAACGCCGACATCGCTGCGTTCCGGCGTGACGAGGCCGTCGCCCTCCCCGCCCGTCTGGATTACGGCGCGATTCCCGGCCTGTCCAACGAGATGCGGAGCAAGTTGGAAACCGTGCGTCCCGGAACCCTCGGCCAGGCGGCACGGATCGAAGGCGTGACCCCAGCGGCGCTGACCTTGCTCGCTGCTCATGCCCGGCGTGGGCACCGCCCGAGTGCCGTGCATGCAAGCTGAGTTCGGACGCGACCGCGTCCTCTCCGAGGCCGGTGTTTCACGTGAAACAGCGTCGAGGCTGGACGTTTATGTCGAGCAGCTTCGCCGGTGGCAGACGGTGAAGAACCTCGTCGGTCCCGCGACACTCGACGAAGTCTGGACCCGTCACATCGCCGACGCGCTGCAACTCGCGGCGTTGGCGCCGGATGCCACGCGCTGGCTCGACCTTGGTTCAGGGGCGGGCATTCCCGGCCTGATCCTGGCGCTGGCCGGTCACGGGCGGCCGGGCTTTCAGGTCGATCTCATCGAGAGCAACGCGCGCAAATGCGCGTTCCTCCTCGAGTCCGCGCGCCTGACTTCGGCACCCGCGCGGGTGCACAACGTCCGGATTGAGGATGCGATCGGCAGCCAGACCGGTGTCGAGATCGTGTGCGCCCGCGCGCTCGCTCCCCTCACCCAGCTGCTTGCCTGGACCGAGCCCCTGTTGAAAACCGGCACCATCGCGCTGTTTCCCAAGGGGCGTGACGTGCAATCCGAATTGACCGAGGCGGCGCAACGGTGGAGATTCGTTTACGATCTTGTGCCGAGCCGTACCGATTCTGACGCGCGGATCGTCCGCGTCACGGCCCTCTCCCGCGTGGATTCATGACCAGCGCTCCCACATCCGATCCCCTCAGCGGCGGCAGGCCGGACCGGCCCCTGCGCATCCTCGCCCTTGCCAACCAGAAGGGCGGGGTCGGCAAGACCACGACGGCGATCAACCTCGGCACGGCGCTCGCCGCCATCGGGGAGTCGGTCCTGGTGATCGACCTCGATCCGCAGGGCAACGCCTCGACCGGGCTCGGTGTCGACCGGCGCCAGCGCAAGGTCTCGACCTATCATGTGTTGGCGGGGGAGGCAGAGCTTGGAGCCGCCTGCGTGCAGACGGCCGTGCCCCGTCTCATGGTCGCCCCCTCGACCATGGATCTCCTCGGCCTGGAAATGGAGATGGCGACCGCCCCCGACCGGGCGCACCGGCTGCGCAACGTCCTGAAGGGCGTCGGCCAGAGCGGGACGACGCAGGGCGTGACCTACGTCCTCATCGATTGCCCGCCCTCGCTCAACCTCCTCACCATCAACGCCCTGGCGGCAGCCGACGCGGTGCTGGTGCCCTTGCAATGCGAGTTTTTCGCCCTGGAAGGCTTGAGCCAGTTGCTGCGCACCGTCGAGCAGGTCCGGGGCGCCCTCAACGCGCGCCTGACCATCCAGGGGATCGTCCTGACGATGTTCGATCCGCGCAACAACCTCTCCGCACAGGTGGTGGCCGACGTGCGCAGCTTCATGGGCGACAAGGTCTACGAGACCATGATTCCCCGCAACGTGCGCGTGTCGGAAGCGCCGTCGCATGGCAAACCGGTGCTACTCTACGATCTCAAATGCGCCGGCAGCCAAGCCTATCTCCGCCTCGCCTCCGAGATCATCCAGCGCGAGGGGCGTCTGCCCGTCGCGGCCTAATCCATGAAAACAGTGCGTAACGGAGTTGAGCGGGTGGCGATGGCGGATGATGTGGTGCGGCCTCGGCTCGGGCGCGGTCTCGCGGCCCTGATCGGTGATTTCGGCGACGAGGGGGCCGACGCGAACCGGTCCCAGGCCCAGCGCAAGGTCGCGGTGGAGTTCCTGCGACCGAACCCACGCAACCCGCGCCGGCGTTTCACCGAAGCCGATCTCGAGGAGCTTGCGGCATCCATCAAGGTGCGCGGCATCATCCAGCCCATCGTGGTGCGGGCCCTGTCGGGGGTGCCCGACACCTTCGAGATCGTCGCGGGCGAGCGCCGTTGGCGTGCGGCCCAGCGTGCGGGTCTGACCGAAGTCCCGGTGGTCACCGTCGAGATCGACGACCGGACCTCGTTGGAGTTCGCCATCCTGGAGAACGTCCAGCGCACGGACCTCAACGCCATCGAAGAGGCGGCCGGCTACGAGCGGCTGATGAGCGAGTTTCAGTACAACCAGAGCGAGTTGGCCGAGATCATCGGCAAGAGCCGCAGCCATCTTGCCAACACCCTGCGCCTGCTGCAGCTGTCTCCCGCGATCCAGGATCGGGTGGTCGCCGGCGAGATCACGGCGGGCCACGCTCGCGCCCTCCTGGCGGTGAAGGATCCCGAGGCCGTCGCCCGGCGGATCGTCGAGGAGGGGATGTCGGTGCGCGAGGTCGAGGCCCTGGCGTCGGCCGAGGTTCCAGATAGCGACGCCCCCCGACCCGGCCGTCCCCGCCGTGGGGCCGAGAAGGACGCCACCCTGCGGTCCTTGGAGCAGGCCATGGGCCGGGCGATCGGCATGCCGGTCTCGTTCAAGACCAAGGCCGCCGGCACGGGCGAGATCCGCATCCGGTACGAGACCGCCGAAGAGCTCGATGGTCTCTGCCGTCTGCTTCAGGTGAGCCCGCAGGGGTAAGACGATCCCCCTGCCTCGTTGAGGCGGGGTGTCCCCCTTCAGCGCCGCCGCGCAGCCTCTGAGGCGATCCGCAGGAGGGTGCTCGACGCGTTGGCGTGGGCGAGATCCGGCGGCGAGCGGCGGCAGGCCAGCACGGCCTCCTGCAGGAGCTGGATCGCGTGGCGGAGCGCCGGAGGCGTCCAGCGCGCGAGCTGGGTCTCCACCGTGGCCTTGCGGCGAAAATGCAGACCGCGCCAATTGCCGACCATCATGCTGGCGCTCTGCCCCTCCCCGGCCAGACGGGTGGCGAGGAGCGTCAGGGCGTGGCGCAGGGCCGAGCCGAGCATCACCGAGGGGTCCATGCCCTCGTGGCGAAAGCGGCGGTAATCGCGCTCGACATCGGTGGTGCGGCCCGAGAAGGCCGCGTCGATCAGTGTGTTGAGGACACTGGCGGCGACGTCGCTCACCACGGCCTCGACGTCGTCGAGGCTCACCGTGTCCTGCCCGCGGGCGTAGAGCGCCAGCTTCTCGATCTCCGACAGGCTGGCACCGCGATCTCCCCCGAGGCTCGTCGCCAGCACGTCGCGCGCCTCGCGGGCGATCCGAAGCCCCTGCTCCTGCAGGGTGCGCTCGATGAGGTCGCCGAGGGCGCGCTCGTCGTCCGGGTAGCACGGGATCGCCAGGGCCTTGGGCGACTTCTCGCAGAGGGTGCGCAGCGGCGCGGATTTCGCCAGATCCCCGGCCTCCACGACGATGCGGGCCTGGGTGATCTCGGCCTTCAGGGCGGCCTCGACGGCCGGTGCGTAGTTGCGGCTTCCCGCCCGCACCCAGATCGTGCGGTTGCCGCCGAACAGGCCGACGGTGCCGGCCTCGTCGACGAGTCGGCCGGCATCCTGCGCCAGGGTGTCGCCGTCGATCTTCACCATAGCGAACGGGTCGCCCGGATCGGAGACGAAGGCCTCGGCGAGGCGCTTGGCACGTTCGAACACCAGGCCGGTGTCCGGTCCGTAGAGGAGCAGCACCGCGATGCGCGGGTCGGGCCCGCGCCGGATCAGCGCCTCGACATCGCTGGCCTTGACGGCGGTCATGCGGGCGAGCCCGTCAGGGCTTCGTCACCAGCACGGAGGCGATGCGGGTCTTGATCTGGTCGGCCAGCACCTTGGCGAGACGGATCTCCGCATCGCGGGCAGCACGCAGGGAGGCGAAGCGCTGCACCGAGCGGTCGTAGGTCGCCGTCGAGGTCGCGACACCTTCGCTGATGATCTTGGTGCCGTCGAGATTCTCCAGGGAGTACTTCACGTTGGCGATGATGGTCCCGGCCTCGGCGCGCCCGGTCTGGGACGAGACGATGGGGGTCTGCACCGTCTCGCTGCCCTGCATCTTGAGGCGGTAGCGCTTGGTCGAGGGCTGGCCCGAGCCGTCGAGATCGAAGATCAATTCGCTGCGCAGATAGTGGCCGATGCGCTCCTGGCCCTGGGCCATGCTGACGTCGTCCACCTGCACGGACGCGAGCAGGGCCGCCATGGGCTCACCTGAAGCAGTGGGGCCGTAGAGGGGCCGGAAGCATGCGGAGAGATTGAGGCCGAGGGCGCAGACGAGCGCCACCCGGGCCGCCCGACGCGCAAGGCCGTTCCGCTCCGTCCGAATCGCCACACGCATCATCGTCGCCGCCGTTCCGACTGCCCAGTTTCGAAGGGCCGAGCTCGCTGTGTACGGCGAAGCCAGGCCCGCCGCCACCCTAGTGGCCGTGTGGTTTACGCTTCGTCTCCGGCCGGATCGTGGGCCTACACGACGAGGTTGACGATCCGGCCGGGTACGACGATCACCTTCTTCGGTGCACGGCCTTCGAGGGCCTTCCGCACGGCCTCGTCCAGGAGCGTCAGGCGTTCGACCTCAGCCTTGTCGGCGTCGCGCGGCACGGTCACGTCCGCCCGCTTCTTACCGTTGATCTGGACGGGGAGGGTTACGGAATCCTCAACCAGGAGCGCACGATCCGCTACGGGCCAGGGCGCCTGGGCCACGAGGCCGTCGCGACCGAGGGCGTGCCAGCACTCTTCGGCGAGATGCGGCATCATCGGTGCCACGAGTTGGGTGAGGATGCCGGCGGCTTCTCGGGCGGCCCCCGCGTCGACGCCGCCGCGCAGGGCTTCGTCGAGGGCGTTGGCGAGGGTGTAGATGTGCGCCACGCAGCGGTTGAAGCGCAGGCGCTCGACATCCTCCTCGACGGAGGCCAGGGCCTTGTGTGCCGCCTTGCGCAGGGCGGCGTCGTTTGCGCCCGCCGTGCCGTTCGCCCCCGCCGCGAGGGAGACGAGGCGCCAGACGCGCTGGACGAAGCGGGCTGCACCCTGGACGCCGTCCTCGGTCCAGATCACGTCGCGCTCGGGCGGTGAGTCCGAGAGCATGAACCAGCGTGCGGTATCGGCGCCGTAGCTCGCGATGATGTCGTCGGGGTCGACGACGTTCTTCTTCGACTTCGACATCTTCTCGATGGCACCGATGGCGATGAGCGCATCGGTTTTCACGTGGAACGCCTGGCGCTCACCGGACTCGGCGGTGATGCGGATGTCGGCCGGCTGAACCCAGGCGCCGGCCGCGTCCTTGTAGGTCTCGTGGACGACCATGCCCTGCGTGAACAACCCGTCGAAGGGCTCGGACACGCCGGACCAGCCGGTGGCATGCATCGCCCGCATGAAGAAGCGCGCGTAGAGCAGGTGCAGGATCGCGTGCTCGATGCCGCCGATATACTGGTCCACGGCGAGCCACTGATCGACCGCCTTGCGGTCGGTGGGCGCGTCCTGCAGCCACGGTGCGGTGAAGCGCGCGTAGTACCAGGACGAATCCACGAACGTGTCCATGGTGTCGGTCTCGCGCCGGGCCGGCTTCCCGCAGGTGGGGCAGGGGACGTCGCGCCAAGCGTGGTCGCGCTCCAGCGGATTGCCGGGCACGTCGAACGAGACCTCGTCGGGCAGGCGCACGGGCAGGTCGGCCACGGGCACCGACACGGGGCCGCAGGCGTCGCAATGGATGATCGGGATCGGGCACCCCCAGTAGCGCTGGCGCGACACGCCCCAGTCGCGCAACCGGAACTGCACCTTTCGCGATGCGATGGGGGCGCCCGAAAGGGTCTCGGATTCGAGGCGGTTCGCCACCGCATCGAACGCCTCGTCCGTGGTCATGTCGTCGAGGAAGCGCGAATTGATCATCCGGCCGTCGCCGTCATAGGCGGTGTCGGTGACGACGAAGGTTTTGGCGTCCTGCTCTTCAGGGCAGACCACCGGAGTGTTGCCGAGGCCGTACCTGTTGGCGAAATCCAGATCGCGCTGGTCGTGGGCCGGGCAGCCGAACACCGCCCCGGTGCCGTATTCCATCAGCACGAAGTTCGCGACGTAGACCGGCAGCAGCCACGACGGGTCGAGGGGGTGGCGCACCCTCAGCCCCGTGTCGAATCCGAGCTTCTCCGCCGTATCGATGGCGGCCTGGGCCGTGCCCGTGCGGCGGCACTCTTCGATGAACATCTGGAGTTCGGGGCGCGCGGGCGCGAGCGCCGCCGCGATCGGGTGGTCGGCCGCGATCGCCAAGAACTTCGCGCCGAACAGGGTGTCGGGGCGGGTGGTGTAGACTTTCACCTCCGGCCCCACGCCGGAGGGGGGCGCGTCGAGGGCGAAGCGGACCTCCAGCCCTTCCGAGCGTCCGATCCAGTTCTTCTGCATCACCCGGACTTTTTCCGGCCACCGCTCGAGGCCGTCGAGGGCGTCGTACAGGTCCTGGGCGAAGTCGGTGATCTTGAAGAACCACTGGGTCAGCTCGCGCTGCTCCACCAGGGCGCCCGAGCGCCAGCCGCGCCCGTCGATGACCTGCTCGTTGGCGAGCACCGTGTGGTCCACCGGGTCCCAGTTCACCTTGGCCGTGCGGCGCGTCACCAGTCCCTTGTCGAGGAAATCGAGGAACATGCGCTGCTGGTGCTTGTAGTAGTCGGGATCGCAGGTCGCGATCTCGCGGCTCCAGTCCAGGGACAGGCCCATGCTCTGGAGCTGGCCGCGCATGGTGGCGATGTTGGCGTAGGTCCATTCGCGCGGGTTGACCTTGCGCTCCATGGCGGCGTTCTCGGCCGGCAGGCCGAAGGCGTCCCAGCCCATGGGGTGCAGCACGTTGAAGCCGCGCGCCCGCTTGTAGCGGGCCACCACGTCGCCCATGGCGTAGTTGCGCACGTGGCCCATGTGGATGCGCCCGGACGGGTAGGGGAACATCTCCAGCACGTAGTATTTCGGCCGGCCGTCGTCGTTCCTGGTGGCGTAGATGCCGGCCTCATTCCAGGCTTGCTGCCAGCGCGGCTCGGTCTCCTTGGCGTTGTAACGCTCGGGCGCGGCGGGGCGGGCGGACTGGGTCATGGCGGGCGCCATCCAAATGGAGGAGCGGGCGGCGTCCAGGCGCGCCCGAAAGGGTTGGCCGCCGGACTACCACGCGGCGTCACCCGGTCAACACGAAGGCGCGCCTGGAAATCTTGCTGGGTCGGGAGTTCTGCCGTGTCAGCGGCTCTGCCTTGCCGGCACCCGTGTTCTTGCCGGGACCCCTGCCTTGCCGTGCGCGTTCGGAATGGTAGTCCGATCCCAGATCCCACGACCCCTCCGAGAACGAACCCCATGGCCGACGCCCCCTTCGAGTATGCCCGCCCGCCCGCCGTCGATGTCGTCGCCGGCCTGGATGCCGTGCGTGGAAAAATCCGGCAGGCGGCCGACGATGCCGAACGCGATCCGGCCTCCCTCACCCTGGTGGCCGTCTCGAAGCTGATTTCAGCCGAAGGCATCCTGCCGGCCCTGGAAGCGGGACACCGGGTATTCGGAGAGAACTACGTCCAGGAATCGAAGGCGAAGTGGCCGGCCCTGCGGGAGCGGTTCCCGGACGTGGAGTTGCACCTCGTCGGGCCGCTCCAGTCGAACAAGGCCCGCGAGGCGGTGGAGCTGTTCGACGTGATCCACGGCCTCGACCGGCTCTCCCTGGCCGCGGCACTCGGGAAGGAGATCGCGCGGAGCGGCCGGACCCCGAAGCTCCTCGTCCAGGTCAACACCGGCGACGAGCCGCAGAAGGCCGGCGTCTCGCCGGCGCATGTCGATGCCCTGCTCGCCGAGTGTCGCGACACCCACGGCCTCGCGATCGACGGGCTGATGTGCATTCCCCCGGCGGAGGACCCGCCCTCGGCCCATTTCGCCCTGCTCGCCCGCATCGCGGCACGCCACAACCTGCCGATCCTGTCCATGGGCATGAGCGCGGATTACCCGGCGGCGATCCAGATGGGCGCCACGCATATTCGCGTCGGTACGGCGATCTTCGGGGCTCGGCCCTCCAGAACCCAGTAGGACCGCGCCGTCAGAGCGTATCCACCACCCGCGCCATGGCGGCGCGAAGGGCCGCCGCCTCGGGGGGCCCGAATCCCTGCTCGAAGGCGGCCTGCGCCCCTTGCCAGAGCGGCGCCGCGGCAGCCAGGCGCTCCGCACCCGCCGGCGTCAGTGAGAGTTTGCGGGTCCGGGCATCGCGTCCGACGCCGATCGCCAGCAATCCCTCCCGCTCGAGGGGACGCAGCGCCCGGCCCAGCGTGGTGCGGTCCATCACCATCCCGGTGGCGAGGGCGTTGATCGACATCGGACCCGACCGGCCGAGCCGGGCCAGTATCGGATACTGTGTCGCCCGCAGTCCCGCCGGCGCGAGGTGCCGGTCGTAGAATTGCGTCAGTTGCCGTGCGCCCTGCCGGACGGCGAGACACGTGCAGATTGCGATGGGGGTGGGCTCCGTCATGCCGGTACTTCCAGATGTTTCGCCACGACGCGACGGGGGATGCTTGAATAAAGCGTGCATATGCGCCTATGCAACGCGCATCTGAGACGGGCGGTTCGCCCCGGAGCGATCAGGCATGGCCTTTCGGGCCCTCCACCCTTCGACGGCCCTGGCGGGCGCCTTCGCGCGCCGCGACATCCACTATGGCTGGGTGGTGGTGGCGGTCACGTTCCTGACCATGCTGGTGACGGCGGGCGCCGTGGGCGCGCCGGGCGTGCTGATCCTTCCGCTGCAGAAGGAGTTCGGCTGGGACACGGCGACGATCTCCTCGGCCCTGGCCATCCGGCTGGTGCTGTTTGGCCTGATGGGACCTTTCGCGGCCGCCCTGATGAACCGGTACGGTCCGCGCCGCGTCGTCCTGACCGCCCTGTCCCTCATCGCCGGCGGCCTCGTGGCGTCCCTTTGGATGAGCCAGGTCTGGCACCTGATCCTGCTGTGGGGCGTGGTCGTCGGGATCGGTACCGGGCTGACGGCCCTGGTTCTCGGCGCGACGGTGGCGACCCGGTGGTTCTCCCATCGCCGCGGCCTCGTTGTCGGCCTGCTCACGGCGAGTTCGGCCACGGGCCAGCTCGTGGTGCTGCCGGTCCTGGCGGCGCTGACCGAGCAGTTCGGCTGGCGGGCGTCCCTCCTGCTGATCTGCGGGCTCCTGCTCGCCGCAGGGCTCGGCGTCCTGGCCCTGATGCGCGACCGGCCGGAGGATCTCGGCCTGCTGCCCTACGGCGAGACGAGACCCCTCGCGGCCGCCTCGACCCCGACGGCGGGCGGGGCCGTCGCGGTCCTGCGCGACGCCGGACGGACGCGGGTTTTCTGGGTTCTGTTCGCCACGTTCTTCATCTGCGGGGCCAG
Organism: Methylobacterium sp. Leaf112; assembly: GCF_001423295.1. GTDB lineage: Bacteria > Pseudomonadota > Alphaproteobacteria > Rhizobiales > Beijerinckiaceae > Methylobacterium. The sequence goes on along the minus strand of NZ_LMNG01000029.1, from coordinate 78,782 downwards.
CACCAACGGACTGATCCAGACCCACTTCATTCCCCTGTGCGCCGATTACGGCATCGGTCCAGTCCAGGGCGCCAGCGTGCTCGCCGCGATGGGGATCTTCGACTTCGTCGGCACCGTCGCGTCGGGCTGGCTGTCCGACCGCTACGACAACCGCTGGCTGCTGTTCTGGTACTACGGCCTGCGCGGCCTCTCGCTGATGTTCCTGCCGTTCTCGGACTTCTCGTTCGTCGGGCTCTCGCTGTTCGCGGCCTTCTACGGCCTCGACTGGATCGCCACCGTGCCGCCGACCGTGCGGTTGACGGCGTCGCGCTTCGGCCGGGAGCGGGCGAACCTCGTGTTCGGATGGGTGTTTGCCGGGCATCAGCTCGGCGCGGCGACGGTGGCCTACGGTGCCGGCCTGTCGCGCACGGCGCTGTCGAGCTACCTGCCGGCCTTCTTCGCCGCCGGCGCCCTGTGCCTGATCGCGGCCGGTCTGATCCTGACCCTGGCCGATCCGGAGCGGCGGGGCGACGGCGTTCCGAACGCCGTGCCGGCGCACTGACGGCGCGTACCATGAGGTTATCCGATCCACATCCGCGTGCGCGGCCCGAGACGGCGCAGGAGCCGGGCGAGATCCGCGCGCTTCAGGGCGACGCAGCCCTCCGTCGGGGTGTAGCCCGGCCGCGCGCAGTGGAAGAAGATCGCCGAACCGAGGCGCTTGCGGATCGGTCCGCGATTGTAGTCGAGGTCGATGACGAGGTCGTACAGACCGTCGTCCCGCCACATCCGTTCCGTGCTCACGGGGCAGGGCAGGGTGACGGGCCGGTTGTAGCGCCGGTCCCCGGGCTCGTCGCACCAGCCGTCGCTCGGTCGCGTCGCGCGCAGGGCAAGGGCGGTGCGCGGTCGGGCCGCGAACACGTCGGGACGGTAGGCGCCCCCCCGCAGGCGAAAGTGCCCCCGCGGCGAGCCGCCGTCGCCCTCGCGCTTGCGCTGGACCAGCCCCGAGCGCCCGAGGGCACAGGGGATGACGGCCGGACCGGCGAGAACCTGTCCACGGGTGCGGTCGCCCACGAGGGCACGGACGCGCAGGTGCGAGAGCGTCGTTCGTTTCATGGGGCACCTTATCGCCCGGGACGGCACGGGATGCCATCATCGGCAGACCTTCGGCCCCTCCGTCATTTGCCACGCGACCGGACTGAAACTTTAGGCAGTCGTCGGTCGTTTGTGGGGATATTACTGCGCATACGCGCGTCTTTTCCTGAAGACGCGCGGTCCATCAAATCGTTTTCGTTCTGCCGCCGCCTCTCTGGATTCCGCTTGAGGCGGACGCCTTAATCCCTTCCCCTGGTCTGAGGATCACGCGCTGGACGTGACCTCACTCGTGCGCGAAAGTCGTCTGGTCGATGCCCAATACCCATCGCCTGCTGGTCTGCGACGACGATGCTTCGTTGCGGGAAACCCTGACGGAGCAACTGGACCTCTACGAAGAGTTCCGGGTGATCGGCCTGGCGGATGCCACCAGCGCCATCGCCTGCGTGACCGACGATCGCATCGACCTCGTGGTGATGGATGTCGGCCTGCCCGACATGGACGGACGCGAGGCCGTGCGGGCCATGCGCCGGAACGGCTATCGCGGGCCCGTCATCATGCTCACGGGCCAGGATTCCGAGGACGACACGGTGGAGGGGCTCGAAGCCGGAGCCAACGACTACGTCACCAAGCCGTTCAAGTTCGCGGTCCTGCTCGCCCGCATCCGCGCCCACCTGCGCAGCCACGAGGCGAGTGAGGATGCGGTGTTCCAGATCGGGCCCTACACCTTCCGCCCCGGCGCCAAGCTCCTGGTCGACGCGCGCGGGTCGAAGCTGAAGCTGACCGAGAAGGAGACCGCGATCCTGCGCTTCCTCTACCGCGCCGGGTGTGCGGTGGTGGGCCGGGACACGCTGCTCGCGGAAGTCTGGGGCTACAACGCCCAGGTGACCACCCACACCCTCGAGACGCACATCTATCGCCTGCGCCAGAAGATCGAGCCGAATCCGGGACTCGCGGCGATCCTGGTGACAGAGGGCGGCGGCTACAAGCTGCTTCCGTAGCGTATCGCGCCGCCGCGCGGCTTGCGGTAAGCTCGCCCATCGACGGAAGGGATAGGGCGGCTTGGGGCTGGACGACGACATCGCGATCCTGGCCGGCGCCCCCCTGTTCGGATTCCTGGGCCGCGACGCTCTGCGCCTGCTCTCCTTCGCCGCCGAGCGGCGCAGCCTGGGCTCCGGCGACCGGCTGTTCGCCCGCGGCGACGCCTCGGATGGCGGCTTCGTCGTCCTGTCGGGCACCATCGCCCTGGCGCCCCGCGTGGCCGGCGGCGAGACCATCACCCTCGGCCGCTCCGCCCTCATCGGCCGCCTCGCCCTGCTCCTGCCCGGTGAGCGGCCGACGGACGCCCATGCGGCGGCGGCGGCGGAGGTACTCCGCATCACGCCCGTCCTGATGCGGCGGGTGCTGGCGGAATTCCCGCAGGCCGTGCAGGCCATCCACGACGAACTCGCCGACGACCTGACCTCCCTCGCGGGCGACCTCGACCGGGTTCGCCGGCGCTTCGATGCCGTGACGCCCGTGCTTCGGGGTGATGGCGGCGCGGTGGCATAGCCCGCGCGGCGCCTGAGCCAGCAACGTGAGCCCGCGCGGCGCCCGAGCGCCGGTCCCCGGAGTTCGGACGATCCTCTTTCGATCGATGTCGCGAATGCTCACGACCGCGTGAGGTCTTTCCTAAGACACGCGGGCGCAGGCTGGATCAGCGGAACGGGTGAGGGGGATCGGTGGAGTTCCGGCCTTCCTCGGAGGCTCTTCAGGACCATGCTGAACCATCTCGCGCAGGACGCGCAGGACCGGCGGGCGCAGATCGCCGGCGTGGCCTTCCTCGGCCTCGTCAGCCTGGGAGGCATCTACGCCGTCGCGGTCTATTCCGGCCGGCTCATGGTCTGCCACGAGACCAACAGCTCCCTCACCGACCAGAACTTCATCGACATCATGATCGGCAACATCGTCCGCGAGGGCGATCACGGTGGACGCGCCTACGGCAACCGTCTCGACTACCTCGACGACCGGACCGAGTGCTGCACCATCGAACGGATCACGGACCGGCTTCCGTCGGGGGCGCCGGGCAAACCGGAGGTTTCCGTCTCGGCGAAGTACTTCAACACCACGCGCAAGGACTACGTCCTGATTCAGCGCCGCTTCGACGCCTGCGGCCACGCCGCGTCGAAACCCCTGACCGCCGGCTGACTGGGTGACGCGGCCGAGGTGACAGGGCGGGCGGGCTTTTGTAAGCACGGAACCCTCGTCTCATCCCCGGAAGCCGTCATGTCCCACGCCGACCTCGCCACCACCATCGAGACCGCCTGGGAGGAGCGCGCCGGCATCGACACCGGCACCAAGGGCGCCGTGCGCGACGCCGTGGAGCACGCCCTCGACCTCCTCGATGCCGGCAAGGCCCGCGTCGCCGAGAAGGTGGACGGCGAGTGGCAGGTCAACCAGTGGCTCAAGAAGGCGGTGCTGCTGTCCTTCCGCCTCAACGACATGGAGATCATCCATGGCGGCCCCGACGGCGCGACCTGGTGGGACAAGGTCCCGTCCAAGTTCGAGGGCTGGAAGAAGAAGCATTTTCGCGAGGCCGGCTTCCGGGCGGTGCCCGGCTGCGTCGTGCGGCGCGGCTCCTACATCGCGCCCGGCGCGGTGCTGATGCCGTCCTTCATCAACCTCGGCGCCCATGTCGGCGAGGGCACCATGGTCGACACCTGGGTCACCATCGGCTCCTGCGCGCAGGTGGGAAAGAACTGCCACATCTCCGGCGGCGCCGGCATCGCCGGGGTGCTCGAGCCGCTCCAGGCCAATCCGGTCATCATCGAGGACAACTGCTTCATCGGCGCCCGCGCAGAGGTGGCCGAGGGTGTGATCGTCGGCGAGGGCAGCGTGCTCTCCATGGGCGTCTACATCGGCGCCTCCACCAAGATCATCGACCGGTCGACGGGCGAGGTCATGTACGGCCGCGTGCCGCCGTACTCCGTCGTGGTCTCCGGCACCACGCCGGGCAAGGACCTGCCCGACGGCACGCCCGGCCCGGGCCTGTACTGCGCGGTCATCGTCAAGCGCGTCGATGCCGGCACCCGCTCCAAGACCGCCATCAACGAACTGCTGCGCACCTGAATCCGTCGGTGGACCCCGGTCGAGCGCAGGCTCGGCGGGGTCCGGCCCCCCGCCGGCGGGCAGACCCGTCCGGCGGATCGCCGCGATCCCGCTTCGGAGCGGCGGGAGCACTGGTATTGTGCCGCATGTCGGGGGGAGGGGGGCGACCCCATCTTGCCGACGACGCACCCGTTGGAACTGCGCGATGATCGAGCCGGCCTGCTCCGCCCGTAGCCTGTCCCTCACCGTCGCCGGACGGCCGCTGCCGACGCCGTGCGACGTGATCGGCAACGGTCCCGATGCCCTGCTGCTCCCCGCCCTGTCGTCGATCTCGGCCCGGGCCGAGATGCGGCCGCTGGCGCGGGACCTTGGCCATGACTTCCGATGCCACGTACCGGACTGGCCGGGCTTCGGCGACCGGACGCGGCCACGGATCGCCCTGAATCCCACCACGATGCACGGGTTCCTCGACGCCCTGCTGGCGGCGGAGCGCGGCCCCTACGCGCTCGGCGTCGCCGCGGGCCACGCGGCGGGTTATCTCGTGGCGGCGGCCCGACGGCATCCCGGCCTGTTCGCGCGTCTCGTCCTCGTGGCGCCGACCTGGCGCGGCCCGTTCCCCACCATGATGGGACCGAACCGGCGCGGCCTCATCGCGGGCATCCGCCGCGCCGTCGAGCTGCCGGTGCTCGGCGAAGCCCTGTACCGCCTCAACATCAGCCCGCCGGTGATCGGCCGGATGATGCGGGCCCACGTCTACGCCGATCCCGCCCACGTCACGCCGGGTGTCATCGCCGACAAGCACGCCGTCACCCGCCACCCCGGCGGCCGCTTCGGCACCGCCGCCTTCGTCACCGGCGGCCTCGACCCGTGCGAGACCCGCAAGGACTTCCTCGACCTGTTCACCGATGACGGCCTGCCGCCGATCCTCGTCCTGCGCCCCGAACGGGCGCCGCGCCGCTCCGGCGCCGAGATGGATGCGCTCGTCGCCACCGGCCACGTCGCCCGCGCGTCGGTGCCGGGTGCCCTGAGCCCGCACGAGGAGTATCCCGGCGAAGTCGCGGCGGCGATCCGCGCGGCCTGAGGGCGCGAGGGGCGTCACGAAACGCCGGGCCAAGGTCTCAACGGCGTGCCGGCGCGGCGAGTGACAAAACACGCCGTCGGGCACCGTTCAGGCGGCGTGTGCGAAGGATCGGCCCTTGCCATAGGGCCGTTACATGGGAACCCTATGACACGAGGCTGCTCCGCCTTTCGTCCCCAGTTCCACACACGCTCTCAGAGACGCCGATGGCCCGCCTACCCTTCGCCCTCGTCCTCCTCGCCACCGTCGCTGGAATCGGGCCGGTCTGCGCCGAGGATATGCAGCCCAAAGATCCACTGGCCAAGGATGCGCCCGTCAAGGATGCACCCGGCAAGCCCGCCTCCGCCCCCTCCGTGGCCACCACGCCGGTGACGCCGGCCAAGGTGGCGCGCCAGCCTTATCTCGCCGACGCCGTGGCGCCCGACACCGTGGCGATCCTCCCCGCGCCGCCGCGCGGCCAGTCGGCGGCGGAAACCGCCGACAAGGCCGCCTTCACGGCGACCCGCTCCCTCAAGGGCACCCCCCGCTGGGTTCTGGCCACCACGGACGTCGCCGACGGCGCCTCGGCGATCCTCGACGATTTCGCCTGCGTCATCGGCCAGCGCATCGATCAGGCCCGCGCACCTGCCCTGATGACCCTGCTGGAGCGCTCGCGCCTCGACATCGCCCGCGCGACCCGGGGGCCGAAGGAACATTACCGCCGTATCCGCCCGTTCGTCGGCAACGACGCGGAGATCTGTGTCGTCCGCTCGGCCGAGATCGCCAACGCGTTCAGCTTCCCCTCGAGCCACGCGACCCAGGGCTGGACCTACGCTTCGATCATGGCCGCGCTGATGCCCGAGAAGGCGACCCAGTTCTTCGTGCGCGCCCGGTCCTACGGCGAGAGTCGCGTCGTCTGCGGTTTGCACTGGATGAGCGATGTCCAGGCCGGCCGTACCGCCGGAAGCATCGTCTTCGCGGCCCTTCAGGGGGATGCGGGGTTCCGGGCCGATCTGGAGCGGGCCCGGGCGGAAATCACCAAGCTCGTCGCCGGGGGGGGCTCGCCGCCCGATCAGGCGATCTGCAAACGCGAGGCAGCCGGCACTGAATCCATCCTCTGAGACTGTCTCCGGATGATCCATTCGGAGACGGTCTCAGGCAGCCCGCGCGGCGCCTCGGCGAAGCCCAAATCCGCATCGCGAAGCGATCGACCGGATTTGCTATAAAACCGCGCCGCTCGTCCGCCTGCGGGCGGGACGTCGTGTGCCCATACGAAGAAGGCCCGCCGGAGCGATCCGGCGGGCCTTCTTGTTTTCCCGTGAAACCGACGGGTCCTACCCCTTGGCGGGGCCGGCTGCGCCCTGCTTGGCCCTGCGGCGACGCCGGGACAGCATGTTGAGGCCTTCGACACCGGCCGAGAACGCCATGGCTGTGTAGATGTAGCCCTTGGAGACGTGGGCACCGAACCCCTCCGCGATCAGCGTCATGCCGATCATGATGAGGAAGCCCAGCGCCAGCATCACCACCGTGGGATTGGCGGCGATGAAGCGCGAGAGCGGGTTCGCCGCCACCAGCATCACCGTCACGGCGACGACGACGGCCACCACCATGATGGGCACGTGCTCGGTCATGCCCACCGCCGTGATGATGCTGTCGATGGAGAACACGAGGTCGAGGACGAGGATCTGGCCGATGGCCGTGGCGAAGCCGAGGGTCACGGCCTGCCCCAGGCCCTTGTCCTCCGGCTCCGGCTCCATGGTGTGGTGGATCTCCTTGGTGGCCTTCCACAGCAGGAAGAGACCGCCGCCGATGAGGATCAGGTCCCGCCAGGAGAAGGCGTGGCCCAGCACCGTGAAGACCGGCTGCGTCAGGGCGACGATGTAGGCGACGGTCCCGAGCAACCCGAGGCGCAGCACCAGGGCGAGGCCGATACCGATGCGCCGCGCCCGGTCCTGCTGGTGGGCCGGCAGCTTGTTCGTCAGGATCGAGATGAAGATCAGGTTGTCGATGCCGAGGACCACCTCCATCACGATGAGGGTGGCGAGGGCCGCCCAGGCGGTCGGGTCGCTGAGAAGGGGAAGGATGCTGTCCACGGGAGGGCTGTTCCGAACGTCGAGAAGGGCAGGGTACTAGAAGGCGAAGGTACTAGAAGGGCAGGGTGAAGGTAGGACGCGGGACGCCCGGGCGCTGCGAAGCCTCCGGCGCGAAGATGCGGACGGCCTTGGGGAAGACCTTGAAGTGGGCCGGCGTGTAGGTCGACAGCTCGCCGTCGGTGTTCACCGGCCGGGGCTTCTTCGTCTTCACCACGATTTCGGTGGTGTGGAAGGCACGCACGTCCGCGGCCTTCCCTTGCGTGCCCCGCCGCAGGGCCGGCAGCAGGGCGAGCAGCCGCCACCAGTGCTTCACCTCCAGGCTGTAGAAGTCGAGCTTGCCGTCGTCGACGGTGGCGGTTTCCTCCACGGTCATGCCGCCGCCGTAATGACGCCCGTTGCCCACCGAGACCTGGATGGTGGTGATCGTCTCGGTCTGCCCGTCATGCTCGAGATAGACCGTGAACGGCCGCACCCGGCGCAGGACCCGCATGGCGGCGATGCCGTAACCGACGGTGCCCCACTTCTTCTTGGATTCGGCCGTGAGGTCTCCGGCGAGCTCGGCCGAGAAGCCGATGCTGGCGACGTTGAAATAGTAGTGGCCGTTGACGCAGCCGAGATCGACCGGCCGGGCCTCCTCCGTGGCGATGAGGGTCGCGGCCGCCACCGGATCGGGGGGCAGGCCGAGGGAGCGGGCGAGGTCGTTGGCGGTTCCGAGCGGCAGGATGCCGAGGGGCAGGCCCGTCTCGACGAGGGCGGGCGCCGCCGCGTTCAGGGTCCCGTCGCCGCCGCCGAGGATCACCAGGTCGCTTTGCGCCGCATGCCGCTTGATGACGGCCGTGCAGTCGGGATCGCCCGGTGGCTCGAAGGGTTCGATGCCGCCCTCGCGCAGGGCCTCGCGCACGGCATCGAGGGAGAAGCCGCCGTTGCGGGCATTGGGGTTGACGAGGAGGAGGCCCCGGCGGGCCTGCGGACCGGCGCTCACGCGGAGGCCTTGGGAACGGTGCGACGGGAAATCTGAATCGGCATGGGGTTGGAGACCCTCCGGTGCGTTCGCGCCGCGTGAGCGCAAAGGCAGAGAAGGGGTCCGACATCACGGTCAACGCCTCGACCGCCAGAGGGGCCCGGACCCAGTACGGTCAAGGTGGGTTGCCCGCCCGGGATGGCAAGGCCGAGGGCACCGGGAAAGCGGGATCGTGAGGCTGTGACCCTGGCGCCACGGTCGCGGATCATCGTACGTTGAGCGTCGATGGCGCGAAACCGAGCGCGCTCACGAAACGTTCAACCCCCATCGACCGCTCTGCTCCGCGAACCTTTCGCATCGGTCGCGACCCCGGTGATGATGCCATGCGCTACGGTTCGTGTTCCGTCTGCTTCGCCGCGTTGATGGGCGTCCTCTGGATCGGTGGGCCGGCCCAGGCCCAGTCGGGACCGGGCTGGATCGATCCGCCGGCCAAGACCGAGGGCAAGGCCCAGGGCATGACCGAGACGAAGGGCGATGCGGCCAAGGCCGGATCCGGCAGCGAGCCCGAAGCCCGGACCGGGGCGAGGATGCAATCGGATTCCGGCACGCCGCGGGCCTCCGCCAGGGCGGAACCGAGTCCGCCGGCTGCGGTGCGCCGCCCGGCTCGTCCGTCCGCCCGGTATCGGGGGCCCGAGGATGCGCCGCCCCGCCGCCTGTCGCGTGTCCCCGCCGTGCCGGCGACGCCCATGGCGACGGCAGCCCCCGCAACGTCCATGGCCTCGGCCGACCGGTTCCCCGAATGGGCCGCCGCGGCGGAGCGCCTGAGCGACGACTATCTCGACAGCGTCTCCGCTCCGGGCCTCGGTCTCGTGACCGCCGCACCGCGCTTCTACGGCGAGCGTGTGCGCTTCCATGGCCGGGTCGTTTCCCTGGCCGCGCTGATGGCCGAGAAGCGCCGCTTCGCCGCCCGCTGGCCGGTGCGCCGCTACGAGCCGCAATCCGGCGCCACGCGCACCGCCTGCAACGCCGCCACCGCGACCTGCATCGTCCGCACCACCTTCGACTACCGCGCAGAGAACCCGGCCCGCGGCACCCGGGCACAGGGTGTGTCGGACCTCGTTCTCACCATCGACCTGTCCGGCCCCCGCCCGGTCATCGTCTCGGAAACCAGTCGCGTGCTGCGCCGCTATGGTCCGGGGCCGCTCGGCGCTATAGCGGGACGCACGCGCGGGGCGTGATCCCGCTGCGTCGTAGAATCCCTGGGAGTGGTCCACGCCTTGGAAGTGAGCGCCTTGAAACCCCGTGATCCGCGAGAGGGACCGGGCGATACCCCCGACGCGTTGGCGCGCGCCGCCCTGCGGACCCGGATCGCCGAGGAGATCGCCGCCCAGGGCGGCCATCCCCTGGCGCAGCGGACCCTCCAGCTTCTCACGGAAGCCGTGGCCGAGCCGCAGGACGCGCCGCCGGGCTACCGGATCCTCGACCGGGCCGGCCACCCGCGTCGCGGCCCCGCGGGGCCGAGCGAGGGCACGGGCAAGGCCGGCCCCGAACCGACCGTCGATTCCGAGCCGGCCATGACCCTGGCCGATTTCGTCGCGGACCTGCGCCGCCTTCACCCGGCCCTGTTCGTGCCGTCGGTGCCCGAGGCCGCCGCGCCTGCACCCGAGGCCGCGTCGGAAGGCGCCGCCGCTAGGGAATCCGCCACTCCGGTGCCGGCCGCTCCGGGCGCCGCAGCCCGGTTCGTCGAGGCCCGATCCACGCAGGCCAGACGCGCCCTCGCCCGTTCGGCCACCCGTGGTCGAGCCCTCGCCGGGCAGGCGACCGAGCGTTGGCAGGGCCTGCGCCGGCGCTTCGCTACGCCTCCTGCCGCGACGTCCACGGAGTCCGCGCTCCCATCGACGGAAACGGCGACCCGGCCGGGCGGCCTCGGCGCCTTCGCGCGCCAGGCGGCGGGGCGGGCGCGGGGCGGTTTCGCCGACACGGGCGCGCGCCTGCACGGGACCATGCGGGAGGGTGGGGTGCTTCGCGACCGCCGGGTTCTCGCCGCCGGCGCCGGCCTTCTCGGGCTCGTCGTCCTGATCGCCGTGGCGCAGCGCTCCGGCGAGGACACCCAAACGCCATCGCCGCCGCCGGTCTCCGACGCCGCCCCGTCCGCCACCGAGACGGTTCCCCCCGCCGTGAGCGAAGCGGCGAAGCCCGTCGGCGAGCGGGCCGCCGATGCCTTGACCGGTCCCGTCGAGGTCATCGACACCGCGACCCTGCGCGTGGCGGGGAAGCTCGTGCGCCTGTTCGGCGTCGAATGGGTGCGCGGGGGCCAGGCCGACGAACTCACGCGCTATCTCGCCGGACGCACGGTCACCTGCCAGCCCGTGGCGGGCAGCGAGGCGCGCCTGTGTAACGTCGACGGCCGCGACCTGTCGGAGGTGGTGCTGTTCAACGGCGGCGGCCGCGCCTCGTCGGAGGCGACGCCCGATCTCGTCGCCGCCGAGGATCGTGCCCGGACCGAACGGCTGGGCGTTTGGGCCCGCTAGGGACCGTGCCCGACCGCTCCGGACCGGATCGCCCCGCCCGAACCGCGTTGCGCCGGGGTGTCCCCCGCGAACCCGCTTCCGCTCAACCGGACGGCACGCCGGACCGAAGCTGAAAAACTGGGCTGGATTGCATCGAGCTTAAGCAATCCCTGCACACTCCATGCCCAAGGAGCATGGCTGACCCACCCGCTTTCCCTCTCGTCGTTGCAGTGCACAAACCTTACTTTCCGATCAGACGCCGCCGAACGAGACCAGGGCGGCAGAGACAAAGCCGGAAAGCAAAGCCCGTGACCCTCTCCCTCATCACCAGCCTGAAGTCCCGCTGGAAGGACAACGAAACCGCGCGCCAGATCGCCCAGCTGACCGACCGCGAACTCGCCGATATCGGCGCCCAGCAGATCGGTGGCCGGATCCTCTCGAAGGCGCAGAACTACCGCGTCGCCGACGGCCTGCGTGGCACGCAGTCGCCGCTTCGCTACGCTTCGTTCCCCTCCGCCTGACCTATCATCCCGACCCGCCCGGCCGATCCGGCCGTCGGGTTCTCGGGAGTTGCCTGAACACGCCGGCCCCTCGTGGCCGGCGTTTCCATGTGCGGGACAACACACCGCCGTCCGACTACCCGAACGCCCCGACCTCGTGCTGGATCATGCCGGAGAGCTCGCGCACCCGGGCGAAGGAGCGGCGGATCGGTTCGAACAGGGTGTTGTGCTCGGCTTCATAGGTGCCCACGTCGCGTGGCCCCGCCGGCTCGCCGAAGTTGAGACCGAGCGTCGGGTCCGGCGTCACCGGGAAGATGTCCTCCAGGAGCGTCAGGCAGCCGTCGATGTCGAGGCGCAGGAACCGCTCGATGAGGGCCTCCCGGCTGATGCCCGATTGCGGCCGGAAGCCGGGGATGTGCACGGCCAGGAACCAGATCCGGTGGATCAGGGCGAGGCGGATGGCGTGCAGCAGGGTCAGGCGGGGCGACATCTTGCCGAGGTCGGGTGCCGCCGCCTGGAGGCTGAGCCAGTCGCAGGTGAGCCGTCCGAACAGCCGGCGCAGGTCCGGGGCCAGGCGCAGGCGGTCGAGGGCCGTGGCGATGACCACGAGTTCCTCGCGGCGGCCGTCGCGCTGGGTGCGCCGCGCCCGCTCCAGCCACACCGCCGGGTCGAGGGTGTCGACGTAGGCGCGCAGCACGTCGAGGTCGCCGACGCTGGCCGCGTGCTGGACGAGGCGGAAGGCGCGGGAGAACCGCACGGAATCGCGGCGCATATCGCGAAACAGGTCCGGCGCCCGGCCGGCGGCCCGGCCGATGCCGTGCAGGGAATTGGCGAGGAAGCCGAGCTGCTGCAGGATCGCGTTGTTGGGGATCGCCCGCATCTGGCGCGGATGGGTGATCATGCTCGGGCCCCCGCCATCGGATTGGCGCGCCACGGGTCGTGAACCGGTGCGGTCGAGGAGGCTCGGGCCGAACGTGCCGAGGAGCGCCGCGTAGCCCGGGTCGTCGACGAGGGTCTCCATGTCCTGGCGCACCACCGTGAAGAACTCGGCGGAGAAGTCGGCCTCGCCGTAGATCGGGTCGTCGGCCTCGTCGGCACCATTCGTCGCATCGGACAGGACATAGTCGGCAAACGAATCGTCGTCGGTGAGATCCAGGGCGAAGACGTGCTCGGCGATGCGCTCCACCGTGGCTTTCGCGAGCGGCAGGGTGCCGAACATGAGGTAGCCGTCGGAGCCCTGGAAGCTCGATTCGAGACGGACCCGGATGCCCGCCGCCCGGTTGCGCCGGCGCGCATCCTCGGGGGCGAGATAGGCGAGGCGGTCGCGCAGGCTCGTCGGGTGGGCGCCCCGGCCGATGGATTCGCCGTGGGTGTCGAAGATGGCGAGTTCGACGCCGGTGAGGTCGTTCTGCACCATGAGTTCGGTGATGCGCAGGCGCAGGCGCTCGATCCAGAAGCTCGCGGCGAGCTGGCCGACGTAGCGGCCGGAATCCGAGTAGCCGAACTGCACCGTGAGGCGGCCGATGCGCTTGAGGTATTGCCGCCAATGCGGGTTGCGCAGGGCGTCGTCGAGGACGCGGATGCCCTGCTCCAGGGCCGAGGCGGTCTCGAACAGGGGCGTGATCTCGACCTTGTCGGCGATCCCGTAGTGCCGGGCGAGCCAGAGGGCGGCCAGCAGGGTGTAGCCCGTCTCCGTCTCGGCGATGAGGAAGCGCACGGGATGCGTGCCGTCCACGTGCTTGAGGATCTGGGTGATGGTCATCATCAGCCGGGCGGCCGAGGCCCGCTCGGCGGCGAGCGCCCCGAAATCCACGTCCACGGCGTGGACGTCGTTGAGCAGCGCGTGGATCGTCGAGAGGTGGGAGCGGCGCTGGGCCGCGTCGGTCGGCTCGCCCTCGAGGTCGGTCACCCGGCGCACGGCGTTGTGGATCTGGCTGGCGTTGAGCCGGAAATGGGGCAGGGCGTTGGAGAGGCCGTGGGTGGCGATGCCCGAGCGCAGGATCGCGATGGCGCGCCGCTCCTCGTCCGTCGCGACCCCGCCCATGGCCCCGGCGAGGCCGGCGAGGATCGCGGTGGCGTCGGTCTGGGCGCGCTCGCGCTCGATGATGAGGGCGAGGGCGAAGCGGTGGACCGCCTCGAGGGACGGCTTGGTGCCGAGGCGCGGGGCCACGGCGAGCTGGCGATTGACCGCCGCCAGCGCCCCGGCCGTGAGGTCGCGGACCACCTGGGTCGCGGGCACCTGCGGCAGGTGGCGCATCACCCGGTCGAGCTGCATGCGCTTCGATTCGATGCGGTAGCGCAGGGTGTCCCACCACCCGATATCCGTGCGCCCGTCCGTGTCGCAGCCGACCCAGCTGGCGATGGCGAAGGGTTTCGGCACGAGTTCGGTCCAGCGGTCGGGCCAGCGCTGGCGGGCGGCCTCCAGGAGGGCGTCGTTGAAGGCGTCCAGGGCCGAACGGCCGTGATTGGCCGCGACGCAGGCCTGTTCGAACTCGTCGTCGAGGGAGATGGCCGGATCGGGCCGGGTGGAGAGGGCGGCGGCCTTCTCCGTCAGGGGCCGGCGCGCGGCCGCATCCGCCTCGCTCGCGGCCTCGGCGATGAGGCCGGCGACCGCCCGGGGCATGCCGAAGGTCGGATGCGCCGTGAACACCACGGCAAAGCCCGTGCGGCCGACGAGGTCGCGAAACGCCTCGAAATCGCCCTGGCGCTTCGGGATCGCCGCGACGAGGCGTGCCGGCGTGTGGGCCTCCTGCCCGGAGGCCGCATCCCGCTCAAGGCCCACATAGGCGCGCAGGCGCTCGGCCCGTTCGGCCAGGGCCTGCGCCCGCAGCCGGGCGAACAGGCCGTCGAGGACCTCCTCGCCGATCTCACCGCGATCGAACCGCCGGGTGATGGCCAGGGTCACCGCCAGGACGGGATTGCGGAACGGATCCTCCGCCGCCTGTTCGCGGGATTCCTCGATCAGCCCGAGGAGATCCGCCTCGAGGGCCTCGGGCGCGAGGACCCCGTGGGTAGGAACCCCGTGGGCAGGAACCCCGGGGGTCGGAACCGCGTGATCCGGGCTGCGGTCGTGCATGCGCATCGATGGACCTTGGTGACGGGGTGGACGGGGACCGTCATAGGACAATCCGGTGGCGGTGGGGCGATCCCCGGGCCGGACATCCCCAGACAGGCAGGTATCCCCGCTGGGCACCTGTATCCCGCCGGGCAAGGTATGCCCCGGCGGACGGGTATGCCTGCCCGACATCGCCACCCGGACGTTCGACGCCCGTGCGGTGCCACGCAAGGACCGTTCCGGGTCCGTCTCCCAAGCCGGGCGGCGGATGCATCGCCGGCCATCCTGGGGTAACGCTGACGGCGGCATGGAAACCACCCTGATCCTGGCCGCGATCGCGGTCTTCACCCTCTCGTGCATCGTGGTGATGGCGATGATGGCCCGCGCACGGCGGCCCGAACTGCGCATGGCGCGCGAGGAGGATCTGATGGAGGACCTCATGGAGGAGGACGAGGAGACCCTGATGCGCAGCCTGCAAACGCCCCGGACCAGCCCCATCGACCGTTCCGCGACGATCCTGCCCATCGAGCCGCAACCAGATGTCCGGCGCCTGCCTCCCGGCGACGGCACCCGATGACGGATCCGCGGATGCGTCCCACCCGCCCGACCCCCACGACCCGCTCGGGTCCTGCGGCCCGCCTGGCCCTCGCCGCGCTCCTCGCCGCCTGGACGCACGCCGCCGCGGCTCAGGAGCCGGCGCCGGACGAACCGGCCGCCGCCGCCCCGGTGCGAAAGACGGTGCCCCGCAAGGTCGCGCCGGCCAAGCCGAAGCCGGTCGCGCCGCCGCCCGCCGCCAGCGCACCGGAGACCCTCACGCCGGCGGCGCCGCCACCCGCCCCGCGTGCGGACCTCACCGTCGCCTGCGGGGAGAAGGCCGCCCTCTACGAGGGACCGAAGAACTTCTCCGTCTGGGTCACCCGGACCGGGCTCATCGTGGTCGAGAACCCCCTGCTGCCGCTGACGCCGGAGACGGCGCGGGTGCTGCAGGTCGTCATCGCCGGCAAGGTCGCGACCGCCTACGGGCCGGACCTGTACGCCCTGCGCCGGGGCGGCGCGCCCGCCGCCCTGGAGGGGGCGAAGGGTGGGACCATCCGCTGGGACCCGACCCCGACGCCCCTGCCCGACACCCTCAACATCGTCTCGGAGGCGGGCCAGCCCCTGGCACAGCTCGCCTTCCAGTCCTGCGGCGAGGCGCCGACCGTCAAGGCGGCTCCCGTGGCCAGATCCAACCCGGGCACCAAGCCCAAGGCCCGTCCGAAGACGGCGCCCGAAGCCCCTCCGGGGATGCGGCTGCCGGCCTCGGCCCTGGAGCCCTGATGCCGTCTCACCCGCAACAGAACGGAATGCCCATGGGCCCTGGACCGGGCGGCCCGACCGCCGCCGAAATCATCGCCCGCTTGCGGTTGGCCCCGCACCCGGAGGGCGGGCATTACCGCGAGACCTTTCGCGATGCCCGCACCATCGACGGGCGCTCCGTCGGCAGCGCGATCTATTACCTGCTCGATACGGGCGAGGTCTCGGAGTGGCACCGGGTCGATGCCGCCGAGATCTGGCACTGGCACGCCGGCGCGCCGCTGGTGATCACCCAGAGCCCCAACGGGCACGACGCGACGGCGGCCTATCTCGGGCCCGACCTCGCGCGCGGGCAGCAGCCGCAGATCGTCGTGCCGGCCGGCCATTGGCAGACGGCCACGAGCCTCGGGGCCTGGACGCTGGTCGGCTGCACGGTCGCGCCGGCCTTCGAGTTCGCCGGCTTCGAGATGGCTCCCCCGGATTGGCGGCCGACCCCGCGGACCTAACGGTCGCCGGCCCGCGAGGCCCGGACGGCGATCCCGGCGCCCAGGATGATGAGGGCGCAGGCCAGTCCAAGGGCCGGGCTCGGGTCCGCGTAGCCGCCGGCCACGAGGGTGATGGTCGAGAGCACGGGCGCCGCATAGGCGGCGACGCCGAGGAGCCGAAGGTCGCCCCGCTTCACGCCGACGTCCCAGAGGTAGAAGGCGGCGCCCACGGGGCCGAGGCCGAGGGCGAGGACTGCGCCCCATTGCACGGCGCCCACCGGCCACAGCGTCGTCTCGAAGGCCCAATGGCAGGCGAGGCTCAGGGCGGCGGTGCCGAGGCAGAAGCCCGCCACCGCGTCCGTCGGCACCGCGCCGACCCGCGCGGAGAGCACGGAATAGGCCGACCAGACGAAGGCGGCCGCCAGAGCCGCGAGGTAGCCGGGCAGTGCCCCGGGCTGGAAATCGAGGCCGCCCCGCCCGGCGAACAGGGCCACGACGCCGGCCAAGCCCAGGGCGGCGCCGACGAGATGCCCGGCGCGCAGGCCGGCCGCGCCCGGCATCTGCGCCGACAGGAGCACGATGAGCAGGGGCCAGAGATAGTTGATCAGGCCGGCTTCCGCCGGCGGCGCGAGGCGCAGCGCGGCGAAGTAGAGGGAATGGTAGCCGAACAGGCCGCCGATGCCGAGGAGCCAGACCGGCCAGGGTTGACGCAGGGCACGAAGACCCGGCGGACGCACGATCCAGCTGGCGCAGCCCGCGAGTCCCCCGATGGCGAAGGTCATCGCGGCGAGCTGGAACGGCGGTACCGCCCCCGACAGCGCCGTCAGCAGGGCGAGCAGCGACCACAGCAGGATCGCGCCGAAGCCAAGAAGAGTCGCGGTGGACATGGAGGGCCGGGGTGGACTTGGAAGGGCCGGGGTGGCGCGCGCGGAGGCCCCTGTTCCACGCCGGCACGCCGAAAGGCAACATCGGTGCGCCACCAGTCTTTCACGGGCCGGTCACGGTTCCGGGCTACCGCTCGATACCGGTGTGAACGAAGCGTGGAGCGCAGAGAGCCATGCGGAGCATCATCCTGGGAGCGGCGCTCCTCGCCGGGCTGTCCGGTGGCGAGGCGCGCGCCGGCGAGATCGCTCAGATCGGACCGCGTCCGTTCTACCTCGTCGACAGCATGAAGCCCGGCCCGGTGCAGGATCGCCTTCGGGCCTGCGGTTCCGACAGAACCTACACGGCCCGCGCCTTCTCGATCGCGCATCGAGGCGCCCCGCTGCAATTTCCCGAGCACACCCGGGAGGGCGTCCGCGCGGCGGCCCGCATGGGGGCCGGTTCGATCGAATGCGACGTCGTCTTCACGCGGGACCGGCACCTGGTCTGCCGGCATGCGCAGTGCGACCTCCACACCACCACCGACATCCTGGCGCGGCCCGAACTCGCGGCGAAATGCAGCCGCGACTTCCAACCGGCCGATCCCGCCACCGGGCGCAAGGCGAGCGCGCGCTGCTGCACCAGCGACCTGACGCTGGCCGAGTTCCGGACCCTGAACGGAAAGATGGACGCCTTCGACGCGGAGGCCACGACCCGCGCCGCCTACATGAACGCCACCCCGCGCTGGCGTACGGACCTCTACGCCACCACCGGCACCCCGATGACCCACGGCGAGTACATCGTCCTGGTGAAATCCCTGGGGCGCCGGTTCATCCCGGAACTGAAGGCGCCCGAGGTCGCGATGCCGTTCGGGGGCTACACTCAGGATCAGTACGCGCAGGCGATGATCGATGCCTACCGCCAGGCGGGGGTGCCGGCCGCCGACGTCCGGCCGCAGAGTTTCCAGCTGCGGGACATCCTGTATTGGCTGGAGGCGGAGCCGGACTTCGGCCGGCAGGCGCTTTGGCTCGACAACCGCGACGAGACCGATCCGGGCTTCGACCCCGAGACGCCCGCGAGCTGGAAACCCGGCATGGCGGACCTCGCCGCCCTCGGCCTGCGCACGCTGGCGCCGCCGCTCTGGATGCTGGTGCGGGTGGGGGCCGGCGGGGGCATCGAGCCGTCCGCCTACGCGCGCGCGGCGAAGGCCGCCGGCCTCGATCTGATCACCTGGTCGTTGGAGCGCTCGGGACCGCTGAAGGGCGGGGGCGGATACTACTACAAGTCCATCCGGCCGCTGATCGAGCGGGACGGCGACGTGCTCGCCCTCCTCGACGTCCTGTACCGGGACGTGGGTGTGACGGGGGTCTTCTCGGACTGGCCGGCGACGACGACGTTCTACGCCAACTGCATGGGGATCGAGTGAGGGGCGCGGCTCCCCCTCGGGGAAGCCGCGCGGGAGCCGGATCAGGCGATGTACTGGCCGCCGTTGATGGTGAGCGTCGAGCCGGTGACGAAGCCCGAATCTTCCGCCGCGAGGTACTCCACCGCGCGGGCGATCTCCTCGGCCTCGCCGAGGCGGCCGACGGGGATCGTGGAGATGATCTTGTTGCGGATGTCCTCCGCCACCGCCATCACCATCTCGGTCGCGACGTAGCCCGGCGCGATCACGTTGACGGTGATGCCCTTGCCGGCGCTCTCCTGGGCGAGCGCCTTGGCGAAGCCGATGACGCCGGCCTTGGCGGCCGAGTAGTTGGTCTGGCCGGCCTGGCCCTTCTGGCCGTTGATCGACGAGATCAGGATGATGCGGCCGAAGTTGCGCGAACGCATGCCTTCGATGAGCGGACGCGTGCAGGTGAACATCGAATCGAGGTTGGTCTTGATGACCGCCTGCCACTTCTCGAAGCTCATCTTGTGGAACGCGCCGTCGCGGGTGATGCCGGCGTTGTTCACCAGGATGTCGATGGGGCCGACGTCCGATTCGATCTGCTTGATGCCGGCCTCGCAGGCGGCGTAATCGCCGACATCGAACTTGAAGACCGGAATGCCGGTCTCGGCCTTGAAGGCGTTGGCGGCTTCGTCGTTGCCGCCGTAATTGGCGGCGACCTTGTAGCCCTTGGCCTGAAGGCCCTTCGAGATGGCGGCACCGATGCCGCGCGTTCCACCCGTGACGAGGGCGACGCGTTCTTGAGCCATGATATCCTCCGGTTCGTGTTTTTTTGGCAGGTTCGCGAGTGGGTCGTGCGCGGCTTTAGCTGGCGAGGCAGCCGGCACGCGACCCATTTAAATTTGCGGCGCCATCAAGAATTATGGCGCCGCAAGGCCGTGCGATCAGACGCGCTCGATGCACATGGCGACGCCCATGCCGCCGCCGATGCACAGGGTGGCGAGACCCTTCTTGGCGTCGCGGCGCTTGAGCTCGTGCAGCAGGGTGACGAGGACGCGGGCGCCGGAGGCGCCGATGGGGTGGCCGATGGCGATGGCGCCGCCGTTGACGTTCACCTTGTCGGTGTCCCAGCCCATGTCCTTGTTCACGGCGAGCGCCTGGGCGGCGAAGGCCTCGTTGGCCTCGATCAGGTCGAGGTCGGACGGCGTCCAGCCGGCCTTGTCCAGGGCCTTGCGCGAGGCCGGGATCGGGCCGGTGCCCATCACCTTCGGGTCGACGCCGGCGGTGGCCCAGGACACGATGCGGGCGAGCGGCGTGATGCCCCGGCGCTCGGCCTCGGAGGCGGACATCAGCACGATGGCGGCGGCGCCGTCGTTGAGGCCCGAAGCGTTGGCGGCCGTCACGGTGCCGTCCTTCGAGAAGGCGGGCTTGAGCTTGGCCATCGCCTCGATGGTGGCGCCGTCACGGATGTACTCGTCGGTGTCGACGATGGTGTCGCCCTTGCGGCCCGGCACGGTGACGGGGCAGATCTCGTCCTTGAAGCGGCCTTCCTTGCGGGCGGCCTCGGCCTTGTTCTGCGACTTCGTCGCGAACTCGTCCTGCTGCTCGCGGGTGAGCTGGAAGGCCTGGGCCACGTTCTCGGCGGTGGTACCCATGTGGTAGCCGTTGAAGGCGTCCCACAGGCCGTCCTTGATCATGGTGTCGACGAGCTTGACGTCGCCCATCTTCTGGCCGCCGCGCAGGTACTGCGCGTGGGGGGAGAGCGACATCGATTCCTGGCCGCCGGCCACGATGACCGTGGCGTCGCCGTTGGCGATCTGCTGCATGCCGAGGGCGACGGTGCGAAGCCCCGAGCCGCAAACCTGGTTGACGCCCCAGGCCGTGGCCTTCTCGGGGATGCCGGCCTTGATGGCGGCCTGGCGGGCCGGGTTCTGTCCGGCGCCGGCGGTGAGCACCTGACCGAAGATCACCTCGTCCACGTCGTCGGGGGAGACGCCGGCCCGCTCCAGGGCGGCCTTGATCGCCACGGCCCCGAGGTCATGGGCGGGTACGGTGTTGAAGGCGCCGCCGAACGAACCGACGGCGGTGCGGGCCGCTCCGACGATGACGATATCTTCTGCTGCCATGGTGACGTTCTCCTCATGCCGGCCGGCGCTGCGTTGTCGCTTACGGGTGAGCGTGCGCGCCTTGTGCCGTTGCCATCGGATGAAAGCCCACGACCCCGCGAAGTCAAGGCGCTTTGGCGAGGACGCGGAGGCTCTGTCATACCCGTGGGTGCGGAGACCGGCACTATTCCGCGTGGACGGCGGTCAGATAGGTGTTTTCGTCGGCGGGCGAACGCTTTAAGATGAATCCAGGCGGATCTGGAGTGTTCACGGCTCCGTGTGCGTCGTCGAAGATCGAGCCGCAAGGATCGAGCGACCTGCATGATCGCGTTGGGAGAGGCCCCCAGAGATGGCGGACAACGGTAAGTCCAACCACACCGTTATCAAGAAGTACGCCAACCGGCGCCTCTACCATACCGGCACCTCGACCTACGTCACCCTCGAGGATCTCTCGACGATGGTCCAGAACGGTGAGGACTTCCTCGTCTACGACGCCCGTTCGGGCGACGACATCACCCGCTCGGTGCTCACCCAGATCATCTTCGAGCAGGAGAACAAGGCCGGCGACGACAACCTGCTGCCGGTCGCGTTCCTGCGCCAGCTCATTCGCTTCTACGGCGACAGCATGCGCACCATGGTGCCGAGCTTCCTCGAATTCTCCATGGCCAACTTCGCCCGCGACCAGGACGGTCTGCGCGAGAAGATGACCCAGAGCTTCGCCCCCACGGTGTTCCAGAACGCCATGGAGGAGCAGGTGCGGGCCAACATGAGCTTCTTCGGCGACGCCATGAAGATGTTCACGACCTTCGGCACGGGTCCCCTCTCGGGCATGGGCTCGCACCCCTCCGCCGCGCCGCGCCCGGCGCAGGCGGCGGTTCCGACGCCCACGGGGGCCGACCTCGACGATCTCAAGCGCCAGATGGCCGAGATGCAGTCGCGCCTCGAGGATCTCTCGAAGAAGTAGGGTCCCGCCGCCGCCCCAGGATGAAAGGTTGACGAACCGTTAACGTCGGCCCACCTCTTGCGCATCTCACCCCGGTTCACACGGGAATGGATGCGATGGGGCGATCTGGAACAGGCCGACGTCCGGAAACGGAACAGGCGCCGGTCTACGATCTCGTGGTGATTCCCGGCGGCGTCGAAGCGCAGGGCTTCCGGCGAGTCGCTTCCGCACGGGCGAATGCGGGTTTCCTCACCCACCTTCTCGTCAGCGCCGACCCGGCCATGCGCCCCGCACGGCTGGAGCGGACGCGCCTGGCCGCGGCCACCTATGCGGCTGCGGGTCGACGCATCGCCTGATCATCGGTCCAATACGAAAAACCGCGCCCGCTCTCGCAGGGCACGGTCTGTTCGCGCTCCGTCGGAACCGGTCTTCCGTCAGACCTGGTCCACGGGCGCGGTCCGTCGAACCCGGGCCGCCGGAGCGGCCATCCCGCCCGAGGGCGCGGCGTCGGGTTCAGGCCTCGGCCGACTTCACCTTGAGGACCTGACGGCCGCGGTACATGCCAGTCTTCAGGTCGATGTGGTGGGGACGGCGCAGCTCGCCCGAATCCTTGTCGGCGACGTAGGTCGGAGCCTTGAGGGCGTCGGCGGACCGGCGCATGCCGCGCCGCGAGGGGGAGGTCTTGCGCTTCGGAACGGCCATGGGATGATCCTGTCGATGGCAAAAAGGGCGCCTCAGGCGATCCCCCTCCGGGAGGACGCCTCGGCACCGTGTTCAAACGGAGATTCGAGGCCGGGCTTATAGCCGCGCGCGGTCGTCCTGGCTAGGGCACCGGGCGGAAAAGTGGAGCCGGTCTCCGCCGCGGCGATACGGGCGGAAAAGCGTACGGATCAAGATCTCGCGCGGTGATCCGGCGTTCCGCCAAGGCCTGCGCGGCGCAGTCGCATCGTTAACCAAGGCCTGCGCGGCGCAGTCGCATCGTTAACCAAGGCCTGCGCGGCGCAGTCGCATCGTTAAGCGGCGGTTCAACCGCGTTTGTCTAGGTCTTCGAAGGTTGGCGCGGCACCGCGATCACGCCATCGACCCGGGAGTGTCCCATGCCGTCATCCCTTCTTCGCAGCCTCGTCGTCCTGGCCGGCCTCGCCACCGTTCCCGCACTGGCGCAGGCTCCGAGCCCTTCTGCCCCGAGCCCCACAATCCCCACGACGAAGCCTGCCCCGGCGGTGCCGGCGCCCTCGAATCCCACTCCCCCCACCGTCACGCCGCCGAAGGCGCCGACGACGGCCGCCCAGCCCGAGTCGGGCAAGGCCGAGACGGGCAAGCACGAGACGGGCAAGGCCGCCCTCATCGACCTCAACAGCGCCAGTCCCGCCGAACTCGATGCCCTGCCGGGCATCGGCGCGGCCCGCGCCGCCGCCATCGTCAAGGGCCGGCCCTATCGCGGCAAGGACGAGCTCGTCTCGAAGAAGGTCCTGTCGCAGGGCGTCTACGACGGTATCAAGGACAAGGTGATCGCCAAGCAGAAGTAAGCGCTCATGGCGCGCGGCGGATCGGGTATCCGCCGCGCTTGTCCGCCCGGGGGCCGGGTGTTACGCGCGGAGCCGTCTGTCTCCATCCGCGAAGTCCCCCATGCCGCCCCAACCCCTCGTGCGCGTCCATCGTGGCGACCTGCCCGCCGATTACGTCGCCGGCCCCGCCATCGCCATCGACACGGAGACCCTCGGGCTGAACCCGCACCGGGACCGGCTCTGCGTGGTTCAGATCTCGCGGGGGGACGGCAGCGCCGACGTGGTGCAGATCATCCCCGGCGGCCCGGTGCCGGAGGTCCTCGCCCGGGTGATGGGCGATCCCGGCACCCTCAAGATCTTCCATTTCGGCCGGTTCGACCTCGCCGTGCTGTTCAACGCGCTCGGGGTGATGCCTGCCCCGGTCTACTGCACCAAGATCGCCTCGAAGCTCGCGCGGACCTACACCGACCGCCATGGGCTCAAGGATGTGGTCCGCGAACTCGTCGGCGTCGACCTGTCGAAGCAGCAGCAATCCTCCGACTGGGGCGCCGAGACCCTGAGTCAGGCGCAGATCGACTACGCGGCCTCCGACGTCCTCTATCTCCACGCCGCCCGTGGCCGCCTCGACGCGATGCTGGCCCGCGAGGGGCGGACGGAGATGGCCCAGGCCTGCTTCGACTTCCTGCCGACCCGCGCTCGCCTCGACCTCGCCGGCTGGCCGGAGACCGACATCTTCGCCCACACCTGACGGAATTCTTCGCCGAGCCTTCGTCTTCGGCAAGTCTCTGTCTTCGCCGAGCCTTCGTCTTGGACAGGGCCTCGCTTCCATGGGGCGGTGCGTCCTCGCACATGAGCGCGGCCGGGCGTGCGGGCGCCCTTGATGATTTGGCAACGGGGTGGTCATAACTTCGCCATGGCCCGCGCGCATCCGGCGGCATGTTTGGGACTGTCATGCAGGTGGGCGAGGCCATCGAGACCGAGACATCCGGCGGCCCGCGCGCCGATGCGCGCCGCACCCGCGCCCATGCGCGCGCCCGCAGCCACAGCACCCGCGTCCGAACCCTGCGGCGGGTCATCCCCCTGGTGGCCGGCACGGCGGTGCTGGCCCTCGCGGCCGTCCTGTTCAATCCGTTCGGCACGAGCCTGCCGGGCGTGAGCGTCGGCCCCGTCAGCCTGTCCGGCACCAAGGTGAAGATGGAGAGCCCGCGCCTGTCCGGCTTCCGCCAGGGCGAGCGCGGCTACGAGGTCACGGCCACGGCGGCGTTCCAGGACGTGCGCAAGCCGACCCTCATCGAATTGCAGGCCATGAAGGGCCGCCTCAACACCGACGACAAGGGCGGCCGCGCCCATCTCGAGGCGGCGTCGGGCCTGTTCGACACGGCCCGGGAAGCCCTGACCCTGGAGCAGGACATCCGGATCTGGACCGACAAGGGCGAGGAGATCCGCCTGAAGTCGGCCGCCGTCGATTTCAAGGCCGGCACGGTCAAGTCGAACGAGACCGTCACGGTGACGATCCCGAGCGGCACCGTGGTGGCCGATACCCTCGACGTCACCGACAGCGGCCACGTCATCTCCTTCGTGGGCAACGTCCACACGGTGCTGCACGAACTCGACAGGCCGGACAAACCCGCCAAGCCCCCCCGCGTCCTCACCTCCGCGGCCGAGCCGACGGATGGGGAGTCCCGCCCGTGATCGCCCTGCGGTCCGTCGGCTGGGCGGCCCTCGCCGCCGGTCTCGCCCTCGCGGTGTCGGCCGGTGCGCAGACGGCCGCCCCCGCTCCGAAGAAGGAGAAGCCCGCCGGCGGCCTCGGCAATCTCGGCGGCGGCGGCAAGGAGCCGATCAAGATCGACGCCGACCGCCTCGACGTGTTCGACCGCGAGAACAAGGCCGTCTTCGCCGGCAACGTGGTGGCCGTGCAGGGCGACAGCACCATCCGCTGTTCCAGCATGACCGTGCGGTACAAGCGGGGCAAGAAAGACGACAAGAAGGGGGACGCGGCCCGGGAGCCGGCCGCCGACACGGCCGAGGCCTCGGAAAAACCCGCCGGCGGGATGGGCGAGAACGGCATCCAGCGCGTCGAGTGCGCCGGCCCCATCACCGTGGTGCAGAAGGACCAGGTCGCGACGGGCGACAACGCCGTGTTCGACCAGGAGGCCAAGCGCATCGTGGTCACCGGCAACGTCGTGCTCAGCCAGTGCCAGAATGTGACCCGCGGCTCGCGCCTCGTCTACGACATGAACACCGGCCGGGCGAACATGGACCCCGTGGCCGGCGGCCGGGTCTCGGCCCTGTTCGTGCCGCAGAAGGAGGACGGCCCGAAGACCGGCAAGGGCTGCGCGACGCCCCCCGCCGCGGCCAAGGCTGTCCAGAAACCGGCGGACGGCAAGCCCGCCGAGGCGGCCAGGCCCCGGGCGCAGGCGAATTGAGCGCCGCGTCGCCGGTGTCCGCCGCCCCGGTCCAGCCGTCCCTATTCAGCCGGATGTTCGGTCGGGGCCGCCGCGACGCGGCCGCCGCGCGCGAGGCCGCGATCCTCGCCGAGGGCGGCGGGCCGGGCATCCTGCACGTGCGCGGCCTGCGCAAGAGCTACGGCGCCCGCACCGTGGTGCACGAGGCCGGCCTCACCGTGCGCAACGGCGAGGCGGTGGGTCTGCTCGGCCCCAACGGCGCCGGCAAGACCACGATCTTCTACATGATCACCGGCCTCGTCTCGGCCGATCGCGGATCGATCAGCCTCGACGGCCTGCCGATCACTCACCTGCCGATGTACCAGCGCGCGCGCCTCGGCATCGGCTACCTGCCGCAGGAAGCCTCGATCTTCCGGGGCCTCACGGTGGAGGACAACATCCGGGCCGTGCTCGAAGTGGCCGAGCCCGACCGCAAGGAGCGGGCGAAGAAGCTCGACTCCCTGCTGGAGGAGTTCGACATCGCGCGCCTGCGCAAGTCCCCCTCCATCGCCCTGTCGGGCGGCGAGCGCCGGCGCTGCGAGATCGCCCGGGCGCTGGCCTCGTCCCCGAGCTTCATGTTGCTCGACGAGCCCTTCGCGGGCATCGACCCCATCGCGGTGGGGGACATCCAGGATCTGGTGAAGCACCTGAAGCAGCGCGGCATCGGCGTGCTCATCACCGACCACAACGTGCGCGAGACCCTGGGGCTCATCGACCGGGCCTACATCGCCCATTCGGGCCGGATCCTCACGGAGGGCACGCCCGAGGAGATCGTCGCCAACCCCGACGCGCGGCGGCTCTATCTCGGCGAGGATTTCCGCCTCTAAGCCGGGTTCGCTGAAACGGCCCCCGAACCGAGTGCGGCCCCGCGACGGCCCATTTCGCCCCATCCGAGACGCGTCGTCCGCCGCGTCCGGGAAGGCTTTCGTTACCGCCCCGATGTGATGCTGACACCACGCCGCGACGGCGCGTGCGGGCGGCTGGGCAATTTTTAGGCACCGAGCACCCAACACACTTTGACGTGGGCGCAGGTTGGGGCTAAACCTCGAAACGGTAAAAAGAAGCAAGATTGATGCCGAAGTTCGGCCCGCGCTGCCGCGCGCCGCCGAGCGGAGGTGCGACTCGGGGATCGGGACCTTACCATGAGTCTGGTGCAACGGCTGGAAATGCGCCAGGGCCAAGCCCTGGTGATGACGCCTCAGCTCCTGCAGGCGATCAAGCTCCTTCAACTCTCCCATCTCGACCTCACCGCCTATGTGGACGCGGAACTCGAGCGCAATCCGCTCCTCGAACGCGCCGAGGGCGAGACCGGGGACGAGCGTACCCCCGGCGAGACCCCGTCCGAATCCTCCGTCGACCGCCAGGGCGAGGAGGGGGGCGATTTCGACGGCGGCGATTTCGAGGGTGGCGAAGAGCCCTGGATCGCCACCACCCTGACGGCGAGCGGCGCCGACATGGAGGGCGCCCTCGACACCCGCCTCGACAACGTGTTCGCGGACGAGAACCCCACCCATGCCCGCGAGGCCGCGTCGGGCGACATGCTGTCCCTGACACCGGCACCCTACGGCAACACCGGAGGCTCCTTCGACGGCGAGGCCCCGGATTTCGAAGCGACCCTCACCTCCGAGACGTCCCTGCGCGAGCATCTGGTCGCCCAGCTCGACCTCGCCACCCGCGATCCGGCCGACCGTCTCATCGCCGGCTTCCTCATCGATGCCGTGGACGACGCCGGCTACTGCCGCGAATCCATCGACGACCTCGCCGAGCGGCTCGGCACGTCCCTCGACACCGTCGCGCGCGTGCTGAAACTGGTGCAGAGCTTCGAGCCGGCCGGCATCGCCGCCCGCGACCTCGCCGAATGCCTCGCCCTGCAGCTGCGCGACCGCGACCGGTTCGATCCGGCGATGCAGGCCCTGGTCTCGCGCCTCGACCTCGTGGCCAAGCGCGATTTCGCCTCGCTCCGGCGCCTCTGCGGCGTCGACGACGAGGACCTCGTCGACATGCTGGCCGAGCTGCGCCGCCTCGACCCGAAGCCCGGCCGCGCCTTCGGGGCCCGGGCCGTCGAGGTGCTGATCCCCGACGTGTTCGTGCGCGCCGCCCCCGACGGGTCATGGCTGGTGGAATTGAACGCCGAGGCCCTGCCGCGCGTTCTGGTGAACCAGAGCTACTACGCCCGCGTCTCGCGCGGGGCGCAGGCCGAGGGCGACAAGGCGTTCCTGTCTGAATGCCTGCAGACGGCGAACTGGCTCACCCGCAGCCTAGAGCAGCGCGCCCGCACCATCCTCAAGGTCGCCTCCGAAATCGTGCGCCAGCAGGACGCGTTCTTCCTGCACGGGGTCGCGCACCTGCGCCCCCTCAACCTCAAGACCGTCGCCGAGGCCATCGGCATGCACGAATCCACCGTCTCGCGGGTGACCTCGAACAAGTCCATCGGCACGAGCCGGGGCACCCTGGAGATGAAGTACTTCTTCACGGCCGCCATTCCGGGCGCCGCCGGCACCGCCGCGCATTCCTCGGAGGCCGTGCGCCACCGGATCAAGCAGCTCGTCGACGGCGAGGCCCGCAGCGACGTGCTCTCCGACGACGCCCTGGTGCAGAAACTGCGCGACGAGGGCATCGACATCGCCCGCCGCACGGTGGCGAAGTACCGGGAATCCCTACGGATTCCCTCCTCCATCGAGCGCAGGCGTGAGCATTTCGCCTACGCGCGGTAGGGGAGTCCCCCTCAGTACCCCTCCGCCAGGGTGCCGCGCTGGCGGGGGTCGGCCGCTCCGGCCACGAGCCCGTCCGCGGTCATCACCGAATTGGCCGAGCCCGAGGCCGGCGCCACCACCACCCGGTGGCCGCGCGCCCGCAGGATCGCGAGGGTGTCGGGCGAGACGCCTTCCTCCACCGTGAGCACGTCCGGGCGCCACTGGTGGTGGATGCGCGGAGCCGCCACCGCCTGCAGCAGGTTCATGCGGAAATCGACCACGTTGACGATGGTCTGCAGTACCGTCGAGATGATGCGGCTGCCGCCCGGACTCCCCGTCACGAGGAGCAGCTTGCCGTCCCGGAACACGAAGGCCGGCGTCATGGAGGACAGGGGCCGGGCGCCCGGCGCCACGGCGTTGGCCTTGCCGCCGACGAGGCCATAGGCGTTGAGCGCCCCGGTCTTGGCGGAAAAGTCGTCCATCTCGTTGTTGAGCAGCACCCCGGTGCCGGGGGCGACGAGGCCCATCCCGTAGGAAAAGTTCAGGGTGGTGGTGTTCGAGACCGCGTTGCCCTCGGCATCCATCACCGAGAAATGCGTGGTCTGGTCGGACTCGTGGGGGAGGGGATCGCCGGCCTTTACCTCCGCCGCCGGACGGGCGCGGGCCGGGTCGATGGCCGCGCGCAACCCCTCGGCGTAGGATTTGGCCGTCAGCCCCTCGACGGGGATCTGCGACCGCGCCGGGTCGCCGAGCCAGGTGGCCCGGTCGGCATAGGCCGGCTTCATCGACTCGGCGAGGGTGTGGATCGCGTCGGCGCTGCCCGCCCCCATCCGGGCGAGATCGAAGCCCTCAAGCATGTTGAGGATCTCGATGAGGTGGATCCCCCCCGAACTCGGGGGCGGCATCGATGCGATGGACAGGCCCCGATAGGTGCCGCGCACGGGTTGGCGGATCACCGGTCGGTAGGCGGCTAAGTCCTCCGCCGTCACGACGCCGCCGGCCTCCTGAACGGCCCGCGCGATGGCCACCGCGATGGGGCCGGTGTGGAACGCGTCGGGGCCGTCCTTGGCGATGGCCCGCAGCGTTGCGGCGAGGTCGGTCTGCACCAGCCGCTCGCCGCAACGGAGTGGTCTGTCGCCGGCAAAGAAGATCGCTCGGCTCGACGGCCAGCGCCCGAGCAGGTCGACGGCGCGGGGCAGGGAATCGGCGAGGCCGGCCTCGACGTCGATGCCCTCGCGGGCCAGCCGCTCGGCCGGGGCGACGAGGTCGGCGAGGGTGAAGCGGCCCGACCCGTAGAGCCGGTGCGCCTCGGCCAAGCCCCGCACGGTGCCGGGCACGCCGACCGCCTTGCCCGTGCGGGTGGAGGCGGCGTGGTCGGGCTCGCCCCGCGCGTCGAGGAACATGTCGGCGCGGGCCGCCGCCGGGGCGGTCTCGCGGTAGTCGATGGCCACGGTCTCGGCGGGGCTCGCCCGATGCACCATCATGAAGCCGCCGCCGCCGAGGTTGCCCGCGCGCGGCAGGGTGACGGCCAGCGCGAAGCCCACGGCCACGGCGGCGTCGACGGCGTTGCCGCCGGCCTTGAGGATCGCGACGCCGACCCGCGTCGCCCGCGCCTCCTGCGAGGAGACCATGCCGTGCGCGGCCAGTACCGGCAGCATCCGGGCGGTGTCCGACTGGATCGGCGAGGAATCCGCCTGAGCCCACGCCGCGTGGGGGAGGCCGAGCAGGATGCAGAGGGCGAGGACTGGGGTCTGGCGGCGCATTCACACGGCTCCGTCGCGCGGGCCGAAGCGGCCCGCCACCAGCCAATAGACGAGGCCCGAGGCCGCGCCCGTGAGAAACAGGATGGCGGTGATGCGACCCTCCTGGGCGAAGGCCTGCGTGTCGCCGGCGCGGGCCGCGGACCGGGCGAGCCACGGCACGAGCGCCGTGAGGAGGCCCGTGCCGGCGCCGTACCAGGCGGCGGACCGCCAGTTCAGGGTCTCGCCGATCACCGCCAGGGCGACGGGCGGCAGCACGAGGAGGAGGAACAGGGCGCGGGCGAAGGCGGCGAGGGCGAACAGAATCGTCTCGGGGCCGATTCCGGAGGCGAGGTCGTTCAGCCCCTCGAACAGGCCGGCGAGCCCGAGGCTCCCGAGCACGTCGCGTGAGACCGGATCGAGCATGGCTCCCAGCCCGAGGACGAACGCGCCGCACGGGATCGCCAGGAGCAGGGCGAGGCATCCGACGAAGACGCGGCCGAGGAACCGCATGGTGACGCCCTCTTGGATGTGTTGGAAACGCGGCCCTCCTCCCCACAAGGGGGAGGGGGGTGTCAGGCCATCAATCGTCGTCGCCGTCGTCGGCGCCCGCGTAGACGCCCTCGGCGCCGATCCCGTCCTCCAGCATCATCCGGGCGCGGGCGCGCAGCTTCTCGGTCTCGCTCTTGAGCTGACCGCAGGCGGCGAGGATGTCGCGGCCGCGCGGGGTGCGCACGGGGGACGCGTAGCCGGCGTCGTAGACGATCTCGGAGAAGCGCTCGATGCGCTCCCAGTCGGAGCATTCGTAGACGCTGCCGGGCCAGGGGTTGAACGGGATGAGGTTGATCTTGGCCGGAATGCCCTGGAGCAGACGCACCAGCTCGCGGGCATCGGCGTCGGTGTCGTTGATGCCTTTCAGCATCACGTACTCGAAGGTGATGCGCCGGGCGTTGTTGAGGCCCGGATAGTTGCGGCAGGCGGCGATGAGTTCGGCCAGCGGATACTTGCGGTTGAGCGGCACCAGGGTATCGCGAAGATCGTCGCGCACGGCGTGAAGCGAGATGGCCAGCATGGCGTGGGCGTCGGTGCCGAGGCGCTGCATCTGCGGCACCACGCCGGAGGTCGAGACGGTGATGCGCCGGCGCGACAGGCCCAGGCCCTCCTGGTCGGCCATGACGCCGACGGAATCGATGACGTTGTCGATGTTGTAGAGGGGCTCGCCCATGCCCATGAACACGATGTTGGTCACCGCGCGGCGGACCTCGTCGGCCCCGGCCGGCGTCGGGTTCTGCCCGGCCCAGTCGTTGAGGTGGTCGCGCGCCACCACCACCTGCGCGACGATCTCGGCCGCCGTCAGGTTGCGCACGAGGCGCTGGGTGCCCGTGTGGCAGAACGAGCAGGTGAGGGTGCAGCCGACCTGGCTCGAGACACAGAGGGTGCCCCGGCCCCGGCCGGGAATGTAGACGCACTCGATCTCGGCGCCGCGATTGTGGTCGTGCTTGCCCGTCGGCGCCATGCGCATGAGCCACTTGCGGGTGCCGTCCCGCGAGACCTGCTCGGTGATCACCTCCGGCCGGTCGAGGGTGTAGGCGCGCGCCAGATCCGCCTTCAGGCCCTTACCGACATTGGTCATGTCGTCGAAGTGCTTGGCGCCGCGCACGTTGACCCAGTGCCAGATCTGGCCCGACCGCATGCGCTGCTCGCGCTCGGACACGCCGATGGCGCCAAGCCGCGCCTTGAGGTCGTCCCGGGTCAGGCCGACGAGGGAGGACCGCCCGAGGGGGCCGCCGAGGGGCGTCGTCTCCGGCGCGAACTCGGGCAGCTTCTCGATTGCGGGGGCGGCGCTCGCGTCGCCCCGGGCGGTGTCGAACGACGCCGTCGCCATGGTCTTGGAACCTTCGATCTGGAATCGGTCCGATATAGGCGATCGGCGCGGCGAAGGCGAATACGGGTGCGGCATGGCCGGCGTGCACCGGGTTGGGCGGGGTGCGCCGGGTGTGGTACCGGGCGCAACGCCTGTTCGATGCCTGCGAGGTTCGCCGTGATTCCCTGGGTCGCCCTCGACACCGCCCCGATCCCGGGCACCACCGACGAGCTGCGTCTGCTCCAGCGCGGCCATGAATTCCTCATCCGGATCGGCCGCAACGACCTGATGAACAGCCGCCTCAGCGGCTCGGAGGAGGCGCTGGCGACCTTGACGGCGGCGCGGATCGGCGGACGGGCCGGGGCGAAGGTCCTCATCGGCGGCTTCGGCATGGGCTTCACCCTGCGGGCGGCCCTGGACGCCCTGGGGCCGGATGCGCGGCTGGTGGTGGCCGAACTGGTGCCGGCGGTGCTCGCCTGGGGGCGCGGCCCCCTGGCCCACATCTCCGCCGATGCCCTGTCCGATCCCCGGGTCGAGGCGCGGGAGGCCGATGTCGCCGCCCTGATCCGGTCCTCTGCGCTGGCCTTCGACGCGATCCTTCTCGATGTCGACAACGGCCCCGAGGGGCTGACCCGGGCGGAGAACGACCGGCTCTACGACGTGGGCGGGCTGGCTGCGGCGCGCAACGCCCTGCGCCCCGGCGGCGTGCTCGCCGTGTGGTCGGCCCATCCCGATCCGGCCTTCACCCAGCGCCTCGTCCGCGCCGGGTTCACCGTGGAAGCGGTGTCCGTGCGGGCTGGGCGGGGGCGGGGCGCCCGCCACACGATCTGGCTCGCCGTGCGGCCGGAGCGGGCGAAATAGATCAGCCCGTGGCGCGCAGGCCGTCGCGGCGGCGGCTCAGGCGCGTGGCGCCGTAGATTGCGGCGAGCTCGCGCCGGGCCGCCTTGACCGGAGGGGCGTCGCGCTCGGCGCAGGCCGCCGCGATGGTCCGCAGGGTGTCGGCGACGGAGCGCTGCAGGCGCAGGTCGCCGGGCTGGCGCGCGACGTGATCGCTGGTGCTCATGCGTGTGGCCCCTCGGTGCCGGCCCCCCCCGCGGGGCGTCGCCGCCAGCATCGGCACGGGGCTTGGCCGCAACATGGCAGCTTGGCCGTGACGCGTCCTGTCGGGACTGCGATGCCTATTCGCGGCCGCCGCCCTCGGTGAAGCGGTCGTGGCAGGTGTAGCCGACGAAGCAGCGCGGCGTGTCGCGCGTCAGCTCGAAGGCCGGCCGCGTCGTTTCCGGCAGGGGGCAGAAGCCGCCGTCGCGCACGAACCGGGCGTAGGTGAACGGCCCCGTCGTGAGCACGATGGCGCCCGTGCGGGCGACGAGGCCGGCCGCCTCGGCACAGATCATCTCCGGCATGGCCGGCCGCGGCTGGCCGAACCCTTGGCCGGAGGAAACGAGCAGGACGGCGGTGGCGAACAGGGTGGGGCGCATGGCGGGAGCCACTCTCGAAAGCGTGATCACCAGTGTGGCCTCACGCGGCGGCGAGCGCCAGGGTGAAGTCGAACGCCTCGGTGACGCTCTCCTGCCACAGGGAGACGGGCGTCGGCCGGGCGAGGTGAAGCGCCCCCTCGGCCTCCCCGTCCGCCATCCGTAGGTCGGCGCCGACCCGGAGGGCGAGGTTCTGCATCGGCCGGTTCCGGCTGAGGCAGCGCACCCGCAGGTCGCGTACGCCGCGATTGCGCGCCGCCCCGGCGATTCGGCGAAACAGGGCGTGTCCGAGGCCGTTGCGCCGGTAGCCGCGCTCCACCGCGAAGGCGGCCTCCGCCTCGGCGCCGAGCCGGTAGCGCGACGGCGGCGCCCGGGTCGGTCGCAGCTCACCGAGGGCCCGCAGGGTGCCGTCGACGAACCCGCCGAACACCACGCCGTCGATCCTCAGGGCCCGGCGCGCATAGGCCAGGGCGGCCGCGTCGCTCAAGGTGCCCATGAAGCGGTTGGCGCGGGTCTCCGGATCGAGGCGCAGGAAGTAGGCCTCCACCGCCGCGGCATCGCTCGGCCACAGGCGGCGGATGACGGGGTGCAGGGCGCGCGGTTCCGATCGGGGTTCGCGTGTTCGGGATTCGGGCATTCGGGGCTCGGGCATGGTGATGCCTCTCCGGCGTGAGGGCGCGCCGCGGCGCGCCGGAATCCGGGCGTTGCCTCCCTCAAGGCCGGGCAGATGTGGCATCGCCACCCGATTTGTGCAATGCAGCAAAACGTCATGCCGGCCCTGTCGCTGGCATACCAATCACCCTGCTTGATCCGGCCCCGAACGCGCGGCAGACCCGGATCGTGCGGGCCGCCCGTCCCGGTCCCGGCCCCTGCGTCGAGGCTTACCGTCGTGAGTTCATCAGCCCCCGTGGCGCCGTCCGATCACGCCCGTTCGGGCGCGGTCTCCCCCGGTCCGGTCTTCGAGCGCTACGAGGCCCTGGTGGCGTCGGGCGCCATCGAGCGCGACCCGGCGCAGGTCCACCTCGTGCGGGCGCTGGACGGTCTGGCGCAGGAACTCGGCCGGCGCCGGCGCGCCCGCAAGGGCAGCGCGCTGGGCTGGCTGTTCGGGCGCAAGGCGGATCCGGCCGCCGTGCCGAAGGGCCTCTACATCTGGGGCTCCGTCGGCCGGGGCAAGACCATGCTGATGGACCTGTTCCACGAGGCGGCACCCGGCCCGAAGCGCCGGGTGCACTTCCACGGCTTCCTCGCCGACGCGCACGAGCGCATCCACGCCCACCGCCAAGCCCTCAAGGCCGGCACGGCGAAGGGCGACGATCCGATCCCCGTGGTGGCCGACGCGCTGGCCGACGAGGCGACCCTGCTGTGCTTCGACGAGTTCACCGTCACCGACATCGCCGACGCGATGATCCTGGGGCGCCTGTTCGACGCCCTGTTCAAGCGGGGTGTCACCGTGGTGGCGACCTCCAACGTCGAGCCCGACCGGCTCTACGAGGGCGGCCTCAACCGGGCCCTGTTCCTGCCCTTCGTCGCCGAGCTGAAGAACCGCGTCGACGTCCTGCGCCTCGATTCGCGCACGGATTTCCGGCTGGAGAAGCTCGGGGGCGCCTCGGTCTATCACGTGCCCGCGGACGCGGAGGCCGAGGCGGCCCTCGCTCGCGCCTTCAAGGGTCTCACGGGCAAGGCCCGGGGCAGGCCCGCCACCGTGCGGGTGAAGGGGCGGGACGTGCCGGTGCCGGAAGAGGCGGCGGGCGTGGCGCGCTTCACCTTCGCGGATCTCTGCGCGCAGCCGCTCGGGGCCTCCGACTACATGGCCGTGGCACGGGCCTTCCACACGGTGATCCTCGCCGACATCCCGGTGATGAGCGCGGAGACCCGCAACGAGGCCAAGCGCTTCATCACCCTGGTCGACACCCTCTACGATGCCCACGTGAAGCTCGTCGCCTCGGCGGCGGCCGAGCCGCCGGGACTCTACACGGCCACCGACGGCCGCGAGGCCTTCGAGTTCGACCGCACGGTGTCGCGCCTCATCGAGATGCGTTCTTCGGAGTATCTCGCCCTGCCGCACGGGGCTGGGGATTCGGAGGCGTCGGGATCGAGCGCGGGTCTGGTCGAGACCTGAGACCGCGATCGCCGCCCCACGCACCGCCCCTCACGTGCGATCGCGGCCCGCGGTCGCAGCGGCGCGGGTGCAGTTTGTGCGCCAACGCACATCCATAGTGCCGGATCGTCCCGGTCAGGGAGCCGGATCGGACCTCCGGCGTTGCACTGCAGCACGCGCTGCATTTAATTGGTCTCATTCCGAAGAACGACGTCGCGCCCGCCGCGCCGCCCATGCCGCTGCCGTCCGGTGGCGGTTGCCGTTCCTGCAGGAAGCCGGGGCTCTCCGCGCGAGCGATCGATGCGGGACCGCGACACGGATCGCGTGCCCGGACGCCGACCACGCGACCCAGACGGGCGGCCCGACGGTCCACGACCGCCGGAATCGCCCGATTCAGGATAGGACAGACCAATGATCAAACTCACCGTGAACGGGGCTGAACGCAGCTTCGACGGCGATCCCGACATGCCGCTGCTGTGGTACCTGCGCGACGAGGTCGGTCTCACCGGCACCAAGTTCGGCTGCGGCCAGGCGCTGTGCGGCGCCTGTACCATCCATGTCGGCGGCACCGCCGTGCGCGGCTGCGTCACGCCGGTCTCGGCCGCCGAGGGTCAGGCCGTCGTCACCATCGAGGGCCTGTCCCCCGACGGCAACCACCCGGTCCAGACGGCCTGGCGCGACCTCAACGTCGCCCAGTGCGGCTATTGCCAGTGCGGGCAGATGATGCAGGCCGCCTCGCTCCTCACCGATACCCCGAAGCCCACGGACGCACAGATCGACGAGGCCATGAGCGGCAACCTGTGCCGCTGCGGCACCTACCCGCGCATCCGCGCCGCCATCCATCAGGCCGCCGGCCAGGCTGCCCCCGCCGCCAAGGGAGAGCGCCTGTGATCCACGATTCGAAGATGATGGCGGAAGCCACCGCGACCCAAGACACCGCCCCGACGGCCCTCGCCAATGTCAGCCGCCGCGCCATGCTGGGCGGCATGGGTGCCCTGGTGCTCGCCCTGTCGTGGCGTGATTCGGCGAAAGCCGAGGACAAGGCGAACGAGCCGAAAAAATTCGGCGCCGATGCCATGCCGCACGGGTGGCAGGACGACCCCAAGGTGTTCGTCGCCATCGCCCCCGACGGCACCGTGACGGTGACCTGCCACCGCGCCGAGATGGGCCAGGGGGTTCGCACCTCCATCGCCTTCGTGGTCGCCGACGAACTCGAAGCCACCTGGGACAAGGTGAAGGTCGCCCAGGCCTGGGGCGACGAGACCCGCTTCGGCAACCAGGACACGGACGGGTCGCGCTCGCTCCGCCACTTCTTCCAGCACCTGCGCCACGCCGGGGCCGCCGCCCGCCTGATGCTGGTCCAGGCCGCCGCCAAGCAATGGAACGTGCCGGTCTCGGAAGTGAAGGCCGAGAACCACGTCGTCACCCACGCCAAATCCAAGCGCAGCCTCGGCTACGGCGAGATCGCGGCGGCAGCGGCCGAACTGCCGGTGCCGGCCCGCGAATCCGTGACGCTCAAGGATTCGAAGGACTTCAAGTACATCGGCAAGGGCAAGATCGGCCTCGTCGACAACCGCGACATCACCACGGGCAAGGCCGTCTACGGCCTCGACACCAAGATCGACGGGATGCTCTACGCCCTCGTCGCCCGCCCGCCGGTCTTCGGCGGCAAGGTGGTGAGCTACGACGACACCGAGGCCAAGAAAGTCCCGGGCGTCGTCAAGATCTTCAAGATCGACGCCCCGGAGGCACCGGTCGAGTTCCAGCCGCTTGGCGGCGTCGCGGTCATCGCGAAAAACACCTGGGCGGCCATGAAGGCCCGCGAGGCCCTCAAAGTGACCTGGGACGACGGCCCCAATGCCTCCTACGACTCCGTCGCCTTCCGGGGCGAGCTGGAGAAGGCGGTGCGTGCCCCCGGCAAGGTCGTGCGCAACCAGGGCGACGTCGACGGCGCGATGGCGAAGGCCAAGAAGCGGGTCGAGGCCGAATACTTCGTGCCCCACCTCGTCCAGGCCCCGATGGAGCCGCCGGCCGCCGTGGTGCGGATCAAGGACGGTTTCTGCGAGGCCTGGGCCTGCACCCAGGCGCCGCAGGCGACCCACGACCGGCTGGCGAAGAAGTTGAATCTCGCGGCCGACAAGGTGCGGGTCAACCAGACCCTGCTCGGCGGCGGTTTCGGCCGCAAGTCGAAGCCGGATTACGTGCTCGAAGCGGCCCTGTGCTCCCAGGCCGTGGACGGCGCCCCGGTGAAGCTGACCTGGACCCGTGAGGACGACCTGCACCACGGCTACTACCACACCATCTCGGTGGAGCGCCTGGAAGCCGGCCTCGACGACAAGGGCATGCCGGTGGCTTGGCTCCACCGTTCGGCGGCCCCCACCATCGGGTCGATCTTCGCGGCGGGCGCCAAGAACGAACTCCCGTTCGAGCTCGGCATGGGCCTCACCAACACGCCGTTCGCCGTACCCAACATCCGTCTCGAGAACCCGGCGGCCGACGCGCACGTGCGCATCGGCTGGTTCCGCTCGGTCTCGAACATCCCGCACGCCTTCGCGATCCAGTCGTTCGTGAACGAGTTGGCGCATGCGGCGGGGCGTGACCCGAAGGAGTACCTGCTCGCCCTCATCGGCCCCGATCGCAAGATCGATCCGACGACGCTCGGCGATGTCTGGAACTACGGCGAGGACCCGGCCCGCTACCCCATCGACACGGCACGCCTGCGCGGGGTCATCGAGGCGGCGGCCAAGGGCATCGGCTGGGGCCGCAAGATGGCGAAGAACACCGGGCTCGGCATCGCCGGTCACTACAGCTTCGTCACCCACACGGCGGTCGCCGCCGAGGTGGAGGTCGGGGCCAAGGGCGAGGTCGTGGTCAAGCGCGTCGACATCGCCGTCGATTGCGGACCGCAGGTGAACCCGGAGCGCATCCGGTCGCAGATGGAAGGCGCCGTGGTCATGGGGATGGGCCTCGCGCTCTCGGCCGAGATCACGTTCAAGGACGGCCGCGCCCAGCAGAACAACTTCGACGGCTACGAGATCACCCGCATCGACGCCGCCCCGAAGGAGATCCACGTCCACCTGCTGCCGAACCCGAACTTCTCGGGGCCGCTGGGCGGCGTCGGCGAGCCGGGCGTGCCGCCGGTCGCCCCCGCCATCGCCAACGCGATCTTCGCGGCCACGGGCCGTCGCATCCGACAACTGCCGATCCGCGACCAGCTCAGCGCCTGAGCGGACGCCCCTCGGGGCGCCGCGACGAACCCGGCCCTGGGCCGGTGCCTCTCCGGGGGCTTCACGACGATGGACAGCACGAGAAACGGGGGTGTCGCATCGCGCGGCACCCCTTTTTCATGGTCGGGCGCGACGAAAAACGGTGGTTCCGCCATCCGGGCCGGAGCCGTCCCGCCTCCCGGCGGGTTGACCCGGGGAAGAGGCCGCCGCTTCGGCGCCTCCCTGCTGTATCGGGATTCGATTCGACGATGCCATCGAACACGACACGACCCGCCTGGCTCGCCGCCGGCCTCCTCGCCGCGACCCTCGCGGGTGCGGTGAGCCAAGCCCACGCCTCGCCCTGCGCGGACGAAATCGCGGCCCTCGAGGGCAAGGTGAAGAATCAGGCCAAGGAGTCGATCTCGGCCTCCACGAGCGGCCAGGCCGATGCCGGCGCGCGCGGCGGCGAGGGAGGGGCGTCCGGCGGCAATCCGAGCACGCACCCCACGACGCCGCCGGAGAAGTCGGCCGAGGCCGGCAAGGGCGGCGACAAGGCGATGCAGGCCAAGGTCGCCCTCGACGAGGCCCGCACCGCCGATGGCAAGGGCGACGCCAAGGGTTGCAGGGAGGCCCTCGGGCGCGCCAGGCAGCAGCTCGACGCGGCCCCTTGAGCGGGCGGCGGAGCGGCCCGGACGGGCGGGCTCCGCACGCGAGGCCCGGCGTCTCGTCCGACGAGACGCCGGGCCGGGC
Source organism: Methylobacterium sp. Leaf112 (assembly GCF_001423295.1). Lineage (GTDB taxonomy): Bacteria > Pseudomonadota > Alphaproteobacteria > Rhizobiales > Beijerinckiaceae > Methylobacterium. The sequence goes on along the minus strand of NZ_LMNG01000029.1, from coordinate 39,600 downwards.
GGCACCCCTCAGGCGGCTGCGCTGAGGGCGTGCTTGTTGCCGTTGAGGCCGGCACAGAGGTCGTCGATGGCGGCCAAGTCCAGGGCCTCGCCGGAATGCCCGGCGATGGCGTCGATCAAATGATCCTGCTGCGGATTAAATGGATTTCCCTGCAAACGATAGAATTGATAATACCGCAGCGCAGCGATCACTGTATCCCGCTCGCGTTCGGTCATTGCAATACTTTGCATGCCACTCAATTTGACCTCATCCAGACTGCGAGGTGGCTGAGCGTAGGGAGTGCTCATGCCTGAGTAAAAGATGTAAACCAGCCGCGATGCCGACGTCTACCACTTGACAGCGGCGCGAAAACGGGCGGCGGGCCGCGTCGGAATGGGGGGGCGGACGCAAGTCTCTGGCACCGCGCCATTTCTCTTCGATCCAACGGTCACGCTTTTATTTCGCGCCTGTCGCCCGAGTCGCGGCGGACCGGTGGCCGATCGCCGGAAACGCATCCTTAACCCTGCTGTGCGATCTTCGCCGGGTCCGACCACGCCGATCCGGTGCCGTCGTGACGACGCGGCGAGAGGGGGCTTTTCGAATGCCCGAGACGCACGGCGAACGATCTCATGGCTCCCATGCCGCGGCTGCGACGGAGGCGGGTTCGGTGCGCCGTCCGCCAGCCCTGGCACCGCACGTCCGGCGCCACCTCGGCCACACCCTGCGGGCCTTCTATCCGGCGGATCCGGCCGAACCCGTGGGCGAGCGGATCGAAGCGTTGCTGATTCGGCTCGGCAAGATCGGTTAGCATCGCTCGCCCCGACGGTGTCCCCGGGACACGGCGCTGGAGCAGGCACAGGAGCAATTGATTCACGCCGTTCCGCATTGCCGGGTCGGCCGGGCCGTGGCGTTCATGAACCGGCCAGAAGCGTGGCCGTAAGGCTGGCGTCCCGGTCCTCGAAGCCTAAGATTCCATCGCCATGCTCGTCCTCGCTCTCGTCGTCGCCGGCAATGTCCTGTTGGCGGCCCTGTTCTCCCTCGTCGCCGTCGCGGCCGACTGAACCGGCGCCCCCGCGCGCCCTCTTCCGTGCCGCCCGGCACGGTCCGGTTCGCGGACGCCCGCCGGTGCCGCCGGGGTGGATCGACGCACCGTACGATTCGTGCTCGATGCGGGGCTCCCTCGCCTCGGGTCCCGAGGCGTTCCTCGGAGCACGTCACCGCATGAACACCAACGCCCTCTCGGTCACCTGGGCCCCGCGCCTGCTCAGCGTCCTGCGCATCATGGCGGGGCTGCTGTTCCTCGCCCACGGGACGCAGAAGCTCCTCGGCTTTCCCGCACGCATGGGTGGCGGCGGCGCGCCGGAACTGGTCTCCCTGATCGGGATGGCGGGCCTGCTCGAACTCGTCGGCGGCGCGCTGATCGTGCTCGGCCTGTTCACCCGGCCGGTGGCGTTCGTCCTGTCGGGCCAGATGGCGGTGGCCTACTTCATGGCCCATGCGCCGAAGAGCCCGTTTCCCGCCCTCAACGGCGGCGACGCGGCGATCCTGTTCTGCTTCGTGTTCCTCTACCTCGCCGCCGCCGGCGCCGGCCCGTGGAGCCTCGACGCCCAGCGCCGCGGCCGGTTCTAACAAGCGCCGCGGCTGGTTCTGATCGCGCCCTTCCCAACGTAAGCTGTGCCGTTCGTCACCGCCCCGGCGGCGCCGGCACGGCATCGTCCTGACACCGGGCCGATCGGGGCCGGACGGACCTTCAGACCATGAGCGCTTCCCTCTCGCCGGCCCCCTGGGACAGTGCGCTGGCGTCCTCCGAAGGGGCACGCCAGCGCCTGCCGATGGCCCTCAAGCTCGCCTACACGGCTTTCATGGCCGTGCTGGTGCCGACCTACGGGTGGTATTACGGGCCGACGAACTTCCTCTACTTCTGCGACATCGCCCTGATCCTGACCCTCTGGGGGATCTGGACCGAGCGCGCGCTGCCCATCTCCATGGGCGCCGTCGGCATCCTGGCGCCGCAGGTGATCTGGGTGGCGGATTTCACCGCCGGCCTGTTCGGCCTGCCGATCACCGGCATGACCGACTACATGTTCAAGTCCGAGAATTCGCTCTTCCTGCGCGGCCTGTCGCTGTTCCACGGCTGGCTGCCGTTCCTGCTGATCTATCTCGTCTGCCGCCTCGGCTACGACCGCCGCGCCTGGGCGGCGTGGTCGGGCCTCGCCGTGGTGGTGCTGGCGGTCTGCTTCTTCGCCATGCCAGCGCCGCGCCCCGATCCCGGCCTCACCCCTGTCAACATCAACTACGTCTGGGGCATGAGCGACACCGCCGCACAGACCTGGATGTCGCCTTACGCCTGGTTCGGCCTCCTCGTCGTCGGCATTCCGCTCGCCCTGTGCGGGCCGACGCACCTGGCCTTGCGCGCCGTGATGCCGAAGGCCGTCAGGCGATGAAGCGCCAGACGCTGCTCTGCTTGATCTCGGCATCCTCCAGGGACCGGCTCACCGGCACCGCGTAGGTGGCGAGCCGTTCGAGCCGGTCGCGCGGCAGGTAGGACCGACCGGGATCGCCCACCAGCACGGTGGCGCCGCGCGCATGCAGCCCGGCCAGCCACGCGGTGACGCGCCCAGCGAGGTCGCATTCGTAGAAGATGTCGGCGGCGAGCACGACGGCGCTGCCGGGATCGGAGCCGATGAGGTCGTCCCGCACCGCCTCGATCCGGTCGGCGACGCCGTTGGCCGCCGCGTTGAGCCCGATGGCGGGGATCGCGAACCCGTCGAGGTCGCTCGCCGTCACGTGGATCGCCCCGGCTTTCGCCGCCGCGATGGCGACGAGTCCGGAGCCCGAGGCGAAATCGAGGACGCGGCGCCCGGAGACGAGCTCGGGGTTGTCGAGGATGTAGCGGGCGAGCGCCTGGCCGCCCGCCCAGGCGAAGGCCCAGAACGGCGGCGGCAGGCCGATGGCCTCGAGCTCGTCCTCGGTCTTCTGCCACAGGGCGGTGGCCTCGTCGGCGACATGCAGCACGATCTCGGGCGCGTGGGGCACCGGCAGCAGCCGGGTGTTTTCACGGATGAAGGCGAGGGGATCGGGCGAGGCGATCATGCCGAGAGCTCCGCGTAGATCGCACAGACGGCGCCGGCCACGGCCGCTTCCGTGAAGTCCCCCGCCCGGATGCGGTCGCGTGCCGCTTCGCCCATCCGCACCACGAGTCCCGGATCGGCGGCGAGGCGCGCGAGGGCGGCGGCCAGCGCCGCGGAATCGTCGGGCGGGACGACGAAACCTTCGAGTCCGTCGCCCACCAGGGAGCGGCAGCCCGGCACGTCGGTGGTGAGGAGCGCGCGCCCGCAGGCGGCCGCCTCCAGCAGGGTGCGGGGCAGGCCCTCGCCGCCCCGCGAGGGCAGGCAGGCGGCGTGGTGGGCGGCGTAGGCCCCGGCGACGTCGGCGGTGGGCCCGTGCCACGCGATCCCGTCGCGCGACCAGTCCCGGAGCGTCGCCTCGGGGATCGCCCGGCGGTTCGAGGGGTCTGGCGCGCCGTAGAGGGAGAGCTCCACCGCCACCCCGTCGGCGCGGGCGCGGCGCACAGCCTCCACGGCCGTATCGACGCCCTTCGACCACAGCATCCGGGCCACCAGGGCGACCCGCAGGGGCGGGGTCGGCGGCAGGGGTCGGGGCGTGAAGGCCTCGGGATCGACGCCGGCCCCGCCGACGAGGGTGACGGCGGTGTCGGCCGGGTCGAGGCCGAGCGCCCGGGCGTCGTCGGGATTCTCGAACAGGAACCGGGTTCGCTTCGAGGCGAGCGGTCCCCGGATGAGGCCGCGCAGCGCCAGGCGCGACAGCCGGCCGGTGGCATCGGCGCGGGCGCCGAGGAGCCCGAGGCCGGTCACCGCGTAGACCCGGGCGGGGATGCCCGCCATGGCGGCCGCGGTGCCGCCGACCAGGATGGCGCGGAGCGCGATGCAGTGGACGATGTCGGCCCGCAACGCCTTGAGGATACCGGCGAGCTGGCCCGCCGCGTACCCCGCCGCCATGGGGTTGAGGCTTGAGCGCTCGGCCTCCAGGTGGACCACCCGCGCACCCGTGGCCTCGATGGGCGCGCGGTGATCGCGCACCCGCGTCACCACCGCCACGGTGAGACCCATGGCGACGGCCGCCCGCGCCAGGGGCAGGAAGTGCGAGGCGAAGAACCAGTCCTCGGTGACCACGAAGACCAGGGTTTTTCGCGCGTGGGGCAGGTGGGGCGGCGTATCCATTCCTCAGCCTGTAGCATGCCTCACCGCGCAGAAAGGCAAGACCGCACTAGGACAAGACCGCACTAGGACAAGACCGCACGAGGACAAGACCATGGACACGACCGAGAGCCTGACGATCCGGCCGTTCCGGGCCGACGACCACGCGGCGGTGATCGCCCTGTGGCGCGCCTGCGGCCTCGTGGTGCCGCACAACGATCCGGACGCGGATCTCGACCGCGCCGCCGGGCGTCCGAACTCCGACGTCCTCGTCGGCGTCACGCCGGACGGGCGCGTCGCCGCGAGCGTGATGGTCGGCCACGACGGCCATCGCGGCTGGCTCTACTACGTCGCGGCCGAGGCGCGGGGCCGGGGCCACGGCCGGGCCATGGTGGCGGCCGGGGAAGAGTGGCTGCGGGTGCGGAAGATTCCCAAGGCACAGCTCATGATCCGCGAGACCAACACGCCCGTGCGCGACTTCTACGCCGGCCTCGGCTGGAACGCGGTCCCGCGCATCGTCATGGAGCGCTGGCTGTAGCGCGATGTCGCGCCCGGAACGGAGCGGCCCGGCCACCGGTTGTCGCCTCACGAAATCATCCGGGGGAGCGTTGCGCATGACGTCGGATCGGGACGAGGACGGCACCGTCGCCGATCCGCGCGACGCGGCCGAGGAGGCGGGCCTCGCCTATGTCGACGAGTCCACGCCGGGGCTGACCCGCCGCCGGAGCGGCACGGGCTTCGCCTACCGCGACCCCAAGGGCGCCCCGGTGCGCGACGCGAAGACCCTGGCCCGCATCCGGGCGCTCGCCATCCCGCCCGCCTACACCGACGTGTGGATCTGCGCGCGCGCCAACGGCCACATCCAGGCGACGGGGCGCGACGCCAAGGGGCGCAAGCAGTACCGCTACCACGCCGACTTCCGCGCCGCCCGGGACCAGACCAAGTTCGAGCACATCATGACCTTCGCCGACGTGCTGCCGGGCCTGCGCGCCCGCGTCGACGCCGACATGGGCAAGGCCGGCCTGCCCCGCGAAAAGGTGCTGGCGACGGTGGTGCATCTTCTGGAGACCACGCTCATTCGGGTGGGCAACGACGATTACGCCCGCACCAACAAGAGCTTCGGTCTCACCACCCTGCGCGACCGGCACGCCACGATCGCCGGCGCCAAGCTCACCTTCCGGTTCAAGGGCAAGAGCGGCAAGACCTGGGACCTCGGCGTGAAGGACCGGCGCGTGGCCCGGATCGTCAAGGCCTGCCAGGATCTGCCCGGCCAGGAGCTGTTCCAGTACCGCGACGCGGACGGCGCCATCCGCGACGTGACCTCGGCCGACGTGAACGCGTACCTGCGCGAGATCACCGGCCAGCCGGTCACCGCCAAGGATTTCCGCACCTGGGCCGGCACGGTGCTGGCCGCCCTGGCGCTGCAGGAATTCGAGGCGTTCGACAGCCAGGCCGCCGCCAAGAAGAACCTTCGGACGGCCATCGAGAGCGTGGCGAGCCGGCTCGGCAACACGCCGACCATCTGCCGCAAGTGCTACATCCACCCCCAGGTGCTCGACGGCTACCTCGAGGGCGACCTGCTGCTGCAGGTGAAGCACGCCGTCGCGGACGAGCTGCGCGACGACCTTACGCGCCTGAAGCCCGAGGAGGCGGCCGTGCTGGGGCTGCTCCAGGCCCGGCTCGCCAGGGTGAGCAAGGCAACGCCGGTCAGGACGGCCACGCGTAAGACCAAGGCCAGCTCCCAGGCCAAATCTAAGGCCGCGACCAAGTCCGTCGGCAGGGCGAAATCGAACGGACGGGACACGGCGTCCGGCTCCGAAAGGCGCACGAAATCCCGGTCGAAGGCCCCCGATGCCGGGACGGCCGACCGGCCCACCGCCTGAGACCCATCCCGACCGCTGCCGCGAAGACGTGTCGTTTGGGCACGGACCTCCCTCCGCAACCGGATTCGAACACGTCCGTTGCCGAGGACGCGTCCCGGCAGGCTCGCCGGACGGATCTGGATTTTTGGATAGCATGGCACGCATCGCGGTCGTCACGGGCGGGACCGCCGGCATCGGGCTGGCGACGGCGGAGCTGTTCGCCAAGCGCGGCTGGGCGGTGGCCGTCATCGCCCGCGATCCGGATCGCCTGTCGGAAACGGAGGCCCTTCTCAAGGCCCATGGCCGGCCGGTGCTCGCCATCGCGGCCGATGTCGCGGATGCCGAGGCCGTCGCGGGGGCGGCCGAGCGGGTGGAGCGCGAACTCGGCCCCATCGACGCCTGGGTCAACAACGCCATGGCGACCATCGTGAATCCGGCCGACCGGATCACCCCCGCGGAGTACCGGCGCGTCACCGAGGTGACTTATCTCAGCCAGGTCTACGGGACGCTCGCGGCCCTGCGGTTCATGAAGCCGCGCAACCGCGGCGCCATCCTTCAGGTGTCCTCGGGCCTCGCCATCCGGGCCGCACCGCTCCAGGCTCCGTACTGCGCCGCGAAGTTCGCCGTCACCGGCTTCACCGATGCCCTGCGGTGCGAGCTCATCCACGACCGGGTCGCGGTCTCCCTGAGCATCGTCTACCTGCCGGCGGTCAACACGCCGCAATTCAACTGGGCCCGCAACCGCACGGGCCATGGCCAATACGCCCCCGACCCGGTCTACGACCCGCGCCTGTGCGCCGAGGCCATCGTGTCCACGGCGGCGAAGCCGCAACGGGACGTCTGGGTCGGTCGCAGCGTGCTGATGATGCATGCCGCGCAGGTGATCGCGCCCGGCTTCGCCGATTCCAAGGCCGCCAGCATGTGGGACGCCCAACTCACGGACGCACCGGCTGCGGACAAACCCGGCAATCTGTTCGAGCCCGTTCCGGGACCGGCCCGCATCGACGGGCGCTTCGGCGACCGTACGGAAACCACGCGCAGCGAGTATTGGACCAGCCGCGAGCGCGACTGGATGCTGGCCGGCCTCGGCGGTCTCGCCGCCGTGGGTCTCGTCGGTGCGCTCGCCCTGGCGCGCGGTCCGCGCCGTCGGCTCCCGCGCGCCTGAAGCCGAGGGCTGCGACCAAGCCGCGCCGCGCGCGCGAATTTACAGTAGAGTAGACCGATTCGAGCAAGTTCTCCCGGGCCTGTCCTTCCGGACAAGTCCCGCCGGGGGACGCGGGCCGGACGGGAGGATGATCCATGGATGTCGATGCGCTTCTGCTTTCGCGGATTCAGTTCGGCTTCACCATGGCCTTCCACATCATCTTTCCGGCCTTCACCATCGGGCTGGCGAGTTTCCTCGCCCGCCTCGAAGGCCAGTGGTTGTGGACCGGCAACCCCCTGTACCGGAACCTCTACCGCTTCTGGGTGAAGGTCTTCGCGGTGTCGTTCGGCCTCGGCGTCGTGTCCGGCATCGTCATGAGCTACCAGCTCGGCACCAACTGGTCGCGCTACGCCGACTTCACCGGCAACGTGCTCGGGCCGCTGATCCAGTACGAGGTGATTACCGCGTTCTTCCTCGAGGCGGGCTTCCTCGGAATCATGCTGTTCGGCTGGGAGCGGGTGGGGGACCGCCTGCACTTCGTCTCCACCTGCATGGTCGCCATCGGCACCCTGATCTCGGCCTTCTGGATCCTGTCGGCCAATTCCTGGATGCAGACGCCTGCCGGCTTCATCGTCGAGAACGGCCGGGCGGTGGCCACCGACTGGTGGCAGGTGATCTTCAACCCGTCCTTCCCGATCCGCTACGCCCACATGGTGATGGGCTGCTTCCTCACCACGGCCTTCGCGGTGGCGGGCATGTCGGCCTGGATGATTCTTCGCGGGCGGAAGGAGCCGCCGGCCAAGGTAGCCGGGGCGCGTGTCTCCCTGTCCATGGCCCTGTGGTTCGCGGTGATCTGCACGCCGCTGCAGATCATGATCGGTGACTCACACGGGCTCGCCGTGCTCAAGCACCAGCCGACGAAGCTCGCGGCCATCGAGGCGAACTGGGACCGGCAGGCCAACATGCCGCTGCTGCTGTTCGCGATCCCGAACATGAAGGAGGAGCGCAACGATTTCGAGATCGGTATCCCGAAGCTCGGCTCCTTCATCCTCACCCACGACTTCTCCGGCGTGGTGCCGGGCCTGAAGGACGTGCCGCCCGATCAGCGGCCGCCGGTCTGGCCGGTGTTCTACTCGTTCCGCATCATGGTCGCCATCGGGCTGGCGATGCTCGGCCTGAGCCTCTGGAGCCTGTACCTTCGCTGGCGCGGCACCCTCTACACCAACCGCTGGTTCCTGAATGCCGCGATGCTGATGACGCCGTCCGGATTCGGCGCCGTGCTGTTCGGCTGGTTCACCGCCGAGATCGGGCGCCAGCCCTACATCGTCTACGGGCAGATGCGCACGGCGGACGCGCACTCGCCGCTCACGGTCAACGCGGTCACCACCTCCCTCGTCGCATTCCTCGTCGCCTACGCGATCATCTTCGGGTTCGGCTCGTACTACCTCGCCAAGCTCCTGCGCAAAGGCCCGGAGCCCCTGGAGGAGGCGGTCCGCGGCGAGGATGTCGCGCGGAAACCCAAGCGGCCACTCTCGGCGCTCGACGAAACGGTTCGGGCGTAGCGTCAGAAGCCGGCCGGGAGGGCGAACTGGCCCGTGGACGGGCCGGCCGTGCGGCGCACGGGGGTGGATCCCTCGGTGTCCGTAACGGGGGCGAGACCGAGCTGGCGGGCCAGGGCGACGAGGTCCTTGAGGCGACCGGTCTGGGTCTTGCGGCGCAGGTTGAGCCGGTGGGTCTCCACGGTGCGGACGCTGAGGCCGAGGCGGCGGGCCACTTCCTTGTTGCTGAACCCGGCACTGAGGAACCGCAGGATCTCCGCCTCGCGCGGGGTCAGGCCGTCGGTGGGGGCCATACCCTGCGCCGGCGCGTCCAGGCCGGCCAGGGCCAGGATGGCGGCGCAGACGACCCGGGCGGAGGCGGTGCGGGCGACGAACATGTCGGTGCCGGCCGCGACCAGCCGCGCCATCGCGGCGGCGTCCAGGGTCTCGAAGGCGGCGACGATCTTGAGGCCGGGACACCGGGCCCGCAGACCGCCGATCCGCGCCACCCCGCCTTCGGGATCCCCGTCGCCGACGACCACGAGGGCGACATTGGCCCCCGGCACGTCCGATCCGCCGCGGGACAGGTCCGCTTCGCTCACCGTGTGCAGGGTCGGTTCGTGCTCGAGGGCCGCCCGAAAGCTCGGCTGCAGCCCGTGCGGCTCATCGACGATCAATACTCCAACGGCCTGATGCATGCCGCAATCCCCCTCATGTGCCACCACGAGACACCGCGGCAGTACTGCGAAGGTTCACTTCAAGATCTGTTCCAGGCTTCTGTTTACCATGTCTTGTGTGATTTCAAGATCAGCGCGGAGGGGCCGGGCGATGCCGGTGACGATGACTCCGCAGGATGCCGTACGCCGCTGTCTCGCGGCGGTACAGGCCGGAGTCCCGATGGGAGAGGAGGATCAGCCGGCGCGGGCGAGGATCAGGTCGGAGGTCGCGGTGACCACGCGGTTGCGGCCCGTGGACTTGGCTTCGTAGAGTGCGATGTCGGCGCGCTTGACCAGGCCCTCCACCGTGTCGGCCTCGATCCAGTCGCTGACGCCGAAGCTGCAGGTGAGCCGGATCGGTGCGCGCGCCCCGCGGATGCGCAGGGCCTCGATTCCCCGGCGCAGGCGCCCGGCGAGGGGCTCCGCTTCCGCCGCCGGACGATGCGGCAGGACGATGCCGAACTCCTCCCCGCCGAGGCGCCCGACGATGCCCTCGGTGCCGATCTCGCGGGCGACGGCCTGGATCGCCGCATCGCCGACATCGTGGCCGTACTCGTCGTTGATGCGCTTGAAGTGATCGATGTCGAGGAGGATCGCCGACATCTTGCCGTGGTTGCCGGCCCGGTCGGCCGCCTCGCGGGCGCGCTGGTAGAAGGCGCGGCGGTTGAGCAGGCCGGTGAGCGAATCCGTCTGGGCCAGGCGGATCAGCTCGCTCTGCATGGTGGTGAGCCGGTCGGCGGCGCGGAGCCGGGCGTGGAGCTCCTCGGGGCCGGGCGGCTTCTCGATGAAGTCGTCGGCGCCGCTGTCGAGGGCTTCGGCAAGGTTTCGGGCGTTGCGCGCCGAGGACATGGTGATCACGTACAGAGGCCGATTGGCCTCCGCCAGCAGACGGGCGGACCAACACAGTTCGAGGCCGCTGAGGGGCCTGACTTCGAGGCTGGTGATCAGGACGCGTACGGATTGTGTGGTCTCGACGAAATCCAGGGCCTCGCTGGAGTTCGTGAAGGCCGTGACCGTATGCCCGTTGGGCTCGAGCAGGGCGGCGATCATCTTGAGAACGACGCGGCTGGTGTCGACGAGAACAATATGCATGGCGTGCCCCTCACGTTTTCGGAAGGTATCGCCGAGAGATTAAATTGTTGCCAAGTTTTCTCGCCGCCCGCGATGCTTCGCCAAGCTCAGCGCAACGTTGCCTGCCGGGCCGGTACGCTCACGGGCACGACGCGTGCGCCCCCGGCCGACGCGTATGGCGTGGCGGACGGCGCCGGGGCGAACCGGCTCGCGCGGTCGCGTGCGAGCACCCGTGGTCCTGCCGTCGTACGCGCTTTTGCGGTCGCGCGGGCGGTGGGTGCAGGCGATTCGATCACGTAGACGGTGGGCGTTCCGACGGGCGCAGGGTGGATGCCCGAGACGGTGGGGACGCCGTAGGTGCCGTAGCCCCAGGCGCTCGGGACGATCTGGTCGGGCCGCGGAAACCGGGTGAGGGGTGCGCCGACATAGTCGCCCCGGATCGCGGAGCCGGCGTAGCCGTAGCCCGGCCCGACGTCGCCGTAGATCGCCTGTGCCTGCGCGCCGGCGAAGGTCGCGCACGAGAGGGCGGCTCCCAGCAGGGTCGCCTTGAGACGCGTGATCATCGGTGGCGCACTCCGCAACGGGGCCTCGTTCCTGGCCGGCATCATGAGGCACAAACCGCCGGACCGCCCCGGCGTTCCGGCGGGTGGGGGAGGGGAAGAGTGCGTAGGCCTCGGCCCGACGAGGAAACCCGCCTCGCGGCGGGTCCGATCCACGGGGGATCGCGTCGTCCTCCGGTCCGCGACCCTCGCGGGGTCGCTCAGCGGCAGGTGGTGACCCGCCGGACGATCCAGCCCTCGCCATCGACCCAGAGGCGGCGGCGCGAACGGCTGCAATTCGTCAGGTCGTCGTCCCCCTCGGTCATGGCCGCGACGGCCGTGATCGGACGGTTGGGAAGAGCAGACGCCTCGGACGAACCCTGGTTCGCGGCGGGCGCCGCCTGGGCGCCGGAAAGGCCGACGCACGTGACGAACAGGGCGCCCGCGGCCATGGCGGACAGCCGTGTGTGAAAGACCGACATATCTGAATCCTGACCGCGCACCGCTCGGTACCCTCGACCACCGTTCGGAACGGCCGCGAAGGCCGCTCTCGCTACGACAGATCAAGTCGCGGCGGGCCGGAAGGGTTGCAGGAATTCAGGCGCCCCGGTGGCAGAAAAGTGTCGTTCGCCCCAAGACCAGGCTTCGCCGGCTCAGGGATTCGCCGTCACGGTGATCATCGGAAGGGTGACGGCGACCTGTGCGTCGCCCGGCAGGCCACCGGGCGAGGACGGAAGCAGGATGGCGCCGAGCCCGAGAAGTAGGCTGAACCCGAGCAGGGATACCTCGATGCCGCGATAGAATCCGTCCATGCCGCGCCCCTTCCCAGTGCCTGCGGCCATGATCCGCCACGGTGTGTGAGGAAAGGGTAACCTTGAGTGAGGAAGGGACCTTGGGTGTGGAAGCGGTACCCGCGCGCAGTTCGGATCCGCGGGCGGCCCGCCCCGCCCGCGTCGCGTCAGGCGGATCCGGCGGCCGGCATGCGCAGGAGATCCGGCTGCGGCGGATGAAGCAGGGCGGCGGCGAGGTTGGCCTCGAGGACGATGAGGTCGCAATCGGGGTCGGGCTCCCAGCCGCACCCGCATCCGCCGGGCTGCTCGTGGGCCCGGGCCACCTGCCGGTAGAGGGCGCCGAGGGTCCGGGCCGCCGTTTCGAGGGCCTGCATGGCCGGCAGCGGCGCCCGGTTGAGGCTCTGCCAGAACGCCCGGCGCAGGGACTCGTCCAGGGTGTCCTCGGCCGAAGCCGCCTCGGCGCAGGCGTGAGGGGCGGGGTCGGCGTTGAGGCGGGGGTTCACGCAGGCGTCCTCCGGCGGATGTGGGCCGCGACCGGATCCGGGGCGGTGGCGACGAAATCGATGAAGTCGGTCAGGCGGTGCAGGCGCAGGTCGATGCAGGAGCCGTCCCACCAGGCGAGCTGCGCATAGCCCCGGACCCAATCCAGTGCCCGTTCCATCATCGTCGCCTCCCTGCCCGTTGCCGAATCGACGATGACAGCAATGCAGTGCAACAAGATGGATTTCAATCGTATTGGGAAACATTGGAATGCGTATAAATCGATGCTTCGAGCCTAAAAGACCCAGCTTCGATTTGGATCAATTCCAGGTCTTCGGTAAAATCCGAGCGCGGGCATGGGTTTGCTGCGTCGGCCCGCGAAGGGACGGCGGACGGGAGACGACAAACGGGGACGACGAAAAAAGATCGAGCGCGGTGACCGCCCGCTACAGCAGCGTTCGCATGGCCAGGAGTCCCAGCAGGAGGCCGCCGAGGCCGATCCCGACGGAGCCGAAGATGTAGGCGAGGGCGGCGGCATTCTCCCCGCGCTGCAGGAGGAAGACCCCGTCGAGGGCGAAGGTCGAAAAGGTGGTGAAGCCGCCGAGCACCCCGGTGGCGAGGAACAGCCGCAGGGGCTGGCTGCCGCCGCGCAGGGCGTACCAGCCCACCAGCACCCCCATCAGGGCCGAGCCCAGGATGTTGATGGCGAGGGTTCCGAAGGGAAAGCCCTGGCCGAGGCGCACGGCCGCAAGGCCGACGCCGTGGCGGGCCATGCCGCCGAGGCCCGAGCCGAGGAAGACGAGGAGGAACCCCACCGCGACGCTCACGGGGCGCGCCGTCTCAGCCGCGGGTGCCCCAGCGGGTGCCCATCCGGCTCGGCTGGCTGGCGTCGGGGCCCAGCGCCGGCCCGCTCGGCTTCGAGGGCGCGTAGGGCACCGGGGCCAGGGTCTCGGGGACCTCGGATTCCACCGCGACGCGGGGCTTGGCGAACTGGCCGGCGGTGCGGAAGCGCCAGAGATAGCCCGGCACCACCGCCTCCATGGTGGTGGGCTGGAGGCCGATGCCCTCCAGGGTGCGTCCCTCCGCCTTGGCCGCCTCCGAGACGACGTTGTCGGACTGGAGCAGGGTGACCTGATCGCGGGTGAGCTTGAGGGAATCCGGCAGGAGGCCGAGGGTGAGGGTGTCGACGATCTCGAGGGCGCGGGCCTGGAGGCGGGCGACGGGCAGGGGTAGATCGAGCACCTTGCGGCGGCGCATGATCACCGTGAGCATGTAGCGCACGATGGCCTCCAGGGTGGCGACCTCCGGGCCGCCGAGCTCGTACACCCGTCCGGCCGGTACGCGGCCCTCCACCGCCCGGGTCACCGCCTCGGCGACGTCGCCGACATAGACCGGCTGGAATCGGCTCCGGGCCCCGGCGAGCGGCAGCACCGGCAGGACCCGGGCCAGGGACGCGAAGCGGTTGAAGAAGCTGTCGCCCGGGCCGAACACCAGGGACGGGCGCAGGATCACGTGCTCGCCTCCCGCCTCCCCGATGCGGGCCTCGCCCAGCGCCTTGGTGCGGGCATAGGCCGACGGCGAGCCGGCATCGGCCCCGATGGCCGAGACGTGGACGAGGGGCGCCCCGACGGCGGCGGCCGCGCGGGCGATCTCGCCGGCGCCCTCGGCCTGGAGCTTGGCGAAGCTCTGGCGCCCGGTCTCCTGCAGGATGCCCACGAGGTTGACCACCACGTCCGCGCCGTGGACCGCCGCCGCGATGGATTCGGGGTAGCGCAGGTTCGCCTGCACGGCGACGATCTGGCCGACCTTGCCCAGCGGCTGGAGGAACAGGGCGAGGTCGGGCCGGCGCACGGCGACCCGGATGCGGTAGCCGCGCTTGGCCAGCGCCCGGACCACGTGGCGGCCGAGGAAGCCGGAGCCGCCGAACACCGTGACGAGCTGGGCGTCGGGGCGGGTGAGGGGAAGGGTCTCGAAGCCGGTCATCGCTCTCAAACGTCTCGAAAAGCGGCCCCGGTGCGCCTGGCCGTGCCCCGATCGGGTCACGGGTCCGCGCCGGTCCTGGACGGGTGCCGGAACCGGCAGGCTTCAACCGGCAGGCTTCGACGGGGGACTATCTAGAACAGTTCCGGGCCCTGGGGGAGCCGGATGCCGACGAAAACCGCCGGCCTGTCACCCGGGGGCGCTTCAGCGCAGGCGCGCGGGCGCCTCGGGCGGGGCGAGGGGGGTGCGCCGGCTCAGGCCCTTGTGGACGTGGACCATCAGGGCGATGCCGAACAGCGGCGTGAGGAGGTTGAGGACCGGCACCACCATCAGGCCGGCGAGCAACGCGCCGGCCGTGAGGGTGGTCGGCCCGTAATGGCGGCGCATGGCCCCGGCCTCGTCCATGGGCCGGAAGCGCCCGGCGGCGAGCTCGAAATACTCGCGCGAGAGCAGGTAGGCGTTGGCGCCGAAGAACGCCACGAGGTTCACGCCCGGCACGAAGAACAGGATCAGGGCGACGAGGTTCACCAGGAGGGCGAGGCCGGCGAAGCGCACGGCGTAGAGCATCGCCCGGCCGAGCGGCAGGGCGGTGCCCGGCGGATCGTGGGGAAAGTCCGTGCGCTCGACGATCTCGGCCGCGTCGTCGAGGAAGAAGCCGGCCACCAGGATCGAGATGGCCGGCATCACGTAGGCGAGCCCCACGAACAGGCCGGCCCCGGCGAAGAACACCGCCAGGGTGTCGAGGAACGGATAGTCCACCGAGAGGTGGTGCTGGGACAGGAACCAGTTGATCGCCCGGGTGAGCCCGGCCCAGACCACGATGAGCAGGCCGACGGTCAGCCCGAGGGACTTCCACAGGATCGCCCGCAGGGGCGGCGAGAAGACCTGCCGGAGGGCGGCGAAGGCGGCCTTGAACAGCATGACCGTGTCTCGAATCCCGTCTTCGTGTCGGCTCGTCCGGCGCGGGCGCCGTTCCCGCACGCACGTCCCGAAGGTTCTGCCGGCACGGTTCTGGCGGCGCGGGCGGGTGGATGCAAGGGTGCCGCCGCACACGGTCCGCGTCCGGCAGCCTTAGGCCGCCCTGCGCGTTCGTCCCCGGAGCCCAGCCGGAACCGACGCCATGCGTGCCTTCCTCGCCGTCCTGATCCTCGCGGCCACGATGTCCGCGAGCGCGCATGAGGCCGTGGGCACCCATGAGGCCGTGGGCACCCATGAGGCCGTGGGCACCCATGAGCGCCTGGGGGCAGGGGGGCCGGAGGGGTCAGGCACCTGGCGGGCCGCCGCGCCGGCCCCCGCCCCGCGCTCGGAGGTGGCCGTCGCCGCGCTGGCGGGCCTCGCCTACGTGATCGGCGACTACAACGGGGCCACCGGCCTCCTCATCCACGATCCGGCCACCGGCGCATGGCGGACGGGGGCGGCGTTCCCGACGCCGATCCACCACGCCATGGCGGCGGGGTTCGGGGACCGGGTCTACGTCTTCGGCGGCTACGGCGCAGGCTGGCGGGCGAGCGACCGGGTCTGGGCCTACGATCCGAAGGCCGATGCCTGGAGCCCGCGCGCGCCGATGCCGAGCGCCCGGGCGGCAGGGGGCGCGGTGGCGATCGGCGACCGCATCCACGTGGTCGGCGGCAGCGTCTCGGGCGGCGGCAACGCGGCCGGCCATGCGGTCTACGACCCGGCGCGCGACCGCTGGACCGAGGCCGCCGCCCTGCCGACCCGGCGCGACCACCTCGCCGTCCAGGCCGTGGACGGCCGCCTCGTCGCCATCGGCGGGCGGATCGACGGCGACCCCGCCCGCAACCGCACCGTGACCGAGATCTACGACCCGGCCGCCGACGCCTGGCGCACGGGGGCGCCGATGCCGACGGCCCGGAGCGGGGCCGCGGCGGCGGTGCTCGGCGGACGGATCTTCGTCATGGGCGGCGAATCGGACGCCCGCACCTTCGGCGCCGTCGAGGCCTACGATCCGGCGCGGGATGTCTGGACCCGGCACGCCCCCCTGCCCACCCCGCGCCACGGCTTCGGCGCCATCGTGGCGAATGGGCGCATCCACACCCTGGTGGGCAGCCCGAAACCGGGGGGCGACCGCTCGAGCCTCGTCGAGGTCCTCGACCTCGGCGACGGGGCGCGGCGCTGACGCTGCGCGTTGCCGCGCATCGCCGGCCTCTGATAGGCCGACAGCCGAGCGAGCCCCGGACCCGACCATGCGCAGACCCGAGCACGACAGCCTGCCGCCCAGCATCGCGCCGCGCCTCGCGCCCCTGCCGGCCGCCGCGGAGGTGATCGTCATCGGCGCAGGGGCGGCCGGGATCGCGGCGGCGCGGGCGCTGACGCAGGCCGGGGTCGCGGTGGCGGTGCTGGAAGCGCGCGGCCGGGTCGGCGGGCGGGTGGCAACGGCCGCCCTGCGCGGCCACGCCGTAGATCTCGGCGCCCACTGGCTCCATGCGGGGCCGATCAATCCCCTCGTGCGCCTCGGCGAGGCCCGCGGCGAGCCCCTGCGGATCGCCGCGCAGGCGAGCCATGTCCGGGTCGGACGCCGCGCCGGCCGTCCGTCCGAAGCGGCCGCCCTCGGGCGCGCCTTCGCGGCGGCCGATCGGGCCATGAGCGACGGTGCGGCGCGCGGCGGACCGGACCGCCCCGCCGCCGGCGCCCTGCCGCCGGGGCTCGGCCCCTGGGGCCGCCGGGTGGAACTGGTGCACGGCCTCGTCTCGGGCCGGCCCCTCGACGCGGTCTCGCTGCAGGACTTCCCCAGCATGGAGTACGGCGACAACCGCTTCATCGCCGGCGGCTACGGCGGCTACCTCGCCCGCCTCGCCCAGGGGTTGCCCATCGCCCTCGACAGCCCGGTGACGGGGATCGACTGGGCCGGGTCGGGGGTGCGCGTCGCCCTGGCGGATGGCGGCGTCCGCACGGCCCGCGCCGTGATCGTGACGATTCCCACCATGATCCTGCGGGACGCGACCCTGTTCACCCCGGCCCTGCCGCCGGCCGTGGCCGCGGCCATCGCGGGGTTCTCCGTCGGCATCTACGAGCACGCGGTGCTGCACTGGCCGTCCTGCCCGTTCCGGGGCGCCGACCGCCTCGCCAGCCTCGTCGGCGGGCCTTTTCCGGTTCCGGGGCTTCTCACCCGCATCGACGGCACGCCGTTCCACTACTTCGAGCTCGACGCGCCCATGGCGGCGTCCCTCGACGCGCGCCGCGCCGGCCCGGACGGGGTGCGGCGGTTGGTCCGGAGGGCGCTGGAACAGCATTTCGGCGCCCGCGCCCTGCACGACCTGTCGATCCCGGTGGTCAGCGAATGGCGCCACGACCCCTGGTCGCGCGGCTCCTGGGCGGTGGTGCCGCCGGGCCATGCCGGCGCCCGCTTGAGCCTGCACGCCCCCGTGGGCGAGCGGATCTGGTTCGCCGGCGAGGCCCTGTCGCGCCTGCAATGGGGGACCGCCGGGGGCGCCTACGCCGAGGGCCTGCGCGCGGGCGCGGAGGTCGCCGCGATGGTGCGCGGCGGGGCGGCGCCGGATCGCGCCGCAGACATCGCGTGACTTGCTCCGCGTGACTCGCGGGCCGTGCCTTGCGCCCCGTCGCGGCTCGGACGGATTGGTCAGCTGCGTTCGGGCCGCGTCGGCGGCGGGTCGCCCGCCCCCTCGCGCAGGGCATCCTCCAGGCGGACCAGCGCCGTCGCGATCCGGTGCGGCAGGTCCGTGCCGTCGGCCAGGGGAAACGCGTCGGCCAGGGCACGGTCGACGCCCGTCCGGAACGGGCTCCGATGGCCCGGCCCGGAGCGGGGCGTCCAGATACGGGATGCGGACGCTGTCATCGTGCTCGGGCTCACTTGCAGGCTACAGGCCAGGCTATTTGCGCTTCAGGACGTCTCGCAGCGGAAACGAGGCCCGCACGACGCGGTCCTCGTCCGTAATCTCGAAGACCTGACCGTTCACTTCCTCGCCAGCCCGAAGCTTCGAGGAGAGAATGTCGCGCGCGGCCAGCAGAGCTTCATGACAGGCAGCCTCGACATCGGGCAGGAGGCTTCCTTCCTCGTCTTCGATGAGACAGTCACCATCACGGATGTTGATGAAGAAGCGCGGCATGTCCGACCAACGCAGGAGATGCTGCGGTGTTGCCGTACGATAGCGTCCCGGCTTCGTTTAAGATCGATCGCAGGGTCTTCCCGTGCGGTGAGCCCGCCTCCTGTGCGCTGGAAAAGCCTATGCGGCGACGCGCGCGTCCGTGATTTCGTCGGAGAAGATCGCCTGGAAGCGGTGGGGCAGGGTTGCGATGAGGCCGCCGATCTCGGCGCTCGGGCGGCCCGGACTGAACAGGAAGCCCTGGATGTCGTCGCAGTGGCGCGCCCGCAGCATGGCCGCCTGCTCGACGGTCTCGACGCCCTCGGCCGTGACGGTGATGGACAGCTTGGCCGCGAGCGTCAGGATCGCCTCGATGATCGCCAGGCATTCGTGCCGGGTGCCCATCTCGTTGATGAACGAGCGGTCGATCTTGATCTTGTCGACGGGGAACCGGATCAGGTAGCTCAGGGACGAGTAGCCGGTGCCGAAATCGTCGAGCGCGATGCGCACGCCGAGCCCGCGCAGTTCCTTCAGGTTCGACACGGTGGTGCCGTTCATCTCGAAGAACACCGACTCGGTGATCTCGAGTTCGAGGCGGTCGGGCGCGAGGCCGCTGGCCTCCAGGGCCTGGAACACGTCGAGGACGAAATCGGCGTGCCGGAACTGCGTCGGCGAGATGTTGACGGCGATGCGGATCGGCTCGGGCCACCGCGCCGCCTCCCGGCAGGCCTCGTGCAGCACCCAATGCCCGATCACCGCGATGAGGCCCGAGGCCTCGGCGACGGGAATGAAGTCGGCCGGCGAGACCGGGCCGCCGGGATTGCGGGTCCAGCGCAGGAGGGCCTCGAAGCCGCGGACCTCCCCCCGGGCGAGGCCGACGAGGGGCTGGTAGTGCAGGCTCAGCTCACCCTGGGCGATGGCGCGCTTGAGGTCGACTTCGAGGTCCCGGCGCTTCAGCACCGACGCTTCGAGATCGGGGGTGAATTCCGACACCTCGCCTCGGCCGGCGGCCTTGGCCCGGTAGAGGGCGAGGTCCGCCCGGCCCAGCAGGGCCTCGGGCGTCGTGGCATCGTTCGGGGCCAGCGCGATCCCGATGCTCACCCCGATCTCCACCTGCACGCCGTCGATGAGGTAGGGGAGGCTCACCTGCCCGATCACCGTGCGGGCGAGGGCGAAGGCATCGTCCGCGTCGGCGCAGGGATGCAGGATGGCGAACTCGTCGCCCCCGAGGCGCGCGACGAGGTCGCCGGGCCGGGCGAGGGCGCTCAGCCGCGTGGCGACGCCGGTCAGCAGCGCATCGCCGAGGGCATGGCCGAAGGTGTCGTTGACGATCTTGAATCCGTCGAGGTCGAGGTAGAGCAGGGCACAGGGCTGGCCCGTCCGCTCCGCGCGCTCGCATTCCATCGAGGCGAGATCCTGGAACAGGGCCCGGTTGGCGAGGCCCGTCAGGGAATCGTAGCTCGCCAGGTAGGCGATCCGGGCCTCGGACTGGCGCGCGACGGTGATGTCGACGCCGATCCCGCGAAAACCGAGAAAACCGCCCGACCGGTCGTAGAGCGGCTTGCCGCTCAGCCGCCACCATTGCGGCGTCCCGCCGAGGGTCACCTCGACGACGCGCTCGCGGAACGCCTGGCGCCCGGCCACGAGGGCGACGAGTTCCGCGGCGGCGGCGCCCGGGGCGGCCGTGGACATCTCCGCGTCGCGGAACAGCGTCTCGAACGGGGCGTCCCGGAGCCGCGTCGGGGATCTTCCCGAAATCTCGCCGAGGCGCTGCGAAACGTTCTGCAACCGGCCGTCGGGATCGGTTTCCCACAGCCACTCGCTGGCATTCTCGGTGAAATCGTTGAGGAGGAGGCCGATGGTCTCGTTCTGCTCGGCGACCCGGACGCGATCGACGATGCGCCCCATGGACACGTGCGCCATCCGTCTGGCGGTGAACAGGATGAAGCCGGCGTAGATCACGAACAGGACCGCGAGGACGCGGGCGACGTCGTCGCCGCGCGCCGCCAGCGCGAGGAATCCGCCGATGACCACGGGCACGGCGAACAGGGTCGCCACATGGCGGATCGGTCCGAGGGCATAGGCGGTCGCCATCAGCCCGGCGCACACGGCGACCACGTAGGTGCCGTGGTCGGGATCGGCCCGTACGAACAGGGCCATCGGCATCGTCGCCCAGGCGAGGCCGAGGCACAGGGCGAGGAGCCGGACGGTCGTCTGCCCCTTCTCGACGCGCGCCGCGGACGACGCTTCGCGGCGATAGAGGGAGGCGCCGGCGATGAAGGCGGCGGAGGGTAGGACGACGCCGGCGCACAGGGCGAGCAGGTAGGCGTCGGAGGCCTTGTTCCAGAACAGCAGCAGGACCGTGGCGACGACGACCACGTGCGTCAGGCCGATATGCACGCTGAGGTGAAGCGTTTCCTCGAGCTGCCCCGTCGCGGTCGCGATCCTGTACCGGGCGGACGCCGCGTCCCGTGCCGCAGGGGCGTCGAAGCCGGCGGCCTCGAAGGTCGCGTCCCGGCTCCGCGCCGAGACGCCGGTGGCGAGACCGGTGACGGCCGCCCGGAGGGTGGCCCCGCGGTGCGACAACGCGCGTGAGCCCGGAGTGGGACTTGAACTCGAAGTGCGACTTGAGCCCGAGATGGGACTTACGCCCGAAGTGGGACTTGAGCCCGAAGTGGGACTTGGCATTCGGAAGGTCCCGTTTCCGTTCAGCGTCCACCCTCCGCCGGAAAGGGACGGTGCACCCTGCGCGCGAGTCCTTTGAAGGATCGTTAAGCGCCCGCTTCGGTGAACGGAACGCCATCGGACGCGATCGCCGCACGAGCCCGAGCCCGGATGGATCGCGGCCGCCTGCCCCGCGGGTCGACCTCGCGGCGATCCACGGCGGGGCGGCGCTGGTACGAGTCGGTTCCGGGCGGGAACGCCGACGAAAAACGGCGCCTGACGACTAAAAATGTTCTTCTTGAAGAACACTTGCGCGGAGAACGAACTTGCTCCCGATGCCGGTGTGCGGAAAACGACCTTTTCCGTCTCCCCCGAAGCTTGACCCAAACATGGGAATTCCCATCTCCCGGAGCCTTGTCCCCGGGAAACGGTACGGGCAGGCTGGTTGACATCGTTCGTTATATAGAACGAAAACCTTGCCGTGGACCGGACGACCCGTGATCGGCTCCGGGATCCAGAACGGCCCGTTATCAAGAGGCGACAGATGTCGAGCGAGACCCACCAGACCCGAAGCCGTCGAAGCCTGGCTCTGTCCGCCTGCCTCGCCACCGCCCTGCTGCTGGCCGGGCCCGTCTTCCTGACGGGACCTGTCTCCCCGGCGGGACCCGCTCGCGCCGACAGCGAATTGCTCAACGTCTCCTACGATCCGACCCGCGAGCTCTACAAGGACATCAACGCCGCGTTCAGTGCCGACTGGAAGGCCAAGACCGGCGAGACCGTGACCGTGCGCGCCTCGCATGGCGGCTCCGGCTCCCAGGCCCGCACGGTGATCGACGGCATCCCGGCCGACGTGGTGACCCTCGGCATCCCCTCCGACATCGATGCCATTTCCCGGCTGTCGAAGAAGATTCCCGCCGACTGGCGCACGAAGCTGCCCAACGCCGGCCTGCCCTACACCTCGACGGTGGTGTTCCTCGTGCGCAAGGGCAATCCGAAGGGCGTCAAGGACTGGGGCGACCTCGTCAAGCCCGACGTCAAGGTCATCACCCCCAACCCGAAGACCTCGGCCGGCGGCCGCTGGAACTTCCTCGCCGCCTGGGGCTACGCCTACGAGAAGGACGGCAAGGACGTCGACAAGGCCAACGCCTTCGTGGGCGAGCTCTACAAGAACGTCCCCGTCCTCGACACGGGCGCCCGCGGCTCCACGGTGACCTTCGCCCAGCGCGGCCTCGGCGACGTGCTGCCGACCTGGGAGAACGAGGCCTACCTCGTGTTCGAGGAATTCGGCCGCGACAAGTTCGACGTGGTGGTGCCGCCGACCTCGATCTACGCCGAGCCGCCCGTCGCCCTCGTGGACGCCAACGTCGACAAGAAGGGAACCCGCAAGCAGGCGGAAGCTTACCTGCAGTTCCTCTACTCGGATGCCGCCCAGGCGATCTTCGCCAAGCACCATTACCGGCCCCTCAACCGCGCCGCCGCCAAGCCCGAGCATCTCGCAGAGCTGCCCGAGCTGAAGCTGTTCAAGATCGAGGATCTGCAGGGCAACTGGGACGATATCCAGAAGAAGAACTTCGACAACGGCGGCCTGTTCGACCAGCTGAGCAAGGCCGGGCGGTAACCGCTCCTTCTTCCCTGAACCGGCTTCGCCCAACGGGCCTGGCCTGAACAGGGGCCCCTCCTCCCCGCCCGCCGGGGAGGAGACCTCTCGAGACGCCCGGACGAGCCCATGGCCTCCCCACCCCTCCGCCCGCGACGGCGCTTCCGCCAACCGAGCGTCATTCCCGGCTTCGGCCTGACGCTGGGCTACACCCTCACCTGCCTCAGCCTCATCGTGCTGCTGCCGCTAGCCGCCCTGGTGGTGCGCGCCTCCGGGCTCGGGCTCTCGGGGATCTGGGAGGTCGCCACCGATCCGCGCGTGGCCTCGGCGCTCCGCGTCAGCTTCGGCATCTCGGCCCTGGCGGCGCTCACCGCCTCGCTCTTCGGCTTCCTCGTCGCCTGGGTGCTGACGCGCTACGACTTTCCCGGCCGCAGGCTCGTCGACGCGGTGGTGGACCTGCCCTTCGCCCTGCCCACCGCCGTCGCGGGCATCGCGCTGGCTTCCCTCTATGCGCCGAACGGCCTCGTCGGCGAGCAACTGGCGAAGCTCGGCATCCAGGCCGCCTACACTCCGGTGGGCATCTACATCGCCATGGTATTCATCGGCCTTCCGTTCGCCGTGCGGACGGTGCAGCCCCTCATCGTCGAGATCGACAAGGAGATCGAGGAGGCCTCGGCCACCCTCGGGGCGGGCCGCTTCCACACCCTGACCCGGGTGGTGCTGCCGCCCCTGATCCCGGCCGTGCTGACGGGCTTCGCCCTCGCCTTCGCGCGGGGCGTCGGCGAGTACGGCTCGATCATCTTCATCGCCGGCAACCTGCCCTACGTCTCCGAGATCGCGCCGCTCCTCATCGTCATCAAGCTCTCGGAATTCGATTACGGCGGCGCCTGCGCCATCGCGACGATCATGCTCGGCATCTCGTTCGTGACCCTGCTCGCCATCAACCTCATCCAGGCCTGGAGCCGCAGGAGATTCGGCTATGTCTGAGATCGCAACCGACCTGCCGAGGCAGCAGCCGGCCAGCGTCGTCACCGAGGGCGGCCTCGTGCGCGGCCTCCTCATCGCCGTGGCGATCGTCTTCCTCGCCCTGTTCCTGGTGCTGCCCCTGGCGACGGTGTTCGTCCAGGCCTTCGCAAAGGGCTGGGACGCCTATCTAGCCGCCTTCCACGAGGCCGACGCCCACGCGGCCATCCGCCTGACCCTGATCACGGCCGCCATCGCCGTACCGTTCAACCTCGTCTTCGGCGTCGTGGCCTCGTGGGCCATCGCCAAGTTCGAGTTCCGGGGCAAGAACCTGCTCATCACCCTCATCGACCTGCCGTTCTCGGTCTCGCCGGTGGTCTCGGGGCTGATCTACGTCCTCGTCTTCGGCTCCCAGGGGCTGATCGGGCCGTGGCTGATCGAGCACGACATCCAGATCATCTTCGCGGTGCCCGGCATCGTGCTGGCGACGATCTTCGTCACCTTTCCGTTCGTCGCCCGCCAGCTCATCCCGCTCATGCAGGAGCAGGGCACCGCCGAGGAGGAGGCCGCGTTGACCCTGGGCGCGTCCGGCTGGCACGCCTTCCGGACGGTGACGCTGCCCAACATCCGCTGGGGGCTCCTCTACAGCGTGCTCCTCTGCAACGCCCGCGCGATGGGTGAATTCGGCGCAGTCTCGGTGGTCTCGGGCCACATCCGGGGCCTCACCAACACGCTGCCGCTCCACGTGGAGATCCTCTACAATGAGTACAACTTCGTTGCCTCTTTCGCCGTCGCCTCCCTCCTTGCCGGTCTCGCTCTTGTCACCCTCGGCCTCAAATCCCTCCTCGAATGGCGCTACGCCGGCGACATCGCGGCGTCCGGCCGCCGGCACTGAACCGGTGAAGGGCTCCACCGCCATCCGGGTCGAGAACCTGTCGAAGACCTTCGACACGGCCGCGGTCCTGCACGACCTCTCCCTCGACGTGCGGGCGGGCGAATTGTTGGCGCTCCTCGGGCCCTCGGGCTCGGGCAAGACCACGCTGCTGCGCATCATCGCGGGCCTCGACTTCCCCGACCGCGGCCGCATCGTGTTCGGCGCCGAGGACGCGACGCGGCTCCCCGTGCAGCAGCGGGCCGTCGGCTTCGTGTTCCAGCACTACGCCCTGTTCAAGCACATGAGCGTCGCCGACAACATCGCCTACGGGCTGAATGCTCGGAAACGCGCCGACCGACCCAGCAAAGTCGAGATCAAGCGCCGGGTCGGCGATCTCCTCGATCTCATCAAGCTGTCGGGCTTCGCCGACCGCTATCCCTCCCAGCTCTCGGGCGGCCAGCGCCAGCGCATCGCGCTCGCCCGGGCGCTCGCCGTCGAGCCCCGGGTGCTGCTCCTCGACGAGCCGTTCGGCGCCCTCGACGCGCAAGTCCGAAAAGATCTGCGGCGCTGGCTGCGCGAGATCCACGACCGCACCGGCCAGACCACGATCTTCGTCACCCACGATCAGGACGAGGCCCTCGAACTCTCCGACCGGGTCGCTGTCCTGTCGCGAGGGCGCCTGGAGCAGATCGGGACGCCCGACGAGGTGCAGGAGGCGCCGGTCTCGGCCACCGTCCTGAAGTTCCTCGGCGACACCATCGAGGTCGAGGCCATCGCCCAGGGCGGCCAGGTCCGGGTCGACGGCCGGCTCACCCCCGTGGCGGCGCCCCCCGGCCTCGTCGGCCCGGTCAAGCTCTACGCCCGTCCCTGGCAGCTCCAGTTCGCGGAAAGCCACGAGGCGCACCTGCACGGCACCGTGCGCTCGTCCTACCGCAGCCAGGGCCGCCAGCGCATCGAGGTCGACCGCCCCGAGGGCAAGACCGTGGTGGTGGAGGCCTCCGACACCGCCCGCCTGCCCGCCGGCCGCCCCGTCGGCCTGCGCATCCTCGCCGGGCACGTCTTCGCCGGCTGACCGGGGTTCCGGACACGACGGCGACCCCCTCGGAAGGTCCGAGGGGGTCGCATGGCATCACCGGGTCCGTCCGCGGGGACGGGATCAGGCGGCCGAGATGTCGACCTGGATGTTGCCGCGGGTGGCGTGCGAGTACGGGCACACCACGTCGGCGCGCTTCACGAGATCCTGCGCCACGGCTGGGTCGACGCCCGGCAGGGTCGCCTTGAGGGTGACCACGAGGCCGAAGCCCGTGCCGTCGTCGCGCTTGCCGATGCCGACGGTGGACTCGACCTTCGAATCCTCGGCGATCTTCACCTTGTCCTGGGCGGCCACGAACTTGATCGCGCCGAGGAAGCAGGCGGCGTAGCCGGCTGCGAAGAGCTGCTCCGGATTGGCGCCGGGGGCGCCGTTGCCGCCGAGCTCCTTCGGGGTGGTGAGCGTCACGTCGACGGCCCCATTGTCGCTGGCGGCGGAGCCCTCGCGGCCGCCGGTGGCGTGGGCGCGTGCGGTGTAGAGTGCCTGCATGATCGGTCTCCTCGTTGGGCTGATGGCCGTGACGGCACGCCAATTCGATTGCGCGCAATCTATTTTTCATGTCGCACAAATATCGATTGCGCGCAACCCGGTTGCGGTGCCGCGACGGTCGATTGTGCGCAATATGAGTTCCGCCTAAGATGGGCGCTCGTCGCGCCCTGGGGAAAGGGCGGCACCGGGAACCGGTTCCGTCCCCACCAACGGTGCGATGGGTCACGCATGGAAATGGAAAGTCGCCGCATGTCCGGCCGAGAGGATGTCCCGCTCTCTCTAGAAGTCCCGGCGGCCCCGTCCGCGGCGCAGAGCCTCGACGGGCAATTGTGCTTTGCCGTCTACGCGGCGGCGCACGCCTTCGGCCGGGCTTACCGCGCGCTCCTCGCCGCCCACGACCTGACCTACCCGCAATACCTCGTGCTCCTCGTGCTGTGGGAGCAGGAGGGCGTGACGGTCAAGGAGATCGGCACCCGTCTGTTCCTCGATTCGGGCACCCTGACGCCGCTACTCAAGCGCCTGGAGGCGTCGGGCCATGTCCGCCGCGCCCGCGACCGGGCCGACGAGCGCCAGGTGAGCATCTTCCTCACGGAGAAGGGCCGGGACCTGAAGGGCCGGATGGACTGCGTGCCGCACGAGGCCGGCGGCCTCACCGGCCTCGATCTCGATGGGCGCCGGGCGCTCCTCGACGTCCTGGTGACCCTGCGCGGCGCCCTGCACGAGCGCCTGGGCGAAGGCGAGGGAACGTCCGCCGCCCCCGGCCGGGCGCGACCCGAGACGCGGGCCGGCAAAGGAAAAGCCGCCCCCGCGGGGGCGGGGACGGCTTCCTGACGATCTGCCTCGGCGAACCGACCCGCCGGTGGCGGGCCGGGCTCGGGATTTGGATTTGGTCTCGGATCAGGACTTGGTCTCGGATCAGGACTTGGTCTCGGATCAGGACTTGGTCTTGAGGTAGGCGATGATGTCGTCGACCTTCTTCGGGTCCTTGACGCCGGGGAAGACCATCTTGGTGCCGGGGATCTTCTTCTTCGGGTCGGTCAGCCACTCGTGCAGGTTGGCCTCGTCCCAGGTGATGCCGGAGCCCTTCATGGCCGCCGAGAAGGCGTAGCCGTCGGCACCTTCGCCGGCCTTCGCGCCGACGACACCCTTCAGGGTCGGGCCGACGCCGTTCTTCTCGAAGTTGTGGCAGGCCTTGCAGGGGGCGAACGCCTTCTCGCCGGCGGCCGCATCGCCTTCGGCGTGGGCGGAGAGAGGGAGCACGAGCGCGAGGGCGACGCCGAGGATGAGATGACGCATTCTTGTTTCCTCCTGAGGGGCGGTTTTGGGCCACCCCGGCTTATGGCAGAGCTTGGTCCTTTAGAACAGATCAAGGGTGAAAACGTTCCAGTCCGTCCGATGGCGTCTGCGGCGAAACGAAGCTTCGCCGGGCCGGCGCCGTCGACCCGTCCCCGACCCCGGCGCGAAGCCCCTGGGAAGGGCGTGGCTTTGGCTGTAGCGTCGTCCCTCGAAGACTGCTCCGACCGCATCGCCGGTCTACGCCGTCCAAGCTGAGCGTGGGCTGAAGACCCGGCGCCGACCGTCCCCGAGGAACGCCCGAAGGACCCGAGATGACCATCGCCTTTCCCGTGCCGGATGCCGGCATCGTCGCCCGCCGCGACGCGATCATCGAAGGGCTGCGCCCCCTGGTGGCGGCCGAGGCCCTGGTGACCACCGAGGACGAGCGCCGCGCCTTCGAGACCGACGGGCTGACGGCCTATCGCAAAATGCCGCTCGCCGTGGTCCTGCCCTCCACCACCGCAGAGGTCTCGGCCGTGATGGCGTATTGCCACGCCAACGGCGTGCGGGTGGTGCCGCGCGGCGCCGGCACCTCGCTCGCCGGCGGTGCCATCGCCCAGGAAGACGCCATCATCCTCGGGGTGGCCAAGATGAACCGCATCCTCGACATCAGCTACGAGAACCGCACGGCGCGGGTGGAATCCGGCATCACCAACCTGGCCATCTCGGGGGCGGTCTCCCACGAGGGCTTCTTCTACGCCCCCGACCCGTCGAGCCAGCTCGCCTGCACCATCGCGGGCAACATCGCGATGAATTCCGGCGGGGCGCATTGCCTCAAATACGGAGTCACCACCAACAACCTTCTCGGCGTCACCCTGGTGATGAACGACGGCACCGTGGTGGAGATCGGCGGCGAGCACCTCGATTCCGGCGGCTACGACCTGCTCGGCCTCGTCTGCGGCTCGGAAGGGCAGCTCGGCATCGTCACGGAGGCCACCGTCCGCATCCTGCGCGGTGCCGAGGGCGCGCGCCCGGCGCTTCTGGGCTTCGCCTCCGTGGAGGATGCGGGCGCCTGCACCGCCGCCATCATCGCCGCCGGCATCATCCCGGTGGCGATGGAGTACATGGACCGCGAGGCGATCCTCATCACGGAGGATTTCGCCCAGGCTGGTTACCCGCGCGACGCCGAGGCCATGCTGATCATCGAGGTCGAGGGCTCGGACGCCGAGTGCGAGGCCATGCTCGCCCGCATCGTCGCCATCGCGGAGGATTTCCGCCCGACGAGCCTGCGGGTGTCGAAGTCGGAGGGCGAGTCCGCCGCCATCTGGAAGGGCCGCAAGTCCGCCTTTGGTGCCACGGGCCGCATCTCCGACTACATCTGCATGGACGGCACCATTCCCACCGGCCAGCTGCCCCTGGTGCTCGAGCGCATCGGCGCCATCTGCGCCGGCCACGGCCTGCGGGTCGCCAACGTGTTCCATGCCGGCGACGGCAACCTCCACCCCTTGATCCTGTTCGACATCAACAAGCCGGGCGAACTCCAGAAGGCCGAGGCCGCGGGCGACGCCATCCTCAAGCTCTGCGTCGAGGTCGGCGGCTGCCTCACGGGGGAACACGGCGTCGGCATCGAGAAGCGCGAGCTCATGCGCTTCCAGTACGGACAAGCCGATCTCGACCAGCAGATGCGGGTGAAGAACGTGTTCGACCCCGGCTGGCTCATGAACCCCGCCAAGGTGTTCCCCCTGGAAGGCCGCGTCGCGGCCTGACCCCGATTTGACTTCTCGCAGGCCGCGTCGCGGCCTGACCCCTTTCTGAGTTTGTCGACGGGCCGCATTGCGGCGTGAACGAAGTGAGCGGCGTCCCGGAACGGGGTGGAGCGTGACGGTGTTTCATCCTCCGCAATCGTGGAGGATCACCATGCGGATCGTTTCGACCCTGTCGGCCGTCGCCCTCGCCACCCTGGTGAGCGCCGGCGCGGCCGAGGCCAAGGGCTGCATCAAGGGCGCGATCATCGGCGGCCTCGCCGGCCATTACCTCGCCGAGCGCGGCGTCGTCGGTGCCGTGGCGGGCTGTCTCGGCGGGCGCTATCTCGCCAACCGCAAGGCCCGGCGCGAGCGCGAGATCGACTACGGCTCCCGCGTCCAGCAGCGCGGCGGCGGCTACAACCAGCGCAGCTACAGCTACTGAGCGTCACGGCCGGCCATCGCGCCGCCTTGCCGTGCTCGTGCCAGGAATCGCTCGCGGCCGGAGAGACGTGGAATGCTTCGGCCGGGCGGCTTCGCCGGGCCGGGCGCCGCCGTCTCCCGACGGGCCTGGATGGCTGCGCGCGGCGGAAACCTGACGCATCCCGCGCCTCCGGGCGGGGGCATCGCGGCTGGCCGTGAGCGCACGGGCCGTATCGCCAACTGGCCTGAGAGCCGACCGACGAGGCGCCGGGCTTGGCCCTCTCGGGTCGAAACGGCGTCCCTCTCCCAAGGCCCTTCGACTGCACGTGGAACCGCCGGAACGGCTCGCCCGCTGCCTCGTCGACGCGGTCATGCCGCCCGGCCGCCTCGTCCCGGCGCAGACGCGCCGCTTCGTCATAGGGGGCGGCTCGGATCGAAGCCGGATGCGCGCGGAACGTGTCTCCCGGCTATCGGATCGGCCGGTTTCCACGGCGCGGTCGGGCGCCCCCGGCCGGCTCGCCGTAGGACCTCGTCGGGTGATCTGGCTGTCGAAGGTCGAGACGTTGCCCCAGTACAGGGCCGGGTGAGCGTTGAAGACCCGGAGGCCGCTCGTGCGCAGGGCCAGAAGGCACACCGCATCGACCCACTGCGTGATGCGGACGACCACGGGATGCCTGTACATCCTTCGGCGACGCTCGACGTCGCCGATCCCGGACGTAGAGCGGGTCGGTTGCGAGCCAAACGGTCTTCTTCGAAGTCGTGGCCGTCGGGGTGGAGGCCCCTGCGTCGGGACCTCCGAAAGCGTCGCGTATTCGAGATCACATGCCGCGGTTCATCATCCGGTTCTTCATCATGCGGCGCTTCATCATGTTCTTCCGCATCATGCGCTTCTTCATCATCATCCGCTCACTGCGGTCCATGCGGACCTGGGTGACGCCGCTCTCGGACTGAAGGCCGTTGACGGACATCGGGGCGGCCGTGGCCGAACCGGCGGCGAGGGCGATGCCGCCGAGGGCGGTCAAGGCGGTCAGCGCAAGGGTGAACGTCTTCATGTGTGATCTCCTGTGGAGGTGAACATCTTATCCAACCCACGAGACAACAGCATGATTGTATCGTTGTTCCCGAAAGAACGAAGAATTACTTTCCGATACTCTGATGATCTTGCAAGAGTCATCCCGCGCTCACATCAAGGCTTTTGCCTGGGCGCGATCCTATCCTCTCGCGTCGGTACGGAACGGGTCGGCGCGAAGTTTCAGGTCATCCACCAGGACGCCGCGGAGTCGGATCTCGACCCCGGACGAGCCGACGGTGTCGACCCGACGAGATCGGGGCCGCCCGCATCGGGGCTCACCCTTTCAGCAAAGGCGGCCCCTCTCCCGCTCACGGGCGAAGGCCCGCCGATGTGGCGCCGCTGCCCCCCTCACGATCGACGCACGACCGCTTCCGGCGGATGGCGGAGAGCGGCTTATCCGGCAAAGTCGGGTCGGGGGCTGGCTGGCCGCTCTGCGACTGGGTCGGGTGGTTTCCTGCCTGTCTGCTTTCCATTCCATTTCGTAGGAAGCTGCCATTCGACGAGCTTCCAACAAATCTGGACTTGAATCGGCTCAATCAACTTTCAGCAAGCGCATTTCGATGCAGCCGATGCATGTAAACTCATTGAGGAATGCAGGGCCTCTACAACGCCGACCAACCTCATACGCCATGTGCAGCTTCACGCCTCGGGCCTTCACCGGCCAAGCTGTCACAACCCAAGATTTTGCATAGGCCATGGACCTCAAAGTGGGTCAACTCCACAGCCCCAACAGCCCATACCAAAGGGTGGACCACTTCAGCAGGTGCGGCTCACTGCGACCTCGATAGCCTCGATGGCTATCTGCAGGAAAAGAGTCGATCTTCTTAAGCAGAGGCGATCTTCAAAAACGGAAATCGATTTTGCCAAAATATCCCGGCACGACGTTCTTATTCTGCCTAAATCGCCAACTGGATTGGAAGAATTGTTGCTTGTGCGCAACGCATTCAACGCTTCTCAAGCTGCGACCAGTTTGATTTCTTAGAATGGCCTTTCCGAACTTTATGAAGTCGTACGTTTCTGTCATGACAGGACAACGTGCTCGGCCGCTTTGAAAATATCTATCTAACGGGTTTTGTGATGAATATTGAATGAGATCTCGTCTCTGAAGCGCGTTTATTTGAAGCGATGAGTACAAATCAGTTTATTTAATAATCAAAAATCTGGGAGGACATCACTATGGCTTTGCCGCTCGTATTCCGTAACACCGTATTCCAGACTGGCTTTGCTGGAACGGATGATGGCGCACCGTCTGCAACATTTCAGGTCGATGACGCTACGACCAGTCCTTTGACTGTAAATGGAACGGTCAATGCAGTCGGAGACCCCATTACAGTTACTGGAACTCTGCCAGGATCTACGACTCCTTCCACTTCGACGTTCTACGCGACCCAGTACGACAATGGATCTATGGTCCAGTTCACCAGTTCGCAAACGGGTACCGGTGCAGGGTCGACCCGCTTGATCCTCTCAAATTCCCAGGTGTTTGGATCTGGATCGGCAACCAGAACGCGCTTCACGGCCGACTCGAACGGCGCCTTGGGTGATTATGTAGCGCCCGTCTGCTTCACGACCGGCACGCTGATCCGTACGACGCGCGGCGAAGTAGCTGTCGAGAATATGCGCGTTGGCGACCTCGCCGTGACCGTCTCCGGCGTTGCGCGCGCGGTCATCTGGATTGGACACCGCGAACTCAAGGGCACCGGCCAGCCGCTGCTCCATGATCAGCAGCCGATCCGGGTGCGCGCCGGTGCATTCGGCCTTGGTTTGCCCGCCCGGGATCTCCGTCTGTCAGCGGGTCATCCCGTCCTCGTCGGGGCGGATAGCGAAAACGAGAGCGGCGTGCTCGTACCGATCATGTGCTTGATCAACGGCACCACCATCGTCCGCGAGCCGGCCACGAGCGTCACCTACTGGCACGTCGAGCTCGAGACCCACGACATCCTGCTCGCCGAAGGTCTGCCGGCCGAGAGCTACATCGACGGGGGCGACCGCCCGTTCTTTGTCGACGGCTCCGACCACGCCCTGCACAACCCCGACTTCGTAGCACCAGGCCTGGCTGGCCGCTGCCGTCCGGTGGCGGTCGACGGTCCCCTCGTCGAGGCGGAGCGGGCGCGGCTCGATACGGTCTTCGCGGCGGAACTGAGCGCGCACAGTGCTTGGGACGCACGCGACGGGCTCGCAGCACTCGTCGCCTGAGCCGAAGGACGCCGGAGTTGCAAGGGAGCTGAGACGCGGACGTGCGACCCGGCTCCCTCTCACTCGACGCCTTCCTGTCACGCCGGGCCTCTGACAGGCGCTTAGCCCGGCTGACGCACGACATCGGTCTTCCCGAAGGGCGCGGCCTTGAGTTCGGCCCGTCCAACAACCCGACGCCGCTGCCCGACGGGCTTCGCATCACTTACGTCGACCGCGATCTCGATGCGGGAGCCGGCCAACCTGGGACGGCGCCGATCGACCGCGCTTGGAGCAACTCGGGTGCCCTCGTCGATGTGCTCGGCCGGGACGGCTACGACTTCGCCATTGCTAGTCAGGTTGGCCATTACGTACCCGACCTGCTCGGGTGGCTGCGCGGCATCCACACGGCGTTGCGCCCGGGCGGGGTGCTTAACCTGTCCCTGCCGGACAAGCGCTTTACCTGCGACGCTACACGGCCGGTGAGCACCTTGGCCGAACTGGTCGAGGCGGACCTAATGGGCCTGACGCGACCGAGTCCACGGCAGGTGTTCGCCCACGCCTCCGAGGTCCGATCGATCACACCCGAACAAATTTGGAATGGCGAGGATGCTGCGCATGCGCCGCGCATGGCCGGCGATGCAGGCCTGGTGCACGCCCGCGCGGAGGCGGCTCGGGCGCAGTCCGGAGCTTACGTGCCCGCCCATTGTTGGGTGGTAACGTCGCGTTCGTTTCTTGACTTGGTCGCGGGAGCGACACGACTCGGGCTGTTACCGTTTGTCATGAACCGGGTGTCGGGGGTCGAGCCAGGCGGCTTCGAGTTCTTCGTCTCCATGCGCCGGGATCGGGAGACCGATCCAGACACACTGCGCAGGTTGCAGGAGGGCGGAATCAATTACCTACGCAACGAACTTGAGCGACATCGCACGACCGCCGCGCTGCTTGGAAGCGACGCGACTTAGAGCGTCGAACAGAGATGGCGCACACCACAGAAGAGTGCGTCAAGCGGATTTACCGGACGGCCGAAGAACGACGGCTTCCAGGAAGAGACGTGGATGGTCCGGGCGTCTGGCATGGGTCGACATCCGCCGGTCCGCTCTTCGCCTGGGTGGCGTGGGGTATGGCCGAGCTGCGTTCGGACGGCCGTGCGGAGAAGCGGGCGTTTCCCCGGGCATCCAGCCGTCGGACCCGCCGGTGGGGACGCCCTCCTCCTCGCCTGAGCGCGGGACCCCGACGGATCGCACCGACGGAGGGGACGGCGCTCCTGCGCCGAGCCGCCCTCGCGGTGCCCCCGTCCCACCGGACGGTGGGACGGGCTGTCTACCGGCCGTTCGTCGGTCAGGCGGCCCTCCCTCAGGCAGCCATGGGCCCGTAACGCCGGTGGCCCTTCACGTCGTACCGGTCGAGCATCATCACCTTGTCCCAGACCGCCACGAAATCCGCCACGAACCGGCTCTGGCCGTCGCTGCCCGCATAGGCATCGGCGATGTTGCGCAGCTGCGCGTTCGATCCGAACACGAGATCGTTGCGCGTCGCCTCGAACTTCGCCTGGCGGGTTTCGCGGTCCTTGAGCGTGAAGGCCGTCCCGGCCGCGTCCGTCTTCTCCCAAACCAGGTTCGTGTCGGTCAGGGTCCGGAAGAAGTCCGTCGTCAGCACGCCGACCCGGTCCGTGAAGATGCCCCGGTTCGACCCGTCGTGATTGGCGTTGAGAGCACGCAGGCCGCCCGTCAGCACCACCCATTCGGGGGCGGTCAGCGTCAGCAGGTTGGCCTTGTCGAGGAACATCTCCTCCGGCGCCAAACGCTGCGCCATCGCGTCGAACCCGTCGTCGACGTAGTTGCGGAAGCCGTCCACGACGGGCTTCAGCCACGTGAACATCTCGATGTCGGTCAGCGCCTGCGTGGTGTCGACCCGGCCGGGCGTGAACGGCACCCGCGTCGCGACCCCGGCATCCCCAGCCGCCTTCTCCACGGCGACGCAGCCGGCGAGCACGATGAGGTCGGCGAGCGAAACCTGCTTGCCGTCGCTGCGGCCGCCGTTGAACGTGGTCATGACGCCGCGGAGCGCCTCGACCACCGGCGCGGCCCGGCGGTTCACCGCCCAATCCTTCTGGGGGCTCAGGGCGAGGCGGCCACCGTTGGCGCCCCCGCGCTTGTCGCTGTCGCGGTAGGTCGAGGCCGCCGAGAAGGCCGTGAAGGCGAGGTCCGAGACCGAGAGGTTCGTGGCCAGGATCGCCTGCTTCAGGGCGGCGATCTCGGGCTCGCCGATGGGGCTGTAGGCGGCCTCCGGAATCGGGTCCTGCCACAGCAGGCCGTCCTCGAGGGTCGCCTCCGGGCCGAGGTAGCGGTGCCTGGGCCCCATGTCGCGGTGGGTGAGCTTGTACCATGCCTTGGAGAAGGCCTGCGTGAAGGCGTCGAAGTCGCCCAGGAACTTCTCGCAGACCTTGCGGTACGCCGGGTCGACCTTCAGGGCGATGTCGGAGGTCATCATCATCAGGGGATGCATCTGTCCGGCGACATGGGCGTCGGGGGTCTTCGGCGCGTTCGGATCCTTCGGGGTCCATTGCAGGGCGCCGGCCGGGCTCTTGGTCTGCTCCCAGTCGAACTTGAAGAGGTTCTCCAGGTAGGCGTTGTCCCACCGGGTCGGATCGGGGGTCCAGCTGCCCTCGATGCCGTTGGTCATGGTGTCCTTGCCCGAGCCGGTGCCCTTCGGGTTGTTCCAGCCCAGCCCCATCGCCTCCATGGGCGCCATCTCCGGCGGCGGCCCGATCTCCTTGGCGGGGGTCATGCCGTGGCTCTTGCCGAAGGCATGGCCGCCGGCGATGAGCGCCACGGTCTCCTCGTCGTTCATGGCCATGCGGGTGAACGTCGTCCGGATGTCGTTGGCCGAGCCCTGCGGGTCGCCGTTCGCGTAGGGCCCTTCCGGGTTCACGTAGATCAGCGCCTGGTGGGAGGCGGCGAGGGGGTTCTCCAGGTCGTAATCGGCGTCGCCGTTCCGGCCCCGCCAGCGCTGGTCGCGGTTGACCATCTCGTCGAAGCTCGAGACCGTACCCATCTCGACGACCTCCGGCCCCCAGTAGGTGGCGTTGTCCGCCTCCCAGGCGTCGAGGCGCCCGCCGGCGAACCCGTAGGTCGGCAGACCCATGATCTCCAGGGCGCAATTGCCGGTGAGCACCATCAGGTCGGCCCAGGACAGCGCGTTGCCGTACTTGTGCTTGATCGGCTGCAGCAGGCGACGCGACTTGTCGGTGTTGCCGTTGTCCCACCAGCTCGAGATCGGCGCGAACCGCTGCATCCCGGTGCCGGCACCGCCGCGCCCGTCCGCGATGCGGTAGGTGCCGGCCGAGTGCCAGGCCATGCGGACCATCTGCGGGCCGTAATTGCCGTAATCGGACGGCCACCACGCCACCGACGAGGTCAGGAACTGCTTGATGTCGCCCTTGAGGGCGTCGAGGTCGATGCTCCCGAAGGCGGCGGCATAATCGAAATCCGGCCCGAGCGGATCGGCCGCGAGCCCGTTCTGATGCAGGAGTTCGACCCTCAGGCGGTGCGGATACCAGTTCTCCAGGGCCGGACGGGTGCCGAGCGCCCCGCCGATGCGGTCACCTCCGAACGGGCACTTGCCCTCCATCGGGTACGAGTCGGTGTTGGTCTTGTCCGTCGTCATCTCGTTCATCAACGTTTCCCTCGGCGCAGGGCCGGTGCCACCGGACGGATCGGGCCGTCGCCGGCGCCGTGAGGCGTGCGATCCCCCATGCGAAAGCAACTCTTGCGCGACCCGACACTGCCAGCGAAATCAGGCGTCTTTAACAAAAATCAAGGCGTCTCCGGTTCCCATCCGTGTCGGACGTCCGCCGAACGCCTCCGACCAAGCCGCACGTTCGCGTGAGCCAGAGGCGCTCATGCGCGACGCTGATCGGGGGCGATCGGGACGGCGATGTCCGGGCGGACTTCGCCATCGACCTGGTCGGCGTCCGGAACCGCACCGCCATCGACTTCGTGTTCTGAGGGACCGCCCGGGGTTCCTCGACGGCCGTACCCGGAGCCGACCTCGTTGGCCGGCTTCAGGGAACGGACGCAGCGGCCTCCGCCTCCACCCGCGCGGCGATCCACAGCACGTGGCGGCGGCCGCCCGGATGGGCGGGGAAGCGGATCTCTTCCACGGAAAAGCCGCAGCGCTTCAGCCGCGCCTTGAAGCGGCGGTCCGGGCTGCCCGACCACACCGCCAGGAGGCCGCCGGGCCGCAGGGCATAATGCGCCCGCCTCAACCCCCAGACATCGTAGAGCCGGTCGTTGGAGCGCCGGGTCATGCCCTTCGGGCCGTTGTCGACGTCGAGGAGGATCGCGTCGTACCGCGCCGGGCCCGACTGGATCAGGCGGTTCACGTCCGCTTCGACGAGTCTGACCCGGGGGTCGTCGAGGCTGGCCCCGTGCAGGTGCGCGAGGATGCCCCGCGCCCAGGCGACGACGCCGGGCACGAGTTCGGCGACCACCACTTCGGCCCGGGGGCCCAGCACGTCGAGGGCGGCCCGCAGGGTGAAACCCATGCCGAGGCCGCCGATGAGGATGCGTGGGGCCGGCCTCTCCGCCAGCCGCCCGCACGGGAGGGTGGCGAGCGCCTGCTCCGATCCGCGATCCTGATCGGTCATCAGTTCGGCCGTGCCGACCTGGATCGAGTAGGCCTCGCCCCAGCGGCGCAGGTGCAGGGTCTCCCGCCCACCGGGAATCGGGGTGCTGTCGAGATCGACCCAGGCCGTCACGGTCGTGTCTCCGCCAAAGCCCCTAAGCCGGTTTTGCACGCATGGTCTCCGGTTCTGCGTCGATACTGTGCGTCATCGACGAGGCCTGGATCAGTTCGCGTCGGCGTGCAAGCGCGAACGAATTCAGGATCAGAACCCAACCTGGCCGATTGTCCCAAGGGCTGCTCGCGATCCAACTTCGTCAAAGAGAAGCTTTCACGTCGATTTAGAGAGCGGACACTCAGCAGCGGGGAGAGACCGGTGGAGCACAATTTTTTTGCCGTTCGGATTTGTCTCTGGCGGCAAGTTGCCACTATGTAAATCATCAACTGACCGAACGCGTCAGCCCGAGTTCCGTCATGAACAAGGTAACTAGCTTCTTGAATTCGTCGGGCTTGCCATAGAGTGGCTCATGCTGAAGCCGGACAAATTGACCCGAAATTTCTAGGAGGAATGTCGGAAAACCATGCAAGCCGAACCGGCGCATCATCCCACGTGAATCTTCGATGTGTTCGGCAACGAATGCTGACGCATATCGCTTGCGGAACGCGCTTTCATCCAGCCCGATGCTTTGAGCAAGTTCAGCAAGGGTATCCGGATCGACGACACGTCGCCCATGAACGTAGTGGGCCCTTTGGATCGCGGCGATCATTGGGAAAGCCTTGTCCTTTGCTATCGCTTCCGCAGCCATCACCGCCGCGATTGTCGGCGGCGAGTGCCAAATCGCGTCGGGATGGTCGAGAAGATCGTCGAGATAGGCCGGGCCGAACACCTGACCCGTCAGGTCGTGAATGCGCGCATCAGCGACCCGAACCTGCTTGCGCTTCGCTTCCGGCAACCGGACTGGTTCCGGGATCAAACCTCCGCCGTGAAGTTCGATCCGCAGGTCGGCGATCTGCCGGGCAATCTCGATGAGCGGCTCCGAGGCGTAACACCAGCCACACAGCGGATCGTAGAAATAGTGGAGGATGGGGTCTGACCTTCGTCCATCCTCATGGATCGTCGTCGTGGGGTCCATGGCGTATGCTGCCTCTGTCTGTTTCTGAAAGAAGTCGCCCCCCGGCCCCTACATGCGAGCATGCGCCGGGAGGATGACCTGCGGGGCTGCTATGCGGCTCGGATCAGGGTGGGTGCCACCCGCCGCAGGATCGTCAGACCGTCTTCAGGGGCTTGCCCCGCAAGAAGACGAATGTCCTGAGACACTTCGGCATAAAGACCCCGCCGAACAGCCTCGGCCATGCCAACCATGCCCTCAACCAAGAACGGCGGCAGACCGGCGGCCGTAAGCCCCGCCGCATACGCTTCAGGGGAACAATCATCGTGCGGGATCGTGCGGCCAACCGACTCCGACAAGGCTGTGGCAACCTCGGCGTAGGAGTGGGCGGCCGGCCCAGTCAGCGTGTAGATCCCTGCCGTGTGTTCCTCCGATGCGAGAAGGGCGGACAGCGCTCCGGCGAGATCGGCACGGGTTGCGAACGCCACCCGTCCATCCCCTGTTGGCATCGAGAGCTTCCCCGTCGCGAGGGCTCCCTTCGCGAACAGCAGGTTCAATTCAGCGTAAGCCGTGTGGCGCGCAATCGTGTACGGGACCCCGCTCTCGGCGAGGCAAGCCTCCGTGTCGCGATGGACAGCCGTGAACGAGAAAGGCGAGTCCGGCACCGCGGCATCCAGAACACTCGTATAGACGATCCGCTGCACGCCAGCGCGCTTGGCGCCATCGATTGCATTACGCTGCTGCTGCCGCCGTACTTCGACCGGAGCGTTGCCGGAAATGATCAAGGCCGTGCGAGCGCCGTCGAACACGCGCGCCATGGCATCGCTGTCGGAGTAGTCGGCGTTGCCCCGGATGGTTACGCCATCTGCGACAAGGTCAGCGGCCTTGTCCCCATCGCGAACGCTCGCCACGAAGCTCGTCGGATCGACACGCTTGCGCAGCGCAGCGACGACCGCTCTTCCCAACTGGCCATTTCCACCGGTGACGACGATCATGCTAATGTTTCCTCAGCACTAGGCTCCGGACCCATAAATTTGGCTTGTCAGGAGTGTCCGTGATTCCTTTGTGACGAAGGAGGATCGGATGGACGAGTTTTGGCTGACGGACGCACTTTGGCTGACGGACGCAC
>NZ_LMNG01000028.1 GCF_001423295.1 Methylobacterium sp. Leaf112 | reverse complement strand
GAACTCGGGGGTGAACTCGCGTCTCGTTTTTGCCATCAAACACCTTCCCCGCCCGTAACGAGCGTATCAGAGGTGTCCGTGAGACCGGGGGAGGATCACTGGTCTGCGCGGCGAGGATACTGTTGATCAGCCGCATGCCGAACCCCTCCCGCGTAGGCAGTGCCGGCGGCGGGCCATCGTGCTCGTTCCAGACCCAGGCCAGCCACCCGGCTTTCACGCGATCATCGACGGTCCAGGTCACCGTGACACGACCGTCGGGATGCGCCAGGGCTCCGTGCCGGCGGGCGTTGGTGGTGAGCTCGTGCAGTGCCATGCCAACAGGCACTGCGAGTTCGGATGGAAGCGTAACGGCCGGTCCCCGAGGCGTGATGCGCCCATTCTCGTTGTACGGATCAAGCTCGGCCCGGAGCAGTCCCTCGAACGAGGCGACTTGCGCCTGATCCTCCGTGATAAGGGCGTGGGTCCGGGCGAGCGAGACGATGCGACCGGTGAACGCCCTTCCGAACTCCGGAAGCGAGAGGCGGAGCGCATGGTCGCGTTCCGGACGGCCTGGACGGTAGCAAGGGTGTTCTTCACGCGATGGTAGAGCTCGCGGACCATCATCGCCTGCTGGTCCTCGAAGGCACGGCGGTCGATGACGTCGCGCTGGGCCGAGACCCAATGCGTGATGCGGCCATCGTCCTCCCTGACGGGGGTGATCAGCCATTCGACCATGTAGGTCGAGCCGTCCTTGCGGTAGTTCAGCGCCTCGCCCTGAAAGGCCTCCCCTGCTGCCATGAGCGTCGCTTCATCGTTGCGCCACCGACATGGACCGCGAAGCCTACTCATGATGGTCGGTTCTGCCATCCCCAAGCTAGACGTGGTTAGCAGTACCCAGGGTTACCAAGGCCCTGGCCGGTTCACTGACATCACGGAACCCATTGGTGGAGCTAGGCTCCGGACCCATAAATTTGGCTTGTCAGGAGTGTCCGTGATTCCTTTGTGACGAAGGAGGATCGGATGGACGAGTTTTGGCTGACGGACGCACA
>NZ_LMNG01000027.1 GCF_001423295.1 Methylobacterium sp. Leaf112 | reverse complement strand
TTGCCGGGGGTGAAGCGCATCTGCCGGCGCCAGTCGTGGATGTGCTCGGCATCGGCCGAGCCGAAGGCGAGACGCACCCGCTCGGGGTCGCCGTCGCGGTAGGCCGAGGCATGGTCGCCCACCACCAGGGTGTGCCGGCCCGCGGCGTGGACGAAGTAGTAGAACGTGCCGTCCTCCTCCAGCCGCC
Source organism: Methylobacterium sp. Leaf112 (assembly GCF_001423295.1). GTDB lineage: Bacteria > Pseudomonadota > Alphaproteobacteria > Rhizobiales > Beijerinckiaceae > Methylobacterium. Next base: position 1,157 of record NZ_LMNG01000027.1, on the reverse strand, counting down.
GCAGCAGGTAGGCCAGATCCGTCTCGTTCCACTGCACCGCGTAGGGCTGCTTGTCCGGCGGGCTCGTCACGCCGGAGAGATCGAAGTCGGCGATGCCGTGCTCGGCGCACAGGGTCTCGAGCACCTGGAGCGTGGTCCGATCGCGAAAGATCCTGCAATCCGACCGCTGGCTCATCAGCCACAGGCGCGGGCGCAGGGTCAACGCGTACTGACGCGCGCCGCGGGTGACGATCGGGCCCTCGTGCAGCTCGGTCACGAGCCCGTTCCAGACCCGGGGCGTGCCGTCCGCGAGGGTCAGGGACAGATCGGCGGCGGTGCCGACGATCTCGTCCGCCCGCACGGTCTCGCGCTGGGCCCGCACCGTGGCGCGCAGGGTGAACAGCGCCGACAGGCCCTCCTCGACCTCCAGCCGCTCCAGCAGCAGCGTGTCCTCGCCCAGCACCGTCGCGATCGACAGAAGACGACCCGCCTGCGTGTAGCGGACATGGGGCTCCATCGGCGGGTCTCCGAACCGTCAAGCTGACGACACCGCATACCACCTGCGATTGTGTTCGTCATCCGGGTTTCTCACATCGTATCCGGGCCGGTCCCGATCGCCTCGCCCCCGGGCTCGCGTTGCACCGCCATGGGCCCCGCTTGCCTCCCCTGCGAAGGTGGGGTCGTTCGACCGTGCGGGCGTAGCCGCAGAACCCGCCGGGGCCGTCGGCCTGCCCGCCCGGCGGCCGGCCTGCGAGGCTGGCGCCGGTACCGTCGCGCTTGCTCGATGACGAGGCTGGTCTCCACGCGGCTGCCGATTACGGCGCCGTCGAGGAGTTCGCCCCGAGCTTGGCGTCGCGGCTTTCGCAGTCGCCGTTCCTCGGGGCTGCCCGGCTCGATGTCGGCGAACAGCGAGCCAATCGCCGCGATCCAGTCCGGAACGACCGTGGCGCTGAACTCCGGCCCGTCGTCAGGTTGGAAATGCCCTGGCATCCCGCGAAGGCTGAACTGATCCTCCCCCGGTCTCACGGACACCTCTGATACGCTCGTTACGGGCGGGGAAGGTGTTTGATGGCAAAAACGAGACGCGAGTTCACCCCCGAGTTCAAACGCGAGGCGGTAGCGCTGTTGGAGAGCAGCGGCCGACCACAGATGCAGATCGCGGCCGAACTCGGGATCCA
>NZ_LMNG01000026.1 GCF_001423295.1 Methylobacterium sp. Leaf112 | reverse complement strand
TTGCCGGGGGTGAAGCGCATCTGCCGGCGCCAGTCGTGGATGTGCTCGGCATCGGCCGAGCCGAAGGCGAGACGCACCCGCTCGGGGTCGCCGTCGCGATCGACAGAAGACGACCCGCCAGCGTGTAGCGGACATGGGGCTCCATCGGCGGGTCTCCGAACCGTCAAGCTGACGACACCGCATACCACCTGCGATTGTGTTCGTCATCCGGGTTTCTCGGTACACGATCCCGAGAGGAGGTGTGACAGGTTGATCCTGAAGCCATCGGGCTGTTTCGTTCAGGCATCGAGGATGAACTCTGTGGGTGTCAGGCCGTACAGCGTCTTGTGTCCGCGGTCATGGTTGTGGTCATCGACGAACAGATGCAGATACGCCCGAAGCTGAGCATGGCGGTCGTAGTGGTCGCGTGTGATCGTCGTATCCTCGATCAGACGGTTTGCTGCTTCGCGCTGCCCTCCGGGGCAAACGCTGGACTTACCCGTTGGCCCAAGAGTGGTTCACCTTGGTCAACCGATGGTCGATGCCATGCTCGTCGCAGACGCGATCGAATATGTGCTGGCTGGCGTAGACGTCCCGTCGGCGTGACGTGGCCTGAATGCCGTCGTGGGTGAGCACGGTGTGGATACGGTAAGGCACCGCTTGGATGAAGTCGCGGAGGAACCGAGGAGCCTCCATCGTACCGACGCTCTCCACCAGCAGCACGAAGGCGAACTGGATCGCGCGACGGATTGCCTCCGTCGTGGTGGCATTTCCACGGAGAACCTACCCAGTAGCCTATCCCTTGCGACAGGGTACTCGACCGTATCGTTACACCGCGGGATCAAATCCTTTCAGGCGATCCACTGGTCCAAAGTGCCGCTGCCGATGATGGCGATGGGCGGGCCCGTCTCGGGAGTGCTGAAGCCGCTCATGTATCCGTCCTCGGATGGCATGGGGTTATTCACGGGAATCTCTCACCGCCGGCTGGCCATGACGGCGCGGCAATCCGGACTGAGCCGCGAGCTGTTCGTGAGGAGGCAGTCGGTGATCGCCCGCCGGTCCGGGATGAGTGTGCGGCACAGCCGGAGGACGTCCGGTGTGCAGGCGCGCCTTTCGGCGGCGGTGTCGGCGTGGAGACTGTCATCGCCGGCGCTTGCCGGCGTCGCTGCAGCGGCAGCCAGCAGGACACAGGCGACGGCACTTCGGACGAAGTGTCTTGATGTGCATTCGGATGTCCTCATCCCCAATCTCCTTCGGTCCGCCCGAAATGAGCGTCTGGTCGCCGGAACGCCATCAAACGAGAGCGTCGCGGCCCTTCCATGGAAACCATATGGTTTCCTTCCAGAGGTTGGCAAGCTGTCTTTCGGAACGTGGATTTCGGTATGGCTCCCGATCCTGTGATGGAGCACGGGGCGAGCGACGACTCAACGATGCGAATCATTTAGGTTTTCATCATTCTCCAGTTGTAATCGGGTCTGCGCTATGGGCTTCTGGCGCCCGGCCGAGCAATGTCGCATACCGGTCATCCCTGGAAACCATACGGTTTTTGATTACGTGATCTAGTCGATGCGAGGCGCCACGATGCGGAGAGGCGGAGGGGGAATGCCCATGCCAGAGTCTGAGGAGGCCGTCTCGGTCCCACGGGTCGCCAAGGACGATCAGACCTACGCTCGGCTCGTGGCCGTAGCCCGGGCGGAGTTCCTCGGCTCGGGTTTCGCGGGCGCGACGGTTGCTTCCATCGCCGCCAAGGCGGGGATCTCGAAAAAGACGGTCTACCAGTATGCGGCGTCCAAGGAGGCGCTCATGTACGAGGTGGTGGCGGACGCATGCCAAACGCTGTTCAGCGCGATCTTCACGTCAGCCAGTTCCGACCTCGTTCGTTCGGAGGTCGCGCACTGCCTCATCGAGTTCTGCTTGTTGTCGACCTCGGAGGATGGCGTCACGGCCCACCGCCTCGCCATCGGGGAGGCCCGGCAATTCCCGAAGATGGCGCAGGCGTACAAGGACGCCCTCGAAGCTTACGTGATCGAGCCCCTCGCGGCATGGGTACGCCGGCAGAACGATCTCGGTCGGCTGCGGGCGGACGACCCGAAGCTCGCTGCAGATATGCTGGCTTGCATGGTCGTCAGCCCGTTCGTACGCGATCTCAGCCTGGGGGTTCGGCCGAAGCCAACGCGAGACGAGATCGAACGTACGGTCAGCACGGCACTGAACCTATTCCATGCCGGCGTTGCCGCACGCCTGGACTGAGCGGATCGAAGGCTCGTTCGGCCAGCAAGGAACGTAGCCGCGCGTCGAGTCGAATTCAGGCGAATGTAACGGCACGTCGGAGACGAAAAACCGCCCGCGACGGATGAAGGAATGAACGTCCGCTTACAAGTGCGTCGTGAATCGCTGATTTTGACTTAGCACCCCCTGGGCATTTTGATGTCGGTGGGCAGCTGGAAGCGCCTTCGGCAATGGGGGCACAGGACGAGTGGGACGAGGCCGGCAAACAGCAGTCCGATGACGGCCTGCCGCGCACCGGCGGCGGACAGGTCGCACGTCGGCCGCGTAGATCTTCCGGTTCCTCACGATGCCGACAGCCCAGCACAGACCCCGGGGGTAGAACGGCGCCCAGGTCCGTCGGGCCTTGCGCCCCATCACCCTAAGGAACGTGGCCTGCCCCCTGAGTACGGTGGCCTGAAGGGCGATCAGGTCAAGCGGCTGAAGTCCCTGGAGACCGAGAACCAGCGCCTCCGCCGGGCGATCTCCGATCTGACCCTTGAGAAGCTCATCCTGAAGGAGGCGGCTGCGGGACCCGAAGGGCAGCGCCAGCAAAACTTCTGAGCCCAGCTCGCCGCCGGGCTTGTGTCGACTCCGTCGTTGCCGAGCACGGTGTGTCCGAACGCTTCGCCTGCCAAGTTTTGGGGCAGCATCGTTCGACACAGCGCAAATCCGCCGTCGTAGTCGAGGACGAGGCCGCTCTGACGGTCGCCATCGTTGCGCTGGCTCTCCAGTACGGGCGCTACGGCTATCGTCGGATCACGGCCTTGCTCCGGCGTGACGGCTGGACGGTGAACGTGAAGCGGGTCGAGCGGACTGAAGGCCCTCGACGTGATCGACGTACTCTCGGACCTGTTCAGTCTGCGCGGCGTGCCAGGCCATATCCGCTCGGCCAACGGGCCGGAGTTCATTGCCAAGACGGTCCAGGACTGGATCGCAGCGGTTGGCTCGCAGACCGCCTACATCGAGCCGGGCAGTCCGTGGGAGAACGGCTATTGCGAGAGCTTCAACGCGAAGCTGCGGGACGAACTCCTCAACGGCGAGGTGTTCTACACCCTCAAGGAAGCCAGCGTCGTGATCGAGCAATGGCGAAGGCACGACAACAGCATCCGGCCGCATTCGTCGCTCGGATACCAGCCACCTGCGCCGGAGGTCGTCATCTGGCCAACGGAACCGAGCGGATCAGTGCCGTCGTCCGCTCGCCTTGCCATCGTCACCCGACCGACGATGCACTAACTTCGAACCTGGGCCACCAAATGGGGGCAGGCCACTGCGCGAGGCGCAGTTCGTGGCCATCGTCACGCCCTCGGTGAAGCACATCACCCGGGAACTCGCGAGGGCATGACGGGCCTGCCTCGCGGCCGGACCTTGGCCGATGCCGCCCGGACCCGGCACCATCCTGCGGCCGGTCCTGGCCTCGGGCGCGCCGCGCCGAAACAGTTCCGGTCGGGGAGCCAAGGCTTCACCCTGTCGAGGGGCCCGGTCCGTCGCAGGTGCGCGCTGCAGCACCGTCGACCACCCTGTGCGAAAGTGCGCCGGACGAGCGGGTCGGCTAGGCCCGGGCGCTCTGGGCATTCTCGAACAGTGAAAAGGCCCTGAGGGCACCGGCGACGGCGCCGTCGGCATCCGAGGCGGGCCGGGTTTCAAGCCATGCGGCGAAGCTCGGCCACAGGCGCTGACCCTCGCCCTGCCGAAGGAAGCGGGTGTTGTCCCGAACCGTCGCATCGGGGCTCGCCAGGGCCTGGCGCAGGAGCATCTGGCCCCCGAGACGCGAGCCCTCGAGAACGTAGAGCAGCCCCGCGACCTCGGCCGGCGGCTGCGCGCGGGACATCGCCGGCGCAGGCGGGGCGGGATGCCCCAAGGCCGCCAGGTCGGCCCGGATCGCGTCGGTGCGGCGGCGCGCCGGCCAATCGGGGGGCAGCGCTTCGGGAGGCGACGCGGCGAGGTCCGCCTCCAGGGGCACCAGGGCTGCCGCCATGGCGGCGAGGAACCCGACATAGGCTCCCCGTTCCTGGAGATCGTGGCCGGCCCAGCCGGAATCGAGGCGGTGGTGCGCATCCGACGTCGCCCGCCGCAGGAGACCGCGCAGGCCCTGATCGACCACCCGCGCGCGCGCCGCGTCCTCGCGTCCCATCCCTTCGGTCATGTTCGGCCGTCGCTGCCCTATATGCGGGAGGTCGCTTCCGTCAGGCGGTGACCGCCCGAACCGAGTGGTGATCCCGATGTGGTATCTCTATGGTCTCGCGCTTGTGGCCGGCATTGCCAACGCCGTCCAGGGCGGCACGAACGCCACCCTCTCCAAGGCCCTCGGCCAGCCCTTCGCCGCCGGGCTCGCGGTGGCCCTCGGCACCGGGACCACCCTGCTGTTCATCGGCCTCGTCTCCGGCCGTTTCAGCCTGCCGAGCCTCGCCCAGGCCGCGCAGGTGCCGGCCTGGGCTTGGTTCGGCGGATGCCTCGGTGCCCTCGTGGTCCTGTCGCAGTTCTTCGCCGCGCAGGCCATCGGAGCAGCCCCGTTCCTGGCGATCCTCGTCACGGCCGGCGTCGCCACCTCCATCGTCCTCGATCATTTCGGTTGGATCGGTTTTGCCGTCCACGCGGCGAGCCCGTGGCGGATCGTCGGGGGCGTGCTGATGGTCCTGGGCGTCACCCTCGTGGCCCTGTTCTGAAACCCGGCGGTCTCGCGTCGCACGACCCCTTGCCTTCCCGGCGCGAAACGGCGAGGTCCCCCGGAATCGTACAGCGCGGGTCGCCCCATCCTCACGGCCCCATGAGAAGCGTCCCATGAACATCTTTCAGGACATCGTCGCCCGCTTCAGCCAGACCGTCACCGCCTATGCGGGCGACACGGCCCTGATGCAGGCCATGGTCTCGGCCGCCGCCAACGTCATCGTCGCCGACGGGGAAGTGGCGAGCGAGGAGTTCGACACGGCGCTCGCCGGCATCCAGGCCAATCCGATCCTCGAGAAGGGCTACGACCGCCTGATGCTGGAGAGCGAGCTCTACGACGGCATCGCCCGGGCGCGGACCCGCGCCGGACGGGCGGAGAACCTCCGCCGCGTCGCCGGCATCCTCGGACGCGGCGAGACGGAGCGCGCCGCCGCCTTCCTGATCGCCGCCGACGTCGCCGATCACGACGGCATCTCCCCCCTCGAAGCGACGGCGCTGGACGAGATCGCCGAAGCGCTGGGCGTCGACAAGGCGGCCCTGCTCGAAGCGTCTCCGATCAAGCGTTCCATCGGGTGAGGGGGCTCCGGCACGGCGGCCCGGGGACGATTGTCGGCAAAGCCCTTGATCAAAGGACGGCAAGCCTCTAAGCGAGCCGCGTCTTTCGCCCGGCTCGATTAAGTTTTCGAGCGACTGACCGGGCGCCCGCTCGTGTGAGCTTGCCGCAGGAAAGAGACGATGGCCAAAGAGAAATTCGCTCGTACGAAGCCGCACTGCAACATTGGCACGATCGGTCACGTGGACCACGGCAAGACGTCGCTGACGGCGGCGAT
>NZ_LMNG01000025.1 GCF_001423295.1 Methylobacterium sp. Leaf112 | reverse complement strand
TCGGCCGCGAAGCCGGTTGTGGTTGAACGATGGCTCCTGCGTGCGGCTGCGGCCTCTCCATCGCAATCACGTCTGGAGCTTCGATTTCGTGCAGACACAGACCTGGCCTGCCCCCTGAAAAGTGGTCCTCCCTGATGTATGGCCTTGGGCCATTTGGAGGATGTTTTTATGGGACGGAAGAATCATACGGCTGAAGAGATCGTCGCTAAGCTGCGGCAGGTAGATGTCCTGGTCTCGCAGGGTCGCAAAGTTGCTGAAGCAATCCGTTCGATCGAGGTGACCGAGGTCACTTATTACCGTTGGCGTTCCGAGTACGGCGGTCTGAAGGGTGATCAGGTCAAGCGGCTGAAGTCCTCGGAGACGGAGAACCTGCGTCTGCGTCGGGCGATCTCGGACCTGACGCTGGAGAAGCTCATTTTGAAGGAGGCAGCTTCGGGAAACTTCTGAGCCCGGCTCGCCGCCGGGCTTGTGTCGCTTACGTCGTTGCCGAGCACGGTGTGTCCGAACGCTTCGCTTGCCGTGTCCTGGGTCAGCATCGTTCGACGCAGCGCAAAGTCGCCGTGATGGTCGAGGACGAGGCTGCTTTGACGGCTGCCATCGTCGCCCTGGCGCTGCAGTACGGACGTTACGGCTACCGTCGGATCACCGCGATGCTCCGGCGCGATGGCTGGACGGTGAACGTGAAGCGCGTCGAACGGATCTGGCGATGCGAGGGCCTCAAGGTTCCCGCTCGCCAGCCGAAGCGGTCGCGCCTCTGGCTCAACGACGGCTCGTGCGTGCGGCTGCGGCCGGAGCGGCCCGACCACATCTGGTCCTACGACTTCGTCGAGCACCGCACGCACAACGGGCGCAAGTACCGGATGCTGAACGTCATTGATGAGTTCACGCGTGAGTGCCTGGCGATCCGTGTATCACGCAAGCTGAAGGCCCTCGACGTGATCGACGTGCTGACGGACCTGTTCAGCCTTCGCGGTGTGCCGGGTCATATCCGCTCCGACAATGGACCGGAGTTCATTGCCAAAGCGGTTCAGGACTGGATCGCAGCGGTTGGATCGACGACCGCCTACATCGAGCCGGGCAGTCCGTGGGAGAACGGTTACTGCGAGAGCTTCAACGCAAAGCTGCGGGATGAACTCCTCAACGGCGAGGTGTTCTACACCCTCAAGGAGGCCAGCGTCGTGATCGAGCAATGGCGGAGGCACTACAACACCCTCCGACCGCACTCGTCGCTTGGCTACCACCCGCCTGCGCCAGAGGTCGTCCTCTGGCCGACCGAACCGAGCGGATCAGTGCCGTCCGCTCGCCCTGCCATCGTCACACGACCGACGATGCACTAACTTCAAACCTGGGCCACTGAATGGGGGCAGGCCAGCGTCGTGATCGACCTACAGGCGGCGCACTTCTGGGACATCTCGGCCATCAACGCCCTCGACCGGGTGGTTCTGAAGTTCCGCCACCACGGCATTGGAGTCGACCTCGTTGGCATGAACGAGGCGACCGCGACGATGGTCGAGCGCGTCGGCACGCACGACAAGCCCGGGGCGACCTTCGCCGTCGGAGGGCACTGACGGCGCCCCGGCATGGGCATGGGGGCGATTCGGCGGCCCCTCCTCGTTCTCCACCGTCCAGGTCGAGGGAACAGACGTCCGGTGCTTCGACTCGCCACCCATGTAATCGAAGCTCGAATTGGCAACCGAAGGAAGGTTTGCCGGTTGAGACGCCATGGTGATGAAGCGTGCCCCCGAAGCATCCGTCATTCTCGTGGTCGAGGACGACGACCTCGTTCGGATGAACGCCGTCGAGATGCTGGAGGATGCCGGCTTCGCGGTCGTCGAGGCACGCCATGCCGACGAGGCATGGGACCTTCTTCACAGGCGGTCGGACATCGGTGTGTTGTTCACCGACGTCGACATGCCGGGCTCGATGTGCGGCGTGACCCTGGCCGAGCGTGTCTGCGAGAACTGGCCTGACATCCGGCTGGTCCTCACATCTGGGCGCCACCGGTTTTCCGCAGGCGAGGTGCCCGACCACGGCCTGTTCGTATCCAAGCCCTACCAAGCGTCTCAGGTCATCGACGCGATCCACCGCGCGGAGTGACATCTTCGAGTGGGGCCTTCAGTCTCTCGTGATCTCCGGCAGCGGTGCCTCGGCCGTGAACACGACGCCGCGCGGCCTGTACTCGATCTCGGCTGTCCCGCCGATCTCCTGAGCGAGCGCCCGCTCGATCATGCGGGAGCCGAAACCGGTTCGGGTCGGCCGGGAAACATGGGGCCCGCCCACCTCCTGCCACTGGAACCAGAGCCGGTCGGAACCGGACCTGTCCGCAACGTCCCAGCTCACGATCACACGTCCGTCGTCCAGCGAAAGGGACCCGTACTTGACGGAGTTCGTTGCGAGTTCGTGGATGGCGAGGGCGAAGGCCAGGGCGACGCGAGGTGCAAGTCGCAGTATCGGACCGCCGATCTTGAAGCGATGGTCCTGCTCCACGCCGAACGGGTGCAGCGCCGCGATAACCACCTCCGTCAGGGTCGCCCAGTCGCCGCTGCCCCGTGCCAGCATCTCCGTCGCGGCCGACAGGGAGCGCAGCCGCGACTCCATCGCGACCTGCGCCTCCTCCAGGGAGGCCGCGCCGCGCAGAGTCTGTCGAGAGATGGATTGGACGGTCGCCAAAGTGTTCTGGATGCGGTGGTTGAGTTCGCCCGCCAGGAGATCCCGGTGCTCCTCCGCCCGCTTGCGGTCGGTGATGTCCAGACTGATCCCGGCGATGCTCAGGGGCGTGCCGTCCGCACGGTACGACGCCTGCCCGCGGAACTGCAGCCAGCGGGTCTCGCCTTGCTGCGTGATGACCCGGATCTCGACGTCGTAGTCCGAGTGGCCCGCGATGGCGGCGTCACGGGCCGCGAGCTTCCTGGGAAGGTCCTCCGGATGGATGGCCGCCAGCATTTCCTCGTAGGTCAGGGGGTCGTTCGCCGACCGCCCAAAATTTTCCTTGAACCCGTCCGACGAGACGAGACGCATGACGCCGAGGTCGAGCGTCCAGGCCCCGAGGCGCCCGGCCTTCAGGGTGAACCGAAGGCGCTCCTCACTCTGAATGAGTTCGAGGGACCGGCGCGCGGACTCCGCCTCCAAGGCATCTCGGTCCTTCTGAAGGAAGACGAGACGCTCCTTTTCCAGGGTCACGTCGTATTGCGAGGCGAAGTAATAGGTGAGCTCTCCGTCCTGCGCGAAGACCGGCGAGACGAGGAGGCGGTTCCAGAACGCGGTACCGTCCTTGCGACGGTTCTTAAGATCGATCTCGATGGTGACGCGCCGCTCGATGGCATCCCGGATGCGGGCAACGTCCTCCGGGTCCGTCTCGGGACCCTGGAGGAAACGACAGTTGCGTCCGATGATCTCCCCGCGGGCGTAGCCGGTCAGCTTCACGAACGCTTCGTTCACGTACACGATGGGATTGTCGGACAACCGCGGGTCGGTGATCACCATCGGCATGCGTGTCGCGCGAACGGCGGCCGCAAATGGATCTGAGCCAGCAACGGTGCTGGTGATCTCGGCGTCGATCCGCGCGCCGTCGGCATGGTCGTTCAAGGTGAAAAATCCTGTTGATCGGGATCGTTCTACAGAGCGGATCAGGCCATGCCAGAGGTGTGGGTGTCACACCGTCCAGCGGCCGTTCTCGGATGGAAGAACCTTTGACGTGTCGACGTCCCGGTCCTCGAATGGCCCGCCTTCCACGACCTCGAACCGGACCAGGCTTTCGTTATCGGGTTGCAGGACAAGGGTGACCTCCTTCCTTGGGGGCACCTGGCTGCGCCATGTCCTGGGCCTTTCTCATCGGCGCGACCGTCATGCAGACGCCCATGTGTCGCCCTCGTCCCGCGCGAGGTAGCCGGACCATGAGCTCGCCCGTGGCCCGGGCTGCGTAAGCGGCCCCGGCCTCGCCGGCATGCGGTGGGACGAGCTCCGTAACAGGCCGTCCGTCCAGGATCGCCGCAAGTTCGGATCGTGCCATGCCGGACTCGATGGCCTCCCGAATGGCTTGCGCCGCGTATTCCTCCGGCGCCACGTTCAGACGCGTATTCCCGGGTCCGTCGGCGCCCCCGGCAGGTTCTCGTGGCCGATACCAGGTTCGACGGGCTCCTCGATAGGTGGCTCGTCATAGGGCGCGGATGGCTCGTCCGGCCCAAGTGGTCGCTCGCCCGGGAACGGTCTCGGCGGCAACTCCGACGGGATTTCACCATCGGGAATGAGATCGGGCACGCCAGGGTCGGCCATCTTAGGATCCTCCATAGCCATTCGTATGGATGGCCTACGGGCCGGGCGTGCGCCCGGAGCGGCACGACACCCGGCCCTGCGGCCATGCCGGACCTGATCGGGGGACTCAGAAGGTCCGGCATAACTTCGGGATGAAGTAGACGTCCGTATGCGTACGCCCTGCAACGACCAGGAGATATGCTCACCCGGCAAACGCTCAATGATGCAGATGCATCATTTTGGCGGGAGACGACTTGGTAAAACGTGGCGAGTAGTCAACGTTCCGAAGCCCTGCCCAGGCATCCTTCGACAAGAACTCCGACGACATGTTCGCCGGCAAGGCACATCCGGCGAGTTCCTCGAAGACGCCTCCTTAGCGGAGCGCGATGACTTTCAGGATGCGAGACGCGGGTTAGGCCCTCGTTCCCACAGGTTGCCATCTATGGCGATCTGGATTTTGGCCTCCATCTGTGCGGGATCGAGCGGCCTGGGAACCGGTTCGCGGTGGTCGGCAGATGCGTCCGCCTTCATGAAAGACCCAAAGCCGTCGCGAGGCGTTCGCGCGCCCTGTTCACACGACTCTTCACGGTGCCGACCCGGCAGCCCAGGATGGCGGCGGCGTCCTCGTGCCGGAGCCCATCAACCGTCACCAAAAGCAAGGTCTCGCGCTGCTCGTCGGGTAGAGCATCCAGAGCGGACTGCAACTCGGTCAGGGCGATACGGTGCTCCTGGTCGGGAGCCGACGACAACCTGCCCGCGATGGCTCCGTCGACATCCTCGACCTCGCGTCGCAGTCGCTTGCACTGGTTCAGGTGGGTGTTGCGCAGGATCGTGAACAGCCACGCGACGATGTTGGTGCCGTCCCTGAACTGGGACCGGTGCTCCCACGCCCGCATCAGGGTCGCCTGCACCATGTCGTCGGCCTCCGCCTCCGAGCCGGTACGAAGCCGCGCGAACCGGCGCAGGCGCGGCACCAGGGCGATGAGTTCGTCGCCGAACGCCTTCGTGACCTGTCGCTCCGCCTCCGCGTCGAGCAGTGCGGCCCGGAGCCGGAGCAGTACCCGGCCGAGCCGCGTGTCAGGGTCGACATCGACCGTTTTCGGGATGAGCCCGTTTAAGTGCTGCCCGAGCAGATCCTGGACATGGCGGGGCAATCCCTCGCCAGGCAAAGGTTCGTCAGAGATTATGCTTAAGTACATGTGAGAAGATTCAACCTTCGCCCGGGAAACGTCCGATTCTGTCCGCCCCCCCTACGGTAGAAGATGCATGGTCGTTTCTGGCTGATCGTTCACGATCCCGTCAATGATCCAGATATACCAACCAATCGCTCGCAAGTGCCGGAACCGTCCTCCCCGACCGGCTGTTACGGCCTCGCTTGATCCAAGCAGCAGGGAAGGTGGTCGAAGGTGACGGTTGGCGTCGACAGGCATGAGCTCCGGCAGATCATCGCCGGCCTCAGCGAGGGCGTGATCCTGGTCGAGCCCGACCAGACCATCGCCTACGCCAACGAGGCTGCGCTCGCGATGCACGGGGCGGAGAGCGTCGGCGAACTCGGCGAAACCGTGGACGCCTACCGCGAGCGCTTCGCCCTGCGCTACCGGAACAACCGCACGCCGAACCAGTACCCGATGGAGCGCGTCGTCTCCGGCGAGCGATTCCACGACGTCATCGTAGACGTGAAGCGCACCGACCGGCCGGACGTCGACTTCGTCCATTCCCTGCGCAGCCTTGTCGCCACCGACCGGGAGGGCAATCCGAGCTGCCTCGCCCTCATTCTCAAGGATGTGTCGGAGCAGTTCGAGGCCGAGGAGCGGTTTGAAACCACGTTCAATGCCAACCCGGCCCCGGCCGTTATCTGCCGGCTCTCGGACTTGCGCCACGTGAAGGTGAACCTCGGCTTCCTGGAGATGACCGGGTACACCCGGGACGCCGTGATCGGCCGCAGCGTCTACGAGGTGGATGTGCTGGCCGGCGCCCGTAGCCGCGACCTCGCGATCTCCCGCCTGAACAGCGGCGGCACCATCCCGCAGATGGAAGCCTGCCTCGACCTGCCCGATGGCGGCACCCGCTACGTTATCGTCGCCGGCCAGCCGATGGAGCTCGGCGACGAGCCGTGCATGCTGTTCACCTTCGCCGACCTGGACCTTCGACGGAAGGCCGAGACGGCCTTGCGCCAGAGCGAGGAGCGCTTCGCGAAGGCGTTCAGCATGACCCCGGTGCCGACCCTGTTGGCACGCGCGGACGGCTTCACCATCACGGGTGCGAACGAGGCTTTCACCCGGGTGTTCGGCTATGGCGCCGACAAGGTCTCCGGGCGCTCGCCAGCGGATCTCGGACTCTGGGTGCACGATGCGGCCCGCATCAAGTTCGAGTCGGCGGTGACACGCACCGGTTTCGTGCTCGGCCTGGAGGTCTGCCTCAAGCACGAGGACGGCACCAACTTCGATTGCCTGGCCTCGGCCGAGCGGGTGGAGATCGGCTCGGAGACCTACGCCTTGATGGTCCTGCAGGACATCACCGAGCGGAAGCGCACGGAGCGCGAGATGTTCGAAGCCGTGGAGGCGGTGATGGCCGACACCTCCTGGTTCAGCCGCGGCCTCATCGAAAAGCTCGCCAACCTGCGCCGGCCGGGTGCCGACCACAAGGACGGTATCGTCCCGAACGTCTCGGTGCGCGAACGCCAAATCCTTGATCTTATTTGCCAGGGCCTCGGCGACGAGGCCATCGCCGGGCGGCTCAACCTGTCCAAGAACACGGTGCGCAACCACTCCGCGTCGCTCTACCGGAAGCTCGGCGTGCACAAGCGTTCCGAGGCCATCGTCTGGGGGCGGGACAACGGGTTTCCGTTAACCGAACCGAGTAAATAAATCCATTCGATTGGTACATTTGCATCATTGCTCGTCTGGAACGACGAGCCATTTGATGGATGTGTCAATCGCCCAGACTTTGGAGCAATCCGTGAACGCGCAGAAGACGGCCGACGCGTCTGACAAGATCAAAGGCTCCATCATGGAAGCCATCGGAAAGTTGGTCGGCGACCCCAAAGTCGAGGCCAAGGGCAAGTCTCAGCAAAAATTACCGAAGTCCGACGCGAAACCGAAGACCACCTCTAAGCCGTAGCTTCGGTCCGGCGTCGCACCCACGAACACCAAACCGGAAGAACACAGGAACACACCATGGTTGATACGGATCGCATCACCGGCGCTGCCAAGGAACTCGGCGGCAAGGTGCAGGGCGCGGTGGGCGACCTCACCGGCTCGAAGCGGGACTCGGTCGAGGGCCGCGCCCGCGAGGCGCAGGGCGCCGCCGAGAACCTCTACGGCCAGGCCAAGGACACGGTCCGCGACGCCGCCGAGCACGTCGCCGACACCACCCGGGACATCGGCGGCAAGGTTCGCGATACCGTCGGCAACCTGATCGGGTCCGACGACATCGAGGACCGCGCGCGTCGCGCCCAGGGTGCCGCCAGCGACACCTACGAGCGCGGTGAGCGTTACGTCCGCAGCGCCGGTCGCGATGCCTACGACCGCGCCGAGGACGCCTACGAGAACGGCGGCCGGTACCTGCGTGAGGGTGGCCGCGAGGCCACCAGCCAGATCGCGGAGCACCCCATCGCCGCTCTGATCGTGGCCGGCCTCCTCGGCTACGGCCTCGGCCTGCTCATCCACCGCCGCGACTGATCCGCAGGCCCATGATCTTGGTCCGACCGCGACGGGACTGCGCGGTCGGACCCTGATGTTCCACCCCACCGACCAACCTCTCGAACGACCGAACGACTCGGACGACCGACCACCCGGAGTACCTGTAACGTGTCCACTTCCCCCATCCTCGCCACCCCTGGCGCCTCGGCCGATACCCGCACCGTTCTGCTGAACCAAGTTTCCTGGGGCGCGATCTTCGCAGGCGCCGTCACAGCCCTGGTGACCCAGGTCATCCTGAACATGGTCGGCGTCGGCGTCGGCCTGTCCAGCGTCGGCCCGGTGGCCGCAGACAACCCGGCCGCCTCGACCCTTTCGCTGAGCGCCGGCATTTGGTTCGTGGGCTCGGGCATCGTCGCGGCGCTTGCCGGCGGCTTCATCGCCGGGCGCCTCTCGGGCAAGCCCATCAACGGCGCCGCCGGCCTGCACGGCTTGGTCTCCTGGGCGGTCACCACCCTAGTGGTGCTGTACCTGCTCACCTCCGCGGCCGGTGGTCTCATCGGCGGCGCGTTCTCGGGCGTGACAAGCACGCTCGGCGGCGCAGGCTCGCTGGTTGGCGGCACCGTGCAGACGGCGGCCCAGGCCGCGGCGCCCTCGCTGTCGAAGATCTCGAACCCCTTCGACGGCATCGAGCAGTCGGTCCGCAACCAGGCCGCCGGCCAGGACCCGCAGGCCGCCAAGGACGCAGCCGTCGCCGCGATCCGCGCCCTGTTCACCGGTGACCCGGCCCAGAAGGCCCAGGCCGAGAACCGCGCCGCCGACGCTCTCGCCAAGGCGCAGAACATCCCGGTCGATCAGGCCAAGGCCCAGATCCAGGCCGGCAAGCCCGCATCGGCGACGGTATCGATCACCAGGGGACGGCTGAGGGCCGCAAGGTCACGTGGCCGACCCGCAAAGAGACCGTGGTCACCACCGTGATGGTGGGTCGATCAGGCCAAGGCCCAGATCCAGGACTACAAGAAGCAGTACGAAGAGACCGTCGCCACCGCCAAGGTGAAGGCCGAGCAGGCGGCCGTCGTAGCCAAGTCCGCCGCCACCCAGGGTGCCTTCTACGGCGCACTCGCGCTGATCCTCGGAGCGCTCGCCGGCTTCTTCGGTGGCCGCCTCGGCGCTCCGAAGCTCCACACCCTGGCCGACGCCTACGACGCCCGTCGCGTCTGAGCCGATCCCCGGCCGGTCAACGCGACTGGCCGGGGATCCTTCTCGGACATTCCGTCACTCGAACCGAAAGAATCAGTCCATGAGCAGCACCACCGATAAGCTGAAAGGCCTCGCCAACGAGGCTGCCGGCAACGTCAAGCAGGCCGCCGGCAAGGTCACCGGCAACGACAAGCTCGTCGTCGAGGGCAAGGCGCAGGAACTCAAGGGTGAGGCCCAGCGCACCGTCGGCGAGGCCAAGGACGGCGTCGCCTCCGTGGTCGACAAGGTCACCGGCAAGCACTGATCTCGTACGGGCGGCGAGTGACCCGACTGGGTCCCGTCGCCCCGTCATTCGAACCCAGGAGTATCCCATGAACGGTGACCAGTTCCGCGGCGCGTCCCGCCACCTCAAGGGTCGCGCCCAGACCGCCGTCGGCGGCCTCACCGGCGATCCGGCTCGCCAGGTCCGCGGCGCCGTCAACCAGGTGGCCGGTGGGGCTCAGTACGCCTACGGCCGCGCCCGCAACCGCGCCGAGGATCTCCTCGACGACGGGCGCGACATCGCCCACGAGGTCCGGGATCGCGCCGGCAACCTGATCGAGGACGGGCGTCATCTCGTCGACGAGGCGCGCGACCGTGCGGGGAACCTGATCTCGGACGGTCGCGACTTCGCTCGTCATGCCCGTAAGCGCGGTACGACCTACGGCCGTCAGGCCGTGCGCTACGCCGACGACAACCGCACCTCTGCCCTGCTCGGCCTCGCTGGCATCGCCTTCGCGGTGGGCTGGCTGTCCCGCTCCAAGCGCTGACCCATCACACCGGAGATCACACCATGATCCGCAAGCTCCTCACAGCCTTCCTGCTCCCGAAGGTCATCGCCTACGTCAGCCGCCGATTTTCCGGTCGCTCCGGCACCCCGCCGAACCGCCGGGGCTACTGACCTTCCCCAGCCCGAAACCGATTCAGGAAACCCATCCACGATGAAGCTGACCCTTGCCCTCGCCGCCACCGTTGCAGCCACCCTGATTGGATTGCCGGCCCATGCCGCACCGGCCTCCACGGCGCCTATCGAAGCACTCGTTCGCGGCGACCTGCCGACCGACTACGTCCAGTACCGCCGCTTCGGTCGTCGTCATGGTTGGCGCGGTGGACGAGGCTACGGGCGGGGCTACGGCTACGGGCGGGGCTACGGCTACCGTCGTGGCTACGGCTATCGCCGCGGTCCCGGCGTCGGCGCCGCGGTGGGCGCTGGCGTCGCCGGCTTGGCGGCCGGGGCCATCATCGGAGGTGCCATCGCCAACTCTCAAGCACAGGCAGCGCCTGTAGTCGTGCAGGGCGGCCCCGGCCCCGAGGCCGTCGCGGCCTGCGCACGCCGCTTCCGGTCCTACGACGCGTCGAGCGGGACGTATCTCGGCAACGACGGCGACCGCCACTCTTGCCCGTAACCGGATCGCCCAGCCGAGCAGAGGCCCGGACCCCATGACCGTTCCTGGCCTCGGCCTGCGCCGCGAGTTCGTGTTCCTCGCCCTCGCGGTGCTGCTCGGGCTCGGAGCGGCGGCGGCCTACTGGGTGTCCCGCGCCACGGTGCTGACCATCGCCGTGGCGCCCAGCGACGGCACCGAGCCGGCCGTGATCCAGGCCTACGCCGACGCCTTGGCCAAGCGGCACAAGGAAATCCGACTCAAGATCTTGCCGTTCGACGACGTTCGCGACAGCGCGGCGGCGCTTCAGGACGGCCGGGCGGACCTTGCCGTCGTGCGTCCGGACGTCGACCTTCCCGACAACGGCCTGACGCTCGCGATCCTGCGCGATCAGGCAATGATCATCGCGTCCCCCGAGGCGTCCGGACTGACCAGCTTCCCGGACCTCGACCGCAAGCGCCTGGCCATCCTCGCCCACCGTGACGCAGACCAAGAACTGATCAAGGCGATGGTCGAGCATTACGGTCTGACGCTGCTCGACAAGGATCCCGAAGGGCCGTTGCCACCCCGTCACGTCGCCCTTGTCGAGATGCCTGAGGCCGATCTGGCGGCGGCGTTCGCGAAGAAGCGCGTGGACGCCGTCATCTCCGTGATCTCACCGACGGCGCAGGCCGCCCAACGCATCATCGGCATCGTGCAGGGTGCGAGCAAGAACCGGGGGGTGGCCTTCGTGACGGTCGCGAACGCCGACGCCATCGTCGCCCGGCTGCCGCGGCTCCAGGCGGTGAGCATGCCGGCCGAGACCTTCGGCGGCAGCCCGAAGGTGCCGGCCGAGGACGTGGCCACCGTCGGCGCCTCCTACCGGCTGATGGCGCGGGCGAACCTGTCCCGCCCGGTGGCGGCCGACGTGACCCAGCACCTGTTCGACGCGGCCGCCACGAGTGCGCGGCTTCCGATCCATCCCGGTGCCGTCGACTATTTCGAACGCGAGCAGCAGGGCTTCGTCGAGCGCTACGAGACCTGGATCTACCTCGTCGCTTTCCTCGGAGGCGGCATCGGCTCCGCGGTCGCGTGGGTGGGACAGCGCCTGTCGCGCATCCGGCGCGAACGCATCGAGGAGGCCACCGACCGGCTGCTGGATATCCGTCGCGAGGCGCAGGACGGCGCGGATGCTGAGCGCCTCGAAGCGCTCGCCCGCGAGATCGACGACCTTGCCGGCGACATCGCCAAGCACGCCCTCGAACGCCCGACCGAGGCCAGGACCATGTCGGCGGCGGCCATCGCCATCGACGCGGCCCGCTCCACGGTCAAGCGAACCATCGTCGCCGGGCAACCTTCGGGCGAAGAGCCCGACCTTGCCGAGCGCATGACATCGACGGGAGCCGCCACGTCCGACGCGGCGGGCTGACCGCGAGACCCCGGATGGCCCCATCCGGCACCACGTCCAACACGGGAAAGGAAATACGATGAGCAAGGGCTACCCCTCGATGACCGCGCTGCTGGGCCTTCTGGCCGTGGCCGGCTACCAGAACCGCGACAAGCTCGCCGAGCTCCTGAAGGGCAACGACACCCCGTCGACCCCCTCGTTGAGCCCGAACCACGGTACGGTCCCGCCGATCCCGAGCACGACGTCGAATACCAACGCCACGGGCGGCATCGGCAATCTCGGCAGCCTGCTGGGTGGCCTCGGCACCGCCGGCGTCGGCGGCCTGATCGCCAGCGGCCTGAGCGAGCTCGTCGACCACTTCACCAAGGGCGGCCACGGCGAGACGGCGAACTCCTGGGTCAACCAGGGCGCCAACCGCGACATCCCCGAGGCGGACCTGGAACGCGCCATCGGCTCGGACACCCTCGACCACCTCACCCAGCAGACCGGCCTGAGCCGCGGCGCGCTGCTGTCGCGTCTCTCGCGCGAGTTGCCTTCCGCCATCGACCGCTATGCCACCGACGGCCGCGCGCCAGCCTGACGCCATGACACGGCCGGTGCCCCAGGGCGCCGGCCAAATACGACGCCGGGCGACGCCGCGCCGGGGTTCGATCCACCGCCTTCCCCCGACATTGCGAGACCCCAATGGCCATCGACTACCGTTCCGAACTCCGACGCCCCTTACCCTTCAGCCTCGCGGTCGTGGCCGCGGTCCTGCTGGTCTGGCTCATCGTCGCCTCCATCGCGGGCGCACGTCAGCGCAGCGCCCGCGACCACCGCATCGAGGACCTGCAGACCCAGCAGACGGCGCTCCGCACCGACCTGGACCGGCAGGTCTCCACCGCCGGCACCCTGACCGCCCTCCAGGCCAAGATCGCCACCGCCCAGCAGCAGGACCAGCAGGCAAGCAAGGCCGCCGAGGAGGCGAAGTCCCGCGCCGCAGCCCTGACCAAGGAGCAGCAGGCGGCCGAGGCCAAGGCGACTGAGGCGAAGAAGGCGGCCGAGGCCGAGACCCAGAAGCTCACCGACCTGCAGTCCCAGGTCTCTCAGGCCGAGGGGAAGCTAGCCCCGCTGCGTGAGGCCATCACCACTGCGGAGAAGGCCGCCGTCGACCGGACCCAGGATCTTGCCGAGGTCGGACGCCGACTTGAGGATGCCCGGGTGCAGGAGGCCAAGCTCCGCGCCAATCTCGCCACCATGACCCAGGAGGCGACGGCCAAGAGCGCCGATCTCGCCAAGGCCGAGGAGCGCCAGCAGAACGCCCGTGAGGCCGCCGCCGCAGCCCAGAAGGAACTGGCCGACGCCCGGACCGCGACCGATCAGGTCACGAAGCAGCGTACGGACACGGATCAGGCCGTGGCCGCCTTGACCACCAGCAAGGACAAGCTCACTTCCGATATCGAGCAGGCCAACCGCGACGCTCAGCAGGCCCGCGACGCCCTGGCGAACGTCCGCAAGGAGCTCGCCGAGGCCCAGGCGCAGCGCGACCGCGTCGTGTCCGAGCGTGGTCAGGCCGAGCAGGCGCTGCAGAAGCTCTCCGCCGACCGCGATGCCGGCACAGCCGCCCTCGACGCCCTGCGCAAGCGCCAGACCGACGCGCAAGGAGAGTTGGCCACGCTGACCGAGACCCTGGCAACCCGCAACAAGGAAGCGTCGGCCCTCGACGAGCGGTTGGCCTCGGCGCGGCAGGATTTGAGCACCGCCCAGGCGAAGCTCGCAGAGGTCCGTCAGCAGCTCGCCAACCCGCCCGCCGCCGCGCCGAGCCAGCCGGCTCGCTGAGACGACGGCGACCCACGTGGGCAGCTGCCCGTGTGGGTCGCCCATCCCGGCCCCACCGCACGCAAAGATCGCACGATGAACATCCGTATTCTCGCCCTGACGATACTAGCCCTCGCCTGGCCCTTGACCGCCTCTCAGCCATCCACGGCGCAGGAGGGTCCCGAGATGGAGGCCATGCGGGCGAATTGCGGCGGCGACTACCTTCGCCTGTGCGCCGGGATGAAGCCGGGCGGGCCGGAGGTGAAGGCATGCTTCAAGCGCAATCGCCAGAATCTTTCGCCGGGATGCTCCGGGGCCATTGCCGCCTACGAGCGGTCCCGTGCCGGATCGTCCAGCGAGGCCGACGACTAACCGTCCCGACGTCGAAATCGGGTGCCTAGCAAAACCGGAGGTCGCGGTGCTCCTGCCCAAGGGCGTGTTCCGGGGCACCTGCTACGCCCGAACGAATGCCCGATGAACGGGAGCCGCGGACGGCGATCACGGCGGCATGGAAGACGAGAACACGATGCTGACCCGCCTGGGCCGCGCCTTCCTGAAGGTGTTCCCTGCCATCCTTCTCGTCGTCGTGGGCCTGATTGCAGCCGTGTTCCGGTAACGGTCGGGGCCTAGGAAGGGCGCGACGACGCTCGTCCCGGTACCCGCCAGGCAAACTGCGCCTCCGGTGCGTCGCCGCGGGGCTGCCATCGCGCTCCTCGCCCTCCTCATCGGGATCGGGCTGATCCTAGCCTTGGTCGGCGGTGATGGCGCCCTTTGGCGGCTCGGGTCCCCGCTTCCCTCCTCGAACGGCGAAGGCGGGCGACCGGTGGCGGCCCTATCGCGGCCGGATGTCGATGCCGGTACGGGAAGAACCCCGGAAGCGGTCCCTCCGGTTGAACCGGCCATTAAGATCTTCAGCGGCGAGAACCAGTACGGGATGACGAGCATGGACAT
>NZ_LMNG01000024.1 GCF_001423295.1 Methylobacterium sp. Leaf112 | reverse complement strand
GGCCTCGACGGTGGCGGCGGTCAGATCCACGAGTTCGTAGCGCGCGAACGTGCCCTCGCTCGTCGACACGTCGGCCCCGTCCACGATGGCGCCCGTCGTCGGGCCTGCACCGGGTAGGATCGAGGAACAACCGGACACGAGGCATGCCGTCAGGGCCGCGAGAGCCGCTGTGCGAACCATTCAATTTCTCCAGGCCGGGTTTCGCGCGAAGCGCGGTCCGGCAGTGCCGCCCATACCGCGACGGCGAGACCGGGAGCGCCTCGTCTCGACGTCGAACCCGGCGGCACGTTCGCGGGCAACCCGTCATCCCTATGGGGCAAACGCTGCCATAAGATTAACGGATCGTTGTTGCG
Organism: Methylobacterium sp. Leaf112; assembly: GCF_001423295.1. Classification (GTDB taxonomy): domain Bacteria; phylum Pseudomonadota; class Alphaproteobacteria; order Rhizobiales; family Beijerinckiaceae; genus Methylobacterium. The sequence goes on along the minus strand of NZ_LMNG01000024.1, from coordinate 10,871 downwards.
CGAGGCTGGATTTCCAGCCGACCGGGACGTCTCTGCCCAGAATGCGTCACGAGGGTGGCACGGTCACGCTTGGGCTTACGGCACCGTTGGCGACGGTCGCCCTCGATCCGGGGTGACCTCCGCCCGCAGCAACCGCCCGAGGGCGTCGGCGGTGAGATCGACCCTGGCCGGAACGGGCTGCACGCCGCCGAAATGCAGCACCGCGTAGTCCGTCGCCGTGCCGCCGAAGCCGGGGCGGCAGTTCGGCAGGGCCGGGGCGTGGTCGCCGAACACGCAGAGGGTCGCCGAGATCCCTTCGCGCGCAACGCGGTCGTCCAGCCCGGCGATGAGCCTGTCCACCGCCTCCCCCGTATGGGCCAGGTGGTGGAGATACTGGGCGTGCGGATCGTCGAGGCCGGGCAGACGCCCGGGCTTCCACGGCCCATGGTTCTCCATGGTGACGCAGAACAGGAACAGCGGACCGGTCCGGGCCCGGATCTCCACCAGAACCCGCTCGGCCAGGGCGATATCGCCGACATACGGTCCGACGCGGGGGGCGTCGGCGAAGTCCTCCTCCATGACGAGGCGGTCGAACCCGAGGCGGGTCACGACGGCGGCGCGGTTGAAGAAGTCGCGGTGGAAGGGGTGGACGAACAGGGTCGCGTAACCGGACCGCCGGGCGAGGCCGGCCAAGCTCGTCGGCTCGGCGCCACCCCCCGTGAGGTAGGGATCGAACCGGCCGAAACCGAGATCCTCGGCGTCGCGACCGGTGAGCACCGCATGCTCGGTCCGCATGGTGTAGGCACCGTGGGCCGGCACCCGCAGGCGGCCGTACCGGGTCGCGCGGGCGCGCAACGCCGCCATCACGGGCAGGGCGGGGCCGCCGAGGCGAACCGGATCGACGAAGGATTCGAGCTGGACCACCACGACGACGCGGTCCGGTGCCCCCGAGGGGACGATGGCCCGTGGCGCCTGTTCGACCGGCGCGCGCAGGCTCAGCCAACGTGCCGCATAGGCCAGGATCGTCGCCGGCAGGCCGTAGCGGGCGATGTCCGCTTCCAGGGCGGGCGCGGGGAAGCGCGCGGCGAGCCAGCGGCTAAGGACGCCCTGCCCGGCCATCCGCGCCAGGGTCCAGAGGGTCAGAGGCAAGGCGATCACCGCCAGTACGGCGACGCTCGGCTCGTGCGGCAGCGCGGCCGGTTCGACCCAGTACCAGAGGACGACTCCGAGGACACTCGCCAGGATCGGCCCGGCCATCCGCGGATCGGTGAGGGGCCGGGTGTAGTAGAGTTCGGGGTGGCGCGGCACCTGACGCAGGAGGGCGAAATCGCTGAACACCAGGGGCTCGCCGATGACGCCGCGCTTGAGCCGGCTCACCACCGTGAGGATCGCCACGGTGAGCACGCAGGAGAACCCCGCGAGCCACGGCCGCCACGAGAAGACGAACCAGAACGCCGCCACGAGGGCGTAGGCCGAGAGTCGCACGGCGAGGTCGCCGGGACGCCGGCCGATGGGGCGAACGCCGCGCCCGTCGAATGCCTCGATGGCGAGGCTGAGGGCGAGGGCGGTGACGAGGGCCGTAAGGATCAAGCCGGGTCCGCCTTGTCTGGAGTTTTCGCCATGGGGGATGCGTCCTGCGCACCCAGCCCGACTCCCCGCCGGGCACGCAGGAGCCGGACGATGGGGTTGAGCACGGCGTAGCGCGCCCGCATGGCCAGGAGGGTGCGGCGGCTGAGGGCGAGCGCGGAGGGCGCCGTGGCGTCGCGCTCGGCGCTCAGGCGGTCGAGGAGCTGCTCGGCCGAGCACGGCTTCATCGCCACGGGATCGAGGTAGAGCGGGTAGAGCAGGAGCGTCCCGGCCACGAGTTCGTCGAGGGCGAGGCGCCGTCCGCGGTTGGCGTTGGGCGCCAGATCCTCGGTCAGGCCCCAACCCGAATAGAACGGGCGCCCGTGGACCGCCACGGTGAGGCCACGGATCAGGGCCTCGAACCCGGCCAGCGACGTCATGGTCTCGACGTGGTGCGCCCGGTCCAGGAGGTCGACGATGGACAGCCCGCCGACGATGCGGTCGGCAAGCGCCAGGGTCTCGGCCTCCGGAATCCTGCCCGGCCGGAAGCCGGCCTCGACGTCGGGATGCGGCTTGTAGAGCAGGAAGGCGTCGGGATTGCGGGCGCGGGCCGCCGCCAGCAGGGCGCGGTTCGAGCGCACCACCGGCGAGCCGTGCCGCACGGAGGCGTCGTCCTCGACCTGCCCCGGCACGAGGACGATGCGGCGGTCCGTCGGCCACGATCCGGATTCGTCCGACAGGCCGACATTGTACTTCGTCAGGCGCCGCGCGACGACGAGCCGGCGCAGGGCTTCGGCCCGCGCCACGAGATCGGGCGGGAAGGCGGCGGTCTTCAGGATGCGCGCGAGGCGGCTGTCCTGCCGCGGATCGTAGTAGATGCCGGAATCGTCGACCACGATGGAGGCGCCGGGCTGCAGGCTGGCGCCGAGCCCGACGGAGCGTAGGAACCCGTCCTCGACCCGCCACAGGGGCAACCCCGCCTCGGCGCAGAGGGCTTCCAGGCGCTCGGGCATCCGCGTCGCCCAGGCGAGGACCCGGGCGCCGGGGGGCGCACGGTGCACCGCGTCCTCGGCCGCCATGGCGTGGATGGGTGGGCCGAACGGGCCGGTTGTGAAGGCGTCGAGGCCGGGCCGCTTCCACCGCGAGATGCCGACGAGCACCGTCGGCCGGTCGTTGTCGCGGAACCGCGCCCGCAGCCACGCGACCTTGTCGAGGCACTCCGCGCGCGCGATGGGCGCGCGGGTCCAGGGATCGAACCAATGGATGCCGGCGCCGTAGGCGTCGTCGAGCTCGGTCGGCGGATCGGCTTCGACCACATCGGCGCCCGCGAGGCGCGCCGTGCCGGCGCTCGCCGCATCGCCGGTGAAGACCCGCGCGGCGGCGGTGCAGGCGGCCCAGGGGTCGACGGGGGCCCGCACGACCCGCAGGCGCGGCGCGGGTGCGAGATCGGCGCAGCCCTCGGGGCCGGCGGCGACGAAGTCCACCTGCGGGTGACGGGCCAGCACGCCGGCGACGAAGGCCCGGGTCCGGGCCGGGTTCTCCGCGCCGTCGAGGAGGATCAGCGCCGCGCCTTCGATCTCGGCCACCGTGCCGGCCCCTGCCGAAAACCGGTTTCGGCCGTGCAGGCGCAGATGCGCCAATCGGTCGGCCAGGGCCGGATCCGCCGGGACGCCGCCCATCGGCGCCCCGTCGAGGGTGAGGCGCAGGCTCGCCATCCCCGTGGCGGGCGTGTCGTATGGGCTGAGAATCGGTCCCGGCGCGACCGTGAGTACCGGCCGCCCGAGACGGCTCAAGGCGGCGACCGTGACGCCGTCCGCACCCCACACGACCGCGACGGCGCCGGGCTGGAACGGGTGGGCGAACGCGCTGCCCGTCGCCGCCGCGACCTGCGTGCGCAGGGCCCGGATGGTCCGGCCGGTGGAGAACAGGGAAGGCGGCGGGTTCGGGCGCATGAACGGTTCGACCAACACGGGAGGGCCGCTGCGTCCGGCCCGATGCTGCAGGCTCTAGAGCATCGGCCCGAACAGTGGGAACCGGTTTTCGGGCCGGTCGACCCTGAAACACCGCGAACGCGCAAGCGGCCGTCCCGATGCGACCCGTTCGCGGGGACCGATGCGACCCGTTCGCGAGGAATGGCCGTCTGCCAAGAGCTGCGTGGCCGCCGGGTCACACGGATTAAAATTCGTTTTGTGCAACCATGCCTTAAGATTGCTGCCTTTCAACGGCTATGCGACGTCTTCCATCGTGACATTCGCCCGGGTATCCGGGCTTCAGGACCCTGCGCCTCGGAATGCTGCAACCCCGCGCCCCCGCGCATCGCGACGGACCCGCCACGTTCCTGTTCCTGCAGGGCGTCGCCTCCCCGTTCTTCTCCGATCTCGGGCGCAGCCTCGAGGAGCGCGGTCACCGAGTCCGGCGAATCAACTTCTCCTCCGGCGACTGGCTGTTCTGGCGTCTGCCGGCGGACAATTATCGCGGGTCGTTCGAGAACTGGGGCGGGTACGTCGCCGAGTACATCGCCCGGCACGGGGTCACGGACATCATCCTGTTCGGCGATTGCCGGCCCTACCACGTTGCCGCCCGTGCGGCGGCCGAGCCGTTGGGCGTGCGCCTCCACGTGTTCGAGGAAGGCTACCTTCGGCCGAACTGGATCACCTGCGAACTCGGCGGCGTGAACGGTCACTCGTCCCTGCCCAAGACCGCCGAGGCCATCCGGGCCGTGGCGCGGCGCCTGCCGCAGCCGGGGCGTGCCATGCCGTCGAGCGGGGACATGGCGCGGCGCAGCCTGTGGGATGTGGCCTACAACATCGCCAATTTCGGCTTCCCGTACTTCTTCCCGCATTTCCGCAGCCACCGACCCAACCACATCGCCGTCGAATATGCCGGCTGGATCAAGAAGTTCGCCCGCCGCGCCCATACGCGGCGCGAGGCGGCCCGGCTCAACGAGGCTTACACGGCGGTGGGGGTCGATTACTTCCTGCTGCCGCTTCAACTCGACAGCGACTACCAGATCCGCGTCCACTCCCCCTTCCTCGGGGTCGAGGCGTTCATGGACCGGGTGATCGCCTCCTTCGCCGCTGATTCGAAGGGCGCGACCCGGCTCCTGATCAAGCTCCACCCCCTCGACAGCGGTTTGATCAACTGGCGCAAGTACGCCCGTCACTCGGCCAAGCGCCACGGGGTCAACGACCGCCTCGACATCATCGACGGCGGCGATCTGCCGAGCCTCATCGCCGGCAGCCGCGGCGTGGTGCTCGTCAACAGCACCGTCGGCATGCTGTCCCTCGAACTCGGCTGTCCGACCCTCGCCACCGGCGAGGCGATCTACAACCTGCCGGGCCTCACCCATGCGGGCGGCCTCGCGACGTTCTGGACGGCGCCGGTGGCGCCGGACCCCGACCTGATGCGCGATTTCCGCCGGGTCGTCCTGCACCGCACCCAGGTCAACGGCGGCTTCTTCTCCCGCGAGGCCATCGCCCGGGCCGTGGCCGGGACGATCCCGCGCCTGGAGGCGACCCTCCCGGCCGCGGCACTCGCCGCCGCCCAGGCCGGCCGCGCCGAGACCGGGGATGCGCAGGATCTCGCGCCGGTCTACTGAAGCGCCGGCCCGCTCCCCTTTCCAGAACCCACAGAGCCGATGCCCGTCATCCTCATCACCGGCGCGTCGAGCGGCATCGGCGCGGCGCTCGCCCGTCATTACGCGACGCCCGCCACCACCCTCGTGCTGCACGGCCGCGATGCCACCCGCCTGGACGCCGTGGCGGACGCCTGCCGCGCCAGGGGCGCGCTCGTGGAGACCGAGCGCCTGGACGTGCGCGATCGGGCCGGCATCGCCGCCTGGCTCGCGGCCACCCACGCCGCCCATCCCCTCGACCTCGTGATCGTCAACGCGGCGATCAACGGTGGCGACCCCGGCGGCGACGTCGAGACGTCCGCCATGGCGTTCGAGACCGTGGCGGTGAACCTCGACGGAGCCCTCAACGTCGCCCTCCCCTGCGTCGACCTCATGCGCGCCCGCGGCACCGGTCAGATCGCCCTGGTCTCGTCGCTCGCCGCCTTCGCGCCCCTGCCCGACGCGCCGGCCTATAGCGGCACCAAGGCCGCCCTCCTCGCCCACGGGCTGGCGTTGCGCGAAAAGCTCAAGCCCCACGGGGTCAAGGTGAACGTGGTGACGCCGGGCTACGTCCGGACCGCCATGGGCGGCGAGTATCAGGGCTGGCGACCCATGGAGATCGACGCGGCGGACGCCGCCGCCCGCATGGCCAGGGGGCTGGCCCGCGACCGGGACATCGTCGCCTTCCCGTGGATCATCGCGGCCCTCGCCCGCGGCTCGGCCCTGCTGCCCGAATCCCTGCGGCGCCTCGGCATGAGCGGGTTCAAGTTCAAGATCCGGACCGGCCGATGAGCCGCCCTCGCCTCGCCCTCTTCGTCTTGGAGGCCCTGCCGAACGCGCGCGCCGTCCGCCGCTTCGTCACGGACCATGCGGCCGACATCGCCTTCGTCGGCCTGTCCAACGCCGAGCGTCCGAGTTCGGGCGGGCTCATCGGTCAGGTGCGGCGGCATCTCGCGCGCTCGGGGCCCGCGATCCTGCCGTATCTCGGGGTGAATTTCGGGCTGCCCGACCTGCTCTCCCCCCTGTCCGGGCTGACCCGGCGGCTGGCGGGAACGACGGACACTCCCACCGCGACGCCCCTGAAGGCCCTGTGCCACCGCCTCGGCATCCCGACCCTGACCGTGGACGACGTCAACGGGCCGGAGGTCGCGGCCCTGTTCGCGCGTCACACACCCGGGATCATCGTCACCTTCCACTTCGACCAGATCCTGTCCGGCGCGACCCTGGCGCTGGCGCCGCTCGGCGGCTTCAACGTCCATCCCGGCCTGTTGCCGCGCCATCGCGGTCCCGTGCCGACGATCCACGCCCTGGCCGAACCGGAGCCGGCCTTCGGCGTCACGGTGCATCGCCTCGCCGTCACCATCGATGCCGGGGCGATTCTTTCACGGGAAGCGGTGACATTGCCGGCCGACACCACGGCGACGCGGGCGTCCGTGATCCTGCACGAGCACGGACGGGTGCTGCTGGACCGCGTCCTGGCGCAACTCGCCGACGGTAGGCTGCGAGAGGGCGAGACGCCCGCCATCCTGCCCTATTGCCCATTCCCGGACCGGGCCCTGCTGACGGATCTGCGCCGGCGCGGGCGAAAACTCACGGACGTGCGGGATCTGGGTGAGGCCCTGGCGCTGAGCGCGCGGGCCTGAGGCGGACGTGAGCGTCGATCCTCGCCCCGCTCGCGGGGCGATCGCACATGGTCACCGGTGTCATTCCGAAGCGCCGCAGGCGAACCCGGACCCGAAGGGCCGCGTCGAAGGCGTGCAATCGAGAGCCGCCGACAGCGCAAGGCTTTGTTAAACCGGTGTTTCTGGGTCCCGGGTTCCGCTGCGCGGCCCCGGGATGACAAAGCGTTGCGAACTTCAGAAAGCTCGAAACGCGATATGCGGTCCCCTCTCCCAGCAAGCCGGGAGAGGGGATGCGCGCCGAGCGCTGGTTCGCGGCCTACCGCGAGAACTTCTTGTACTTGAGCTTCTTCGGCATCAGCGAATCGGTGCCGAGGCGGCGCTTCTTGTCTTCCTCGTAATCCGAGAAGTTGCCTTCGAACCACTCGACGTGGCTGTCGCCCTCGAAGGCGAGGATGTGGGTGGCGATGCGGTTGAGGAACCAGCGATCGTGGCTGATGATCACCGCGCAGCCGGCGTAATCCTCCAGCGCCTCTTCCAGCGCCCGCAGGGTCTCCATGTCGAGGTCGTTGGTGGGCTCGTCGAGCAGCAGCACGTTGGCGCCGCCCTTCAGGGTGCGGGCCAGATGCACGCGGTTGCGCTCACCGCCCGACAGGGTACCGACCTTCTTCTGCTGGTCTGACCCCTTGAACGCAAAGGCGGCGCAATAGGCGCGGGAATTGATCTCGCGCTTGTTGAAATAGATGATGTCGTTGCCGCCGGACACTTCCTGCCAGACCGTAGCGCCGGGATCGAGGGCGTCGCGCGACTGGTCGACGTAGCCGAGATGCACGGTCTCGCCCACCGAGATGGTGCCGCCATCGGGTGTCTCGGAGCCGGTGATCATCTTGAACAGGGTCGTCTTGCCGGCACCGTTGGGGCCGATGACGCCGACGATGCCGCCGGGCGGCAGCTTGAACGACAGGTCCTCGATGAGCAGGCGGTCGCCGAACGCCTTGTTGAGATGGTCGAACTCGATGACGTTGTTGCCGAGCCGCTCGTCGATGGGGATGACGATCTGCGCCGAGGCGTCGATCTTGTCGTTCTGCTTCGCCACGAGTTCGTCGTAGCGGGTGATGCGGGCTTTGGACTTCGACTGCCGGGCCTTCGGCGAGGCCGAGATCCACTCCTGCTCGCGGTTGATGGCGCGCTGGCGGGCCATGTCCTCTCGGCCTTCCTGGGCCAGACGCTTCTGCTTCTGGATGAGCCAGGCCGAGTAATTGCCCTCGTAGGGGTAGCCTCGGGTGCGGTCGAGCTCGAGGATCCAGCCGGTGACGTTGTCGAGGAAGTAGCGATCGTGGGTCACGATCAGGATCGCGCCGGGATACTGCTTGAGGTGGCCCTCCAGCCAGTTCACCGTCTCGGCGTCGAGGTGGTTGGTGGGCTCGTCCAGCAGCAGCAACTCGGGCTCCCACAGCAGGAGCTTGCACAGGGCGACGCGGCGGCGCTCGCCGCCGGACAAGGTGGCGACGGGCATCTCGTCGGTGGGGCAGCCGAGCGCCAGCATGGCCTGATCGACCTTGGAGTCGAGCTCCCAGAGGTTGCCCGCCTCGATCTTGTCCTGGAGGGCGGTCATCTCGTCCGCCGTCTCCTCGGAATAGTTCATGGCGAGTTCGTTGTAGCGGTCGAGGAGCGCCTGCTTCTCGGCGACCCCCTCCATGACGTTCTCGCGGACCGACTTGTTCGGGTCGAGCTGGGGCTCCTGCGGCAGGTAGCCGACGCGGGCGCCCTGCGCGACGAAGCCCTCGCCGGTCCATTCCGTGTCGATGCCGGCCATGATCTTGAGGAGCGTCGACTTGCCCGAGCCGTTGATGCCGAGCACGCCGATCTTGGCGTCCGGATAGAACGACAGATTGACGTTATCGAGAATCTTCTTGCCGCCGGTGTAGGTCTTGGTCAGACCCTTCATGTGGTAGATGAATTCGCGCGCCATGCCGGTATCCTTGACCTGTGGGATCGGGGCCCTTCCGGGCACGGCCGATGCCGAATGATGGGGTGCGCGGCCCCGCGGCGGCCCTTTGGGGAGCCGGCCGGGCCTCGCACGATGCGCCGTCGGACGGTCCGGCCCTCGCCGTCGTCGAACCGCTCCGGGCCAATCGCTTCGCCTGATGAGTGTTGCGCCGGAGTATCAGGGCGGCGCGGGACCGGCAAGAAGATCGGACGCGCGGCGTCAGGCGAAGGGGTTCTTCACCACCTCCGGGGCTGTCGTGGCTTCGGCGATCGCCTCGGGCAGGCTCTGCCCTTCGAGGGCCTCGACGATGGCGGTGACCGTCGCCCGTAGGGCGCGCGCCCGTCCCAGGCCAGTGCGATCCCGGGTCAGGTCGAGGGAGCCGTGCACGACGATGCGGTCGCGACCGTTTTCCAGGCAGAGGCCGCCGATGGTCCGCACGGCGGCCGCGTCGGCGAAGGGCCGGAACACCGGCGGCGTCGTGTCTGACATGCGCGTCTCCTCTCTCAGAAAATCGCCCGCATCAGGTCGCGCCACAGGCGCCGGGCGAGGCGGTGCAGCTGGTTCCTGGCCCAGGCCTCGAACGAATCCGGTTCGCGAGTCCGCCCGCGCGGCGGCCCGCCGGCTTCGTCGCCCCGCGAATAGGTGCGCGGCTCGGGGAGGTCCATGGCGCGACGCTTCACCGAATCGGGCAGTCCCGGAAACACGTCGAGGCCGGCGACGCCGCGCAGCTCGGCGAGCGACACGGCGCGCCACTCGGCGTCGTCGCGGTTGGGCACGAGGTAGGCGCCCGCCTCTCCCCTGGCCGGATCGTACAACGCCTTGAACAGCTGCGTCGGCACCAGGACCCGGCCGTTGATCGCCTGCACGCTGTCCCCGGCATAGACCGGGCCGGTGACGACGAAGAGCGTGCCCCGGGCGGTGGCGAGGCGGCGCACGCTCTCCTCGATGGCCGCCCACAGGCCGCGATTCACGGCCCGGTCCTGCGGTACGATGTTGGCGAGGGTGAAGGATTGTGCCTGCGCGGCCCCCGTCGGCATATCGCCGGCCGGCGCCATGTGGCCCCGGTCGAACCCGCTGCGGACGTAGTCCTCGAGATGCGCCCGCTCCGCTTCCGGCAGGGCGTCCTCGTCGTGGAAGTCATCGACGCGGTCGACGGCGCGCGCCGCCGCGACGCTCGACCGGGTCAGGCGCTCGGCGGCATAGATCGGTGTCCGGGACACCCCCGAATGCAGGAGGGCGAACGCCGCGTAGCACAGGGGCGTCGCCTGCCGCGCGAGCTTCGGGTTGACGAGGTCGGGCCGCATTCCCTCCGCGAACTGCTCGGAGCAGGTCTGCGCCTGGGCGGGCCCGCCCAGGAGGACGAGGAGGGCGAGGGCGCGAATCAGAAGCACACCCGGACCTTGCGGGGACCGGACGGCGTCTCGCGCCAGCGATAGGCGCAGGGGCGCCCGAGGGAGCCCTCGAAGGGATGTACGTCGCGGTCGGACGGGCCGGGGCCGGCCTGGCGGCGACAGGGATGCCGGCCCGGACACGCAGACGTGAACGGGGTCCGGTCGACGGTGCCGCGGGGAGTCGTTTCCGCGGCCCGGGCGCCCCCGGCCGGCAGTCCGCAGACGAGGGCGAGGCCGGTGGCGAGGCAGCCCGATCGGAGACGGCGAATCATCGGGCGAGAACGCATGGTCTGCCTTCCTGCTGTCCCCTGCCTGCGGGCCCATGCCTGCGGGCCACCGGGAGCGACCGCACCGTTGATCGGCGGCGGCCAGAGGTTTAACTGCCGCCCTTACGCCGGACGCTCGCGCCTGTCATGGGGGGCGGGACGACCGGCCCTGAGCCCATGCGTGGCAAAGCCGTGCAATGACGTTATAAGTGCAGATTCAAGGGTCCCGGCTCAGTCCAGGGATCAACCGTTGGGATGGGGGAGCCGGCGCCGTGGGTGGCGAAGGGTCAGGCCCGTTCGGGCGGTCACCAGCGAACAACGGGTCAATGCCAGTGTCTTCAGCCAATCCCTCGATTCTAGACGGTCTCGACGAGACGTCCGCGCTGCGTCGGCTTCCCGAGAGCGATCTGCCTGCGGTGGCCGAGGCGGTGCGGGCCGAGATGATCG
>NZ_LMNG01000023.1 GCF_001423295.1 Methylobacterium sp. Leaf112 | reverse complement strand
GCGATCAGCGTCAGGATGCGCAGGCTCCGCCCGTCGTGGGTCTGTGTCTGCACGAAATCGAAGCTCCAGACGTGATTGCGATGGAGAGGCCGCAGCCGCACGCAGGAGCCATCGTTCAACCACAACCGGCTTCGCGGCCGATGCTTTTGCGGGACCTTGAGCCCCTCACGACGCCAGATCCGCTGAACCCGGTCCTTGCCCACCTGCCAGCCCGCTGCCTGCAGCAGCGCGGTGACACGGCGGTAGCCATAGCGTCCGTATTCAGACGCCAAGGCGATGATGGCGCGGGTCAGCGCATCCTCGTCAGCCGGCACAGTCGGTATGTAGCGTTGCGTGCCCCGGTGCTGGCCAACGATCCGGCAGGCATGGCGTTCTGAGAGACCATACTTCTCCCTGATGCCGTCGACGGCCTGCCGGCGTCGCTCCGGGGCTATAAGTTTCCCGCGGCGACGTCCGCCAGCACCTGCTTCTCCAAAGACAAATCAGCCACGAGCCGGCGCAATCGCGCGTTCTCACGTTCCAGATCCTTCATCCGGCGCGCCTGGTCGATCTGCAAGCCGCCGTACTCCTTGCGCCAGCGATAGTAGCTCTGCTCGGAGATCTCGGCCTCCTTGCAGGCCAGGGCCAAACTCTTGCCCTGCGCCGTCTGAACCTCGATCTGGCGAAGCTTCAGCACCACCTGCTCCGCACCCGTCTTCTGACCTCGCCGCATGTCCAGCTCCTTCGGTCCTGGCTGATCCTCTCAATCAGCCCGGTCCAAAGCCAGCCAGTCACGTCACATGCTCCGCACCCGTCTTCTGACCTCGCCGCATGTCCAGCTCCTTCGGTCCTGGCTGATCCTCTCAATCAGCCCGGTCCAAAGCCAGCCAGTCACGTCACCTCCGATGGGGTGCAAGCCCTCTCGCGAACGTGACGCAAGCTTTGCCGTAAACGCAATGCCAAGCTGTAAGCAGATGTGTGAACGTGGTATCTGTGGTCGATGGCCGTCCGTAAAACCGTCACCGTTTCCATCACGCCCGAACAGCACGCCTTCCTCGGGGAGCGCGTGAATTCCGGTCGCTACGGAAGCGTCAGCGAGGTGGTGAGGGCGGCCCTCCGGATGCTGGAGCAATGCGAGCCGGACTTCCTGCTCAAGGAGCAGGCCCGCCTCCTCGCCGCCGACCGCAAGGCCCGCTGACACCATGCGACACGCTTCCAGTTTCCCGGTCGGCGGCGGAGCCATGGGCGATGCCATCCGCTCGCACGATTGGTCATCGACGTCCCTTGGTCCGATTGATGGATGGCCGGCGGCGTTCCGCGTCACCCTGAGCAACATGCTGAACTCACCCGAGAGCATGTACCTCGTCTGGGGACCGGAGCGGACGTTCCTATTCAACGACGCCTACCGTCCGATCCTCGGCACGCGCCTCGACGGAGCGCTCGGCCGGCCGCTTCCCATGGTCTGGCCCGATGCCTGGGGCGCCGTCCGGGCGGCGCTGGAGCGCGCCTTCACCGGTGAGGCGGGGCGTTTCGTGGACGACCCCATCGCAATGGAACGGCACGGGACCGAGGAGGCGACATGGTGGTCGTATTCCTTCTCACCCGTCCACGACGGCTCCGACGTCTCTGGCGTCCTCTGCCTCACGACGGAAACGACCGAAAGGGTTCGTGCGCGTCAACGCAGCGGGTTCCTCCTCGAACTCAGTGACGCCCTGCGTGGGAGCGACACCTCCGGTCGCCTCATCGCTGACGGATGCGAAAGGCTCGGTCGGCACCTTGGGGCGGACCGATGCGGCTTCGCCAAGTACGATGTTGCAACCGGTGAGTTCGAGACGGCCGGCACGTGGCCGGCCGGAGATGACCGTATCCCTTGCGTTACGGATCCTGGACCTGGCGTCATGGACGCACTTCAGGCTGGTCGTAGCGTGCGGGTCGACGCCGCAACCGTGGTTCCCGGCCCATATCGTCAGGGCGAACCGGACCGGACCACCCTATGCGTGCCGGTGATGATCGAAGACGGCCTCACCGCCATCGTCCACGTCGAGCGGGCCTTGCCAGCACGCTGGACCCAGGAGGAGGAGTCCCTCGTCCGCGACGTGTCCGGCCGCATCTTCGCATCCTTCTGCCGGACACGGACACAGGAGGCGCTCTCCGCCGGGCACGAACGTCTCGAAACCGCCCTGACGGCCACTCGCCAGGGTCAGGCCCGCCTATCGATGGCCGTCAACATCGCACGCCTCGGCATCTTCGAGTGGGACACGGTCAGCGGCACGGTCGAGATGGACGACAGGAGCCGCGAGATCTTCGGGCTCGCGCCGGAGGGACCGGTGCACCAGGACGAGGTGTTCTCCCGCCTGGAGAAGGTCGACGTCGAACGTGCCCATGCCCTCACCGAGGCGGCGGCCGTCGACGGCACAGAGGTCGTGGCCGACTATCGCGTCACCAGGCCCGACGGCACCACGCGCACGATCCTGAGTTCCAGCGAGCCCCTGCAGGACGAGGGCGGGCACCTGCGGATGATCGGCGTCTTTCACGACGTCACTGTGCTGAGGCAGGCCGAGGCCGACCTGCGTACCCTCAACGCCGACCTGGAACGTCAGGTCGTCGAGCGCACCCAGGCCCGAGGGCGGACGTGGACGCTTACCCCCGACTTGATGTGCGCCCTGGACCGGCACGGCTACCTGGTGACCTCGAACCCGGCCTGGCAGACCTTGTTGGGATGGTCGGATGTGGAGATCGCGCGGACGCCGATCTGGGATCTCCTTCATCCCGATGACGTCGAGCGCACCCGGGTCGGCCTCGAACGGATCGAGGACGGCCAGCCAGCGGTGGGATGCGCCAACCGCTACCGCCGCAAGGACGGGTCCTACCGTTGGATCTCGTGGATCGGCGTGCCCGAGGACGGGCTGGTCTACTGCACCGGGCGCGACGTCACGGTCGAGAAGGAACGGGAGGTGGCGCTCGCCGCGCGCACTGCCGAACGCGACCTGTTTGCCACCATCGTCGAAACCGACAGGGCACCGATCTGCGCCTTCGACCACGACTTCCGCCTCATCGCGTTCAACCAGGCGCACAGCGACGAATTCCATCGGATCTTCGGCTATCGCGTCAATCTTGGGGACGTCTTCCCGGACTTGTTCACGGAGGACCAGGCGCCCGTCATGCGGGCGTTGATGGCGCGGGCCCTGGCCGGCGAAGTGTTTACCGTTGTCGAGGAGTTCGGCGACCCGAGCATCGTCAAGCCGTACTGGGAAGTCTCGTACACCCCGCTTAGGGACGGTGACGGACGGATCTTCGGCGCGTTCCACCACGCCCAGGACATCACGGAGCGCGTGCGCGCCACAGCCGAGCTTGACAGGGCCCAGGACGCGCTTCGCCAGGCCCAGAAAATGGAGGCCGTCGGTCAGCTTACCGGCGGGGTCGCCCACGATTTCAACAACCTGCTCACCGTCATCATGTCGTCGACCGACCTGCTGAAGTGCCCGAACCTCCCCGAGGAACGGCGTCAGCGATACATCGGTGCGATCTCCGACACGGTGACGCGGGCAGCCAAGCTGACCGGACAGCTGCTCGCGTTCGCCCGGCGGCAGGCGCTCAAGCCCGCGGTGTTCGACGCCGCCAGAAGCGTCGAGACCATCGAGGAGATGATCGGCACCCTGACGGGATCGCGCATCCGCACCGTGACGCGCATGCCCGACGAGGCCTGCCTCATCGACGCGGACCCGAGCCAGTTCGAGACCGCCATCGTCAACATGGCCGTGAACGCCCGCGACGCGATGGACGGCGAGGGGAAGCTGACCATCTCGGTCCGGAACGTCGCCGCGATTCCCGGCGACCGGAGCCATGCCAGGGTCGTCGGGCGCTTCGTCGCCCTGTCGATCTCGGACACCGGCACAGGCATCGACGCCGGCATCCTCGACAGGATCTTCGAGCCGTTCTTCACCACCAAGGAGGTGGGGCACGGCACCGGCCTCGGCCTGTCCCAGGTGATCGGTTTCGCCAAGCAGTCGGGCGGCGAGGTCCGTGTCGTGAGCGCCATCGGCGAGGGGACGACCTTCACGCTCTACCTGCCCCGCGCCGTCAAGGATGCGCTGGCCGTCGTCGATGATGCGGACCCGGCTCCCCTGATGGACGGACACGGCACCAGGGTGCTTCTCGTCGAGGACAACCGGGATGTCGGCAACTTCGCGACCCAGACGCTGCACGACCTCGGCTACGAGACGGTCTGGGCGATGGACGCACGGCAGGCCCTGGCTGAGCTCGCGAAGGCGCCGGACCGTTTCGACGTCGTGTTCTCCGACGTGGTCATGCCCGGCATGGACGGCGTCGAGCTGGCCCGGGAGATCGGGCTTCGGCACGTCGGCCTGCCGGTGGTCCTGGCGTCAGGCTACAGCCACGTCCTGGCGCAGAACGGCACTGACGGCCTCGACCTACTTCACAAGCCGTATTCGGTAGAGCAGCTCTCGCGCATCCTGCGCAAGGTCACGACGCGGCGGCGCCGGGTGAGGGACACTGGACGGTAGGCGGTAACGGAAAAGCTACCGCCCAGGGATTGCAACCGAAGCGTTGCCTGTCTGTTGAACGCCCATGCCGACGAAGCGCCCCCTCGAAGCATCGGTCGTCCTCGTGGTTGAGGACTACGACTTCGTACGCTCGAATGCCGTGGACATGCTTGAGGATGCGGGCTTCACGGTGGTTGCGGCCCGTCATGCCGACGAGGCCTGGGACATCCTGCATCGGAGATCCGACATCGGCGTATTGTTTACCGACGTCGATATGCCGGGAACCATGTGTGGCGTCACCCTCGCCGAGCGGGTCAACGAGAATTGGCCGGACATCCGGCTGGTTCTGACGTCGGGACGGCATCGGTTCACGGACGAGGAGGTTCCGGACCACGGGTTGTTCGTGCCTAAGCCATATAACGCCTCGGACGTCATCAAAGCTATACAACACGCGGTCTGATCATAGACCAGCTCACGCTGTCTGGTCATCCTCTCTCAGGGGCGATGGCAAAGTACCTCGTACCCATCATCGTCGGATGGCGAGGCCCGCCGCGGTTAAGCGCCTAAGGTCTCGCCAGCCGGTATTTGGTCCGTTGGTCTAAAGGTCCAGTCCCGATAGGGTCGCTGCCGCCTGTATCAGGGCCAAGTGGGTCAATCCTTGTGGCAAATTCCCAAGGAACCCGCCTGTTTGGGGATCGGCCATCTCCGCATAGGTGCCGGAGTTCCGGTCCAATGCCGCGACCACCGCCTCGAATTTCTCTGACGCCTGATCGTTCTGCCCGAGAAGAGCCATCGCCTCGCAGAGCCAGAAGGTGCATGCGAGGAAGCAACCTTCCTCGGCATCCACGCCCGAGTAGCGGTAGTGATAGGGACCCCGACCGAGCTCCCGGTCGATGGCTTCGCAGGTCGCCCGCAATCGGTCGGCGCTCCCATATCGGAAGCGGACAGCAAGGGTCATCGAGGCATCGAGCTTATCGCTGCCGGGATACATCACGTAGGCCTGCTTCGCCTCCGACCAGCAATGCTCCTCGATCCAGTCCGCTACGCGGTCGCGGGCCCGGACCCAACGGTCCTTGCAGGTGCCTGGCAGATAGCCCTTCTCGGCCATCTCGACGGCCCGGGCCAGGGCCTGCCAGCAACTGATCTTGGAGCCGGTGTAGTGCTGCTGCTCTGGAAGCTCCCAGATCCCAGCATCCTTCATCTTCCATTTCTCGGCGCATTCGTCGGCAAGACGCGCCAGCAACGCACCGCTGCGCAGGTCGAGCATGCCACCCCCGGCAACGAAGCGCTCCGCCGTCTCGAAGATGTCGCCGTAGATGCCGTGCTGGTGCTGGCCAGTTGCTGCGTTGCCCGTTCGGACCGGGCGGGAGTTCCGGTACCCTGGAAGGTCGAGTTCCTCCTCCTCCGAGACCATCTCCCCGTTCAGGGTGAAGAGGACCTGGGCGCCGTGCTCCTCCAAGTGGCGGACGAGCCAAGTCAACGCGGCGCTGGCCTCGGCATGGGCCCCTAGGCGGAGGAACGCCTTGATGACGTAGCCGGCATCCCGAACCCAGGCGTAGCGGTAATCGTAGTTCTTCTTACCTCCGATACCTTCCGGCAACGAGGTCGTCGCCGCGGCGGCGATGGCGCCGGTGGGGGAGTAGAGCAGCAGCTTGAGGGCGAGGGCGCTGCGTCCAACCTGTTCCGGGTACCGCCCCGCGTAGCCAAGGCGTTCGGTCCAGTTGCGCCAAGCATCGCAGGAGCCATCGATGCGTCGGTCGATGTCCGCGACTGGGGCGACGACGAGTGGCTCGTGCTCGCCGGCGACGATGGCCACCGTCTCGCGCTGCCCCGCCGACACCTCGACGCTGGCCTTGATCGCATGGTCATCCTCGCCATCGATGCGGATGCCCTCGCTATAGCGGAACAGCCCCATAAGGTCGGCGACGTGAAAGGCAGTGCCACTTGCGTTCGACGAGAGGAATGGTCCGGCCGTGTCGCCCCGAGTTCCGAACACGAGCTCGATCCGGAAGCGGACACGCCCCTGGATCCCCTCGATGCGACGTGCCAGTTCCGCCCAAGGCAACCGCCCGGCCGGCCCGCTGTTCAGGCTCTCGGTCAGGCGCGCCCTTCCGGTCGCCGTGGTGAACACGGTCTCATGGACGTTGCTTCCGTCGCGATAGCCGATCTCGGCGGTGAATGGGGCATCGGGCGTGACAGAGAAGTAGCCCCCCTCATGTGGGGATAGCAGACGGTCGAAGAGCGGTGGGGAATCGAGGTTCGGGCAGCACCACCAATCGATTGAGCCGTCGGCACCGGACAAGGCCACGGACCGGCCCTCACCGAGGGCGGCATAGGCTTCGAGGGGGAGATATCCGTCCTCGCGTTCGACAGGCCCGCCCGTGCGGGGAAACGGCTTCAACAATCGATGGCTCCGAGGATGGGAAAGGGTGCGTGGCGACTAGGCGCGAAGCTGGGGCAAGACACCGCCGCCGAACGCCTCGATGAAGGCATCCTGGTTGCGGCCAACTTGATGAACGATGATCTCCTCGAAGCCGATCTCCGCGAGGTCGGCGAGCCAGGCTGCCTGACGCCCGAGGTCCGAGGACACCCGGACACAACCGTGAACGTCCTCGGGACGTACGAAGCGCGACGCGGTCTCGAAGTCCTCCGGCGTGCGCAGGTCCCAGTTGGCGTCGCCCTCCAGCATGTTGGCGGCCCATTGCCCGTGGGCCTCGGAGAGGGCCCGTCCGTCGTCCGTATCCCAGCACACCTTCGTCTGGAGGAAGACTGGCTTGCCTTCGCCCCCGCCCTCGCAAAAGGCCTCGACGACGGGACGGAGCTTGCCCGGCTCTATGCCGACGGTGACGAGACCGTCGGCCCACGTCGCGACCTTACGGGCCGTCTCAGTAGTGACGGCGCCGGCCAGCAGGAGGGGTGCCTTGGCCGGGCGGGAATACAGTTTGGCATCCACCACCGTGACCCGGCCCCGGTGCGTCACGGTCTCGCCGTCGAACAGGGCCCTGATCACCGCGGCGCACTCACTAAGGCGGGCGGTGCGCTCGGCCTTCTCCGGCCACGGCATGCCTGTGATGTCCTCGTTCAACCGCTGGCCGCTTCCGAGGGCCAGCCACAGCCGTTCCGGGAACATTTCGGACAGGGTCGCGGCCGACTGGGCGAGGACAGCGGGGTGGTGGCGATAACCCGGCGCCGTGATGATGCCGAACGGCAATCGCGTGGTCGCGAGCGCGGCGCCGAGCCAGGACCAGGCATGACCGGCGTGGCCCTGGGCATTGCTCCATGGCTTGAAATGCTCAGACGACATCGCACAGGCGAAGCCGGCACGCTCGGCTGATTGGACATGTGAGAGAAGGGTGGATGGCGCGTATTGCTCGTGGGAAGCGTGATAGCCGAAGCGCGCCAAGTTGGTTGTCCTGATCAAACGAAAAGCGAACGGCGGCTGGAACCCGACGTTCCTGCATCTGAGTGCTTCAACTCGACACGTCCTCATCACCTGCGGCAGGTCCGCCCGGCCCGGAACGCCGTTTTCTGCCAGCAGTTCGGGTCCCCGGGGAATGGCTCCCCGGAGCGCAACGGCCTTGCAGGCACCAACATCAGGACTTCGTTTCCTCGTCGCTGAAAGCGAGCCTACGGCAGCCCGTGAGAAGCGCCGAGACAGTGTCGGGCGCTCGTCTGGGGAGACCTACGTCGAGATCCTAGCTCTCCTTGCGCCAGGGGCCGTTTGCCATCGCGTCATGCCCGCTGACGCGGACAGTACCTTCCCGGAGGGCGAGAGCCTGGGCGGATACGATGCGGTCTTCCTCTCGGGCTCGCCCCTATCTCTCTACGAGGACACGCCGGAGGTCAGGCGCTCCCTCGCATTCATGAATGCCCTGTTCTCGTCCGGAACACCTTCCTTCGGCTCCTGCGCCGGGCTGCAGATGGCGACCGTCGCCGCGGGTGGCACGGTCCGGCAGAACCGCAACGGTCCCGAGGCCGGCTTCGCCCGCCGGATCGTGCCCACGGACGCTGGACGGTCTCATCCGCTGCTCAAGGGCCGCCCGGTCGCCTACGATGCGCCCAGCATCCACACCGATGAGGTCGAGACCCTGCCGGACGGGGCCACGCTGCTGGCGCTGAACCGGTCCACCGTCGTCCAGGCCGCCGAGATCCGACACGACGGCGGCACGTTCTGGGGCGTCCAATACCACCCGGAGATCGGGCTCGACGAGGTGACGGGAGCCCTCCGGCGGCAGGCGGACGATCTGGTCGAGAGCGGGCTGGCCCGTACCCGGCGCGAGGTCGAGGAGCAGGCCGACCTCGTCGAGGCCATCCATCGCGAGCCCGACCGGCGCGACCTCGCCTGGCGGCTGGGCTTGGACGATCAGGTGACCGACGAGGGCAACCGACGGATCGAGATCGTCAACTTCATCGAGGCCCTCGTCATCCCGACGCGCAACGCTCGACGCGGCGGGTGACCGGCTGTCCTCGAACGAGGACAGCGCGGATTCAAGGAACTCGTGAGGCCCGAATCGTCGAACCGACGATGGGGTCGCCTAGTTTCATTGAAAGGGGCTTCGAGCAGGCCCTCGAAAACGAGACGCGGCGGAAAGCCGTGCGCCGACCCCGAACGGGTCACACTGCGAACCCCGAGGAAACCTGATGCCAACCCCCAAGTTCGACGAGAGCAACATCACCTGGCGGACGCTCGACTGGCTGCCGCACATCGCCTTCTTCGTCTACAAGGTCGACGAGGAGAACCGCATCGTCGACGTGGTCTTCAAGTTCGCCGCGAACCAGCGCGTGATGCTGCACCGGCACAAGAGCCCCTACGTGACGCTCGTGATGCAGGGCGAGCTTCGGTTCTACCGACAGGACGGCACCCACAAGGAGACGCGCCCCACGGGCAGCTACGTCTCGGGCGTGGCGAACGGCGAGCCGCATCTGGAAGGCGGCGGCGACGAGGACGCCATCGTCTTCTTCAGCAACCGCAACATCGATGATGCGCTCTACGAGTTCCTCGACGACACGGGCAATCCGGTCCAGGTCCTCGGGATCGCGGACTTCAAGGCGCAACTTGAAGAGCAGATTGCGACGGGGACCTACGACAAGGTCACGTCCAGGGCCGCGTAATCCCCGCATCGCCGGGAAGGCTCAAGGCTTTCCCGGCGATGGCATATTGGCTCGCCTGGTCCATCCGAAGTTCTGCTCGGCGAAGGTACGTACGACCGCGCGGATACGGCATCGGCGCCATGCGCATTGCGTTCGACGTACGGATACGGGCAGGCCCCGGTAGGGCGCGTCACTCCTTCTCGATGATCGAGACCTTGCCGTCGCGCTCGACCACGGCGACCGCGACCTGGTCCATGTCTTCGAGGCCCTGCTGTCGGGCGGCGGTGCGCACGTCGGCCTGCTGCATACGCAGGCGGCGCATCTGGGTTTCGTCCCAGTCGCCATCGCGAAAAACCACGATGGGCGTGCCGTCGCAGATGCGCTCGAACCAGACGTAGCGCAGCTTCAGCCACGACACGGCGACGTGCATCAGACCCACCGTGAAGATCGCGCTCATCGCGCCCACGAACGATTTGTCGTCGCCGAGCACGGCGCTGACGCTCATGCCGCCGAAGAGAAAGAGGACCACCATGTCGATGGGGGCCTGCTGGCTCGCCGTTCGGCGCCCGATGAGGCGGATGACGAAAAGGACGACGAGGTAGGCCGCCGCGGCCTTGAAGACGGTGCTCATGGCTACGGGACCGAATACTGCGACCAGGACAGGGTCTCGCCCGCGTCCAGGCGTGCCCAGAGTTCGACCCCGCCGCGGAAACCGGGCGAGCCCGCGAACAGGATGGTGACCCGCTCCTGGCCCTTCACCACAGGGAATTCCATGCGGATGCTGTCGGCGCCGGCCTCCCAGACGGATGGGCGGGGGATGATGCTCTCAAGGCCGAAATGGTCCGCCAGCCCCTTGGCCATGGTCACGGCAACCTTGTCGCCACCCGGCGGGACGCGGGTGTCGAACTGGACCCTGGTGGGGGCTCCGAACCGGACGACCGGCTCATAGCGCAGCTTGATCGAAGCATCGGCGTTGGCGGCCTCGCGCTCGCTGAACAGCCCCTGGCCGAACGCCCCGAGAACGTTGGCGGCGACGAACGCGACCATGACCCATCGGCCGATCACCTCGGCCCTGCGCCACCTGCCCTCGAACGCCGGGTAGAAGCCGCGCGCAATCTCCTCGCGCATCGGCGGGTCGGGATGGATCACTTGCAAGACGTTCGTCCTCGGGCATGGGTAGGCCGGCTGGACCCTGGAGGACAGGACCCGCCGTGTAAGGGGACCCAACCGACGGGAAAGGCTTGGGCTCCCGTCGAACGCGGACTTTTCGGAGTCTACGAAGCGGATGGCTCGATCCACCCTACGCCGAGCCCGGGGCAAGACTGCCCAGGCCCGGCCGCGATCCAGGTCGCCCCTCAGGCGGCGAGCGGCTTGGCCTTCCGGATCTTGCCGTCGAGCTCGACGTGGATCTCGTGGCGGACGCCGTCCTTCGCCCCGACGATCTCGAAGTGCTTCGGCTTGCGCGCCGGCTCACCCTCGACGGCGTAGCCATCGGCCTTGACCGCCGCGAGGGCCGCAGAAGGATCGGCCGGGGCCTGGCCCGCCTTTTCCTCGTGAGGCTTCGGCCACGCGATCTCGCGGACGATGCCGTCCTTGAGGGTGATGGACATCACCTTGGTCTCCGAGGGCTTGCGCTCGCCCGTGATCGTGACCGTGTCGCCGGGGGCGATTGCGATGCGCTCGGCGGCCTTCGGTCCAAGGTCCGCGAGGACGCGTCCGTCCTTGGCCTCGATGGCGAAGCGGTGGCCGAAGACGGCCCAGACGGTGCCGGTGATGGTCTGCGTATCGTTCATGTGGGATCTTCCTGGGGTGTCGTTTGCCGACCCGGGCCGCGAGATGCTCGGCGTGCCCGAATGGGGCAGGCTCCTGGCGATGCCGGTGGGGTGGGCATCGCTCCCTTGTCGGGGTGACGGCTTTCTATGTTCGCGTGTCGAACCCATGCTGAACCGCGCCGTTCAGCCCCCGTTAGGCGTCCACGAAGTGGTGGACGCGCGCGACCGTGAACGTGTTCGGGACGCTTCGCGGGACTCCAGCAACCATCACTGTCGGGTGGCGTACGAGTTCAAGTACCTTCCGATGGACGTCGGAGCGGAAGGGGCTGGTAGTCGGAACCTAACGGTTGTTACCGTCCGTATCCGCCCCCTCGCAGACCCTCGGATGGTCCGCTTCCAGGCTGTTGAGACACAGGCTGACGGCTGGGTTGGGTGGATTTCCGCAGGTCCGCTTTCGAGCGGCTGCGGCATCAGAGCCGACGTCGAGATAGCGTTAGTCCAAGCCGCGACGCGGAGGCATCGCGGGCTGATGCGGAAAGTGTCCCGGCTCCGAGCCGGGACGCTTCGCTTGCCGGCTCAGTCGCTGAACCCAGCGAGGACAACCTTGCCCCTCGCCTTCCCGCTCTCGATGAGCGCGTGGGCGCGTGCCAGGTTGGCGGCGTCGATTGGACCGAAGGTCTCGGTCAACGTCGTGCGCAGCCGTCCCGCATCGATCAGGCGGGCGATCTCGGTCAGGATAGCGTGCTGCCGTTCCATATCGGCTGTCTGGAACAGCGAGCGGGTGAACATCAGCTCCCAGTGCAGCGACAGGCTCTTGGGCTTTAGGGGCATCACGTCCAGGGTCTCGGGGTCGTCGATCGGGCCGAGGCGTCCCTGCGGGGCGAGGAGCTCGATGATCTGCGGGAGATGCGCACCGGTCTGCGTCGTCGCGAACACGAACCCGGGCGCCCCGGGAAGACTGAGCGCCTTCACCTCGGTGGCGAGGGGCTTCGCATGGTCGATCACGTGGTGGGCGCCGAGGTCCCGGCACCATTGCGCCGTCTCGGGGCGGGAAGCCGTGGCGATCACGGTGAGGTCCGTAAGCTGCCGGGCGAGCTGGATGGCGATTGAGCCAACGCCGCCGGCGCCGCCGACGATCAGGATCGCGGGGGCGGCACCCGGCACGGGCTTGGCGACGTCGAGCCGGTCGAACAGCATCTCCCAGGCGGTCAGCGCGGTGAGCGGCAGCGCCGCAGCGGCGGCGAAATCGAGGGTGGCCGGCTTGGCACCGACGAGGCGCTCGTCCACGCATTGGAACGTGGCGTTGCTGCCCGGCCGGTCGAGCGCACCGGCGTAGAACACCGCGTCGCCGGGCTTGAACAGGCGCGCCTCCGGTCCGACCGAGACCACGGTTCCGGCCGCATCCCAGCCGAGAATCTTCGGCTCGCAGCCCTGTTTGTAGGCGCCCTGGCGCACCTTGGTGTCGATCGGATTCACCGAGACAGCCTGCACGCATACGAGCAGATCGCGCCCGGCCGTCACGGGATCGGGGAAGGTCGTGTCCACGAGCGCTCCAGGCGCATCGATCGGTGAACCTTCGGTGTAGGTGACGGCGCGCATGGGTGTCTCCCGGGATGTCGCGACGGGCGGCCCCGGGCCGCCGTCCCAGACCGTCTAATAGCGTGCCGCTTCCTTTGGCGCAGCAACGTGACGCGCGCATCACGCCCGTGCTGCTGAGACAGTGAGGCAGTGGCGGAATGTCGACCCGAACGAATTTCGAGATCGGCAACTTAGCGACCTCAAATCTAGACGTCGATATGCACCCTCGCCTCATCTGCAGCAGAGCTAAGCTGACATGAGGACAGGGCCTCCTGGACGGGCCACCCCGCGCGTCCGCGCCGAAGCCGGTGGGAGCGCAGGCGGTGAACCGCGCGTCAGCACTCCGAGTGGCCGACGAATGGCCGCTTAGCGGTTGTGCTGACGGCGGTTTCAACGACCGAGTTGGGTCGAGATCCGTCCGTCCGTTCTACGACCGGGTCGGGTGGGAAGCGGTCGGTCCCCTCCAGGCTGCACGCGACGAGAGACGGACGTTCGACGACCTGTCTCTCGGCGAGTTGGGTCGTATGATCTGCCCGCCGTGAACCGCTGATATCGGCCGAGCGGGGTCGGAAATCCGCCGCCTTTACAACGCCCGCATTTGCGTCTCTGTTGCTCTCCGTACTCGCCGGACGACGGTCAATAACAAACGGGGACTTGAACCCCGGACCATGGGGATGAGGCAATGCTGGATCCAGGGTCGACCCATCGGGAGTGGGCGGGTCTCATTTCGGCGGGGATCGCCGAAGCGGCGTATGTCCGGGAGGACTATGCACGACGAAGATCCGTGGACGAGGCACGGCAGCGGACCCTGGCGCTCGGCCGCATCGTCCAGACAGACATCATCCCCCGGCTGATGCTGCTTGAACGCGGCGAAAGGCAGGTCCGGTCGGACGTTCCACCGAAGCTGGATACGGAAACGGTCGCGGGCTTCACGGATCTGATCCTCGGGCACGACGTCACGGCCGTCATGAACGCTTTCTCAGCCCTGACGGCCAAGGGCTATTGCGTCGACGACCTGTTCCTCGACCTGCTGGCACCTTCGGCGGCCTTGCTGGGACGCATGTGGGACGACGACCTGTGCGACTTCATCGAGGTCACGGCCGGCCTCGCCCAACTCCAGTTCCTGCTGGCCGCGTATCGCATGGACGGAGGCATCGCGCCCTACGATAGCGAGCGCCGTATCCTTCTGATGGGAGCACCCGGCGAACTTCACACCTTCGGCTTGGCCATCGTCGAGCAGTTCATGCGCAAGGCCGGCTGGCATGTGGCGAGTGGCCTTGCCTCCAGCCCCAAGGAGATCGCCGATCTCGTCGGTTCTGAACCGTTCGGCATTGTGGGCCTGACGCTGAGCCGGGAGAGCCATCTCGATCAACTCGCGGCCTCGATCCAGGCGGTGAGACGGGCGTCACTCAACCCGTCGATCGGCGTCATGGTCGGGGGACCCGTCTTCCTCGAACATCCCGAATATGTCGAACGGGTCGGTGCCGATGCCTCGGCGGTCGATGCCGCAACCGCCGTGCTGCTCGCACAGAGACTGCTCTCGTCTGTAAGCTCCAAGCGCTCGAAAAGGCCCTGAGAAACCTGCAATCACCGCAGCGATTTCTCATCCTTCGAGCCTTCGACCGACCGAATGTCGATACCTCCACCGATCCGACGGCCCGATAGGATCCAGCAGCAATGTCCGTCGTTCAGCTCATCTATGCCTCACGCCCGTTTGGCTTCGATCAAGCGACGCTCAATGGCATCCTGTCGCAATCGCGCCGATGCAACGCCCGCGATGGGATCACCGGCGCCCTCATCTGCAGGGCAGATGTCTACATGCAGTTGTTGGAGGGCTCGGCGGGCGCGCTAGAGGCAACCTATGCCCGGATCTTGAGGGACGACCGGCATTTGGAGATCAGGCGGTTGTCTTATTGCACCGTGGCGGACCGATTGTTCCCCCGCTGGGCCATGCGTGACGATCCGGCCCGATCTTGGATGTGGTCGCAAGCCGAAGTCGCAAAAGGGGCGATCGATCAAGCGACTTCTCTGCAAGCGCTCAGGATATTCGAGCGGCTCGCGGCTGAACCTGAATGCGACGACGCATCGTGCGCCTCATGAACAGCTAGGGGATCGGACAAGGATGAATGGCTGGTCGGCGGATCGGACCGATGCCGCTCGGTGGATTCGGACGCCGGCCCTGTTCAAGTCGCATCCTGGTCTGCCCGGAATAGATGAAGCGAGATCACCCATGTTCGACGAATACGGCATCCCGCGCGGCGTCAATTTTGACGAAGATGCGCTCGTTCCACTCTATCATTTCGTCTACTGTAGCCGTGCCGCCGAAGGCGTTGACGATGCCGAAGTCTCTCGCATCGTCGAGGCGGCCCAGCGCAACAACCTTGCACACGGAATCACCGGCGTGCTGGTTTTCGGCAGCGGCGTCTTCTTCCAGTGGATCGAAGGACCAGCCGGCCAGATACAGAAACTGATCGCGATCCTGCATCGTGACAAGCGGCATTATGACATCGTTTCGCTGAGCCAGAGCGAGGAAGAGCGAGAACGTCTTTATCCGAACTGGGACATGGAGAAGGTCGAAGCCGAAGATATCCGCCTGGTGCTACGGGATGCGCTCGAAAGCGCAGACGATCAAAACAATCGCGTGGCGCTGACGCGTATTCTCGAACACCTGGATTCGGGCGCGCTCGACCCGCTTGGTCGGGGCTGACCGGGACCCACGTCCGCTTTCCAGCAGACCCGAGGCCAATTCGTACGACCAAGTCGGGTCGGGACCCGTCCGGCCGCTCTACGACCGCGTCGGGTGGTTTTGCGACGGTCTGCTTTCAGCCGGAATTTTTGAAAAGCGGACGCTGCATAGCACCGAGGCAAACCTTCGTAAGTGCTGACCTGTACCCTTCCAGGCACACATCGTCGGAAAGCCTTTGCGCGCCATTGACGGCGGACGCTTCGATCGCGCTCCTTGTCCCCGACGGTTCCTCCCCGGAGGATCAAAAGGGAACGCGGTGAGGATGAGGTCCGAAAGGGCCTCCCTGAAGCCGCGGCTGCCCCCGCAACTGTAAGCGGCGAGCCCATCATCAACACGTCACTGGGTGCTTCGGCACCTGGGAAGACGATGAGAGGGCGGTGACCCGCGAGCCAGGAGACCTGCCGTCAGTCGTGGTCACACGCGAAACGCATTGGGCGGGGTGTCCTGATGGGTGTCGAGGCGTTCGGCTGTTCTCACGACAGGCAAGCGCCCAGGCCTCGTTCGCGGTGACGTGCCACAGACGTCGCCCGAGGCTTGTCCCGTGTCCTTCCCCTCCCGAACCGCGTGCCTGCGCACGCTCGCGCTCGCCTGCGCCTCCCTTCCCGTATCCGCGCTGGCGCAACAGGCCGCCGCCCCCTTCGCCGATGTCCCGCGCGGGGCCGAGGCGGCCGTCACGCTCTCCGAGCTTTCCGTCTCCGCCACCGGCGTTCCGACCCCGGTCGACCAGGTGGGATCGAGCGTCACCGTGCTCACCGCCGCTACGCTGGAGGCCCAGCAGCGCCGCACCGTCCCGGATGCCCTCCAGCAGGTGCCGGGCCTCAACGTCGTGCAGACCGGCGGCCCGGGCGGTCAGACCTCGGTGTTCATTCGCGGCTCGAACTCGAACCACGTGAAGGTGCTCATCGACGGCATCGA
This sequence comes from Methylobacterium sp. Leaf112, assembly GCF_001423295.1. Lineage (GTDB taxonomy): Bacteria > Pseudomonadota > Alphaproteobacteria > Rhizobiales > Beijerinckiaceae > Methylobacterium. Next base: position 377,096 of record NZ_LMNG01000023.1, on the reverse strand, counting down.
CGCGACCGACCCGTCGAACCCGAACGGCTCCTTCGACTTCGGGCAACTCCTGACCGACGACCTCTCCCGCATCGAGGTGCTCAGGGGTCCCCAGAGCGGCCTCTACGGCAGCGACGCCATCGGAGGCGCGATCTCCTTCACGACGAAGCGTGGCGAGGGACCGGCCAGGGCCACCGCGCGGATCGAGGGCGGCTCGTTCGGTACCTTCAACCAAAGCGGCAGGATCAGCGGGTCGGAGGACGGCTTCGACTATTCGGTTTCGATCCAGCACTTCCGTGCGGCCGCGACGCCGGTGACGCCGCCGAACCTCGTCCCGCTCGGCCGGGCGATCCATCCGAATTTTTATGACAACGAGACCGTCTCGGCGAAGTTCGGCTACCAGTTCACCGACACCTTCCGCATCAACTCGGTGACGCGCTTCATCAATTCCCGCCTCCTGTTCACCGGCACCGACTTCAGCACCTTCCCGGCCTTCCCGGCGGCGTTCCGGAGTGCCGCCGACCTGCAGCAGGTCTTCACCCGCAACGAGGCCGAATGGACGCCGTTCGCCGGCTTCCACAACCTCTTCGCCATCAACTACTCGAACCTGTTCAACAGACAGCAGGGCCCCCTAGACCCCCTTGCCACGCCGGACGCGACAACGGGCCTGGGCGAGCGCACGCGCTACGAGTACCGCGGGGACTACCAGCTCTCGCCCGGCAATCTGCTCCTGTTCGGGGCGCAGCGCGATGACGAGAGCCTGTCGACCATCGACCCGAGCCCGTTCGGGGCTGGTAACCTGCGGGCGAGGAACGGCAATACGGCCGGCTACGGGGAGGTGCAACTGACGCCCTTCGAGCGGGCCTCGCTCATCGCCAACATCCGCCACGACGAGAACGACGCCTTCGGGCCGGCCACCACCTTCCGCGTCGCGCCGAGCTACATACTGCCCTCCACCGAGACCCGGATCAAAGGCAGCGTCGGCACCGGCTTCAAGGCGCCGACCCTGAGCCAGCTGTTCCAGAGCTTCCCGGCCTCGAACTTCTTCGCCAACCCGAACCTCAGGTCGGAGGAGAGCCTCGGCTACGACGCCGGCATCGAGCAGCCCCTGGGGGACCGCGTCCTCGTCGGCGCGACTTACTACGCCAACGACTTCAAAAACCTCATCACCTCGAACGCGACGTTCACCTCGAACGAGAACGTCGGCCGGGCCGAATCGTACGGGGCGGAAGCCTTCGTCGCTGTCCGGTTCTCCGATACCCTTACGGGCCGGGTCGACTACACCAACACGGTGACCAAGAACGAGATCACCAACCAGGAGCTCCTGCGACGGCCCCGCCACAAGGGCAGCGCGACGGCCTTCTGGACACCCCTCCCGGGCCTGACCGTCAGCGGGACCGTGATCGTGCTCGGCCACTTCGTCGACGGCAACCGCGACTTCTCGGTGGCCCGGCTCAAGAACCCGGGCTTTACCCTGGTCAACCTCGCGGTGAACTACGACGTCAGCGAGACGGTGAGCGTGTTTGGGCGGGTCGATAACCTGTTCGACCGCCGCTACGAGAACCCCACCGGCTTCCTCGGGGCAGGCCTCGCCGTGTATGGCGGCGTCCGCCTGACCGCGTTTTGAGACCGCCGATGGCACGACGGTCAGGCTTCGCGGTCCTGACGGTGATGCTGGCGGTCAGCCAAATCTGGTCGATTGCCGCTGGGATGGCCGCCCCGGCATCCGGGGGACCCCGGCATGTCGTCTCGATGAACCTCTGCGCGGACGAGCTCGTACTTCGGCTTGCCGACCGCGATCAGGTCGCCGCCGTGACCTACCTCGCCCATGACCCACGCGGCTCGACCGTCGCGCGGGAGGCCATGGGCATCGCAGTGACACGCGGCCTGTCGGAGGAGATCGTCGCCCTCTGGCCCGACCTCGTCGTCGCCGGTGCCTTCACGACACGGACCACGGTGGGCCTGCTCAAGCGCGTCGGCTTCCCCCTCCTCAAACTCGGCGTACCCAACGACTTCGAGGGGGTGCGAGCCCAGATCCGGACCGTCGCCGCGGCCCTCGGGCACCCGGCGCGCGGCGAGGCGATGGTCGCGGCTCTCGACGCGCGACTGGCCGAGGTGGTGCCGGCGCCCAAGCCCTTGCGGGCTCTGGTCATGCGTCCGAACGCCTTCACGGTGGCACCCGGCAGCCTTGGCGATGCGATCATCCGCGCCGCCGGCCTCGTCAACGTCGCCGCCGAACTCGGTCGCGACCGGTTCGGGCAGGTCCCGCTGGAAGCGGCGGCCTTGGCCGACGCCGACCTCATCGTCCTCGACGAGGGGGAGCCCGGCGCGCCGTCGCTGGCCGATGCCCTGCTGCATCATCCCGTCCTCGACGCGCTGCGCCGGCAGGGGCGTACCGTCTCGATTCCGAACCGGCTCTGGACCTGTCCAGGTCCGCAGGTCGCCGAGGTCGTGGCCTTACTCGCCGCCGCCGCACGCGAACGGGCAGTGCCATGAACGCACCCATTCCACCTTCTACCCGGATCGAACGCGCGGTCGTCGGACCACGCGGCATCGTCGGGCTCCTTGGCCTGTTGGTTCTCGTTTTGACGCTGGCGTCCATCGCGGTCGGGTACGCCCCATTCGACGTAACGGCGGCGGCCGGCGACCTCCTCGCAGGACGCGCGACACTGCCTGCCCTCGTCCTCTGGGAGTTGCGCCTGCCCCGTGCCCTCCTCGGGGGCCTCGTCGGCTTCAGCCTCGGGCTCACCGGGGCGGCGATGCAGGGCTACCTGCGCAACCCGCTTGCCGATCCCGGCATCCTCGGCATCTCCTCGGCTGCGGCCCTCGGGGCCGTGGTTGTGTTCTACGGCGGGTTCGCGGCCTCCCTCAGCCTAGCCCTCCCGCTCGGCGGGATCGCCGGCGCCGCCGTGGCGGCGCTCGCCTTGAACCTCGTCGCCGCCAGAGGCGGCACCACCCTGGGATTGATCCTCGCCGGCGTCGCGCTGTCGAGCCTCGCCGGCGCCATGACGGCGCTGGCGCTCAACCTGTCGCCCAACCCCTACGCGGCCCTGGAGATCGTGTTCTGGCTGATGGGGTCGCTCGCGGACCGCAGCATGGACCATGTCTGGCTATGCCTGCCGTTGATGGCGGTCGGCTGGGGCCTGATGCTGTCCACCGGCCGCGCGCTGGATGCCCTGACGCTGGGCGAGGACACAGCTTCGAGCCTCGGCTTCCATCTGGTCTCGGTTCGCCTACGCCTCGTCACCGGCGCAGCGCTGGCCGTGGGCAGCGGCGTCGCCGTCAGCGGCGCCATCGGCTTCGTCGGCCTCGTGGTGCCCCACCTCGTGCGACCACTGGTCGGTGCGCGTCCCGGCGCCAGCCTGTGGCCGAGTGGCCTCGCCGGGGCCGCGCTGGTCCTTGCCGCGGACTTGGGCGTTCGTCTCCTGGCGACGCGCCCGGAACTAAAGCTCGGTGTGGTGACTGCGCTCGTTGGGGCACCGTTTCTGATCGTGCTCCTCCTGCGCGAACGGGGTCGTGGCGCATGAGCCTCGCGACCGCAGCTCTCGATGTTTGCCTCGGCGGGCGTGCCATCCTCTCGGATATCACCCTGTCCCTGGAACGCGGGACCCTCGTCGGTTTGGTTGGTCCGAACGGCGCTGGCAAGACCAGCCTCCTGCGCACCCTCGCGGGCTTGGTCGCCCCGACCAAGGGCCGTGTGGATCTCGACGGTATGCCGCTCAAGGGCATCTCCCGCGACGCGCGCGCCAAGCGCATCGCGGTCCTTTTCCATGGCGCGGGGGCCGGTTGGCCGATGCAGGTGCAAGACCTCGTCGCTCTCGGGCGGCTACCGCATCGACGCGCGTTCGGTGGCCTCGATGGCGCCGATCACGCCGCCATAAACCGAGCGATGACACGGACCGACGTCGCGCGCTTCGCCGAGCGGACCGAACCGACCCTGTCCTCGGGCGAGCGGATGCGCGTGCTGCTGGCGCGGGCGCTCGCCGTCGAAGCGGAGTGGCTTTTGGCCGATGAACCGATCACCGCACTCGACCCGGCCCACCAGCTCGACGCCATGACGCTGTTGCGGAGCGTGGCCCTGGCCGGCACCGGCGTCGTCGCCGTCCTGCACGACCTCTCCCTCGCGGCCCGGTTCTGCGACCGGATCGTGGTCCTTGGCGAGGGACGTGTCGCCGCCGATGGACACCCGGACGTTGCGTTGACCGACCGGCTACTTTCGGACGTCTTCGGCGTCACGGTTTGCCGTGGAGCTGGACCGGACGGAACCGCCTACATCCTGCCCTGGAACCGTTCGGGGCCTCTCACGGAGGAGATCGATGCAACCTTCCCCAAACAGCCCTAATGCCACCGTCGCCCTTCTGCGCGGTGCACTGGCCGATCCGACCACGGCCTGGAGCCTGGGCAGCTTCGGTGCCATCGCCGAGTTCATGCGCGATCCCGACGAACCCGTCGTGGCGCTGCCGGACGAGCGCCTGGGACTTGCGACAGCGCGCGGGGCCATCGCCCTGACCCCGAGCTCCGACCTGCGGCCCGTCGCCTACGAGACGGCCGTTTCGTCCGGCTGGAACCACGCCATCGCGCTTTGCTTGCCGGAGGCGACCTGCGCGATGAACCGCAGGACCGTGGTGACGGAGCTCGGGCCCGACCGGAACGCCGCCCGGGTCGAGGATCGCGACGGCATCCTGTTCGACCTCGGCCTCGGCCTTCTCGCCGTGGATGCCTGCGTGCGGGTACGCGATCCGGAGGCCGTCGAGCGGCTGCGGGCCGGCGTCGGCATGCCGCTATTCGACCACGCAAACCCCATCGGGCCGCATCTCGTCGCCATGAGCCCGCACCGGGTGTTCCTGGCGCGGGTCGGGCGCGTCGAGGTCTATGCCCCGATCCCTGGTCCCGGCGGTACCAGTCCTGAAGGACCGCATACGCACGTGCTGCCCAAGCTCCTGCGCAGCGGTCGGACCCATGCCGCCACGACGCCAATCCCGGCGGGCTGGGTCCCCTGCGCCGGCCTGCACCCGGCCCATCCCTACAAGGACATGATGGGCGACCGCATCGCCTTCGACGCCGGCCGCTACGAAGCGTTCCAGGAGATGCTCGACCGTTGGGGTGATCCGGAACTCGTGGCGATCAAGCGCGGCGGGCCCGAGGCGCCCGGCGGCACGGTATCGACCCGCCACGCCCAGGGCGCACGCCGCGTCGCTGAGGCCCAGGCTCGTTACCTGCGCGACGAGATCATCGAGGGCTCGGCGAGCGACGACGAGGATGCGGAGGCGACGGCCTGACCGTGACCCGGACGGTGCCCGGCAGGAATCGTCCGGGGGCACCCCAGAGGGTGATTGGCCTGATCGGCTGCCCGGGTGCGGGTAAGACGACCTACGCCCGCCGCTTCGATCCGCTCGACGGCTGGGTCCACCTCACCCTCGACGACTTCCGTCAGACGCTCTGGCCGCCGCACCGGCAGGTCTACTGGGAACTCAGGCAGGGCTCACATGACGATGCGGCCCGGGACCTCCTGCACCGGGTCAAGGAAGCGGCCCTGGATGCCGCCCTGACGAACGGCTTCAGCGTGGTGATGGCGGACACACATCTCACCAGACCCGTGTTCGAGCGCGAGCTCGGGATCGTCGCCCGACACGGGCTCACCGTGGAGTGGAAAGTGTTCGACGTGCCGTGGGAGGTCCTGAAAGCCCGCAACGCGGAGCGTGGTCGCGTGGACCCGTCGCATCGCCAGCCGGATGAGGTCCTCCGGTTCACCTACGAGGTTTTCCAATCCCCGGACGCTTGGTGGCGTAGCTTGCCGCCGCAGCAGGTCGAGGTCCTGACCTGACGGACGCAGCGTGCGATCCGTGTTCCCAAGTGTTGCCGGCAGGGCATAACCCCTCGTGCATTGCACTTGGTCCGTTGACGGGCATGGGCGTCGGCATGTTAGCTCGGCCGTGACGGTTCCTCCCCGGAGGATCAAAAGGGAACGCGGTGCGGGGGTAGCCCCAACGCCGCGGCTGCCCCCGCAACTGTAAGCGGCGAGCCCTTCGCCACCGACGTCACTGAGCGGCCTCGCTCGGGAAGACGGTGAAGGGCGATGACCCGCGAGCCAGGAGACCTGCCGTCAGTCGTGGTCACACGCGAGACACGCTGGGCGGGGTGCCCCGGCGGGTGCGGAAGCATGCGCGCTGCGCGTGGTTCGGCCTCGTTCGCGGTGACGTGCCACTGCCGTCGCCCGAGGCCCATCAACGTGTACCGTTCACCGTCCATCCCGCTGATGTCCGTGCTGGCCCTGTCCTGCGCGATCCCCACCGCCGTGGCCGCCCAGGGGGCGCCCGCCAGGGAGACCGCCGTGGTGCTCGATGCGCTGTCGGTCGAGGGGACCCTCACCGCCACGCCGACCTACCGGGTGCCGGAGCTCTACAGCGGCACCAAGACGGTGACGCCGCGCCGCGACCTGCCGCAGCAGGTCGACGTTGTGCCCCGGGAGGTCCTGGTCGACACCGCCGCGACCCGGGTCGAGCGCGCCCTCGACTACGTGCCCGGCGTCGGCAAGCAGAACGACTTCGGCGCCCAGAACCTCGCCCTGTACTCGGTGCGAGGCTTCGCAACCCAGGATATCTTCCAGAATGGGTTCAACATCGCCCGCGGCTACAACGGCGCCCCCGACACCCAGAACGTCCAGTCCATCGAGGTCCTGAAGGGCCCGGCCGGCGCCCTCTATGGCCGCAGCGATCCGGGCGGGACCGTGAATATCCTCACCAAGCAGCCCGTAGCGCGACCCTTCGTCGAGATGGGCACACTGTTCGGAAGCTTCGGCACCGCCCGCACCACGGTCGATGCCGGCGGGGCGCTGAGCGAGGACGGCCGCGTGCTCTACCGCTTCAACGGCGCGCTCGCCCGCCAGGACAGCTTTCGCGATTTCGTCGACGGCGACCGAGTGCTCCTGGCGCCCGTGGTGAGCTGGCAGGTGACGCCCGACACCAAAATCATCTTCGAGGCGCAGTACGTGCGCAACCGCCAGACCTTCGACCGAGGCACCGTCGCGGTGAACAATCGCCTCGGCCTCGTCCCGCGCTCACGCTTCTTCGGCGAGCCGGGCGACGATTCCGTGTCCGAGAGCGCTCTGTTGCAGGTCCGTCTGGAGCACGCCTTCAACACCGACTGGCAACTGCGTGTCGCCACCCACCTCAACACCGGCAGCCTCACCGGCCTGCAGACCGGCGCGACCGGGATCCTCGACGACGGGCGTACGCTCTTGCGCGAGTTCCGCCGGCACGACTTCACCTGGGGCGTCGCCATCGGGCAGGCCGAACTCGTCGGGCGCTTCGAAACCGGGCCCATCGCCCATACCCTGCTGCTCGGCCTGGAGCACGAGCGCTACAACAGTACCGAGAACCTGCAGCGCTCGACCCCGCGCCTCGACCCCTTCGCCATCGACCTGTTCAACCCCGTCTACGGGCAGGCCAAGCCTCCGTTCACGCGCCGCTACGGCGCCAGCGAGAACGTCGGCAACACAGCCGTCTACCTCCAGGACCAGATCGCGCTCAGCCCGGAATGGAAGCTGCTCGTCGGCAACCGAACCGACTTCTACAACCAGACCTTCCGGGACAAGGTCGCGGGCGAGCGCACCGAGCAGGACCGCACCGGGTTCTCGCCGCGGGCCGGCCTCGTCTACCAGCCGCTGTCGTTCCTGGCGCTCTACGGCAACGTCGCCGCCTCGTTCCGCCCCAATACCGGCTTCGACAGCGCGACGCGGCCCTTCGCTCCCGAGACCGGGTTCGCCTACGAGGTCGGGGCCAAGCTCGACCTGTTCGACGGCCTCAGCGTGACGGGCGCCGCCTTCCACATCGAGAAGGAGAACGTGCTCACCACCGATCCGGCGGACTTCTTCTTCCAGATCGCCGCCGGGGCCGTGCGCAGCCAGGGCTTCGACGTAAGCCTGGTCGGACAGGTCACGCCTGAGTTCAGGGTCATCGGCGGCTACGCCTTCATCGACGCGGCCGTCACCCGCGACGAGGTGCTGCGTCCCGGGTCACCCCTCCTCAACATCCCGCGCCACAGCGGTTCCCTGCTCGGCATCTACGAGGTCCAGGCCGGCGACTGGAAGGGTTTTGGGATCGGCGGTGGGTTCCGGGCCGTCGGCTCGCGACTCGGCGACAGCGGAGTCGAGAGCTTCCGGCTGCCCGGTTACATCCTGACAGACGCGCTGGCCTACTACCGCTACGAGAATCTGCGCTTCGGCCTGAACGTCGACAACATTTTCGACGAGACCTACTACGAGCGCTCCTACAACACCTTCTGGGTCGGCGTCGGCGAGCCGCGGCGGGTCACCGTCAGCATGACGGCGCGGTTCTGATGGGCGAGCGTCCGGGAAAACCTGAGGCGTCGGCCTGCGCACCGGCCGTGTCCAGCCGCATCGCCTCGATCGATGCCCTGCGAGGGCTGGTGATGGTGCTGATGCTCCTCGACCACCTGCGCGAGACCTGGTTCCTCCACGTTCCCGTGGCCGACCCGGTCGACGCCCGGACCACCCTGACAGCCGTGGCCCTGGCCCGCCTCGTCGTCAGCCTGTGCGCGCCCATCTTCATCTCGCTGACCGGCGTGGCAGCCTTCCTGTTCGGCACGAGGCACACGCTGTCGGAGACGCGAGCCTACCTGCTGAAGCGTGGCCTTGTTCTAATGGCACTGGAGGTTATCTACCTGTCGGAACTGTACTGGGGCGTGGCCATTCCAACGCTCTGGCTGCAGGTGATCTGGTGCATCGGCGTCTGCATGGTCGTCCTGGCGGTGCTGATCGGTCTGCCACGCCCGGTCCTCCTCGCGGTCGGATTGCTGATCGTCTGCGGACACAACCTCCTCGACCCGATCCACCTCCGGCCCGACCAACCGTTCTTCGCGGCCTGGGCGATGCTGCACCAGCGTGACGTCATCGCCCTGCCGTTGGGGCTGGTCGCCAAGACGACCTATCCCGTGCTCCCATGGATTGGCGTGATCGTGCTCGGCTACGCGGTCGGCCCGTGGTTTCTGCCCGAAGTCGCCACGCGCACCCGCGAGCGCCGGTTCCTGGCCCTCGGCTGCGGGATGCTCGTCGCCTTCGTGGTGCTGCGGCTGGCGAACGGGTATGGCGACAAGCCCTGGTTCGTGGTCGAGGGCGATGCGCTTCGGACCGCGATGAGCTTCCTCGCGCTGACGAAGTATCCCCCCTCGCTGCTGTTCCTGCTGCTGACGCTCGCGATCGGGGCACTGTTCCTCGTCGCCCTTGAACGAATGCGCGACGCCCCAGTCGTCGCGGCCCTAGCGGTGTTCGGCGGTGCGCCCCTGTTTTTTTACCTGCTCCACCTGACGATCCTGCGGCTCCTGTATCACGGTGCCGCCGCCATCTGGGGCCCGACGCAGGGCACGGTGTTCGGCGTCGCGAACTACGGCTGGGTGCTGGCCTGGTACGTCGGGCTGGTCGTACCCTTGTACTGGCCGACGGCGTGGTTCTCGCGCTTCAAGGCGGCACGTCAAGAGATCGCCTGGCTCAAGTATCTATAGTTCCAAAGCGCAGCCGGGGGCGGTCGTCTCGGTTCTTCTTCGACAAATTGCTTTATGATAACCCGCCTAATTTATTCCTCAGCACCCGCATGGTCTTTGATTGGTTGCACAGGAATGCGCGGGTCCCAGCCGCCTTTATACGAACGACCGCTTTCAAGCATCAACGAAGCTTTTAGCGAACGACCAATTTGCTTTGGGATCTGTCTACTCCTTTTGTTGTCAGAATCAATAAACGGTGAGGGGAAGTGGGAAGTTTAAACGTAGGGGCACATAATACTCATTATATCTGTATCTACAAGATATTCAGTCTTAATTATTTAGTATAAACTCTAGATTTATTGATCGGATCATACGTACATATCGATATTATGCCAATTTTTTCATGAAAAATTCGATGGCGTCATTGAGAGCTTCGGGCAGGAGAGTCATGTGAGTTCGTCCAGCAATCAACCGGAACTCGCTTTCAACGCCTGGGATCCGGTTGAGCCGCTTCGCCATGGTGCGGGCCAGCTCGATCATCCTTGCCGCGGTCAGATGGCTCAGGCGCGCCTCGCGGTCCGGGGCATGGTCCTGGAAAGGCGCCAGCGTCTCCTCGTAGGCTCCCGCCGAGAGGAGCACGCGGGCACGGGAGGGCGGTTCGCGTTCGAGGCGTGGGAGACTTGCCAGCAGGATGCGATCCTCCCAATGGATGGACGGGCTCGCGGCGATCCAGTGCGAGAACGCATCGGGCCTGTGGGCGAGCGCGTAGAGAGTAAAAAGCCCACCGAAGGAATGGCCGAACAGAGCCTGACGCGCCGGGTTAACTCGGCACCGCAGCTCGATCGCGGGCCGGAGCTCCGTCACGATGAACTGGAGGAAGGCATCGGCACCACCGGTCCGGATCGCCGGCCCGCCGGGCTTATGGGGCGGGTATGACCGTCCGGGCGGCGGCGTGTAGTCCCAGGAGCGGCGCGGACCGTCATAGGCCTCCTCTCCGGGATATCCGATGCCCACGATGGCGAACCGTGAGCTGATCCCGGTGGCCTCCGGATACGGGGCCTGAACCCGCTCGATGTCGATGGCGGTGGCCGTCACCGCGTTGCCGTCCAGAAGGTAGAGGACGGGCCACCCGGCGGCCGGCGCCTCGCCGGGCGGGACGTAGAGCGTGATCCGCCACGGCGGATGATCTTCCCCGCCGCCGAGATCAAACCCCACTGCGCCGGCGAGTCGGGCCGGCTGGTCCGGACTGGCGGCCAGTGCGGACCGCCTGCCCGGCATCGGCCCGACGCCGGCCAGACCGGCCGCCAGGAGGCCTGCCATGGTGCGGCGAGAGACAAGAGCGCTCACAGGGAACGGCCTATGCAGGCCTTGTCCGTCTCCCGAGCGTTACCGGCCATGACCATGGGGTCGTCCTCGCTTACCACCGGTAGATCAGGCTGCCGATGACGGTTGCGGGTGCGCCCCGATAGCAGAAGCCCGCCTGGCAAGTGAAGTAGTCGCGGTCGAAGACGTTGTTGGCGTTCACCTGGGCGCGGAAGCCCTTGTATTTGGGATCGAGGGCGGCGAAGTCGTAGGCGACGAGGGCGTCGAACAGCGTCACGGTCGGGTTGCGAACCGTGTTCTCGTCGTTGGCAAAGCTGTTGGTATTGAAGCGGATGCCACCGCCAAGGGTCAGGCCGCGCAGAGCCGAGCCCGGCGGGAACAGGTAGCTGAGGAAGCTCGTGAAGGTGTCTCCCGGAATACCGGAGAGCGCGTTGCCGTCCAGGGACTGTCCTCCGAACGAGGTCTGGCTAAGGTACCGCAGATTGAGATGGGTGTAGGCGAGGGTCAGGTTGGTGCCGGGCGCGAAGTTGGCGATGGCCTCCATCTCGAAGCCGCGGGACTCGACGGCGCCCGTCGCCACCTGGAAGGCGATGTTGTTCGGGTCCGTGCGCAGCACACTGCTCTGAACGATGTCGAAGCCGGCGAACCCCGCCTGGATGTTCGTGCCCGGGATCAGGTATTTGACGCCGGCCTCGATCTGGTCGCCCGTCGCCGGCCGGAAGGCCCGCCCGGCGGCATCGACGCCCGGCTGTGGCGCGAAGGTGGTCGCGTAGCTCGCATAGGGAACCAGGCCAGGCGCCAGGAGATAGTTGAGACCGACGCGGCCGGTGAAGGCCTGGTCGTTCTGCTGGATGGCGGTGGCGCCGGCGGTGTTTGTGCTCTGCGACACCCAGTCGTAGCGTCCGGTCAGGGTGAGCACGAAGCGATCGAACTTGGCCTGCTCCTGCAGGTACAGCCCGACTTGATCCTGGCTCTGCGCGGTGCGTGAGCCCAGCGGCGGCACGAGAATCGGCTGCTGGCCATAGTTGCGCGTGATGATGTTGAGGTCGGGGGCGGCGCCGAAGCCGAAGCGGTAGTTAAAGTCGGAATGCGCGTAGTCGATGCCCGCCAGCAGCGTATGTTGGACCGGCCCGGTGGTGACATGCGCCTCGACTTGGTTGTCGAGGGTGATTTGGCTGAGGAACTGCCGCGAGTATCCGGTTGAACGGCTCGCGCTCAGTCCGTCGGGGCTAAGGGCGGCGATCGATGCGTAGCGATAGTCGTTGCTGATGTCGTAGAAGCGGAAGTTCTGCCGGAAGACGAGATCTGCGTCGAAACGGTGCTCGAACGCGTAGCCGACGCGACCCTGCTGTTGCCTGAAGGCGTTGAAGGCCGGATCGCCCGAATAGAGGCTTGTGGGGCGCAGGTTCTGATTGAAGAACGCTGTACTGCCCGGGAGTTTAGTTTCCTGGTACTCACTCAGGAACGTGAACGTGGTATCAGCTGACGGCTTCCAGGTGAAGGCCGGCGCGATGTAGCTCCGGTCGTCCGAGCCCCCGGGGATGAAGCTGTCGGATTGCCGCCGGATTCCGGTGACGCGGTACGCGAGCGTGCCGCCCGTGCCCTCGACCGGGCCGCCGATGTCGAAATTGCCCTGGTAGCGATCGAAGTTGCCGACCTGCAGCTGCACCTCGCCGAAGGGCGTGAAGACCGGTCGCTTCGTGGTGACGTCGAGGATGCCGCCGGGCGAGCCGAGCCCGTAGAGGCCGGAGGCCGGTCCGCGCAGGATCGTCGCCGCCTCGATGCCGTAGGGCTCGATGCGCGGCACCGTCAGGCCCGACGCGACTTGGCGCAGGCCGTCCCGGAAGATGCCGTCATAGGTCAGGCTGAAGCCGCGCACGAAGAACGAGTCGAAGCGTGGATCGAAGCCAAAGACGTTCGACGACACGCCGGCCACGTAGCCGATGGCCTCGTTCAGCGTCTGGACGTTGCGATCGTTGAGCGCCTCACGGGTGAGGATAGTGACCGATTGGGGCGTTTCGAGCAGCGGTGTGTTGGTTTTGGTCGCCGTGGGGCTGACGCGGGCGGTGTAGCCGGTGATCCCGGAGGGACCGCCCCCGCCGCCACTGGTCGCCGCCGTTCCACCATCGCCCCCGCTGAGATTGGCTCCGCTGCCGATCGCCGGCCCGGGGGCCGTACCCTCCACGGAGAGCTGGTCGAGCTGAACGCTTCGCTCCTGAGCCACTGCGCCTCCGGTCAGGGCAGTCGTGGCGAGGAGCAGAGCAAGGCGTGAGGAGCGATTGAGCATGACGCACACTGGTCGGCGCCTCAGGCGGCGCGGCACTGAATTCATGACCGCTTCAAGACAATACAGCAAGGCAAAAACGTGTTATAAAACACACACTTAGAGCACTTAAAATCTGAAGTCATTCCAATCTGATGCCTCGGAAAGACGTTGAACTGCCCACCACGGCGTCACACGCCGCAATTTTTCACGTTTGTTATGTGAACCTCCGTTTGATACTTCCTGTCACTTCAAAAATATTCATGACATTGGTTTGGGGTAGGCGGTAGACGCTTGGATCTACTCCATAAGGTCGCTTATGCGTTGGTGGGTTCGAGACTGCTCGATCCGCGAACAGCAGATATCGAGCAACGCAGGTATTAACCGAGAGGACGTTGGAACAGGATCTGTCGGGCCGCTCTACGGCCACATTGGGTGGCAAGCGATCTGGCTGCTTCCAGTTACGGTGGTGTCCATAAGCGGACATAAATGTTGACGTCAAAGCTCATTGGCCGAAATTCGACCTCATCGGCGAGGCAGAGAATGATAGTCAGCGATCAGCCTTCCGCCTCGAAGGCGGCAAGCGGGGCTTCGATAAGGAAGGTGAGTCCGGTCGGGTGGAACGACAGCTCGACTCTGCCGCCGACCTGCCCTGCGAGCCCGCGCTCGATCAGCCGGCTCCCGAACCCCTTGCGGGTCGGCGCGACCACCGGCGGGCCGCCATGCTCAACCCAGGTTAGGCGCACGCGCGGTTCGTCGCCTCCCTCGACGATCAGCCAGGCGACGGCCACACCCCCATTGAGCGTCGAGAACGCACCGTACTTGGCCGCGTTGGTCGCTAGTTCGTGGAGCATCAGCGACAGCGACAGGGCGACCTTACCCCCGATCCGCATCTCGGGGCCGGACAGGGTGGATCGGGTCGCGGCGTCCACGTGAACGTGCAGCGCATTCCTCACCACGTCGTGGATGGGGCTGCTGCCCAACTCACCCCCCAGCAGGAGGTCTTGGGCCTGCCCCAGCGCGGCGAGACGTCCCGCGAGGATGTTGCTCGCCGCGCGGACGTCGCCGGCGGACCGCATGGTCTGGGTGGCGATGGCCTGGACCATTGCGAGTAGGTTCTTGAAACGGTGGCTGACTTCGCGGGTGCGGAGCTGCTGCTGCTCGTCCGCCGAGATCCTGGCGAGGGAGGCACCGGCCTGTTCCGCGATGGCCTTCGCGAAGGTCGTCTCGCGGTCCGTCCAGGCGCGCGGCGCCGCCTCGTGCATGCAGAGGACCCCCACGAGGCGCCCGCTCCCCATCACCGGCACGTTCAGGATCGCCCCGATCCCCTGATCGGCGAGGTCGTCCGCTTGCGATGCCGTGCGGATGTCCTCCCGGACGTCCGCGATGGATACGGTCGATCCGCGCCGCAGGCCGTCGTCGTCGGTGCCGTGGTGCGCAGGGGAATGCCGGCCCGGATCGCCGCACGGTCCCTGGCGCGTCCAGTCCTGTTCGAAGGCAATGGTGCCGTCCGCCGGGTCGACCGCCCCGTAGGCGGCCTGCGAGAGGCCGAGCGTCCGGCCGGCGGTCTCGGCGATGCAGGCTGCGACCTCGGACGCTTTCGTCATCTCCCTGAGGCGTCCGCCGAGCGTGGCCAACGCAGACTGGCGCATCGCGTCTGCGTGCGTTTCAGTCTGATCGCGCGACACGACCAGCAGGCGTTCGGGCCTGTCGTCGAGCCCCATGATGGGGGTGACGCGGACATCCCAGAACTTCCGAACGCCTCCGTCCGTGGCCAACCAGCCCTCGAAGCGCCCCGCACCACCCGATTGGGCCGCAGCGACCGCCTCCTCGGCCATCGCCGCCTCGGGACCGTCCCAGAAACCGCTCCACGGCTTCCCCTCGACCGGCTCGAAACGGTCGATGTCCCTTGCGAGCAGTCCCGGATCGTTCATGAACGTCAGACGGCCTTCGAGGTCGAGCACCTTGATGCAGTCCGGCGTCGCGGCGAGGATGCCCTTGAGAAAGGCCGCGCCGGCGCGCAGGCCTTCCGCGGCCTCTTCCTGGGCGATCAGGGCCCGGCGGGCCTCGAACAGGGTCATGACCTGCCCGGCCAGGACGCGGAGGCTGTCGGCCTGGCGCGTGGTGAGCCCGTCCCCGCGAGGCGCATGGTCGATCACGCAGAGGGTGCCGAGGGCGTGCCCCGAAGCCGTCCTCAGGGGTGCGCCGGCATAGAAGCGCATGGCCGCGGCTCCTGTGACGGCGGGGTTCGACAGGGTGCGGTCATCCAGCGTCAGGTCCGGGATGACCAGCAGGGTCCGCTCGGGAAGGGCGTGCAGGCATATTGAATGGCTCAGCGGGGTCCCGGGATCGTCGAAGCCGATGCGCGCCTTGAACCATTGGCGGTCGGACGCGACCAGGGTGATCATCCCGACTGGCGCCCCGCAAAGGTCGGTTGCCAGCCGCACGATGGCATCGAACGCCTCCTCGTGCGGCGTGTCGAGGATACGGTACTCCGACAGTACCGAGAGCCGTTCGGCCTCGTCGGCGGAGACCCCGGGCGGGTCGCCGCCGCTCCGGGCCATCCCGTCCCCGTCCTCGCCGTCACTGCACAGGGTCATCCCCCGAAAGCCGGCGCGGCCCGACGCGGCGCCGCGTCGTTTGCGGGCCGTCCCTGATCGGGGTCGGACAGCCGCGCGACGATCGGCAAAGCCGACGCGAGCGCCATCCGCAGGGACGGCATGGCGTCCGCCGCCAAGGCAGCGCCGGGGGCTGCGCCATCGATGGCCTCGCAAGCCCGCCCCAGCCGCGCGAAGCCCATCAGGCCCGCCTCGGACTTCAAGCGATGGATGGAGGCCAGGCCGTCCGGACAGGCGAGAAACGCATCGCCGGCCCCGTGCAACTCGACCACCAGGGTGCCGAGGATGAGGATGAGCTCGCGGGCCCGGCCGGCACCAAGCAGGGCCGTGACATGGGCGAACGTCGCCGCATCGAGGTCGTCGGGCTCGGCTGCCATGGGTTTCTTCCTGGTCTCGCCGGTCGCGTCACCGGATCGGATCGTCGGGGGACGGCTGGCATCCATCAGCGCATGGGCCCCCGGGGCCGTCACCTCGTCCACATGGTCGGCCCGATAGGCCTGGCGGCCTATCGTCCGGCTGCGGCCGGCCGCTGCCGGACGAGGTTGGCGCCGCCCCATGCCGCCGCCGCCGAACGGTTCGGTACGCCGAGCACCCTGAGCAGGGTCGCCACGTGGATCTTCACCGTGCCCTCGCCGAGGGAGAGCGAACGGGCGATCTCCTTGTTGGACTGCCCAGCGACGATGAGGTCGAGGACCTGGCGTTGGCGTGGGGTGAGGTTGGCCGTCGCGTCAGGCCTCGCCGCTTCCATCCGCCACGAGGGCGGAGGGGCGGCGCCCTGACCCATCGCCTTACAGTCGCCGGTCTCGATCCGCGTGACGAAGGCGGGTACGTAGACGTAGCCGTCGAGCACCATGCGCAGGGCCTGGATCAGCGCCTCGACGGTCGGTCCCTTGGGGACGAAGCCGTGGACGCCCGCGCGCAGGGCCATGAACACGTCCTCGCGCCGCGTCGACCCGGAGACGACCACGGTCAGGACCTCGGGATGGCATTCCCGCACCGCCGATAGGCTCTCGGCCCCGGCCATCCCGGGCATCGCCAGGTCGAACAGGGCGAACCGGACCGTCGGCTTCTCGGCGAGCGCCTCAAGGGCCTCGTCGAGGGAGCCCGTCTCGTGGACCGACTCGAAGCCGAGCTGCGTCGTCAGGACGGCGGCCAGCGCCATCCGGAAGAAGGGGTCGTCGTCGGCTATGACGGCTTGGCCGAGGGAAGGCATCATTCCTCTCATCCTCGCCGCGCAAGGGGTCGTCCAACACGGGACATGGCGCCCGCCAACCTAGGCCATGAAGCCTATGCCTGCCTGGATATCAGCTCTAGCGGACTAATGGCCATGCTCCGAGGACCCCGTAGGTTGGCCTTACGCGTCGGATCCAAGGTTTTCTGGCGTGGCGTCGCGTATCGAGCCGGAGACCCCCCATGGCCCAGCCTGCAAGACCGCCGGTCGTCATCGTCGCGGAGGACGATCCGGTCGCCCGCGGAGTCGTCGTCGCCGAGGTCACCAGGGCGGGGTACATCGCCATGGCACATGGGAACGGCCTCTCAGCGCTCGAATACCTCGCCATGGGCGAACGTGCCGATGCGCTCGTCACGGACGTGCACATGCCGGGCTCCATCGACGGGCTGTTCCTAGCGGTCGAGGCACGGGCGCAGCGTCCCTACATCCCCGTCATCTACATGTCGGCGAGACCGGTCCGTGTGCAATCGATGGTGCCGGGCGCGCGCTTCCTGCCGAAGCCCTACCGGGTTGGGGAACTCGGAGACCTACTCCACGGCGTGATGAGCGCCGCGGCGGCCCGGCTGATGGCGGAGACATGGTCGCTGCGCAGCCGGACAGCGCGTCGGTTCCTCGTCGCCAACGACGGCTGGATGGGGCATGCGACGGGCTGGCGCGAAGTCACCGACGGCATGCTGGGTGAGCATCAAGGGACCGAGGTCTTCGTTCGGCGGGACGGTGGGTGTGCATGGCTGACGGTCGCCGGACCACGCGACGGCCTGAGCCACACCGAGTTCGAATACGGCATCCCGGTTGCACAGGCCGAGGTGCTGCTCGTCTCCGGCACGGCCTGCGTCCCGCGCTCCATGATCCGCCACGCCGTCCAGCATGCCGGCGCCACGTGGGAGGTGGACGTCTACCGAGGACGCCTTGCAGGCATCGTCATCGCGGGGGTGAGGATGCGCCACGGCACGACGGAACTCGACCTTCCTCCCTGGATCGGACGCGAGGTCACGGAAGACGCGCGCTTCGGTCGGAAGGGCCTGCAGTCCCTGTCTTGGCAACGGGCCTGAGGGGTCCCGCCATGTCGCTCGGAACGACCCGCCTGGATCGGGACCAGGACATGGTACGCACGAACACGGTATCCGGGGGCGTCCGGCGTAGACCGCGGGAACGGGGATTGCCGGCCATGACCGTGTCCGCAGGGCGGAAGACAGGCGAGGCGCGTGCGACGGATGACACCTCGTACGCCGGCCTTCGGGCTACAGCTCCGGCGCCAAGCGTCGCCGCCACGGTGCTGGTGGTCCTCGGCCTCCTCATGGCCCTCGCCACCGCGACCTTGCTACAGGCCCGCAATGCCAGGGTGACCGCGGAGCGTCTCGACGCCGCCACCGTCCGTGTGGCCTCGGCGGTCTCCGAACGCATGGCAAAGTACGAATATGCTCTCCGCGGCGCCCGGGGTGCAGTCGTGGCCGGCGGCGGGAGCGGGATCACGCGGGACCGCTTCCGGGACTACAGCCTGACCCGCGATCTCGACCTGGAATTTCCCGGGGCCCGGGGATTCGGTTTCATCCGGCGCGTCGGACCGGCGGAGGAGAGCTCGTTCGTCGCCAAGGCACGCCTGGACGGCGCACCCGAGTTCAAGCTGCGCCAGATCACGCCGCACATGGGCGAGCGCTACGTGATCCAGTACGTGGAGCCGGTCGAGCGCAACCGGGAAGCCGTCGGCCTCGACGTCGCCTCCGAGGACCATCGCCGCGGCGCCGCGCTCGCGGCGATGGAGACAGGTCGGGCGACACTGACGGCACCCATCACCCTGGTGCAGGCCAGCGGCATGCGCGAGCGGGGTTTCCTGCTCTACCTGCCCGTCTCCCGGGTCGACCTGCCGGGCGGGACGGCCGCCGAACGGCGCGCCCGCACCTTCGGTTGGGCCTACGCGCCGCTGGTCATCGACGAGGTCCTCACGGGTCTGGACCTCGATCCGACCGAACTCTCCGTGGCCATCTCCGACGCGGCACCCGACGCAACGGTGCGCTTCTTCGGAATGGACGAAGCCAAATCCGTCTCCGACCCCGCGTTGGTCCGACGCAAGTCCATCCCGGTGTTCGGGAGATCCTGGGACCTTGAGGTCAGCGCGCGTCCCCGGTTCGTATCGAGTCTGAATCTGGCCCCGCCCATCCTTTTCGGCAGCGCCGTACTGGCCGCGATGCTGATGCTGTCGGGCATCGCCTATCTCCGCCTGGCTGGGCGCCGCCGGGAGGTGCTGGCCGGGGTCGAGCGAAGCCGCCTCGCGGCCATCGTCGAGAACGCCGAGGACGCCATCGTCGGCAAGACACTGGACGGCATCGTGACGGACTGGAACCCGGCGGCGGAACGGCTCTTCGGCTTCGCGGCCGCCGAGGCCATCGGACGCCAAGCCGGCGACCTCGTAGTGCCGGCGCACCTGCAGGCAGAGGAGCGCGAGACCCTTGCACGGGTGCGCCTCGGCGAGCCCGTCCCGCCGCTGTCCACACTGCGGCTCCGCCGCGACGGTGGTGCGGTGCCGGTCCTCGTCACGGTCTCTCCGATCCGGTCCCAGCGCGGCGAGACGGTCGGGGTCGCCACGGTCATCCGGGACATCGGCGCCCAACTCGCCGCTGAGGAGGAGATCCATTCGCTGAATGCCTCGCTCGAACGCCAGGTCGCCGAGCGGACCGCGCAGCTCAGGGCCGCCTCGGCGTGGCAGGACGCGATCCTCCGGCATGCCGGCTACGCGGTCATCGCGACGGGTCTCGACGGCGTCATCAGCCTGTTCAACCCGGCGGCCGAGCGAATGCTCGGCTATGCCGCAAGCGAGGTCGTCGGTGCGTCGACGCCAGGCGTGTTCCACGACCCGCGGGAGGTCGCCGCCCGCGCGGCCCAACTGTCGAACGAACTCGGCGAGCGGATCGAGCCGGGCTTCGAGGTGTTCGTCGCCCGCGCCCGGAAAGGTCTGTCGGAGACCGCGGAGTGGACCTACGTCACCAAGGCCGGCAAGCGGCATCCGGTGCTCCTCAACGTCAGCCTGCTGAGGGCCGCCGACGGCCGGGACCTCGGCTACCTCGGCATCGCGATGGACCTGTCCGAGCGGCGCCGGCACGAAGCCGAGATGAAGGCCGCCAAGGCCGGCACCTGGAGCTACGACGTCGTGACCGGCCGGGTCCTCATGTCGGCGGAATGCGCGCGCCAGCACGGCCTGGCGGACGCCGAGACCGAGATCGACGTGGAGCGCGAGTGGCGCCCGCTGGCCCACCCGGCGGACGTCGGGCATGTCCTCGCCGACCTAGGCGCGGCGGTCGAGACCGGTGGCAGCTACACGACCGAGTTCCGCATCCCGCTGCCGGACGGCGGCCTGCGCTGGGTCTCCGCCATCGGCCGGGTCGAGGTCGACACCGACGGCAGGACGTCCAAGGTCCTTGGCCTCACCCTCGATGTCACGGCCCGGAAGCGGGCAGAGATCGCGCTGGGCGAGGCCAAGGCCCAGGCCGAAGCCGCGCGGGCGGAAGCGGAGCGGGCGAACGAGGCCAAGACGGACTTCCTGGCCTCGATGAGCCACGAGATCCGGACGCCCCTGAACGCGATCATCGGCTTCACCGACCTGATGCTGGCCTCGAACCGGCTCGATCCCGACCTGCATCGCCATGCCGACTTGGTGCGTTCTTCGGGGGCCGCGCTCCTCGCCGTCGTCAACGACATCCTCGATTTCTCAAAGGTCGAGGCCGGCGCGGTCGAGCTTTCGCCACGTCCCTTCGCGCTGCTCCCCCTCCTCGACGCCTGCACATCCATCGTGCGCGGGCAGGCGGAGGCGAAGGGCCTACGACTCGGAACGAACCTCTCTCGCGACCTTCCGGAATGGGTGATGGGCGACGAGGGCCGCCTCCGCCAAGTCCTGCTCAACCTGCTCAACAACGCGGTCAAGTTCACCAAGACAGGTTCGGTGACCCTCGACGTGAAGTCGGAGGGGGACGGCCTGACGGGCCGCCGGTTGCGCCTGCGCGTGACGGACACCGGCATCGGCATCACCGAGGAGAAGCGCGAGCGCCTGTTCCGACGCTTCAGCCAGGTCGACGGCTCGATTAGCCGGGACTACGGCGGCACGGGCCTCGGCCTCGCGATCAGCAAGAGCCTCGTTGGGTTGATGGGCGGCGAGATCGGCGTCGCCTCGGACGCGGGCCGTGGGTCGACCTTCTGGTTCCTCGTGGAGCTCCCGCTCGCCGAGGCGCCCGCCGGCCATGCCGTTAGCCCGGCGGCGACCGTCGTCCGGAGGAAGGGCCGCCTGCTCCTCGTGGACGACTCCCCCATCAACCTGGAGCTCGCCAAGGCCGTCCTCACAGGCGAGGGCCATGAGGTCGAGATCGCGGGCGACGGCGCGGCGGCGGTCGCGGCCGTTGCCGCCGGCGGCTTCGACTTGGTGCTGATGGACGTGCAGATGCCGGGCATGGACGGGATGTCGGCGACGCGTGCGATCCGGCATTCGAAGGTGCCGACGGCGACGGTCCCGATCATCGCGATGACGGCGAACGTCCTGCCCACGCAGGTCCGCGCATTCCGCGAGGCAGGCATGGACGACCACGTCGGGAAGCCCTTCCAACGCCGGGAGTTGTTCGACGTCATCGAGCGCTGGCTAGGCGCTGGCGCCTCTGCGGCGGTCGCACCGGTCGACCGGCGGGCATCGTCGGCGTTCGACCGCTCGATCTACGATCAGGCGGGGCGAGACCTGAAGCCCACTCGGCTGGGGGAGATCCTGGGGCTGCTCGTCGGCGAACTCGGGACAAGTTTCCATGGGGATGCCGCAGAGCCCGACGCCAGGTCGTGGCTGCGCCATCGCGCCCATTCCATGGCGTCGGCGACGGGAATGCTGGGGTTCATGGACCTGGCGCGTGCCTGCCACGCCCTTGAGAACTGCGACGAGGAGCAACTCCGGCGCGAGGGACCCGAGGCGTTCGCGTTCCTCTTGGAACGTGTCCGCCTGCTGTCGGACGACGCCATGGGCATGGCCGAGCAACTCGTGCGCGATCTCGGTGTGCCTGGGTGATCCCCGGACCCGTCACTGGCCCATTCCCCCGCAGGCAGATCGGAGCCCGCTGCCGGAACCGCGCGGCGTGCCGGAATACGGCCCGAAGGTCCTACACAGACAGCGGGCTTCAGAACAAGGTCCGCTTACAGGCAGGCGGTGAAACGCGATGAGTGGCCCGGTTGGGTCGGGACCCGTCTGTCCGCTCTACGAGCGGGATAGGTGGATTATTGGCGGTCTGCTTTCGGGCAGCAAATTCAATAAATCAGACGTTCGTTCGGGTTGCGACGCACGACGGATTCGCGCCCACATCGCTTAAGCCGCATAACGTGCTTGCGCCAGATCACGATGGTCTATGTCCGGTGCACGGCCCGAGATGAGATCCGCGAGCAATCGGGCGGAGCCGCAGGCCATCGTCCAGCCGAGCGTGCCGTGCCCGGTATTCGTGAACAGGTTCGCAAGGTTCGTCGCACCGACGATCGGGGTCCCGTCTGGCGTCATCGGCCGCAGCCCTGTCCAGAACGACGCCTCCGACAGTTTGCCGCCGCGTGGGAACAGGTCGCCGACGCTTCGTTCAAGGGTGGCCCGGCGCGGTCCCCGCAAGGTCTGGCTGAAACTCGCGAGCTCCGCGGTACCGCCGACCCTGATCCGCTCGCCGAGCCGGGTGATCCCCACCTTGAAGGTCTCGTCCATCACCGTCGAGACCGGCGCGGCGTCCGGGGCGATCACGGGGAGCGTCAGCGAGTAGCCCTTCACGGGATAGACAGGAAGGCGGACGCCGTGGGGTCGCAACAAGGCGGGCGTGTAGCTTCCCATCGCAGCGACGTAGGCGTCCGCCCGAAAGCGGTCCGTGCCGGCCCTGACGGCGACGACGCGGTCACCGTCCACCTCCAGGCCGTCGATGTTCACACCGTAGCGGAAGACGACGCCGAGCCTCTCGCAGAGTGCGGCGAGTTCCTTGGTGAAGAGATGCGCGTCGCCGGTCTCGTCCCCCGGCAATCTCAGGCCGCCGACGATCTTCTCGCAAACGGCTCCGAGGGCAGGCTCCGCAGCGACACATCCGGCCCGATCGAGGACGGCGTATTTCACACCGTAGGCGTCGAGCACACGGGTGTCGTCCCCGACATGGTCGAGTTGCTTTGGCGTCCGGAAGACCTGCAGCGTACCGCGCTCACGGTGATCATAGGCGATTCCCGTGTCGTGGCGCAGGTCGCGCAGCACGTCGCGGCTGTACTCCGCCAACCGGACCATGCGGCCCTTGTTGCGCGCGTAGGCCTCCTCCGTGCAGTTGGCGAGCATGCGTGCCAGCCAGCCGTAGAGGCGCGGCTCGAACGAGGGCCAGAGCACGAGGGGCCGGTGGCGCATGAGCAGCCATTTCATCGCCTTGACCGGGATGCCCGGCGCCGCCCAGGGTGCGGCGTACCCGGGCGAGACCTGCCCCGCATTGGCAAAGCTCGTCTCCATCCCGGACCCAGCCTGCCGGTCGAGGACCGTCACTGCGTGACCGGCCTTGGCGAGGTAGTAGGCGGATGTGACGCCGACGACGCCGCTGCCGAGAACTAGGATACGCATCGGTCAAGCCTCCTCAAGCCAGATACCGGCGGACGTAGCGGCGCCCGAGGCTGGTGAGCACCTCGTAGCCGATGGTGCCCGCCTCCCTCCCCACGCCGTCAATCCCGTTGGCCGGTCCGATCAGGTCGAGGAAGTCACCATGAGCGACGGCGCCTTCGGGGGCCCGGCTCACATCCACGACGATGCTGTCCATCGAGACGCGTCCGACCACCGGCAGCCTCAGGCCGTCAAGCCATGCGGAACCGCGCCCGGAGAGGCTGCGCGGAAGACCGTCGGCGTAGCCCACCGCCAGAGTGGCGAGGCGCATCGGGCCGGGTGCGCGGGCGGCGTGGCCATAGCCGATGCCGGCGCCCCCCGGTACGGTGCGCACCTGCACGACCTGGCTCTCCAGCCGCACGACCGGGCACATGGGATTCGCCTCGCCGGGGACCGGAGCCACGCCGTAGAGGGCGGCCCCCGGCCGAACGAGGTCGAGATGGTAGCTTTGTCCCAGAAAGATCCCCGACGACGCCGCGAGGCTGAACGCCGCCGCCGGAAAGATCGGCCGCAACGCCGTCATCGCATCACGCTGTGCCGGGTTGGTCGGATCTTCCGGGGTGTCGGCGCAGGCGAGATGGCTCATGACGAGCCCGACCGTCATGTGGTCCGTCCGCGCGATCCGGGCGGCAAGACGCCCGGCGTCGGCGAGGGCGAAGCCGAAGCCGAAGCGCGCCATGCCGGTGTCGAACTGGATCGCGCAAGGCCCACGAAACCCGGCGATGCGCGTCGCGCGCGACCACGCCTCGAACGCGCTCCAGCCGTTCAGCACCGGTTCCAGGCGATGGACGAGGCAGGCCGCCTCGGCACCCGGCGCGGCACCGTTCAGGACGAGAATGCGGCTCATCGGGAGGTCGCGCCGGAGAGCGATGCCCTCCTGCACCTGCGCGACGAAGAAGGTGTCGCATCCTGCCGCCGCAAGCATCGGAGCGACCCGTCCGGCACCGAGCCCGTAGGCGTCGGCCTTGACGACCGCCGCAACCCGCGCCCCCGAGGCGCGCGGGGTCAACGCTCGGTAATTGCGCACGATCGCGCCCAGATCGATGGTGAGGCGGCCGCCGCAGGTCGCCTCGGACCAGGCGCTGTCCGAATCCTCGTCGCCGGTCTCGTCCACGAGGATGTCCAGGCGGCGCGGCGACAGATCGACCGCGCCATCCATCACGGCACACCTCCGATCGGGGCCGGCGGAGGCGTCAGCGCGGGCAGGCGCGGGGTGGCTCCGGCCGCCACGGCCACGCGCAATCGGCTGTCGAGAAGTTCGCCGCTGTTGCGCAGGATCGGATAAGCGGCGGCGGCGACCAGATGGTCGTTGATCCGTTTGAGATCGCGCAGCAGATCGAGACCGACGGTCCAGGCCGCATCGTCCCTGGCCGGTTCCTCGCGAAGCCACGCGATATGGGCGACGACATGAGCCTCTTCCATCGCCCGGAAGGCCCGCTTCTCCGCCGCCAGGCGACGCGCCGCGCGGTCGTCCTCGGTGACGAGCAGCGAGGCCGCGTTGCGCAGGTTGACCGACAGCCGGTCGAGCAGGCCGGCGAGGTCGAGGGAATCGGCGGACGCCGCGCCGAGTTTGCGCCGTCTGCCGATTTGCGTCGCGACGTTGCGCGCCAGGACGTCGCCGGCATGCCCGATCTGAATGGTAAAGCTCATCAGGCCCGCGAGCCTGCGCTCCTCGGCTTCGTTCAGGGTGTCGGCATCGAGCCGGGCGAGGTAGCGCTGCAACTCGGCGCCGAGGCCCTCAATCTCGCGCTCGGCGGCCCGCATCCGCTCGACGGCGAGACCATCACCCCGCAGCAGGCGAATGGCGTCGCGCAGCATGCCCTCGAGGATGTCGGCCATGCGTAGCGCGTGGCGGGAGGCGTCGCCAAGCGCCATCGAGGGCATTTCGGCGTGGTCCGCAACCAGCGACAGTCCGCGCACTGTGCCGGGCGCCGCCTCCATCTCCGGCAGCAGCCGGCGGAGCAGTCTGGCAAGCGGCCCAAGCAGCGGCAGGGCGGCGAGCGCGAGGATCCCATTGAACGCGAGGTGGAAATTCGCCACGGCGACGCGCGGATCTCCCGTCATGGCCTCGACCAGGGGCGTGATCCCGCCGAGCAGCGGCAGCGCGACGAGGCAGCCGGCCAATCGCACCAGGAGGTTCCCGAGCGCCACCCGGCGGCCGGCGGGCTCGCGGGTCGCCAGCATCGGATTGAGGGCGCTGCCGAGGTTGGCCCCCAGCACCAGGGCGAGAGCGGTCTCGGGCGGGACCATGCCCTGCCCTGCGAGCGCGGCGACCAGCAGGATCACCGCGACGCTGGAATGGGCCACCCATGCGAACAGCGCGGCGATGAGCACGGTGATGACCGGATCGGCCGCGACGATGCCGAGGATCGCCCGCATCGCGGGCGCTTCGCCGTAGGGCGCGAGCGTCTCCACCATCCGCATCAGGCCCAGCAGGACGAGGCCGAGGCCGATGGCGATCCGCCCGATCGCCTTGCCCTTCGCGCCCGATGCCCGGCGAAAGGCGACCGCCCCGACGAGGACGAGCACGGGCGCCACCATCGCGACGTCGAACGACAGGGCCTTGACGATGAGCGCCGTCCCGACGTTGGCGCCGAGCATCACCGCCAGGGCCGGCATCAGCTCCACCAGCCCCCCGGCCGCGAAGGCGGTCGCCATCAGCCCCGTCGCGGTGCTGCTCTGAAGCAGCATCGTCACGCCGAGGCCGGCGAGCATCGCCTTGACCGGGTGATTCAGACTTGCGCCCAGCACGCGCTGGAGATCACCGCCGAAGGCGCGCTGCACCCCGGTGCGGATCATGTGGATGCCCCAGAGCAGGAGCGCGACCCAGCCCGCGAGATCGAGGAGCAGCACCGTTCCGGTCATGTCATGACCTCGCGGCGCCGCCACGCCTGCGCCCGAACGAGGACGAAGCGATGGACCAGGGCGAGGAGGAGGCGCGCCGCGAGGGCCGTCGCCATGATCACGCTCGCCATGGCGGCGGCGGCGGCCGTCGTGCCGGCCTCGTCCATGTGGACGATGGCGATGGCCGCGAGCTTGGTGCTCGGCCCGTAGAGGAAGATCACCGCCGAGACCGTCGTCATCGCGTTGACGAACAGGTAGACGGCCAGTTCCAGCACCGTCGGCACGCAGATCGGCAGGCTGACGCGCCGGAACGTCTGCCAGAACGGCACCTTCAGGGAAGCCGACACGGCTTCGAATTCCGGGTCAATCTGCTTCAGTGCCGTCGTCGCCGTCACGTGGGCCACGGTGTAGTAATGCGCGAGCGTGTTGATCACGAGCAGCGCCAGGGTTCCGTAGAGGACGTTCAGCGGGTTCCAGGGCGCGTTGAAAAAGAACACGTAGCCGAGGCCCAGCACGAGGCCGGGGACGGCAAGGGGCAGCATCGCCAGGAGCTGCGCGAAGGCGCGGCCGGCGGGAAACAGCTTCAGCTTCTCGATGAGGTAGGCGCCGCAGAACACGACCACCGTGCCGATGGCGGCGACCGAGAGCGCCATGACCAGGGAATTCCAGTACGGCGACCAGCCGTCGGCGTCGGCCGCCGCGAAGTCGTAATGGTCCAGCGTCAGCCCGAGGTTGTAGGGCCAGTAGCGGATGAAGGAGGCCCAGACCGCGACGCCGTAGGTCCCCACGATCACCCCGGCCACGAACACCGCGTAGGCGAGCACGAGCCGATCGCGGGCCGGACGGACTTTAGGCTCGTAGGGCACCGAGCGGGCCGAGAGCAGGGACGATTGCCGGCGCTGGATCAGCCGGTCGACGACGAAGGCCAGCACGGCAGGCACCAGCATCAGGAGGCCGACGACGGCCCCCATCGGGAAGTTCTGCTGGCCGACGACTTGCCGGTAGGCGTCGGTGGCGAGCACCGCGTACTGGCCGCCGATCACCTTCGGGATACCGAAATCGGTGACGACGAGGGTGAAGACCACGAAGGCGGCGCTGACGAGGCCGTAGCGGGCGCCGGGCAGGGTCACGGTGAGGAAGGTGCGCAGGCGGCTCGTCCCCATGGCGGAGGCGGCCTCGTAGAGGCGCCCGTCAGAGAGCCCGAGCGCGGTGACGAGGATGATCACCGCGTGCGGGAACGCGTAGAGGCATTCCGCGATGGTGATGCCGATCGGCCCGTAGACGGTTCGGCCGAACAGGATTCCACGCAGGAAACCCTGGTTGCCGAGGATGTAGGTGAGCGCGATGCCCGACAGCAGGGAGGGCGCGAACAGCGGCAGCAGGGCGAGCGCGAGCAGCAGCCCCTTGAACCGCATCGCCGTGCGGGTGAGTGCATAGGCGTAGCCGAAGGCCAGCGGCACCACGATCGCGACGACGCTGCCGGCCACGGTGATGCTGTTGAGAAGCGCATCGACCAGCGTCGGCGTGGCGAAATAGGTGCGGAAGTTGGACAGGCCCGCCATCCCGCCGTCCGGGGCCTCCAGGCTCTTGATCAGCAGTGCGCCGAGCGGCAGGGCGATGACGAGCACGAGAACCAGGCACAGGCCCGCGATGAACGCGATACCGACCGTGCTTTCGGAAACGGCACGGCGCTTTGCCGGCACGGCCTCCGACCGGGGCAAGGCGAGGGTGGCGTCGGACATGGCCGGCCTCACGCGTGCGTGGTCGCCGGGAAGGCCCGGAGGGCCGTCGGCGGCAGGGAAACGTAGAGGTATTGGCCCTCGCTGAGGGCGAGGTCGCCATGCAGGTTGGCCGAGAGGTCGGCGACCAGCGTTCCGCCGAGGTCGCGGCTGGGCTCCAGGCGGGCGCGGTAGAACGAGCCCAGGAACTCGAGGCTGCGCACCCGCACCTCGATGGCGTTGACGTCGGTGGGGACGACGTTGCCGACACGGATCTCCTCTGGGCGGAAGCCGAGGCGCACGGGACTGCCGGGAATGAAGCCACGCCCGTCCTCGCAGACGAGGTCGACGCTCCCGACCCGGATCTCGCGGGCGCTTCCGACGGTTGCGTTGAGGAAGGTCATAGCGCCGATGAAGTCGGCCACGAACGCCGAGGCGGGTTGACGGTAGATGTCCTCGGGTGTGCCGACCTGCTCGATCGCGCCGCGGTTCATCACCACGACCCGATCCGCCATGGCGAGCGCCTCCTCCTGGTCGTGGGTGACCATGATGGTCGTGATGCCGAGGCGTTTCTGCAGCTGCCGGATCTCGTCGCGGAGCCGCGTGCGGACCTTGGCGTCGAGCGCCGAGAGCGGCTCGTCGAGGAGGAGCAGGGAGGGGGAGGTGGCCAGTGCCCGGGCAAGTGCCACCCGCTGCTGCTGGCCACCCGAGAGATGGACCGGATACTTGGCTCCCTGTTCGGGCAGGCCAACGAGGGACAAGAGCTCGGCGACCCGCGCGGCGATCCGTGCTTTCGGCATCCGCGTGTTGACGAGGCCGTAGGCGACGTTGGCCGCTACCGTCAGGTTCGGGAAGAGCGCATACGATTGGAACACGATGCCGAAGTCGCGCTCCGAGGGCGGGGCCGACGAGACATCGCGGCTACCGATCTCGATGCGTCCCTCATCCTGCCGGTCAAGCCCGGCGATCATACGCAGCAAGGTCGTCTTGCCGCAGCCGGAAGGGCCGAGGAAGCAGACGAACTCTCCCCGCGCGATCTCCAAGTCGATCCTGTCGAGGGCGATGAAAGCACCGTAGCGCTTCGACAATCCCGAAACCCTGAGAAACGGCGTCGCGTCGCGAAGTGTCATGGCAGTACCCTCGATCTCTCGTGTTCTCGTTCGGACGAGCCCTACTTCTTGGCGGCTTTGGCCTCGTAGCGGCGCGACCATTCGGCGAGCACCCGCTCGCGGTTGTCGGCCATCCAGCCGAGATCGTTTTTGATCATCGCAGCCTCGGCATTGGCGGGGTAGTTCGCGGGTACGTTGGCGACGCCGGGATAGGCAACGACCGCGTAACTCTTGGCGTAGAGTTCGTTGGCAGCCTTGGTCGCACCCCAGTCGGCAACCTTGCGGGCGAGTTCCAGGTGCTTGGTGGTGCCGACGATGGCGTAGGCCTCCTCGTCCCAGCCCGTGCCGTCGGCGGGAACGACCACGGCAAGTGGCGCCCCCTTCGACTTCTCCGCGGCGCCGCGCATGTCCAACGACAGGCCGGCGGTGCGCTCGCCGCGTGCTGCCTGGACACAGGGCGCCGAACCTGAATGCAGGTAGGCGGCGATGTTCTCATGGAGCTTGTCCATGAAAGCCCAGCCCGCCTCTTCGCCCATGCCCTGGAGCCAACCGGCGACCAGCAGGTAACCGGTGCCCGAGGAGGCGGGGTGTGGCATCACCACCTTGCCCTTGAGGGATGGCACCAGGAGGTCGGCCCATCGCGCAGGGGTCTTCGCGCCATCCTTCTCGGCTTCCGCGGTGTTGAAACAGATCACGCCAATCGAGGCGTCGGTGCCTGTCCAGCTGTAGGGGCGGATGGAGTCGCGAAAGGCGGGCTTGAGGGCGTCTGCCCCCTTCGGCTCGTAGGTAGCGAGCAGGCCCTGCTTCTCGAACATCAGGAGGCTGGAGGCGGCGAGCCCCATCACCATGTCGGCGCGAGGATTGTCCTTCTCGGCGAGGAACCGGGCGGTGATGACGCCCGTCGAATCCCGGACCCAGACCACCTCGACCTCGGGCACCGCCCGCTCGATGCCCGCCTTGAACGGGCCGAGCTGGTCGTTTTCCAGGGCGGTGTAGATCGTAAGCTTGGTGCGCTCAGCTGCCGATACTTTGGCTGGAACCGTCAGCGACGATGTCAGGGCGAGGGTCAGGGCGAGGAGGCCGAGGACTTTCATGGATGATGCTCCGGAGTCTTGTCGTTCCGACGTCTCTAACGCCCGATCTATGACAGTAGAAAGACGAAAACTCTGGTCGATCAAGTCCAGCCTTTATGCATTGCCTGCCTGATTATAAGCCACCACCAAACGTGACTTACATACATAAGATCAGCCGACATCTGCCGCTGGCAATAGCCGCGGAACAACGACGAAATATTTTAGTCGGGCGCGCGAAATCACGCCCGATCGAAACCAGGTCGTTTCTCAGCAGGCCTGCGGCATGCGTCCGGCCGCCAGCAATCCGTTGATGTCGTTCACGACGCCCGGCAGGTCGGCGATGGTGTCGATCAGAAAGTGGGGCCTCGAGTCGGCGAACAGGGCGCCGATACGTGCCCGCTCGGACGCGAGGCGGTCGGCGGGGAGTGCACGGAACGCGTCATGAGTGAGCCCCAGCGCGTTGCCGGAGCAGGTGAGCGCCACGGTCCACATGCCGGCCTTGCGGCCTTCGAGGATGCCCGGAACTGTATCGTCTACTTTCACGCAGGCGGCGACATCGTCGATGCCGAGTGCGATCACGTTGGCCAGCGCCTGTGCTGGATAGGGGCGCCCGTTCGGGACCTCGTCCGTGGCGACTACATGGTCCGCGACGTAGCCGTTTATAGCGGCGAGAGCGACCACCCGCTCCATGACGCAGGCGGGGTATCCGGAGCAGGAGCCGATCTTGAGCCCGTTGGCCCGCAGGTCGGCGATGGCGTCCAGTGCACCGGGAATCACAGCGGAATGCTCGGCGATCTTCTCGATCTGCAGAGGCATGAAACGCTCGTAGATCGCGGTGACGTCAGCATTGGTTGCTTCGCGTCCGCAGGCAGCCGCGTAGCGCGCGGCGATCTCGGGTTGGTTCAGAAGCGTGCGGATGTGATCCCATTTGCCCATGCCCATCGGGCCCCTTGCCTCGGGCAGGCTCACGGCAACGCCGAACTCCGCGAAAGCCTCAACGAAGATCTGTGTCGGTGCGAAGGAGCCGAAATCGACGACGGTCCCGGCCCAGTCGAGGATCGCGGCCTGGAGTTTCTTCGGGTGAGCGTAGGACATGGCTATGCTTTCCTGTGCGATCAGAGGGTCGTGACGTTCAGCTCTGCAAACACCTCGGCGACGGCCTCGACCGCGCGCTCCATGTCGGCGGATTCGACGTGGCCGATGCAGCCGACACGAAACGTCTCCAGCTGGGTGAGCTTGCCGGGATAGAGAATAAAGCCCCGGTCACGCACGGCGGCGTAGAATTCGGCGAAGCGGTACTTCGGGTCGCTCGGCGCGTGGAAGGTCACGATGATCGGAGCCTGGATCTCCGAAGGCAGGAAGGACTTTAGGCCAAGCCGTTCCATGCCGCGGATCAGTACCTCGCAGTTGCGGGCGTACTTGGCGTGACGGGCCGGCAGACCACCCTCCTCATCGTATTGCAGCAGCGCCTCGTGGAGAGCCGCGACGACGTGGGTCGGCGGGGTGAAGCGCCATTGCCCGGTGCGCTGCATGTAGAGGTGCTGGTCACTGAGGTTCAGCGCCAGCGACGGAGAGTTGCCCTCGGCCCTGGCCAGGACATCCGCCCGCGCGATCACGAAGCCCATCCCGGGCACGCCTTCGAGGCACTTGCCCGAGGCGGCGATCAGCGCCTCGAACGGTACCGCGGCCGCGTCTATCGGAAGTGCGCCGAAGGAACTCATCGCATCGACGATCAGGCCGCGACCGTGGCGCGCGACCACAGCGGCGATCTCGGGCAACGGGTTGAGGATGCCGGTGCTGGTCTCGCAATGGATCAGCCCGACATGGCTGATGGCGGGATCGGCGGCGAGCAGGCCGTCGACGGCCTCGGGCGTGGTGGGGACGTCGTCGGCCGTCTCGTAGACCGTGTGATCGCGTCCTAGGGCCTCGCATATCTTCGCGAGACGTTTGCCGTAGGCCCCGTTGACGAGGACCAGCACCTTGCCGGACCGCGGGACGAGGGTGCCGATCGCGGCCTCCACGGCGAAGGTGCCGCTACCCTGGAGTGGCACGCAGACATGGCTTCCGGTGCCGTTGGCGATGGCAACGAGGCGCTCGCAGACGTTTGCCGTGAGAGCATTGAAGCTTCCGTCCCAGGAGCCCCAATCCGTCATCATCGCCGCGCGGGTGCGCTCCGAGGTCGTCAATGGGCCGGGCGTGAGGAGAATGGGAGCGGCGGCTGTCATGGTGATCCTGCCCGATCTGCCGTGGGATGGCCCGAAGCAGCTTGGGTGCTTCGAGGACGGTTCGATCTTGCGTTCGGGCAACTCATCAGATCAAATCGTTTCTCGTGATGCTCGCCATAAGTCCTGCTGATAGATTGCAATGAACCTATTTCAGCTTCGCGCCTTCGACGCCGTTTCGCGGGAAGGCAGCTTCACACGCGCGGCGCAGCGCCTCTGCATCAGCCAGCCTGCGGTAACCGGGCACATAAAGGCGCTGGAGGAGCGCTACGACCTAGTGCTGTTCCGGCGCACGGCGCGGGCCGCGGAATTGACGCCGCAGGGGCAGGCTCTCGCTGAGATCACCGGCCCGCTCTTCGGGCTTGTGGAGCAGGCCGAGGATCTGCTGGAGGCCAATCGGACGCTCGTCTCGGGGAGGATCGAGATCGCGGTGGATTCGCCCCACATCGTGATGCCGCTCCTTGCGCGGCTCCGGGCGCGCCATCCCGGCATCGTCGTCGGGCTGATCCTAGGTAACGCCGCCGATACGCGCGAAGCATTGCTGTCGGAGCGTGCGAGTGTCGCCGTCCTCACGGAGGCCGAAGCGCATCCTGACCTCCACCTCTCGGAAATCGCCGTCTCGCGCATTTGTGCCGTCGTCCCGAGGTCCCACCCCCTTGCGCATCGCGCGGCGTTGCAAACGGCCGAACTTGACGGGGCCGCCATGGTCCTGCGCGAGCCCACCTCCGTGACCCGGCGAACCTTCGACCGGGCCTGCCGGAACGCCCGCATCGCGCCCACCGTGCTGATGGAACTCGACAGTCGTGAGGCTGTGATCGAGGCCGCCGCCGCCGGAATCGGGATTGGCATCGTCTCGTCCCTGGAATGCGGCGAGGACGTCCGGATCGCCGCGATCCCGATCAACGGTCCCGATCTTATCAACCGCCACGCGATCGCCTGCCTGGCGCGGCGGAAGAACCTGCGCCTGATCCGTGCGGTGTTCGGGTTGGCGACGGAGACAGGTTCGGAAGGGTCGCGGCGATGAGCCCGAAGCGCTCGACCCCCGAAACCCGTACCCTCGCGGCCTCCCGCCAGGACGAGATACTCGCGCGACTCGGCCGGGACGGCAGCGTCAGCGTTGAGGGAATGGCGGACCGCTTCGGCGTCTCGCGGGAGACGATCCGGCGTGACCTGAAGGCCCTGGCCGAGCGGGGCCAGCTCGCCATCGTCCATGGCGGCGCCACGCGACGCTCGGACGAGCCCGTCCTGGCCATCCGAGAGCGCGATAACCCAACGGGCAAGGCGGCGATCGGACGGGTTGCGGCAGGGCTCGTCGAGGACGGCATGGTGGTGGTGCTCGATTCGGGCGCCACCACCCTGGCGGTGGCCAACGCCCTCGCTGGCCGCGATCCGCTTTTCGCGCGTCCCGCGCCGAAGGGCCTGACCGTCTGCACCAACAGCCTGCCTATCGGGCTGCTCCTGTGCCGCGTCGCCGGCGTGAGGGTTCACTTCCTCGGTGGCGAGATCGAGGGCGCCGACGAGGCGGCGTTCGGCACCGACGCCCTGGCGGCGCTGATGCGCTTTCGCGCCGACGTTGCCTTCGTGGGAGCCGGCGGCATTTCGCCGGACGGCGAGATCACCGACTTTGCACCACTCCCCACCGAGCTGCGGGTTAGAATGCTGGCAGCGGCTGAGCGCGGCTATGTCGTGGCGGATAGCACCAAGTTCGGCCGCCTGACTCCGCTCCGCCTCGCGCCGATCCCGCTAGGGACCGGGCTCATTGTCGATGCGGAGCCCCCGCTGCCCATGAGGGATGCTCTTTCGCAGCGCGGACTCACGCTGATCGTCGCCCAATAATGTGGTTTCTTGTGGCTTTTTGATTTCTTTCGCGGCATGTCCGCCTTAGGAACGAGTGCGAAGCGGTCCGCCCGATCGTGGGTCGCGCAACGACCCTGCTCAGGACGCGAAACCCCATGACCACCACTGGCATGAGCCTGCCCGTTTTCAGTGCCGTGCTCGCTGCCGCATTCATGCATGCGGGCTGGAACGCAGTTGCGAAGCTTCGCCTTGAGCCGATCCTTACCATGGCGCTGATTTCAGCCTCAGCCGGGCTGTTCGCGCTCCCGGCATCGTTCTGGTTCGGTTGGCCGTCCGCTGCCTCCTGGCCCTGGCTGGCGGGCTCGATCCTGCTGCATCTCGGCTACTACATCGCCCTGGCAGAGGCCTACCGGCACGCGGATATGGGACAAGTCTATCCGATCGCTCGGGGGAGCGCTCCGCTGTTGACGGCCTGCGCCTCGCTCCTGTTGCTGCAGGAGGCGCTGGCGCCGCTCGCCGCACTCGGCATTGCGATCCTCTGCGCCGGCGTCGCCCTGATGGCGTTTGCGAAGGCGGGCGGGCAAGGCCTGAGCCGGACAGCCCTAGGCTACGCGCTGCTCACCGGAGCTCTGATCTCCGGCTATACGTTGGTCGACGGGCTCGGCGCGCGGGCGGCGGGAGACCCCCACGCGTATGCGGCGGCGCTCTTCGTGATCGACGCCATTCCGCTGCCGGTCTTCGTCCTCTGGACCCGCGGGCGCGGCATCCTGGGCTCCGTAAGGGGCCTCGCGCTACCTGGACTCGGCGGCGGCGGGCTGGCGCTTGGTTCCTACTGGATCGCGATCTGGGCGATGACGGTCGCGCCCATTCCCCTGGTCGCGGCAACGCGCGAGACAAGTGTCTTGTTCGCGATGCTGATCTCGGTCGTTGTCCTGAAAGAGCCTCTCCTGATGTCGCGAACTGCCGCTGTCATCGTCATTATGGCCGGTGTTGTGGCGATGCGGCTGGCCTAGCCGACGTGCCCAGTCCCACGTGCAACTTCTCAATTTGAGCGTCCACATGCTCCTGCGCAACAGACCGATGGATCCCGGCACTCTGACGTTCAATCAAGACGGCATCGATGGCCGCATCCTCTCTGACGTTGAACGTCCGCTTCCGGGTGTTCGAAAGCGAGCGATGAATGACCAATTCGGGTCGAGTCCGGCTGGTCTGCTCTACGACCGGGTCGGGTGGATTGAAGCTGGTCCGCTTTCAAGCGCGATTTGCTGAAAGCGCTGGCCATCGTTGCGCCCGTTTGCGCCTCCCTCACAAAAGTTCGGAGGGCTCACCTCCCTGCACCTTGGTGGATAAATTCATAGTGATTGAGTTTGCCTGATAAGGTTTCCCAATTTATACGAAAATAACAGAATGCGCGACGTGCATCAGGTGCCGACGTATGCTCCTCCCAACCGCCGTCGAAATCGGTCTCCGGATTGCAAATCTTAGGAATTAGGTGCACTTTCTCGCGATCGCACCAAAGTGATCTACGTGTGGGCTTGTATCGGAAATTGGAGCGCTCTTGATGGACCGCGTACACGCAGGTCGCTGCCTTGAGGTTGCCCGTGAATTGCGCGCGGCGGCCGAAGAGACACGGCGGACGCTCCAGACCTCGCGCGAACTGGTCCGGCGCTCGCGTGAGCAAACCGCCGTAGGGCCGCAAGCATCCCGCGACAGCGGCGACCCCGGCCCCTCTAATAAGTTGGTGATGTCTCTCATCGAAGCCTACGAGGCCGCGGAAGACGAGTCCGACACCCAGACCCGCCTGCTCCTCGCTCGCGTGCTCCATCATGTCGGGCATCGCATCGTTTGCGAGATGGGACCGCGGGCGGCCGGGATCGCCATGCATTGATCGACGCGGCGCAGGGATCAGCGGAAAGCCACGATGAACGGTGACGATCCGAAGGGCGACTACCTCGTTATGCTAGACCGCATCGCCCAGTCTCTGGGTGTTCCTGTCGCGACCTTTCAGACAGCCTACCCGGATGAGGCACCGGACACAGAAACCGCCCTGGCGGGGCTGGATCAACTCTCCGAAGTGATGGCGCTGATGCGTTTGTTCGTGCGGCTGAAGAAGCCCCGAGGCACGAGCCCGCTGCCTCGCCTACGTCGTGCAGGAAGCCACGAACGACGGCTGATCCGCGCGGCCATCTTCGACATTGGGCGAGAACGCATGAAGCTGAGGTCGACGAATGGCGCGGCATTGATCCGAAGGCTCAGGACGCAGTGATAAACAAGGACCACTTCCCGATCGTCGGCATCGGTGCGTCCGCGGGCGGCATCGAGGCGATGCGGGGCTTCTTCCGTGGGCTGCCGGCAACGCTGGAGGCGGCCTTCATCGTCGTCACGCATCTCAACCGGGAGCATAAGAGCCTGCTACCGGACGTGCTTGCCGGGTTCACGCATCTGGAGGTCGAGCCTGCTACCGATGGTGTGTCGGTCCGACCTGGCCGCGTCTACGTCATGCCGGCCGGTTTCGTCATGGGCATCGTGGACGGTCGGCTGACGTTGACGCCGCTCGGGGAGGGCCGAGAGACCAAGCCGATCGACATATTCCTGACTGCCTTGGCTCTCGACCAGGGAGATCGTGCGGTCGGCGTGATCCTGTCCGGCGGCGACGGAGACGGCGCTATCGGCATCAAGGTGATCAAGGAGCGAGGTGGCCTGACCTTGGCCCAGACCGCGGATGGCGACGGCCCCGAGACCGCCGACATGCCGCTCAGCTCGCTGCGCACCGGCTTCATCGATTTCGGCGAGACGGCTGTACGGATGGGCGACCGGATCGCCGCGCACATCGCCGCCGTGCCGGATGCGCAGGCCGAGGCGGTCGCGGGGGAGCTTGACGCTGAGCTACTCAACGAGATCTTCGCCATACTCCGCTCGCAGGTCGGCCATGACTTCTCGGGGTACAAGCCTAGCACCTTTGTACGTCGCCTGCAGCGGCGCATCATCGTCGTCGGCGCTGCCGGGCCGGACAGCTACTTAAAGCTGCTGCGTTCCAATCCGGCCGAGGTTGGAATGCTGTTTCGGGATCTGCTGATCGGTGTGACGAACTTCTTCCGCGACGCCGCCGCCTTCGAGGCTCTGGCCACCCACGTAATCCCAAAGCTGTTCGACGAGCGCGCGGCGAACGATGTCGTGCGGATCTGGGTGCCGGCCTGCTCGACCGGCGAGGAGGTTTACTCCCTGGCCATCCTCCTGCGCGAGCACATGCTCACCCTGGATGAGCCGCCGCGCGTGCAGATCTTCGCCACCGACATCGACGAGCGCGCGCTCACGGTGGCCCGGACCAGCCGCTACCCGACGGCCTACCTATCTGCCGTCTCGCCCGAGCGGATCGCGCAGCACTTCGTCGTCGAGGGTGACAGCGCAACGGTCGCCAAGGCCGTGCGTGACCTCTGCACCTTCGCCCCGCACAGCGTACTGCGCGACCCGCCGTTCTCGCGCCTCGATCTCGTCTCCTGCCGCAACCTGATGATTTATCTCGGCGTCGAAGCCCAGCAGCAGCTGATGCCGGTGCTGCACTACGCTCTATGCCCGCGCGGCTACCTGTTCATCGGGATGTCCGAGAACGTGACGCGCTTCGAGGATCTGTTCGAGACGATCGACAAGCGGAATCGCATCTTCCAGGCTCGCGACGCGATCCCGCCAGCCCGGTTGCCGTCGATGTCTGGGCTGGACACCCCAATCTTCGCAGGTACCGGCCAGTCGCACCGGCGCAACGCCACAACGCACACGGCCCTGCGACACACGGTCGAGACGCTGATGCTGTCCGAGTTCACGCCGCCCCATGCCGTCGTGACGCGGACGGGCGAAGCCGTACACTACTCGTCGCGGATCGGCGATCATTTGGAGGTCGTGCCGGGCCAGCCGACCCGGGAACTGGCCGCGATGGCGCGCAAGGGCTTGCGGCTGGATCTCCGAACGGCTCTGCGCGAGGCGATCGAGGGCAACACCCGGGTCGTACGCGACAGCATCGGCGTCGAGCTGCCGGATGGCCGTCTCCAGTCGATCTCCCTGGTCGTCAAGCCACTGAACGCGCCCGGCGCAGGCGAGCCGCTTTTCCTGGTCGTGTTCAACGAAGCTGCTGTGCCTGTCGTAAAGGAGCGGCAGAAGGCCCTGGAGGCGAACGAACGGGACACGGCACTCCAGGGCCTGGAACGCGAACTGAGCGTGACGCGCGAACGGCTCCAGGCGGTGATCGAGGAGTACGAGACCTCCCTTGAGGAGCTCAAATCCTCGAATGAGGAGCTGTACTCCGTCAACGAGGAGATGCAGGCCGCCAACGAGGAGCTGGAGGCATCGAAGGAGGAGACGCAGTCTCTGAACGAGGAGCTGCATACGGTGAATGCCGAGCTGACGTCCAAAATCGAGGCCGTCGACCAGATGAGCGACGACCAGTCCACGCTGTTCGAGGGCATGAACGTCGCTAGCGTGCTGCTAACGCCGGATCTCCACATCCGCATGTTCACCGCCGCCGCGGCACAGATCTTCGGCCTGCAGCCGGGCGACGTTGGTCGGCCCTTGAGTAACTTCTCGGCGCCGATCCCCCTGACGTGGCTGTCGGACGAGATCCCGACGGTGCTGGCGACGAGCCGGCCCTCGGAGCGGACGATCGAGAGCGCAGACGGCGCCCGCTACCATGTCCGGTTAATGGCCTCGTCCCGAAAGAGCAGCCGGACACCCGGGATCGTCGCCAACTTCACGAATCTACTGGAGCAGGTATGACCGACGGGTTTGAGCACCGCGCTCAGGACCTTGGTGGTCCGATTGCGCGGGCGTGACGCGGGTACGGTTGCATGCTCACGAGCAGCGAACGTCGACACGGCTTCGTAGAGCTTGGCCCCACCCATAAGAGAGCAGCGAGCGTCGCCGGCATAACCCGAAAATGGAACGTCAGCTTTTTGGTAGTAGGCCAAGATCCGATTACCGCCCCGAGCCGAAACTGTGATCCTGGCGACCAATGACTGCTTTTGGCATGCGCCAATTGCTCTTGGTAAGGCCGGGATGGGTCGGGTCCTGACGGTCCGCTGTATGACCGGGTCGGGTGGATTTCGTGCAGTCCGCTTTGGGATTGCGGTGTATGGGAGCGGACGTCGCCGCTCCCATGAATGACCCGAAGCTGTGTCCTCGACTGTGCTCTCCGCATGTCAGTCTGGGTCCGTACGGCGTCCCTTGGACCGTATGCGGTAGAATTGGGACCGGCTGATGCCAAGCCGCCGGGCGGCATCGTCGACATCGCCACCGGCCCCGGTAAATGCTTCCTCGGCCATCTGCGCGCGCTGGCGGTCCGTAAGCGCCTTCAGGTTGCCAGTCGGCGCCTGCTCGCCCACGGGACCGACGCCGGGAATCACGCTGATTTCGATCTCGCCCATCACCAGATATCGGGTCAGCACGCTTTCGAGCTCGCGCACGTTTCCGGGCCATCGATGCGATTTCAAGCGGTGCAATTGCTGGCCCGTGAGTTCCCTGTCAGGAGCTCCGCTCGTCTCGCGGATCCTGCCGAGCAACGCGCCCAGGAGCATCGTGAAGTCGTCGCGTTCACGCAAGGCGGGCATCCGGACCCGGAGGACAGCGATGCGATAGAACAGGTCGCTACGAAAGTCGCCCGCGGCCAGGCGGTCCTCAAGCGTCCGGTGAGTGGCGCATGCTAGCCTGAAGTCCACCGGGATCGGCCTGGTTCCGCCTACCCGGACTATCTCCCCGGTCTGCAGCACCCTGAGCAGGCTGCCTTGGAGGCGAAGCGGCATGTCGCCGATCTCATCGAGGAACAGCGTGCCGCCGGACGCGAGCTCGATCTTCCCGACCTTGCCCGCGCTCGCCGCGCCGGTGAACGCGCCACCCTCGTACCCGAACAGCTCGGAGTCGATGAGCTCCGCCGGGATGGAAGCGCAGTTGACGGCGACGAATGGTCCGCCAGATCGGGACGACGCGGCGTGAAGGGCATGGGCGGCGAGCTCCTTGCCGGTTCCCGTCTCGCCGTCGATCAGGACCGGGAAGTCCGTATTGGCGGCCGATCTCAGCCGTGACCTGCATTCCTCCAGCGCAGGATCGTCGCCGACGATGTCACTGAGATCGAACTTCGTCCGCCAGGCCGCCATGGGCGCCGGGACCGCGACGGCGCTCTCGAAGCGCTGGTATGCACGGCGGAGCGCCGAGGGGCTGGAGAACAGGGCGACGCCGATGGCCCCGACCGGCCTCCCGTCCTTCAGGACCGGTACCTGCCGGGCCAGCAGCTTGTGGCCGCGGACCTCCAGGGGAAAGGGCGACATCGGCTTGTCGCCCTGGGCGACGAGATGGAGGCGCGTCTGGGACCCGATGACCTCGGTGATGTGCTTGCCAAGGAATTCCTCCTCGCCGCCACCGAGCAGGGCGCAGTAGGAGCGGTTGATCAGGACGATCAACCCGGCGCCGTCGACGGCGACGAGGCAATCCGAGACGTGGTCCAACAGGAGGCGCAGCATCTGCGCGTCGTCCGTTCCAGCCGCGGGCCAAGCGAGCAGTGAGGACATGACGTCTCAATTCTGCGACGGGGGTCTCAATGATGCGACCTTCGTGCCCTTCTCCGTCCTCGTCAATGCAGCGCTGAGCATGAAAACTAGGCAACTAGCCCGGAAAAAACAGTCACTTAGAATATTCGATACGAGCACCGCCAGTCTGGCTTCCGAGTTGCGCTGTGTCCAGGGGTCAAGCAACCCTCCGGAGCATCGGCGTGACGAAGATCGAGCAGCGACTGATTGGGGATAGCGTCGTAGAGATCACGGGTCAGGGACCCGTGATCGTCTTCGTGCATGGTTTCACGACCACCGCCGAGTTCTGGAAGGAGCAGGTCGCGCCGTTCTCGCAGGATCGGCGGGTCGTCCGCATCAACCTGCCGGGCCATGGCGTCTCCCCGCATCCGGTTGACCGGCACTACACCATCGACGCGTTCGTGGCGGACGTCGAACGGGTCCTGGATGCCCTCGACATCGGATCGTGCGTCCTGGTCGGACTGTCCATGGGCGGAACGATTGCCCAGCGCTTCACCCTAAGGAACCCAGACCGCGTCACCACCCTCGTGCTGGTCGGCGCGACGCCGCACGGCCTCGGACCCGACGTGAAGGTCGAGAACGTCCTTGCCGCCATCGCCAACGTCGGCGTCGCCAAGGCGAGCCAGAACGTCATCGAGAGGTCCTTCGCCGCCTGCGCCTCCGCCTCGCTCGTGGAATGGGCGAAGAACGAGGTCGTCCAGACCCCCGACCATGTCGCGCGCGCGGCCATACGGTCCCTCAATGACAGCGACAGCCGGTCTGAGCTTTCTGCGATCAAGGTCCCGACTCTCGTGGTTGTCGGTGCCGAGGATGCCATCACGCCGCCGGCCCAGTCCCGCGCGCTCGCCGACGGCATTCGGGGGAGCGTGCTCTCCGTGGTCGCCGATGCCGCGCACTTCCCGATGATCGAGCAGCCGGACGCCTTCAACGCGGTCCTCGGCGAGTTCCTGGCCCGCCACGCGTCCCGCTGACCTCGGGGCCGACCCGGGAATGCGCGCTTCATCCAACGCCTGAAACCCGAACGACGAGGGGATACCGATGTCGACCAGTGCCATCACACCAATCGGCGGCCAAGGCTCCGCACTCCACCCACCGGCCCCCGGCATCCACGATCCGGCCGGCACCCGCC
The DNA here is from genome assembly GCF_001423295.1 of Methylobacterium sp. Leaf112. GTDB lineage: Bacteria > Pseudomonadota > Alphaproteobacteria > Rhizobiales > Beijerinckiaceae > Methylobacterium. The sequence continues at coordinate 335,107 of NZ_LMNG01000023.1, read as the reverse complement.
GCGTCGTGCTGGCCGCCGCCCTCGGCACCGTGTTCGAATGGTACGACTTCTTCATCTACGGAAGCCTCGCCGCCTTCTTCGGGGTGCTCTTCTTCCCGCCCGGCAATGAGACCGCGGCCTTCCTGGCGTCGCTGGCTACCTTCGGGGCCGGGTTCGTTCTCCGGCCGTTCGGCGCCCTCGTGTTCGGCCGCCTCGGCGACGTCGTCGGCCGCAAGCGCACCTTCCTCATCACCATGCTGATCATGGGCCTGGCGACGGCCGTCGTCGGCCTGTTGCCGACCTTCGCGCAGATCGGGTGGTGGGCCCCCGTCATCCTGGTTTCTCTCCGCCTGCTGCAGGGCTTGGCGGTCGGCGGCGAGTTCGGCGGCGCCGTCACCTACGTGGCGGAACACGCCTCACCCGGACGTCGCGGGTTCCTCACGAGCTGGATCCAGATCACCGCGACCGGCGGCCTCCTGCTCTCGCTCCTCGCCATCCTCGTGTGCCGCAACGCTATGTCGCCCGAAGCCTTCGCCTCCTGGGGCTGGCGCATCCCGTTCGTCGGGTCCCTCGGCCTGCTGCTGCTCTCGCTCTACATCCGGCTCAAGCTGCATGAATCCCCGGTCTTCAAGCAGATGCAGTCGGAGGGCAAGACCTCCAAGAACCCGATCAAGGAAGTCCTCGGCAAGAGGCGCAACCTGCGTATCGTACTCGTCGCGATCTTCGGTGCCGTCGCGGGCCAGGCCGTGATCTGGTACACCGGCCACTTCTACAGCCTGTATTTCATGACCAACACGCTGCGGCTCGATGCGAGCACCGCGTACATCTACCTGACGGTCGCGCTCGTCCTGGCAACCCCGTTCTTCGTTGTCTTCGGCTGGCTGTCCGACGTCATCGGCCGCAAGTGGATCATCGTCGCCGGCTGCGCCCTGTCGGCGATCCTGTTCATCCCGATCTTCAACGGCCTGATGACCTACGGCAATCCTCGCCTCGCGACGTTCCGGGCAAGCCATACGGTGGCGCTACGGGGGCCCGAATGCATCGCCGAGCAATCGGTCGTGACGCAGCTGTTCTCCCCTGCGAAAACCACGCCCTGCTCGAAAGCCAAGTCGTTCCTGACCGCCTATGCCGTGCCGTATACCGTCACGTCGGGTGACCGTTTCACCGTGCAATTCGGCGAACGCACGTTCGATGGCTTCGACGAGCCGGTCCTGAAGGCCGCCCTCGTCGAGGCTGGGTTGCCGCTCAAGGCGGATCCGGCCCAGGTCAACGCCCCGATGATGGTGGCGCTGCTGTTCGTCCTCGTCTTCCTGGCGACCATGGTCTACGGCCCTCTCGGGGCCATGCTGGTCGAACTCTTCCCGACCCATATCCGCTACAGCGGTGTGTCGGTCGCGCTGCAGTTCGGCAATGGCTGGATCGGCGGTTTCGCCCCGCTCATCGCCGCCTCGATGGTGGTGAGCGCCGGCGATGTCTTCGCGGGCCTCTGGTATACGGTGGTCATCGCCGCCGTCACCGCGGTCGTCGGGGCCCTGTTGCTGCGCGAGACTAATACTGCGCGTCTCTGACAGACCATCCCCCGCCGCCCGGTTTCCGTGCGGCGGGGTCACGCGTCCGGTCGCCTCGCCATCGGCTTCCCCGGCCGACACCATTGAACCGCCCCTGTCCCGGGACCGCAGACGCGATGCAAGAACTCGAACGTCGCGTGATCAGCGTCGGCATCGTCGCCCCGGGCGGGTCCCAGTCCCTAGACATCGTCGGTCCGGTGGATACGTTCTCGCAGGTCGGCCGGATCCCTGATGCAGGGGTCAGCTACGCGGTCTCCCTGCTCGGCACCGCCCCGGGCCCGATCCGCGCATCGTCAGGGCTCCGCATCCTTCCGGACCGGCTCATCGGCGAGGCGGGCGAGACTTTCGACACTCTTCTCGTCGTGGGCAGCCCCGACGTCCAGGACGAGACGCAGGACCTCGCCCTTAGGGATTGGCTGCTGGAAAAGGCGCCGACGACGCGCCGGATCGCCTCCATCTGCAACGGGGCCTTCATCCTGGCCGCGGCCGGCCTCCTGGAAGGCCGGCGCGCGACCACGCACTGGCAATACGCAGGCGCGTTGGCGGCACGCTACCCGGGGGTCCATGTCGAACCCGACCGGATCTTCGTGCGGGACGAGCACGTCTACAGCTCGGCCGGCGTCACCGCGGGCATCGACCTCGCGCTCGCCCTCATCGAGCAGGATTGTGGATCCGGCGTCTCGCTCGCCGTCGCCCGGGCCCTCGTCGTATTCCTGCGCCGGCCGGGCGGGCAATCGCAGTTCAGCGTGCACCTCCGCGCCCAACTCACCGAGCAATCCCAACTCGGCGGGATATCGGATTTCGTCCTCGCCAACCTGCCCGAGGATCTCTCCCTGGCGCGTCTCGCCCATCGGGCAGCCATGAGCGAGAGAAGCCTGATGCGCCTCTTCCGGGAGGAACTGCATACGACCCCGGCCCGGTACGTCGAGGCGGCGCGTGTCGAGGCCGCCCGCAGCCTCCTCGAAATCGGGACGACGAGCATCCAACAGGTCGCTCACCGATGCGGATTCGGATCGACCGACACCCTTCGCCGCGCTTTCCTGCGCCACCTTGGGATCGCCCCGGGTGACTATCGCCAGCGTTTCCAAGGCCCCGCGCGGAACGTCGAGGCCAAGTCCGACCAGGCCGACTTGCGTATTCGGTAGGCAGCATATGTCCACGCCAGAAGCACGTCGGCGGACATGTCGAGATCTGCATCCCGTTTGGCGGAAATTGCTGCATCGCCAAGCTGGTCACCGACCTTTTCCAGTCCTAGCCTTCCTTTCGAAAAAGCACGACTTACGAGGAGTACGTCCGATGTCGGAGACCAACGGCAAAGTCCCGGTCACGGTCCTCACGGGCTTCCTCGGCTCCGGCAAGACCACGCTCCTGAACCAATTGCTGGCCCAGGACGGGGCGGAGGGGACCGCCGTCATCGTCAACGAGTTCGGGGCGGTCGGCATCGACGGCCAACTCGTCGTGGGCGTCGACGAGGACGTCATCGAGATCAACAACGGCTGCATCTGTTGCACGGTGCGGGCGGATCTTGTCTCGACCATCGAGCGTCTCCTGACGCGGCCCCAGCGAGTGCGACGCATCCTGATCGAGACGACGGGCCTCGCCGATCCGGCGCCCGTCATCCAGAGCTTCATCCTCGACGAGCGGCTCCGGGCGAGCACGGAACTGGACGCGCTCGTCACGGTCGTCGACGCCCTTCATAATCCCATCTGGCTCGCCATGGGCGAGGAGGCGGAGGCGGCCGGCGGCGAGAACATCGCGGGCGAGCAGATCGCCTTCGCCGACCTCCTGATCCTGAACAAGACCGATCTCGTCGACGACGAGACCCTCGCGCTCCGCGAGCGGGACCTGCGTCGCCTCAATCCCCTCGCGCGCATCCTGCGCGTCCGCGAGGGGACGGTCCCGGCCACCGAGGTGCTGGGCATCCGCGCCTTCGACCTCAAGAACGCCCTCGCCATCGAGCCGGAGCTCCTGTCCGACCTTGAGCACGAGCACGACGACGCCATCACGAGTGTGGCGCTGGCGGTCGAGGACGACCTGGACCCCTCGACCTTCTTCAAGTGGCTCAACGGTTTCGTCCAGGCCAAGGGGTCCGACATCTTCCGGATCAAGGGCATCGTGCCCGTGCGGGGCGAGGCACGCCGATACGTCTTCCACGGCGTCCACATGACGTTGGACGGCCGCCCCGGGCGCCCGTGGCGCCAGGGCGAGATGCGCCGTGGCGAGATCGTCTTCATCGGGCGCAACCTCGACCGCACCGCAATCGAGACCGAGGTACGCGCCTGCATGGCGAGGCGGGCCGCCGCCTGAAGACACGTCCCGCCTCATCCAGACAGGAGTGACCCGGATGCCCCCCACGCTTGCCCTCGCCACCAGCATCGCCGTCCTCGGAGGCCTCGACACCTACCTTACGGCCACCGCCCTCCCGATCCCCGTCTGGGTCACCTTCATCGGGTGGGCCTCGTTCTTCGCCTGCGGCGGCGGCGTTTCCGGGCTGGTCAAGTCTGTCGCGTCGAACTGGATCGGCATCGTCATCGCGAGCCTATGCTTGCTCGTGATCTCGTTCGCACCGGGTTCGCCCGTGGTCGCGGCCGTCTCGGTGGGCGTCGGCAGCGGCCTCATGATCCTCGCCGCGTCGGCCGGGTTCCTCGGCTATCCGCCGGCCATCGTCTTCGGCTTCGCCTGCCTCGTTGGCACGACGCAGGCGACGGGTCACGGCGTTGTTGATGGAGGGATCACCCATCCTACCCTCGTGGCCGGGTTCTCGATGCTGGTGGGGGCCCTCTTCGGCATCGTCTCCGAGATGCTGGCGCAGGCGCTGACCCAACGTTCCACCGCCACCGCGACTGTTCGCTAAACGGAGGTCACATGAAACTTCAGCATACCCTCGGCGGCCTCGAAGGCCTCGACCCCGTCGCACCGGAACTGCGCGTCTTCGTCGAGCCCTGGGAGGAGCGCATCTTCGGCATCCACACAGCGATGATGGCGCTCAGCACCCAGATCAAACTGCCGCAGACGTCGAGCACCTTCCGGACGGTGTGGACCTGGGCGGACCTGCGCAAGGGTGCGGAGGCGATGAACCCGTTCGACTACTTCAAGTACCGCTACTACGAAAAATGGCTCGGCGGGATATCTGGCTACTTCGTCGCCAACGGCTACATCACGCAGGCCGAGCTCGACGCCCGCACGGACGAGTACCTCGCCGATCCGGGGAAGCTCCTATCGACCGGCGGCACGCCGGAAGTCGACGACCGCATCCACAAGTACCTCATCGACGGGGACTCGCCCTGGCATGAATGGGCGGACAAGCCACGTTTCGCGGTGGGGGACACCGTCCTCATCGGCGATCCGCCGACTGTGGAGCACACCCGCCTGCCGGGCTACCTGCGCAACAAGGTCGGCGTCGTCGAGACCGTCTACGACGACGCGTTCAGCTACCTGTGCTCGACTGGTCCGGACGGCATCGGCCCTGCCATGCCGGTCTACTGCATCAAGTTCGATCCGCAGCACCTGTGGCCGGGCAACGCCGAGCCGGGCTTCCTCATCTACGCCGACCTGTTCGACGCCTACCTGCGACCGCTTGAGCAGCAGGCCGCCGCATAGATCCGACCCCTCCGACGGGCCTCCTCGTCGAGGTCCATCCACGTGTCCGCCCGGCGACTAAGCATAGGACTTGGCCCCCCGGTCCTCCGTCGGCGGCGTCGAACCGGCATCGAGAAGGCAGGAATCCCATGACAGATCGTTTCGCCTATCCGCAGGACCGCGAGAAGCGCAATGCGGCGCGCGTGCGGGCCCTGGAAGCCCTGCTGATCGAGAAAGGCGTCATCACGGACCAGACCGTGGACAAGGTGATGCAGACCTTCGCCACCGAGATGGGCCCCTTCAATGGCGCCAAGCTCGTAGCCCGGGCCTGGGTCGACGACGCCTTTAAGGCGCTGCTCGTGACCGACACCATGGCGGCCGTCACGCAACTCGGGCTTCCGACCGGAGCGGCAGGGGCCGAGGGCGAGCACATGCGCGCCGTCGCGAACACGCCGGACGTCCACAACCTCATCATCTGCACGCTTTGTTCCTGTTATCCATGGCCGGTCCTGGGCCTCCCGCCCTACTGGTACAAGGACCCGTCCTTCCGTGCCCGCGCGGCACGCGAGCCACGGTCGGTGCTCAGGGAGTTCGGGCTTGAGGTCGAGCCATCGAAGGAAATCCGGACCTGGGACAGCTCGGCCCAGATCCGCTGGTTCGTCGTGCCGGAGCGGCCGGACGGCACCCAGGGAATGAGCGAGGACGAGCTCGCGGCCCTCGTCACCCCGGAGACGATGATGGGCGTGGCCATCGCCTTGCCGAAGGCCGCGTGAGGCGGCTGCCATGCAGACGAGCTTCGAGCACTTCGCCCTCGCCAGCATGATGGGGCAGGCCGATGCGCCCCCCAAGGCCAATGGCAGCCTCTGCTTCCATCAGTCTTGGGAGCGGCAGGCGTTCGGCCTCGCCGTCGCGCTCGCCCGGGACGGTCACTTCGAATGGGAGGAGTTCAGGCAGGCCCTGATCGCCGAGATCACCGCGTGGGAGGCGTCCCACGCCCGTGACGACCCGGAGTGGGACTACTATGAGTGCTGGCTGGACGCCCTGGAGCGAGTGATGCGGTCACAGGTCCTGCCCGGTCTCGCGACGGCCGATCCCGCCGGGCGGGTCATGGACTGATGTGCGATTCGGGGGGGGCGCCTCGTCGGACGCGATGCCCGCGCCGATAGGGAACGCACAGCCCTACGAGAACCGCCGGTACGTTCCGGGGGGCGGGAAGTGCCTCGATGAGTGGCCGCGGCGAGCCGGGGCGCGTTTGGCCAACCGGAGCGAGCACTTGACGTCCACACTTCCCCTAGGCCCTGACCTGCCTAGCTCGGTACTACGGCGGATTGGCGTGCTGTACCTATTCCTGGTTTCCGCCAACGTCGCGGCCTGGGCATGGGCGTACGACCTCTTCGCGGGCAACGCAGCCCTGCTCTCGACAGCGCTGCTGGCCTACGTCCTGGGGCTGCGGCACGCGGTCGATCCGGACCACATCGCGGCCATCGACAACGTCACGCGCAAGCTGATGCAGTCGGGCCAGCGACCGGTCGCGGTCGGTCTCTGGTTCGCGCTCGGTCATTCCACCGTCGTCGTCGTCGCGGCCGCGTTCGTCGCACTGGCCACGACCAGTATGCTCGACGTTCCGGGGCGATACAGGGAGCTCGGAAGCCTGGTCGGAACGGGCGTGTCCGCGACGTTCCTGATCCTCATCGGCCTCGTCAATTGCGTCGTCCTCGCTGGGGTCTGTCGCTCCTTCCTGCGCCTACGCCGCGGTGGGAGTGACGCACAGCGGGATACCGAACCCATGGCGCACCACCATGGCGTCCTGACCAGGATCCTGCGTCCCCTGTTCCGGCTGATAGCGCGCCCCTGGCAGATGTACCCCTTGGGCCTGCTGTTCGCGCTCGGCTTCGAGACCGCCACGGAAGTCAGCCTGTTCGGCCTCGCGGCAGCACAGGCCGGAAGCGGGGCGGACCTATGGCTCGTCCTGGTGTTCGCGGCCCTCTTCACCGCCGGCATGACGCTGATCGATGCCACCGATGGCGTGTTGATGCTCAGCGCCTACAATTGGGCATTCGTGCAGCCCCAGCGAAAATTGGTCTATAACATGACCGTCACCCTACTGTCCGTCGTGTTCGCCCTGGGCATCGGGACTTACGAGGCTCTGGATCTTGTCGCCGACCGGTTCGGCTTACGCAGCGAGATTGGTACCTGGCTTGGAAGCCTGTCACACCATTATGATACGCTCGGCTTCGGGATCATCGGCGCCTTCGTCCTCGCCTGGTCGGTCTCCTGGCTCTTGCATCGCCGGAGTCGGTCGAACCGTGTCGAACCCGCCTCGACCGAGTGGCTTGCGGACGGTCGGGGGCGATCCCCGGTCTAGAATGGGACCTATCCGTCTGGATTTGGTGGATCGTACCCATTGCCAGCGGACTGCTCTAGACCCCCGGCAAGTTCCAGGAAGGCCTGCAACAAGCGGCTCGATGTTACAGAGGGTACTGGCCTGCCCCCATCCGGTGGCCCAGGTTTGAAGTTAGTGTGTGGCCCGCGACGAGGATGTTGTGGCCGCCGGAGCGACCATTCCATCTCAATGACAGCTATCGGGCCCCTGCGGGCATTCGCGTGGTTAAACCTGAAGGTCCGCTGATGGCGCGATCCCGACTTCGAACGATCGCATGGCGTCGTCCCGGGCATCCGTTCGGGCCGAGACCGCATTCAGGCGGGGATCCGGCGAGCCGTCCCAAGCGAAGACGCCGCCGGTGTCGTCCGCGCCCAGACCGTTCAGTACGCGTAGGAGATGCTTTGCGCTCTCCTCGGGCGAGAAGACGCCGTCGGCCGTCGGGTCCGGCCGGAAGAGCCGCGACAAGCCGGAGGCGACCGTGCCGGGATGTAGGCCTAAAACAATCGCCTCCGGTCGGCTGCGGGCGACCTCGATCGCGAGTGTTCGCAGAATCTGGTTCAGCGCCGACTTTGAGGCACGGTAGGTATACCAGCCGCCGAGTCGGTTGTCATCGATCGATCCGACCCGCGCCGACAGGGCCGCGAATACGCATCGCTCCCGTCGCGCCAGCAGGGGCACGAAATGCTTGGCGACGAGCGCAGGGCCGATCGCGTTGATCGCGAAGACGGTGGCTATCGCAGCGGGGTCGAGCGCCCTGACCGTCTTCTCGGGCGAGACGTCCGCCCTGTGAAGAAGGCCGGTGGCGACGATGACGAGACCCACCGGTCCGGCTTCGCCGACCCTGGCCGCCGCCGCGGCAATCGTCCCCTCGCCCTGCCATCGTCACCCGACCGACGATGCACTAACTTCAAACCTGGGCCACCGAATGGGGGCAGGCCAGTCTGCCATAACGCGAGGAATTCCACTGGACGCTGACGAGAAAATCGCGCAACGACTGATTCGGTGGGTGGCCACGAAGGCCAGGGAAAACTTCACCAAGAAGTCAGCCTTCGGTTGCGAAGGGCCGCCGATGGGATTCTATTGATTCCGTCGCTAAGGAAGACCTCGATGACCCGCTCGATACAGAAACGGATGACCGCCGCCGCCTGAGCCCTGCTCGGCGCCCGCCTGCGTCCCGTTTCCTATCCTGCGAGATCCCCCATGACCGACGATCCCACACGCTGGGCGCGCCGCGCCGCGCGCATCGCGACGTATGCCGATTCCGAGGAGCGGCTGCGGACGGACCTCTACGGCCGCGCCCCTTCCCAGATCCCGAGCATCGAGGACATCCTCGTCGGCTTCCCGTGGGCCTACGGCAACGTCGACCGCGACATCGCCGCCTGGTCGACCGCCGTCGGTGAGCGGCTGTCCCCGGAGCTGCCCGGGGACGTGCTGCAGGCCCTCGCCGCGTTCAGGGCCAACCCTGAGATCGGTACCGCCCTCGCGCTGGAGACGCTGGCGCTGCGCCATGCGGACGCCGGTTGCAGGCCGCCGCACACCTCGTTCGACCTGCTCGACACCCTAAGGGAGATCGCGGACCGCGCGACGCTCTACCTCGCCGAGATGGGGGACCCGGGCGCGACCGCTCGGGCCGTCGCGCTCTGCGTGGAGACGCTCCACTCCTACGCCACCGTCGCGGGGAGCGATCCCTGTCCCGTACGCGAAATCGGCGTCACGCTGATGTCCCTCGCGAGCCGGATCGCGCGCGAGCCAGGGGCGATCGCCGAGACCGAGAGCGACGTCGATGCGCGGTTCATCATGGAGCGCCGGGCCCAGCGTGTCTCGGCCAAGACGCTGCTTGAGATGCTGGCCATGACGATCGTCGCGCCGGAGCCGATGTCGCCCGAGCGTCAGACGCCGAAGGCCGCCGGGATGGACATGTCGTGGCTCGCCGACCTGCCCGGGCAGTCCGAACCCGCTCCCTCGATCCTCGTGCTGCCGGCCGGTCCGGACGGCAAGAAGGCCAAGGGGCAGGCCGGGACCATCTCCGGCCGCCGGCTCCCGTGCGTCCCGATGCCGGACCTGCAGGACCTCGGGCAGCGGCTGGTCGAGCGCACGCCTTGGGCGGAGGCGGCCGTCTCCCGGATCGTCGGCCTGATGATGGGCCGGCCTTACGCCGCAATGCCGAACATCCTGCTCGTCGGGCCGCCCGGTGGGGGCAAGACCAGCCTTGCGCGGGACCTCGTCTCGGAGCTGGGCGTGCCATCGATCATTTACGCCTGCGCCTCGGCGTCGGATTCCTCCTTCGGCGGGACGGCGGCCCAATGGAGTACGGCGCGGCCGTCCGTGATGGCCCAGCTGTGCATCACCAGCGGGAGCGGGAACGGCATCGTCGTCCTCGACGAGATTGACAAGGCCAGCGCTACCGGAGGGCACAACGGCAGCCTTAGGGAGGTCCTTCTCGGGCTTGCCGAGCCTTCGACGCGCCGGGCCTACTGGGACATTGGGCTGGAAACGGCCGTGGATCTCAGCGGGATCTCGCTCGTCGCGACCGCCAACGGCACCGAATCGCTGCGCGGGCCCCTTCTCGACCGCTTCGTCGTGGTCGATGTCGGCACGCCACGTCGCCGGGACCTTCCCGTCCTCGTTCGCGGCATCCTCGACGATCTCCGCGCCGACGTCGCCGACGCGCGGTGGATCCCCGACCTCGACGGCGCCGAGATCGATGCGCTGGCCGGGGCATGGCGGGGAGGCTCCATCCGTCCACTGAGGCGTGCCGTCGAGCGGATCGTGGCGCTGCGGTCCAGCCCGCGCCTCGCGCACTGAGGGGGCCGTCATGTCGGTCTCCAAGCTCCGCGACCTCCGCGACGACATCGAGGGCCGGGTCACCGACGGCGTCGTCGAGCCGTCCCTCGGCCGAGGCGTCTTCGCCTACGCGTCCGCCCTGCTGCGTCTCGCCGAGGACGGCGATCGCGACCCGGCGCTCGCCCTGCGCGAGGCCCGATCGGCCGCGGCATTCCTCGCGTCCGTCTCCCTCCTGCCGCCCGCCCATCCCCGCACATGGAGCCCGTCATGACGTCCCGAGAACGCCGCGCCGCGCGCGAGCTACACGAATACCTTGCCAGGCTGTTCGGGCCCGAGGCGACGATCGCCATCGATCCGATGCCGGTGCGGCCCCAGCATGCGGACCGCGTCGAGCTCGAAGCGACGGTCAAGCGCACGCCCGCGCTGCCAGCCGATACCGATGCGCGAACCCGGCGCCGGGATACGCCGGAGGGCGCCGCGCTCGCCGTGGAGATCGCCGAGCGCTACGTCGCGGTCAGATCCGCTCGATACGCCCTGCCGAGCGGGCTGGTGCCGACGATGTGCGATCGCGTGTCCGAGGACCTGGAGCGGAGCTTCCCCGGCCTGTTCCCGGCGGGCGCGCTCCAGGTCGACGTCCCCTGGCTCGAACTGGTTCGGGCGACGGCTGAGACCCTCGCCGGGCACGACGCGCTCGCTGGCGTCGTGTCGGCGCAGGTGAAGTCCAAGTTTGCCGAATTGAGGTGGTACGTGGACGGGCTGCCGGAGGAGACGGGCGATGAAATCGCCGCGATCCTCGACGCCGCCAGCTTCCTCTCCTCGGTCGTCTGCGAGGCATGCGGCGCCCCCGGGGCATACCGGAAGGGAGGATGGGTTCGCATCCTCTGCGACGACTGCAATTCGAACCGGAGGAAGAAGCCGTGATGCGCGCCCTCATCCTCGCCGCCGCCCTCGCCGGGGCGGGCCCCTGCCTCGCCGGCTCCATCCCCACGGACCGCATCTGGTCCGTCGCCGTCCATGACGACGTCGACGGGCTCGCCGCCGTGGACGGCACGCTCTACGTCCGCCGCCTCCCCGGCGGCATCCGGTTCCGCTTGGAGTGCCGCGTCTCCTGGCCCGACGGGTCTGCGGATTCGCGGACCTCGGTCTGGGGGCGCGCGACGGTCGACGGCGACATCGTGAAGGGGCGCGTCGAGGGCGGCGAGGACCTCGTGCAGCTTCCCGATCGCCGGTTCGAGCTCCGGCTCGGCGACAGCGGAGGCGCATGGGAGAGCAACGTGCCGGGCTGCCCTCGGGCCGTCCGGCTGCTCTGATTTGTGCTTGGCATCCCCCTCAGGAAGGATGTCCATTGAAAGGACACCCTTCATGCGCCTGAGAGACCTGACCCCCACCGAGACCGCCGCCGTCGAGGCCCGCCGGGACGCCGTCCGCGAGGCCCTGGAGCGGATCGATGCCCCGTGGACGCCGACCGCCGACATGATCGACAAGGCCCCCTTCCTCGACGATTTCGAGGCCCGGGGCGACGGGCTCCACGGGCTCTGCTGGGGCCACCCTGTCCAAGGCGACGTGTTCATCACGACCACGCCGATCGTCCAAAGCGGCGATGGATGGGCCCTCACCCAGAACACATTGTACATCCTCGGCGGCGCGCGCCCGAAGGCGCAGGAGCGGCTCGACAAGATCCTGAGCGGTCGCCGCGGCCGGGGCCGTCCCGTCATCGCATTTGATCCCGATCCCGAGGACGAGGCCGCGCCCGGTCCGCGGATCCCCTGAAATCAACGGCTTACCCGCTCTGGCGGGAAGCCAATCGGCGTTTGGTATCGATTACTTGCGCCAGAAATCCGGCCACGAAAAAGGCCCCCGACTCGGTGCCGGGGGCCTGGTTGGCGGTGGGATTCTAGGGGAGCTAGACGCCCGGGAACCGCGGGGCGAACGTCAGCGCCAGCTTGGCGAGCCCCTTGGCGGTGACGCGGACTTGGTGGACGGCCCGCTCCTCGCCGTCCCGGCCCCGCACGACATCCACCTTAAGGACGAGCGTCCCTTCGTCGAGGCGCTCCTGCATGGCCGTCTCCCGGGTCGTCCCGTTGCGGATGAAGAGCCAGCGCGTCTTCTGCGTCCGGTCCCGCATGTGCGTGAACAGGACGCTCGGCCGGATCCCGAGCTCCTTGGCGGCGTCGGAGATGCAGAACGTCCCGTCGAGGCCGGCGATGCGGCGGAGCGCCTCCACGTGGGGCCGCTGCTCGGCGACGGTCGCCTTCGTCACAACGAGGGCGTGGCTCTTCTCGGCCACCTCGGCCTCCAGCGCGATGTTCCGCTCGGCGTAGGTCCCGAGCAGCTTGAGCACGTTCCGCGGGTCCTGCAGCGCGACCATGGGATCGACGGCGACCTGCCCCTGCCGGAGCGCCGCCTCCATGCGGTCGTAGGCGTTGATGTAATCCTCGCGGAAGGCCGCGGCCGCGTCACCGGTGAAGGCGAGGACGACGAACGCGAAACCGCTCTTGGTCATCAGGACGTGGTCGGTGAAGTCCTTCCCGTCTAAGCCCTTGATAAAGCAGGGTGCGAAATTGCGCTCCCTGAAGTCGGCGCTGCAGGGCGCCTCCCGGATCGAGCGCAGGACGCTCTTGTGCTCGCGCCTGTAGTATCGGGCGACGTCTCGGCTGTCCGCCATCGGCACGCCGTCGTGCAGCTGGATGACCGGGACGGGCGGGATGCGGGTGACGGCGTTCATTACCTGACCTCCACGAACACGACGCCGGCCGGCAGGGTGACGCCGTCGTGGAGGTGGGAGCCGACGACGATGACGGCCTCGTGCCGGTGGCGGCCGTAGAACTCCGCCGCGTCCTCGACGGCCGAGGGCCCGACGCCGCACGGGGACAAGATCCAGGGGAGACGGCGATCCCGGCCGATCGTCACGAATCCCTCGATGACGCCCGATGCCACGACGGGCAGAAGGCAGGCCTCGGCGCCGGGCAGGTACCGCCCCGGATCCTGGGCGAACCGGTCGCACCGCTCCACCTCGGCCCGCGCAGCCGGGACGTTCCGGGGTGCAGTGTCGAACACGATGGTCTCGGTCAGGCTGAGCCGGATGCTCTCGCGCCGGCGGCCGGCCTCGATCATGCGAGCGGTCAGCTGGGCCTCGACGGCCGCGCGGACCGCGGGGAACAGCGGCAGCATGGCGTCGCGCCGGGTGTCGTGCTCGGCGAGGCCGGCGAGGGCCAAGTTGACGTCCGCGTCGGCGAGCGCCGCCTCGTAGCGGGCCATCTCCGAGATGGCGATGGCGGACTGGAAAAGATTGTCGCGCAGGGCCTGGGGATCGATGTCCCTCGGGTGCTGCGCCAACAAGGCGATCGTGCTAACGGTGTGCTTCGGGTCGGGCATGGAGTGTCTACCTCTGTGCTTGACGCTACCGCGGGCGGGCCAACGCTCGCGGTAGCCCCCTAGGGGATCCTGGGGTTACAGAAACTGTACACCTAAGTTCAGATATTCTGCAAGTCCTGTCGATGCGGGGGTGGATTTTTTCTGTCTCTAGGGGCAGAATGTCTGCATGTACCCGAACCCGACAGAACTGCGCGCCGCGCGTGCCCTCCTAGGCTGGACCCAGGAAGAGGCAGCCAAGACGTCCGGCATCTCGGTGCGTACGCTGATCGCCGTCGAGAAGGGCGAGGGAACAACGAAGGCGCTGCACAACATCATGGGCGCGCTGATGGGCGCCGGCCTGCGCTTCATGATGCTGCCGGAAGGCGAGGTGCAGATCACGTATCGCCGACCGGAACGGGATCCGACGCCCTAAGAATTTCTTAGACCGAGGGGTCTGCTCACTTTTGAGCAGACCCCGTCCCCCGGCGCGGCCGCTTGGCCCGGCGAATGAGGTGCGACGGGTAGGTCCCCCACCGCTCGATGCAGGCCGCCGCGCCGTGGCTGGCCAGCAGCGCGAGAACCTGTTCGGGCCTCGGGATCGGCCGGAGCCGGGCTTCCCAGTCCTCCTGGCGATAGGATCGCTTGGTCTGTCCTTCAGGCATGGATGCGGCCCCACACCATGCGCCATCCAAAGGGCATGCCCCTCGGGTGCGCCGTCGGCGCGTAGGCCGGGACGGGATCGGCGAGCAGCCCCTCGCGAAGGAGGGCCGCCAGCGTCAGCAGGTACTGCCGCTCGCCGACGCTCATCGCGACACCGGGGGATCGAGGCCGGGGGAGAAGACGGCCCTCATGGCCGTCCCCCGCGACGCTTGAGGGCGGCGGTGTTGCCCTCGGTCGCCAGCGTGTCGTCCTCCGTCGCGCCGGTCAGGTGCTTGATGGCCCGCGTCAGGTCGGCCGCGGCTTCCCTGGCGTTGTCGATGAGCTCGCGATCGTCGGCATGAAGACGGAACGTGGTTGGTCGCGGCGAAGGCGCCTGGTCAGGCACGGTCGTGTCCGACGATCGACGCTGTTTGACGATGCCGCCGACGATGCTCAGGCCCGCTGCGAGGAAGCCGAGCACGGAGGCGATCACGGCCTTCCATGGCTCTGCGGCGGTAAGGTAGGATCCGGCCGTCGCGAGGATGCTGTTCACGGCGCGAAACCCTCCGGCAGCGGCGCCGGGGGTGCCGCCCGCATCATGTCCCAGACCCGTCCGGCGACGACGATGTCCCGGCCGGCACAATAGGCGGATCGAATGTCCGAGACCGCGAGGGCGGCCGAGAAGGCCGCACCCACGCCGAACGCGTTGACCGAGGGCACGTAGAACAGCAGAGCCAGGTAGGCGTGCAGCGTGGCTCCCATCATGGCCGTGAGAGCGCGGAGCAAAGGCGTCCGGCGCCAATGCCCGTTGATCGTAAGGGCCGCGATTCGAACGAGGGCGATCGAGCCGATGACTAGGGCCCATTCGCTCTCGGGCATGATGCTCGCGAACCGGTCCCAGATGGCCCCGGTGCTGAACGTGCGCCCGGGCAGCGCGAGCACGATGGCGACGAGCAGGTCCGTCCCGGCGCAGTGCCACTCCAGGGCCCGGGACGGGGTGAAAACGGTCGGGATGCCGCGGATCGACCTCATGGCTTGGACCTCACGATGTCCGCCACGGTACCGAGCTTGCGCCTGCAATCCCGACCGGCGGAGACCAGGTCGAGCAGGTACGGGGGAAGGTCCCGCTGCCGGGCACCGGGCCCGGGCGGAGCGGGCTCCGCCGTGCAGCGGAGCAGGGACGGCGCGACCGTCGGGCGGACCTCGACGACGCGGTCGACGTAGACCGTGGTCGGCTCGACGGTCTGGCATCCGCACAGCATCATCGCGAAGCCGAGCAGGACGAGGCCCCAGGCTAGGGTCCGGGCGTTCATCGCGACCTCCGCTTGGCAGGGGCCCTCAGGGCATCGAGGGTTGCCTTCATCGAGGGGGCGAGCTCGGCGTCCTCGGACGTCGCCTCAAGGGGGCCGGCGTTCAGGGCCCGATAGACGTCCGACCGGCATGCCCGGGCAGCGATCTCGGCCGCCTGGCGCGCGACGGAGATCTGGTCGGCATCGGACCGCGCCTGGACCGCGTCGGCCTCGTAGGCCTGCGCTTGGCGATCGATGTCGGCCGCCAGGTTCTTGGCTGTCTCGGCGTTGGCCTGCGCCGTCGATGCGAGCTGCGCGGCGTCGGCAACCGCCTTGTCGAGCCGTGCCTGCAGCGTCTCGACCTTCGCCTCGGACGTCGCCAGGTCGGTCCGGAGCCGATCGAGGTAGCCGGCTCCGGCGAGGGTCACGGCCACCACGGCAAGGGCGGCCGCGACGCGGATCCCGTGCACGGGGAGCAGGAGGAAGGCCGCCACCGCCGCGGCGACGGCGACGATGCCGCCGATGCCGAACGGGGTGCTGACGAGGGAGAGGAGCAGCTCGAACATCAGAGACCCATCCTCCAGCTGTTGGGCTGGCAGGTGCAGCCCTTCGCCTTGGCGCGGGCGATGGCGACGCTCGCCACGGCCCCGACGACGGTGTCGAAGGCGAAGTAGACGAGGACGGCGATGACGAGGATGGCGGTCGTGCTCATGGCTCAGACACCCTTCAGGCAAAGGGCGCGTTCGGCCTGACGCCGCTTGACGAGCCCGGTCAGGACGCGGCCGCCGGCCTTGTCGTAGAGGAGGAAGGCGTTGCAGGAGGCCCTGCGGTCGCCGGCGTTGTAGAGGCGGACGATCGAGCTCCGACAGAAGCCGCCGGTGCCGATGTTGTAGGAAAGGGAGAGGGCCGCGACGTAGAAGTCGTCGCCCATGGGGCGGGTGACGCAGCGCTCGATGGCGGGCGCGTAATCCTCGCCGAGGCGCTTCACGAGCATCGCCTGGCATTCGGCGACGCTGAACCGCTGCCCCATGCGGACGCCCTTGGTCTCGCCGATGCAGACCGTCGGGACCCCGATCGAATCGCGGTATGCGGTCGTCCGCATGCCCTCGAAGCCGGTGATGGTCGTGCAGCACAGGAGCGCGAAGGCGGTGCCGGCGATGAACCGGCCCTTGCCCTTGGGGGCGGCGGAACGCTTCACGTCGAGGGCAGCCTGCACCGGGATCGGCGCGGCGGCGGCCGGCATGACGACGGGATGGGCCGTGGCGATGATGACGGCCGCGGCGGGGCGCCGGAACGCGCGGAACAGGTTTGCGAGGTTCATGCCTCACCTCCCGTGCCGGTACCGGACACCTTCTCTTGAGCGACGCAGCGGGCGGCGAACGCGGACATGGTCAGCGCCATGTTGGCGAGGGCCAGCGTGGGCGCGGAGACGAGCTCGGATCCGGCGAAGTAGGAGACGCTCGCCTGTGCCGCATCGAGCACGGTGGCGAGGGCGAGGAAGCGCACCGACCACGCGTGCTTGAGCACACATTCGATGTTCTCGACGAGGCGGAAATTCACGGCGGGCACCCCTGGATGGGGCTGCCCCCGGGTGGACCGGTCGGGACGTCCTGGCGGGGCGGGGGACGGGAGAGACGTCGCCGGGGCCCGGGAGCAGCGTGCCCCTAGGGGAACGTCCGCGCGTGCATCGGCCAACACATGCGAGGCGTCAGGCGGCCCTGGCGGTGACGGCGGGGGGCGTTCCCTTGGATGCAGCGGCGGACTGGACGAGGTCCGGATCCTCGAACCCGAAGGCGACCTTCCTGAGCCCGATGGCCTCGGCGATCTGGTAGGCGCGCTTCAGGGAGATATCGACGTCGTACTCGCCGTCGAGGAGGCGCCAATGCTCCCCGGCGCGCCAGCCGGGGATCGACTGGTGGATGTCCCTCGACCGCATGCCGAGACGGCAAATGCGGGCCCGGCACATGTCGAGCAGGATCCCCTTGTCGGAGAGGTAGCTGTCCGCGCAGTGCGTGGCCACGGCCCGCTTGCGGAGGACGATGCCCGGCTTGTCCGAGCCGTAGAGGACGTCCTCGGCGAAGGAGGAGACGCTGAACATGTGGAGGTGGCCCCTGGACCGAATCGACCGCGCGCGCGTGGTCGTATCCAAAATGCCAGTGATTTGGCCAGATCCAAGGGGGGGCCAGCGCCGCATAACGCGAATTGTTGGGTTCGGTTCCCAAAAAGCGGAAGAAAATCGTTGCCGGGCGGAACTGCCCTAAGACTATGCCCGGAGCTTCGTGAGTAGACCTCGGACCTCACGGACAGGTCCCTCGTCGTAGGGGACGCCGTAGTAGCGCTCCAACCAGCGGCCGGTCTCCTCCATCAGAAGCGTCTTCGCCTCTATCGCGCTGGGGCCGTCGTTCGGGAGGAATGCTTCGAACGTCTCTCCGACCTCAACCATCAGCTTGGCCAGTTCGTTGATCGTGGCCGCAAGGATGTTCGATGCCAAGAACGGGCCCGGCGGCGTCCCGGTGTCCCCTGCGCGAAGGAGAGCGAACCCTTGTACGGTGGGATGGGTCCCCATCCGACAAAGATCCATGTAGGCCTGCCTCCGGCGACGCTCGGTGTATTTGTCTCGAACGTCCAAATATCTACGGACTGCATCCGCGCCGAAGGCCTGCCCTCGCTTGTCCTCAGTGATGTTCCTCCATTCCGCGATCCGGGACCGATCGGTCCTGAAGCTGTCGACCAGGAACGTCGTCTCCAGGATGTCGCGCAAGATGCCTGCGCTCACCTGCCCGTAGCCGCCCAGCGCCAGCTTGAGAGCGGCGGCGGCCGCGTTGAAAACCCGGACTCCTAGGTGCTGAACCGTGATCTCGTCGGGATCCGTGGTCTCATGAGTGTTGAGGTATCGTTGAAGGAAATCCATGACCGTCTCGATGAGACGGATCTGTCGCGTTAGGTCCTCGTCACCCTTGACCATCCCCAGGCCGCGCAGGCGCAGATCTTCCTCAGCTGCATGGAGCTTCCTCAGGTTCTCCGGCCACCCCAATGCAGCATCGTCGGACCGTGACTTCCGGCGTTTCGCCTCACCCATAACCATGCCTCATATCGCCGGCCGAAACGCCATTGTAGGCCGTCGTAGGGGGACCGGTCACCGTGCTGCCGATTCGTTCGAAAACGCGTGTCCACGACCCCTGGCGGCCTATCCACAGGCCGGTTCGGGGGCATCCGCGAAGGCCGTTCCCTAGGGGGTCAAGATCGGCATCGCCGATCCCTTGTTCCGTGCATGGGCGTTCGCTACCTTCATTCCTGCGCAGTGTGGTGCCTGCGCGTCGTCCTTCCGCGAACGGTAAATGCCTAGCCCCCGAACTCCCTTCATTCCCGACTGGTGGAACCGCGCCATCGCCGCTCACGTGGCGGTGCACGGCCGCGCCGCCGTTGAGAATTTGGTCGAGATGGCGAGGCACATCGCGACGCTGCACCCGCGCGGTTCCGATGGCTGCATCACCCTGGCGAGCAAGAACGGCGGCACTTACCGCGAGACCTCGCACCGCGCCGGACAGCCCCTCAAGGGGTTCGAGCTCGCCGGCAAGCAGTTCGTCAGCATGAACCGGTTCATGCGCCGCAAGACGGGCAAGCTGCTCGCGAGCGTCGGGCATGCCTGGCTCGATTTCGACCCCTACGCCGACGATGCCCGCGGCAACCCGCTGCCCTACCGCGGGATGGCGCCTGAGGCCCTCATGGCGATCCTGGCGAAGGCGATCGCCGAGGCGGGCCTACCCGCCGCTTCATATTGGACGGCATCCGGCCGGGGACTGCATGCCGTATGGGTCTGCGAGAGCCTGCCGGGCCGCGCCGCCCCAAAGGTCGCCCGTATCCTCAAGGAGCTCTACGGGCCGAGCCTAAACGACGACGGCTCGGTCCCGGCCAGGAAGCGCTCGGATCCGGACCGCGACCTTCAGGAAGCCCGTCTAGCCCCGATGTGGCGCCTTTTCCGCGATGCGGGCCTCGATCAGCAGACGAAGGATTCGGCGAGGATCCTGCGCCTGTGGGGTTCGGTGAACCCCGAGAGCGGCCTTCTCTGCCGTAGGATCTGGCCCGAGTTCTCCGAGAACATCCAGCGGTGCCGCGTCGACCTGCTGGCCGATGCGGTCCTTCCGCTGACGAACGACGCCTTCAAGGCGCGCATGGCCGAGAAGGCCGCCACGTCCCCGATCGAGGACGTCAAGCCCGCCAAGCCCCGCAAGGCGGGTTGGTCCTACAGCCCCAAGGCCGGCGTCTGGGATCGTAGGCTGGCCGACCTCCTCCGGTATCGCGAGCATGTGGGATACGTCCCCAAGGGCAAGAGGCACCTTTGGGCGTTCCTGACCGCCAATGCCATGGCCCACGCCAAGGGCGGCACCGTCGCGGATTGGGCGTCCGCCCTGGCTCCCCTAGCGGGCCTGCGCGTCGACGACGTACGGTCGAGCCTCGCGAGCCTCGGGCGGCGCCACGATCGCCACCTGTCCGGCGAGACCGCGGACCACGGCGGGACGTCATGGTCGCCGCTGTTCCACCATCGCGGGAGCACGATGGCCGAGCTGCTGGGCCTCACGGACGAGTTCTGCGCCGAGGCCGGGATGCAGAGCGTCAGGCCGTCCGGCACGCTCGCCCTAACGTCGACGCAGCGGTCGGCTCAGAAGCGGGTCAAGGACGGCGCTGTACCCCGTGACGCCCGGGCGGAGACGAAGGCCGAGGCAGGCCGCCAGGGCCTCGCCATGCTGGCCGAGGGCAGGTCCAAGACCGAGACCACCGCGACGCTGCAGGCCCTGTTCGGCATGGGCGCGACATGGTGCAAGGAAGCGGTGCGGGACGCGTTTCGGGATGCGTCTGGCGCTGTTCCCGTCGAGGCCGTTGCCGAGGTCGCTCCCGTCGGGTCCGAGGACGTCGAAACGGTCGGTCGCTTTTCGGGACGCTCTATCGGGGGCTCTGCCCCCGCCCCGGCCTCGGCCGGGGTTCCCTCCCTCCCGGCGGCTCCCGCTGAGGCGGTCGAGGAGGTCGCCATCCAGGCCACGGCGCCGGTGCTGTACGATCGGCCTCGGATCCGCAGGCTCTCCTCCATCTCCACCGAGTACCGCACCGGACCCTCGACGGGGTTCTGGGTCATCCGCGACTTGTACCTCAAGACGGTCTCGGCGCTGTCCTTCGACGGGCAGGACGTGGACGTCCCGGAGGATTACCACCTCGCCGCCAAGGCAGCTCGACAGGCCCGTTCCGTGGCCTACCAGACCGGGGCAAGGCGCTCCACGGGCAGGACCCCTCAGCGTGGTCGTGCGGTCGCCGTGGACCGTGCCCAGGCCGCCGACGAGTATCGCAGGGCATCGCAGGGTTTCTGAGCGGTTCCCGCCTTGTTCCCTTCATAGGGTCGAGCTATCTTACCGCTACCGTTGGATGGACGCGGTACGTGCACCACACGTGGCAGGCCCCTCAGGAGAGATCCTGGGGGGCCTCCGTCGTTTCAGGGCCTGCCTGACCCTGCGCATGTGTTGGCCGATGCACGCCATCCCCTGACCGTCCGTGTACGGGCATTGGTCGCAACCTTCGGCCCGAACTTGCGCAGGGTCGGTCCAAGCGTCGGCCCTGCGCCTCCTCGTTCAGGGCAGACCATGCGCAACCCACCCGACATCCAGACCCGCATCGCCATGACCGGCCTGTCCGCCGTCGCCGAGGCCATCCGACAGGTCCGCGAGACCGGTACGCGGGACGGTTCCAGACACAGTCTGGGAGACGCTCTGAGGCAGGCCGACGCCCGCATCGAGGGCCGTGGCCGTCTCGTCCGCTCGCCCGTCTCACGCCAGGCCTGAGGCCATCCCGTGGTGCCTCCCATCGCCCGCCGGAGGGTCGCGAGGGAGATCCCTGGGGTGGGGACCCGGGGGTACCCCCCCGGTCGCGGGTCCTTCCTAGGGGGGGTGTGTTCCAGGAGCGTTCCCTGGGCGCGAGGGGTGGCCAGCCACAAGGATTTTATTTGGGTACGCACGGTACGCACCGGACCGCGTACCGCTGATGTTGGAAGGAGTTAGCGGGTGCGCACCGACGATCCCCTGAGGTACGCAGCGATCGAGATCGTCCCGGTACGCACCCTGCGTACCTACGATGGGAACGCGCGTACGCACGACGAGGCGCAGGTGGCGATGCTCGCCGCCAACATCGCCGAGTTCGGCTTCACCAACCCGCTGCTCATCGACGAGCGCGACGTCCTCATCGCCGGCCACGGACGTCTCCTGGCGGCCCAGCGCGCCGGCATGGATAAGGTGCCCTGCATCCGGATCCCGGGCCTCACCCCCGCCCGGCGCGCGGCCCTGGTGCTGGCCGACAACGCCATCGCCCTGAAGAGCGGATGGGACACGACCGTACTCGCCGAGCAGATGCAGGTGGTCGAGGCGGGGATAGCCGCGGGCGAGTTCGAGTTCGACATCACCGACATCGGCTTCACCGAGCTGGAGCTGAAGGAGTTCGCCGAGGTCCTGGCTCCGCCGCCCGAGCCGGAGCCGGAGCGCCAAATCGCCATGACGGATGAGCCGGCCGTATGCCGGGCGGGCAACGAGTGGATGCTCGGCCCCCATCGGTTCGTCGTAGCCGGCGCCAGCCTTAACGACATGCGCGCGGCCGATGCGCTGATCCTCTCGTGGGAACGCCAGAATAAGGGCGAGGCCGCGCTGGCCGGCGGGGGCATGACCTTCAAGGCCCGGGCCGCCTCGCTGGGCATCGAGTTCAAGCGGGTGGACGCCAAGGCCCAGAAGGCCCGGGCGAAGGCTGACTGACCATGGCAGGCGTCTCGGGCAGGCAGCTCGGCAAGATCCTCGGCATGAGCGAGGGAGCCGTCCGGAAGGCCAAGGCCACCCGGCTGGCCGGCGCCGTGCTGCCCGACGGATCGTTCGACGTGGAGAAGGCCAAGGCCCTCTACGCCAGCAACACCGACCCGGCCATGCAGCGGGACCGCCCCTCGGCCCCGGCGCCGGCCGCCGTGGGGGGGGCCCCCGCAGATCCCTCGCCGGTGTCGATGGGCCCGACGGCGGACATCAACAAGGTGAAGACCGCCCACCTGGTGGAGAAGTACCGCCGGGAGAAGATCAAGCGCGAGAAGGACGAGGGGGCCTCGATCGGCAAGCTGTCGACCACCGGCCTGGTGCAGACGCTCGCCCGCAGCTTCCGGGACGGGTCCCTCCAGTTCACCGACAAGTTCTACGCCCAGATCGCCGCCGAGCTCGGCCTCGACGACGCCTTCAAGGTCTACGAGGTCCTGGACAAATACCAGCGCAAGCACGTCGAGCAGCACCTCGACACCATCAAGACGGAAATCTTCGGATGACCGCCGTGGCCAAGCTGGAGCGCTTCCCCGGGTCGCAGGACATCCTCGACGCCTGGTTCAAGGGCATGGGCCTCGACCCGGCCGAACTGGTCTGGGAGTGGGCCAACCGGAACGTGGTGCTGACGTCCGAGATGGCGGCCGAGGCCGGCCGGTACGACATCTCGCGCACCCCCTACCTGCGCGAGATCCTGACCAACCTCAGCCCGTCGTCGCCGGTGGTCACCACCATCCTGATGAAGGGATCCCAGATCGGCGCCAGCCAGGCCGGGCTCGCCTTCCTCCTCTACATGATAGCCGTCGGCGGCGGGCCCTGCCTCGTCGTCTGCCCGACCGTGGGCGCGGCCGAGCTGTACTCGAAGCAGCGCCTCGAACCGCTGATCCAGAACTGCGAGGCGACCAAGGAGAAGCTCCCCTCGAATAAGGGCGCGGCCGGCGGCAACACGATCCTGCTCAAGGTCTTCCCCGGCGGCATCCTGCGCCTGGTCGGCGCCGGCGCCGTGAACCCTCTCAAGTCCATGCCCGCGAAGGTCGTGGTGTTCGAGGAGCCGGACGAGTTCGAGCCGGACCTGGAGGGGCAGGGCAACGCCACGAAGATCGTCATCCGGCGCATCAAGACCTTCGGCCGCCGGGCCAAGGTGTTCGCCAACTGCACCCCCGCGATGCAGAGCCGGTCCGTCATCGCGCCGCTCTACCTCTCGGGCGACCAGCGCGAGTACCGCATGCCGTGCCCCCACGGGTGCGGGCACATGACCGTGTTCAACAAGGAGCTGTTCCGGTTCGAGAAGGGGCGTCCCGAGACCGCGCACATGGTCTGCGAGAACGTGAAGTGCGGCCTGCCGATCGAGGAGGCCATCACCAAGACCGAGATGCTGGCCGCCGGCGAGTGGATCCCCAAGGTCAAGGACGCCAAGCCCGGCACGCCGCGGAGCTACTACCTGCCGGCCCTGTACTCGCCCGAGGGGTGGGAGAGCTGGGCCGACATCGCCCGGGACGTCGAGGCGGCCGAGGGGAACTACGAGGCGTCCAAGACCCTCTGGAACCAGACGTGGGGCCTGCCCTGGCAGGATACGACGGACCGTCCGGACCACGAGCTGCTCTACCAGCGGGCCAGTGCCTCGCCCTACGCCATGCGGGAGATCCCGCCATGGGTGCTGTTCCTGTGCGCCGGCATCGACGTCGGGCAGGACCACATCGAAATCGGCGTATGGGGCTACGGCCGGAAGGGGCGCCGCCACCTCGTCGAGCACGTGCGAATCCGTGGTTCGAAGAGCGACCCGGAGACGTGGGACCAGGCCGAGACCTTCCTGCAGCGGCGCTACGTCCATCCCCTCGGCGCGGTACTCCAGCTCCGCCGGTCCGCGGCCGACCGCGGCAAGTGGCCCGAGGTGGTGATCCCCTGGGTCCGCAAGCAGGATCCCGAGTTCATCGTCGCGATCCGCGGCAGCCCCAAGGTAGACGCGCTGATCCTGCAGCAGTCGTTCTGGCGCGAGAAGACCGACGACGGCCGGTGGACCCGTGACGGCGGCTTCATCACGTGGGTGCTCGGCGTCGGCATGCTGAAGCTGGAGCTCTACAACTACCTGGCGCTGCCCGCCCCGCGCGAGGGCGAGGAGATGGCGCCCGGCTACGTGAGCCTTCCCAACGACGTCACCCTCGACTGGTGCGAGCAGCTCGTCTCGGAGGAGTACACGACCCACAAGAACAAGCGGACGAACAAGGCCGTCGCCGTCTGGCAGACGGTCAAGGGCGGCCGAGGCGAGGCGCTGGACTGCGCCAACTATGCGCGCGCCATGGCCGAGATGGTCGGGTGGTCGCATTGGTCCGAGGCCGACTTCGTCCGCGAGGAGGCCGCGCTGCAGGCCCATGCCGACGAGCTCAAGCTGGAGATGACAAAGCTCCGGACCCGGCGGCTCGCCAAGGGTGACCTGCGTCCCGTCACCGAGGAGGATCTCGTGTCGAACATCGTGCGCCCCGCCAGCTACGTCCCGCCCGCGGCCGCCGAGGCGATCCTCGTCCCCGGCGTCGTCGCGGTCCGGGAGGATGCCGCCCCGGCCGGGCGGTCCAGCGCCGTCGCCCTGCCCAAGGGCCTGCGCACCAGTATGGCGATGGAGGGCGCCGTCGAGCGCCCGGCCGAGGTGGGCGTGGCCGGCAAGGCCTCGCAGAAGGTCGACTTCCGCGGGATCATGAGGAAGTCCGGGATGGGCCGGTCGCGCGCCCACGACGAGTGACGGGCATGCGGATCGCGACCTGCAGCATCGAGGCGCTGCCGTCCGCCGTCCTCGATTGGGGACCTCAGGCGATCGTCTCGGCCTTCTCCCCGCGCCATCCCGTCGGCGGCTATTTCGACCGGCCGCACCTGCTCCTACCCTGCCGGGACACCGAGGACGGGGCATGGGCCGACGCCCCGGGGCGGGCCCACCTGGCGGCGCTGCTCGACCTGCTCGACGATGTCCGCCCGCACCGGATCCTGGTTCAGTGCACGGCCGGTCTGTCCCGGTCCCCGGCCCTGGCGCTGGTCGCGGCCGCATGGTCCGGGCGCGATCCGGCGGAGGCCTGCGCGGCGATGCGCCGGGCCGTGCCGCAGGCCTCGCCGAACCTTTTGATGCTGGCCTGGGGCGATGCCCTGCTCGGGCTCGGGGGAACGCTCGACGCCGCGGCGGCCGCGGCGTTCGAGTTCAGGCGGGACGATCTCGGCGCCGTCGGCGACCGAACGGGTTTTCGCGAGCTCGGGCCTCAGACGATCCCGAGGGCCTTGGCGTAGCGCACGCACGCGGTCTCGGCGCGCTCGGCCCGGTGGCGCTGGGCCACCGTCTCGTTGGCGTGAGCGGCGATCTCCGTCCGGAGCCGGCGGGTCTCGGCCTGAGCCTGCGCCGCGATCCGGCGGGCCCGGTCCAGCTCGGCGACCAGACGCTCGACGGCCTCCAGGTCCGAGAGCCGGCGGTTCTCGCGGACGGCGGCATGCTGGCGTGCGGCACCGACGAGAGAGCCGGCGACCTGGAAGCCGATGCCCTCGACGAGTTGGTGGACGTGGGCGGCGTGGCTCATCAGGGCTTCCTCCAGCGGGGCGATCTCACCCTCATAGAAGGCGCCTGGGCTCACCCTGCCGTCAAGAATTCCCCGGCCCGATCCCGGCCTGAAACCGGGGTTATCCCTGGCCTCGGGTTAACGCAGCGCGTGGATGTCTATACTTTCGGACACCCTTCTGGCGTCCCCCCGTTACAGTTATGGACTGCAACGCCGTTCTCAAGTTATGCCGTAACACGCTCAGCGGGTCGCGACGGGGCGCTTCGGCTTCTCCAGCAACCGCCTGCGCAAGGCATCGGACACGGCCTCGCCGTCGAGCAGCGGCGCGTCCGGATCGAGCTCGCGCGCCTTGATCGAGCGGATGAGCAGATGCTCCCGCGTCAGGCTGAGGATGAGCGCCGGGTCGACGGGCATAGACAGGCTGTCCGGGCAGCGCAGCAGGATGCTGCGGAGGGCGTCAACGATCGAGCGATCGAGGGCGTTCGGATCGGGCGCGCCGTTCTCCCGGCGCCGGTCGCGCAGGAGCCGCTGCCTCTCGGCGTTCTCGCGGCGGACACGCGCTGCGCGCGCGGGCCCGGAGGATCGGATGTAGCGGGCCTTGGGGCCGGCGGCGGGGGGCGAGGTGGGGTGCGGAATGTTCATGGAGGCATTGTGCCATCGCCCCAAGCAAGAAACCGCATGACGGGTCACGGGTTTTCCGAGGTGCGTCACGGCCCCGGCGTTGTGCCTTACCGGGTGCGCACAATTCGGCACGACGTCGCGCCGCCGTCGGCCTGGCCTGTGTTGGCCGATGCACGGCCCCGGGGGACGCTCCGGGCATGAAGACGAGCATTCAGGTCGATACCGCGACGTTCCGGGGCAAGGCGCGGGCCTACGTCGACCAGAAGGTCGCCCCCGCCTTCGTGGACGCCATCAACGTCGCGGCCAACGCGGCGAAGGCGGCCGTCGTCGAGGCGATGCCCAAGTATCTCGACAGGCCCAATCCCTTCACGCTGCAGGGCGTTCAGGTCCTGCCCGCGGTCGTCGGCGCCACGGGCCCCAAGGCGGGAGCCCTCGTCCGGATCCAGCGGGATCAGGCCGAGTACCTTCAGTACCAGGTCTACGGCGGCGACCGCGGGCCCGGCGACGTCGCGACGACGTCCGAGGGCCCGATCGTGCCGGGGGCAGACGCGACGCTCGATGCCTACGGCAACATGCCCGACGGCTACATCTCGCAGGCGATGATGGATCCGGATGTCGCTTGGGTGACCCTGAAGGAGGGCGAGCCGCCGGCCCTGATCCGGGACCGGGGCGGCCACATGGAGATCCTCGCGCTGATCGTCCACGAGATCCACTACGAGGCCCGTTTCCCCTTCCTCGACATCGTCACCCAGGCGGCGGCCGCGGCCCTGCTCGGCGCCTTCGGGGCGGCGGTCACGTACCGCGGCAGGCTCTAGACGAGGAACAGCGGGACGGCCGTGCGGAAGTCGCCCATGTCCG
This sequence comes from Methylobacterium sp. Leaf112, assembly GCF_001423295.1. Taxonomy (GTDB): domain Bacteria; phylum Pseudomonadota; class Alphaproteobacteria; order Rhizobiales; family Beijerinckiaceae; genus Methylobacterium. The sequence goes on along the minus strand of NZ_LMNG01000023.1, from coordinate 307,696 downwards.
GATTGTTCTGGACCGGCGTGGACCCCGCGAAGGCGTTCGTGAAGAGCGTGGCGGTCGTCCACGTCACCCCGCCGTCGAAGCTGATCTGCACGCGGTTGAAGTCGATGTACTGGCGCCCGCCCTGCGGGTCGCCCCAGGCCACCAGGGCGTTGAGGTGCGGGATCCCGAGCAGGTTCGGGGGCAGGCTCGTGGGCGCGAGCGCGTCGCGGATGACCTCGCCCTCGGGCACCGACACGGTCTTGAGGTAGGCCGTGTCGCCGGTGATGTCGTTCCGCTTCCGGAACATGGCCGCGACGTTCCCGGTGATCGCCTCAGCCTGCAGCTTGGCCTGACCCACCGTCGTGTCGCTCGACGTCGTCCAAGGCGCAACGCCGACGGCCACGTAGACGCCGCCGCCGAAGTTCGCGCACGGCACGGCGAGCCGCTGGTTGTAGGATCGCGAGAGCGGGATGAAGTTCGCCCCGGTCAGGTCCGCGCGAATCAGTCCGTACCAGGTGGAAGTCGACTTCGAGACCGTCGCCTTGGTCGTGCCCGAGAAGGCCCCGGGCTCCGTCGTGGCCACGATGTCGATCTCGTCGACCGTGACCTGCGCCGGGATGTAGAGGAAGCCCGCCCGGCAGAAGGCCAGACCCGCGGCCCCGAGGTTGACGGACCAGGCGAAGACCGTGTTGGCCCGGGACAGCGTGCGGGGCACGCCGCTGAAGGGCAGGTCGACGATCGCGTTGGCGCCGATCCTACCCAGCGGCGTGGCCCCGGTCGAATCGGCGGCGTAGTTCACGATGAGGCGGTTGTAGCCGACGCCGGGCCCGCCCTGGTTCGTCGGCTGGTAGTTCCAGGTGTTCTGCCCGGCCTTGGTCCCGTTGGCCTGCGGGATCGGCACGAGCCAGCCGTCGCCGGTGTTGAACGCCTTGTCCGACGGTGCGAGCACGGTAGCGAGCAGGGGAGGCCCGACCGCCGACGTGATGAAATTTCGGATGTGGTACTCGGGCACGTTGTTGACCGTGCGGGTCACCAGGCTGTCGCCGTTGGCGTTGCGGCCGAGCACGGAGTAGCCGGACGGCGTGGTCGGGATCGGGTAGGTCGCCGACGGCTTCTCCGCCAGGCCGGTGCTCCCGACGTCGAACACCCCGAGCTTGCCCCCCGTGATCGACACGGTCTGGGATCCGCTGGACACCGCTGTGTTCAGGCCGCCGGCGACCTGGCGGAAGGTCAGCCGCGCGAGGGCCTTGTCCCAGGTCACGGTGTAGAGGGTCTGGGCCGCCGTCACGTACTGCCCGGCAACGCGAACCGCGGCCGCGGAGGCGATCGGGTTGAGCATCAGGGCGGCGCAGCAGCATGGGACCTCAGGCGGGATAGGCGGGGCCGGCGAGGTAGCCGAACGTCGCGAAGGGAAACACGACCAACGTGTAGCTGTCCCAGCCGTCGGCCGCCGCGGCCGCGAGCAGGCTGGGCTTGGATCCGTCGCCGGCGGGATCGGTGACGGTCTTGCTCCACTTCACGCTCGACCAGGTTACCACCGAGCCCTTCGGCCGGTAGACCCAGACCTTCAGCCCGAGCAGGAACTGCGGCGTCGGCGCCGACGGGTCGAGGTTGGGCGGGACGGCCGCGGGCCCGATGGCGATGCTCATGGCGCCGGCGGCCCGGATGACGAAATTGGTCGATTCGTTCGGGTCGAGGGTCGCGAGCCCGTTGGCCGCGATCGTGCCGAGGTCGCTGTAGCTCTCGCGGTAGGCCAGCATCTCGGCCTGCGTGATGGGCCGCCAGGCGAACGCGTTGGGCTGTCCCCGCATGGCGGGGCCGGTGTCGAGCGCGTCCGGGACGGTCGAGATCGAGCCGCTGTCCAGCCGGCTGCTGCCGCCGCCCTCGTCGGTCCCGAACACGGGCGGCGCGATGCCGTCCTTCAGGTCCGGGATCTGGGGCGGGGCGCCGGCGTCGCGCTCGACGCCCTCCATGGTGTCCTGAACGATGCGGGCGACTGTTCGGGGCGGCGGCGGGGATAGACGTGGATCAGCCTGCGCCGGCCCCACGACGTGAAGGCCTTCACGTAGGTCCACTCGCGCTTAACGCCGCTGGCGAGCAGCCCGAGCGCGTCGCCGGGATGCCTTGAGCAGAGCCAGTAGCCGAGGGGCGCGCCGGTCTCGGGATCGATGTGGATGCCGCGGCGCAGCGTGTCGGTGTCCGCTCCGAAATTCGGGTTGCAGACGCGGTCGGCCTCGACGACGCGGAAGCAGGTCCCGTAGCGGGTCAGGCCGTTGTCGGGCAGGTAGTACGGGACGGCGACGCCGCTCCCGCTGATCATGGTCGAGGTCAGCAGCTCGCCCGCCAGGAAACCCAGCGACTCGGTGCGCGACGCGTCGCAGTCGCTCGTGTTGGACCAATTCCGGAACTTGTTCCGGACGATCCGGCTCCAGGCGTCCGCCCACTTCTTGCTCTTGCCGAGCGTCACCCAGTCGGGCGTCGGGACCGCCTGCAGGCCCGCGCCGACGATCGACTGGATCTGCGTCTGGATCGCCCCGTAGATGACGCCTTCCGACCGCTCCAGGTCACGGCCGCGGAACGCCGAGATGTCGATCTCGCCGTTGTTGTCGGCGTCGGCGGATCCGGCCGAGACGCGCCAGTCGCGATGGGCCCGGCCACGGGACGCGCCCGGCCAGCGGCTGTCGCCGTAGGCCGCCTCGCGCGTGAGGGGGGTCATGCCGTCGGCGCGGACGAGCGCAGGCAGGGTCTGGACGCCGTTCCTCACCGGAGATGCAGGGCGCCGTAGCGACCCTCTCCAAATCGAATCAGCGCCTCAAGCTCGGCGATCCTCCCCTTCAGATCCGCGAAGGATCCGAACTCCCGGGTGACGTTCTCGCCGCCGCTGCCGGCCGACTTCACCAGGCCCTTGCTACCGAGGCGGCGGGCCCGGGCGTCCTTGAGCGGGGCGAGCTCGTCGCGGTGTTCCTGGAGCTCGGAGGCAGTCATGTGCAGCGGGATCCGGGGGAGGGTTAGCCCTCACCGTCCGTCCCGCCCGTGCATCGGCCAACACATGCGGAGGGCCGCCGATCGACGGCGGCCCTCGCGTACGCGCGCGCTATCTCCCTTATCGAGGCCGCAGCGTCGGAGCTGGAACGAGCTGCTCGATGAGGTGCTCGATATCGAAATGGTGAGCGGCCTCCACCGCGACAGCCGCCGTGCGCGACGGCGTGTCGGCGACCGGGCGGGCGGGCGCCGGCGCCGTCGGTAGAACGAAGCCGAGACTGCGCAATTGCCCGTTCGCTCCGCTCGTCACGTGCTGCTCCACCATCGACGAGGGCATCGTCGTCAAAGTGGCTAGGTCCGCTGGGGACAGCCCCATGAGCCAATCCTCGACGGCCGCAGGCAGGGGGATCAGCGTCTCCGAGGGCGCCATCCCGCGCATCTGCAGGGTCCTCTCCTTGACCGCCTCGCCGAGCTCCGCGCGGGGCTCCTCGACCACGTCGCTCACCTGCTCGGCGACGGCGCGGGCGAGGCCGCCGCCGGTTGCCTTGGGCGAGATCCCGACGAGGCCGAGCAGCCCCATGATCAGCGCCACCAGCGCTCGATAGAAGGCGTCCAGCATGCGCGCGAGCGCCTGCGCTGCCTTGGCTGCCCTGTCCATATCGTGTCTCCCGTTATGTGTCCCGGGATCCAATGTCCGGCCACAGGACGCATCCCACCAGCGCATCCTCGATTCCCCGAGGCTGGATTCCCGCTGGATTCGGGGGGGTGCGTCGGTCCGCCGCACAAGCGAAATCCTGTGAAAATCGGGGCGCATCCCTGGGCACGCCCATGGGAATGGGTCGCTGCACGTTTCTCCCAGGGAATGGCTCGGGAAAGTCGTTACACACTCCAACTTGAACAAAGTTCAGATTGCACTTCCACACCATTAACCGAGCGTGATCTTTGGGGTTGACAAGCATCTATCCCAAAAAAGCGCATCCGCGCATCTAGCGTACTCGCCAATTCGCAGCATCTCTTGCACATCGCAGGAGGATGAGATGCTGACGACCGAGCAAGTGCGCGAGCGCCTCAAGGCGCGGATGGAGGAGGCGGGCGGCGCCACCGCCTGGGGCCGGGCCAATCGGATCTCCCCGAGTTACCTCGGGGACGTCGTCAAGGGACGCAGGACGCCCGGGGCGGCGGTCCTCCGCCCCCTCGGTCTCGTCCGCCTTGAGCACGTCTACGCCGAGGCCCCCGTGCAGGAGGGCGTCGCGTGACGAGGAAGATCCCCCTCGCGCCCGGCGTCCTGCCGAAGGGCCACTGGAGCCCGGAGGCGGTCGAGATGGCCGTGTCCTTGTGGCCGACGACGCCCTCCGCGGCTGACGTCGCCGAGGCCCTGAACGCCAGGTTCGGCCTGGCCATCAGCCGCAAGGCCGTCATCGCCAAAATGCACCGGCTCGGTTTGTCGTTCAGGGGCCCGGCGCTCCCCAAGATGCTGCCCTCGGGCACGAAGGGGAAGACGCGGCCGAAGCGCGATCCGGCCGTGAAGCCGAAGCCGAAACCAGTCCCGGCGCCGGCACCGGTGCCGAAGGCCGTCGCGCCGGTCCCGCCCGCACCGCGGCCGTCTCATCTCCCGGAATCCCGGCGCGTGGCGATCGAGGACCTGCGCTATGGCGAGTGTAAGTTTATCGCCAACGACCCTCGGATCGACGCGAGTTGCTGCGGCCACTCGACGGAGCTTGGGTCCTCCCGGTGCCCCGCCCATGCCCGTCTCTGCACGACGGTCTACCGGAGGAAGATCCCCGATTCGTTCTCCGTCGGGTTCGTGCCGCACAGGAGGGCCGCGTGACCGGCGCCGTCCCCTCCGACCTCGACACCCTGCGCGGGCCCTTCCTGCGCGAGAGGCTCATCGCATCCCGGATCGCCGTCCGGGACGCCCTCGCTGCCCGTCCCTCGATCCCGCTGCGCGACGAGATCGCCGAGGCCGACCGCATCGTCGCGGCGGCGATGCGCGTCGCGATCGGGACCTACGAAGCCATCGTCGCGGCCAACGCGGCTCCGGCGCCTGCCCTGCCCGAGGAGCCCATCGCCTGGGCCGGCCCGCGCCAGGGCCTGCCCCCGCCGCGAGTGATGCCGTCGGCCCGTCCCGTCCCCCAGTCCTGAACGAGATTTCAATGCCCGATGTGTCCCATGCCGCCATGCAAGCCGCCTTCGATGCGTCCCTCGCCGTGCCGAGGTACCCTTCCCGCGGCCATGGCCCTCGCTGGCAGTATTTCGTCGACAACGACATCCAAACGATCTTCGAGGAGGATGACGTACTGGGTGCTGAGGAGCTCGTGCCCCGGTGGGCGCACCTGATGCGCAACAGGGGTTTGGGCGAAGGCTGGGATGCGATCCCAGAGGGCACCGTGATACTCGCCCATTGGGAGGGCACCGCCAGCCTCCTGCACTGGAGCAAGAAGCTCCAGCTGGTCACGGAGGTACCCGGATCTGACGGACCGCCCCAGTGGCGTCGCGTCCGGACTGAGCCCAGCTTCATCCTCGATCCCAGGAGGGGGTTCCAGACGATCCGGATCCGCGGCCTTCCGCCAGAAATGCAGGCCGCGCAGTACGCGGCGGAGCAGCGGATGTCCCGGCTCCACGCGACGCTCGACCTCAAAGCTCGGCGCAAGGCCGACGACGAGATCCAGCACATCGTCAGATGCATGGTGCGGGACGGGCCGGATATCGTGGCGGGCACGCTTTATCTAATCAGGGACCGGCTCCCGGAGATCTGTCACGACCGCACCGTATCCGCAGTCGCGCCCATGATCTCAGACGCCCATCACCGTCATGCGATGAGCAGGCGTGAGCTGAAGAAATGGCGGAAGGATCTCTCGAACACCTCCATAATCCTGCGGGGTCTCGTAGAGAATCCGCCCGTCACGCGAGGGGGTGGCCCCGGCGGCATCCGTGCCCTCGACCTTGGGCCATTGTCGCCGGTCGCCCCCGCCATGTTGCCCGGCGATTACGTCGCCAGGGCCATCGCCACCCCCGCCGAGATACACGCCGAAATTCCGGCCGAGGACGCGGACGCCCTTGCAGGGCTCGTCTGACCAAGCTTGACAATCGTTAGCCATGTGTGTCAATCTACACACATGAGCAGGCATTGCCGCTCTCAACGAAGGGTCACCTCGCCATGACGAAATCCGAACTCAACGCCGCCGTCTCGCGCATCGAGCGCGCCCCGAACGTCAGCCTCCTGATGCGCGCCATCGAGGCCGCATACCCGGACAACGCCATCTCGGTGAACCGCGTGCGCGGGCAGTGGGAGGTCTCCGACAGCGGGTTCGCCCACTACGCCAGCGACTTCGCCGACGTGCGCCGGCGCCTCGCGAGCTTCATCGAGGATGTCCACTCGCACAACCTGGACGACGAGCCCTCCGAGCAGGCCGCCTCGAAGCCGACCATGGTGCCCACCCCCGCCCAGCAGCAGCAGGCGAACGCCTCCATCGACCGCGCAGTGGCGAAGGCGATCCCCGGCCTGGTCAAGAACAGCTTCCCCCTTACGCCCCTCAACAAGCTGCGCCACGGCCACGACGAGGGCGCGCCTGCGGGCGTCTGCAACGTGCGCGTCTCTGGTCGAGAGGACGGCCTCGATGAGCTGGCGGCTTCGATCGCCTCGGTCGGCCTGCTCCAGCCGCTCGTCGTCGTGGCGTCGGGTGACCTGCGCTACGTCGCCGACGGCAATCGCCGGCTGGCCGCGTTGCTGCGCCTCGCCGCGGCCGGAACGATCGCCGAGGACCACGAGATCGACGTCGTCGTGCGCGACGCCGCGACCGCCCGCGAGGCCGGGCTCGCCGCCAACATCAACCAGGCGCCGATGCACGAGGCCGACCAAGTCGCGGCATACGCCGAGATGGAGCAGACCGGCCTCAAGCCGAAGGAGATCGCCACCCGGTTCGGCGTCTCGCTCCCTCACGTGAAGAAGCTGTTGGCGCTGGGCTCGGTCGCCCCGTGCATCCTCGATGCCTGGAGAGCCGGCAAGCTCAACATCGACGACGTGAAGGCGTTCACGTTGGCCCCCTCGGTCGAAGTTCAGGAGCTAGCGTTCGACAAGCTTTCCAAACGCGGTTCCATCCACGCTTACCAGGTTCGCGATGAACTCGGCGCCGGACACTCGACGGCGACCATGCTGAAGCGCGTAGGCCTCGATGCCTTCAAGGCAGCCGGCGGCCATGTCGTGAAGGACCTGTTCGGCGACCAGACGGCCGTGAGCGATCCGGCCCTTCTCAAGCGCCTTTCCGACGAGCGCTTGGTCGCCCGTCGGGATGAGCTCCGGGCCGACGGTTGGGCATGGGCCGAGACCGAGGACGACCTTCCGTCCGAGGCTCGGTACATGTGGTCGACCCTGCGCTCGTCCCGACGCGAGCCGACCGAGGCCGAGGCAGCCCGGCTCCGGGAGATCGAGGCGTTCCTGGAGGCACACGACGACGACGACTCGGTCGAGGATGCGGCCATCCAGGCCGCGATCGCCGAGGCACACGCGATCGAGGCCTCCCTCCTCACGCAGCCCGGCCCCGACGATCGAGCCCGGTCCGGATGCGTGGTTTCGTGGAATTACGACGGCACGATCAGCGTCCGCGAGTTCGTCCTGCGCCCGGAGGACGTGAAGGCGGCCAAGGCCTCGGCCGCCGCGGCCGGTGGGACGGAGGAGCCCGAGGGGAAGGCCCTGTCGGCCGCCCTGGTCGAGCGGCTCTCCATCCAGCTGACCGAGGCGGTGCAGGATTCTTTCGAGACGGCGCCCCGGGTCGCTCTTGCCGGGCTGCTCGCCGGCGCCACGTGCGGCAGCAAATGGGGCGCCCCCATCCGCCTACGCCTCGAAGGGCTCGGTGCCGACAAGGCGAGTGCGGGAGATGGCGAGACGTTCGACGTCCTGTTCGCCCGATACCTCACGATGCCGGATGCCGACATCCTGACGGCGCTCGGTCGAGTTCTCGCCCGCGGCGTCGACCTTCGGAGCTCGGCGCGCTGCCCTGCGGACAACCCGTCAATCCAGGCCCTCGCCGGGGGCGTCAAGGCGGACGTGCTGTCGGCACGCCTCGTCGACCGGTTCGACGCCGCCGGCTTCTTCGGGTCGGCTCCCAAGACCGTGACGCTCGCGGCGATTGAGGAGGCATGCGGGGCCGACGCAGCGGCGCACGCCCGCAAGCTGAAGAAGGGCGAGATCGTCGCCATCGCCATGGACACGGTCGTCCCGACGGGGTGGATCCCCCGCGAAATCAGGTGGCCGGGATACGCCGGCCCCGGCGCCGAGACCGCCCTGTCTGAGGCCGCCTGACCCACCGCTCGACCCGGCCGGGTCCGACCCCCGGCCTCCACCATTCCCACGCATCCCCGGGCCGGTACGCCGCCCTACGCGAAGGACTACACCCATGAACGCCTATGCCTCGATCGGCCCGTTCGCCGCGACGCCCTTCGGCTCCGTGATGGAGACCGACCGCCTCGACGACGACGGCGTGATGCGGATCCTCGACGAGATGCGGGCCGACTGCCGGGTCCCCGCGGTCGCCCCGGACATCGAGGCGCTGCAGGACAACGCCCAGCTCAAGACCGCCGCCGTCATGGCCTACCGGAACACCATCGCCTGGATCGAGCTCTACGAGCGTCAGGTCGCCAACCCGACCCTGAACCTCTCCGGCTCCCTGTTCTCCGCCCGTGAGCGGATGAGGGATTCCCACGTCATCCATGCCGACATGCTGGAGATCGCCACCATCGGCGACCTCGGCGGCGGCCGAGAGATCCGGCCCGGGTACTACGGCAACGACCTGTGCATCTACGACGCCGACGGCGAGGATGCGCTCCTCGTCATCCCGCGCGGCCTCGGGAGGGACACCGTGCTTCTGCTGATCCGGACGCACGACCTGGCGTTCGACCACGGCGAGCGTCAGGGCCTGGCCAAGGCGCGCGCCCGCGTCGCCCAGCTGGCGAACTCACTGTGAGCCTCGACCGCAAGAGCCTCATCGAGGCGGGCCTGCTGTTGATGGGTCCTGAGTGGAAGCGCCCCCTGGCCAAAGTCTTGGGGCAATATCACCCCGACGGGCCCCGGGACACCGTCGATCCCCGGCTCCCTTACCGGTGGTCGCTCGAACCCGATCCCGAGAAGGGGAAGCTCCAGAAGGACCAGTCCCGCCCTATCCCCGAATGGGTCGGCCCGGTCCTCGCCAAGCTCCTCGCCGAGCGGGCCGACGATCTCGCCGCGGACGCCAAGCGCGCCCGGGCCCTCGCAGCCCGCATCAAGGGGGAGTGACCATGACCACGAACGAGACGTCCTGGCACGTCGGCTTCAAAGGCCTGAGCGACGTGAAGGCCGCCTGGGCCTACGTGTACGAGGGGAATGAGGGCGAGCCCGTCCGCCTGGTGCGGGGAAGCTTCCGCGACGGGTTCTATGAGGAGGGCACGGAGCGATCGTTGGGGTACCGCGTCATCTGCTGGACGGACGCCGCGGACCGACCATCGTTCGACCAGGCGGCCGTCCGGGCCCTGCTCGGCGGTATCGAGCAGGTGGTCGAGTACGAGCAGTCCGTTGCCTTCGCGACGGAGAACTGGCTGCACCGCCAAGCGCTGGAAGCGGTCGTTTACGGCAATCCGGAAGCCATTGAGATCGCCCAGCTCGCGCTGGGATCCCATCACATCGAGATCAATCGGTACTACGGGGCCTACTAGAGCGCGAGCCTGGAGAGGGCTTCCTCGTCCTCGTCGGGGATCGGCCCCTGCGGCTCGGGCGGCAGGGGGGTTCCATGTCGATCGAGGCGATCGACCAAGTGGAGGTACTGGGCGAGGATCTCATGGTCCCGCTCACCGCCTCCCGACCGCCACACCCGATCCCGGGTCATTCCGATCCAATGGGTGTATGGCGTGAACCGGTTTTCCGCAGCTCGGACGGCGTGGAAATAGGGATCGAACAGGGCGTCGTCGGTCACGGCGAGCTTATAGGTCTCGTCCCGATGCCAGTATCTTGCGGTCCATATCAGGGCGTCGGCAATGCCATCCTCCTTGAGGTAGACAGCCTTCAGGATGCGCCGTTCCTGCTTCAGCATCGCGGGCCGGACGTCGCCCAGCGGAGCCAGCTGGAACACCGGATGATGCGCCAGCTCCGGGATCCCGTCCGGAAGCTTCTCCACCCAAACCGTCCGAGACCGCAGTTCCTTCGAGCCCGTGAGCGGGCCGGGACCGTAGTAGGGTAGAGCTCGGATGATGCGTTCTCTGGGCTTGGCCATCCCCCACGCGTAGCAGGCCTCCCTTACCGGGCCGTCTACGCGGCCTCGGGGAGTTTCCTAACAGGTCAACCTGTTCGCCTAGTTGGTGGAAACGGGTTTCCAGGGCCAGTTTCCTAATGAGGCTATGCGGCCTCGGCGAGCTCGGCCGCGACGACCGCCCCCTGCTCCCGGGCCGCGATGTCGCCGAGGAGCTCCATGACCTCGGGGATCGTCACCGGGCGGAAGCCCCAGGGGTCCACTCCGACGTCGCAGGACCGCGCCGTCGGGGCGATCGCCCCGTGGCTGTGGCCATAGAGGTGGATCCGGCCCCGGCGCGAATCCGGCCATGACAGATGGCAATAATGGGAGAGCCACAGGTCGACGGGCTTCAGCATGCCCGTGTCTTGGATCGAGATCGCCAGGACGTCGTAGATCGCATCCCAGGGCAGCCGCTCGCCGCGCTGCTCGTGGTTTCCACGGATCAGCGTCTTCCTTCCCCTGAGGCGCGCGAAGACGGATTCGGCGTGCTTCATCGAGCAGCCGTAGGCGAAATCCCCGAGGTGGAGGACGCGATCCTCGGGGCGGACGCGGTTGTTCCAGGAGGCGATGAGGTGCTCGTCGTGCGCCTCGATCGACGGGAAATTCCGGCGGGCGGACATCCGCGGGGACATCATGCCGGCATGGCCAAAATGGGTGTCTGAGGTCAGGTAGGTGACGGCCATGGGTGCCTCCAAAACGGAGGCGCGCGCGGCGGCTCTCCGGGGGTCAGCGGGACGGGCGGACGGGGGCGCGCAACGATTTCACGGGTCGATCTCCTGAGAGCCCGAGAGTGCCAGGGCTCGGGTCCCGGGACAACAGGATCCCGGGATCTTGGTTGAGGAAAGCCTGGGCGGTGCGCAGTCGGACTCCGCGACCGCCGGGCCCGGACGCGTTAACCGTCGACCTCCGGCGCTATTGGAAGCGGCCACAGAATGCGTCAGCGTCTCCGGATGAGCGCGAAGCCGACGTACGAAATTTTGGTGTCCACCGACGTCGCCCGCGACGCGAGCGAGGGCCGGATGACGCTCGCCGAGATCGCCGGCGACGACGAGCCGCTGGGCCTCGAAACCGCGACGTGGTCGCCGGAGCTGCGGGCCGGGATGATGCGGTTCCCGACGTTCTCGGTGGACGACCTCAGGGGGGCGATCCGCCGGGGGGAGCTCCGGCACCACCGCAGGGGACGGCTCATCGAGGTGACGCGGCGCCAGCTGCGCGAATGGAGAGAACGATGCCACCAGGGATCGGGGCCAAGCCCCGCAAGCCGCGAGCAAGCAAGCCCAAGTCCCTCGGCAAGACCGGCCGCGGCAACCCGTACATCTGGTGGCGCCCCGGACGCGTCGACGCCGACGGGATCGACAGGTCCGGCCGCTGGTGGATCGTACACCGCGGTAAGCAGATCCGCTCAACTGGATGCAGTTCTGGCACGGACGAGGAACGCCGCGCGCTCGAAATCCTAGACGAATACAAGGCGGGCCTGCACGTCATCGCCCCGGACGAGGCCGGCGGCCCCCGTAAGAATCGCCCGGCCAACGAGGTCCTCATCGCCGAGGTCCTCGATCGGTACCTGACCGCGAAGAAGGGACGGGTCGATCCCACGACCGGCGAGGTGAAGGGCGGCGTGTCCAGACACCATGAGCTGGCGCAGCGGATCGGGACGCTGCTCGATTGGTGGGGAACCCGCACGCTCGACGAGGTCGATAGCGCCACCTGCGCCGAGTACGTGACCTCGCGCGTCGGAACGCCGTGGAAGGCCCATGCCCGAGCGGGTCTCGGCCGCGACGGCGAGCCGCGCGCGGGCGACGGCAAGCCGCTGCGCCGTGGGCACTCCAAGCCGACGAAGGCGCGGGTCGTCTCCGAGGGCGGGGCCCGGCGGGAGCTTGAGGACCTGCGCGCCGCCATCAACGACGCGGTCGACGACGGCCTCACTCGCGATGCCGTCAGGGTCACCCTGCCGGCCAAGGGCGAGGAGCGGGACCGCTGGCTGACGACCGCCGAGGCCGCCCGGATCCTGTTCGGAGCCTGGCGCAAGCGCGAGGTCCAGACCGTCCACTCGGGCCCTCGCAAGGGCGAGAGGGTCGTCGGCCGGCTCGTCGGTCGCCACCTGGCGCGATTCGTTCTGGTCGGCCTGCGCACCGGCACGAGGTCGGGACCCGTCTGCAACGCGAGCTTCATCAAGGAGGTCGGCAAGCCGTGGATGGAGCTGAAGACCGAGAAGTCCGTCGAGGACCGGATCGAGAAGGTCGTGGTCGACGGCGCCGAGTACGAGCGCCGGATCCAGGTCCCGGTGGTGAAGCGGGTGGCCATCTTTCACCGCAAGGCGCTCGGCACGCGGGAGAAGGAGAACAAGAAGGCGCCGACCGTCCGGATGCCGGACAGCCTCGTTGCCCACCTCTGGCGCTGGCACCACGTCCTCGGCCAGACCTACGTCATCGAGTGGAACGGGAAGCCGGTCGGATCGACGAAGCGGTCCTTCGCCAACCTGTGCCACGACCTCGGCTTCGGCGACGACGTCGTGCGGCACTCGCTCCGGCACACGGCCGTGACCTGGGGCATGCAGGCCGGCGTGGATATCTGGGAACTCGCCGGCTACGTCGGCATGACGGTCGAGATGATCGAGCGGCGGTACGGGCACCATTCGCCGGCCCACATGGAAGGGGCGCGCGCTGCCCTCGGCGGGAGGGCGCGGAAGCGGGCGGCCTAGCGCGGCTGGTTTTTTTTCAGGAGATCGATCTCCGCCTTGATGGAGCGTTGGCAGATGCTCAGCAGTCGGTGGAATTTGATCTGCTCCGAATAGGTGAGGCGGCTCTTGCCGCTGTGCACGATCTCGGACCGGACGGAGTAGAGCCCCCTGAAATCGGCGAGGACGGCCTCCCGGTCTGCCTGGCTATCCCCGATGAGGTAGGCGCACCTGTTGCTCAGCAGCTCGCCGATTCCGACCATATCGGTGGTCTTCTTGTCCCCGAGGAGGATCTCCATCGCGACCATGGCCTGCACGAACGACAGCGTCTCGTTGCGGCTCGTATAGCTACCTGCCAGCCATTGGGCCGCGCGCATGATGCGGCTGGCCTCGTTGGGATTGGAGAAACAGGTCGCCATTAGGTCGCGAACATGGCGGACGAATATCCCGTACCCGACCTGATGGCCGACATCGACGCATTGAAACCCTTCCAAGCCCATCACCACCGTCGCCTCAAGGTCGACGGTGGTGTCGTGGTGCCATGCACCGTCTACCCGCCGGTGGACGTGGTAGGAGCTGCGGGGTGGCCCGAAAGGCATCTGAGAGGATGGCCGGTACTGGAAGATGCGCAGGGCCATGCCTAGCCCAAGGAAGGTCTGCAGCGTCTCAACGGCGCGCATAACCGTGCCGGTCCTGCCGTACTTGTCGGCGTACCCTGAAACCGGGACCTGGAGGTAGACGCCTTCCTCCTCCCAAGCGCTTCCGTAGGTCAGCGCCATGAGCATCGAGGACTGGTGGGGCAGCGGGAACTGCTCCTTCAGCACGTCACTCGAACGAACGAGCGCAACCCCGGCGCCGATCTCCATGCGCCCAGTCTCATCGATCACGGTCGCCATGACCGAGCCGATCGAGCGTGGGAGCCTTAGGCTGAAGAGGTATTCCCACGGGAGGGATGCGAAGTCCGTGACGACCTGCCGCGCTATGGCGCCAGGATCGGCGAAGGAGGCGAGCCCGATGAGAGGCTCCGGCACGGGGACACCCATCTCGCGGTATGTGCCCACGACGGACAGCTGACGCCCGATCCGATCGGCCGCGAAGTCCGAAACGGGACGCTCGTCGATCATGGTCTTCAGCGGGACGGGGAGCTTGTCCAACGCCGGGACGACGTCGTTAAGCGGCAAGAGGACATCAAGGCTCTGCCAGCCGAGCATGACACCGTAGGCGACTTCGAGCTTCCCGACCGCGTCGGTGAGCAGCTCTTCGAGCCGGGTGACGCATTTTGGATGGAGGTTCAGGGGCACGTTCGGCCTGTCGATCGGGCAGAGTTTCGAAGGACCGATTGAACAGTTCTTGCACCAACCTGTGGCCGAACCTGTGGCCGGGCCGTTGCTCTCTGAGCCGGGAAGACCGCTCCCCTAGGGGAAACTGGTCGGAGTGGCAGGATTTGAACCTGCGACCCCCACGTCCCGAACGTGGTGCGCTACCAGACTGCGCTACACTCCGAAGGCCGGCGCGCTGCGCCGACGAGCGGACCTATAGCGAGGCCGACGGCGGCCTGCAAGCGGATCGTTGCCCGGCCGCGCGCTTTCTTCGATGTGCCGACGGTCAGGTGCCGATCCGGTCGGCCCAGTCGGGCGACAGGGCCGCCAGGGCGATCGCCGCCCGGGGAATCGCGAGGGCCACGGCGCCGACCGTGCCCGGTGCCGGCGCGAGGGCGGCCAGGGTCCAGGCGGAGGCCGGCCCATCCGCATCGTCGACCTCCAGCAGGGCCGCAGGGGCGGGTGGGACCGCGACGGCGAACCTGTTCAGTGGCCGCGACAGGCCCGCCCCCACCGCCTTCACGAAGGCTTCCTTGGCCGTCCAGCAGGCATAGAACGCGGCCTCCCCGTCGGATCCGTGGGCTTCGAGGGCGGCGACCTCGCGGGGATGGAAATGGGCGCGGGCGATCCGCAGGGCATCGGGCATCGGCCGCGGCACCTCGATGTCGACCCCGATCCGCCCCGTGGGCGAAAGGGCCACGAGGGCGTGCTCGCCCGAATGGGACAGGTTGACGTCGAGGCGTCCGGCCTGCGCACCGGCGAGGCTCGGCCGTCCGAACGCGGAGACCGAGAAGGACAGGGTTCGCGCCTCCGCCTCCAGGGCGCCGGCCAGGAGGAGGCGCAGGGCCGCGTGGCTCGCGATGAAGCGATCCCGGTCGCGGGCCTGCAGGAACCGGTCGGCGCGGAGCGTCTCGTCGCGGTCGAGGAGGGCGAGGCAGGCGGCGCGGCGTGCGGCGTCGAGGCGAAGGCCTGCATGCCAGACGATGGCGCCCCCGGGCCAACCGGGCTCACGGACTGACCAATCCGAGACCGGGAATGCGCTTCCGGGAGGACCCGTCACCGCCCGCGCGAGACGGGAAGTCGTCGTGGCGTGTCGCGACGGCTCACGGCGACGAGGATCAGCAGATACCCGATCTCCACCACGGCGAGGGCGCCCACGAACAGGCCGATCGCGGCCTGGACCGACAGGCGGTGGTGAAGCGAGACCAGCAGCACCGCCGAGGCCGAGAGGGCGATCAGGGTCGGCAGAACCATGATCGATTTCCAGGGGAGGGGGTCTCGGTCGTTCATCGGCTCGATCACACTTCCGTGCCCGAGCGTAACGCGACCGCCGCGGGTAGCGAAAGATGCCGGATCGATAAAATTGTACCGAACCTCACGCTGTTGCGTGGGTGTCACATTCAGAAACGGAAACGGCGCCGACTCGGATATCCGACCCGACGCGACGCCCAGATCCAACCGATATGCCTCGTGCCTACGAGAGCTCGAGAGCCGTCAGGCGTAGACGTTGCCCGCCGTCTGCGGGAACCGCTCGGCGAGGGCCCGGCGCAACTTCTCCAGGGCCCGGTTCTCGATCTGGCGCACGCGCTCCTTCGAGATCCCGAGGCGCAGGCCGAGGGCTTCCAACGTCGCCTGATCCTCGGCGAGACGGCGCTCCTTGAGGATGCGCAGTTCGCGCTCCGACAGCACGGCCAGGGCTTCGTTGAGCCAGGTCAGGCGACGCTCGCCGTCGACTTGGGCCGAAACCGTCTCGTCGGGCAGGGCCGCGCCGTCCACGAGGAAATCCATCCGCTCGGACGAGGCCTCGCTCTCCTCGCCGACGGGGGCGTTGAGGGACATGTCTGGCCCCGACAGGCGCGCGTCCATGAGGGCAACATCCTCGCGGGAGACGCCGATGGCGGTGGCGATGCGGCGGTGGATCTCGTCGCCGACATGCTCCTCGGTGGATTGCATGAGGCGGGCACGGAGGCGCCGCAAATTGAAGAACAGGGCCTTCTGGGCCGAACTCGTGCCACCGCGAACGATGGACCAGTTGCGCAGGATGTAATCCTGGATCGAAGCGCGGATCCACCACGTGGCGTAGGTCGAGAACCTCACTTCCCGCTCCGGCTCGAACCGCGCGGCGGCCTCCATTAGACCGACATGGCCTTCCTGGACCAGATCCGCCATCGGCAGGCCGTAGTGGCGAAAGCGGCCCGCGATGGCGATGACGAGGCGCATGTGGGCCTCGATCAGGCCGTGCAGGGCGCGCTCGTCGCGCTTGTCCTTCCAGCGGACGGCAAGGCCGCGTTCTTCGTCCCGGGCAAGGAAAGGCGCTTCCATCGCCGTGCGTATGAACTGACGCCGTATCCCAGCGATGTCCGCCATCCCCGCCTCCGCCTCGTTGAAACGTTCGCTTCTGCCGCAAGATCGGAACGTCCCAGTCGGGGGCGAACACACAGTCTTTGCGTGGCGACTGACAACGGAGGCGTCGCGGCGATTGTTCCCGCATCGCGCTTTGGTGAATACAGATCCGCGCAGGGGCAGCCGGGGTCGGTACGAAAAAGCCCGGCGCTGCTGCGCCGGGCCCGGATCTTCGTGTCGATTCAGATGGCGCGGATGCGGCTCAGGCCGCCTCTTCCTGGATCTCGTCGGTCTCGGCCTCACCCTCGGCTTCCGCCTCGCCCTTGGCGCGGCGCGGCGACTTAGCCAGGCTTTGCTCGATGAGCTTGAGGGCCTCGGTCTCGGTGATGCGGTTCACCGAGGAAATCTCGCGCACGATGCGATCGAGGGCGGCCTCGTAGAGCTGACGCTCGCTGTAGGATTGCTCGGGCTGGGCCTCGGAGCGGAACAGATCGCGCACCACCTCGGTCACCGAGAGCAGATCGCCCGAATTGATCTTGGCCTCGTATTCCTGGGCCCGGCGCGACCACATGGTGCGCTTGATCCGGGCGCGGCCGGTGAGCACGTCGAGGGCCTTCTTGACGAGCTCGGGCTCAGCGAGCTTGCGCATGCCGACGCTGTTGGCCTTCGCGGTGGGCACGCGCAGGACCATCTTGTCCTTCTCGAACGAGACGACGAACAGCTCGAGCTTGTACCCGGCGATCTCCTGCTCCTCGATGGCGGTGATGCGGCCGACACCATGCGCCGGATACACGACCGCTTCGCCGGTCTTGAAGCCTTGCCGGCCCGTTGCCGTCGTCTTCTTGGCTGTGGTCATGCGAGAAGCGCCTCCAGAACATCGCGCGGAATCGATCGCCGCGCCGAACCGTAACTCCCGGGGTGGGTCACCCGGCCTCAGCCCCTTGGCCGGAAGCCGATCCTCGAAAGAGGCCGGACCCACGGATTCCCGGGCTAGCCGACACAGCGCAACGAAAGACCGTCCGCCGAAGGCGCCACGCGCCTCCAGCGGTCGATCGCATGCGACCTCGTTTTCTCAAGCTTGCGAGAGAGCCATCTGTCGAGGGCCGGAGGCAGCACGTCGGGCACGAACGACGGCAGGCCATAGGCATAGCACAATCGTGCCGCCGAATCAAAGGATTGCCGGCACAGGCTCACCCGGCGTCCAACGCGAATCCCCGGCGATCGCATCGCTTTGACGCAGGCCGGGACGCGCGAGCGGCATCGGGAGCGGCACGCAACGGACGGTTCGACCCGGCATCCGGCGCGGTCTCCCGGGCGCGACGATCCACCCGGCGCCATGGGCGCGGCAGGCGGTCGAAGCCGGTTCTCGTTCGCCCTCGACGCGCGTCGTTCGCCCTCGATGCGCGTCAGTCTCCCTTGCCGGGGCTCGCCGAGAAGTGCGCCTCGAACTTGCCGGCGACCCCGTCCCACTCCTTGGCGTCGGCGGGGGCGTCCTTCTTCTGGGTGATGTTCGGCCAGGTCTTGGCGTAGTCGGCGTTGACCTTCAGCCAGGTCTCGAGGCTCGGCTCCGTGTCGGGCTTGATCGCCTCGGCGGGGCATTCCGGCTCGCACACGCCGCAATCGATGCATTCGTCGGGATGGATGACGAGCATGTTGTCGCCTTCGTAGAAGCAGTCCACCGGACACACCTCGACGCAGTCCATGTACTTGCACTTGATGCAATTGTCGGTGACGACGTAGGTCATGGGGCCTTCAGTCCTCGATCCGCGCCGGCCCGGACCGCGATGGGGAAACCCCGCCGACCCGATGGCCTTGCAAATCCGTTGACGCTTTGGCTGGTGCGGGTACCCGCTCCGCCTGATGGGGCAGGCTCTAGACCCTGGCCGAAGGGCTGACAAGCGCGGCAACCCGGCCCTGCGCAGTCGACGGCACCGGTGTCGTACGGGGGACACGGGGTGTTCAGCCCGGCGGCGTGTCGACGGCGGTCGTATCCAGGGAGGCCGTGTTGAGATCGGCATAGAGCGTCTGGGCTTCCGGCGCACCTCCGCGGCGTTCGCCGAGGTCGAGCACCCGCACCAGGGCGGTGGTGTGGGCCGCCGCCACGGTGACGACGTCGCCCACCGCGATGGCGGTGGCCGCCGCGTCGGCCCGACGTCCGTTCACCCGGACGTATCCCGCCTCGACAAGGCCCGCCGCGAGGGTGCGGGTCCGCGCGAAGCGCGCGAACCACAGCCATTTGTCGAGACGCTGGCGCCCCGGCTTCATCGAGTCACGGGCGCCTCAACGCTTGTTGCCCTCGCCCGCCTCGAGCTGGGCCTTGAGGGCGGCCAGCTTGGCGAAGGGCGAATCCGGGTCCGGGGCCCGCTCGCGGCGCTGCGGCCGCGGCTCGTCGCGCGGCGCCGCACGGGGTTCGTCGCGCCGGTCGGGACGGGTCCGGCCCGGCTCGAAGCGCTCGCGGCGCTGGGGACGACCGTTCTCGGGCCGTCCACCCTCGCGGCGTCCGCCCTCCGGACGCTCGCCGCCGGGGGCACCACCACGAGGGCGTCCCTGACCGTCGGACGCACCGGCACCGGCCTGACGGCGCTGATCCGGCCGACCTTCGCCGGGGGCGCGGTTGGCCGCCCCGTCGCGGTCGCGACCACCACCACGCGGGCGGTTCTGACGCGGGGCGCTACGCTGCTGGCGCTGAAGCCGCCAGACCTCGACGGTGACGATCTCCGCCGCAGCGGCCTCGTCCTCGGCGCCTTCGCTCGTTGCGTCCTCGCCCTCAGCGCCGTCGGCCGACACGGCCTCGGTGGGGTGCTCGGCCGCGTCGGCGAGGCTGGCGGCCTCGGCCACGGGCTCGGGGGCCGGCTCAATTGTCTCGGCAGTCTCGTCCGAAGTCGTGTCTGCCGAAGTCGTTTCTACCGAAGTCGTCTCGGGCGTGGTCGCTTCTTCCGTGGTCGCTTCTTCCGAAACCGTCGCCGGCTCCGGTGCGGTGGCTTCGATGGGGTTCTCGATCAGGGGCGTCGCCACGGCGTCGGCCGTCGCGCCGGGCTCGATGGCGGCATCCACGGCCGTGGCGCCGTCGTGGCCCTCGGCCGCCTGAGCGGCTTCACCCTCTGCAGTGGGGGCATCGTCGTTCGCGGCGCCGTCCCCGGTCGTCGCGTCGGCCGTGTCATCGGCCGGCACGCTCACCTGTACGGGCTGGGTCGAGGCCGCGGGCAGCAGCGGCACGGTGATGGCCGGGCCCGGACGGGTCTCCGGGGCGTAGCCGAGCGACTTCAGGATCGAGGCGAAATCCTCGCCCGAGCAGCCGACCAGCGAGGTCATGCCCACGGTGGCCACGAAGGCGTCGCCGTCGGCGGTGCCGGCTGGCGCCTCGCCCGGCGTGGTGCCGGGGCGGTAGGCGATGGCCGGGCGGATGAGATCGGCGAGGCGCTCGAGGATGTCGACGCGCACGGCGCGCTCGCCGCACACCCGGAAGCCGGCGGCGCGGTAGAGGCCCTTGGCGATCTCGGGGTCGACCTTGATCGAGGTGCGGCCGGAGCTCGCAAGATGCGCGATCTCGTCGAGGCCGCGCTGGTCGAGGCCGCCGTTCTTGAGGGCCCAGAGCTGGGCCGCCAGGGTCCGAGGCGCCGGCTTCAATAGGGCCGGCAGGAAGATGTGATAGGCGCCGAAGCGCACGCCGTGGCGGCGGAGCGCCCCGCGGCCCTCCTGATCCAGGGTGCGCATCTCGTGCATCACCTTGGACCGTTCCAGGACGCCCAGCGACTCGACCACCTGATAGCCGATGCCCTTGGCGAGGCCCGTGAGGTCGGCCGCCGTCTCGATCTCCATGAGCGGCCCGAGGAGCCGCACCACGTGGGCCTTGAGCCAGGCGGTCAGCCGGCCCTCGACCTTGTCGCGGGCGGGGCCCGTGAGCTGCTCGTCGGCCAGCAGGCGCACGTGCGGCTCGAACAGCTTGTCGCCGGGCGTCAGCTTGGCCACCGGGTCGCCGGTCCAGCGCACGACGCCGTCGTGGCTCAGCACCAGGGACGCGTCGGCGGCGGCCGAGAACCGCTCGGCGCGGGCCTCGATCTCGCCGGCGAGCGCCTTCTCGGCCGCGCTGCGCAGGGTCTTGGCCTCATGCCCCTCCGCGCCGGGGTCCGGGACGAACTGGAAGCCATGCAGATGGCCGACATGCTGTCCCTCGACGGTAACGTCCCCGCCGGCGGTGATCTCAGCTTCCAACATCGTATTCTCTCTCAAGCGCCGCATCAGGACGCTGGTACGCCGGTCGACGAAACGACTTGCAAGGCGTTCGTGCAGGGCGTCGGACAGCCTGTCCTCTACCCGACGCGTCTCGCCCTGCCAATGCACCGGATCGATGAGCCAATCCGGCCGGTTCGCCACGAAGGTCCAGGTCCGCCCCTGCGCGATGCGCTGGGAGAGCGCGTCGATGTCGCCGTCGGTGCGGTCGATCATCGCCACGTGCTTGGCGAACCAGTCGTTGGGAATGCGCCCGGCCATGCCTCGCATGAGGAAGCGGAACAGCTGGGCGACGAGGTCGGCATGGGTCTGGGGATGGACCTTGCGGTAGTCCGGCACGCCGCACACGTCCCACAGCCGCTTCACCGTGGCGGGTGTGGAGGCCATGTCGCGGATGTCGTCCTCGCGCATGAGGATTTCCAGCGCCGACTGGTCCTCGCCCATGGGAGCACGGGTGAGGCCGCGTTCGCGCGGGTGCTCGTCGAGGCTCGCCTGCAGGGCCTTGAGGGAGGAGAAGTCGAGGTCCGGGTTGCGCCATTGCAGCACCCGCAGGGGCTCGAAATCGTGGGTCTCCAGGGCCTCGATCATCTCGGGCTCGAAGGGGGCGCAGCGCCCCGTGGAGCCGAAGGTCCCGTCCGAGAGGTGGCGCCCGGCCCGCCCCGCGATCTGCCCCATCTCGGGGGGCGTCAGCTTGCGGAAGCGGGTGCCGTCGTACTTCCAGTTCGCCGCGAAGGCGACGTGGTCGACGTCGAGGTTGAGGCCCATGCCCACCGCGTCGGTGGCGATGAGATAATCGACCTCGCCGGACTGGTAGAGCTCGACCTGGGCGTTGCGGGTGCGGGGCGACAGGGCGCCGAGCACCACCGCCGCGCCGCCGCGCTGGCGCCGGATCAGTTCGGCGATGGCGTAGACCTCCTCGGCCGAGAACGCCACGATGGCCGTGCGCCGGGGCAGGCGCCCGAGCTTCTTCTCGCCCGCGAAGGTCAGCTGCGACAGCCGGGGCCGCGTGGTAGTGTGGACGCCGGGGATCAGCGACTGCACCAGGGGCAGCATGGTCGAGGAGCCGATCAGCAGGGTCTCCTCGCGCCCGCGCTGGTGCAGCAGGCGGTCGGTGAAGACGTGGCCCCGGTCCATGTCGGCGGCGAGCTGGATCTCGTCGATGGCCACGTAGGCGACGTCGAGGTCGCGCGGCATCGCCTCGATGGTGGAGATCCAGTAGCGCGGCCGGTCGGGTTTTATTTTTTCCTCACCCGTGACGAGGGCGACCTTGTCGACCCCGACCTTGGCCACCACCCGCAGGTAGACCTCGCGCGCCAGCAGCCGCAGGGGCAGGCCGATCATACCCGTCGGGTGGGCGAGCATCCGCTCGATGGCGAGGTGGGTCTTGCCGGTGTTGGTCGGCCCGAGCACCGCCGTGACGCCGCGTGCGCGGGCCTGCGGGGGGAGGGAGGGGCGGAGCATGGGCGCGGGGCGGTCCCTTCGGCGAGACAGGCCGGCGACGGTGAACGTGTCGCGCGGGAAAGGCCCGATCAGTCGCCCCGGCGTGGGCGACGTGGCGGTCCACGCTCATATGGGGCGCCGGCCCCGGTTCCGCCAAGGCCATCGGGGCCAGGTCGGCCCGCGTCGTAACCGCCGCCCGGGTCGTATCCCCCCGGACCCGCACCGCCGAGGCCCGGCAAGCCGTAGATCTCGATCCGGGTCCGGGACGGCGGCGCCGCGAGGTCGGCGCAAAGGGTGTCGGGCATGGCCGTGAGCGGCCTGCCCCGGGGGCGGCGCCCCTCCACCACCTCGGCCGAGGAATAGGCGTCGCCGCCGCACCCGGAATCGTCGGTGTTCAAGGGGGCCGCCGCGGCGGGGCCGGCGGCGAGCAGGAGGGCGAGGACGGGACGGAAGCGTCGCATCCGCAGGGTCAGCGCTGCTCGCCGAGGCTCGCGAGGGTGCCGGTCGTGGGCGCCCCGGCCGTCGTCGTGCCGCCGCTGCGGTTCCAGCGCGTCGCCTCGATGATGTTGGTGCCGATGGTGGTGCGCACGGAGATGCGGATCGGCAGGAGCACGCGGGTGCCCTCCACGGGCGCGAGCCACACGGACATGTCGCGGTTGTCCTCCATGAACTTCACCCCCGGCCGGTCGGGCCGGTGACCCGCGATGGCCTGGTAGCGGGCGTTGCAGACGAGGATCGGCCCCGAATAACCCGGCTTCTCCACCGTGCGGGTCTCGCCGTAGCTCAGCACCACGTCGAAGCGGGTGGCGCCGTCGAAGACCGGCAGGGTGCGGTTGCAATTGGCCGGGTCGATGAGCTCGCCCCGGGCCACGGCGGGCATCATCAGGGCGCTCGCCGGATCGATGACGCCGCGCTTGTTCTCGGGCGTGATCGGCACGCGGTCGCCCATGTCGACCAGCGGCGGGGTGATTTCGGCCTGGGTGACGGTGCCGCGCGCCAGTGCCATCCGCACGGCGATGCCCGAATTCGAGGTCTTGGTGGAGATGGCGAAGGCGCTCGGCTGCGGGCCGGTGGCGATGAGGCCGCTGGCGCGGGCCGAGCCCATGCCGCCCGTCACCGCGCCGACGAGGCCCGTGAGCCGGGCCGACACGTCCATGCGGTAGCGCGTGCTCTCGAAGGCCCCCGTCACCTGGGCGGTGCCGATGGGGATGCCGGCGAGCGCGATGCCGTAATCGACGGTGACGTTGGCGGGGGTGGCGGCGGACGCCTTGGGGCGCGCCTGAACCGGCGCCGTCGCGACCATGAGGGCGGCGAGAACCGCGAGGGAAAGGCTGGCGCTGGGGAAACGCTGGGCGCACATGGCTGGGAACTCGGGGTGCTGCGAGGATGCCCGGTCGAGACGCGGCCGGGTCCGTAGTCCCGCATCGTCCGCTCCCATGGTTAACACATCGTTGGACCCGTGCCAGCTTGACCGTGCCGAGGCTGAAAAAGGCCGCGATGCCTTGACGCCTGGGGCACCCTTCCCCTATAGGCTCGCGCCTTCAATGAGAACGCCGCTCCACCGGGCTTGGCGTGCGTGAGACCCATTCGCGGGTGTCCCGCCATCGCCCTGTCGGACATGCGGAACGAACCGGGAAGTTTGATTATGTCGCGCCGTTGCGAACTCACGGGCAAAGCCGTGCAGACCGGCCACCTCGTGAGCCACTCGAACCGCAAGACCAAGTGCCGGTTCCTGCCGAACCTGTGCCAGGTCACCCTGCAGTCGGACGCCCTGAAGCGTCGGGTGCGCCTGCGCGTCACCGCCCATGCCCTGCGCTCCGTCGAGCACCGTGGCGGCCTCGATGCCTTCCTCATCAAGGCGCGCGAGATCGAGCTGTCGCAGACGGCCCGCCTGATCAAGCGCGAGCTGCACAAGAAGCTCGCCGAGGTCGAGACCCCCGTCGCCGCCTGAAGGCCGACGGGCCGGCCCCTGAGCCGGACCAGACATCTCAGTCGAAGCCGTCGCCCGCTTGAGTGCGGGCGGCGGCTTCGTCGTGTCCGGGGTGTCTCCGGTCGCGCGCGGGTGGGTCGCCGCGACCCGGATTGACGCGGCTCCGACCGGATTGTACCGATCGGTACAGCGCTGGCGAATCGGCGCGCCAGGAGTTCGCATGTCCGACGCCCGTCCGCCCCTGCCGCCCTTCACCCGCGAGACCGCGATTCAGAAAGTCCGCGCCGCCGAGAACGGCTGGAACGGCCGCGACCCCCACAAGGTCGCCCTGGCCTACACGCCCGACAGCCGCTGGCGGAACCGCTCGGAGTTCTTCACCGGGCGCCCCGCCATCGTGGCGTTCCTCGAGGCGAAGTGGGAGCGCGAGCACGAGTACCGGCTGATCAAGGAGCTGTGGGCGTTCACCGAGAATCGCATCGCCGTGCGCTTCGCCTACGAGTTCCACGATGCCGCCGGCGCATGGTTCCGCGCCTACGGCAACGAGAACTGGGAGTTCGACGCCAACGGCCTGATGCGGATGCGCCACGCCAGCATCAACGATCTGCCCATCACCGAGAACCAGCGTCTGTTCCGCTGGACGCCTGGCCCGCGGCCGGAGGATCACCCGGGGCTCACCGAACTCGGGTTGTGAGCGCCGCGGCCCCGGGCGCGCGGGAGGCGGCGATCCCGGCGCTCGCCGAGGTGTTTCGCGAGCATGGCTACGCCGGGGCCAGCCTCGCCCTGCTCGGTGCCCGCGCGGGGCTCGGCAAGGGCAGCCTCTACCACGCCTTTCCCGGCGGCAAGGCCGAGATGGCGGACGCCGTCCTCGACAGCATCGGCGCCTGGTTCGAGGCGGAGATCTACGCAGCCCTGCGGGACGATCCCGACCCCCGCGCCGCCATCCGGCGCATGCTGTCGGAGACGGATGCGTATTTCCGCTCCGGCCGGCGGGTCTGCCTCGTCGGCGCCCTCGCCCTGTCGGAGGGGCGGGACCGATTCGGGATGCGGATCGCGGGGTATTTCGCGGCGTGGCGGGATGCCCTCACGGGAGCGCTGCACCGCGCCGGCCGGGCGGAGGCCGAGATCCTGGCCGAGGACGCCGTCCTGGCGATCCAGGGCGGCCTCGTCCTGGCCCGCGCCCTCGACGATCCCGGCGTGTTCGAACGCCTGCTCGCTCGCCTGGAGCGGCAGCTCTGTGGGACGCCATGAGCCTAGTGCACTGACACCGACTAACGAACCAAACCGATCATCGCTAACACGCTGCCAGAGCGAAGAAATTCTTGACCTGACGTGCACCTTTCGAGTGCGTCAGTGCACTAGGGATGCGTTCGTCTTTGCAGGGTCGATTCATCCGACCGGCGTCCCGACTACTCCGCCCCCGGCGTCCCGGAATTGCGTCGTCACCCAGGTGAACGTGCGACGGGCCGGCTCAGGCCGCCGCCAGAGTATGGCCGCGGGCCGCCGCCAGAACTGCCTCGGCCGGGACGTTCACCCAGGTCTCGCCATCCGCCCCCGGATTCGCCCGCACCCAGTCGCCCGCAATCCGGTAGCCGAGGGTGTAGCCGTACCACCGCGGATACGCGTCGGACCCGAAGAACCAGGCCGCGTGATCGTAGTCGCGCGCCGCCAAAAGAGCCGCGTCGGGGCGCTGCGCCGCGAGCGCGGTGTCATCGAAGGCGTTTTCCCACGGTTCGGGGGCCGCGCCGAACAGGCGCTCCACGAACCGGCCCGCCAGGCCTTCGCTGACCAGGGCTTCGCCGAGGGTCCAGCCGTAGCCGGGCCCGGCCATGCGCAGGCAGTGATGCGCTTCGTGCACCACGGTCCGGCGGATGTCCCCGTCCGCCAGCACGCCTGCGAAATTGGGATTGTCCGGGTCGATGGTCAGGGAGAACAGAGTCGAAGCGTAGGCCCGGCCACCGGTTCCGGTCTCAGGTAGGACCCCGTCGGCGTCGCGCTGCACGAGGATGTCGAGGGGGCGCACCGGTACCAAGCCGACGATGGCGCGGCGGGCGATTTCCACCTCCGCGGTGATCGCGTCGCGCCAGGGGCCGAGATCGCCCGAGGCTTCGAGCCAGTGCAGGTGCCACGTCATCGCGGGATCCGGGTCGGTTTGGATGCCTGCCTCTCAAGCATCGCGTTTCACAGACGACAAGCGATATCGCAACGCCCGCGTGCAGCCGGGCGGCGATGAAACCGACGTCGGGGGTCTAGCGCCGCCCGCCCGCGCGTGAGGCTTTGCGCCCACCGTTGCCCGCATCCTCCTCGAACAGCTCCGCCAGCTTCTCCGTCATCGCGCCGCCGAGTTCCTCGGCGTCGATGATGGTCACGGCGCGGCGGTAGTAGCGGGTCACGTCGTGGCCGATGCCGATGGCGAGGAGCTCGACGGGGGAGCGGGTCTCGATGTCCTCGATCATCCAGCGCAGGTGGCGCTCGAGGTAGTTGCCCGGATTGACCGACAGGGTCGAATCGTCCACCGGCGCGCCGTCTGAGATCACCATGAGGATCTTGCGCTGCTCCGGCCGGGCGATGAGGCGCTTGTGCGCCCAATCGAGGGCTTCGCCGTCGATGTTCTCCTTCAGCAGCCCCTCGCGCATCATCAGCCCGAGGTTCTTTCGCGCCCGGCGCCAGGGAGCGTCGGCGCTCTTGTAGACGATGTGGCGCAGGTCGTTGAGGCGACCGGGCGCGTTCGGCTTCGACGCGGCGAGCCACGCCTCGCGCGATTGCCCACCCTTCCACGCCCGGGTGGTGAAGCCCAGGATCTCCACCTTGACGCCGCAGCGTTCCAGGGTCCGCGCCAGGATGTCGGCGCAGGTGGCCGCCACGGTGATGGGCCGGCCGCGCATGGAGCCGGAATTGTCGAGCAGCAGGGTCACGACGGTGTCGCGGAAGTTCGTGTCCTTCTCTTGCTTGAAGGAGAGGGGCTGGAACGGGTCCGTCACCACGCGCACGAGGCGGGCGGGGTCGAGCTGGCCCTCCTCGAGGTCGAAATCCCAGGCGCGGTTCTGCTGGGCCAGGAGCCGGCGCTGGAGCCGGTTGGCGAGGCGCCCGACCACGCCCTGCAGGTGGGCGAGCTGCTTGTCGAGGTAGGTCCGCAGGCGGGCCAACTCCTCGGCGTCGCAAAGGTCCTCGGCGTGGATCACCTCGTCGAAGCGGGGATTGAACACCTTGTAGTCGGGGCCGCGGGCCTCGTTGCCCCGAGACGAAGGCGGCCGCCAAGCCTCCGAGGCCTCCTCCGATTCGGCGTTCTCGGCCTCCTCCGGCAGTTCGCCAGACGGGGCGTCGGCCGATTCGGTGGCGCCCTCCTGGAGGTCGTCGGAGGCCTCTTCCGACACCTCCATCTCGGCGCGGTCGCCCTGCGACTGCTCCTCGGCCTCGCCCTCGCTCGGGGTCTGCTCGTCGTCCTGAGACTCGCCCTCGTCGTCGTCGTTGTCGTCGTCCTCGGGGTCGAACGGCGTCTCGTCGGCCATGTCGAGGGAGGTGAGGAGGTCGCGCACGGAGCGGGCGAAGGCGCGCTGATTCTCGAGTGCGCCGATGAGCCCGTCGAGGTTCGGCCCGGCCCTGTCCTCGATATGGGCGCGCCAGAGGTCGACGATCTTCTGCGCCGCCGGCGGGGGCGCCTGGCCGGTGAGGCGCTCGCGCACCATGAGGGCGACGGCGTCCTCCATGGGGGCGTCGGCCCGGTCGGTGATCGCCTCGTACTTGCCGCCGCGATGGTAGCGGTCCTCCAGCATGGCGGAGAGGTTCGAGGCGACGCCCGACATCCGCCGCGCGCCGATGGCCTCGACCCGGGCCTGCTCGACGGCGTCGAACACCGCCCGCGCGCCGGAATTCTCGGGGGCCAGACGGCGATGGACGGCCACATCGTGGCAGCCGAGCCGAAGCGCCATGGAATCGGCGTTGCCGCGCAGGATCGCCACGTCGCCGGGCGTCAGCTTGCGCGGCGGTTCGGGCAGGCGCGCCTTGTCGCCGGTCAGCGCCGGCCGGTCGCTGGCATAGACCACCTCGACCTCGGCCCGCTTGGCGATGGCGCGCAGGCACCCGGCCACCGAGCGCTTCAGCGGTTCGGCGACGGGCTCGCGGCGTTCGCCGGCTTTGCGGTTGGAGATGCTCACGGGCGCTGCTTCTTCACCGAGTCGAAATCGAAGGGCCGGTTCAGGATGTCGTCCCATTCGTAGGGGCATTCGGGGGGAAACTCATCCGGCGGGAGGTGCGTCTCGTCGGACGCCCAGTCCCGTGCGTCCGGGTAGGCGTTGCCCAGAGCCTCGTCGATGCGCGACTTCAAACCGGGGTTGCTCGCCAGAATGCGCTCGTAGCGGCGACGCTGCTCGCGGATCGAGAAGATCCAGCTCGGCGTACGGTGCTCGGGCTGCTGATCCCATTTGAGCATATGCATCACGAGGACGCGCAGGGCGCTCTGGAGTTTGCCGAACTCGCTCTTGGACAAGCTCTCCAACTCCTGGGCGATATGATCGAGATCGAGCGCATCGACCCGCCCGGCACGGAGAAGCGCGACCTGCTCCTGCACCCAGGTGTAAAGGTCGTCCTCGTAGCGCGTCCGGCCGGGGAACACCTCCCCCGTACGCGGTCCGCCCTTCACAGCCGGCTCGCCCATCGCGTCCTCCGCAAAAGATTCCCTAGCTCAGGGCCACGTTCGAGGCGCTCTCGGGCAGGTCCTTGCCGAAGGCGCGCTGGTAGAATTCCGCCACGAGGGTGCGCTCCAGCTCGTCGCACTTGTTGAGGAACGTCACCCGGAAGGCGAAGCCGATATCCTGGAAGATGTCGGCGTTCTCGGCCCAGGTGATGACCGTGCGGGGGCTCATGACCGTCGACAGGTCGCCGTTCATGAACGCATTGCGGGTCAGATCGGCCACGCGCACCATCTTGCTGACGATCTCGCGGCCGCCGTCGCGCTGGTAGTGCAGGGCCTTGGACAGGACGATGTCGACCTCGCGGTCGTGGGGCAGGTAGTTGAGGGTGGTGACGATGGACCAACGGTCCATCTGGCCCTGATTGATCTGCTGGGTGCCGTGATAGAGGCCCGAGGTGTCGCCGAGGCCCACGGTGTTGGCGGTGGCGAACAGCCGGAAGGCCGGGTGCGGGCGGATGACCCGCTTCTGGTCCAGCAGGGTCAGGCGGCCGGAGAGTTCGAGGACGCGCTGGATCACGAACATCACGTCGGGCCGGCCGGCATCGTACTCGTCGAACACCAGGGCGACGTTGTTCTGCAGGGCCCAGGGGAGGATGCCGTCCTGGAAGGCGGTGATCTGCTTGCCCTCCTGCAGCACGATGGCGTCCTTGCCGACGAGATCGATGCGCGAGACGTGGCTGTCGAGGTTGATCCGGATGCAGGGCCAGTTCAGGCGGGCGGCGACCTGCTCGATATGGGTCGACTTGCCGGTGCCGTGATAGCCCGTGACCATGACGCGGCGGTTGCGGGCGAAGCCCGCCAGGATCGCCAGGGTGGTCTCCCTGTCGAAGATGTAGTCCGGGTCGAGGTCGGGCACATGCTCGTCGGTCTTCGTGAAGGCCGGAACCATGAGGTCGAGGTCGATGCCGAAGGCCTCGCGCACGGAGACGGTCCGGTCGGGCAGCGAGGCGGGCGAGACGTCAGAGAGCATACGGGACCTCGTGGAGCGGGCGCCGGCGGGACCGGAACACGCGGGGGCTGTGTCGGGCGAGAGGGGCGCGACGCGCGCGGAGCCGCTTTCGCCCCGTCATCTAGGGGACGGCGCCGGGGGACGCCAAGGGTGGATGCCACACGAAAGAGACGTGGTCGGGCACGATATAGGGCGCCGCGCGCCGATTGCCGCCCCGGCCCGGGCCGACCAGACCTGCAAATCCGACCGGATCCCGAAAATCCACGCAGGGTTCGTGCCGCGCTCAGCACAACCCGGCGGCGCGCAGGGCGTCGTGGGCGCGGATGATGTCGCGCAGGCGCTCCTCGAACGAGCGGTCGCCGCCGTTGGCGTCGGGGTGGAAGCGCTTCACCAGCACCTTGTACTGCGCCTTGATGGCCGCCGAACCGGCGTTCTCGTCGAGCCCGAGGACGTCGAGGGCCTTGAGGGTGGCCGAGGAATGGCGCGGCCGGCGCGGCTCGGGCGCGCGTTTGCGCCGGGCGGTCTCGCCGACGCCCTCGGCGCGCAGGATGTCGAGGGGATCGACATAGGCCCAGTCGCGCGTGGCTTCGGGCTTCGGCTTCGCCGCGGCGGTGGCGGGGTTCACCCCCATGGCCCAGGTCGGGCGATGGCCGATGATGGCGTCCTTCTGGAAGGCCTGCACGGCGGCGTCGTTCATGCCGTCGAAGTAGTTGTACGTGGCGTTGTAGGCCTTCACGTGGTCCATGCAGAAGCGCCAGTACTGCCCCTCCGCCTTCCGGCCCTTGGGGGCGCGGTAGAGCCCGGGGTTCTGGCAGCCGGGCGTGTCGCAGCCCTGCGCCGACGCCTTCTTGGGCTCGTCGCAGGTGCGCTTGATGCGGATGCTGTCGAACAGGGGCGAGTTGAGATCCATGATGGGGCGATTATGAGAGGGCGGGTCGCAGACACAAGAGCGCCGGGCCTGATGCCGCATGCGGCCATCGGGGGTTGACGGGAGCGGCGGCCAAGCCCCCGAACGAGCGAGCCCCGAACGCGAGATCATTCGCCCGGAAGGAGACCGAACCATGACGACCATGAGGGACTGGATCGACGAGACCCTGCGATCCGCGCTCGCGCCGACGCATCTCGATGTGATCGACGAATCGCACCTGCACGCCGGCCATGCCGGGGCGCGGCCCGAGGGCGAGACCCATTTCAGACTGGATGTCGTCTCGGCGGCCTTCGACGGCAAGAGCCGGGTCGAGCGCCACCGCCTCGTCAACGGCGCCCTCGATCCGGCGTTCAAGCGCGGCCTGCACGCCCTGGCGGTTCGGGCGCGGACGCCGGCCGAGGCCGCCTGATCGAACGGGCCGGAGACCGTCGCCGTGGCGCTTCAGTGCACGCCCCAGATCAGCATCGACGAGGCGGAGCTGGAGGAAAGCTTCGTGCGCGCCTCGGGCCCCGGCGGGCAGAACGTCAACAAGCTGTCCACCGCGGTGCAGCTGCGCTTCGATGCGCGGCGCTCGCCGTCCCTGCCCAACGCCGTCGCGGTGCGGCTGATGCGGCTCGCCGGCCGGCGCCTGACGCTGGACGGCATCATCGTCATCTCGGCCCAGCAGCACCGGACCCAGGACCGCAACCGGGCCGATGCCCGCGAGCGCCTCGCCGCCCTGGTGGCGGAGGCCGCCGTGCCGCCGACCCCGCGCCGGGCCACGCGCCCGACCCTGGCCTCGAAGAAGCGGCGCCTCGACGAAAAGTCGAAGCGCTCCGACACCAAGCGCCTGCGCGGGGACCGGGGCGACGGGTGATCCCCAACACCCGCCCGCCTCAGGGCGTCGGGGCGGCGGTGCCGTCCGGCGGATGGTGCTCGACCTCGCCGCTGACGTAGGGGCTGCCGGGCTTGGCGATGGTGAGCACCAGGGCGATGACCGCGAGCAGGGCCGCCAGGGCCGCCGGGAACAGGAACGCGTCCTCTCCGTAATGCATCTGCAGCACGCCGCCGATGACCGCGCCGGTGCTGAGCGCCGCCCACAGGGGGGCCTGGATCCAGAACGACGGCGCGACCACGCCGAGGAGCAGGTTGGCGAGGCCGGTTCCGAACCGCACCACGGCGCCGGTGACGTAGGTGAGCGCCAGGCTGCGGCCGCCCTCGTCCTGCAGGGTCGCGTTCTGGAGGCCGAGCGCGATGACGATGGGATAGGCGTGGAGCGGGAATGCGAAGGTGCCGTGGGGCACGATGAGCCCGACGGTGAGCAGCACCGCCTGGAGCAGCAGCAGCACGGACAGGCGCCAGCGCCCGACCCAGGCGGCGATGAGCGTGCCCGCGAAGGCGCCGAAGCAGAACAGGATGATGACGGAGGCGACGCGCGAGGTGCTCTCCCAGTCGAATCGGCTGACCGACACGCCGAACCGCGTGGTGTTCCCGCTCATGAACGACATGAACAGCTGCGAGAATTCGAGGAAGCCGATGGAATCGGCGCAGCCCGCCACGGCCGAGAGGGCGAGGGCGAACGGGATGCGCGTTCGCGCGCTGGCGGGAAACGCCTTGCTCTGCGGGTCTGCCATGGAATCTCCAGAGGATCGGCCCCGGGGAGGGGCAGGGAAACGGCCCGACGCGGGGACGACGCCACGACGCGGGATTGCCGGTCCCCATACGCGCCCGGGCGCGCAATGGGATTCCGGGAGGCTGTCGAATCTGGCCATGGCGTGCCGTGCGGCACCTGTCCACCGTTCCGCCTCGCGGGGACGGGATGATCGGCTGACGTTCGCGTGATCCGGCTTGCCGGCTACCCACCCTCGCCCGTGATCCGAACTCGCCCGGGATCCGGACCGGATCAGCCGGGCCGGCGGGCGACGACGATGCGTCCCGGGACGGGCAGGCCGCGTTCGCGCCGGAGGGTCGCGGGGTCGAGGCATTCGAGGACGAGGCCGGCCCGCGCCACGGCCCGTTCCACCAGGACATCGCCATGGGCGTAGCGGGCGTCCGGGCCGAGCACGATGCCGTCGCCCGCATGGGATTGCACGCTGAAGCCGAGGCACCCGCCCGGCCGCAGCACCCGCGCGGACCCCGCTAGGAGGTCCGTAAGTCCGCCCACGTAAATCATCACGTCGGCGGCGGTGACGAGGTCGGTCCCGGCGTCCGGTTCCGCCGCGAGGCCCGCCACGAGGTCGGCCTCCACCAGGCGGGCGTAGCGCTTCCCCCGCGCGGCCTCGGCCAGCATGAGGGGCGAGAGGTCGATGCCCGTGAGGTGGCGCGCCTGGTCGCCCAGGGCCGCGCCCACGAGGCCGGTGCCGCAGCCGAGGTCGAGCACGGTGTCGTAGACCGCCGGCGCGTCCGACAGGCGATCGAGGGCCGCGACGATGAGTTCCGGCGCCCGGTAGGCGAGGTCGTCCACGAGGTGGCGCTCGAACCGCGCGGCGTAGGCGTCGAACAGGGCACGGATGTAGGCCGGGGAGATCGCCCCCAGAACGCCGCCGTCGCCGTCCTCCCGGCGGCCCGCGCCGATCTGCGCCAGGGCGAGCCGGGCGCCCTGCACGTCCTCGGGGTCGAGGTCGAGGGCCGCCGCGTAGGCCCGCAGCGCCGCGTGGTGGTCGCGGAGGTCGCCGTGGGTGACGTAGCGGGCCTCCCGCGCCCGGCCGAGGAGAAACCAGGCCGGGGCGTAGCGGGGGGCGATCTCCAGGGTCTGCTCCGCCATCTCGGCGGCCCCAAGGGCATCGCCCTCGGCCAGGCACCCCTCGGCGTAGGCGTAGCGTCTGTCGGCGAGGAACTCGCCGGAACCGGAGGGGCGTGACATGCTGGGTGGGGGCGGCCGCTTCGCTCGGGGATCGGGCGCCCTATATGCCGCGCCGATGACCTTCAGCGCCAGCGATCTCCTCACCCTGACCCGCGAGGGGCTCTACTGCCCCCTCGGCGATTTCCACGTCGATCCGACCTGGCCCGTGCCCCGGGCCCTGATCACCCACGGCCACGCCGACCACGCCCGCGCCGGCCACGGGCAGGTGCTCGCCACGGGCCAGACCCTGCGGATCATGGCCGTGCGCTACGGCGAGGATTTTTGCGAGACCCGCCAGGAGGCCAAGCTCGGCGAGGACATCCGCGTCGGCGACGTCACCGTCCGCTTCGCCCCCGCCGGGCACGTCCTCGGCTCGGCCCAGATCGCGATTCAGGCGCGGGGCGTGCGCGTCGTGGTCTCGGGTGACTACAAGCGCGCGCCCGATCCGACCTGCCTGCCCTTCGAGGTCATGCCGTGCGACGTGTTCATCACCGAGGCGACCTTCGGCCTGCCGGTGTTCCGCATGCCCGACACCCGGGACGAGGTTCAAAAACTCCTCGATTCCGTGGCGCTGTTCCCCGAGCGCGCCCACATCGTCGGCGCCTACGCGCTCGGCAAGGCCCAGCGGGTGATGGCCCTGCTGCGGGAGGCCGGCTACGACCGGCCGATCTACCTCCACGGCGCCATGGAGAAACTGACGGAGCTGTACAAGCAGGAGGGGGTTCCGCTCGGCGAGACCCCCAAGGTCGTCGCGGCCGAGCGGGGCAAGCTCCACGGCGCCATCGTGCTGTGCCCGCCCTCCGCGATCCAGGACGTGTGGTCGCGCAAATTCCCCGATCCCGTCGCCTCCTTCGCGTCGGGCTGGATGCGGGTGCGCGCCCGCGCCCGCCAGAAGGGCGCCGAACTCCCCCTTTGCATCTCCGACCATTCCGACTGGCCCGACCTCTGCCGCACGATCCGGGAGACCGGGGCCGGGGAGGTCTGGGTGACCCACGGGCAGGAGGACGCCCTGGTGCATTGGTGCGGGATCCAAGGGATCAAGGCCAAGCCCCTGCACCTGCTGGGCTACGGCGACGACGGCGAGGCCGAGCCGGGCGTCGCGGAGGTCGCCGCGTGAACCACTTCGCCCAGCTCCTCGACCGTCTCGCCTACGAGCCGCGCCGCAACGCCAAGCTGCGCCTGCTGCAGGACTACTTTTCGCGGACCCCCGACCCCGAGCGCGGCTTCGCCCTCGCGGCCATGACCGGCAACCTGACCTTTCGCGAGGCGAAGCCCGCGATGATCCGCGGGCTGGTGGAGGCGCGGGTCGATCCGGTGCTCTTCGCCCTGTCGCACAACTACGTCGGCGATCTCGCCGAGACCACGGCGCTGATCTGGCCGGCGCCTGACGTCACAGCTTCCCTCGATGCCCTTACGCCCGGGCGTGGGGATGCGCCCCCGCCTCTCGGCCACAACAACCCGCCGCCCCACATCCCGACCCTGGCGGAGGTGGTCGAGACCCTCGCCACCGTGAAGAAGGCCGATTTGCCGGCCCGCCTCGCCGAGTGGCTCGACGCGCTGGACGAGACCGGCCGCTGGGCGCTCCTGAAGCTTATCACCGGGGCCCTGCGCGTCGGCGTCTCGGCGCGTCTGGCCAAGACCGCCGTAGGGGCGCTCGGCGGCCACGAGGCCGACGCGGTGGAGGAGGTCTGGCACGGGATGGTGCCGCCGTACCTGAGCCTGTTCGCCTGGGTCGAGGGGAAGGCCGAGCGCCCCACCACCCTCAACCCGGCGCCGTTCCGGCCACCGATGCTGTCGCACCCCATCGATGCGGAGACGGACTTCGAGAAACTCGACCCGGCGGCGTTCTCGGGCGAGTGGAAGTGGGACGGCATCCGCGTCCAGCTCTCGGGCGGCCGCGACGAGGTGGGAAGCCAAGTCGCGCGGGTCTATTCGCGCACGGGCGAGGACATCACCGGCGCATTCCCGGATCTGGCGCAGGCCATCACCTTCACGGGCACGCTGGACGGCGAATTGCTGATCCTGAAGGAATCCCGCGTCCTGAGCTTCAACGTCCTGCAGCAGCGCCTCAACCGCAAGGCGGTGACCCCGAAGCTCCTGGAGGAATTTCCCGCCCATGTCCGGGCCTACGACCTGCTCACGGCGGAGGGCGCGGACCTGCGCCCGCTGCCCTTCGCCGAGCGCCGGGCGCGGCTGGAGACGTTCGTCGGTGCCCTCGACCACGCCCGCATCGATCTCTCGCCCCTCGTGCCCTTCGCCACCTGGGAGGACCTTGCCGAAGCGCGCGCCGACCCGGCCGCCGTGGGGGCGGGGGCGGATGCCGACGCCATCGAGGGCGTGATGCTGAAGCTCCGCGACAGCCCCTACCTGCCCGGCCGCCCCAAGGGGCCGTGGTGGAAATGGAAGCGCGAGCCCCACCTCGTCGACGCCGTGATGATGTACGCCCAGCGCGGCCACGGGAAGCGCTCGTCGTTCTACTCGGACTACACCTTCGGCGTGTGGCGGCCCCGCCAGGACGGCAGCCTCGAACTGGTGCCCGTCGGCAAGGCCTATCACGGCTTCACCGACGCGGAACTGGCCAAGCTCGACCGCTACGTCCGCAACCACACGGTCAAGCGCTTCGGCCCCGTGCGCGAGGTCGCGTACGGCCTCAACGAGGGGCTGGTGCTGGAGATCGCCTTCGAGGGCGTGCAGCGCTCGACCCGGCACAAGTCCGGCCTCGCGCTCCGCTTCCCCCGCGTCCACCGCATCCGCTGGGACAAGCCGGCGGCGGAGGCCGATCGCATCGCCCTCCTCGAAACCATCCTGGCCCGGGGGACGAGCGAGATCGCCCCGGGCGCCACCCTGGAGATCCCCTCATGACCCGTGGCGCCCGCATCGGCGAACTCGACGGCTTCCGGGTGGGCCCGGTGAGCCGGCAGGCGAGCGCCCGCCTCGTGGTGGCGACGGAGGGCCCCGGCTTCACCGACATCACCGGACGCGTCGCCGCGTTCGTGGCCCGCAGCGGCGTCGCGCACGGCGTGCTGACGGTGTTCTGCCGGCACACCTCGGCCTCCCTGACCATCCAGGAGAACGCCGACCCGGACGTGCAGACCGACCTCATGACCGCCCTCGACGGGTTCGCTCCGCGCCACGGCGCCTACGTGCACGGCAGCGAGGGCCCGGACGACATGCCGGCCCATATCCGCACCCTGGTGACGGATGCGAGCCTCGCCGTGCCGGTGCTGGACGCCCGCCTCGCGCTGGGCACCTGGCAGGGCATCTATCTCATCGAGCACCGCGACCGGCCGCACCGGCGGGAGGTTGTTCTGGCGGTCGTGGGGGCCTAACGTTCCCGCTTGGCCCCGGCCCCTCTCCGGCCTCGGTTCCTCCGCGCTATCGAAACGCAGGCGCTGCGGCGTCGAGGGTCGCGGTTCCGCCCCTGGCGAGGGCATCCACGACGGCCTCGGGGTGGCGATAGATCGTCCAGATGAGGGTCATGGCCGTCGCGTTCGGCTTCGACTTGCCCTGCTCCCAGTTCTTGACAGTTGCTTCCTCCAGCCCGAACCGCAGGGCGAACTGAGCTTGCGAGAGATGCAGGGATTCCCGCACGATCCGAACCGAGATCTGGTCAGGCCAATGCCTGCGCGCGTCGATGCCCAAAGCCGTCAGTTCGGAGATCAGGTGGTTCAGGCTCTCGACTTTCGGCACCTCGACATAGGCCTCGCCCGTATCGAAGAGTTCGGTCATGACCGCGTGAGCGGCCTTCACCGGGAGATGCCGACGGATCAGGGCGCGGGCCGCCGCCACCGTGTTCAGGTCAGCGTCCGGCCGCCGCTTGAGGCTGAGGCGCTCTGCGGAGCCTTCGCGGACGGGGGGCTCGTCCCGGATTTGCACCCGTGGTCCGAACACCGCCAACAATGTGGATCTCGTCGACATCCAGCTGCTCCATGACCCCCTGCACGATGTCCCGTAGCGCAGCCGCGCCCCATTGCTCCGCCGGATCGCCACCGATGTGCAGGCCGGTCAGCACAAGAGTTCGGCCCAGGAGCGTCACCTCGGCCATGACGTCGAGGGATCCACGCGGGGTCTGCACCGCGACCGTGAAAATCGGGTCGTCGCTGTTGGCGTGATCGACGACGATCCCGACGTCACACGCCACGACACA
Organism: Methylobacterium sp. Leaf112; assembly: GCF_001423295.1. Classification (GTDB taxonomy): domain Bacteria; phylum Pseudomonadota; class Alphaproteobacteria; order Rhizobiales; family Beijerinckiaceae; genus Methylobacterium. The sequence continues at coordinate 270,008 of NZ_LMNG01000023.1, read as the reverse complement.
TCCTATGCCCTACGCAACTTGCGTACAAGGTGCAGGCAGGCGTCGTCGCCTCGTGTCTGCCGGCGAACCTCACGCACGCTCCGCGACGAACGCCCGATACCCCTTCGCCCGCAGGTCGCAGGCCGGGCAGGTCCCGCACCCGTAGCCCCAATCATGCCGCGCGCCCCGCTCGCCGAGGTAGCAGGTGTGGCTCTCCTCCACGACGAGGTCGACCAGGGGCCGGCCCCCGAGGGTTTCGGCCAGGGCCCAGGTCGCGGCCTTGTCGATCCACATGAGGGGCGTGTGGAGGACGAAGCGGCGGTCCATGCCGAGGTTGAGGGCCACCTGCAGGGCCTTGATCGTGTCGTCGCGGCAATCGGGGTAGCCGGAATAATCCGTCTCGCACATGCCGCCGACGATGTGGCGCAGGCCCCGCCGGTAGGCCAAAGCCGCCGCGAAGGTGAGGAACAGCAGATTGCGGCCCGGCACGAAGGTGTTGGGCAGGCCGTCCGCCGCCAGGGCGATCGCGGTGTCGCGGGTGAGCGCCGTGTCGGAGACGGCGCCGAGCGCCGCGAGGTCGAGGGTGTGGTCGTCGCCGAGGCGGGACGCCCAGCCCGGGTTCAGGGCCGTCATGCCGTCCCGCAGGGCGGCCCGGCCGTCGAGTTCGATCCGGTGGCGCTGGCCGTAGTCGAAGCCCAGGGTCTCGACGCGGGGGAAGCGGTCGAGGGCCCAGGCGAGGCAGGTGGCCGAATCCTGGCCGCCCGAGAACAGGACCAGGGCGCCGTCGTGGCTCACCGGGTCTCGCCTTCGTATTCCGCCCAGGACATCGGCGTCTCGTAGACCTTCACCGAGGACAGGGCCGGCAGGGCCGCCTTGGTGCGGGCCCAGATCCAGGCGGCGATGTGCTCGGCCGTGGGGTTCTCCAAACCCTCGATGTCGTTGAGGCAGTAATGGTCGAGCTGCAGCAGCACGGGGGCGAAGGCGTGCTCCACGTCGAAGAAATCCACCACCCAGCCGGTGTCGGGATCGACGGCGCCGGTGAGCGTCAGTTCCACCCGGTAGGAATGCCCGTGCATGCGGTGGCAGCGATGCGTCTCGGGCACGTTCGGAAGGCGGTGGGCCGCCTCGAAGGTGAAGGCTTGGGTGATCTTCATGGGTCGCAATCTACACGGCTCGCTAGGGGATTCCGATGATCTTGTGGGTCTGGAGCGAGAGCCGCCAGCGCGCGTCGCTCCGACAGTACGCGACGGCCGCCTGCGTGTTGGCGCGGCGCGCCGGCCCGTCCATGGGCTGGAGCCAATGGTGGCGGAAGGGCAGATCCGCGAAATGCGCGGGATCGGCCGCGGCCTCCGCCTGCGGATAGACGAGCTTGAGTTCGTGGCCCGTGCGCTGCACCAGGGGATTGCCGGCCTTGGGACTGACGCAGATCCAGTCGATCCCCTCGGGCGCGGCCAGGGTGCCGTTGGTCTCGACCGCGATCTCGAACCCACGGGCATGCACCGCCACGATGAGGGCGGGATCGAGCTGGAGCAGGGGCTCGCCGCCCGTGAACACCACGTAGCGATGGTGCGGCCCGCCGGTCCAGGTCGTCGCGATGGCGTCCGCGAGGGCGTCCGGCGTGGCGAACCGGCCGCCGCCCTCGCCGTCCATGCCGAGGAAATCGGTGTCGCAGAACCGGCAGGCCGCATCGGCGCGGTCCTGCTCGCGGCCGGACCACAGGTTGCAGCCGGTGAACCGGCAGAACACCGCCGCCCGGCCCGCCTGCGCGCCTTCGCCCTGGAGGGTGTGGAAGAGTTCCTTGACCGCGTAAGCCATGCTGTTCCGGGGCGCCCCTCGCCAAGCGCCGCGCCCGATGTTCCCGAATGAGGCCCTGCACATAGGCCCGCCGCGCCCGCGAGGCCACACCGAACCGCGCGGATGCTGTATCGCGGGAAGACGGGCCGGCCGTCGGCCTCACGATCGCTGCGCCTGCTTCATGGAAAACACCCAGCCCATCCACGCGAGCGCGGCTGGCCTGTGCGCTGCGAAACCCTTCGCCATGCTCTCGCCACGGAGGCCGGGTTGGTGGCATCCGAATGGCGGGGACCCTCGCCCGAGCTTTGCCGTTGCCCCCAACATGTCCGCCGGGTTCGATGTCCATCGAGCCGGACTGGACCTTTCCGAGACAGGCCCGATGTCGAACCCGTTGTTGAGGCGTCTCGCCTTTGGTTTCACGGCGTGCGTGGGACTGCTCGGTGCGAGTTCCGCCGGCGCGGTGACCGCGCCGATCCTCGTCGTCGAGGTGGATTCCGGCAAGGTGATCTACGCGCAGGGTGCCACCGACCCGTGGTTTCCCGCCTCCATCACCAAGCTGATGACCGTCTACGTCGCCCTCGACCTCGTGCGCCAGGGCAAGGTCTCGCTGGATTCGCTCCTCACCATCTCGCCCGCCGCCGCCGCCGAGCCGCCCTCGAAGATGGGCTTCCGGCCGGGCACGCAACTCACCCTCGACAACGCCCTGAAGATCATCATGGTGAAGTCGGCCAACGACGTCGCCTGGGCCATCGGCGAGCATCTCGGCGGTTCCATCGACGGCTTCTCCGCGATGATGAACGAGACCGCCCAGCGCATCGGCATGCGCGAGAGCCGGTGGACCAACCCCAACGGCCTGCCCGACGCCCGGCAATGGACCACGGCCCGCGACATGGCGATCCTCGGCCGCGCGCTCATCCGCGACTTTCCCGACAATCGCGGTCTGTTCTCCATCTCGGCGATCCAGTTCGGCAAGTCGATCATGGCCAACCACAACGGCCTGCTCGGGCGCTACGCCGGGGCCGACGGCATGAAGACCGGCTTCATCTGCGCGGGTGGGTTCAACGTGGTGTCGAGCGCCACCCGCAACGGGCGCCGCCTCATCACCGTGGTCATGGGCCAGCCGAGCGCCCGCGAGCGCGACCTCAAGGCCTCCGACCTGTTCGATTACGGCTTCGGCCAGTCCGCCGGCTGGACGGCCCAGACCCTCGACGCCCTGCCGACCTCCGCCATCGCCGAGCCGCCGGACCTGCGCCCCTACATCTGCGACCGGAAGAAGCCCATGCCGGTGGACGAGGGCCCGGGCGCCATCGCGGGCAACACCGACAGCTCCAACGCCCAGATCCTCGCCGCGGCGGCGCTCCCCGGTTCGGCCCTGGCGCTCGCCACCCTCAACAACGGCGCCATGCGGGGCCGCGCCCTGCCGGCCCGCGCCCCGCTCCAGCCGATCCCCGTGTGGATCGGCCGCAATCCGGCCGAGGGCGCCATCGTCCTCAACGCCCAGGCGGAAGCCGACAAGGCCGAGCGCGCCCAGACGCAGGCCGCCGCCCGCAAGGCCCGCCTCGACACCCTGGCGGCCCGCCGCGAGGCGGCGAAGGAGGCCCGTCAGGCGCAAGCGAAATCGGACCCGAAGCACCCCGACGCCAAGAAGGCCAACGGCAAGACGCCCGATGCGAAGAAGGCCCTGGCGCGCGGCAAGTCCGCAGTCCCGTCGACGGCGAGCGCCTACGCCCCCGTCGAGTCGACGCCGGTGCTGGAGGGCGCGCCGAAGCTCAAGGTGACCACCCCCGCCGGAAAAACGGCGCCGAAGGGGGGCAAGCCCGAGGCGAAGGCCGAGATCAAGCCGGCGGCCAAGCCAGCGGCTAAGCCGGTCGTCAAGCCGAAGCAGGCGGCCCGCCCGGCGAAGGCCGGCGACGACGAGTAACGCCGGGGGCTTCCCCCACGGCTGGGGCCAAGCCCCGGCATCGGAGCGGTCGAGCCTCGGTATCGGGGCGATTGAGCCCCGGCGCGCGCCGGGTTAGGCCATCCCCATGACTGCATCCCTCGCTTCCGTCCTCTCGCCCACCGATCCGCGCGCGCCCGCGCCGATCCCCCTGACAGTTCTCACGGGCTTCCTCGGGGCCGGCAAGACCACCCTGCTCAATCGGATGCTGCGGGATCCCGCGCTCGCCGACACCGTGGTTATCGTCAACGAGTTCGGCGAGATCGGCCTCGACCATCTCCTCATCGAGACGGTGGACGAGGACATGATCCTCCTCGGCGCCGGCTGCCTGTGCTGCACCGTGCGGGGCGACCTCATCGCCACCCTCGAAGACCTGCTGCGCAAGCGCGACAACGGCCGCATCCCGCCGTTCCGCCGTGTGGTCATCGAGACTACGGGCCTCGCCGACCCGGCCCCGATCCTCCACGCCCTGATCTACCATCCCTACCTGGTGATCCGGTACCGCCTGCAGGGCGTCGTCACGGTAGTGGACGCGGTCAACGGCGACGCGACCCTCGACGCGCACCGGGAGGCCGTCCGGCAGGCGGCGGTGGCCGACCGGCTGGTGCTGACCAAGGCGGACCTAGCGGAGGGGGGCACCGACGCCCTCGTCGCCCGACTGCGCGCCCTCAACCCGGCCGCCCCCATCGACGGCGCCGACGTCGCCCCGGCCGACCTTCTCGGCGGCTTCTTCGGCCTCGCCGGCAAGAGCGCCGATGTGGCCGCGTGGCTCGGGGTAGAGGCCGTGGCGGCGCACCACCACCATGATCACGCGCACGACCACGGGCACGGCCATCATCATCACGACGTGAACCGGCACGACGCGGCGATCCGGGCCTTCACCCTGACCCACGACGTGCCGGTGCCGCGCGCCCGGTTCGAGATGTTCCTCGACCTCGTGCGCTCGGCCCACGGCCCCAAGCTCCTGCGCCTCAAGGGGCTGGTGGCCCTCTCCGACGCGCCGGACAACCCCGTGGTGGTGCACGGCGTGCAGCACATCGTCCACGCCCCCGTGCACCTCGACGCCTGGCCCGACGACGACCGGCGCTCGCGCCTCGTCCTCATCGTGCGCGACCTCGACCCGGCCTTCGTCACCGGCCTGTGGGACGCCTTCCTGGGCCGCCCGCGCATCGACGCGCCCGACATGACCGCGCTGACCGACAACCCCCTGGCGATCCCGGGCGGCTGAGGCCCCGCGGCCCGATCCGGGGCACATCCGCACGGCATCGATCTTGGAGCGATCGACCAAAGGGCGCCCTGCGGGGTGCCGGTTCGTCCCGAAACGGGACGCCGCGTGGGATCGGTGCGAGATGGTGAAACGGCGCTTCACGGTGATCACGGGCGGGGTGGGCATGGCACCCGAGGCCGGACCCTGGCAGGTCGATCTGTGCCGGCCGGGAGAGGTCGCCCCCGAGGCCGTGGCGGGCTGGCGCGCCCTCCTGACCCGGACGGGCGCGGCGGACCCGGTCTTCTCCGATCCCGATTATCTTCTGACCGCGGCCCGGCACCTGTCCGACGGACGCACGGTGACGATCGCCCTGGTCTCGGCCGGGGAGGGCGCGCGGCGTACGCTCCATGCCGCGATCCCCCTCACGGTGCCGCATCCGGTCTGGGGCAAGGGGCGGTTCGCCGTCTGGCAGCCGCACGGGCACGCGGGCGCCCCGGCCCTCGACCCCCGGTTCGCCGGGGCGATCCGCGCCGCGCTGTTGGAACGCCTCGAGACCCTGCGCCGCGGCGCCAGCCTCGACCTCGCTTCCACGGGTCCGACAACCGTCGGTCCGGCCCTTCGGCCGGTGGCGGAGGCCGTGCGGATCCCGGCGCACCACATTCTCGCTGTCGGCGGAGCCGGCGCGTCGGTGCGGGAGCGCATTGCCGAGCCGCACCGCATCCGCGACGCTGTGGAGGAATTCTTGGGCCTCGATGCCGCCCATGCGGCGGCGCCGATCATCGGCGACCCGTGCGAGGCGACCCTGGTCCGGGTGGTGACGCGCCTGTTCGCCGAGCGCCGTCAATGCGCCGTCGACCTCACCCGCCGGGACGGCCAAGTCATCGCCGCCAGCCTGATCCTCGGAATCGGCCTTCAGGCGGTGGTCTGGCGGCGTGCGGCCGAGGGCATGGCGGGGCGCGGGCGCCTCGACCGGTCGGCGTGAGGGGGAAGCCACCGCAGGCGCCTACTCGTGAGGACCAAGCGCCGGCGGCGCCTACTCGTCCTCGCCGAACTTGTTCGCCAGGAGGTCGGTGATGGCCTGGAGGCTGGCATCCGCGTCCGGGCCGGAGACCACCACCGCGATGGTGGTGCCCTGGGCGGCGCCGAGGGTGAGCAGGCCCATGATGGAGCGCCCGCCCACGGTCTCGCCCGAGCGGGTGACGGTGACGACGGCGTCGTAGCGCTCGACGGTCTGGACGAACTTCGCGGAGGCTCGGGCGTGCAGGCCGCGCCGATTGACGATGGGCAGCACCCGCAGCAGGCCGCCCTCGGGGACGGGGGGAAGGGCCGCGTCGGAATCCTCGTCGTCGATCATGCGCTTGGTCGCCATTCCCGATCCGCCGCGCCCCGTTGGCCGGCACCGGATCCGTCACGATGGCCTGTAGGCCCTTGTGAAGGCGTTAGGAAGGCAAGCCGACGTTCGAACCGGCCTCGACCCGCGCTCGCCCTACTTGCCCGCCAGGACCCGCGAGGCGACATTGATGTACTTGCGGCCCGCCTCTTGGGCGTGGAGCACCGCGTCGCCGAGGGGTTCGGCGTCGCGCACGCTGGCGAGCTTGATCAGCATGGGCAGGTTGATGCCCGCCACCACCTCGACCTGACCGCCGTTCATACACGACAGGGCGAGGTTCGAGGGCGTGCCGCCGAACATGTCCGTGAGCACGACGACGCCCTTGCCGGAGTTCACCCGGCCGACGGCGGTCATGATGTCGAGCCGCCGCAATTCCATGTCGTCCTCGGGCCCGATCGTGATGGTCTCGATCTGCTTCTGCGGCCCGACCACGTGTTCAAGGGCAGCCTTGAACTCCGTCGCGAGCAGCCCGTGGGTGACGAGCACCATTCCAATCATCGACGCGGATTCCAACGCCCTGTGAGCGGAGCCGCCATCTTGTGCAGCGCAAGGTCGAGCGCAAGGTGATCGCGACGTTTTGTAGGCCCGAACGTCATGATCATGCCACGATGGTGGCCCCCGCGCTACGGTTCGCTTGGCCTCGGCATCCGAAGGATCGCCCCGGGGGCTCCGATCCCGAGCTCCGCCAGGGCGTCGAGGACGAGGCGGGGGGCGAGGCCGGAGCGCAGGTGCCGCCGGTCGAGGACCAGGCGCGGGAGCGCGAGGCCGAGGAGCCGGGCCGGGGCGGCGGGCTCCGGCAGGCGCGGCTGGCGCGCCACGAGGTCGACCACGAGGCGGACCGGGGCCTCCGTCACCGCCACGGCCCGGCACAGGCCGAGGCCCCGCACCTCGATCCCGTCGCCGAGCGCCGGATGCCGCCGGGCCAGGAGGGTGTCGCCGTCGCGGGCGAGCCGGATGCGGTCGTCGCCGATGAGGGCCGCCGGCAGGGAGAGGGTGGCCGCCCGGTCGAGGAGCAGCAGGGCGAGGGTCGATTTGCCCGATCCCGACGCGCCCCGGACGATCACGCCCGCGCCCCGGAGGGCGAGGCCGGTGGCGTGGATCGTCTCCCCGTCCAACGCGCGGCTCAGCGCACCGCCGGCAGGCGCACGATGAAGCGGGCGCCGCGCACCGTCGGCTCGCCGTCCTCGTCCGCCGGGCCGGGGCGGTTCTCGGCCCGGATCGTGCCCCGGTGCGCCTGGACGATCTGGCGCGAGATCGAGAGACCGAGGCCCGAATTCTGGCCGAAGCCCTGCTCGGGCCGGTCGGTGTAGAAGCGCTCGAAGATGCGCTCCAGGGCGTGCTCGGGGATGCCCGGACCCTCGTCCTCCACCACCAGCTCCACGTCGGCCCGGACCCGGCGCAGGGCCACCCGCACCTTGGCGTCGGGGGGCGAGAACGAGCGGGCGTTGTCGAGCAGGTTGTTCACCACCTGACCCAGGCGCGAATCGTGGCCGAAGATCGCGAACGGCGCCTCGACCTCGCCGGGCGGCACGGCGACGTCGAACAGGATCACCGCGTCCTTCGGGCGTCGGCGCTCGTTGGCCACCGAGACCACGGTGGTCATGAGCTTGTGCATGTCGACCTTGCGGGCCTCGGCGCGGGCGAGCTCGGCGTCGAGGCGCGAGGCGTCGGAGATGTCGGAGATCAGCCGGTCGAGGCGCTTCACGTCGTGCTGGATGATCTGGAGCAGGCGCGCCTTGGACTCGTCGGATTTGGCCAGCGGCAGGGTCTCGACGGCGCTGCGCAGCGAGGTCAGGGGGTTCTTCAACTCGTGGGAGACGTCGGCCGCGAAGCTCTCGATGGCGTCGATGCGCCGGTAGAGGGCCTGGGTCATGTCGCGCAAGGCCCCCGAGAGGTGGCCGATCTCGTCCGTGCGCCCGGTGAAGTCGGGGATTTCCTCGCGCGACTTGATGCCAAGGCGCACCTTCTCGGCGGCGTCGGCGAGGCGGCGCACCGGCCCCGCGATGGCGCCGGCGAGCAGGATCGACAGGACCAGCATCACGGCCGCCGCCACCAGGAACACCTGAAGCAGGCCGAAGCGCTCCGAGGCGATGACGCGGTCGATGTCGCCCCCTTGCGTCGAGAGCAGCAGGGCGCCGCGCACGGACGTGCCGCGCTGGATCGGCACCGCCACGGACACGATCGTCTCTCCGACCTCGTTGCGGCGCACGATGGTGCCGCGCGAGCCGCCCAGCGCCACCTGCACCTCTTTGAGGCCGTGCCCGCTGGTGGGGCCGACCTCCTCGGCCGGCACCGCGCGTTGCCCGCCGAGGATGCGGGTCTGAACGAAGTCGAACGCCTGTTCCAGGGCGGTGCGCTTGCTCTCGCGCAGGACGGACTCGCCGCGCCCGATCTCGCCCCGCCCGATCTCACCCCTTGCCGACAGGGTGCGGGAATCGAACAGCAGGCCGCCGTCGCCATCGTAGACTCTGGCGCGGTTGCCCGTCGGGGTGATGAGGCGGCGCAGGAGCGGGGCCACGCGCTCCGGGTTCAGGGAGAAGGCCAGGGGCGAGGGGGCCTCCTCCGCCTCGCCGGCCTGGAGTTCCAGGAGCTTGTCGGGGTCGATGCGGATCGCGCCCGTATCCCCGGAGGCCGAGGCCGAGGCCGCGATGGCGCCGGCGATGATCTCCCCCTGGATCAGCAGGCTCTGCACCCGCGCCTGGATCAGCCCCTGGCGGAACTGGTTGAGGTAGAGGAAGCCGAACAGGAGGGCGAAGAGCCCGACGAGGTTGAGCACGACGATCCGTCGCGTCAGGCTCGACGAGGCCCTCTGGCCGATGGCGTTCCACAGGGCGCGGGGCCACTCCACCAGACGGAGGGGACGGTCTTCGGCTTGATCTGTGGTGGCCACGTCTGTCCGGTTCGGTGGGATTGCGGAAGGGGGGCGGCGGGCCGCCCGGTGCCGGGCCGGGCTCAGCCTTCCTTGAAGCGGTAGCCGACGCCGTAGAGCGTCTCGATCATGTCGAAGCTCGTGTCGGTGACCTTGAACTTCTTGCGCAGGCGCTTGATGTGGCTGTCGATGGTGCGGTCGTCGACGTAGACCTGGTCGTCGTAGGCGGCGTCCATGAGGGCGTTGCGGCTCTTCACGACGCCGGGGCGGTGGGCCAGCGCCTGCAGGATGAGGAATTCGGTGACCGTCAGGGTCACGGGCTCGCCCTTCCACGTGCAGGTGTGGCGCTCCGGGTCCATCATCAGGAGGCCGCGCTCGAGGGAGCGGGCGGCGGCGTCGGCCTCGCGGGCGGCGGCCCCCGGGCCGTCCTTCGGGGCGAAGCGGCGCAGCACCGCTTTCACGCGCTCGACGAGGAGGCGCTGCGAGAACGGCTTATGGATGAAGTCGTCGGCGCCCATCTTGAGGCCGAACAATTCGTCGATCTCCTCGTCCTTCGAGGTGAGGAAGATCACCGGAAGGTCGGATTTCTGCCGCAGACGCCTGAGAAGCTCCATCCCGTCCATACGCGGCATCTTGATGTCGAAGATCGCGAGATCGGGCGGGGAATGCTTCAGGCCGTCCAGCGCCGAGGCGCCGTCCGTGTAGGTCTGGATGCGGTAGCCCTCGGTCTCCAGCGCGATGGAGACGGAGGTGAGGATGTTTCTGTCGTCGTCCACGAGGGCGATGGTGGGCATGCGCGTTCCCTACTGCTCGGATGCGGTCCTCGCGGCCGAAGGTTCGCCCGCATCCCCGCATCCCACCCCGAACACACCGGAGCCGGCGAAAAACGCGCTGGCGGCCGGGCCCCGAGGGGCGAGGCCGCATTCGCGCGGAGAGTCAGGCTGTGTAAAGGCTCCCTTCCGAAAAAGCGAGCCGTGTTGGATTGGCGCTTGACTGAGGCCAACGGGCCGCACTCTCTCCACCTCGCAAACCGGACCGTGCCACCGCTATCATCGCGTGTCTGAACGAGAGCCGAGACGGGGACGAGACCATGGCGGACGCTGGCGAGAAGACCGGGGACACCACGCCCGCGCGGCGTGGGCCGGCGGTGCCGCTGCCGGCCGCGGAGGCGCCGTTCGACGCCATCGGCCTCGCCCGCCATCTGCTGCGCACGATCCGATCGGGGGCCCTCGCCACCCTCGATCCGGAGGACGGCACGCCGTTCGTCTCCCTGGTGACCATCGCCACCGACGTGGACGGCACGCCCCTGATGCTGCTGTCGCGGCTCTCGGCCCACACCCGCAACCTGCTGGCCGATCCGCGCGCCTCCCTGCTATTCAGCGCCGGCGGCAAGGGCGACCCCCTGGCCCATCCGCGCCTCACGGTGACCGGGCGGGTGGCGCAGACGGCCGAGCCGCGGGCCCGCGCCCGTTTCATCGCCCGGCACCCGAAGGCGAAGCTCTACGCGGATTTCCCCGATTTCGGATTCTTCGCTCTGGAGCCGAAGGCCGGCCACCTCAACGGCGGGTTCGCCAAGGCGGCGGTGCTGACGGCGGGCGAACTGCGCCTCGACCTCACGGGCGCCGAGGGCCTGGTGGCGGGCGAGGCCGGCGCCGTCGAGCACATGAACGCCGACCATGCCGACGCCCTGGCGCTCTACGCCGTCGGCACCGGCGCCGAGCCCGGGCCCTGGCGCCTCACCGGCCTCGACCCCGAGGGCCTGGACCTGCTGACGGGAGACCGGACCGCACGGGTCCTGTTCCCGGCGCCCATCCGTGAGATGGGGGGCCTGCGCAAGATCCTGGTCACCATGGCGGCCGAGGCGCGCGCGGGGGCGGCCCCCAAGACCGAGTGAGCGCGGCTCCGGACCGATTCGCAGGAGCGTAAGTCCGAAGGCATCGGCGCGTCGGGGCTCGCCGCGCAGATGCCGCTCCGGTGGCCTACTTCTTGTCGCGGGTGTGGCCGTGGGCGTGCCCGTCATTGGCGGAATGCACCGGCTTGCCGTCGCGGGTCGCCTCGCGGCTCTCGCTGACGTGCGGGTCGTCGCGGTGGGCCGGGCCGCCCGAGACGCTGCCGGTGTTCGGGACGGCCTGCGACGGGTTGGCGGCGTTGCCGTGGCCGTCGATGGCGGAGGCCGGGCCGGCGAGCGCGGCCATGATGGCCAGGGAGAGCAAGCTGAGCGTGGTGCGTGTCATGCCGTTGTCCTCGTGTCTCGCAGCCCCATCGGCCGCGTCGAGGATGGAGATAGCGAGGCTGTTCGACTGCCGGATGCCGGCTTCGTGACGAAGTGTGCCGGACCCGGTCCGTGCGATCCCTTCGCGATGCCCGAGCCCGAGGAGTCCGGCCCGGTCAACCCGCCGGGCGGGGCAGGCGGATGCAAACCCGTAGGCCGCCGCCGGCCCGGTTTCCGAGGTCGATGCTCCCGGCCTCGCCCTCGATCACGCGCCGGGCGATGGTGAGCCCAAGCCCGGTCCCCCCGGTGTTCTGATTCCGGGAGTTCTCCAGGCGGGTGAAGGGCGCGAAGGCGAGGCCGACCGCTTCGGGCGCGATGCCGGGGCCCTCGTCCTCGACCCACAGGACGAGGGTCGCGGCCTCCAGGGCGAGACGAAGGTCGGCCCGACCTCCGTAGCGCACGGCGTTGTCGACGACGTTGTCCAGAGCCCGCCGCAGCGCGACCGGGCGGACGACCGCGAGGGCGCGGCCCGGCCCGTCGTAGCGGACGGCGTGCCCCGCATCCTGTCCCGCATCGGCGATGCTCATCAGGAGGCTGGCGACGTTGGTGACGCGGCGCGCCTCCGGGTCGGCGTCGCCGCGCAGATAGGCCAGGGTCGAGTCGATCATCGCCAGCATGTCGTCGAGGTCGGACGCCATCGCCCGGCGTTCGGCGGCGTCGGCGAGGCCGTCGAGGCGCAGGCGCAAGCGCCCGATCGGCGTGCGCAGGTCGTGGGAGACGGCGGCGAGCGCCTGGGTCCGCTCGGTGAGGAGGCCTTGAATCCTCCCCTGCATGCCGTTGAGGGCGCGCGCGATCGCGCGGGTTTCGTCGGGGCCCGCCTCGGGCACGGCAACCACTTGCCCGTGACCGATCAGCCCGGTCAGGCGCGTCAGCGTGCGAAGCGGACCGGCGATCCCGTGCATCAGGATCACCGCCGCGAGCCCGACGAGGATGGCCATGGCGGTCGCGAGGAACGCCCAGGGATTCCGCAGGGCCAGGCTCGGCGCATGGGCGGACCGGAAGGTCAGCGTCGTTCCGTCCGGCAGCACGAGGCTGCCGGCCAGATCGTTCGCGTGCAGCGGGTCGCCGCCCTCCATCGCCAGGGAGAGGCCGGGGCCGAGGCTCGGGTCGAACGCCCGCAGGCGCTCGCTCAGGGCGAAGAGGGCCGGATCGTTCCGCGCCCCGGCTGGCGCGGTGGCTTGTGACCACCCGATCTCGAAATGCAGATTGGACAGGGCCTTCGCCTCGGCGTCCCGCTCGGCGGGCGGCCGTCGCATCACGGCCTCGCGGGCCAGGGCGAGATGCGTGGCGGTCTGGCTCGCGAAGGCCTCGTTCGCCGCCGCCGCGGCCGACTGGCGGTAGAGCAGCACGGCACCGCCATGGACCGCCAGGATGGCCACGAGCAGGACGGCGACCGTCCGGACCTCCAGGCTTCGCGCCAGGACGCGCCAGCGCCTCATGCGCGCGCGACCTGCGCCGCTAGCATGTAACCCGAGCCCCGCACCGTCTTGATCACCGGCACGCCGCCCTCGGGTGGATCGAGCTTTCGCCGGAGCCGGCTGACCAGGGTGTCGACGCTGCGGTCGGACGGCGAGCCGAGGCGGGCACGCGAGAGTTCGAGGATCTGCTCGCGGCCGAGGACGCGCCCGGGATGGTCGAGGAACACCAGGAGGAGGTCGTATTCCGCACCCGAGAGGTCGACGCCGGCGCCCTCCGGATCGACGAGCGCCCGGCTGCGCAGATCGAGCCGCCAACCCGCGAAGGTAAGGATCTCGCTGGTGCGTGCGGCAGAGGGAGCCGGTGCCAGAACGGAGCGCCGCAGCACGGCCCGGACCCGGGCGAGAAGCTCGGGGCGCCCGAACGGCTTGGCGATGTAGTCGTCGGCGCCGAGTTCCAGGCCCAGGACGCGGTCGGCCTCCTCGCCCCGCGCGCTGACCATGATCACCGGCACCCGGGAGCGGGAGCGCAGCGCGCGCAGGAGATCGAGGCCCGAGGCGCCGGGCAGCATCACGTCCAGGAGAATCAGGTCGACGCCCCCTCCGGCAGCAGCAGCCACATCTCGGCGCCGCTCCGGCAGCCGGTGACGCGGTAGCCGCTCTCGCGCAGGCAGCGGGTCACCAGCAGGCGCATGCCGTCATTGTCCTCGACGAGGAGGACGTGACCCGCGTCGGGGAGGAAACCGGCGCTGTCCATCGGGATCCTCCTTCGGCCTCGGCTGCGCGGATCGGGAGCGCCCGACGAGACGCCGGGGATGGGCGTGACACCGGGAGCATCGGGAAATCAAGCTCGGCCGCAAGGTCGGGTCGCGCGCGTCCCGTTTGCGGTGGCTCGCCCTCACGGCAGGGGTGCGAAAGGCCGCGGCCCCCGGCCGCCCGATCCATCGCGGCCGCTCCCCCGCGCTTGGCGCAAGGGGCCCGCACTGCTATCTGCGGCGTTCCAGTTTTCTCAGCCCTTATGACCGTGCGCCGGGTTCGTCCTCAGACGACGCGCCGCGCCGCGCCGGAGATCGCACCCTCGATGACCACGTCCCCCATCGACAACATCCGCAACTTCTCCATCGTGGCGCATATCGACCACGGCAAGTCGACGCTCGCCGACCGGCTGATCCAGACCACCGGCACCGTGGCCCTGCGCGACATGAGCGAGCAGATGCTCGACTCCATGGACATCGAGAAGGAGCGCGGCATCACCATCAAGGCGCAGACCGTGCGCCTCGAATACAAGGCCCAGGACGGCAAGACCTACATCCTCAACCTGATGGACACCCCCGGCCACGTGGATTTCGCGTACGAGGTCTCAAGATCGTTGGCCGCCTGCGAGGGCTCGCTGCTGGTGGTGGACGCGTCCCAGGGCGTCGAGGCGCAGACCCTCGCCAACGTCTACCAGGCGCTCGACGCCAATCACGAGATCGTCCCCGTCCTCAACAAGATCGACCTGCCGGCCGCCGAGCCCGAGCGCATCCGCGCGCAGATCGAGGAGGTGATCGGCATCGACGCGTCGGACGCCGTGGCGATCTCGGCCAAGAGCGGCCTCAACATCGAGGCGGTGCTGGAGGCCATCGTCACCCGCCTGCCGCCGCCCAAGGGCGACCGCGACGCGCCCCTGAAGGCCCTGCTGGTGGACAGCTGGTACGACGTCTATCTCGGCGTCGTCGTGCTGGTGCGCATCGTCGACGGCGTGCTGAAGAAGGGCATGAACATCCGCATGATGCGGGCCGACGCCGTGCACGGCGTCGACAAGATCGGGGTGTTCCGGCCCAAGATGGCCGATATCGGCGAACTCGGCCCCGGCGAGGTCGGGTTCTTCACCGGGTCGATCAAAGAGGTCGCCGACACCCGCGTGGGCGACACGCTCACCGAGGACAAGCGCCCCTGCAAGGAGATGCTGGCGGGCTTCAAGGACGTGCAGTCGGTGGTGTTCTGCGGCCTCTTCCCGGTGGATGCGGCCGAGTTCGAGACCCTGCGCAGTGCCATGAGCAAGCTGCGCCTCAACGACGCGTCGTTCTCCTACGAGATGGAGACCTCGGCGGCGCTGGGCTTCGGCTTCCGCTGCGGCTTCCTCGGCCTCCTCCACCTCGAGATCATCCAGGAGCGCCTGGAACGCGAGTTCAACCTCGACCTCATCTCGACGGCGCCCTCCGTGGTCTACCGCCTGCAGATGACGGATGGCACCATCAAGGAGCTGCACAACCCGGCCGACATGCCGGACGTGATGAAGATCACCGCCATCGAGGAGCCGTGGATCCGTGCCACCATCCTCACCCCCGACGAGCATCTCGGCGGCGTGCTGAAGCTGTGCCAGGACCGGCGCGGCGCCCAGGTCGACCTCAACTACGTCGGCAAGCGCGCCATGGTGGTCTACGACCTGCCCTTGAACGAGGTGGTGTTCGACTTCTACGATCGACTGAAGTCGATCTCGAAGGGCTACGCCTCGTTCGACTACCACATCTCCGACTACCGCGAGGGGGATCTGGTGAAGATGTCGATCCTGGTCAACGCCGAGCCCGTCGACGCCCTCTCGATGCTGGTCCACCGCACCCGCGCCGAGCATCGCGGCCGGGCCATGTGCGAGAAGCTGAAGGACCTCATCCCCCGCCACCTGTTCCAGATCCCGGTCCAGGCGGCGTTGGGGGGCAAGATCATCGCCCGCGAGACCATCAAGGCCCTCTCCAAGGACGTCACCGCCAAGTGCTACGGCGGCGACATCTCGCGCAAGCGGAAGCTCCTCGACAAGCAGAAGGAGGGCAAGAAGAAGATGCGCCAGTTCGGCAAGGTCGAGATCCCGCAGGAGGCCTTCATCGCGGCTTTGAAGATGGACGATTGAAGCTTTCCTCTCCGGTCCGCATCCATCCGGGCTCGTCCACGCTGTAGGCAGGGGCCGCTCTTGCTTTGGCGCAGGTTTCCCCTCCTACCGGAAGCGGATCGGTGTCGTTCGTTGGCGTTGCCATTCCGGGGGGTGCGCTGAGCGAACCCCAACCCGGAGGGCTGTGCCGGAGGCGTGCAATCCAGCCCCTCTGCCGGTATCGAATTTTTGGAAGGTCCGAATGTCCGGTTCCCGTGTTCTGCCTCGTCGCGAAACGCGGACACAACACTCCGAAAGAATTATTCAGAATCGCAATCCCCTGAGAAATGGAAAAGGTGAAGGCGATGGGCAGGGCATCATGTCGCGGGTGCAAGAATCTTCGAATCTGGCTCTGCTGGCTTTCTTAAGTCTAGAACACGAAAGGTGATATTCATTTTTGCTATGACGACTGAGTGATAAGATTAGCTGTATGTGGTCATGTCCCTGAAATTTCGCGGTAAACCCTTCGTGCGTCTTTTCCGGAGTCATGGGGTCTGTTCCGCTCCTGAACATCCCGGTGTTCTTTTCGATCTCGAATGACTTTCCGGCACCGCATTTATGCAATTCGGCCAGGGTGCGGAACGCATCCTCAATCATGAGGGGGGCTGGGCGCTTCTGCTGCCAAGTCATTCTAAAAAAATGACCATGCGAATCCAAATAGATCTTGTAGGCTCCTCTCTCGCTTTCGAATGCCAGTTCGTTGCCTTTGGCATGACAGCTTTTCGGCAGCGGTTCTCCAAGAATTGCGCTGACGTCCTTCGCCTCCATTCCGGGAGTCAATCGGTAGAAATCGAGATCGATGTTTCGAGCCTGGACGGTCACTGGCGCAAGACCAATCATGGCCGTGCTCGATGATATAAACATGATCAAAATGTTGGCCGGTGGCGGCATGACTGAGCTTTGCTCCGATCTCGATGCTTCGTTCACTGAACAGGCGTAGCGCAGTCCTGGTCCCTTGCATTCGCGTCCCCCTCTGCTTCGTGTGCAAGAACGCGATGGCCGTCTGGCGTAGCTGGGGTAGGGCGTCGATCTCGATGAACTTAATGAATATGTCTCGGATGCGGCGTTGAAGGCGCGCCATCACGAGGGTCGTGCGCTGTCCCTTATCCCGTCGTCCCGCCAAGCGCCCGCATCGCCTCGCCCAGCGCCCGCTCCTGATCCCACAATTGCCCCCAAGTTCCCCAGAGAGCATGCGGCTGGGCCAAGGCCGCGTCCGTGGTGGTCCGCACCGAGTCGCGGTGCTGCGTCGCCGCACCCCGGGGGGCGGGGACTTGGCCGACCCCGGCGGCAATCCGGCCGGTGGCCATCTGGTGCGCGCCGCTCACCAGCAGGAGGTCGCTTGCCGTGTCCTGCACCGTCACGATCTCAGCCCGCATCCCGCGACAGGCATTCCGGCGCGCGGGTAGCACCCGGGCGCAGGTGATCGATCCGCCCCGCGATCTCGGCGCCGGCCTGGCTCGCCCGGGTCGACAGGACCTTCATTTCGCCCGCCACCATGCAGTGGCCGCGCCCGGCTTCCCCGCCCGCGCCGCCGCGATGGCGATGGTCAGCCTCACCAAGTCGGTCCGGCCCGCGAGGGTGCGGATGAGGTCGCCGATCCGGCCGATCCCGACGTGGCGCCCCACGAGGTCCGCGAACACCCCGGCCGCCCCGTCGGTGGCTTCGAAAACAACGGTGCATTCGCTGCGATCGGCGCCGCTCTTCCCCGAACGGCCTCTTGGAAAAACAACCTGAGGTAACGATACTACCCCGTGCCTTCAGCGGGACAGCCGATGCCGATCGACGCAGACATCCTCGCCGCCATCGTGGCGGAACTGACGAGCCGCCCGGGTCACGAGAAGGTTCGGGCCCTCCTGCACCGGCTCCTCACCGATGCGCTCGGCGCTCGCAGCGAGCAGATCGCGTTCGAGCGAAAGATACCTGAGGTCAACGGGCGCGTGGACGCCCTCCTCGGGCGTACGATCATCGAGATCAAGGCGGACCTGCGCCGGGAGCGGCCGGCCGCGGAGGCGCAGCTCGCCCGCTACCTGCCCGAGCGCGAGCGGGCGACGGGCCAGCGCTACGTCGGCCTCGCCACGGACGGCGCCACCTTCACCGCCTACGAGATGCGCGACGGCGTCCTGGTGGCGCTTACCGGCCACGACGTGCGCGTGGCCGAGGCGGCCCGCCTCGTCGCTTGGCTCGAAGGCGTCATCGCCGTGCGCGACTGGCTGCCCGCCGACGCCATCGGCATCACCGGCGAGCTCGGGCGCGAGAGCGCCGCCTTCGCGCGGACCCTCGGCCTCCTCGCCGCGGCCTGGGACGCCCTGGAGCGCCACCCGGAGGCCGTGCTCAAGCGCCAGCTGTGGTCGCGCCACCTCGGGATCGTCTACGGCCGAACCATCGACGACAGCACGCTTTGGCTCCAGCACACCTACCTGGTGATCCTCGCCAAGGCCATCGCGGCCGGCACCATGGGGTCGGGCCGCTACACCCCGGCCGACCTCCTCTCCGGGCGGCAGTTCCGGGAAGCCGGCGTCCACGGCGCCGTCGAGACCGACTTCTTCGGCTGGGTCCTCGACGCGCCGGGGGGCGAGGCCATCGTGGCGGGCCTTGCGGCCCATGCCGCCCGGTTCGATCTCGGCAGCGTCGACGTCGATCTCCTCAAGGTTCTCTACGAATCCCTCATCGATCCCGAGCAGCGCCACGATCTCGGCGAATACTACACACCCGACTGGCTCGCCCGGAAGGTCGTGCGCCGCGCCCTCGACGCGCCGGCGGACCAGAGCTGCCTCGATCCGGCCTGCGGCTCGGGCAGCTTCCTGTTCCACGCCGTGCGCCTCAAGCGCGGGGCCCTGCTGGCCGCGGGCGTCGAGCCCGGCGCCGTGGCGGCACGCTGCTGCGCGTCGGTCACGGGGTTCGACGTCCATCCCGTCGCGGTGATCTTCGCCCGGGTGACCTATCTCCTGGCCCTCGGCGAGGCCCTGCCGGCCCGGTCCGGCGACATCTCGCTCCCGGTCTATCTCGGCGACGCCCTGCAATGGAACGTCACCCGCGACGGCCTGATGCGCGACCTCGTCGTCGAGGTGCCGCGCGATCCCCGCGAGGGCCGCAAGGGGGCGCCGCTCCTGCGCTTTCCCCTCGATCTGTGTGCCGACCCGGCCCTGTTCGACCGGGTGGTCACCGCCCTGCACGCGGCGAGCGAGGCCGGCTGGCGGGTCGAGGCCTTCGTGGCGAGCCTGCCCGGCCTCGGCGTGCCGCCCGGGCAGGTCGAGACCCTGCGGGCGACCTACGTCACCTACGACCGCCTGCGCCGGGCCGGGCGCGACCACGTCTGGGGGTTCGTCGCGCGCAACCTCAGCCGGCCCGTGGCGCTCTCGGACGGCGCGCGGGTGGACGTGGTCATCGGCAACCCGCCCTGGCTGTCCTATCGGTACATGGCCCGGCCGATGCAGCGCCTGTTCCGCGACACCGCCCGGCGCCTCGGTCTCTGGGTCGGGCCCGACGAGGCCCGCCTCGTCACCCAGACCGATCTCTCCGGCCTGTTCTTCGCCCGCGCCGCCGAGCTCTATGCCCGCCGCCCGGCGGGACACCGCGCCGGCGGGCGCGTCGCCATGGTTCTGCCCCTGGCGGCCCTGAGCCGGGGCCAATTTCGCGCCTTCCGCACCGGCGACTGGACCGGCCTCACCGTCGCCTTCACGGAGGGTTGGGTGCTCGACAACCAGGCGGTCGCGCCGGTCTTCCGGGTCCCCACCTGCGTGCTGTTCGCCGAGGTCACCAACGGCCGGGCCCGGGCGACGCCGGCGCGGGTCACGGCCTTCGCCGGCCGCCTGCCGTCGAAGGATGCGCCCGAGGCCCTGGCCGACCGTCATCTTGTCCTGCGCGACGCACCGGCGCCGGAAGCGGCGAACTTCGCCGCCGTCTCGCCCTACCGCGACCGCTTCCGCCAGGGGGCCTCCCTGGTCCCCCGTGTGCTCTGCCTCGTCGAGCGCGTGCCCGTGGGCCGGCTCGGCGCCAATCCGGGCGCGCCCCTGGTGCGGAGCCGCCGCTCGTCCCTGGAGAAGATGCCCTGGCGCGACCATCCGGGACAGCAGGGCGCCATCGAGGCGCGCTACCTCCGCCGCGTCCACCTCGGGGCGACCATCGCCCCGTTCCGCGCGCTGGAGCCGGCCGAGGGCGTGATCCCGGTGGCGGACGGCGTCCTGCTCGATGCGCGTCAGGCGGCCGGAGCGGGCGCGCCGCGCGCCGCCTCCTGGCTGCGCGAGGCCGAAGCGGCGTGGACCGGGAAGAGCGCCGGCACCATGACCCTCAAGCAGCAATGGGACTATAACCGAAAACTCACGGTCCAGTTTCCCATCGCCCCCCTGCGGGTGGTCTTCGCGAAGGCCGGCACCCGCCCGGCGGCCTGCCTCCTCGACGGTGACGAGATCATCGATCACAAGCTCTACTGGGCGGCCGTGGAGAGCCGGGCCGAGGGCCTCTACCTCCTCGCCCTGCTCAACAGCGAGGCGGTGCGTCGGCGGATCGCGCATCTCCAGAGCCGGGGCGAGCAGGGCGCCCGCGATTTCGACAAGCTCATGTTCACCCTGCCGATCCCGCTCTTCGACGCGCGCCTGCCCCTCCACGCCGAACTGGCGCGGTATGCTGAGACCGCCGAGGCCGTGGCCGACGGGGTCGCGCTCGTGCACGGCTTTCCGTTCCAGAAGGCCCGCGCCCTGGTGCGGGCGGCCCTCCAGGCGGACGGCATCGCGGCGCGGATCGACGGCGCCGTCGAGACCCTGCTCGGGCCGGTGGTCGGCGGGCTCGTCGTGCCGGTCGAGGCCAGGCTCCCGGAACCGGCCGAAGTCTGACCATCGTCCGCTCCCCCGAGCGCGGAGCAGTACGGCCAAGCTTTCGCCGGTGCGACCCTGCGATGGGTGGCCGGTTCGGTGCGTGCGGAACGAGGTTTCCTCACGCAAAACGCGATCTTTCACCGAGAAAGACGTTTGCCGGTCGCATAGAACACTGGCAGCGGCAGACTATTTTTTTGGCGTATTGAACGACATTGCGCCGACTGCGTTGCCAATCCAAGACGAACACATTGGATGGAACGCACCATGCGCACGACGACACTCGCCCTCGCCGCCACCCTCGCCCTGTCGCTCACCGGAGCGGCGTTCGCTCAGACCCCGGCCGGCGGCGGAAGCGCCACCGGCAACATGAACAATCCCGGGAGCGTAAAGAGCAACGGCGAGAAGATGAACGAGCGCGCGACGGGCTCGGCCACGGGCGACACCACCGGTACCGTCGGCGGTGCCCCGGGGGCCACGGGCGGAGCCGGCAACATGGGTGGCGGCACCGGTGCGAGCTCCAACACCGGCGTCGGCCTCGGTGCGGCCGGAAACACCCAGGGCCCGCGCCAGTAACATCGGCGCAGGTTCGGACCGAAGGGCGAAGCGCCGTTCGGTCCGGGCCGTTCTCCAAGAGCGATCGACCGGAAGGGCTGGGGGTTTCCCCGGCCCTTTTCGTTTGGCCGGGGCCGGCTTCGTCCCACCCGTCGTTCGATCCCGTACAGCCCCCGTACAGCCCCCTGATCCGCGTCGGCCTGTACTTGTTGCGTTAGCTATGGGGTGCGCTAGCCACGCGGAAGAGCGTCTTTACATTTGATCAAGCAAGGCGGGGCACGGTTTTTTCATTTCTCTCCGTCAATCAAGAGGAGAACGAGCGACACGTTATTCGGTGCAGGCAACGATGGTTTCGATTTTCCGCACAACAAGAGTTCACACGAACACCGCCGTCGACTGCGCTGACTTGGGCCATGTCTCGCGCACCGCAGGGTTGGGAACATCGACTCGACGGCCGGGCGTCGACTTCGTCGCTGCGCGCGACCAAAGCAGACGGACGCGCGGAGCGGGCGTCCGGAACGCCCGAGTCCTGGCGGCTCGAGTCCTGGCGGCCCTGGCCGCCCTTGCGCTGGCGACGCCGCTCGGCTCCGTTCGCGCCGAGCCCGCGCCCAGCGACCTCGAGACCCTGCTGACATGGTCCGCCGATCTGCCGCCCCGGGGGACCGCGCGCGACGGCGAGAACCCGCTGCACGACCGAGTGGTGTTCGTGTCCTTCGTCAGCGCCGGCTGCACCATCGGGTGCGTCGTCCGAACCCGCGACTTCGACAAGGCCGCCCGCGCGGTCCCCGAGGCCCTGCGGACCCGCGTCGCCTTCCTGGCCATCGGCACCGATCCGGCCGGCGACGACGCCGGACGCCTGCGCGCCTTCGCGGACGGCCTCGTCGGCCGGGAAACCCCCTTGCGCTTCCGCGCGGGCGACGCGGCCGGAACGGCGGCGCTGGCGGCCCGGCTGCGCTACCCGGCCGCGTCCCTGCCCGAACCGCCCCCGACGATCCTCGCCTTCGACCGGCGCGGCCGGATCGCCATGACCTACGCGGGGGACAGCGTCGATGGAAACCGCCTCCTGCGCGATGCGGCCCTGCTCGACACCTTCGCGGACGGCATCGGCCGCCCGCCGCGCGTCGCCCCCTACGCCGCCCCCTTCTGATCGGCTCCCGCCCCGGCGCGCCGGGGTCCTGCCCGTTCGGTTCCCCCCGATGCGACACCGGTCCCCGCGACGGGGACCGGCGCCCATCGTCATCCAACCTGCCGAGGAGATCTTCGTGACGACACCGACCCTGGACGCGGTTCGAGACCGGGCCTGCGCCCGCAGGACCTCGCTCCTTTCCGCCACCATCCTGGCGAGCTTCGTGCTGCAACCGGCGCAGGCGGCCCGCTTCGGCGTCGTCGTCAACCCGGTGGCGGACCCGCTCCTCGCCGGCCTGGCGATCCCCGACAACGCACCGACCGCCGGGATGTGGTCGGGCGTGCGCGACTGGCCGATGAACGCGATCCACCTCGGCCTGCTGCCGAGCGGCAAGGTCGTCTCTTTCGGCACCGCCGGCGGCAATCCCGGCGTGCAGGACGGCCGGACCTTCGACATCTGGGACCCCTACCGCGGCCTCGCGCGGGAGAGCCACCTCACCCTGCGGGGGCCGGGCGGCGTCAACAGCTTCTGCGCCACTGATGCCTTCCAGGCCGACGGCTCGCTCCTGATCTCGGGCGGCATCTTCGAGGCCGGCAACGACAAGGGCAGCGCCATCCTCAACATCACGGCCAACACCGTGACGGCCGCCGGGGCGCGGCTCGCCAACGATCGCTACTATTCCACCATGCTGACCCTGCCGAACGGGCAGCAGATCATCATGGGCGGTTCGTACCCGTATCTCGGCGGTTACGCCGATCCGCAGGGGAGCATCGACCGCGGCTGGATGACCGGCATGACCCCGGAGGTCTACGATGGAGGGGCCTGGCGCAGCCTGTTCGGCGCCACGAGCCGCGAGGCGTTCGGCCCCGATTTCGGCCGCTTCTGGTATCCGCGTGCCTGGGTCGCCCCCAACGGGCGGATCTTCGGCATCTCTTCCGAGCGGATGTGGACCCTCGATCCGGCGGGGAACGGGGCCGTCACCACCATGCCGTTCCGCGAAGCGCAGCGGAACGCCGGCACGGCGGCGGATGCGCCGAACGTCGGCCCCTCCTCGACGGCGGTGATGTACGAGCCCGGCAAGATCCTCCAGGTCGGCGGCAACAGCTACGACAACGGCAACGGCTTCCTCGCGAGCAGCCGCGCCTCCCTCATCGACATCAACGGGGCGGCTCCCGTGGCCACCGACGCCGCGCCCATGAGCACCGGGCGCGCCTGGGCCAACGCGACGATCCTGCCCAACGGGATCGTGGCCGTGACGGGCGGCAGCAAGTGGAACGACCGCGGCGGCGGCGACGTGGTACTGGCCTCCGAGTTCTGGGACCCGAAGACCGGCCGCTGGTCGGTGGGCGCGTCCGGAGCGGTCTATCGCGGATACCACTCCACCGCGATCCTGATGCAGAACGGCGCCCTGCTCATCGCCGGCGGCGGCGCTCCGGGCCCCGTCGACAACCAGAACGCGGAGTTCTTCTATCCGCCCTACCTGTTCACCACGGTCGCCGGCCGGGCGGCCCTCGCGCCGCGGCCGCAGATCATCAGCCTGAGCACCAACCGCCTGCAGCACGGCCAGGCGATGCAGTTCGAACTCGCCTCGCCGAACGGGGTCGCGCAGGTGGTGCTGATCGGCCTGAGTCAGGTCACGCACAGCTTCAACACCACGCAGCGCCGCTACCCGGCGAGCTTCACCCAGACCAACGGGACCGTCACCCTGCAGACACCCCCCAACACGGCGATCGCACCGCCGGGCTACTATCAGCTCGTCGCCATCGACGAGAAGGGCGTGCCCTCGCCGGGCGTGATCGTCGCCCTCGGCGCCGTCGCCGCACCGCCGCAATCCGCGGCACCCATCGTCGGCACCCCGGCGACCGCCGGGGGAACCGGCACGGCCGGCGGCGGCACCACGGCCGGCGGGGGCGGCACGGGGACTGGCACCGGCACCGGCGGCACCGGTGCCAATCCTGGTACCGACACCGGCGGGGGAACCGGGGGCCTCGGCACCGGTGGGGGCGGCCCGCTCAAGGCGGCGAATTCCGGCCTGTGTCTCGCCATCCCGGCCGGTGACGCCAGTGACGGCGCGCCCATCACCCAGCAGCCCTGCTCCGGCAAGGCCGAGCAGACCTGGAAGATCCAGGCCGTCAACGGCGGGTCCGCATTCGTCAACGCCGCCACCGGCAAGTGCCTCGATGCGAGCCTGTCGACACCCCTCGTCAACGGCAGCCGGGTCCACCAGTGGGGTTGCCACGGCGGCACGAACCAGGCGTGGACCCCGCGCGCCCAGGGCGGCGGCAACGCCTACGTCTCGGTGGCGGCCAACCTCTGCCTCGACGTCTTCGGCGCCACCACGCAGGCCGGTGCCGGAACGGTGGTGTGGGCGTGCAACGGCGGCGGCAACCAGACCTTCACCAGTCCCACGACCGCGACGGGCGGCACGACGGGCGGTGGCACGACCGGCGGCGGCACGCCGACCACCGGGACCCAGACCAGCGGCGGTGCCCTGAGGGTCGCCAATTCCGGCCTGTGCCTCGCGGTGCCGGCCGGGGATGTGAGCGACGGCGCCGTCGTCTCGCAGCAGCCCTGCTCCGGCAAGGCCGAGCAGAGCTGGAGGCCGAGAGCCGTCAACGGCGGGTCGGCCCTCGTCAACGCCGCCACCGGCAAGTGTCTCGATGCGAGCCTCGCGACACCCCTCGCCAACGGCAGCCGGGTCTACCAGTGGGGTTGCCACGGCGGTGCGAACCAGACCTGGGCGACGCGGGCACAGGGGAACGGGAGCGCCTACCTGTCGGTCGCGGCGAATCTTTGCCTCGATGTCCTCGGCGCGACGACGCAGGTCGGCGCCACCACGGGCCTGTGGGCCTGCACCGGAGCGGGCAACCAGACCTTCGCCACGACGGCCGTGACCCAGTAACGGGCCGCGCCCGCCTTGCCCCGCCCGCCGGACCCGACGATGGTCCGGCGGGCGGGGTCGGATCATCATCGACAGGGACGCAGTCCACCGGACGGCGTCCCTGTCCGCGTGTTCGCGTGTTCGCGACGGGCGAGAACCGGGGCGGAAACCGAGGGGAGGGGCATGGCGCGGGGCACGGACGGCTTCACCCTCGTGGAGATGCTGGTGATCCTCGCGATCATGGGCATCGCCGTGACCATGGCCGCCCGCTCCATGGGCGGCGGCGCCGACCGGCGCGCCCTCCACGTCGCCGACGCCATCGCGGCCGAGATCGGCCGGCTGCGGGCCGATGCCCTGCGCTCCGGCCGCAGCGGGCGCCTGGTCTTCGAACCGCCGACCGGCCGCTTCCTCAGCTCCCGGGCCGGCATGGCGCCCATCGGCGCCGCCGCCCTGCGGGTGAGCGTGGAGGCCGACGGGCCGGACCGTGCGGTGCCGGGCGAGATCCGCTTCCTGCCCGACGGCAGCTCGACGGGCGGCCGCATCGTCCTCGACACCGGGGCCGCCCGCCTCGTCGTCACGGTCAGCGCCCTGACCGGCCGCGTGCGCCGCGACGAGGTCCGATGACGACCGGGACGCCTCGGCCGGGCGATCGCCCCGAGGCCGACGCGGACGCGGCCGGCTTCACCATCGTGGAGGTACTCGTCGCCTTCGCGGTCACGGCCCTCGCCACCCTCGTCGCCCTCGAGACCGGGGCCGGGCTGGTCGCGGGACTCCGCCGCGTCGATGCGGTGCGGGTCGCCGTGGACGAGGCCGAGGGCGTCGTCCTGCGGCGGCTGTCGCAGGGGCGCCTCGCGCCCGGCCTGACGCAGGGGGCCTTCTCCAACGGTGCACCCTGGACCCTCGCGGTGAGCGATGCCCGCCCGGCCCTCGGCCTCGTGCGCGCGCCGCCGCTCTGGCGCATCCGGGTCACCCGGGGCGGCCCCGACGGCGAGCCGGTCTTCGCGACGGTGGTCACGGGGGATCCCGATGGCTGACATGGACGCGGACGCCCGCGCCGACGAGAGCGCCGATGCATGGGTCGATGCATGTGTCGATGCGCGCCGGGCCGGCTTCACCCTGGTCGAGATGATCGTCTGCCTCGCCCTCGCGTCGCTGATCGGCGTTCTGCTGATCAACACCATGCGGATCGCCGGCTCGGCCTCCGTCGCCGCCGCGACGGCCGCCCGGGCCGAGGACGTGCAATCCGTCCGCGATCACCTGCGCCGGACGTTCGGGGGCCTCGCCCGGCGCCGCGTCGACGGCCGTCGCCCCCCCCTGCGCGGCGGCCCCGACGGGCTCACCGCGGTGATCGGCGCCGACGCGTCCCTGGAGCGGACCGAGGAGATCGCCGTGTCCCTGAGCGGGCGTCCGCGCGCGGACGGCACCGTCGATCTCGTGGAAACCCGCGCGCCGTCGGAGGCCGCGCCCGGCGCCGGCGCCCGCACGGAGGTTCTGCTGGAGCGCGTCGCCGGCTTCGAGATCCGCTACTTCGGCGCCCAGGCCGAGGGAACCCGCCCGTCCTGGCACGCGACCTGGCGGCCGAACGAGCGCCAGCCCACCCTCATGGAGATCTCGGTGGCGTTCCCGCCGGGGGACCGGCGCCGGTGGCCGCCCCTCCTCGTCGCGTTCGGGGACCGGCCGTGACGGCGCGGCGCGAAGCGGCGGAGGTCCGGCGAGCCGGCCCCGGGGCGGAAGGCGGACGGGCGGGCTTCGTGCTCGTCTCGGTGCTGGTTCTCCTCGCGGTAGTCAGCGCGATCCTCACCACCGCGATCCTGCAGGCCCGCTCCGGCACGGCGTTGACCCAGGCGCGGGCGGCGAGCCTTCGCCTGCAGGGCGTGGCCGACGGGATCGCCCGGTTCCTCGCCTACGATCTCGCCATGCAGCGGACCTACCGGGCCGCCGGGCTGGCGCTGCCCGAGGACGGGACCGTCGTGGTCTGCCGGCTCGCGCCGGGGCGGACGGCGTGGCTGTCGCTGCAGGACCAGGGCCGGCTCATCGACGTGAACACCACGCCGCGCCCGGCCATGGAGGAGGCCTTCCGCCTCCTCGGAATCCCCGACGCCACGGTGCTCGCCCTCGCCGCCGAGATCGTAGACTACCGCGATGCCGACGACGTGCCCGAGCCGAACGGCGGAGCGGAGGCGCCGCAGTACCGCGCCCGCGGCCTGGCGCGAGGTCCGAAGAACGCCCCCTTCGCCAGCCCCGACGAGATCGAGCGCCTGCCCTCCATGACGCCCGAGATCGCCGCGACCCTGGCCCCCGTCCTCACGGTCTACAACGAGGGCGGGCGCTTCGATCTCGCGGCCCTGATCGGGACGGTGAAGCCATCGGCGCTGCGCTCGCTCCCGCAGGCCTCCGGGCCGGTGCCCTCGCCGCGCCAATACTACCGGATGCAGGTGGTGGTGGCGGGCCGGCGGGCGCGGGCCGGGCGCTCCGCCCTCTACGCCATGGGCGGCAGCCGGACCGGCACCGACTTCCTCGTCTGGCAACAGGCGGCACCGCCCCTGGCCGCATCCGGACCCGACCACCCGGCCTGCCGGACGATCGTGGCGGTCCTCGGTCCCGAGGCCATCGGGTCGGAGGCCGGTCCGGCCCTCCCGTGACGGCGCGGGAGGTTCTGTCGCAGGCTCCTCGCGGCCTCCGCCGCGTTGCCTGCCGCGAACCCAATCACGCACGCGCACCCGCCAGCTGGAGATCACATGGCCGCCACCGAGAAAGCCGCAGTCTACACGCTCAAGCAGGCCATCGCCGCCAAGGTCGACGACCATGTCGAGATCGCCGTCGAGGCCGAGGACGGCACCAAGTTCAAGATCGTGGCCACGCCCGAGCAGCTCGAAGCCCTGACGGGCGACCTCGAAACCATCCTCGACGCTGACGACGCCTGACCGCCCGGCGCCACCCCCTCGGGGGTGCCCGAGGGAATTTCGCCGCGCCACCCGCCCCGGGCATCGGGGCCGGGTGGCGCGGGTTTCCGTGCGTCGTCGCTCGGCCGATACGTCCCGTCACGCCTCGGACATCAGCCGGACCGAGAAGGCGGCGAGCAGGCTGCCCATGAGCCGCCACTGCGCCAAGAGCCAGCGTCGCGCCAGGAGCCGGGACGGGCGCCTAGCGAGCGCCCTGGTCTGGTCGACGGCGCACCACAACTCGTTGGTGGATGCGGTGCTTGCGTTGGTGGGGGAGGGTTCCGACCGGCCGTCGGCGGATCCGGGATGAACGTCCCACGCGGCTTCCTTGATGTACGGCTTCCGGTGCGAGACCGACGGGCTTCGACGGCGTGCCCCGGGGAGCCGGCCCCGCCTCTCACCTTCCGGCGATCCGCGTGATCGATGGCACCGCCACGGCCGCCCCGTCGCCGAGGTGTCAGCCGGCGGGGGCCGACTCCGACATCCGTGGAAAAAAACTCCGGTGGGTGTTCCGGCCCGTGGCCTTGGCGGCGTAGAGCGCCCCGTCGGCGCGGTCGAACAGTTCGGCCGCGCCGCAGCTGCCGGTCCGGGCGATGCCGATGGAGGCCCCAAGGTGGACGACGCGGCCGTTGCCCTCAATCCGGGTGCCAAGGGCGGCGATGATCCGGTCGGCGCAGGCCTCGGACCCCTCGGCTTCGAGGGGCCCGTGGAGCAGGACCGCGAACTCGTCGCCGCCGATCCGGGCCACGAGGTCGCCGGGCCGGCAGGCGTCGTGCAGGCGCGCGGCCGCCTCCGTCAGGCAGGTGTCGCCCCGCGCGTGCCCGAAGGTGTCGTTGACGGCCTTGAACCCGTCGAGGTCGATGAGCAGCAGGGCCGCGAAGGCAACCGCGTCGGCACCGGGCCCGTCGAGGGCGGCGAGGCCGGCCTGGAACACGCTGCGGTTGGGAAGCCCGGTCAGGTCGTCGAACTCGGCGCGGTGCCGGGTGCGGTCCGCCTCGCGCTTCTCCTCGGTGATGTCCTGCTTCATGCCGAAGATTCGCATGGGCACGCCGTCCACGCACTCCACCGTGGCGGTGAGGCGCATCCAGCGCCGCCGGCCCCGCGCCGTGACGATCTCGGTGTCGAGGTGGAAGCCGCCGCCCTCGGCGATGGCCCGGCTCCGCAGCGTCTGCATCGTCGCGAGGGACCCCGGCGGGTAGCAGCGCAGGGTGGCTTCGCGGTCGAGACGGTCGCCGCGCGGTATCTCGAAAAGGTCGTAGACGCCGTCCGTCCAGGTCAGGCGCTCGTCGGACAGGCGGCACTCCCACACGCCGATCCGGGCGCCCCGCGCCGCGCCCTCGAAGGTGTTTCGCGATTCGGCCAGGGCCGCGCCCTGGTCGCGGACGATGGCGGTGAGAAGGGCGCACTCGGACTTCGCCCGCGCCAGGGCCGCCGTGTCCTGCCGCCGCGCGAGGGTGAGCGCCACCGCGAGGGCGTAGCCCGACAGGCACGCGCCCTGGGCCTCGGACAGACCGGGCAGGCTGGGATCGAACAGGCTCAGGGTGCCAAGGTCCCCGTCGGGTCCGAGGGGAATGTCCACGAGCCATCGCGGCTCGGCCCGACCGGTCCCGCTGCGCACCAGAACCCCGTCGGCGAGGCGGACCTCCGCGCACGCGACACCCACCGCACCCCGCAGGGTGTCGAGCAGACCGACGAGGGGGTCCGCCGCCGTGGAGGATACGCCCCACGGCCCCGCCGGGATCGGCTCCGAGGGAAAATCCGGTTCGGACCACCGTGCCACGAACATGAAGGGTCGCTCCATCCGTGCAACGCTGCACCGATGCCGTACCCTATCGCACGAACCTGAAGGAAAAACCCAGGTCCGCGTCCTATTCGGCCGTCCGGCTCACGGCGAGGATGTCGGCCGTATCCAGGGCGGCCTCCGCCCGCTCGAAGGCGGGTTCGGCGCTGGCGACATCCTGGCGCGTCAGCACCGGCTGGAGTTGGCCGGCGAGCTGCTCGCCGAGGTGGCGGGTGTAGGCGGTGCGGAAGAACCGCTCGCCGCTGCCGCGGCCGTAGAGTCCGTCATGCGCCCGCACCATGGCGTCGACCTCCGGCCGGCACAGGAAGCCGATGACCCCGGCGGCCTCGTACCAGCGCCCCGCCCGCGCATGCTTCATCGCGGTGGGATTCGCCAGGATGGTCTCGGCGAAGCACGCCGTCGCGGCGGTTTCGAGGGGGGACATCACCGCGTGCGGTCGGGCCGGATTCCGGGGCGCGGCCCCGGCCTCGGACCCGAAGCCCGTCAGGACCGCGATGGCGCCCAACAGCCGAATCGTCCCGAGCAAGCCAGTCTTCATCGCGCCACGCCCCGATCGAACCCTGCTTCGAATCCGAACGAGTATTCCGTGGGAATTTCGGCGGGAACAGGGCCGGGATGCCGATCAGCGCGGTTTGCGCCCGTCGTGTCACCGGCGCATCACAGGGGTGGACCGGTCCGCGCGACGGCGCAGGGTGGGATGCGCCGTTCCACGCTGTGTCAGCTGCGCCGCTCGGCGTTCCAGCGTCCGCTGCAGCCGATGAGACCCGTGGTGTTCCAGGTTCCGCCGCCCGTGCCCTGGCGCCCGAGCCGTCCCACCACGTCGGCCTTGTCCGAACCCCGGCTGATCACGGCACGCACGGAGCCGTTGCCCGAGACCCGGCCGTTGATGCTGAACTCGCCGCCCGCATAGGTCGCCTCACCCCGGCGGATCTGGACGCCGTAGCGGTAGGCGCGGTCGCACGGCCCGTCGAGGGTGACCACCTCGATGCTCCACGCGCCATCGTACCGATGCGGCACCTGGACCTTCTTGGTGGCGGCCGTCGCAGGTCCCGTCAGAACCAGGAGGGCAGCGGTAAGAAGTTGAAGGCGCATGGTTTTCCGCTCCGGAGATAGTACGGCAACGCTCGTAGAACGCCCCGGACGCCGGTTCGGTTGCGGCTTCGGCGTACCGCGGTCTGGTCGTCAGCGCGCCACAGCTTGGTCTTCAGCGTGCCGCAGCTTGCGCCTCCGTGAGCAGGGCCAGCAGGTCGCAGCCGGCGAACAGGAAGTCGTGGACGCCGGCCGCCTTCAGCGCGTCGTTCAGCTCCCCGGGCTTGCCCGCGAGGTAGATCCGCTCAGCGCCGGCCGCCTTCAGGGCCTGCGCCACCGCCACCGCCCTGGCGGCGTAGACCGCGTCCGACGAGCACAGGCAGGCGATGCGGGCCCCCGATTTCGTGAACGCCTGCGCCGCGGCCTCGGCCTCCTCGAACCCGTCCTCGTTCACCGCCTCGATGCCGCCGGCCGCGAACGCATTGGCGGCAAACGTCGAACGGGCATTGAACACCGCCACCGCGCCGAGATTGGCGAGGAACACCCGCGGTCGCTTGCCGGTCGCGGCGAGGTGCGTATCGGACGCATCGCGAAGCGCCTCGTAGGGCTCGGCCAGACGGCGCGAGGGCAGGGGCGCGCAGGTGAGGGTCTCGCCCGCGCCGAACGGAACGGCCTCTCCGGGCACTGGTGCGACGTCCAGAACGGTCACCGGCTTCTCGGCCAGGAACGGGAATTCGCTTGCCCCGGTCAGGGCTTCACGCCGGGTGGCGACGTTCCGCGTACGGGTCTCGGCGGTCTCGGCGATCCGGGCCTGGAGGGTGCCGGCGCGAAGGCTCGCGACGATGCCGCCCTCGGCCTCGATGGCCTGGAACGCGCTCCAGGCAGTCCGGGTCAGCTCGTCCGTCAGGGTCTCGAAGCTGCCGGCCCCCGCCGCCGGATCGGCGACCCGGGCGAGGTTGGATTCCTCGATCAGGACGATCTGGCTGTTGCGCACCACCCGGCGCGCGAAGGCGTCGGCGAGCCCGAGGGCCGCCGTGTAGGGCAGGGCGGTGACGCTGTCGGCGCCGCCGAGGCCGGCCGACCCCGCCGCCATGGAGGTGCGGAGGATGTTCACGAACGGATCGTTGCGGTTCATCATCCGCCACGCCGTTTCCGCGTGCAGCCGTAAGGGCTTGGGGTCGAGCCCGCAGGCCGCCTCGACCCGGGCCCAGAGCCGGCGCATGGCCCGGAATTTGGCGATGGTCAGGAACTCGTCGGCATCGGCCACCAACAGGATCGCGATGGCGTCGCGGGCACGGGCGAGATCGTGGCTGCCGGTTTCGAGCGCGCGCAGGTAGGCGACCGCCGTCGCGAGGCTGGCTGCGAGTTCCACCGCCTCGCTGGCACCGGCCTCGTGGTAGGGGCGCCCATCGGCGAGGCCCACCCGGCCGTCGAAACCCGCTTCGTCGAAGCGCGCGAGCGTATCCGACAGGTCCTTGGCGAAGTCCGCGCCGAGGCGGCCCGTCGCCGCGAAAGTGCCGATGGGATCGAGACCGAGATCGAGGTCGAGGCCGGCCAGGGCCTCGCCCCGCCGCTCGGCCACCCCCTTCAGCAGGGTCGCGGCCTCGACACCCCGGCCGCCCGCATCGAGGCGAATGGCGATGAGGGGCAGCATCACGCTGGCGAGCGCCGCGTCCAGTTCCTCGACGGTGGCGGCGCTCAGTCCGTAGCCCCTGGCCGAGGGGGCACCTGAAAAGACGAGGGTCAGGGCATCGGCGCCGCCTTCGAGATCGGCGAGCGCCAGCGCCTGGGCAGGCTCCGCCTGCGGGTGATCGACCCGTTGCGCGATGCGCCAGGGCCCGGGCGCCCGCATGGGCTGGGCTACGGGGGCTGCCGGTTCGTAGAGGGGTTCGACCCGGATGCCGTCGGCGGTCTTCGAGACGAGGCGCTTCTCGAAATCCCCGCCTTTCAGCACGCCGTCGACGAGGCCGAGCCAGCGCTCGCGGGTCGCAGGCGGAAACAGGTCGGCGAGGGGACGGTCTTCCATCGTTCGGGCCTTCGATCGGGGCACCGGCCGCAGAGGGCCGGTCACAGCATCAATGTCCGGAAAAGCCCTTGCACGGTGGCGCACGCCGAAGCAATCGCCCCCGATCCCGGATATCGAATACGCCGGCCCGGTCTCGGAATTGCCCTCCGGTCCTCGCCGGCGTGGCGCGCCTCAACCGAAGACGATCAACCCGAAGAAGCCGAGGGACCCGACGATGATGCGCCACCATGCGAACAGGCGAAAGCCGTGGGCGGAGACGTAGTCGAGCACCGTACGGACCACGAACAGGGCGGAGAAGAACGCGACGATGAAGCCGACGACGATGAGGCCGGTTTCGTCGCGGGAGAGGTTCTTGTAGTTGTCGAGCAGGTCCTTGGCGAAGGCACCGGCCATGGTGGGGATCGCGAGGTAGAACGAGAATTCCGTCGCGGAGCGCTTGTCGGCACCCATGAGCATCGCACCCACGATGGTGGCGCCGGAGCGCGACACACCGGGAATCATCGCGATGCACTGGAACAGGCCGATCTTGAAATCCATCGGCAGGGAGAAGTCGAACACGTCGCGCTTCTTCACCTCCAGATCCGTCTCGTCGAGCACGAGGAGGACGAGGCCGCCCGCCACGAGGGTCGCGCACACGATCCACGGATTGAAGAGGTAGTACTTGATGTACTTGGAGAAGAGGCCGCCGACGATGGCCGCCGGCAGGAACGCGAGGAGGATGCCGAACACGAAGCGGCGGGCGTTGGGATCGCTCGGGAGAGCTTTGGCGATGCCGAGCAGACGCCCGAAATAGACCGCCAGGATCGCCAGGATCGCACCGAGCTGGATCAGCACCTCGAAGGTGTTGTTGGGCGACTGGAAGCCGATGAAGTGGCCGACCAGGAGCTGGTGCCCCGTGGACGAGACGGGGATGAACTCCGTCGCGCCTTCCACCACGGCGAGGACGACCGCCTTCGCGATGCTCATCGCATCCATCATCGTATCGCCTCGCTTCAAGTTGTAGAGCATTGTGTCGCGGCGTGGCCACGCAGGTCACGCGCCGGGCACGGCCTCGGATTCAATCCGAGCCATCGACCATGACGGTTGACGGATGGTTACCGCCTTTGGCTGAGCGTGTTAATGAGGCGGCAACGATCGAGCAATAAGTCTGGAGGGGCGACCCTCTGCGAGGGGCCCGATACGGCTCGTCCCCGGCAGCTTCCCCCGTCCGAACGGCCTCGATGGCGACGCTTCACCACTCCCCCTTCTGCCCCCATTCGCGCTTCATCCGCCTCGTGCTTGCCGAGATGGGGATGGAGCCCTCCCTGCTGGAGGAACGCCCGTGGGAGCGGCGCGACGCCTTCCTGATCATCAACCCGGCCGGCACGACGCCGGTGCTGGTGGAGCAATCGGGGCTGGCGATTCCGGGAGCCGGCATCATCGCCGAGTATCTCGACGAGACGCGGGGGCTCGGCCTCAGCGGCCGGCGCCTCTTGCCCGAGACCACGGCGGCCCGCGTCGAGGTCCGCCGGCTCCTCGACTGGTTCCTGGTCAAGTTCGATGCGGAGGTGACGGGCTACCTCGTCACGGAAAAGATCTTCAAGCGCTTCATGAACAGTGCCGCGGGTGGCGGGCCCCCGGACATGAACGCCATCCGGGCGGCGCGCACCAATGTGCGCTATCACCTGAAGTACATCGGCTACCTCATGTCCCGCCGCAAATGGATTGCGGGCGACCATCTGACCTATGCGGATCTGGCGGCGGCCGCCCACCTCTCCTGCGTGGATTACCTCGGCGACGTACCATGGGACGAGGACGAGACGGCGCGGGACTGGTACGCACGGGTGAAGTCGCGCCCGTGCTTCCGCACGCTCCTGGCCGACCGGGTGCCGGGCATGGCGCCGGCCGACCACTACGCGGACCTGGACTTCTGACCGACGGCCCGACGAAAGTCCGTCCACCGCGCAAGATTCTGGCGGGGGACGACCTGCGCCGGGCCGTGGAGACCCGCGCCCGGCACCTCGGCTTCGACGATGTGCGCGTGACCCGGCCCGATGCGGTGCCGGCCCTGGTCGAGCGCCTGCCGACATGGCTCGCCGCCGGCCATCACGGCGACATGGCCTGGATGGTGGACCGGGCCGACCAGCGCGCCGACCCGGCGACCCTGTGGCCGGGGGTGCGCAGCGTGATCATGCTCGGCATGAGCTACGGGCCGGAGGAAAATCCCCTCGCGGCGTCGGACCGGCGCGACCGGGGCGCCATCGCGGCCTATGCGCAGCGGCGCGACTATCACGAGGTGATGAAGGGCAAGCTCAAGGAACTCGGGGGCTACCTCTCGGCCAAGGGCGACGTGCGCGTGAAGGTGTTCGTGGACACCGCGCCGGTGATGGAGAAGCCCCTGGCCGAGGCCGCCGGCCTCGGCTGGCAGGGCAAGCACACGGTCCTCGTCTCGCGCGCCCACGGCAACTGGCTCCTGCTCGGAGCGATCTACACCTCGGCCGATCTCGCGGCGGACGCGCCCGAGACCGACCATTGCGGCTCGTGCCGGCGCTGCCTCGATATCTGTCCGACCGACGCGTTTCCGGCGCCCTACCAGCTCGATGCCAGACGCTGCATCTCCTACCTCACCATCGAGCATGAGGGTCCGATTCCCCGCGCGTTTCGCGCCGCCATCGGCAATCGCATCTTCGGCTGCGACGACTGCCTAGCGGTCTGTCCCTGGAACAAGTTCGCGGCGATCGCGGGGGAAGGGCGGCTCGCCGCGCGGGCCGACCTGGCGGCTCCCCCCCTCGCCGATCTGGCCCGGCTCGACGACGCAGGGTTCCGGACGCGGTTCGCCGGGACCCCGATCAAGCGCACGGGCCGAGACCGATTCCTGCGGAACGTCCTCATCGCCATCGGCAATTCCGGATCGGCCGCGCTCGCACCCGAGGTGGTACGCTGCCTCAGCGATCCCGCGCCCCTGGTGCGCGGCATGGCGGTCTGGGCCGCCACCCGCCTCTTCGACGCGGACGCCCTGCGGGCCGCATTCGAGGAGCACGGTCGGCAGGAAACGGATGACGCGGTCCGGGCTGAATGGCAGAACGGCCTGACTCAGAATGGCCCGTTGGGATCGATCGCGCAGGAACTACGAGACTCATGAACCTCTTCGTCTTCGGCCTCGGCTTCACGGCTCGCCGGTTCGTCGAACGGGCCTCGGGCCGCTTCGCCGAGGTCCGTGCCACGGTGACCGATCCGTCGCGGCCCGGGGCCGGCCTCGCCGGCGTGGCTCTTCGGACGTTCGGGCCGGACGGCGACGACGACCGCATCGCCGCCGATCTCGCCGATACCGATGTGCTCCTCGTCTCGGCTCCCCCCGGGCGGGAGGGCGACACGGTTCTGACTGGCTACGGCGATGCCATTCGCGAGAGTCGCATCGGCTGGATCGGTTACCTCTCGACCATCGGCGTCTACGGTGACCAGCAGGGTGCGTGGATCGACGAGACGACGGAGCCGCGTCCGACGAGCCAGCGCTCGCACGGGCGCCTCGCCGTGGAAGCGGCCTGGCTCACCCTTGGGCGCGAGTCCAACAAGGCCGTGCAGGTGTTCCGCCTGGCCGGCATCTACGGGCCTGGCCGAAACCCGATCGTCAAGTTGCGCGAGGGCAAGTCGCAGCGGATCATCAAGGCCGGACAGGTGTTCAACCGCATCCATGTGGACGATATCGCGACCACGCTGCTCGCCTCCCTCGACCGGCCCCGGGCCGGGGCGGTCTACAACGTCACGGACGACGCACCGACCGCGCCACAGGTGGTGACCGAGCACGCAGCCAGCCTCGCGGGCCTGCCCCTGCCGCCGGAGATCGATTTCGAGACCGCGGATCTCAGTCAGATGGCGCGCAGCTTCTACGGCGAGAACAAGCGCGTGCGGAACCGGCTGATCCGCGAGGAACTCGGCGTCGATCTCGCCTATCCGACCTACCGCGAGGGACTGGCCGCCCTCGTGGCGGATGCGCGCGCGCCTTAGACTTCAGGCCCGGCCCTGGGTGGGCTGCGCCCATCCGAGCCGCCACAGAGCGCCGAAGAGGGCCGCCCGTGCCGGCTTCGGACGCTCCACGGCACGGGCGGCGGCGATCGCAACAGCCTGGGCCACGAGCCACGCCGCCGCGAAGGTCGCAACATCGCCGGTCCGACCCGACGCCCAGCCGAAGTGGGCGCGAACGGAGAACACCAGGACCAGGATCGGCATGTGCACCACGTAGAGGGTGTAGGAGAACGAGGCTGCGCCTTCCCAGCGCGCGAAAGTCCGTGCGGCGGGCGCCTCGTTCGTCGCCAGACCGAGCAGAGCGACGGCCAGGGGCAGTCCCAGTGCAGCCTGGTAGGCGAGGAACGGCCCCCACGCGCTCATGGCATCGACGAAGCCGGGGTTCGCCGCGAAGGCCAGGGGTGCGCCGAGCGCGAGCCCCGCGATGGGGAGAACGACCGGTGTCGCCGCCAGCCGGCGTAGGCCGGGATGTCCCCCGAGCCGGGCCGCGCCCACGCCCGCCCCGAACAGGGCCAGGGATTGCAGGTAGAAGAACCGATTGGCCGTCACGAGAACGAGCCCCGAAGCGAGGACGATCCCCGTGGCGCGCCAGGCTCCACGCCCGACGATGGCCAGGGTGGCGAAGGCGGCGACCGCGTAGAGGTAGACCTCCTGGCGCAGGGACCAGAGCGGATTGTCGATGACGAAGGTCGCGTCGCTGGGGGCGAACGTCAGGGTGATGCCCCGCAGGAAGGCGAGGACGCCCATGGTGTAAGGCTCCCCCGTCCGGGTCAGGAGGGGGAGGCCGGCCCGGCCGAGGATGCCCACCGCGAAGGTGAGGGCGATGGCGAAGATCAAGGGGGGCGCGATGCGGGCCACCCGGTGGACCGCGTAGGGCACGAGGAAGCGGCCATCCCGCCCGGCCATCCGGCCGAGACTCGTGGCGATGACGAAACCGCTGAGGGCGAAGAAGGTCATCACCGAGACTCGGCCGATCCAGCCGGTGATGGCCGCTCCTGTCCCATGGGTGGGCAGGAACGCCATCTCCACCGCGTGGGTGAGCACCACCGCCTGCGCGGCGAGACCCCGCACACCGTCGAGCGCCTCGTATCGATAGCCCCGCATCCGTCCCGCCCCTCCGGCCCGCGGGACCGGGTTGCCGGAGGGATGCGGTTCCCGCAAGCCGCGTTACGCGGCCTTGCGGTTCGCGGTGGGGCCGAAATGATCGATGTAGCGCGCGGCGATGGCCGAGACCGGCAGGACCACGAATACGTCGGTGGTGCCGAACTGATGATCGACCACGGCCCCGTCGCCGAAGGTCGCGCCGACCCGGAGGTAGCCCTTGATCAGGGGCGGCAGGGATTGAAGGGCGGCTTTCGGGTCCACGGCTTCGCGGGCGAGGCGGTCCATGGCGACGTAACGTGCGGGCAGGGCCGTGGCGCCCCAGCCTTCCGGCGCGCGGGCGTGATGATGGAGGAAGCTCAAGGGGAGGGCGAGGCGGTCCGGATCGGTGCCCTCCAGGCTGGCGCAGCCGAGCATGGCATCGATGCGGTGGTGTTGGACGTAGGCCCAGATTCCGGCCCAGAGCAGTTCCACCGTGCGCTTGGTCCGGTAGGGCTTGAGGACACAGGAGCGGCCGAGTTCGAGGAAGCGCTCGCCCGGATGCGCGGCGAGGAGGGGCGCGATGTCGTACTCGGCCTCCGTGTAGAAGCCGAAATGCCGGTCGGCCGTCTCCTGGCGCAGGAGGCGGTAGGTGCCCACCACCTTCGGGCGGGGGCGCCGGAACGGGGTCTCGTCCGTGGCTGCGTGATCGATGACGAGGAGGTGGTCGCAGACCGTGTCGTAGGCATCGATATCCCGGCGCGAAAGCAGGGACAGGCCGGTGGCCACCGCCTGCATCTCCTCGAAGAACACCCGGTAGCGCAGGCGCTGCGCCCGGCGAATCTCGGACACGGAAGTCGCCAGCCGAACCTCGAGATTGCCGATGCGTCCGAGGCTCGGATCGAGGCCTGGGGCCGGGAACGGCTTCTTCAGGCGCGGCGTGAACTTGATCGGTACGGAACCGGGCGGGATGAGCGCCCGCCCGTGTGGGGTGGGCACTCCCAAAAGGCCTGCTTCGCTGCGCTTGCGCTTCATTCGGGTGAAGGGCGCATGAACGTGCGTCTCCCAACCGGTGAGCCACGCCGCGGATGCCTCTCGCGCGAAGTTCGGAACCATGGTCGAATCCGCCTGTCGGGATCGCGAGACGGGCTCACCCCGGAGCCCTGAACCTCACGCCTTCGGGACGCCACAACACCATGCGGCGCACACGCTTTTATGACACGGATTCGCCAAGTGCGAGAGCGAGTTGAGGCGCTTAGCCGACACCTCTCCGGCAGCCCGCACGTGCGTAGCCGC
Organism: Methylobacterium sp. Leaf112; assembly: GCF_001423295.1. Classification (GTDB taxonomy): domain Bacteria; phylum Pseudomonadota; class Alphaproteobacteria; order Rhizobiales; family Beijerinckiaceae; genus Methylobacterium. The sequence continues at coordinate 230,692 of NZ_LMNG01000023.1, read as the reverse complement.
CGAAGTGGATCGAATGGATGGTCAGACGAACTGATTCAGGCCGGGGATCGAGCCGACGATGGGCCCCATGACGTCCTCGCCGGCCTTCTCGCGGCCGTAGGCGAACAGCTCCCGGCCGAGCGGCTGCATCTGGCCCATGGGGACACCGGCCGCCATGAGTTTCTGACCCAGCGCCATCACGCCGCCGCCCATCATGCCACCGAGCATGCCCATCAGACCGCCGCCGCCTTCGCCCGCATTGGACTCCGCAATGGTGGTCTCAGAACCGGGAAGGGTGGCGAGGAGCTGGCTGACTTCGGTGGCGGGCCCTTCCTTCTGGAGGAAGGCCAGAATGTGGCCGATGGCCGTCTGGGCGGTCGCGGCGTCCAGCCCCGTCACGGTGGTGACGCGGGCAATCAACTCTTCCATCTCGGGTCGCTCCAGAGCATTCGGGATTTTGTCTGTCCGGCCTTGCCGCGGGTAAATCAAGGGTGGCAGCCGCGTCAGGCCTCTGTTGCTGGAAAATGCCGCGCCCAGGCCGCATAACCCACCTGAGCGAGGCGGCACGCCGCTTCTCAGCATCGGGGAGTGGGCGATCATGCAGGGCGACGGCACAATCCTCGTGGGCAAGAGTCTCCTGAAGGGGGGCGGCACCAAGCCGGAGGCACTCACCCTGCGGCTCGCCAACCGCCATGGCCTCGTGGCGGGCGCCACCGGCACCGGCAAGACCGTGACCCTGCAAGTGATGGCCGAGGGCTTTTCGAATGCCGGGGTCCCGGTCTTCGCCGCCGACATCAAGGGGGATTTGTCCGGGCTCGCCGCCGCCGGGGAAGCGAAGCCTCATTTCGTCGAACGTGCCGAGCAGCTTGGTATTCCGTACGAGCCCGACCGCTTCCCGGTGGTGTTCTGGGATCTGTTCGGCGACCAGGGGCATCCGATCCGCGCGACCGTGATCGAGATGGGGCCCCTGGTTCTCGCCCGCCTGTTGGAACTCAACGACACCCAGGAGGGCGTCCTCAACATCGCCTTCCGGATTGCCGACGACAACGAATGGCCGGTTCTCGACCTCAAGGATCTGCGTGCCCTCCTGCTCTACGTCTCGGAGAACCTGAAGGCGATCTCGGGCCAGTACGGCAACGCCTCGGCGGCGAGCGTGGGGGCCATCCAGCGTCAGCTGCTGATGCTGGAGAATCAGGGTGCAGACCAGTTTTTCGGCGAGCCGGCCCTGGACCTCAACGATTTCATGAAGACCGACCGCGAAGGGCGCGGCATCGTCAACATCCTGGCCGCCGACAAGCTCATGCAGCGGCCCCGGCTCTACGCCGCCTTCCTGTTGTGGATGCTGTCGGAGCTGTTCGAGCAATTGCCCGAGGTGGGAGACCTCGACAAGCCCAAGCTCGTCTTCTTCTTCGACGAGGCCCACCTGCTGTTCGACGATGCGCCCAAAGCGCTTCTCGATGCCGTCGAGCAGGTGGTGCGGCTGATCCGCTCCAAGGGTGTCGGCGTCTACTTCGTCACCCAGAACCCCCTCGATGTCCCCGAGTCGGTTCTCGGTCAGCTCGGCAACCGGGTGCAGCACGCCTTGCGCGCCTTCACGCCGCGCGACCAGCGTGCGGTGAAGTCGGCGGCCGAGACGTTTCGCCAGAATCCGGGTTTCGATGTCGCCAAGGCCATCACCGAACTCGGCGTCGGCGAGGCCTTGATGAGCTTCCTCGAAGCGAAGGGAACGCCTTCCATCGTCGAGCGGGCCCTCGTCGCTCCGCCCCAGGGCCGCGTCGGCCCCATCACGCCGGCCGAGCGAGCGAGCCTCATGGCGAACAGCCCCGTGCGGGGGAAGTACGATGCGGCGGTCGACAACGAGAGCGCCTACGAGATCCTGGCCAAGCGCAAGGGTTTGGATTCCGCGCCGGCAGAGGCGGCTCAGCAAGCCGAGGGCGGTCTGACGGGCATGCTCGGTGGATTGCTCGGCAGCGTCTTCGGCTCGAAACCCGCTGCAAAGGGGCGCCGCCCTCCACAAACCCTCGCCGAACAGGTCATCGGTAACGCTGCCCGTTCCATGGCGCGCAAGGTTGGAACGGAGGTGGGGAACGCGATCCTTCGCAATGTGCTGGGCGGGCTGACCAAGCGTTGAATTCGTGGCACGCGGCTCTTGCCCGAACCGGCATCGCATTGACAAATCACCCCCATCGCGCCTATGCACCAGCGCAATGCGCGGCTTCCTCGACGAAGTCCGCGCGTTTCGCGTTCGCGCCCGGCTCGACCCGGTGTCGCGGATGACCTGAACAAGAAGACGGTCCAGGTTCACCTGACGGTGAGCGGGAGGCCGGCAGAGAACACGAAAGAGAACGATGTTCGCAGTCATCAAGACGGGCGGCAAGCAGTATCGCGTTGCCGCCAACGACACCATCACGATCGCCACCCTCGAGGGTGAAGCCGGCTCCACCGTGACCTTCGGGGACGTGCTCCTTTTCGCCGACGGCGCTGGCGCCACTCAGATCGGCGCGCCGCTGCTCTCGGGCATCAGCGTCACCGGCGAGATCGTCAGCCATGGCCGCGACGCGAAGGTCATCGCCTTCAAGAAGCGCCGCCGCCAGAACTCGCGCCGCAAGCGGGGCCACCGCCAGCACCACACGGTGGTTCGCATCACCGGCATCAGCGCCTGACGGTCGGATCGTTTTTCGAGATTTCGGAGTAAGCCACAATGGCCCATAAAAAAGCAGGCGGCTCGTCCCGCAACGGCCGCGATTCCGCCGGCCAGCGCCTCGGCGTGAAGAAGTTCGGCTCGGAAGCCGTCATCGCCGGCAACATCATCGTGCGCCAGCGCGGCACCAAGTGGCATCCCGGCGCCAATGTGGGCATGGGTACGGATCATACCCTGTTCGCCAAGACCGATGGCCGGGTGCTTTTCATGACCAAGCGCGGTCGTGCCTTCGTCACCGTCGTGCCGCTGCAGGAAGCTGCCGAGTAACGAACTTTTCTTTCGGTCGCCCGGCCTTCCGGTCGGTCGGGGCATGGATGGGGGAGGATGGGTATCCATCCTCCCTTTCGTCGTCTGAGGCGGAGTAGGTTCCGCCCACAGCGATGGGGTCGAGGCCATGAAGCGTACCCTTGCCGTATCGGGCGCGGCTGCCCTGGCGGCCTTCGGGTTTGCCGCTCTCCTGTTGCGTGGCTTGGACCACCCCCAGCCAGCACCCGGTGTCGTCGCGACGACGTCTGCGATGCCGACGCTGTACTGTGAATTCTACAATTTCGTCGGCCGCGCTCCGAAGGTCGGGTTCACCTTCTCGACCTCGCGCGCCAACGAAGCTCCGGCCTTCGCCCAAGTGAACCAGATCGAGGCGGACGGGACGCGGACCGCTTTTGGCGCGGACAGCGAGCCGTCACGGAATTGGACTTTCGAGGCGGGAGACCCGCCGAATCTGGTTTCGCCCGACGATGCCATCCGCATCCTCCTTTACGGATACGAGGGCACCACGTCCGCCGGGACGTGGTTCGAAGCCGGACTTCGGAGTATCCAGTACCTGAACCTCGACGGGAAATGCCGTCGCGGCGGCGCCTGACGCCGATACCGGCATCCCGCCGGAGCCGACCCGCGAGACCGCTTCGCGTGTCCGAGACGAATGAAGTGAGACGAGCAGTACCGTGAAATTCCTCGACGAAGCCAAGGTCTACGTGCGCTCCGGCGACGGTGGTGCCGGATGCGTGGCCTTCCGGCGTGAAAAGTTCATCGAATTCGGCGGTCCCAACGGCGGCGACGGCGGCCGCGGTGGCGACGTCTGGGTCGAGTGCGTCGACGGTCTCAACACCCTGATCGACTACCGATACCAGCAGCATTTCAAGGCCAAGAAGGGCGAGCACGGCATGGGCTCGAACCGCCACGGGGCCAACGGCGCCGACGTGGTGCTCAAGGTGCCGGCCGGGACTGAGATCATCGCCGAGGACGGCGAGACCCTGATCGCCGACATGACCCATATCGGCCAGCGGGTACGCTTGGCCAAGGGAGGCAACGGCGGCTTCGGAAACGCCTATTTCACCACCTCGACGAACCGTGCCCCCAAGCATGCCAACCCGGGCCTCGAGGGCCACGAGCAATGGGTCTGGCTGCGCCTGAAGCTCATCGCCGATGCGGGCTTGGTCGGCCTGCCGAATGCCGGTAAATCGACGTTCCTCGCCACCGTGACGGCGGCCAAGCCGAAGATCGCCGATTACCCCTTCACCACCCTGCACCCCGGCCTCGGCGTCGTCCGCTCGGACGAGCGGGAATTCGTTCTCGCGGATATTCCCGGTCTCATCGAGGGCGCACACGACGGCGTCGGCCTCGGCGACCGGTTCCTCGCCCATGTCGAGCGCTGCCGCGTGCTCCTGCACCTCGTCGAGGCCACCAACGAGCATGCGGGCAAGACCTACAAGCTCGTCCGCAAGGAACTCGAGGCCTATGGCGGCGGCCTGACCGACAAGCCCGAGATCGTCGCCCTATCGAAGGCCGACGTGGTCGATCCCGACACGCTCAAGGAGCAGGTCGCCCGGCTCAAGCGCGCCTCGGGGAAGAAGCCGTTGATCCTGTCGTCGGCGACGGGGCTCGGCGTTCAGGACGCGCTGCGGGCGATCACCCGCTCCATCGCGGAGGCCAAGCGCGCCGAGGCGGAGGCGCAGCCGGCCGATGCGTGGCAGCCGTGAGTGACGCGGCGGTGACTTCGCCGCGTGCATCGACGCCCAACCTCCAGGACTTCCGCCGGATCGTCATCAAGGTCGGTTCGGCACTCCTCGTGGACCGCGCGCGCGGACGTCTGCGCCATGCCTGGCTCGCGGCTCTGGCCGAGGACATCGCCGACCTGCACGCGCAGGGAGCCGACGTCCTCGTCGTCTCCTCGGGCGCCATCGCCCTCGGGCGTACGGTGCTTGGATATCCGCCCGGTACCCTGCGGCTGGAGGAGAGCCAGGCGGCGGCGGCCGTGGGACAGATCGCGCTCGCCCGGCACTGGTCGGAGGCGCTCGGCCACCACGGGATCGCGGCCGGCCAGATCCTGGTGACGCCGCAGGACACCGAGGAGCGCCGACGCTACCTCAACGCCCGCGCCACCGTGCTCAAGCTGCTCGAAGTGCGCGCCGTGCCGGTGGTGAACGAGAACGACACCGTGGCCACCAGCGAGATCCGCTACGGCGACAACGACCGGCTCGCCGCCCGTGTCGCCACCATGATCGGTGCCGACGTCCTGGTGCTCTTCTCCGATATCGACGGCCTCTATACGGCGCCGCCTCACACCGACCCGCTCGCTCGCCATCTTCCGGTGATCGAGCGCATCACCCCCGAGATCGAGGCCATGGCCGGAGGTCCGGCCTCGGAGTTGTCGCGCGGCGGGATGCGCACCAAGGTCGAAGCCGCGAAGATCGCCGCCAGCGGCGGCACCCACATGGTCATCGCCGACGGTCGCGAGAAGAACCCCCTGCACACCATCCTGAAGGGGGGGCGTTGCAGCTGGTTCCTGTCGGGCTCCAACCCGATCGCCGCGCGCAAGGCTTGGATCGCCGGGTCCCTCGAGCCGCGCGGCATCCTCATCGTCGATGACGGTGCCGCCCGCGCGCTTCAGGGGGGAGCCAGCCTGCTGCCGGTGGGCGTCACCGGGATTCACGGCGGATTCGGACGCGGCGACGCCGTGGTGATCCGCGATGCCGCCGGGCGGACCCTCGGGCGTGGCTTGGTGGCCTACGACAGCGATCAGGCCGTGCGGATCATCGGCCGCCCGAGCCGCGAGATCGCCGATCTGCTGACTCATCCCGGCCGCGCCGAAATGGTGCATCGCGACGACCTCGCCATGGTGGGCGAATAGCCGGGTTGTCATGCGTTACGCTTGTTTCCCCAGTATCCGGCATGCGATGACGGGCGGGACAACAGGCGGGCGCGCCGGATCGCGCGACGGCCCGCGAGGATGAAGGCCGTGCCCGTTCTGAATCTGCGTACCGATTTTCAAGCTCCCGATCTGACCGCCGAAATGCATGCCATCGGCCTGCGCGCGCGAGCCGCCGCGCGTGGCATCGCGCTGGCACCAGCTCAGATCAAGGATATCGCGCTCCGCACCATCGCCGAGCGCTTGCGGGGGGCACAGTCCGAGATCCTGACAGAAAACGCCCGGGACGTGGAAGCGGCCCGCGCCGCCGGCCAGACTCAGGCGCTCATCGACCGGCTCACCCTCGATCCCACGCGCCTGAGCGCCATCGCCGACGCCGTCGAGAAGATCGGTGCCTTGCCCGATCCCGTCGGGCGTCAGGTCGCTGCGTTCGAGCGTCCCAATGGCCTGCTGATCGAGCGCATCGCCGTGCCGCTGGGCGTCATCGGCGTGATCTTCGAGAGCCGCCCCAACGTCACCGCCGATGCCGGCGCGCTGTGCCTCAAGGCCGGCAATGCCGCCATCCTGCGCGCCGGGTCCGACAGTCATCGCACGGCCATGGCCATCGCGCGGGCCATGCGGGCCGGTCTGGAAGCGTCCGGACTGCCGGCGGACGCGATCCAGATCGTACCGACCCGTGATCGCGCTGCCGTTGGCGCCATGCTGTCCGGCCTCGACGGCTGCATCGACGTGATCGTGCCCCGGGGCGGGCGCGGTCTGGTGGAACGTGTCCATGCCGAGGCGCGGGTGCCGGTCTTCGCGCACCTCGATGGTATCTGTCACGTCTACGTCGCCGCCGGCGCCGATCTCGACATGGCCCGTACCATCGCCCTCAACAGCAAGATGCGCCGTACGGGTATCTGCGGCGCCGCCGAGACCCTCCTGGTGGATCGCGCCTGCGCCAGCACGCATCTGGCTCCCCTCGTCACGGCTCTCATCGAGGCAGGGTGCGCCGTGCGTGGCGATACGGACGTGCAGGCGGTCGATGCCCGTGTGACGCCGGCCGCGGAGGCGGACTGGCGTACGGAGTACCTCGATGCCATTATCGCCGTCCGAGTGGTCGATGGTCTCGATGCGGCGATCACCCATATCGAAACCTACGGATCGCACCACACCGATTCCATCGTGACCGCCGACCGCGCCGAGGCGACGCGCTTCCTCGCCGAGGTCGATTCCGCCATCGTCGTCCACAACGCCTCGACCCAGTTCGCCGATGGCGGGGAGTTCGGCTTCGGGGCCGAGATCGGTATCGCAACGGGCCGGATGCATGCGCGCGGCCCCGTCGGCGTGGAGCAACTCACCACCTTCAAGTACCGCGTCCACGGGAGTGGGCAGACGCGTCCTTGACGCCTTACTCCGGTCCGCCACCATACGCGGCTTCCGATGCGACTTGACGTGTCGGGACCCGTTCGGCTTCCGCCGGCCTGCCCCGGCCTCCGGATCGGCCTCTACGGCGGCTCGTTCAACCCGGCTCATCTCGGGCATCGGCATGTCAGCCGCGTCGCCCTGCGGCGCCTGGGCCTCGACCGCGTCTGGTGGATGGTCACGCCGGGCAATCCCCTGAAGGACCGGGCCGACCTCGCTTCCATCGACGCGCGCGTCTCGGCCGCTCAGGCTATCGCTGCCCATCCCCGCATCGTGGTGACGGCTTTCGAGAGCCTCATCGGTGCTCGCTACACTCGGCAAAGCCTTCGCTACCTCACGGACCGCCATCCGGCCGTGCGATTCGTCTGGATCATGGGAGCCGACAGCCTCGCGACATTTCATCGCTGGCAGGGATTCCGTGCGATCGCCGAAACCATGCCCATCGCCATCATCGACCGGCCCGGCTTCACTCTCAAAGGGCCGGTTGCGCGGGGTGCGCAAGCCCTCGGCCGTTGGCGGATCGACGAGGCGGATGCCCGTGTGCTCGCCGATCTCGACCCACCGGCCTGGGTCTTCCTGCACGGTCCACGCTCTCATCTGTCCTCTACGGCCCTGCGAACCGGGGGGCGGAAAGATGGATTGCGCGAAGACGCAACGGGAACGTTCCATGTCGCGCCCATTCAGGGTACGATCCCCGCATGACGATGGCCATTGCAGGAACTGAGACGCTGAACGACGCGGTCCACCAGGGAGCCCCAGGTTCCGACGACGTTGCCGACCGCAAGATCGGCGACCTCAGAGCGCTCGCCCTCGATTGTCTGGAGGACATGAAGGCGGAGGAGACCATCGAGATCGATCTCATGGGTCGGACGTCGCTCGCCGACACCATGATCATCACTTCGGGTCGCTCGCAGCGCCATGTCGGTGCCATCGCTGACCGCATCCTCCAGGACATGAAGGCCAAGGGTCTCGGCTCCGCCCGGGTCGAGGGCATGCCGGCCTGCGACTGGGTGCTGATCGATGCAGGCGACATCATCGTCCACATCTTCCGCCCGGAAGTGCGCGGCTTCTACAATCTCGAGAAGATGTGGGGCGCCGACCGTCCCGCCGTCGACCTGCCCAGCAACGCCCTGGCCGAGTAAGCGACCGCGGGTCGTCGACTCCATGCGGCTCCTCATCGCGGCGGTCGGGCGCCTGAAGGCCGGTCCGGAGCGCGACCTCGCGGCACGCTACCGCGAACGGGCGGCCCAACTCGGCCGCAGTCTCGGCTTTCCAGCCTGCGATACGGTCGAGATTCCCGAGAGCCGTGCACGTCGGCCTCAGGATCGTTGTGCAGAGGAGGGCACGGCCATCCTCGCGCACGCGCAGGGAGCCGCCCTCGTCGTCTACGACGAACGCGGACGCGCCGATCTCACCAGTGAAACCTTCGCCGATCGCGTGGCGGCCTGGCGCGACGCCGCGCGTCCGAGCCTCGCCATCGCCATCGGCGGAGCCGACGGACTCGATCCGGCGGTACGAGCGCGAGCCGATCTCACCCTGTCCTTCGGCGCGGCGACGTTGCCGCATGGCCTTGTGCGCGTGCTGGCCTTGGAGCAGGTGTATCGAGCGCTGACGATCCTCGCCGGCCATCCCTATCATCGCGGAAACCTCGACGAACGATGACGGCGGCCAGGCCATGGATGGCGGCACGGAGGGGAGGGCGCAGCATGTGCGCGCTCGCCCTGACCGGCCTCGTCGTGACCACGCCGGCCGCAGCGCAGGAATCTGCCAGGCAAGAGTCTGCCAGGGAAATGACTCCGAAAGACCCAAGCGCCAAGTCACCGGCAGCCGAACCGGATGCGGTTCAGAAAGCCGTCGAGGAAAAGAACCGACGTGCCGAGAACTTGAAGCGCATCGAGGAGGCACTCGCGGCCTCGACGGGGACGCGTGCGCAACTCGAGGCCGAAATCACATCCATCGGCGGCGACCGGGCCAAATTCAATACGGCCCTCCTGGATGCGACCCGTCAGGCTCAGGCGACGGAAGACCGGATGACCCGGTTGGAAGAGCGTCTCAAGACCCTTGGGGCCTCCGAGGCGGCCATCCGCCGGTCGCTGGACGGGCGGCGCGGCGTCATCGCCGAGATCCTCGCAGCTCTCCAGCGCATGGGTCGTCGGCCGCCTCCCGCGGTGCTGGTGCGTCCCGAGGACGTGCTCGCCGTTATCCGAACTTCGATGCTGCTCGGTGCCGTGGTGCCCGAACTGCGCGGCGAAGCCGAGACCTTGGCGGCCGACCTCACCGAACTCGTGCGCCTGAAAGGTCTCATCGCCGCCGATCGCGAGGGTTTGAAGAACGATCTCGCCGGATGGGCGCGGGAGCAGCAGCGCCTCAACGGCCTCATGGCTGCCCGAAAGGCGCGGCTGGCCGAGGTGGAGAGCGGCTTGGCGACCGAACGCTCACGCACCGCCGAACTCGGCCTCCAGGCCCGCACCCTCAAGGAACTCCTGGAGCGGATGGAAGGCGAGGTGGCCTCCGCACGCCGTGCGGCGGACGAGGCGCGTGCGGCCGAGACCCGGGAGGCGCGCGCCACGCAGGAGCGCTTCGCCGCCGCCGGTATCCGCGACCCGGCGCGCCTCGCCCCCAAGGTTCGGTTCGCGGACACACGTGGCGATCTGCCTCGGCCTGTGAGCGGAGCGCTGACGCGCGGCTTCAACCAAACCGACGCCAATGGTGGCACCACCCGCGGCATTTCGCTCACCACCCGACCCAAAGCCGTGGTTTCGTCACCGGCCGATGGCTGGGTCTCCTTCGCCGGCCAGTTTCGGTCGTATGGCCGACTCTTGATCATCAATGCCGGCGATGGCTACTATCTACTGCTGGCGGGGATGGATCAGATCGACGTCGAGGTCGGCCAGTTCGTCCTGGCGGGCGAGCCCGTGGCGGCCATGGGCGAGGGCGGTGCGGGTACGACCCCGGCCGGCGGCGATCCGGTGTTATACGTCGAGTTCAGAAAAGACGGCGGCTCCATCGATCCGGAGCCTTGGTGGGCCAAAAGCCCCAGCGAGAAGGTTCGCGGATAATGCGCAAGGTTTCCCTCGTTCTCCTCGGCGCGTTCATCGGCGTCGGGTCCTCCATGGTCGCGACCCAGACCCGCCTGCTGTCGGGGACCAGCGCCGTGGCGGCCTCGGCCGAGACCTATCGCCAACTGAGCCTGTTCGGCGATGTGTTCGAGAAGGTCCGCACCGACTACGTCGAGAAGCCCGACGAGGCCAAGATCATCGAGGCGGCGGTGAACGGCATGCTCACGTCGCTCGATCCGCATTCGAGCTACATGGACTCGAAGAGCTTCCGCGACATGCAGGTGCAGACCCGCGGCGAGTTCGGTGGTCTCGGTATCGAGGTCACCATGGAAGACGGTCTGATCAAGGTCGTCACCCCCATCGACGATACGCCCGCGTCGAAGGCCGGCATCCTTTCCAATGACGTGATCACCCAGATCGACGAGGATCAGGTCCAGGGACTCACCCTGAATCAGGCCGTGGACAAGATGCGTGGCCCGGTGAACTCGCCGGTCAAGCTCAAGATCAGCCGCAAGGAGTCGAAGGACCCCATCGAGGTCGTGCTCAACCGCGACGTGATCAAGATCAAGCCCGTGCGCTCGCGCGCCGAGGGCGGCGACGTCGGCTACATCCGCCTGACCCAGTTCAACGAACAGACCTTCGACGGGCTGCGGTCGGCCATCGACAAGCTCAACGGCGAGATCGGCGCCGACAAGCTCAAGGGCTACGTCCTCGATCTGCGCAACAACCCGGGTGGCCTCCTCGATCAGGCCGTGATGGTCTCCGACGCGTTCCTCGATCGCGGCGAGATCGTCTCGACCCGCGGCCGCAATCCCGACGAGACGCAGCGCTTCTCGGCGAAATCCGGTGATCTGACCAAGGGCAAGCCCATCGTCGTACTGGTCAACGGCGGCTCGGCCTCGGCCTCCGAGATCGTGGCCGGCGCCCTGCAGGATCATAAGCGCGCGACGGTGCTCGGCACCCGCTCGTTCGGCAAGGGCTCGGTGCAGTCGATCATTCCGCTCGGCGGCAGCGGCGCCCTGCGCCTGACCACGGCACGCTACTACACCCCGTCGGGTCGCTCGATCCAGGCCAAGGGCATCGAGCCGGATCAGGAGGTGCTGCAGGAGGTGCCGGACGAGCTCAAGGGCAAGGACGAGACCAAGGGCGAGGCCGGCCTGAAGGGCCACCTCAAGCAGAAGGACGTCGAGGAGCGCGGTGGATCCTCCGCCTACGTTCCGCCCGACCCGGCCAAGGACAAGCAACTCACGGCCGCCTTCGACTACCTGCGCGGCATCCAGAAGGGTGCGTCCAACACCAAGACGACGGTTCCGAACTGACCCGGCACACGGTCGCTTTTTAGGGAAGCGTTAACCATGGCGGCCCCCAATGTCGGTTCAGAACCGATATCGGGGGCCGCTTTCGTTTCAGGAGGCGGTTGCCGTTCTCGTCCCGACCCTGAGGGAAGCGGCTGAGCGTGGCCTCCGACGACATCCTGACCCGGCCTCTCGGCGCCAAGCGAACCCCACGGGAGCGCCTTCGCAGCCTCAACGCCACGTACCTGACCCCACGGATGGTGACAGGGGGCCTCGTCCTCGGCCTCGTCGGTGGCCTGAGCATCCTCGGCGCCGTCGGCGATCCGCAGGGAGGCGAGCCGGTGGCCGTCGCCACCATCGCCCTGCGCGACCCGCCGCCCGTGCCGACCGCTGCGGTCCCGGTGCCCGAGAAACCGGTCGCAGCCCAGCGCTCGGCCGATGCCGTCGAGACCGCCTCCGGTGTCACCGTGGTGCGCGCGGGCGGCGGCAATGCGCCGAGCGACGCCGTGGTGATCCGTGTTCCCGATGCGGCACCGGTCAAGCTCGCATCCGCCCCCGACCCGCGCCTCGTCGAGCGCGGACGCCACGGCAGCGTGCCGCGCCTCGGTGAAGGGCGAATCCGCCCCCTCGACGTTTATGCCCGGCCCGATCCCGGGACCACCGGCCCACGCATCGCCATCCTGGTGTCGGGGCTCGGCATCGGGCAGGCCGCCACCGCCAGTGCCATCACCCGGCTGCCGCCGGAGGTCAGCTTCGCCTTCGCCCCCTACGGCGGCGACCTCGAACGGACCGTGGCGCGCGCCCGGGAAGCCGGCCACGAGGCGCTTCTTCAGGCACCCATGGAGCCGTTCGACTATCCCGACAGCGATCCGGGGCCACAGACCCTGCTTACGGCAGCGCGTCCGCCGGAGAACCTCGACCGGCTTGCCTGGGCCATGAGCCGCTTCCAAGGCTTCGTCGGCATCGTCAACTACATGGGCGCCAAGCTGACGAGCGATGCCGCCGCCTTCGAGCCGGTGCTGCGCGAGATCGCCGCGCGCGGTCTCGGCTACGTCGACGACGGCACCTCGCCGCGTTCCATCGCCACCACCCTCGGTGCCAAGGCGAAGGTTCCTCTGGCACGGGCCGAGTTCGTCCTCGACGCCCTGCCCCGGCCCGAGGCCATCGATCGGGAACTCGCGCGGGCCGAAGCGCAGGCCCGTGCCAAGGGCTTCGTCCTGGTGTCCGCCACCGCGATGCCGATGACCATCGACCGGATCGCGCGTTGGTCGAAGGACCTCGAAGCACGCGGCGTGCGGCTCGTGCCCGTGAGCGTCGCCCTGCGTGCGGCTTCGGGGAGCGCCCGCCTCAGCAGCGCCGCGCCCTGAGTGTCGGGCCGATACGATTCTTCGCATCGTGCCGCCATCGTGCGTTGCGGCGCGGGGATGGGGTGCCCTATGGTCGCGCCGATGACAGCCCTCCCGAACGACGACGGCACCGGATTGCCGTACCGCCCCTGCGTCGGGATCACGTTGATCGCACGCACCGGTCTCGTATTCATCGGTCGTCGCCGCGCCGATGCCGGTCCGGAACACGTTGCCGATGGCCGTGCCTGGCAGATGCCGCAGGGCGGGATCGACCCCGGCGAGGCCCCCAAGGATGCGGCCTTGCGTGAACTCTACGAGGAAACCAACGTCGCACCCGGCTCCGTCCGGCTGCTGGCCGAAGCGCCCGACTGGCTGACCTACGATCTTCCGCCAGCGGTGATGAAGCAGGCCTGGAAGGGGCGTTATCGCGGGCAGACGCAGAGGTGGTTCGCCTTCGGTTTCCTCGGCGACGACAGCGAGATCGATGTCGCGTCACCCGGTGGGGGTGCCCACGCGTCCGAGTTCGATGCTTGGCGGTGGCAACCCATGGCTGGATTGCCGGACCTCATCGTACCGTTCAAACGGCCCATCTACGAGGGTGTGGTCGCGGCGTTCGGTGGTTTGACCGACTGGTGCGTTCCGGCGTGAGCTCCAGCACTCTCCCGGCTCGCCGGTAAGGCTGCCCACCGATGCGCTGGTGGTCGATCCCCGTTGTACTGGCGCTGTGCTGGTTCGTGTTCACCCTGACGCCGTTCTGGGCGCTCTACGACCTCGCCCGTGCCGTGCAGGCGCATGACGTGGCCTATATCGAGCGCCACGTGAACTTCCGCACCCTGCGGCTGTCGGTGATCCGACAGGCCGCCGCCGCCGCGCAGGCCCGTGGCGAAACGGGCGGTGCGGAACCGCGCGAGCGCCAGCGCGTGACCGATGCCCTGGTGGCCCTCGCAATCCCCATCGCCGAATCCCTTGTAACGCCTCAAACCGTGGTCGACCTCCTAGACGACGGCTGGCCCCAATCCATCGACCTCGGCCCCCCGGAGCCCCGCCAAGGAGACACACCCGCCGACCTGCGCAAGCCCGGGCTGCATGCCGAGGGCTTCCGCCGGCTCGTCCCGTTCTACCTGTCCTCCGAGATGCGCGGCTTTCGCACCGTGGTCATTCCGGTCCCGCCCGACGCGAAGCGGGATCGCCGATTCCGCCTGCGCCTGCGCCTGCGCGGCTGGACATGGCGCCTCGTGGACATCGAGCTACCCGAGGAATTGCGCGAGCGGATCGCGCAGAAGCTCGCCCGTACGGGGCGGAGCCGTTAAGGCGAGGGTGCCAGGGATATAGGACCGGTTACTGGCCCCGGTTTGGTTGGGCCGGATCCGAGTGTTCGCTTCGCCAGAGCCAGCTTCTCAGGTCTATCTCTCAGGCAGCCGCATCGTCGGCGTTCCGGTTGGTGAAGCGAGCGTTGCCCAGGCCGGTGCCGATGGTGAGGATGCCCCAGCGGGTCACCTCCTGTCGGTACGGCACCTCGCTCAGGCCCTGCACGACGGCATCGTTGTGCATCACCACCATGGTGGCGTGGTCGCCGATCCGCGGGATCGCCGCGACGAGGCGCTCGGCGAGGTTGAAGCGGTCGCTCTCCCAGTTGCCGGGCAGGTTCTGTCCACCGCGGTCGATGGTGCCGTCCGCTTCGATAACGCCGGGGCAGCCGATGCCGATGAAGGGCGCCAACGTGAGATTGGCCCGGCCCGCTCGCCGGATCAGGTCGTTGAGCATCCCGATGAGCCGATCCACGGCGGCGTCGCGGGTCGGTGCCGGATCCTCGTCGCGGTGACGCCAGATCTCGGAGCGCCAGACCGCGCTCCGGGACAGGTCGGGCGCCTTGCGGAGGTTCGTCGCGACGACCCCGGCGCGGATGTTGGTGCCGCCGATATCGACGGCGAGCAGGCTGTCGTATCCGGCGAAGATCCAGGCCGGTGCGAGGTGGACCGACCCGATGAGGCCGGCTTCGTCGGGGTGGTGGCGGATCGGCTCCAGGGTTAGATCGAGGCCGGCGGCCCGCAGGAGCACACCGGCCCGGGCGATGGCGAGGTGCCCGACGCGGCTGTCGCTGAAGCCGCCCCCGACCACGATGCTCTCCGTGTCACGCCAGCCCTTCTGACGCAGGAAGCGGCGCACCACACGCGCGAGTTCCTGGGCGAACTCCTCGATGGCGCTGAAGATCAGGCCGGAGCTCAAGGGATCGCTGCCGTCCAGCGCCCGATCGAGCGCCTTCTTGCTGAGGTCGGCACTGGGCTTGTCGCCGAAAGGATCGGGGCCGGCCTTGCGCAGGGTTTCCCGCCACGTTTCCAGGATCTCGCGAAACGCCTTCTTCGAGACCTTGTCGCCGACGAACCCGTCGTCGGCCTTCAATTCGCTGTTGTAGTCGTCGACGATCACCGAAGGCAGTCGATGGGCGGCATGTGCGATGCCCGCCTCGCGGGTGAGGATGTCCGTCGCCATGCCGATACGCTGCCCCTGGATACGCGGTCGCCCCCTCAACGCGGCATCCGCTTCAGTGGATGGCGGTACGCGCGAGCGGGCGCCGCGGTCCTAACGCGGCGCCCAAGGCATGGGAAGCCGACCGCACCCCCAGGGGTGGGCCGGCCTGGATATCGGGTCGTCAGTTCGCCTTCGGCGCGGCCGGCGCGGCCTCGGCCGGGGGGGCCTTCGGCTCGCGGGTTTCCAGAACCTCCTCGGCCTTCTCCTCGTCGGTGTCGCCGCCGCGCTCGATTGCCTTTGCGGGATTGGCTGCGAGCGCCTTGACGATCGCGACGAGGCGTTCGCACTCGGGACCGTACTGGTAGGTCTCGAGCACGATGGCGGCGTCGCGCAGGGTACGAAGATCGCGCACGGTCTGCTTGTTGGCCGCCTCGCGCAGCTGGCTCTTCGCCGCGATGGCCTCTTCGAGCTTGGCTGCCTTCACGTCGCAGGCGGAAGCGACGCCCGTGGAGGCGATCACGAAGGCGAGGGTGGTGAGGATGGTGCGCATCGGTGGGTCCGGGGGCTGGCGCTCAGGCGTGGTGGGCGGGTGAGCGCAGGATGTCGTTGGCCAGGGCCACGAGGGCGCTGAGGCGATAGGGCTTCGGTACGAACACCGAGTCCGTCACGGCGTCGCCGTGGGCAAGATGGCCGCGTCCGCCCGAGGTGTAGACGACGGGCAGGTCGGGGCGAACCCGGCGCGCACGCTGAGCCAGGGCGAGACCGTTCGTGTTGCGGGCCAGATCGATATCGGTGAAGAGCAGATCGACCCGCTCACGGGCCAGGATGCCCTCCGCTTCATCCGCATCGGACGCGGTGAGAACGCGATAGCCTTCCTCCAGAAGCGCCTCGGCGGCAAGCTCGCAGACCATGATCTCGTCCTCGACGATGAGCACGGTCTCGGCGATCCCGCAGGAGCCGAAGACGGACGGGGTGAAGCTGGGCAGGGCGAGGGCGGCGCAGGCGAATGGGATCATGACGCAACTCCTACTCACCCGGCGGGGGACGCATGGTCCCGTACCGGATCACCCAACCAACGGACCGCAGCGGCGCGATGTTCGAGTGCGTTCACTCCAATTGCGCGGACTTGGTGAGCAAAGCTTTAACCCTGCCGGCCCGGTGGTGAACGCGAAGGGGCGGCGCCCGTGACCCGGCCCTGGCATCTCGGCTTCGGCCTCATCCTCACGGCGCTGGCCGGCTACGTCGACGCCCTCGGCTTCATTCGGCTCGGTGGCCTCTACACCTCGTTCATGAGCGGCAACACGACCCAGTTCGCCGTCGCCCTCGGACACGGCCAGCCCCACCTCGCCTGGCTGCCGGCCCTGCTCATCCTCGCTTTTCTCCTCGGCGGAATCTGCGGCGGCGCCCTCTCGGCCCTGACGCCCGCACGCTGGAGCACGCCGGTGATCCTCGGCTTCGAGGCCGCAATCGTCGCAGCTGCCTTCGAGGCTGCCGTCGCCGCCCCGGATTCGGGCCTCGCCTCCCTGATGCTGGCGCTTGCCATGGGGGCGCAGAACGCGGTCCTGTCCCACGTCCAGGGCTTTCGCGCCGGGACCACTTTCGTCACCGGCGCGCTGTTCAGCTTCGGCCAGAAGCTCGCTTTGGCGCTCGCCCGGCGCGGCGCCCGTTACGCCTGGGTCGGCGATGGTGTGGTCTGGCTCGCGCTTCTCGTCGGATCCCTCGCCGGAACGGTCGCCTACGGCCGTTTGGCGTTGTATGCCCTCGCCATCCCTGCCGGCATCGCCGGCATCCTGGCCGTCGTCGCCACGATCCTGACGGCGCGGCGTGCGGTCTCCGGCGCACCCGCCCTGTGAGGCTCGGGCTCCGCGCGCCTATCGCAACCGAGTGACGAGAGATCCCCGCCGGATGGCCGAGACTGCACCTTCCCTCCTCGACCACGTCACGCCCATCGCGGCCGGGGCCCACGTCACCGCCGCCGTGTGGTTGAAGGACACCCTGGCCCTGGCGCTGGGCGACGGCGCCGTGCTGCTGGCCGGCCGGGGCGAGGTCCGCCGGATCGAATCGCACCCGGACGGCGCCATCCTGGTCGCCGCCGGTGACGGACGCCGGATCGTGACCGGGGGCGATGACGGCCGCGTGGTGGCGACATCGCCCGAGGGCGATGTCGTCGAGGTGGCCGTCGCCAAGGGCGGGGCCTGGATCGACGCCCTGGCGCTCCATCCCGACGGCGCCATCGCGTACGCCGCCGGACGAAACGTCGTGGCCCGCGACGCCAAGGGCCGCGAGAAGGTGTTCGCCGCCCCATCCACCGCGCGCGGCCTCGCCTTCGCGCCGAAGGGCTACCGCCTGGCCGTCTCGCACTACAACGGCGCCACCCTGTGGTACCCGAACCTCGAGACCGCGCCCGACTTCGTCGAGTGGAAGGGCTCGCACATCGACGTGACCTGGTCGCCGGACGGCCGCTTCGTCGTCACCACCATGCAGGAGAACGCCCTGCACGGCTGGCGTCTCCAGCCCGACCGCGGCCACATGCGGATGTCGGGCTATCCCGGCAAGGTCCGCTCCATGGCCTGGTCGGGCGATGGCGACTGGCTCGCCACCGGGGGCGCGGAAGCCGCCATCATCTGGCCGTTCGACTCGAAGGAAGGCCCCACCGGCAAGGCCCCGCGCGAGTGCGGCGTGCGCCCGGCGCGGGTCTCGCGGGTGGCGTTCCATCCCAAAGCCCTGGTGCTCGCCATCGGGTACGAGGACGGCTGCATCCTGCTCGTGCGTTTCGCCGACGGGTCCGAACTGTTGGTGCGCCCGGCCGTGAAGGGCAGTGGCGTCACGGCCCTCGCCTGGGACGCGCGCGGCGCCCGCCTGGGCTTCGGCTGCAGCGACGGGGCCGCCGGCCTCCTCACCCTTCCGGGCTGACGCCCATGGCGCTGTTCGGGCGGAAACAGCCACAGGCCGATGCGGCGGTGCGCGCGGCGATCCTCGCCTGGGCACGACAGGCCGCGGGCTTCGACGCGGCGGGAATCGTCAAGGTGAACGAGATCGTTTGCGCCGATCCGGCCTGCCCCGGCACGGAGACGATCCTCCTGCTCATGCCGCCGGGGCAGCCGACCCGTGCGGTGAAGATCACCAAGCCCATGGCGGCGGTAACGGAAACCGATGTGGTCCTGGCCCTCGCGCAGGATTGACGATCTCGCGCAGGATTGAAACCGCGTCGCTTTTCTGTCATACGCCGCCTCGCGTTGAACCGCCCGGCCGATCGGGCTGCCGTGGCGGTTCGTGCTGCTCCATCAGAAGCATCAACCGAGCGCATCCCTTCGATCCCAACCCGGATCGGGGTGCATGCGCGTTCAGGAGAGCCAAATGCCCAAGCTGAAAACCAAGTCGGGCGCGAAGAAGCGCTTCAAGATCACCGGCACCGGCAAGGTCATGTACGCCCAGGCCGGTAAGCGCCACGGGATGATCAAGCGGACGACGAAGCAGATCCGCAACCTGCGCGGCACCACCACCCTGTTCGAGGGCGATGCCGCCAACGTGAAGAAGTATTTTTTGCCGAACAGCCGGTAAGCCTTCTTTCACCCGCCGAACTGCTTTTTCTGATCCAGGAGACTCCATATGGCCCGCGTCAAGCGCGGCGTGACCAGTCACGCGAAGCACAAGAAAGTCCTCAAGGCCGCCCGTGGTTATTACGGTCGCCGCAAGAATACGATCCGGATCGCCAAGCAGGCGGTCGAGAAGGGCATGCAGTATGCCTACCGCGATCGTAAGAACAAGAAGCGCACGTTCCGCGCCCTCTGGATCCAGCGTCTCAACGCCGCCGTCCGTGAGCATGGCCTGACCTATTCGCGCTTCATCAACGCGCTGTCCAAGTCCGGCATCGAGGTGGACCGCAAGGCCCTGTCCGAGCTCGCCATCCATGAGCCGGCCACTTTCGCCGCCGTGGTCGAGAAGGCCAAGGCCTCCCTGCAGGACGTCGCCAAGGCGGCTTGAACCTTCTTCGTTCGGCCTTCGCGTCGGACTCTGTGGAAAAGGCGCGGCCCCGCACGGGCGCCGCGCCTTTTCGTTTTTACTGGGCGCGCCGGGTTTTCCAGGGCGCGATGGCTTGCCAAGGCGGCCTCGACCCGCAAAACCCTCGCGCCATGATCGCCCGACCATCCTGTGGTCGAGCCGCAGCCGGTGAGTTGAACCGATGACCGATCTCGACACCCTCGAAGGTGACCTCCTCGCAGAAGTCGCCGCCGCGTCCGATGAGGCCGCCCTCGACGCCGTACGCGTGGCGGCGCTGGGGAAGAAGGGCTCGGTCTCCGAACTGCTCAAGACTCTGGGCGCCATGACGCCCGACGAGCGCAAGGCGCGCGGGCCCCTCATCAACGGGTTGCGCGATCGCGTGCAGGGCGCGTTGGGCGCTCGTCGCGAAGCCCTCGGCGAAGCGGCGCTCACCGCACGCCTCGCCGCCGAGCGCATCGACGTGACCCTGCCCGTGCGCGAGGCGCCGGAGGCGCGCGGCCGCATTCATCCCATCAGCCAAGTCATGGACGAGATCGCGGCGATCTTCGCGGATATGGGGTTCTCCGTCGCCGAAGGGCCCGACATCGAGACCGACGACTACAACTTCACGGCTCTCAACTTCCCGCCCGGCCACCCGGCGCGCGAGATGCACGACACCTTCTTCCTTGCGCCCGACCGCAACGGCCAGCGCAAGGTGCTGCGCACCCACACCTCGCCGGTGCAGATCCGCACCATGCGGTCGAAAGCGCCGCCGATCCGGGTGATCTGCCCGGGACGGACCTACCGTCACGATTCCGACCAGACCCACACGCCGATGTTCCATCAGGTCGAGGGTCTCGTCATCGACAAAGCGGCCAACATCGCCAACCTCAAATGGGTTCTCGAGGAGTTCTGCCGGACCTTCTTCGAGGTCGACGCCGTGAAGATGCGGTTCCGTCCGTCGTTCTTTCCCTTCACCGAGCCCTCGGCCGAGGTCGACATCCAGTGCTCGCGCAAAGGCGGCGAGATCCGCTTCGGCGAGGGCACGGATTGGCTCGAGATCCTCGGCTGCGGGATGGTCCATCCCAACGTCCTGCGCAATTGCGGCCTCGACCCCGACAGCGTCCAGGGCTTCGCTTTCGGCATGGGCATCGATCGTATCGCCATGCTCAAATACGGCATGCCGGACCTGCGCCCATTCTTCGAGGCGGATGTCCGTTGGCTCGATCATTACGGTTTCCGGCCGCTGGATATCCCGAGCCTGGTCGCCGGGCTGACCGGCTGATGTGATGTCGCGAAGGTCCGGGCGCTGCCCGGATCGTCCTTCTCAACCCTGATG
This sequence comes from Methylobacterium sp. Leaf112, assembly GCF_001423295.1. Taxonomy (GTDB): domain Bacteria; phylum Pseudomonadota; class Alphaproteobacteria; order Rhizobiales; family Beijerinckiaceae; genus Methylobacterium. The sequence goes on along the minus strand of NZ_LMNG01000023.1, from coordinate 209,974 downwards.
GGTGCCGGATCGCCAGTCGCTGGCCGATCGGAGAGCGCCGACGGACGCAAGTCATGAAATTCACCCTCTCCTGGCTCAAGGATCACCTCGACGCCGAGGCCTCCCTCGACACGATCTCCGAGACGCTCACGCGCATCGGGCTCGAGGTCGAAGGCATCGAGGACAAGGCCGCGAGCCTGAAACCCTACGTGATCGCCCACGTGCTCACGGCCGAGCAGCACCCCAACGCCGACCGCCTGCGCGTCTGCTCCGTGGATGCGGGCGACGGGGAGCCGGTACAGGTGGTCTGCGGTGCGCCGAATGCGCGCGCCGGCATGAAGACCGTGTTCGCCCCCCCCGGCACCTACGTGCCCGGCAAGGCCATCACCCTGTCGGTGGGCACCATCCGCGGCGTCGAGAGCCGGGGCATGCTGTGCTCGGGCGCCGAACTCGGCCTCGGCGACGACCACGACGGCATCCTCGATCTGCCGGAGGACGCGCCCACGGGGCGGACCTACGCGGTCTATGCCGGCCTCGACGATCCGATCATCGAGATCAACCTGACGCCGAACCGCGCCGACTGCACCTCGATCCACGGCATCGCCCGCGATCTCGCCGCCACCGGCCTCGGTGGCCTCAAGCACACGCCCCAGCCGCCCGTACGGGGGGAGGGGGCCTGTCCGGTTCCCGTCACCCTCGACTTCGAGCCGGCCGACCGCGGCCTGTGCCCCTACTTCACCCTGCGCCGCGTGAGCGGCATCACGAATGGCCCCTCGCCGGATTGGATGCAGGCCCGCCTGCGCGCCATCGGCCTGCGCCCGATCAACGCCCTCGTCGACATCACCAACTATCTCACGTTCGACCGGGGCCGGCCGCTGCACGTCTTCGACGCCGCCAAGGTGGCGGGCGGCCTCACCGTGCGCCGCGCCCGCGATGGCGAGGCCCTGAAGGCGCTCGACGGCAAGACCTACGCGCTGACGGACGACACGGTGGTCATCGCCGACGACAACGGTGTCGAATCCATCGGCGGCATCATCGGCGGGGTGGCGTCCGGTTGCGACGCCGGCACCACCGATGTCCTCATCGAATCCGCCCTGTGGGACCCGGTGAACATCGCCCAGAGCGGCCGGCGCCTCGGAATCATCACCGATGCGCGCTACCGCTTCGAGCGCGGCGTCGACCCGGCCTTCACCCTGCCGGGCCTCGATCTCGCCACCCGCCTCGTCCTCGAGATCTGCGGCGGCACCCCGAGCCAGCCCGTGATCGTCGGCGAGCCGCCCGAGACCGAGCGGGTCATCGATTTCCCCTGGACCGAGACCCGGCGCCTGGCCGGCCTCGAACTGTCGCGCGCCGAGATGAAGGTGACCCTGGAAGCCTTGGGCTTCCACGTCGCCGGCAGCGGCGACCGGGTGAAAGTGCTCACCCCGTCCTGGCGCGCCGACGTCGAGGGCAAGGCCGATCTCGTCGAGGAGATCATCCGCATCGCCGGTCTCGATCGTATCGAGCCGAAACCTCTTGCGCGCATCGAGGCCCAGGTCGGTAAGTCCGTGCTCACGGTGATCCAGAAGCGCACGCGGCTCGCCAAGCGCGCACTCGCCGCGCGCGGCCTCGTCGAGGCCGTGACGTGGTCGTTCATTCCCCATGACGACGCCGTGCTGTTCGGGGGCGGCCGGGCGGATCTGGTGCTGGCCAACCCCATTGCGGCTGACCTCTCCGATATGCGCCCGAGCCTCGTGCCCGGCCTGCTACGCGCCGCCCAGCGCAATGCCGACCGGGGGCTCGCCGACGTCGCCCTGTTCGAGGTCGGTCAGTGCTTCGAGAACGATCAGCCGGAAGGTCAGACCGCACGCGCTACAGCGATCCGCCGTGCCACCGCCGGCCATCTCGGCGGTGGCCGCCACTGGGACGGCGCCGCTGCCCCCGTGGATGCGTTCGACGCCAAGGCCGATGCCCTGGCGCTGCTCGCCGCCTTCGGCATTCCCACGGGTGGCCTGCAGGTGGTCGCCGGCGGGCCGAACTGGCTGCATCCCGGCCGCTCGGGTACCCTCCAGTTCGGGCCGAAGAACCCCGTGGGGTATTTCGGTGAGATCCACCCGCGCGTGATGAAGGCGCTGGACCTCAAGGGCCAGATCGTCGCCTTCGAAATCACCCTCGATGGCGTGCCGTTGCCGAAGTATCGCCCGACCAAGGTGAAGCCGGCCCTGGCCCTCTCCGACTTCCAGCCGGTCTCGCGCGACTTCGCCTTCGTGGTGCCCCGCGACGTGGCGGCGGGCGACGTGGTGAAGGCGGCGCAAGGGGCCGAGCGCAAGCTCATCGCCGGCATCGACGTGTTCGACATCTACGAGGGCGTCGGCGTTCCCGAGGGGGCGAAGTCGGTGGCCATCGCCGTTCGGCTCCAGCCCGTCGAACGCACCCTGACCGACGCGGAGATCGAGGCGGTGACGGCCAAGATCATCGCCGAGGTCGGCCGCAAGACCGGCGCGACCCTGCGCGCCTGAACCCCGGAAGAACGGAGCCTCGCCATGATCGACCGTGCCCTCGTCGATGCCCTCTCGGCGGCCGAGTACCTGCCGGCCGCCGAACTTCGGCGCGCGGTCGAAACACCGGAGGCCATCGCCGACGAGGTGCTGCGCGTGCTGGCCGGGCCTGCGGACGGTGCCGAGGTGTCGGAGGCCGACGCCAACCTGCTGTTCTACGGTCTCCACGTCCTCGCGGCCGCCCGCGACACCCGTGTGTTCGCCCCCCTGGTGCGTCTGCTGCATCAGGACGGGGATACCCTCGACGCCCTGCTGGGCGACGCGGTGACGACGACGCTGGCCCGTATCCTCGTCAGCGTCTTCGACGGGGAGGTGGCGCCGCTGCACCGCCTCATCCTCGACAGCACCCTCGACGATTTCGTCCGTAACGAGGCCCTCGCGGCCCTGACCTTCCTGACCCAGACCGGCCGCGTCGACCGTCAGGCGACCCACGGCCTCCTCGTGCGCTTCGACGACAAGCGCGTCGCCGTCGAGGGTGATATCGGCTGGGTCGGTTGGGAGGAGACCATCGCGCTGCTGGGGTTTCGCGACCTGGCGCCCCGCTCGGCAGCCGCCCGCAAGGATGGGCGCCTCACCGATGAATTCAGCGACGCGCCGTGGTTCCGCACCACCTTGCGCCAAGCCGAGGCCAAGCCGGACGACCTCGCCCGCTTCGATCCGCGCCGCTACGGCACCATCGACGATCCCGTCGCGGACCTCGCCTGGACGGCCGAGGATGCCGGCCAGCCCGTGCGCAATCCGTTCAAGGATGTCGGACGCAACGATCCGTGCCCGTGCGGCAGCGGCAAGAAGTTCAAGAAGTGCTGCCTCGACAAGGCAGCCTGACGGCTCACCGCGCCGCGCCGCTGAGCGGGTTCGCGTCGTCCCAGGCATAACCCAGGGTTTCGAACCGCATCGAGCGGGCATCGACCATGAGCAGGCGCCCGACCAGGGGCTCGCCGAAATCCGTCACAGCGCGGATGACCTCCAAGGCCATGAGCGAGCCCATGATGCCGGCGAGCGCCCCGAGCACCCCTGCCTCGGCGCAGGCCGGCACGGAGCCGGGTGGCGGGGGGCTCGGGAAAAGGCAGCGATAGGTCGGATTCGGCCGCCCGTCCGACCCGGTCTCGTGGGCCCGGATGGTGGTCAGCGACCCGTCGAACTGCCCGAGCGCCGCCGTCACCAGGGGGCGCTTGCCGTGGAAACACGCATCCGAGACGGCGTAGCGCGTCGCGAAATTGTCCGAGCCGTCGGCGACGAGATCGTAGTCCGCGACAAGTTCCACCGCGTTCTCCGCCGTCAGCCGGAAGGGGTGGGCCTCAATGGCGACGTGCGGGTTGAGGCGACCCACGGCGTCCGTGGCGCTCTCGACCTTCGGCCGGCCGATATCGGGCGTGCCGTGGATCACCTGCCGCTGCAGGTTCGACAGGGAGACGATGTCGTCGTCGACGATCCCGATGGTGCCGATGCCGGCGGCCGCGAGGTACTGGATCAGGGGCGCGCCGAGGCCGCCGGCCCCCACCACGAGGATGCGCGCCGCCTTGAGGCGGGCCTGTCCCGGGCCGCCGACCTCGCGCAGGACGAGGTGACGGGCGTAGCGTTCGACTTCATCGGATGACAGGGCCATGACCGGGAGATAACGCCCGCGAGGGCGCATCGGAAGCCCCGCGATTTGCACGGGCACCGGCGGGCGCCTATGGCCGTGGCGATAGTCGCCGAGACCCCGCGAGATTCTGGCCGTGTCCGATTCCCTCGACCGTTCGCCGCTCACATTGGCCCAGGCCCTGATCCGCTGCCCCTCGGTGACGCCGGAGGAGGGCGGCGCCCTCGCTTGGCTCGGCGAAGTTCTAGAATCGGCCGGCTTCACGGTCCACCGGCCGCGCTTCTCCGAACCCGGCACGCCCGATATCGACAATCTCTACGCCCGCATCGGCACCGGCGCACCCTATCTGCTGTTTGCCGGCCACACCGACGTGGTGCCGACGGGCGATGTCGCCGCCTGGCGCCACGGGCCGTTCGCCGGAACGGTGGCCGACGGCCTCCTCTACGGGCGCGGCGCCGTCGACATGAAGGGCGGCATCGCCTGCATGCTCGCCGCCGCCCTCGATTATCTCGACGCGGTCGGGCCGGGCTTCTCGGGCTCCCTCGGTTTCCTCATCACCGGCGACGAGGAGGGCCCGGCCGTCAACGGCACGGTGAAGCTGCTCGAATGGGCGCGCGCGCGCGGCGAGCGCTTCGATCACTGCCTGCTCGGCGAGCCGACGAACCCCGAACGTCTCGGCGACATGATCAAGATCGGACGGCGTGGCTCCCTCACCGGCAAGCTCACGGTCCATGGCCGCCAAGGCCACGTCGCCTATCCGCACCGGGCCGAGAATCCCATCCCCGGCATGCTGCGACTCGCGGATGCGCTCCTGGCCGAGCCCCTCGACGGCGGCACCCGGCATTTCGATGCGTCGAACCTCGAATTCACCACCCTCGATGTCGGCAATCCGGCAACGAACGTGATCCCGGCGGAGGCGCGGGCGACCTTCAACATCCGCTTCAACGAGGGCTGGACCGCCGAGACCCTCGGCGCCGAAATCCGTGCACGCCTGGAGCGGGCGGCCGGGAACAGCGTACGCTACAGTCTCGACCTGCAGCCCTCGAATTCCCCCGCCTTCCTCACGGAGCCCGACGCCTTCACCAGCCTCGTCTCCGCCGCCATCGAGACTGAGACCGGTCGAGTGCCGAAGCTCTCGACCACGGGCGGCACCTCGGATGCCCGTTTCATCAAGGATGCCTGCCCAGTCATCGAGTTCGGCCTCGTCGGCGAGACCATGCATCAGACCGACGAGTGCGTGGCGGTGGCCGACCTGAACCGGCTCACCGCAATCTACACGCGGGTGCTCGCGGCGTATTTCGCCGCCGCGGCGCCGTCGGCTTGACCGTTCGCGTCAGGCGGCTCGGCGCTTGAGACTTCGGCAGAGCCAGCCGTGTCCGGACCGGTAGCGGCACCGATAGTTGACGCGGCTCGACCGAAACCGCCGGCTGCTCGCGCCCAGGCGATCGCCCACGGCGATGTAGATCTGCCGCAGGCGCTGGACGTGGGGATCGTCGAGGCGCAATTCGATGCTGGCCCGGACCATGGCCACCGCAGCCGGCCGATCGGCAATCTCCCTCGGGACCAGTCCCTCGCCCAGGATGACCCGTCCGACTTCGAGGAGAAGGGCTTCGCTCGCACCCTCGCCCGAAGCGGCGAGGCGCTCGAGGTCGAACAGGGTCCGAACGCCCAGGGGCCATAACCGGATCACGCGATCACGCCCGACCGAGCAACAGAGTTGCGCCTGGGCGACCCAGTCCATGATCTGATAGACCCCATAGGGTGTCTCCACGAACAGCATCAACGGGTTGGCCGCGGCGAGGTTCTGCGTGGAGTGGATATGATAATCCTCGAGCCGGATGCGGATATCGCTGTCGATGCCGTCGATGATCTCCACGGGCGTGATCTTGAACGCCTCGAACACCTCCTCCTCCCGCTTGAAGTTCCGTAGTTTGTCGCGCTGGATGATGCTCCGCAGGACGACCTCCGGCATCACGCCCGCGATGAAGCTGGCGGCGACCACCAGCGCGATGACGGATGGCGCGGTCAGGGTCGCCTCGTTCGTCACCAGGGCTTGAACCGCCTCAGTGCCGATCCAGAAGAGGCCGACGACGAGTACCGGGGCGAGCACCGCGCTCAAAAGCATCCGGATCGTCTCACCGACGAGGGTTCCGGGGCTGAGATCGAAGTTCTTGATCGCTCGGTAGAGATTGCGAAGGGCGGTGATGTAGCTGCCGGCGAACGCTGCGCACAGGCCAAGCAGCCACACCATCCCGATGCCGTCGAGCGTAGGGTAAGTCACCCCCGGCCAGCGGAACGCCGCCGCATCGCTTCCCGCAGGCGCCAAAAGCGAAACGAGGAGCGACAGAGCGTAGAACATCGCCAGCCCCGACAGGACGCTGAACGGGATGCTGCCGATAAGCCAGGAGAGCGTTGCGTAGTCTTCCTTCCGACGCGGGAAGTCTTGGACTGCCGTGCCAGGCTGCATCGGAGTGACGACGGGCACTGAGCGGCGCTTGGCGCCGACGAAATACTTGTACTTCACAAATTCGAAGGATGGGATCAGGGAGGGGCTCGACCGGTCGGCGATCTCGAAAACCAGGGCGAGATCCTTGATGGTCTCCTGCCGCTGGCGTTTGATGGCCTCTCGGATCGCAATGAAGATCAGGGGTGAAAGGACCGCGAAGGCGGAGGCAACGACGATGATGACCCGCAGGGGTGTTTCCATGGTGATAATCCCGAGCTCCTCACGATGATCGGAGAGGTTGCGCATTTGGACGCAGAGCCGGGTATAAATTCAACCTCAGATTAAACTTTAATGTGAATCAGCGGTTCATTTAGGTAATCCACCCCCACCAGCGTCAGGCCACACGACGGGGCTAGAGGGCCGCAACGACTGCGGTCCCGGCTCGCCAGGATCTCTGCGACATCGTCGGCCGTGATCTTGCCGGAGCCTGCGAGCACCAGGGTGCCGACGAGCCCCCGGACCTGGTGGTGCAGGAACGAGCGCGCCGACGCCGCCACCACGATCTCGTCGAAGTGACCCATGCTCACCATCGCGACGTCGAGCTGTTCCAGGGTGCGGATCGGGCTCTTGGCCTGGCATTCGGCGGCCCGGAAGGCCGTGAAGTCGTGGCAACCCAGGAGCGGGCGCGCGGCGGCCTGCATCAGCGGGACATCGAGGGGCCACGGCACCTGCCAGACCTGTCCGCGCGTCAGGGCCGCCGGGCTGCGGCGGTTGAGGATGCGGTAGCGATAGTGCCGGCGGAACGCGGAATGGCGGGCGTTGAAGTCCGGGGCAACGCGCTCGGCACTCAGGATCGAGACCGGATGCGGGCGCAGATGCGCGTTCAGGGCGTCGCGCACCACTTCCGTGCGCCAAGCCTTGGTGAGGTCGAGATGCGCTACCTGATGCGTGGCGTGAACCCCCGTATCGGTGCGGCCGGCGCAGGTGAGGCCGGCGGACTCGCCGGAAAAGCGTTTCACCGCCGCCTCGATGGCGCCTTGCACGGAGGGCTGCGCCGTCTGGCGCTGCCAGCCGCAGAACGGCGTGCCGTCGTACTCGATGACGAGCTTGTAGCGCGGCATCAGGCGCCGAGGGACGAGCCGGGCACCAAGCGGGCGCCCCGCATGAACTCCGGCCCGGTCGCGACGCCGCCCTTGCCGGCGCGGCGCAGGGCCGTGAGGCGGACGGCGCCCGTACCGCAGGCAAGGGTGCAGGCTTCGTCGAGGATCGTGCCGGGGTCGCCCTTGGCCTCCGTCGCGAGGGCGCCCAGCACCTTCACCCGCTCCGGACCCTTGCCGAGATCGGCCTCGAAGAAGGCGCCTGGGAAGGGGGCCAGTCCGTTGACGTGGTTGGCGACCTCAGGGGCCGGGCGGGTCCAGTCGATGCGCGCCTCGTCGTTGGTGATCTTGTGGGCGTAGACGACGCCCTCAGTCGCCTGCGGTGTGAACGTGAGGGCGCCGTGCTCCAGTTCGGCGAGGGCGCGGGCCATCAGGTCGGCGCCGAGCGGCATGAGCGCGTCGTGCAGGGCACCGGCGCTCATGCCGTGCGTGATCGGCAGGCGCGCCTCCAGGCCGACCGGGCCGGTGTCGAGGCCGGCTTCCATCCGCATCACGCCGACGCCGCTCATCGCGTCGCCCGCCATCACGGCGCGTTGGATCGGAGCGGCGCCGCGCCAGCGCGGCAGCAGGGAGCCGTGGAGATTGAGGCAGCCGTGGCGCGGCAGGTCGAGGATCGCCTGGGGCAGCAGCATCCCGTAGGCCACCACCACGGCGACATCGGCCGCGTGCGCCCGAAAGGTCTCGACGGCTTCCGCATTCTTCAGGGTCGTGGGCGTCAGCACGGGCACGCCGAGGGCTTCGGCCATCACGTGGACCGGGGATGCCTTCAGGGCCATGCCGCGCCCGGCTTTGGCCGGCGCGCGCGTGTAGACGGCGACGAGGGTGTGGCCGTCAGCATGAAGGCGTGCCAGCGTCGGCACGGCGAAATCCGGCGTGCCCATGAACACGACGCGCATCGGGCTTTCTCCTAACGTGGGATCACGCGGCGTCGCGCTTGGCCGCCTTGGCGAACTTCTTCACCACCCGGTCGCGCTTCAGCTTCGACAGGTGGTCGATGAACAGCACGCCGTCGAGGTGGTCGATCTCGTGCTGGATGCAGGTGGCGAGCAAGCCGTCGGTCTCGATCTCCTGCGTCGCGCCATCGAGGCCGCGGAACCGCACGCGGACCCGGTCCGGCCGTTCGACCTCGCCATAATAATCCGGGATCGAGAGGCAGCCCTCGTCGTAGACCCGCTTCTCCTCCGAGCCCCAGACGATCTCGGGATCGAGAAAGACCTGCGGCCGGCGGTCGTCCTCGTCCTTCGACGTGTCGATGGTGACGACGCGCTTCGCCACCCCGATCTGGATCGCCGCGAGGCCGACGCCCGGAGCGTCGTACATCGTCTCCAGCATATCGGCGACCAGGGTACGGATCTCGTCCGTCACGGGGCCGACGGGCTCGGAGACCTTGCGCAGGATCGGGTCGGGCAGGATGACGAGCGGACGGATGGTCATGGCGTGATGGGGTTCGGCTGTGGGGATCGCGGCGCCGCGATCCCCAGCAGATAAGGTCGTGCCGATGAGCGGTCAAATGACCCGTGCGTCCGCCCGTCAGAAGGGTGTGCGGCTGCGGATGGCGGCCGTCAGCGTGCCCTCGTCGAGGTAGTCGAGTTCGCCGCCCACCGGCACACCGTGGGCGAGGCGGGTGATCTTCAGTCCATGGACCTTCAGCGATTCGGTGACGTAATGCGCCGTGGTCTGACCGTCGACCGTGGCGTTCAGCGCTAGGATGATCTCGCGCATGGCCGGGTCGCCGGCGCGCGCCACGAGGCTGTCGAGGTTGAGGTGCTCCGGCCGCACGCCGTCGAGCGCCGACAGTACGCCGCCGAGCACGTGGTAACGGGCCGTCACCGCGCCCGAGCGCTCCAGGGCCCAGAGGTCTGAGACGTCCTCCACCACCACGAGGGTCGAGGGGTCGCGGCTCTCGTCGCGGCAGATGGTGCAGGGCTCGGCGGTATCGACGTTGCCGCAGGCGCTGCACACGACGATGCGCTCCGAGGCGACCCGCATGGCGTCGGCCAAGGGAGCGAGCAGGGTTTCCCGCTTCTTGATGAGCTGCAGGGCCGCGCGCCGGGCCGAGCGCGGGCCGAGGCCCGGCATGCGGGCGAGGAGCTGGATCAGGCGCTCGATCTCGGGACCGGCGACGGCTTGGGGCATGAACGGTCCGTCTGGGCTCGTGCGGATGGCCCGAGGCCACCACATGGTTCAAGCGGGATAGCGGGTGAGGCGTACCCGGCGAAAGCAGGAATCCTCCACACATAGGGTCGCGCCGCTCCGGTTTCGCCCCCGCAGGCCTACGCCCGCGCGGGATACGGAGAATTCAAATTTCTTTTTCCATTGTCGCAAACGTGATTTGTCGGCAAGATTCGAGGAACCGAGCACAAACGGTGACTCGTGGGGCGGCGAACCTGCGCGCGGCGGACCTGAACGACCGCGCGGACGCCCCACACACGAGTCCGGCCCGGCGGAGCGATCAGGGGCCCGAGGAGGAACGCGCATGACCAACATCGGACTTTTCAATTCGGGCCACGGCGCGGAGGCCAGCGGCCTGCGCCAGCTGAAAGCCGTGCATTGGAATCTCGAAGTTCCGCGGCTCTACGAAGAGGCGCTGCGCCGCAACGAGGCGGAACTCGCGCAGGGCGGCGCCCTGGTGGCGACCACGGGCAGCCACACGGGGCGCTCGCCGAAGGACAAGTTCGTGGTGCGCGACGAGGGCACCGAGAACGAAGTCTGGTGGGAGAACAACGGCGCGATCACGCCCGAGCAGTTCGAGACGCTCTATCAGGATTTCCTCAGCCATGCCGAGGGTCGCGAACTGTTCGCCCAGGATCTCCATGGCGGCGCCGACCCGTGCCACAGGGTCAAGGCCCGGGTGTTCACCGAGCTGGCCTGGCACTCCCTGTTCATCCGCAACCTGCTGATCCGGCCCGAGCGCGAGACCCTGTCGGATTTCGTGCCGGAACTGACGATCATCGATCTGCCGAGCTTCGAGGCTCAGCCGCATCGCCACGGCTGCCGCTCGAAGACGGTCATCGCCATCGATTTCTCGCGCCGCCTCGTGCTCATCGGCGGGTCGGCCTACGCCGGCGAGATGAAGAAGTCGGTCTTCACCTACCTCAATTACCGGCTGCCCAAGGTCGGGGTGATGCCGATGCACTGCTCGGCCAACGTGGCCCTCGACGAGGCCGGCCAGTCGGCCCTGTTCTTCGGCCTGTCGGGCACGGGCAAGACGACCCTCTCCAACGACTCCTCGCGCATGCTGCTCGGCGACGACGAGCACGGCTGGAGCCCGGATGGAATCTTCAACTTCGAGGGCGGCTGTTACGCCAAGACCATCCGCCTCTCCCGGAACGCCGAACCCGAGATCTACGCCACCACCGAGCGCTTCGGCACGGTGATGGAGAACGTGGTCATCGATCCCGAAACCCGGGTGCCCGATTTCGACGACGCCTCCCGCACGGAGAACACCCGTTGCGCCTATCCCCTCGACTTCATCGCCAATGCGAGCACCACGGGACGCGCTGCGCACCCGAAGAACATCGTCATGCTCACCTGCGATGCGTTCGGGGTGATGCCACCCATCGCACGGCTCACGGGGGCAGAGGCGATGTACCACTTCCTCTCGGGCTACACCGCCAAGGTCGCGGGCACCGAACGCGGCCTGACGGCCCCGGAGGCGACGTTCTCGACTTGCTTCGGGGCGCCGTTCATGCCGCGTCACCCGAGCGTCTACGGCAATCTGCTGCGCGACCTCATCGCGAAGCACGCGGTCGACTGCTGGCTCGTGAACACCGGGTGGACCGGGGGTGGTGTCGGCACGGGCCGACGCATGCCGATCCGCGTGACGCGCCGCCTGCTCACGGCAGCCTTGGACGGATCCCTGTCCCAGGTCGAATTCCGACGCGATCCGTATTTCGGGTTCCAGGTGCCGGTCTCGGTGCCGGGCGTCGAGGCCCAGGTGCTGTCACCCGTGGAAACCTGGACCAACAAGGTCGCTTTCGCCGAAACGGCGACGCGCCTCGTCGCCATGTTCCAGGAGAACTTCAAGCGCTTCGCCGAACACGTCGACGCCGACGTGCGGGCGGCCGAGCCGTCCGCTCAGGCGATCGCAGCTTGATCTCTCGAAGGGGGCGACCTGCGGGTCGCCCCCTTCGAGCCCCTAAAAGAGTTTCAGGCCGGGCGGCAGGGGCAGGCCCTTCGTCAGCTCGCCCATGCGCTCGGCGGCGACCTGCTCGGCCTTGCCCCGGGCGTCGTTCATGGCGGCGACGATGAGATCCTCCAGGATCTCGCGCTCATCCGGGTTCATCAGGGTCGGATCGAGCTGCACGCCCTTCACCTGTCCCTTGGCCGTCATGGTCACCCGTACGGCGCCGCCGCCGGAGGCGCCCGATACCTCGACGGTGTCGAGTTCACCCTGCAGGGCGGCCATCTTCTCCTGCATGGCCTGCGCCTGCTTCATCATGCCCATGAGGTCGCGCATGCTCGTAATGTCCTTCGGCTGTATCGGGTGAGGCGTTCGGCCTGATCTGGGGACGGAGCGGCGCCGGCGCTATGCCTCGCCGTCCGTGTCTTCGGTCTCGGCCTCGCCCGTCGGCGGAGCCTCGACCGCAATCTCAGGGGTCTTGTCGCGCACGTCGACGATCTGGGCACCGGGGAAGCCCGCCATCACCGCACGCACGAGGGGATGGGCGGCGGCGCTCTGATGACGGGTTTCCGTCGCGGCCCGTGCCGTGGCGTCGAGGGTCGGCTCGCCGGCCTCCTTCGACAAGGCGACGATCCAGCGCCGGCCCGTCCACAGGTCGAGGGCCTTGGCGAGGTCGTTGGCGATGGTCTGGCGCCCGCCCTCCGCGAGACGGAACTCGATGCGCCCCTCCTCGAAGCGCACGAGATGGACCTCGCGCTCGAGGGCCATCTTCAGGCCGATGTCGCGCTTGGTGTCGGCCAGCGCGACGACGTCTGCAAAGCGCGTCAGCCGTGGGCCTTCTGGTTCGGGGGAGGGGGCTTGGCTCGGTGCGGGCGCCTGGCTCGGCATGGGTGAGGGCGCGACCATCGATAGGGCCGGACGGCCACCGCCGCCGGCCGCCATGGACAGGGCCGGGCGCGGCGGCGGCTCGGACGAGAAGGTCGGGATCGGCGGCAGGGCCGGGCGCCCCTGCGCCGTGACGGGTGCGGAACTGGCGTGGGTGTCAGCCGGTGTCCGGGCCGGAGCCGCCAGGGCCTCGCCCTTGAACTGGCGCAGGGCTTCGTCGGGGGTCGGCAGATCGGCCGCGTAGGCGAGGCGCACCAGGGCCATCTCGGCGGCGGCCAGCGGCCGCGTCGCAGTCTGTACTTCCGGAATCGCCTTGAGGAGGATCTGCCACGCCCGCGAAAGCACCCGGACGGAGAGCTTGCCCGCGAATTCGCCGCCGCGCGACCGCTCCGCCTCGCTCAGGGTCGGATCGGCCGCGGCCTCCTCCGGTACCAGCTTCAGGCGGGTGACGAGGTGGGTGAAGCTCGCGAGATCCGACAGGATCACGGCGGGGTCGGCGCCCGCCTCGTACTGGCCGCGCACCTCGGAAAAGCTCGCCGGAATGTCGCCGCGCATCACCGCCTCGAACAGGTCGACGATACGGCCCCGGTCGGCCAGACCCAGCATGTCCCGTACGCCCTGGGCACTCACGTGTCCGGCGCCGTGCGCGATGGCCTGATCGAGGAGCGAGAGGGCGTCCCGCACCGAGCCCTCCGCCGCCCGCGTGATCGCGGACAGTGCCTCGGCATCGGCCTCGACACGCTCGGCGGCGCAGATCCCGGCCAGATGCGACACCAGGGTGTCGGCCTCGACACGGCGGAGATCGAAGCGCTGGCAGCGCGACAGGATCGTCACCGGGACCTTGCGGATCTCGGTGGTGGCGAACACGAACTTTGCGTGAGGTGGTGGCTCCTCCAAGGTCTTCAGGAAGGCGTTGAACGCCTTCTCGGAGAGCATGTGGACCTCGTCGACGATGTAGACCTTGTAGCGGGCCGAGACGGGTGAATAGCGGATGCCGTCGATGATCCCGCGCACGTCGTCGATGCCCGTGTGCGAGGCGGCGTCCATCTCCAGCACGTCCATGTGCCGGGATTCCATGATCGCCTGGCAGTGGCGCCCGAGTTCGGGCATCGCGATGGTGGGACCGGTGTCGGGATGGCCGTCGCGGACGTAGTTCAGGCCCCGCGCCAGGATGCGGGCCGTGGTGGTCTTGCCGACGCCGCGCACGCCCGTCAGCATCCACGCCTGGGGGATGCGGTTGGCCGCGAAGGCGTTGGCCAGGGTCCGCACCATGGCGCCCTGTCCGATGAGGTCGTCAAAGTTCTGGGGGCGATACTTGCGGGCGAGCACCCGATAGGGCGTCGCGGACGCTTGCGGCTCGGGAAAACCCGGAAGGCCGGGGGCGTCGCTCGGAGTGCCGGAGGTCGCGTCCATGCCGCCTTCGCGTGGGTTGGCGCCGCCCTGGTCGGAGGGATGCCGCCACGCGGGCTATAGATCGAAAGGTGGGAGGCTGGACGAAGACCCGCTCGGTCTCGTTAGGGCTGCTTCCTTCCGGACCTGACCCGGTTGGCGAGTGAAACGTCCCTCGCCAACCTCCCGTGCGCTATATGGCCGGGGCCGGCGGCGGATGCAAGCGGCCGGACCGCAGCAGTGACACGGGAGAGCGAGGCATGGCTTCATTTCGGGCGCGGGCGCTCCACACCGCCTTGATCCTATCGGCCAGTTTCATTGCGCTGGGGACCACGGTGTCGGGGCAGGCCCCCGCTCAACCCTGGGCCGGACACTACGCCTTCGTACACGATGGCGGCCGCACGGCCGGTGGTTCTCCCATCGTCGTCACGTATCGCCTCGACATCGCGTCGGGCCGGGGAAACCGCGACTGTCTTCTCAGGATCGAAGGGTTTCAGACCGACGAGACCATCGTCTGCAAACTCGATGGCGACGCGACCTCGGTCGCGGTGAAATTCCACACCTACGGCGATGGGCGGCTCGTGAACGCCTACGGCACGAAGCTCTACGAGATCGGAAAGACGCTGTTCGCCCTACGCCGGACCGGACCGGTGGTTCTCACAGAGTGGCAAGCTCTGGGTCCGGACGGCGTCCGCCGGGGCACGGCGGGCACCGCGTTCGAACGGCAGCGGTGATCCTCTCGGGAGCGACCGCTGCCGTTCGCCTTACTCGGGCTTGCGCTTCACGATCGCAAAGGTCTTCGGGTCGAGCTTGAGGTCGAACTGCTTGCCGTTGGCGTCGATGGCGTCGTCCACCTCGATCTCGTCGCTCTCGACTTCGATCTTCTTCCACTTGGTGAAGCCCGCCTCCTTCAGCACGGCGTCGATCCGGGTCAGCTCGGCGGCGGTGGGCTCGCGGTCCGCGCGGGCCGCACCGGTAAGGGCGAGGCCGAGGGCGAGTGCGGCGAGGCCGGTGGTCTTGAACGACATGTGAACTCCTTAAAAACGGTCGAGGTGGGGTGCGAACGATGCACCGCATGATCCGGTTCCCGGTCCCTGCGAAGTCCTGCGTGCGCTAAGGTTGTTTCCGATCGAACTGCCGCCTACGCTTGTATCCGTCGAGCCGTCCCAAAGGGTTAAGAGCCATGGTCACCCGCGTCGCCACCGTCGCCTTCGAGGGAATCGAGGCGCGGGCCGTCGATGTGCAGGTCCAGATCGCGCCCGGCCTCGTGGCCTTCACGGTGGTGGGACTTGCCGACAAGGCCGTGGGAGAATCCCGCGAGCGGGTGCGCTCCGCCCTCATCGCCTCGGGGCTGGCGCTGCCGGCCAAGCGCATCACCGTCAACCTCGCGCCGGCCGATCTGCCCAAGGAAGGCTCCCATTACGATCTGCCCATCGCGCTCGCCGTGATGGCCGCCATCGGCGCCCTGCCGGCCGATGCCTTGGCCGGCTACTGCGTGCTCGGCGAACTGGCCCTCGACGGCACCATCACGGCGGTCTCCGGCGTGCTGCCCGCCGCAATGGCGGCCAATGCCCGCGGCCTCGGCCTTATCTGTCCGGCTGCCACCGGGCCGGAGGCGGCTTGGGCGGCGGGCGACATGGACGTACTGGCGCCGCGCTCGCTCATCCAGCTCGCCAACCACTTCAAGGGCACGCAGGTGTTGGCTCGCCCCGAACCCGCCATCGCCGCGTCGGGCGGTCCACTGCCGGACCTGCGCGACATCAAGGGCCAGGAGGGTGCCAAGCGTGCCCTGGAAATCGCGGCGGCCGGATCGCACAATCTCGTGTTCAATGGCCCGCCCGGGGCCGGCAAGTCGATGCTGGCCGCCCGCCTGCCCTCGATCCTGCCACCGCTCTCCCCGCGCGAACTCCTCGAAGTCTCGATGATCCAGTCCGTCGCCGGTGCCCTCAAGGATGGGGCGCTGTCGAACCGTCGGCCCTTCCGGCAGCCGCATCACTCCGCCTCGATGGCGGCTCTGGTCGGCGGCGGGATCAACGCCCGGCCGGGCGAGGCGTCGCTCGCCCATGGCGGCGTCCTGTTCCTCGACGAATTGCCAGAGTTCACCCCACAGGTGCTCGATTCCCTACGCCAGCCCATGGAGACGGGGGAGATCATGATCGCCCGCGCCAACCACAGGGTGACTTATCCGGCCCGTTTCCAGCTCGTGGCGGCCATGAACCCGTGCCGCTGCGGTCAAGCCCTGGAGCCGGGCTACGCCTGTCGCAAGGGCCCGAACGAACGCTGCGTCGCCCAGTACGGTGCCCGCATCTCCGGGCCTCTCCTCGATCGCATCGATCTGCGCATCGAAGTCGCCGCCGTCACCGCCGCCGACCTCATCCTGCCGCCGCCGGCGGAAGGCTCGGCCGAGATGGCGGCCCGGGTCGCCGCCGCCCGCGCCCTGCAGACGGCACGTTACGCTGCCCGGGATCTCGGACCCAGCGTCACCAACGCCTCCTGCCCGGCCACGGTGATCGAAGCGGTGGCGGCGCCCGATGCGGAAGGGGCCGCCCTGATACGGAGCGCGGCCGAATCCATGCGCCTCTCGGCCCGCGGCTTCCACCGCACCCTGCGGGTGGCACGCACGCTGGCCGACCTCGACGGCGAGGCCCAGGTCCGTCGCATCCACCTCGCCGAAGCCCTGTCCTACCGCGGCCGCGCCGATCGGCCGGTGGCGGCGTGACTCAGCGCCCGTAGATGTCCTCGACCCGGATGATGTCGTCCTCGCCCGTGTACGAGCCGACCTGGACCTCGATGAGTTCGAGGGCGATCCTGCCCGGGTTGGTGAGGCGGTGCATCGAGCCGATGGGCAGATAGACCGCTTCGTTCTCGTGGACGAGGACCACCCGGTCGTCGACGGTGACTTCGGCGGTGCCCCGCACCACCACCCAGTGCTCGGCCCGGTGATAGTGCTTCTGCAAGGAGAGTCGGCCGCCCGGCGTCACCATGATGCGCTTCACCTGGAAGCGTTCGCCGATGTCGATGCGCTGGTACCAGCCCCAGGGGCGGTACATCCGCCGATGGGCGTCGGCTTCCGGATGGGCCTTCTCGCGAAGCTGGGCGACGAGGTCCTTGACCTGGCCGGAGCGGGCCTTCGAGGTCACCAGCACGGCGTCCGGAGTCGCCACCACCACCACATCGTCGAGGCCGACCACGGTGGTGAGGAGTTCGCCCTCGCTGTGGATCAGGCTACCATGGGTGTCGATGGTCTCGACCCGGCCGCGCACGGCATTTCCCGACGCGTCGCGGGGCAGGACTTCCCACACGGCGTCCCAGGTGCCGACGTCCGACCATGGGAACGAGACCGGGAGCACGCCGGCCCGCTCGGTCCGCTCCATCACGGCGTAGTCGATGGAGGTCTTCGGAGCCCGCGAGAAGGCGGAGCCGTCGAGGCGCAGGAAGTCGAGGTCGACCTGCGCGGCGTCGAGGGCCGCCCGGGTCGCCGACAGGATCTCGGGCGCCCGCGCTTCGAGCTCGGCCAGCATCACGTCGGCGCGGAACAGGAAGTAGCCGGAGTTCCACAGGGCGCCCTCGCCGATGAGGCGCTCGGCCCCGTCGCGATCCGGCTTCTCGACGAAGCGCTCGACGGCGTAGGCGCCCGGCACCCCATCGAGGCCCGCTCCGCGCCGGATGTAGCCATAGGCGGTGGCCGGCCCCGTCGGTTCTATGCCGAGGGTCATGATCCGGCCGGCCCGCGCACCGATGGCGGCCGCCTGCGCGGCGGCGACGAAGGCCGGCGTATCGCCGATGACGTGATCGGCCGCCAGGATCAGAACGACGGCTTCCGGATCGCGGCGGGCCGCATGCAGGGCCGCGACCGCCACGGCTGCGGCCGAATCCCTGCGCTCGGGCTCCAGCACGATGTCGGCCTGCACGCCGGCCTGGAGCAGCTGCTCGGCGACGATGAACCGTGCCTCGGCGTTGCTGATGATCGTCGGGCGACCGAACACGGCGGGATCCAGCACACGGCGCGCCGTGTCCTGGAAGGTCGAGCTGTCGGCGTTCACCAGGGGGGTGAACTGCTTCGGCATGCTCTCGCGCGAGGCCGGCCACAGGCGCGTACCCGACCCACCGCACAGGATCACGGGGTGGATCAGTTCGGAACGTGCCTGTACCATGGTCGATCACTCACGCGAGGGGAGGGCCAAGGTCCAGCATGGACCGGGCCGCGTGGATCATTCCGCCGCTTGGCGCGCGGCGTAGCCCAGGCGGCCGTTCAACTCCTGGATGAGCTTGACCGCCGCCTCGGCGATGACGGTGCCGGGCGGGAAGATCGCCGAGGCGCCCGCTGCATGGAGGGCGGGGTAATCGCCCGGGGGAATGACGCCGCCGATGACGATCATCACGTCCTCGCGCCCCTGCGCGGTGAGCGCGGCCTTGAGTTCCGGCACCAGGGTGAGGTGGCCGGCGGCCAGCGACGAGACGCCGACGATGTGGACGTCGTTCTCAACCGCCTGCCGGGCGGCCTCGTCCGGGGTGGCGAAGAGCGGCCCGATATCGACGTCGAAGCCGAGATCGGCGAAGGCCGAGGCGATTACCTTCTGGCCGCGGTCGTGGCCGTCCTGTCCCATCTTGGCGACGAGGATGCGCGGACGGCGCCCGTCGTTTTCCTCGAACGCTTCCACGAGATGACGGACCGTCTCGACTGCCGGCGACATGCCACCCACCTCCCGCTTGTAGACGCCCGAAATCGAGCGGATCTCGGCCCGGTGCCGACCCCAGGCCTTCTCCAGGGCATCGGAAATCTCGCCCACGGTGGCCTTGGCCCGCGCCGCTTCGATGCCGAGTGCCAACAGGTTGCCTTCGCCCTGCGCCGCCTCGGTCAGTGCTGCGAGGGCCGCATCGACATCGGCTTGGCTGCGCTCGGCGCGCAGGCGCTTGAGCTTGTCGATCTGCAGCATGCGGACGTTGCCGTTGTCGACGCGCATGAGCTCGATGGCGCGGTCGTCGTCCGGCTTGAACTTGTTGACGCCCACGATGGTCTGCCGGCCGGAATCGATCCGGGCCTGGGCGCGGGCGGCCGCCTCCTCGATGCGCAGCTTCGGGATGCCGGCCTCGATGGCTTTCGCCATGCCACCCAATTCCTCGACCTCGCGAAGATGCTCCCAGGCGCGGGCAACGATGTCCTGAGTCAGCTTCTCGACGTAGTAGGAGCCGCCCCACGGATCGACCACGCGCGTCGTGCCACTCTCCTGCTGCAGGAACAGCTGGGTGTTGCGGGCGATGCGGGCGGAGAAGTCTGTCGGCAGCGCCAGCGCCTCGTCCAACGCGTTGGTGTGAAGGGACTGGGTGCCGCCCTGCGTCGCCGCCATCGCCTCGATGCATGTGCGGGTGACGTTGTTGAACACGTCCTGCGCAGTCAGCGACCAGCCGCTCGTCTGCGAATGGGTGCGCAGCGGCAGGGACTTGTCGGTCTTCGGCTCGAATTCCTTGACGAGCTTGGCCCAGATCAGGCGCGCAGCCCGCATCTTGGCGATCTCCATGAAGAAGTTCGTCGAGATCGCCCAGAAGAACGACAGACGCGGGGCGAATTGATCGATGGTCAGGCCGGCGGCGAGGCCCGCCTTGATGTACTCGACGCCGTCGGCGAGCGTGTAGGCCAGTTCGAGGTCGTTCGTCGCCCCAGCTTCCTGCATGTGGTAGCCGGAAATCGAGATCGAATTGAACTTCGGCATGTTCTTCGACGTGTAGGCGAAGATGTCGCCGATGATCCGCATCGAACCCGCCGGCGGGTAGATGTAGGTGTTGCGGACCATGAACTCCTTGAGGATGTCGTTCTGGATCGTGCCCGCGAGCTTCTCCGGCGGCACGCCCTGCTCCTCGGCCGCCACGATGTACAGGGCCAGGATCGGCAGCACGGCGCCGTTCATGGTCATCGAGACGGTCATCTCGTCGAGGGGAATGCCGGAGAACAGTGTCCGCATGTCGTAGATCGAGTCGATAGCGACGCCCGCCATGCCGACATCGCCCGACACCCGCGGGTGATCGGAATCGTAGCCCCGGTGGGTCGCGAGATCGAAGGCCACCGACAGGCCCTTCTGCCCGGCGGCGAGGTTGCGCCGGTAGAACGCGTTCGAATCCTCCGCCGTCGAGAATCCGGCATACTGCCGGATCGTCCAGGGCTGGGTGACGTACATGGTCGGGTACGGCCCGCGCAGGAACGGCGCCACGCCCGGATAGGTGTTCAGGAACTCGATGCCCTCGCGGTCCTCGGGTCCGTAGACGCCCTTCACCGGAATGCCCTCGGGGGTCATCCAGGGCTCGCCCATCGGCGGCACCGGGGCGGCAATGGCATCGGCCGCGTAGGCGACGGCGGTGAAATCGGGAATGCGGGAGGGCATGGATGCGTGCTCGTGCGGCGGCGTGTTGCCCGGCATTATAGGTAAGCGCGCGAGCCGGGCTACTCCTATCCACCGAACGGCTGGCTCGAGGTCACGAAAATTTCGCGCGCCGTGTCTGGCCTTAAAATAATTTTGCCTCGGGATCGGGCGGATTTGCCGGCGGCTGGGCGATGGCTCGCTTCACTCCGCCGCCATTCGGCGCGGCGCCCAGTCCTCGACTTCGGCTGCCACCGCCGCGACGACGGTCCGCAGGTGCCACACCAGTTCCGAGAAGCCCGGCCCGAGGGCGAGGCTCGTTTCGTTCATGTAGAGGGCACGGTTGATCTCCACCTGAAGGGCATGGCGTCCGAGATTCGGTTCGCCGTAATGTTCGGTGATGAAGCCGCCCGCATAGGGCTTGTTGCGCAGGGTGCGGAATCCACGGGCACGAAGGTGGTCCTCGAACGCCCCGATGAGTTCGGGCGCGCAGGCGGTGCCGAACCGGTCGCCGAGGATGAAGTCGGCCCGTGCGGACTCGTCCCGACCGAGGCTCGAGGACGGCATCGAATGGCAATCGATGAGAATGGCGTGGCCGAAATCGCGGGCGGTGCGCTGGATCAGTCCGCGCAGGGTGCGATGATACGGTTTGTAGAGAGTCTCGATCCGGGTGACCGCGTCCTCCACCGGCAGGCGTCCGCGATAGATTTCCTGTCCGTCGGCGACCACTCGCGGCACGGTGCCGAGGCCGCCGGCCACCCGCATGGAGCGTGTGTTGGCGAACGCCGGCAATCGCCCGTCGAACATGCGTGGGTCGAGTTCGTAGGGCTCGCGGTTCACGTCGAGGTAGGCCCGGGGGAAGTTCGCGCTCATGAGCGGCGCGCCGAGATCCACCACCGGCGCAAACAGCCGGTCGACATGCGCGTCCTCCGACCGACGCAGGGTCAGGGCGTCGAGGCGTGAGGCCTCGACGAAGGCGCGCGGATACACGGCCCCGGAATGGGGCGCATTGAACACGAAGGGGAGGGTGTGGGCCTCAGGCTCGTCCACGCGGAAGGGCGGGTCGAACCAGGGATGTTCCGGAGAATCCGGAGGGGAGAGCGGTTCTGTCATCGCGGCGCGGGCGCCTCGGTCCGGGCGGGAAAACGCATGGCGCCACTGTGCGGGGCCGTGCGGGCCGTGTCTACTGGCACGGCGCCCGTCGCCCGCAGGCCACGGTGCCGTCGCACACCAAGCCCGGGGGGGCGGCCGGAGTCCGTTGGCAACGTTCTGTTTACCAAGCTGGTGCTTTGTGGAAAGAACACAGCGACTCAAGGGCACAAGGCAACGTTCGATGAAGATCCTCCTCGCGGAAGACGACAACGACATGCGCCGGTTCCTGGCCAAGGCGTTGCAGAATGCCGGCTACGACGTGCTCTCGTTCGACAACGGCCTCTCGGCCTACAACCGGCTGCGCGAGGAGCCGTTCGAGCTGCTCCTCACGGATATCGTGATGCCCGAGATGGACGGCATCGAGCTGGCGCGCCGCGCCACCGAGCTCGATCCCGACATCAAGGTGATGTTCATCACGGGTTTCGCAGCTGTGGCCCTCAACCCGGATTCGAAGGCTCCGAAGGACGCCAAGGTGCTGTCGAAGCCGTTCCATCTGCGCGACCTCGTCAACGAAGTCGAGAAGCTGCTCGCGGCCTGAAAATCGCCTCAGGCCCCGCGGAACGCCGCAGTAGGAAGAGTCTCCAGGCTCGCCTATAAGCGATGTGGAACGCCTTGGGGCCCTGAGACATGAAGCCGGTTACGATCTACACCACCGCCTGGTGCCCTTACTGCTCGGCGGCCAAGAGCCTGCTTCGAGAGAAGGGCATCGTCTTCACTGAGATCGACGTCGAGAAGACGGCCGGCTCGCGCGCCGCCATGGTTCAGCGGGCCGGGGGACGCACCAGCGTGCCGCAGATCTTCGTCGGTGAGAGCCATGTGGGCGGCTGTGACGATCTTTACGCCCTCAACGGCGCCGGCAAGCTCGAGCCGATGGTGTCCGCCTCGTGACGGACGCATCCCGCTTCGTCGCCGCCTGCGTGCAGATGCGCTCGGGACGCGACCCCCTCGCCAACCGCGACGCGGCGGTCGCCCTGGTGCGCGAGGCGGCGGATGCGGGTGCCGATTACGTGCAGACCCCGGAGATGACCTCCCTGGTCGAGCGCAGCAAGGCAAGCCTGTTCGAGAAGGTCACCGGCCAGGACGAAGACCCGACGCTGGCGGCCCTGCGCGAGGTGGCGCGGGAGCGCGGCCTCGTCGTCCAGATCGGGTCGCTCGCCGTGCGCAACGGTGACAAGATCGCCAACCGTGCCTTCCTCATCGATGGGCAGGGGGCGATCACCGCGTCCTACGACAAGGTCCATCTCTACGACGTCGATTTGCCCAACGGCGAGCGCTGGCGCGAATCCGCCACGTATACGGGAGGAGCCTGTGCGGTGGTGGCCGACACGCCGTGGGCACCCATCGGCGTCACCATCTGCTACGACATCCGCTTCCCGGCCCTGTTCCGGGCGCTGGCCGAGGCCGGCGCCACGATCCTCACGGCGCCGGCGTGTTTCACCCAGCAGACCGGCGAGGCCCATTGGCACGTGCTGCACCGGGCCCGCGCCATCGAGACGGGATCGTTCATGATCTCGGCGGCGCAGGGCGGCCATCACGAGGACGGGCGGGACACCTACGGCCACTCGCTCATCGTCGATCCCTGGGGCAAGGTGCTGGCCGATGCCGGCGGAAACGAGCCCGGGGTGATCCTGGCGGAGATCGACCTGTCCCGCGTCACCGACGCCCGTGCGCGGATACCGGCCCTCCTGCACGCCCGGCCGTTCACCGTGGAGCGGATCGGGCATTCCGCCTGATCCCGACCCGAGTCCGCCCATGATCCGGTATACCCTCGTCTGCGATGGCAGCCACGCCTTCGAGAGTTGGTTTCCGTCGAGCGAATCCTACGACGACCAGGCCGCGCGTGGGCTGGTGGCGTGTCCGGTCTGCGGATCCGCGCGGGTGGCCAAGGGAATGATGGCCCCGGCCATCGCCCGCACCGATCGTGCGGTGGCTCGCAGTCCCGCTGCCGATGTGCCCGAGGTGGCGCCAGTCCCCGCTCCTGCGCCGACACCCGTGTTCTCGGAGCCCGAACAGCGCGTTCGCGCACTCATGCGAGCCGTGCGCGAGCACGTCACCAGCACTGCCGACGATGTCGGCACGGCGTTTCCCGAGGAGGCGCGCCGGATGCACTACGGCGAGAGCCCGACCCGCCCGATCTACGGCGAAGCCAGCCTCAAGGAAGCTCGAGCCCTCGTCGAAGAGGGTATCGAGGTGGCGCCCCTGCCGCCGGCCCCCGACGACCGGCACTGACCCCATCAGCGCTTCGCGGCGGCCGTGCCCGAAATGGACGCGAGGACGAACGCCACCACGGCGTTCCAGCCGGCGAGCGAGACGCCCAGGAACCGCCAAGCGGCGGTGGAGCAATCGGCCACCCGCGTGGTCTCGAGGGTCGCGCGGAAATCCGTGACCGTGGCGGGTGCCGCCCCGGTACCCCCGCCGCAATCCGTCGGACCGGCCCAGAGCGCCCACTCGGCGCCGGCGTGATAGACGCTCAACCCGGCGCCGTAGAGCAGCCCGAGGGCGGCCAGGCCCAGGGCAACGCGGCTCAGGCGTTCCGGAAGCACGAGGGCGAGGATCCCGAGGGGGATCGCCGCGTAGTACGGAATGCGCTCCTCGAGGCAGAGCTTGCACGGCACGTAGCCAAGCACGAACTGGAAATAGAGCGCCGCCGCCAGGGTCACCACCGCGCCGACGACGAGGATCAGGGCGCTCCGGCGCAGGCGCAGCAGGGTCGCGTAGTTCATCTTACAGAAGCACCTTGAACAGGACGAAGCCGAGGATGATCACCGCGACCGCGATGGCTGCGACGACGTTGAGGTGCCGGTCGAGCACCCCGCGGATCTGAACGCCGTAGCGCCCGAGAAGTCCCGCCAGGAGGAAGAAGCGCGCGCCCCGGGTGACGAGGGACAGAACCACGAACCAGAACAGGTCGTAATGGGCGAAACCCGAGGTGATGGTCACGAGCTTGAATGGGATCGGGGTCAGCCCCTTCAGCAGGATCACCCAATGGCCGTACTCGGCGTAGGACGCCTGGAACGTCGCGGCCTTCTCGGACAGGCCATAGACCCGGAACACCCATTGGCCGACGGAATCGAACAGCAGGGCGCCGATGGCGTAGCCGAGCACGCCGCCGGCCACCGAGGTCAGGGTGGTGATGAGGGCGTAGAACCACACCCGGTCGGGCCTGCTCACCGCCATGGGCACCATCATCACGTCGGGCGGTACCGGGAAGAACGAACTCTCGGCGAACGACACCGCGCCCAGCGCCCACGGCGCCGACGGCTTGCCCGCGAGCGCGAGGATCCATTCGTACAGGCGGCGGATCATGGACGGATCATGGGCTTGGCGGAATCCGAATGGATGGGGTGGAAAAGCACTGCCCTTTGAGCATAGGCCAAAGGGCGTGGCGAGCACGCGGCCGTGGAAAATCGCCACTGGCTCGAATCACGAAGGTGTGCCATGAGGCGTTCATCGCGGGCGTGGTGGAATTGGTAGACGCGCCGGACTCAAAATCCGGTTCCGCAAGGAGTGTCGGTTCGATTCCGACCGCCCGCACCATCGTCACGCTCCGGTCTCCAGAAATCGCCTGATCCAGCCGCCGAGGCGTGGTCCGTCGTTGGCTCGCGCCAGCGAGGCGAGGGCTGCTGCGTGCACCGCCGGCTCGTGCGGTACCGCAGGGCTGTGGCCGGCGACGAGGGCCAGGGCGTAGTCGGACGCGAATTCCGGGTGGACCTGGAACGAAATCGCGCGCCGGTCGCGGTAATTGAGGATGCCGTACGGCGTGAAGCTGCTGCCCGCGAGGGTCAGGGTGCCGGGCGGCGGCTCCAGAACCTGATCCTGATGGATCGCCGGGACGGCGATTTCGGTGACGTCGTCCATCCAAGCGGCACGAGCCCGGACCCGGTAGGTGTGCAGGCCGATGCCCCAGCCCTTGGGCGATTTCGCCACCCGCCCGCCGAAGGCGGCGGCCATGACCTGATGACCGAAGCAGATGCCCACCAGCGGCGTTTCGGGCGGCACCGTGCGCAGGAACCCGATGAGGGCGGCGATCCAGGGCAGCGGTTCGTAGACGCCCGCCGGGGACCCGGTGATGAGGTAGGCGTCCTGCTCCGAGGGGCCCGCCGGAAGGGTCCCACGCGCGACGGCATAGTGCGTATAGGCATGGCCGGGCCCGACGAGATCGGCCACCATCCGCCCGTAGGACGGGTAGCGGTCACTCAGGCGCTCGGGCGGATCGCCGGTCTCGAGGATGCCGATCTTCATGACGGGCGGCTTACCAGGGCGCCGGCCGCACCGGAAGCTCAGGCCGCCGTCACCCGGGTGCTCAGGCGGGCCGGTGCCTTCGGTCGAATATCCATGGGGTTGCCGCGCCAGAGAACCGCGCCCCGCATCCAGGCGCCGATCCAGATCACCGGGAAGACGGCGTCGCGGACGAGGAAGGCGAGGAGAAGGCGCGGCCCACGATACCATCCAGCTCGAACCGCGAGGCCGTACTCCGCGCTGTACCAGAGGGCGGCCAGAGCGCACAGCCAACCCGCGAGGGTCGTCGATGGAACCGACAGGAGGGCGATGCCGAAGGGCAGGACCGGACCGGTGCCGATCTCGGGTGCGAAGAACGCCGGAAAGGTGACGCGGCGCAGGCGCGCCCAGCGCAACTGGCGCGCCCAGACTTCGGCGGGCTTTCGCCGCCCCAGGGGCTGCTCGAACGGGCTCGCCACGAGATGGACCCGGGCGCCGGCCGCCCGCACGAGCTTCGTCGCCGCCGCGTCCTCGGCGATCTCGGCCGCGAGGGCGCGGATGCCGCCGCGGGCTTCCAGGAACGGCTTGTGCCACAGCATGCTCTTGCCCTGGGCGAAGCCGAGGCCCACGGCCTCGCCGGCATATTGCCAGCGGGCCTGGAGGGTGTTGAGGAACGCGCATTCGATCTCGGCGCAGAAGCCGTCCGGCCGGGCCCCGATGGGCGTCGAGCAGACGAGGCCGGTGTCGTGACGCCATGCCGACTGGAGCCGCTGGAGATAATCCGGTGGCATCAGGACGTTGGAATCGGCCAACACCACCCAGTCGTGACGCGCCGCCTCCCAGCCGCGGACGCAATTGTTGAGCTTCGGATTGTCGCTGATCCGCTCGTCGCCGACGATGAGGCGCGACGGAATCTCCGGGTGAGCGGCCATCAGGCGGTGGAGCAGGGGCACGATGGGGTCGGCCCGGTCGGCCACGCAGAAGATGAGTTCGTAGTCAGGATGCTCGAGGCGAAAGCCCCGGGTGAGCATCTCCTCGCTGAAGGCCTCGAGGCCGCAGACCGGGCGCACCAGGGAGATCGGCGCTTTCGTGGGGAAGATCGAGGCGCCGCGCCGTCCCCCGAGACGCAGACCCGCCAGCCCGAGGCTGGCGAGGTTGATCAGCGTCAGGGCGAGACACAAGATCAGGGCAAGGTCCGTTCCGGTCCAGGCGTCCATCATGTCCGGGTCTCCCGCGCCGAGGCCGACATCGTGCCGCGCCCCGGTCGTCCGAACGGCCCTAACAGCCCCTCGGCTTCAGTCGTATGACAAGGTCTGCGGGATGGGCGGCGTGGG
Source organism: Methylobacterium sp. Leaf112 (assembly GCF_001423295.1). Lineage (GTDB taxonomy): Bacteria > Pseudomonadota > Alphaproteobacteria > Rhizobiales > Beijerinckiaceae > Methylobacterium. The sequence goes on along the minus strand of NZ_LMNG01000023.1, from coordinate 182,819 downwards.
GGCGGGAATGCGGGGGATGGTCCACGGAGCGGAGGCCGCGGGGGCGTGACGGTCCCGCCCATCGTCTATCACCCGGACTATCAGGCGAGCCTGCCGGACGGGCACCGCTTCCCCATGGGCAAGTACCGCCGCCTGTCCGAGATCCTCCAGGCGCGGGGCCTCGCGCCGGGGGGATTCGTGCGTCCCGAGCCGGCGGATGTGGATCTCATCGCCGGGGTGCACGACCGGGCCTACGTCGAATCCGTCTTCGCCCACGACGTCCCGCGCGCCGTCGCGCGGGAGATCGGGCTGCCCGTGGAAGCGAGCGTGGTCGCGCGTTCGCGGGCCTCCGTCGCCGGGACCCTGCTGGCGGCGCGACTCGCCCTGGCGCATGGCCTCGCGGGAAGCGCCGCCGGGGGGAGTCACCATGCCCGCCGCAGCGGCGGGGCCGGGTTCTGCATCTTCAACGATGTCGCCATCGCGGCCCGTACCCTTCACCGGGAGGGCACCATCGCCCGCGCCGTGGTGATCGATTGCGACGTGCACCAGGGCGATGGCACCGCCGATTGCCTGTCGGGCACGCCGGACCTGTTCACGTTCTCGCTCCACGCCGAGAGGAACTACCCGGCCCGCAAGATCGCAGGCGACCGCGATGTCGGCCTGCCCGACGGGCTCGAGGACGCGGCGTACCTCGCCGCTCTAGAAGCCCATGTCGGCCCCCTCCTCGATGCGCTCGCTCCGGATCTCGTCTTCTACAACGCCGGCGTCGATCCCCACCGCGACGATCGTCTCGGTCGCCTCGCCCTCACGGATGCGGGGCTGTCCGCTCGGGACCGCTTGGTCGTCGCGGCGGCGCGATCCCGCAACATTCCCCTCGTGGCGGTGATCGGCGGCGGCTACGCAACCGATATCGATGCCCTCGCGGCCCGCCATGCCGGTGTGTTCGAGGCCATGGCGGCGCAGGCCGCCTGAGCGTCACGCCCGGTCCGGGTCGCCTTTGGGAAGATCCCGCGCGAATCGCTCCATGGCGTCGAACAAACGAGCCAGATCCGCACCCTCGATGGTGTGGAAGCCGAGCGTCCGCGTCAGGAGCAGGCCGAGCGTCGCGAAGGTCAGCACCGCACCCGCGCCGGGGCAGCGGGCGACGTCTTCCATCTGGGCGAGGCGGTCCTTCAGGAATGTGTTGAAGCCTGCGAAGGCCTCGGGATTCTCCGCCGATGCCAGCAGGAGGGCGCGGGGAAATCCCTCTTCGTCGGCGTAGACCTGCCGGACATGGGCGATGAGCGCCAGAGGGAGAGCGGCCGGACCGGGTCCCTGAGCCGCCTCGTGGGCCGCGATGCTGTCGCGGATCATCCCGAGCTTGCGCTCGGCCAGCGCCTGGATCAGCGCGTCTTTCGAGCCGTAATGATGCAGCACGCCGCCCTTGCTCAGGCCGGCCTCCGCCGCCACCGCATCGATGGTCAGGGTGCGTGTCCCCACGCGGCGGATCAGGCGCTCGGCCGCATCGAGGATGATCGCCGGGCGGTCTTCGCGCCGCGTGCGCGGTTTGGTCATCACGTTCCTATTTCTAAAAACCGTCTGGACGGTCGGTAAGATAGCCGATAAGGATCGCCACCGATAGGGTCGCGAGAGGGACGAGCGGGAAGCGATGACGGATTTTTCACCGATCCGATCCTGGCCGGCTCTCCTCGGCGCGGCCCTTTTCGTGACCGTGGCCGTCCTTGCCGCAGTTCCCGTCCCCGCGGCGGCCGACGAGAGCGTTCGTTCTGGCGCGGACAGGATTGCCGGCACCGACAGGAGCCAAGAGCTCGCTCTGGTTCGCACGGTGGTGGCCCAGCGCACCACCATCAGTTCGGACCTCATCTTCACCGGGGACATCGAGGCGCAGTCTCAGGTCAACGTCTCGTTCCGCACCGCCGGCAAGATCGCCAGCCGCCTCGTCGAGGTCGGCGATCACATCCGGGCCGATCAGGTTCTGGCGCGCCTCGATCCGCAGGAGCAGCGGGCCAACCTCGACAACGCGAAGGCGGCGCTGACGTCGGCCGAAGCCCTGCTGACGCAGGCCAAGGTCAGCTTCAAGCGCCAGGAAAGCCTGATGGCCGGCGGCTACACCACGCGGCCGAGCTACGACGACGCCGAGCAGCAGTTGCGCACCACGCAGGCGGCGGTGGAATCCGCCAAGGCGGCCCTCGGCACGGCCCAGGAGCAATTTTCCTACACGGATCTCAAGGCCGGGGTCGACGGAATCGTGCTCAGCCGAACCTTCGAGGTCGGCCAAGTGGTTCAGGCCGGCCAGACCGTGATGGTCATGGCGCAGGACGGCCCGCGCGACGCGGTGTTCAACATCTTCGAGGCGGTGCTGGCGGCACCACCCGAAAGCGAGACCGTCGCCGTCGCCCTCCAGGCCGACCCCAAGGTGACGGCGGTGGGCCGCGTGCGCGAAATTTCGCCGAGCGTGGATTCCGCTTCCGGCACCGTGAGGGTCAAGGTCGGGCTCCAAGCGACCCCGCCGGGCATGAGCCTTGGCGCCGTGGTGATCGGCACCGGCAAGTTCCACGCGCGCCAGGCCATCGTCCTGCCGTGGTCGGCCCTCTACCGCTGGCAGGATGGTCCTGCGGTGTGGGTACGTGATCCCAAGGACGGCACCGTGGCGCCGCGCAAGGTCACCCTGGAGCGCTACGCCCCCGATACCATCGCGTTGGCGGGCGGGATCGAGCCCGGCGAGGAAGTGGTCATCGCCGGTATCCAACTGCTCCGACCGGGCCAGGTCGTCGCCGTCGCCCAGATGCTGGGGGTTGCCCCGTGAACCATCACCCCGCTCCTGCCGTCGTGGCTTTCCTCGCGGTCCTCGTCTTGGGGGGCTGCAAGCCGGAGCAGGAGGCCGGTCCGGCCCCTGTTCGCCCAGTGCTGACCACCACGGCCAAATCGGTCGCAACGGAAGTTTTCGGCCCCTTCGCGGGGGTCGTGGCACCGCGCTACCAGTCGGAGATCGGCTTCCAGATCGCCGGACGCATGGTGGCCCGCGACGTGACCGTGGGCGATGTCGTGAAGAAAGGGCAGCGCCTCGCCGCCCTCGATCCCGTCGTGCCGCGCTTCGCCCTGACACGTGCGGAGGCGGACCTCGCCGATGCCGAGGCCCAGGCCGAGAATGCCGGCGCGACGGAGAACCGCCGCCGCAAGCTGCTCGCCGGCGGAAACGTCACCCAGGCCCAGCTCGACAGCGCGGTCGCCAGCCGCGACACCGCCCAGGCCCGTCTCGCCCAGGCCCAGTCCAGCCTCCAGAAGGCCCGCGACCAGATCGGCTACACCGAACTCCACGCCGATTTCGACGGCGTCGTCACCGTGCGGTCGGCCGAAGTCGGTCAGGTGCTCAGCGCCGGCCAGGCGGTGCTGACCCTCGCTCGCCCCGAGGAGCGCGAGGCGGTGGTCGACATCCCGGAGGACCTCGTCGGCGCCATGCCGAAGGACGCGGTCTTCACCGTCGCCCTCCAGAGCGCACCCGACGTGACGGCCACGGCCAAGGTCCGCGAGACCGCGCCGTTCGCCGACCGTGTCACCCGGACCCGGCGCATCCGCATGACACTGCTCGCTCCTTCGCCGGCCTTCCGCCTCGGCTCGACCCTCACGGTCTCCCTCTCGCGGAACGTCACGCCCCGCTTCGTCCTGCCGGCGACGGCACTGTTGAATACGGATGGCCAGGATTCGGTCTGGCTCGTGGACGCGAGCGGCAAGGCCGTGACCCGCCGTCCCGTCACCGTGACGGGACGGAACGGCAGCCGCGCCACCGTCACACAAGGCCTGGCCGCCGGCGACCGCGTGGTCGTCGCCGGCATCCATTCGCTGAGCGAAGGCCAGGCCGTGCGCCTGCCCGACGCCACGCCGTAACCGGTCGGAAGCGAGACTGACCCCGTGAAGAACTTCAACCTGTCGGAATGGGCCCTGGAGCACCGCTCCTTCGTCTGGTTCCTGATGCTGATCTCGGTGATCGCCGGCGTGCTGGCCTACGAGAAGCTCGGCCGCGAGGAGGACCCGCCCTTCGCCATCAAGACCATGATCGTGCAGGCGCGTTGGCCCGGCGCCACCATCGGCGACACCCTCGATCAGGTGACCGAGCGAATCGAGAAGGAACTGCAGCAGATCGACGCCGTCGATTTCAGCCGCTCCTACACCACGCCCGGCCAGGCCACGGTGTTCGTGCAATTGCGCGAGACTACGCCGCCGAAGACGATTCCAGCGATCTTTTATCAGGTCAGGAAGCGCATCGGCGACATCCAAGGCACGTTCCCGCAGGGAATGCAGGGCCCGTTCTTCAACGACGAGTTCGGTGACGTGTTCGGCAACGTCTACGCCTTCACGGCGGACGGCGTCAGCATGCGCCAGCTCCGCGACTACGTGGAACGGGTGCGCGCTGCGGTGAAGTCGGTGCCCAACGCCGGGAAGATGATCCTCCTCGGTGCCCAGGACGAGGTGATCTACCTCGACTTCTCCGTGCGAAAGCTCGCGGGCCTCGGCCTCGACATGAATTCCGTGATCAGAACCCTGCAATCCCAGAACGCCATCACGCCGTCCGGTGTGATCCAGGCCGGGCCCGAGCGGGTCTCCGTAAGGGTCGGCGGGCAATTCATCTCCGAGGACAGTCTCAGGGCCATCAATCTGCGGGTCAACGACCGTTTCTTCCGCCTGTCGGACGTCGCGGAGATCTCACGCGGCTTCACCGATCCACCGACCGCCCTGTTCCGCTTCAACGGCGAGCCGGCCATCGGTCTCGCCATCGCCATGCAGCCATCGGGTAATCTCCTCACCTTCGGCCACGACCTCAAGGCTCGCATGCGCAAGCTCGAAGGCGAGTTGCCCGTAGGCGTCGGCATCCATCTCGTGTCGGATCAGCCCAAGATCGTGGAGGAGGCTGTGGGCGGCTTCACCAAGGCCCTGGTGGAGGCGGTGGTCATCGTGCTCGCCGTCAGCTTCGTCAGCCTCGGCTGGCGCGCCGGCCTCGTGGTCTCCCTGTCGATCCCCTTGGTGCTCGCCATCGTGTTCGTGGTGATGCAGGTGATGGGGGTGACCCTCCAGCGCATCTCCCTCGGCGCCCTCATCATCGCCCTCGGATTGCTCGTGGACGACGCGATGATCACCGTCGAGATGATGGTGGCGCGCCTGGAAGTCGGCGACAACCTCAAGAAAGCCGCGACCTTCGCCTACACCTCCACGGCTTTTCCGATGCTCACCGGCACCCTCGTGACCGTGGCGGGCTTCCTGCCCATCGGTTTCAACGGGTCCTCTGCGGGCGAGTACACCTACAGCCTGTTCGTCGTCATAGCCGCGTCGCTCCTCGTCTCCTGGGTGGTGGCGGTGCTGTTCGCGCCCCTCATCGGCGTGAAGCTCCTGCCGGCGACCATGAAGCACAAGGACCACGACAGGCCCGGTCGCCTGATGCGGATGTTCACGGCGGCGCTGCTCGCTGCCATGCGCTGGCGCTGGACCACGGTGGCGGCCTGCATCGGCCTCCTGGCCGCCGCCATCGTCGGCATGGGCCACGTCCAGCAGCAGTTCTTCCCGGCTTCCGACCGGCCCGAACTCCTTGTCGACATGACGCTTCCGCAGAATGCCAGCATCGCCGAGACCAAGGCCCAGATGGACCGCTTCGAGGCGACCCTGAAGGGCGATCCCGAAATCGCGCGCTGGAGTTCCTATGTCGGTCAGGGCGCCGTACGCTTCTACCTGCCCCTCGACCAGCAGCTCGGCAATGCCTTCTTCGGCCAGATCGTCATCGAGACGAAATCCATCGAAGCGCGCGAGCGCATGAAGACGAAGCTCGAGGCGCTGGCCCGAGACCAGTTCGTGGGCACCGACTTCCTCATCCACTCCCTCGACCTCGGCCCGCCCGTGGGGCGTCCGGTGCAGTACCGCCTCAGCGGTCCCGATCTCCAGGCCCTGCGCGGGCATGCCCTCGCGCTCGCCAACATCGTCGGCGGCAATGCCCACCTCAACGTGCCGACCTTCGACTGGAACGAGCCCGGCAAGGTGCTGAAGGTCGACATCATCCAGGACAAGGCGCGCCAGCTCGGGGTGACGTCCGAGGATATCGCCGGGCTGCTCAACGGCATCGTCGGTGGCCGGGCCATCACCCAGGTGCGCGATTCGATCTACCTCGTCGACGTGGTCGGCCGTGCCCAGGCAGTGGAGCGCAACTCCCTCGACACCCTCCAGACCCTGCAGATTCCGCTGGCCAACGGCAGCGTGGTGCCGCTGCTCGCCTTCGCCACCATCGGCTACGAGCTGGAGCAACCCATCGTCTGGCGCCGGGACCGCTTGCCGACCATCACGGTCCGCGCCTCCATCGCGGACGGCACCCAGCCCCAGACCGTGGTGACCGAGCTCGACAACAGCATCACCGCCTTCGGAAAGTCGCTCCCCGACGGCTACACCCTCGCGGTGGGCGGCGCCGTGGAGGAGAGCGCCAAGGGCCAGGGGCCCATCGCGGCGGTGGCCCCCGTGATGCTGCTGACCATGGCGGTGTTCCTGATGATCCAGCTGCAGAGCTTCCAGAAGCTGTTTCTCGTCGCGAGCGTGGCGCCCCTCGGGATCATCGGCGTCGCGGCCGCCCTTCTCCTGTTCGACAAGCCCATGGGGTTCGTGGCGATCCTCGGAATCCTCGCCCTCATCGGCATCATCGTGCGCAACTCGGTGATCCTGGTGACCCAGATCGACGAGTACGAGCGCGACGGGCTGGCTCCCTGGGACGCCGTGGTCGACGCCACCTGCCACCGCATGCGTCCGATCCTGCTGACGGCGGCGGCGGCGAGCTTCGGTCTCGTCCCCATCGCCCGCGAGGTGTTCTGGGGGCCGATGGCCTACGCCATGATCGGCGGCATCCTCGCCGCCACCTTCCTGACCCTGTTCTTCCTGCCGGCCCTCTATGTCGGCTGGTACCGGATCAAGGCGCCGCCGAGAGGCACGCCACGGAAGACGCATGGCGCCGACGGGCAGGTCCACGCCGCCTGAATTCTTCGGCCAGATCAGTCCGCCCCGGCGCGCGCCACCGTCGCGTCGGGGCGCGAATCCGTCGAGGCGTAATACGGCTTAATGTCGAGGAGCGGCGTGCCGTCGCGACAATCGAGGCTGCGGACCCTGACATGGACGCCGTCGATCCCGAGGTTCTCCACCACCGACAGGGCGATGGGGTTGGGCCGGGCCGGCGAGCGAAGCGAGAACGTGCCCCGGCTCCCGTCGGCATGGCGCGGGCGCTGGCGGATGATGTCGCGGGCGGCCTCGTCCATCCAGTAAAGCACGATGAGATGGCTCGCGCCGGAGAGGTTCTGCAAGCCGGGGGTATAGGCCGGATCGAGCACCAGGGTGCAGACCGCATCGGTCTGGAGGCCGTTCTTCGGGCAGTCCCGACGTCCGGGCCACGGCGTGCGGATGCGGCCGATGAAGTACACGCCCGCGTCGAAGGCCTCGGGCAGCGGGATGGTGTCCTCTCCGGGACGGCGTTCGGCGGTCTGCGTCATAGGGAAAGGGCTCCGGCTGAACCGGCATGTCGGATGCTTTGGCACCCCACCGCAACCCTGCGGCCGGTCGCGCCACGCGCGGCGGCGGTGTACAGCCCCGTGTGGGGATTCAGCGAGGAGACACCGTGATCCGCGACGAATTGCGACCGATGGAATCCGTATCCGATCCCGAGACCGCCGTGGACCGGCTCGCCGCCCTACACGCCGGGGCCACGGATGCGCTGCAATCGGCGTTGGCCCGTTACCTCGACGGCGGTCCGGCCCCCGACGCGACGGAGCGGCTGCAATTCCGCTACCCCGAGTTGCGCGTCACCTATCAGCCGTCGGGGCCGATGCCGCAGGTCACCCGCGCGACGGCGAAGTTCCAGGCACCGGGCACCTACGCCACGACCGTGACCCAGCCGGGACATTTTCGCGGGTATCTCCTCGAACAGCTGACGCCGCTGGTCCGCGACTACGGCGCGAGCCTCGAAGTCGGCTTGAGCGCGCAGGAAATCCCGTATCCCTACGTCCTCGAGCCCGGCCTCGATCTCGGGCGAAGCGGAGTCACGCCCCGCGATCTCGCCACCTACTTTCCCGTCCCCCTTCTGTCCGTGGTGGGCGACGAGATCGCCGACGGCCTGTGGAAGGACGCGCCCGACGCGCCGCGCCCCCTGGCCCTGTTCGATGCGATCCGGACCGACTATTCCCTGCGCCGCCTCGTTCACTATACCGGCAGCGACTGGGGCGACGTGCAGCCCTGGATCCTGTTGACGAACTACCATCGCTACGTCGACGGTTTCATCCGCCACGGCCTCGAACGCCTCGCGCGCGGCGACGACGGCTTCGAGCGGATGATCCTGCCCGGCGGCATCTCTGTTTCGCAGGGGGAGGCGGCGTCCGTCGATCCGACGGCGCTCATCGCCGCATCGCCCTGGCACAAGTACCAGATGCCCGCATATCACCTCGTGGCGCGCGGGCCCGACGGCAGCCAACAGGGCACGACCCTGGTCAATATCGGCGTCGGTCCGTCCAACGCGAAGACCATCACCGATCACCTCGCGGTGCTGCGCCCGCATTGCTGGCTCATGGTCGGCCATTGCGGAGGTCTGCGCCAGTCGCAGACCATCGGCGACTACGTGCTCGCTCATGGCTATCTGCGCCGTGACCGGATCCTCGACGAGCTGGTCCCGCCCGATGTGCCGGTGCCGGCGCTCGCCGAAGTGCAACTCGCCCTCCAGGCCGCGGCCGCCAGCGTCACCGGGGAGGCCAGCGACGCTCTCAAGCGCCGCCTTCGCACCGGCACCGTGGTGACCTACGACGACCGGAACTGGGAACTGCGCTTCTCCCAGGAGCGGCGGCGGATCAACCTGTCGCGCGCCATCGGCGTCGACATGGAGAGCGGCACCGTCGCGGCCCAGGGCTACCGCCTGCGGGTCCCCTACGGCACCCTGCTGTGCGTGTCGGACAAGCCGCTCCACGGCGAGATCAAGCTGCCGGGCGCCGCCAACGCCTTCTACGAGCGTGCCGTCGCCGAGCACCTCCTCATCGGTCTCTCGGCCCTCGATATCCTGCGCGCCGACCGTCACGGCCTGCATTCGCGCAAGCTGCGGAGCTTCGACGAACCGCCGTTCCGCTAGAGCTGCGCTCGACCACGTTGGGCCGGGACACATCGCGAGGCCTGTGTTTTGGCGCGCTTTTTTCCGCCGAACCGGCATCCACTTCGGCGGAGAGCGCCCTCGTGCACCCACGCTCGTGCCGGACCGGCGCCGGCCCGAAGCGCTTGCCTGCGGGTGGTTCGCGCAGCGACGCGCCTGCGCTTCTCTAACAAACTTTAGGACGGTTCACCGTTTGGTGAGGCAGGGGTGCGATTGCCGAGGAACTCCCATTCTCCCACGGTGCCCGAGACTCGGTGCCGGGGAGGACCTCACCAAGGCAAGTGTCATGTTGGCGCGAATTCGTAACCTCAGAATCGCAACGAAGATCGGCGCGGCCCTCGCGCTGATCGTCCTCGTCGCCGTCGCCTCATCCGTCATGACGCTGCGCAACATGGCTGTCGTCTCGGAAACGGGCCGTTGGGCGGAGCACACCCACGCGGTCCTGGGCGAGATCAGCCGCCTCACCGGTGCGATGGTCGATCGGGAAACCGGCGTCCGCGGCTTCCTCATCTCGGGCGATGACGCGTTCCTGGCCCCCTTCACCGCCGGGACCCGGACGTTCGAGGCTTCCCTGGCCTCGGCCCGCACGCTCACCGCCGACAACGCGGCGCAACAGGAGCGCCTGGGTACGCTCGGCGACCTGGCGCGTCGGTGGCACGACGAGGTCGCCCAGCGCGAGATCCGACTGATGCGCGATCCTGCGACGCGGGAGGAGGCGCGCGGGCTCGAAGCCTCCGGGATCGGCAAGGCAGGCATGGATGCGTTCCGCGCCAAGGCCACGGAAATCGCCGGGGTGGAGTCGACGCTACTCAAGATTCGCGCCGAGGAGGCCGTTCGGGCGAGCGATGCCGCCTGGCTCACCAGCGTGCTCGGTTTGGCCGGCATGGTGCTCATCGCCGGGTTGGCCCTGGTGCTGCTCCAGATCGGCATCGGCCGCCCCATCGACGGCATGACGCGCACCATGAGCCGCCTTGCCGGCAACGATCTCACCGTCGCTGTTCCGGGGCTCGGGCAGCGCGACGAGATCGGCGCGATGGCGCAGGCCGTGTCCGTCTTCAAGGACACCATGATCCGGACGCGTCAGCTCGAAGCGGACGCCGAGCTGGCCCGCGCCGGCGTCGAAGCCCAGCGCAAGGCCGCCATGCGCGAACTCGCCGAGTCCTTCGAGGGTGCCGTCGGCGGCATCATCACCGCCGTGTCGTCGGCCTCCACGGAACTGCAGGCCACCGCACAGTCCATGACCGTGACGGCCTCGCAGACGAGCAGCCAATCGAATCAGGTGGCCGTCGCCGCCGATCTCGCCGCCACCAACGTCACGATGGTGGCCGCCGCCGCCGAGGAACTCGGAGCGTCCGTGCAGGAGATCGGTCGCCAGGCCGATTCGGCCGCAAGCCTCGCGAGCGGTGCGGTGGAGCAGGCGGCCGAGACTGCGGGTCTGGTCGCGGCCCTGAGCCGGGGCGCCGCCAAGATCGGCGATGTCGTCGGTCTGATCACCACCATCGCGGGCCAGACCAACCTGTTGGCGCTCAACGCCACCATCGAGGCGGCGCGCGCAGGCGAGGCCGGACGGGGCTTCGCCGTCGTCGCCACAGAAGTGAAGGAACTCGCCGGTCAGACGGCGCGGGCCACGGAGGAGATCACGCGCCAGATCGGCGAGATCCAGGCCGCCACCCATCAGGCCGTCTCGGCCATCGACGGCATCGCCGGTCGCGTCCGCGAGATGAGTTCCGTGGCGACTACCATCGCCGCCGCCGTCGAGGAGCAGGGCGCCGCGACCCAGGAGATCGTGCGCAACGTGGCCCAGGCCGCCGTCGGCACCAACGAGGTCACCGCCAATATCGGTGGCGTCGCGACGGCCGCTGCCGGCACGGGCGAGGCCGCCGGCCACGTGCTCACCGCCGCCTCGGACCTCTCGCGCCAGAGCGAGCATCTCGGCTCGGAAGTCGGACGTTTCCTCGCCACCGTGCGGGCGGCCTGAGCCGGCGTCTCCCCCGGGCCTGACGTTAGGAAAGTCCCGGTCAGCTTCGCTCGCCGGGACTTTTTTCAGGGCGGGAGGCCAAGTGCCCCCCCGGCGTCAGCGCTCCCGCCGCCACAGTCCCGCACGCTCGGAGCGGGCTTGTTCCTCGGCCGCGAGGAGATCGGACGGGGCATCCGCCGAAGCCCGGGCGCCGCCGGCCGCGAGAATGAGGGATGCCAGGTCGTCGCCGTCGATCTGACAGCGCAGGGGTCCGGCATCGGCCCCCGCGGCGGCCGTACAGATCACTTCGCGTCGACGCAGATAGCGTGCGAGCTGGCGGGCGAGTGCTCCACCCTCGCCGTCGACGCCCAGAAGCCTAACCGTGCGGCCGCGGAAGGCCAGGGTTCCGGTATCCACCACCTCCGGGACGCCGCGGATCGCCGCTCCCGACACGGCGGGTGCCACATCCCGGGCGGGCGCCGGTTCGGCCCGGGCGGCGGAGGGGCGTTTGCGCCCGCGCGCCATCTGGGCGGCGGCACGCTGGACGAAATCCCGGAACAGGGCGGCTGGAATGTCGCCGCCGCCGACGCGGTTCATCGACGTATTGTCGTCGTTGCCGACCCAGACCCCCACGACGAGATCCGGGGTCATTCCGACGAACCAGGCGTCGCGATAATCCTGGGTCGTTCCGGTCTTGCCACCCACCGGCATGCCCTGCACCCGCGCGGCCTTACCGGTGCCGCCGTCGACCACGGCCTGAAGCGAATCGAGCATCATCGCCCGCGCCTGGGTCGGCAGGGCTGTGCCGGGCCGTGCTTCGGGGCGCAGGTAGAGCGGCTGCGGCGCGCCGCCCCGGATGGCATGGACGCTGTGGGCATCCACCGGCACGGCGCCGGCCAGCACGCCCGCGTAGGCGCGGGTCATCTCCAGCAGTGTCACCTCGGCCGAGCCGAGGGCGAGGCTCGGCACGTTGGGCAACTCGGAGACGACGCCGAGGCGGCGGGCCGTCGCGATGACGGCCGGGATGCCGATCTCGTCGGCAAGCTGGGCCGCCACGGTGTTGATCGACTGCGCGAAGGCCGAGCGCAGGGGCATCGCGCCCTTGAACCGGCCGGTGGAATTCTGCGGCTCCCAGTCGCCGATCTGCGTCGGCTGATCGACGAGAACGGTCTCCGGCGTGAACCCGGTCTCGTAGGCGGTGAGGTACACGAACAGCTTGAATAGGGAGCCGGCCTGACGCTTGGCCTGTGTGGCGCGGTTGAACTGGCTGTCCTCGTAGTCGCGCCCACCCACCATGGCGAGGATCGCGCCCTCCTTGTTCATCACCACCATGGCGGCCTGGCCCGCCTTCTTCTTCGCCCCTTCGGCATCCATCCGCCGGGCCACCACACCCTCGGCTAGACTCTGCAGATCGAGGTTCAGTGTGGTCCGGACGGTCACGTCCCCGGTGGTGTCGGCGAGTCGCTTGGCTTCGCCCGACACCAGATCGAGGAAATAGTTGGTGCCCGGCGGGGTCTCGGGTGGCGTCCGGAGCGTGATGGTCTCGGTGCGGGCCTTGTCCGCCTCGACGGCCGTGATCGCGCCGGTCTCCACCATGGTCTGGAGCACGACGTCGGCCCGCTCCTTGGCGCCGCCGAAATTGCGGGTGGGCGCCAGCTGCGAAGGGGCGCGCACGAGGCCGGCGAGCATCGCCGATTCCGGCAGGGTCAGCGCTTTGGCGCCCTTGCCGAAGTAGCGCCGGCTGGCGGCATCGAGGCCGTAGGCGCCGGCTCCGAAATAGGCGGTGTTGAGGTAGCCCAGGAGGATGTCGTCCTTCGACATCGTCGCCTCGACGCGCAGGGCCAGGAACGCTTCCTGGATCTTGCGCCGCAGGGTCTTCTCCTGGGTCAGGGAGGTGAGGCGGACATATTGCTGCGTGATGGTCGAACCGCCCTCGCGGACGCCGCCGCCCGACGTGTTGCGCCACATCGCCCGCAGGAGCCCGCGCGGATCGACGCCCCAATGCGAGCGGAAGCGCCGGTCCTCGATGGCGATGATCGCCTGGGCCATGTGCGGCGGCAGATCGGCGGCAACGAGCTTCTGACCCTGGAACGCACCGCGTGTGGCGAAGACCCGGCCGTCGTCGGCCTCGACCGTGAGCGCCCGTTGGCCGGCCTCCGGCACAACGCCGCCGAGCGGCGGCAGGGTGACGAAGCTGTAGAGGACGAGGCCGGCCAGAAGCACCATCGGCAGGGCGACGAGGGCGAGGATCGCCAGGAGGACCGGTCGCCCGCGCAGGCGCCCGCCCCAACGCGGATTTGGGGCGGCAATGGGCGCGGGCGTGGGGGACACGGGGGACGCAGCGGCGGGCCCTGCCGCCGTCTCCGGCCCTTGCCGTCGGCCGGATCCGAGGCGACCGGCCAATCGGGTGAAGGCTTGCCCCGATGCGCGCGCGGCGCCGGTCGCGCCACGTCCGCCCGTGCGGGCCGCACTCCCCAGGAGGACTCCGAGCTGGCGCCCGAGGGTGCGGGCTGCGGCGGCGGCCTCGCGGGCTGCGGCACGGGCCGCCTCGCTCTCGGACGACGCTCCCTTGCCTTGGGCATCCTTGCCTCGGGCATCCTGCGGCGAAGGCCCATCGGGACGCGGGTGTTCGGGGTCGACGGACTTCATGGGGGCACTCGACGGTCGTCGGCACCCACAGGGGCGGGGCCGTCGCGTGTGCGGGTTCTAAACCGTTTCTTTCGCGGCGGGCTATGTTCCGTCGCCCTACTCAGCCGGCGTCGCCTCGGTCACCCGGACGCGGTGGATGGGGGCCGCCTCCCCGGCATCGGCTTCGAGGGCGGGCAGTTCGACCTTGATCTCGGGCGCGACGAGGGCCGCGACGCCCTCGTACTGATCGAGGCGCCGGTCGATCATTCCGCCGATCTTCTCGCGCACTTCCGCGACCGTGAGGCTGCGTCGGCCCTTGCCGGCCTTCTCCGTGAACAGGCTGCGATTGGCCTTCGCCGCGGCCTTGAACACCTGCTTGGCCACCTGGCCCGGCTTGTCCGCGTTCAGGGCGAGGAAGCGTCCGGCGCTGGCCGTCCCGAGGAAATGCGCGAAGTAGAGCTCCGCCGTGGTGAGGTCCCGGCCGATGCGCTGCTCGATCCGGCCGCGGTCGCGCTTGATGAGTTCCCCAGCCATCAGAGCCGCGACATAGGGGTCCTGGCGCAGGCGCAGGACGCGGGTGCGGGTGGCATCGTCGGAAATCGTGATGGCGCTGCCGCGCCCCGACACCGCAGCGGCCTCGGTCTCGAGACCGTGCCGGGCGCCGTAGGTGCGGATGAGTTCGAGCCAGGTGCTGCTGAGGAACTGGAACAGTCCTTCGGCCGAAGAGGTGGCCGCCTTCACCGTGGTGGAGAAGCTCGATTCCTTGTCGGCGAGCGCCATCATGTAGACGGGGTCGACGCCGGTCTCGCTGGCCGCGCGCAGGATCGTTTCGACGATCTCGCGGGGCACGGCCATGTCACCGAAGCGGAGGCGTTCCGTTCCGGCGCCGTCGCGGATCGGGACGAGCGTGGCGAGGTCGTCGGCGATGAGGGCCAGCGTCGCCGGTTCCTGCTCGACGACGGGAACTCCGGCCCAGTCCTGTGCGTTTGGCTGATGTTCGACCTGTGGTCGCACTGATGTGCGGATCGCAAAGTCTCGCTCGTCGATACGAGCGTGAGCGGCCGCTGCGGGCGCCAGGGCGTTCTGCGGCAGGGCCGCACCGATCACCAGCCCGGCCACGAGGGTAGCGAGGGTCCGGCGTCCAGCTTTGGCGAGGGTTCGGCGCGCGCGGCGCTCGGTCCGGGGCAACCAAGCCACGGAAGGATCTGCGGAAAAGGTCTCGTTGGGCACGAGACGGCTCACGTCGTCGGCGCAGGGCGCCGGCTCCGGGAAAACCCCCATCTTTCGTCCTTGTTCGTGCCGCTGCCTTCATGGGCGCGGCTTCGATTTGTTCAGCGCGGCGATGTCTCGCCGCCGGCTGTGACCAGAATGGGACAGCGGCGTGATTCAACCGTGGCACGCTTAACGGACGGTTAAGGCTCTGTTTTCACGAAGTTTTAACGAAGCGTTCGGTCGCCGTTCAGGCAGACCGCGGCAAAAAAGCGTTTCCCGCTGGACTTGGAATGACGCACACGCGGTCCAGTTAGCAGGGCCTAACGGGAGGCTCCGATCTGCGGAGCGGCAATCCCCGTGGACCCAATGAAGGAAGCCTTTTTCCAATGAGCATGCAGACCGGTCGCCGTGTCGGCGTTGCGTTCGTTGGCATGGGTGGCGCCGTTGCCACCACTGCCATCGCGGGCATCGAGATGATCAAATCCGGATCGAACCGCCTCGACGGATTGCCTCTGGCCGGTCTCTCCGTCGCCGGATTGGCCGACTACAAGGATCTGGTCTTCGCCGGCTGGGACCTCAACGACGACGATCTCGCCTCCGCGGCCACGGGTCACGGCGTGCTGAGCCAGCAGGACATCGAGAACGGCGCCCAGGTGCTCAAGGGCATCAAGCCTTGGCCGGCCGTGGGCAGCGCGAAGTTCTGCAAGAACATCGAGGGCGCCAACCGCATCGTGGCGGCCGACCATCGCGAGGCGGTGTCCGTCATCGCCAACGACCTTCGCCGCTTCAAGGCCGAGAGCAATCTCGACGATGTGGTGGTGATCAACCTTGCCTCCACGGAGCGCTGGCCCGATCTCACCGCCGCGACCCTGAACTCGCCGGAAGCCTTCGAGAAGGGCCTTGATTCCAGCGACGAATCCATCAGCCCGGCGATGCTCTACGCTTACGCGGCGATCAAGAGCGGCGTTCCCTATGCGAACTTCACCCCGAGCATCGCCGCGGACGTTCCGGCCCTGCTCGAGATGGCCAAGACCCTGAACGTTCCGGTCGCCGGCAAGGACGGCAAGACCGGCCAGACCATGATGAAGACGGTCCTGGCCCCGGCTCTCAAGGCCCGCGCACTCCATGTCGACGGTTGGTTCTCGACCAACATCCTCGGCAATCGTGACGGCCTCGCCCTCAACGACAAGGATTCGCTCCAGTCGAAGCTCAACACCAAGGGCACGGTGCTGGATTCGATCCTTGGCTATCCCGTCGAGGACCATCTGGTCCACATCCACTATTACCGGCCGCGCGGCGACGACAAGGAAGCCTGGGACAACATCGACGTCACCGGCTTCCTCGGTCAGCGCATGCAGATCAAGGTCAACTTCCTCTGCAAGGACTCGATCCTGGCGGCCCCCCTCGTCATCGAGATCGCCCGCGTCCTCGATCTCGCCAAGTCGCGCGGCGACGGTGGCGTCCAGGAGCAGCTGTCGTCGTTCTTCAAGGCACCCATGGTCAAGAACGGCCGCGGTCCCGAGCACGATTTCGGAAAGCAGCAGACCATGCTCCTCGACTGGCTCGGCGTGAACTGATGACAATGTCCCTGGAGGGCGGCCCGGCCGCCCCCCTCGCCCTGCGCCCGCTACTGGTCGAACTCAACGACCTCAAGCGGGTTCATGCCGCCGGCCGCACCGGCTCCATTGCCGAGCGTCTGTTCGCGCAGGGATGGGGTGCCCTCACGGGCGGCGCTTCTGCGGAGGATGTCGCCCTCGACATCACCGCCAAGGCGTTGGCGGCCGCACGCCTCTGCGACCTCGACGCGGCTTTCCTGGCTGCCGTGGGCCTCGATCCTGCCGCCGCATCCGGAGTTCTGGTCGCCGGGTTCGATGCCGTCACCGACAGCGTCGACACGGCTTTGCGCGATCGCCTTCGGGCGCGCCTGCGTGAACCGGGCGGCGTCGTACCCGGCCCGCTTCCAGGGTTTGTTTCCGCCCTGGCCCATCAGCCGAGAGCCGGCGTGACCTGTCCGGGCAAGCCCCGCATCTTGTTGGAACCACCCGAGAATCACGCGGAACATTGCCTGATGGTCGCGGTCTACGGGGTCGTCCTGAGCCCGTTCTACCGGGCCGATCCGACCTTGGTGTTCCTGGCTGCCATGAGCCACCACTTCCACAACGCAGCGATGCCCGATGCCGGCTTTACCGGCGAGATGCTGCTCGGTGAGCATCTCCTGCCGATCATGGCCCGTACGACCCAGTGGGCGTTGGACGAACTCGATCCCGCCTTGCGCGAGACCGTGGCGCGTGCCCGTGCGGTGCTGCCCGACGACGCGACGGCCGAGGGGCGCGCCTTCCACGCCGCCGACTGCATCGACCGTGTCCTACAGATCGCCCAGCACCTGCGTGCCGCCGGCCTGACCATGGGTACGGTCCTCGATGAGATGGAACTCGTTCACGCGGGTCCGGTGAAGGAGTTTCATGATCGCGTCCTGACGGACATGCATATCCCGTGATCCGTTGGTTCGATCACGTGGACACCGCGTCATGATTCCGTTCGCGCTCCTGTCGCCCGAGACTGGGGAATCCCTCAAGGCGGACACCCCGCATTCCCTGCGCGAGAGCGGAACGGGCGCGCGCTGGCCTGTCATCGACGGCATTCCCTATCTGCGTACGAACCGGTCCGAGCTCGTCGCCAGGACTCTCAAGCTCCTGGACGCCGGCGAGACGGGGCTCGCCCTCGAAGGCCTGCTCGCGGATCAGGACGATTGGTGGACCGGGCCACCGGCCGATGCCCTCGATCTGCACGAACTCGTGCGCGACCGGGCGAAGCTCAGCCTGCGGGATGCCGTGCGCCTTCTCGGGTGGGGCCGGGTCGGCGATTACTTCGTCAATCGCTGGACCGACCCGACCTATCTTGGCGGCCTCGCCCTGCTGGAAGCGCATTGGAACGATCCCGTCTGCGTGTTCGAGTTCGCATGCGGCATCGGCCATTATCTGCGGGATTTCGCCCTGCGCGGTCTCAAGGTCGCCGGGGCCGACGTGGTGTTCGCCAAGCTCTGGGTCGCCCGGCACTGGGTGGTCGGAGAGGGCGTGCAACTCGTCTGCTTCGATGCCGGCTCACCGCATTGGCCGATCCCCGGTGCGCCCGTCGATCTCGTGGTCTGCAACGATGCGTTCTATTTTCTCGACGGCAAGGCCGAGGTCCTCGACAACCTGCGCCAGAATGCCGGTGACGACGGCTGGCTGGTGTTGAGCCACATCCACAACAGCGGCTGCCCGGGCTTCTCGGCCGGGCGCGCCGTCTCGGCGGCGGAGATCGAGGAGTTGTTTCCCGATGGTCTCGTCTACGATGACGCGGAGCTGACCCGCGCCCTCGTTGAGGCCCGCGCACCCTCTCCGCGTGCGCCGAGCGATCTCACCGGAGTCGAAGCGTTTTCGGTCGTCGCCGGTCCCGGTATGCGTCCGGCTCCGCGTGCCATCGTCGACGGCATCACCCTGCCACGCGCCGGAACGCGGCTGCGCCTCAATCCGCTCTACGCTCCGGACCCGACTGGGGGCTACCGCATCGTCTGGCCGTCGGACCGCTACGAGGCGGAGTATGCCGGTCTCGCGACCTATCCTCCGCATTCGGGCGGTCCGGAAAGCCTCGCCTGGAGCGGCGGCCTTGAGAGCCCGGATCTCGACCGCATCCGTGCGCGCGAGTTCGTCGATCTGCCGGAGCGGTGGTGATGGATTCGATCGCCTGGGGAATCGTCGGCTTCGGTTGGGTCGCGCGGGACTATATGGCGCCGGGCATCCGGGCGGCCGGGCATCGGCTCGTGGCCGTGGTCGATCCAGGCTCGGAATCGCGGGCGGCCGCGGAAGCGTTGGGTGCCCGTGCCTACGCGAACCTCACGGATCTCGCCGCCGACCGCGAGGTCGAGGCGGTCTATGTCGCGACGCCGAATCACCTCCACCGCGAAGCCATCGAGGCGTTGGTCGGCTCCGGCAAGGCGATCCTATGCGAGAAGCCCATGGCGGCCAGCCTCGCAGACGCCGAAGCCATGGCGGCGGCGGTCGGCGCGGGGAGTACCTTCTACGGCACGGCCTTCGACCAGCGCCATCACCCCGCCCACCGGGCGATGCGAGACTGGATCGCGGACGGCCGACTCGGCACCATCACGGCGGTCAGAATCGTCTATGCCTGCTGGCTTCCGCGGAGCTGGACCTCCGTCCCGGGGCAGGACAACTGGCGCATCGATCCGAAAAAGGCCGGCGGCGGCGCCCTGATGGATCTCGCCCCCCACGGCCTCGACCTCGTCGATTTCCTCGTCGGCGAATCCATCGTCGATCTCGCGGCCCTTACCCAGGCCCGCGCCCAGGATTACGCCGTCGATGACGGTGCCCTCCTCATCGGCCGCACGGGCTCGGGCGTGCTCGCCAATCTCCATGTCGCCTACAATTGCCCCGACGCCCTGCCACGTCGGCGCCTCGAAGTGACCGGGACGGCGGGGCAGCTCACGGCCATCGACACCATGGGGCAGGTGGCGGGCGGCAGTCTCACGTTCATCGACGGGTCAACCGGCGTGTCGGAAGACATCGCCTTCGACGGCGCGGCCTCGCCCTTCCTCGAACAGGTCCGCGCCTTCGGCTCCGCCCTGCGGCGTCCCGGCGAGCGAGCCGCCTACAGCGCGGCCCGCGACCTCCACACCATGCGCCTGCTGGCTCGCGCCTACGACGCCCTGGCCTGAGAACGGATCATCACGTGAGCGAACACGATCAGGACGCCAGAGCCCGCAATCCGCGCGTCAAGGCTCCGCGCGCCTACCCCTACGGCGCCGCGCGCCAGATCGAAGGCCTGCCCTCCGACTTGCCCGAGCCCGTCCGCGCCTACCTCGATATCCTGCCGCAGGGGCGCATCGTCGGCTTTCCCCTGGCGCCCCTGGATCGTACCGGCATCCCCGTCTGGTTCGTCTCGCTCTTCCTCGACGACCCGTTCTTCGTCGGTGCCATGCCGAGCGGCATCGGGTACGGCGCCACGGACGACGAGGCCCTCATCGGGGCCGTGGCCGAGATCGCCGAGAACCTGATGCCGTCGTTGGCGGTGATGCCGCGCAAGAAGGAGCGCGGCAGCTACGAGGACCTCGTGAAGGTGTTCGGCGCCGGCTCCGTCGCCGACCCGCTGACCCTGTGCCTGCCGGCCGGCAGCCCCGTCGGACGAGGCTCGGTGCTTGAATGGACGCCCGCCATCCGTGCCCGCACGGGCGAGACCGTGTTGATGCCCCTCGACATCGCCGCGACGGATTATTTCGAACTGTCCGAGGGCTACAAGCCCTTCACCAACCTCATCACCAACGGCCTCGGCGCAGGGCCGGACACGGATTTCGCCCTCGGTCATGGTCTGCTCGAACTCCTGCAGCGCGACGGCAACGGCCTGCTGTTCCGCGCCCTCGACCAGGGGGTGATGCTCGACCTGTCGGAGGGGCTCGGTCCTGAGACGCGCGGCATGCTCGACCGCCTCGATGTGCTCGGCATCAAGGCCCTGCCGAAATTCGCCACCGACCAGTTCGGCCTGACCAACATCTACGTCGTGGGCCACGATCGGAACTTGGCCGACACGCCTGTGCCCATCGCCTTGTCGGCCTGCGGCGAGGCCTGCGATCCGGACCGCGAGCGGGCCCTGCGCAAGGCATTGCTCGAATTTCAGGCCGCCCGCGTGCGCAAGGCCTTCGGCCACGGGCCTCTGTCCTTCGCCGAGCGTGTCACCCCGCCGGGCTACGTTCAGGCCTTCATCGACAAAGCCCTGCCGAGCCTCGATCTCGAAGAGAGCCGGGCCCTCAAGGCCATGCTGGAATGGATCGTCCTGCCGCCCGAGGATCTGGCCGCGACCTTGCGCGACACGGTGTATTCCGAGCGCGGCACGAAGAAATTCACGGACTTGCCGACGACCGCCGCTCCCGATGGACACGCGCGCGGCCGTATCGCCCGCGAGCGCCTGGAAGAGGCCGGCTTCGACGTGCTCTACGTCGATTGCGCGCCGCCCGGCGGTTCCGTCGGCGTGGTCAAGGCGATCGTGCCGGGGCTCGAGGTCGAAACCATGAGCTACCACCGCATCGGCGAGCGCAACACGCAAAAGCTCATCGCGCGCGACCACCCGCTGATCCGGTTCGGAGAGGCCAGCGAGACCCTTCGCCCCGTGCGGTTGACACCCGAGGCCCTGGAGCGCTTCGGCGGTCAGCCCCTGTTCGATACGGCACTGGCCGACCAGATCGTCGGGTCGCATTATCCCCTCTATCGCGAGCCGGAATCGCACCACGCACCGTTCCGCCTCGCCCAGCAGGAGAGGGGTGAATGAGCCTGCGTTTTGCCTACAACACCAATGGCACCGCCAATCATCGCCTGACCGATGCCGTCGATCTCATCGCGGATGCCGGCTACCAGGGCGTGGCGCTGACCCTCGACATCCACCACCTCGACCCCTTCGCCGAGCATTGGGTGCAGGACGCGCAAAGCCTGTCGAGCCGCCTCCAGCGCCTCGGCCTCGGTGCGGTGATCGAGACCGGCGCCCGCTTCCTCCTCGATCCGAAAGCCAAGCACGAGCCGACCCTGGTCACCGGCGACGCCGTGGGTCGTGTCCGGCGCATCGGTTTCCTCAAGCGTGCCATCGACATCGGCGCCATCCTTCAGGCCGAGGCGGTCTCGTTCTGGGCCGGCGTGCCGAAACCCGGGATCGATCGGGCCGAGGCGCGGCACTGGCTGATCGAAGGCTTGGCGGAAGTGACGGACTACGCCCGCGCCCACGGCGTGGTGGCATGCCTCGAGCCCGAGCCCGGCATGCTCATCGAGACCCTCGACGATTTCGCCGCCCTGGATATTCCGGGCCTGCACCTCGCCCTCGACACCGGCCACTGCCTCGTCACCGGCGAGCGTGATCCCGCCGCGGCGGTCGCCGAATTCCAGGACCGGATCGGCACGGTGGCCATCGAGGACATGAAGCGCGGCGAGCACATCCACCTGCCCTTCGGCGAGGGCGACATGGACGTACCCGCCGTCCTCGATGCCCTGGATGCCATCGACTTCCGACAACTCATCTGCGTCGAACTCTCCCGCGAGAGCCACCGGGCCGACGTCATGGTCCCGGCATCACTCCAATTCCTTCGCGATTGCCGCAAGCTCAGGGCGGAGCCGGTCCAGTGAGAATCTGCTTCGTCAGCCGGCGCTACTTCCCGGCCATTTCCGGCATGAGCGTCTACGCCCAGAACCTTCTGCGCGAACTCGTGCAAGCTGGCCACGACGTGACGATGATCAGCCAGTATCGCGGTGACGATTTCGGCACCCGCGTCTACGGCGGCGGTCCGCCTCCGCCGGTTCCGGGCGTGAACGTCATCGGCCTCGAACAGGTCGGCGAGCAGACCGACGGCGATTTCGAGCGCGACATCGGCACGATGGTGGCGACCATCCGGAGCGAGCACGAGAGGCAGCCCTTCGATATTCTGCACGCCCAGTATGGGTATCCCACCGGCTGGGCGACTCTGCTGGCCGCCAAGGCGATCTGCGTGCCGACGGTGGTTTCGATCCAGGGCGGGGACGGTCACTGGGTCGGCTCGTGCTGCGAGACCCACCGCGTCGCCATGTGCGACGTGCTGGCCCACGCCAACGCCCTGCTCATCGGCGGCCCGTCCTTCGTGGACGAAGTCTGCGACCGCCTCGGCTCGGACCCGGCCCGTTTCACCATCGTGCCGGGTGCCGTCGACACCGCGCGCTTCACGCCGGGACCCGGGGACCATGCCGGTCCCGTGCGCCTGTTCTATCATGGCCGCGTCGACCGCCGGAAAGGCGTCCTCGACTTCATCGACGCCCTCGGTCTCGTGCGCGCGCGTGGGGTGCCGTTCGAAGCGATCATCTCGGGCATTGGGCCGGATGTGGAGTCCTCGAAGGCCCGTGCCGCGGAACTGAACTTTTCGGAGTCTGAAATCCGCTTCACCGGCTACGCCGATTACGACACCGTGCCGGACCTCTATCGGGCCGCCGATGTGTTCGTGTCGCCGACCTATGCGGAGGGCTTCTCCAACACCATCCTGGAGGCCATGGCGGCGGGTCTCGCCGTGGTCTCGACCCATTCGGTCGGCGTGTCCGATTGTCTGCGCGATGGCGAGAACGGGCTTATGGTCCAGCCCGGTGACGTGCCGGCCTTGGCGGAGGCCCTGACGCGGGTGATCGAGGACGACGCCCTGCGCGCGCGCCTCGCCCGGGACGGCCTGGAGGAATGCCGCCGCGTCTATTCCTGGGGTGCGGTCGGACGCCGGATCATGGACGTGTACGATGTCGTCGCGGGCATGAAGCCGGCCACGGACTTCGCCGGCGATCTGCCGCACGACCCTACCTGTCGCTTTCGCGCCGAACCCCACCTGCTCTGATGCCGGCGGTTCTCGCCCTGTCGCCGCACCTCGACGATGCGGCCTTCTCGTGCGGCGGCACCCTCGCGGTGCTGGCGCGGGCCGGCTGGCACGTCACCATGGCGACGGTGTTCACCGGCTCGGTGGCCGATCCGAAGGGGTTCGCCCTGGCCTGCCAGACCGACAAGGGTCTCGGGCCGGAGATCGACTACATGGCGCTGCGCCGGGACGAGGACGCGGACGCCGCCCGAGCCCTCGGCATCGCTGCGCCACGGCATCTGCCGTTCCGCGAGGCGCCCCACCGGGGCTATGCCAGCGCGCCCGAGCTGTTCGCGGAGCTTCGGGGCGATGACGGCATCGTACCGGATCTCGTGCGCGCCTTCGGAGAACTCATGGCCGAGACGCAACCCGACCTGATCCTGGCGCCGCAAGCCGTCGGCGGTCACGTCGATCACGTTCAGGTCGTGGACGCCCTCACGACCATCGCCACCGGCGTCCCGATCCTGTGGTGGCGCGACTTTCCCTACACCGTGCGTGACGCCGAACCGCGCGAGCCCCTGCGCGATCGCTTCGCCGAACTGCCGGTGCAGGTCATCGCGTTCGATGCGGCGGCACAAGCGGCCAAGTACGCGGCCTGCGCGGCCTATGCGAGCCAGCTTGGGTTTCAGTTCGGCGGACCTGACAACCTCGCCGAGCAACTGACACGGGAGGGCGGCGTCGAACGCTTCCGGCTGAGCGGCGCCCTGCCGGACCCTGTTGCACGCCTCGTCGGGTGATCCCGAATCACCCGAAAAGCCTGCGAGACCCCGCCGACCTCGCCGCGCGCCGCGACCTCCTGGCGGCTCCGCATCTCGCACCCTTGCGCACGCTCGCCCACCGCATCGCGGCCGAGCGGGACGCCCCTGTGCCGGAGCCGGACCCCTTCGATGGCGGTGTCGATGCGCGGCTTCTGCTGTTGCTGGAAACGCCGGGCCCGCGCGGTACCGGCTTCGTTTCGCGCGACAACCCCACGGGCACGGCCGCCAACTTGTTTCGCTTCTTCCAAGAGGCTGGCATCGCACGGGGCGACACGGTGATCTGGAATGCGGTCCCGTGGGTGATCCACGCGCCGGGCGCGCGCAACCGCGCGCCGCGCCGATCCGAAATCGCCGCAGCCGCGCCCTACCTGGAGCCGTTGCTCACCTGTCTGCCACGCCTGCGCGTCGTGATTCTGGCCGGGCGCGTGGCAGGACTGAACCGTCCCGCACTCGCGAGTCTGCGGCCCGACCTGCCGGTGATCGCGGTGCCGCATCCGAGCCCGACCTATGTCTGTACGGCGCCCAGCGTCGCCGAACGCATCCGACGGGGCTTCGGCGAAGCCGCCGCCATCCTGGCCTGACGGGATGCTCCGATCCAGTGCAACCCACGGGCAAGATCGGTCCATCGCTGGCAATTGCCGGCCGATGCCCCTAAATGCGGGCCACGGGCCGCGGTCCGGCACAAGCCCGGGCCATCCATGCCGCCGCCAAGGCCGAGCGGGGTGCCCGGCGGAGGCGGACGCCGATACGATGAACTTTGCGGGACAGCACAAGGAGCTCGGCCGGGCCGAGACGATCGGCGAGGACGCGTCCGGCGTCGAGCCCGACGATGCTCATTCCAGCGATTCCCGCCCCAGCGATATCCCCGCGGCTCCCGCCGCCAAGCGTTCCTTCAAGGGGCGCTACGCCTGGATCGGCACCATCGCCAGCATCGTGATCTTCGCCGTGTCGGTCTACGTCCTGTGGCGGCTCGTCGAGACGGTCACGTGGGCCGAACTCCACGCGGCCTTCACGGCGGCGACACCGGGACAGCTCGGACTCGCCTTCCTGTTCGTCGCCGTGAGCTACCTGTTCCTGACCTGCTACGACGCCCTGGCCCTGCGACAACTCCAGATCGTTGTCCCCTACCGTACGACGGCGCTCGCCTCGTTCACCAGCTATGCGGTGAGCTTCACCCTCGGTTTCCCGCTGCTGACGGCCGGCACCATCCGCTACTGGATCTATTCCGGCCGCGGCTTGAGCGCCGCCAAGATCGCCGCCCTCACGGTGATCGCAGGCTTCACCTTCTGGCTCGGCATGGGCGTGGTGCTGGGATTGAGCCTCATCGCGGAGGCCGGGCAACTCGCCGGGCTCACCTTCACCAGCATCCGCCTCAACCAGGGGGTCGGCCTCGCCGCACTCCTGTCCGTCGTCGCCTACCTCGCCTGGGTGTCGCTCAAGCGCCGCAGCGTCCGGGTGAAGGGCTGGCGCCTCGAGCTACCCGGAGCTTCGGTTTCGTTGAGCCAGATGGTGGTGGGCATCGGCGACGTCTGCGCGGCCGCCGCCACCTTGTACGTGCTGTTGCCGGCTGAAACCTCCATCGGCTTCACGACCTTCGTCGCCATCTACGTGCTCGCCGCCATGCTGGGCATCGCCTCGAATGCGCCCGGCGGCCTCGGTGTGTTCGAAGCGACGATCCTGCTCGCCCTATCGAGCCTGCCGCGCGATCAGGTGCTCGGCTCCCTGCTGCTGTTCCGGGTCTGCTACTACCTCGTGCCGTTCGTCATCGCCCTGTCGATGTTGGGGGGCTACGAAGTGCTGAAGCGCGTCCGTGCCGGGCGTCTCCGGCGCGCTGAAGGGACGTGATCGCCGCCGTCTGAAAAGCGGCAGGGAGGGCAGCATGGCACGGGGCGCGCGTCGATCCGCCTGGACCGCCGCCGCGTGCGCGAGCGTCGTTCTCGCCCTGTGCGCTTGGGCGCGCGGGACTCTGGATGCGCCGTGGATCGCCGCCTCCGTCGCGGCCCTAGCCCTCGGAGGCGTCGTCGGTGGCCTGTTCCGCACCCGTATCCGGGCAGCGCCCGAGGCCTCGGCCCACGCACGGCATTCCGTCGCCGAGGCGCTCCTCGCCAACATTCCCGATCCGGTGATCCTGGTGGACCGGCGCGCCGTGGTCATCGAGGTCAATCCCGCCGCCCGCGCGCTCCTTCCGGCCCTGAAACTTCGCCATCCGCTCTCGTTCGCCCTGCGCGCGCCCGATGTTCTCGATGGCATCGAGGAGGTGCTGCGCACCGGCGCCCCCCTGAAGACGCTCTACGCCACCCGGGTGCCCACGGAGCGTGCCTTCGAGGTGCAGATCGGCGCCCTGCCGATGCCCGACGGGCCAGCGGGCGGCCAGCCCAACGTCGTTCTGTTCCTGCGTGACCTCACCTCGGCTCGTCGCTTGGAGGCGATGCGGGTGGATTTCGTCGCCAACGCGAGCCACGAACTGCGCACCCCGCTCGCCTCGCTCCTCGGCTTCATCGAGACTCTTCAGGGGCCGGCCCGGAACGACGCCCCGGCCCGCGAGCGCTTCCTTGCCATCATGAAGACCCAGGCGCATCGAATGACGCGCCTCATCGACGACCTGCTGTCCCTGTCCCGCATCGAACTGCGCGAGCACGTGCCACCGACGAAGCCCGTCGATCTCGCCCGGATCGCCCGCGAGATGGTCGAGACGCAAAGTCCCCTTGCGCGGGAGCGCGGCGTCGAAGTGACGTTCGAGGCGGACGGCGTCCACCCAATGCCGGGCGAACGCGACGAACTCCTGCGGGTGGTCGAGAACCTCGTCGAGAACGCCGTGAAATATGGCGGCCGCGGCGGCCGCGTCGCCGTCTCGGTCGCCCGCCTCGTGGAGTTGCCGCCACGCCGCGCCCGCATCGTGCTCGCCGTGCGTGACGAAGGCCCCGGCATCGCGCCCGAGCACATCCCGCGCCTGACGGAGCGATTCTACCGCGTCGACGTCGCCTCGAGTCGGGATCAAGGCGGCACGGGCCTGGGCCTCGCCATCGTCAAGCATATCGTCAACCGCCACCGTGGCCGCCTCGTCATCGAGAGCGCTCCGGGTGCCGGGACCACCGTGCGGGTGTCCTTTCCCGAATTCGTCATGGAGCCCGGCAACGCGGCCGAGACGGCCGGACGGTGAGCCCATGCGCTCGGACGAATCCCCCGAGCGCGACGCATTTGCGACATACCGGGCGTGCGCCCACGTTCGATTTTCCTCCCCGGGCCGAAGCCCCACATGAGGAGCATGACACGCCCTGCGCACGCCTCTCCTCCTTCGTTGCCCAACCGCTTCGACTTTCCGGTCACCGGCTTGTCCTGTGCCTCCTGCGTGGGGCGGGTAGAGCGTGCCCTGACGGCGCTACCGGGAGCATCGGAGGTTGTGGTCAACCTCGCAACGGGGCGTGCCAGCCTGCGCCTCGACGGCACCGGTGCGGGGGCGGCCGTGGAAGCCATCGCCCGGGCGGGCTACGGCGTCCCGGAAGCGACGACGGCGTTCGATATCACCGGCCTGTCCTGCGCCTCCTGCG
Organism: Methylobacterium sp. Leaf112; assembly: GCF_001423295.1. Classification (GTDB taxonomy): domain Bacteria; phylum Pseudomonadota; class Alphaproteobacteria; order Rhizobiales; family Beijerinckiaceae; genus Methylobacterium. Next base: position 155,194 of record NZ_LMNG01000023.1, on the reverse strand, counting down.
TGGCTCGAGCCGAGCGTGCCCTCGTGGGCGTCCCGGGGGTGATCGCAGCGTCCGTCAATCTGGCCACGGGGCGCGCCACCGTGCGTCACACGGAAGGGGTGGTCGCGTTCGATAGACTCGCCGCAGCCGTAAGGGGGGCGGGCTACGAGGCCGTTTCGGGCGCCGTCGCCGCGCGGGAGACAACCGAAAGCCGTCGGCAGGCGGAGCGAGCCACCCTCCAGCGCGATCTTCTTGTCGCCGCTCTCCTGGCAACACCCGTCGTCGTCCTCGATATGGGCGGCCACATCGTCCCCGGCCTTCACCATGCCACCGGGACGATGATCACGGCCTGGATTCAAACCATCCTGGCGACCCTGGTCCTGGCCGGTCCAGGCCGCCGCTTCTTCGTTCAGGGCGTTCCGAGTCTCCTGCGCGGTCACCCCGACATGAACGCCCTCGTCGCCCTCGGGGCCGGCGCGGCCTACCTGTACTCCCTGGTCTCGGCCTTCGCCCCGCATTGGCTGCCGCCCGGCACCGCGCATCTCTATTTCGAGGCGGCGGTGCTCATCGTCACCCTCATCCTCCTCGGGCGCACCCTGGAGGCACGGGCCAAGAGCCGTACGGGTGCCGCCATCGCCCGCCTCGTGGGTCTGTCGCCCACCACTGCCCGTGTGATCCGCGACGGCGGGGAGCGGTCCGTGGCGCAGGCGGATCTGCGCCTCGGGGACGTGGTGCGGGTCCGCCCCGGCGAGCGCGTCTCGGCCGATGGCACCGTGGTCGCGGGAACGAGCTTCGTCGACGAAAGCATGGTGACGGGCGAGCCCGTGCCCGTCTCCAAGGGCGTCGGCGATGCCGTCATCGGCGGGACGCTCAACACCACGGGCGGATTCGACCTCGCCGTCGGAGCCATCGGGACCGAAACGGCCTTGGCCCGGATCGTCGCCATGGTCGAGGCCGCGCAGGGCGGTAAGCTCCCGATCCAGGCCGTGGTCGATCGGGTCACCGCCTGGTTCGTACCCGCCGTCATGATCGTCTCGGCCCTGACCTTCGTCGCCTGGTTCGTCCTCGGCCCGAGCCCGGCCCTGGGCTTCGCCCTCGTCAACGCCATCGCGGTGCTCATCATCGCCTGTCCGTGCGCCATGGGCCTGGCGACGCCGACCTCGATCATGGTCGGTACGGGGCGAGCGGCCGAACGCGGCGTTCTGTTTCGCAGTGGTACCGCTCTCCAGGCTTTGCGCGATGCGCAGGTGGTTGCCCTCGACAAGACCGGGACCCTCACGGAGGGTCGGCCGAGCCTGACCGATCTCGTGCCGGCACCGGACTTCTCGGACAACGAGGTTCTGGCGCTGGCCGCGGCCCTCGAAGCGCGTTCGGAACATCCCGTCGCCCGTGCCATCGTGGAAGCGGCCGAAGCGCGGGGGCTTACCCTCGCGCCGGTGACCGAGTTCGAGGCTTCGCCGGGGTACGGCGTCACCGGGCGCGTCGCCGGCCGATCGGTGGCGGTCGGGGCGGACCGTCACATGGCCCGGCTCGGTATCGCCACCGCCGCACTCGCCGCGCAGGCCGCCGCCCTGGAGATGCGAGGCCGCAGTCCTCTCTACGTCGCCGTGGATGGGCGCTTGGCCGCCCTCGTCGCCGTCGCCGATCCGATCAAGCCGGGTGCAGCCGAGGCCGTCGCAGCCCTGAAGAGGCGCGGCCTCGCCGTTGCCATGGTGACCGGCGACGCACGCGGTGCCGCCGAAGGCGTGGCCAGAACCCTCGGGATCGACACGGTTTTCGCCGCGCTTCTTCCCGACGGCAAGGTCGAGGCCGTGCGCGCGTTGCGGGCACGCTACGGCACCGTGGCCTTCGTCGGCGACGGGATCAACGATGCACCGGCCCTGGCGGAGGCGGAGATCGGTATCGCCATCGGCACGGGTACGGACATCGCCGTCGAGAGTGCCGACGTGGTGCTGATGTCCGGTGCCCTGGACGGCCTCGTCACCGCGATCGGTCTGTCGCGGGCGGTGATGCGCAACATCCGGCAGAATCTGTTCTGGGCGTTCGCCTACAACGTCGCCCTGATCCCCGTGGCGGCGGGCCTGCTCCACGCCTTCGGCGGTCCCCTGCTGTCGCCGGTGCTGGCTGCGGCCGCCATGGCCGTGTCGAGCGTCTTCGTGCTGGCCAACGCCCTTCGCCTGCGCCGGGCCGACGGGGCGCGCGAGGTCGTCACCGGGTGATTCGCCGCCACATCCCGAAATCGGGTAGGTTCGATGCGGTCGTGGGCCCGATCACGCGTCTGGCCCCTTGTTTGCTGGGTCGTCTTGCGTTTGTCACCCGAAGTCCATCCTGAGAGGGGCCGCCCCTTCGAAAGTCAGTCCCATGCCCGTCCTCGACCGGATCGCAGCCCTGGCGCCGGAGATCACCGCCTGGCGCCACGATCTGCACGCCCATCCGGAACTGCAATACGACGTCCACCGGACCGCTGGCTTCGTCGCCGACAAGCTCAGGGCCTTCGGCTGCGACGAGGTGGTAACCGGCATCGGTCGTACCGGCGTCGTCGGGGTGATCCGGGGGCGGGCGCACGGCTCGAACCGGGTCATCGGCCTGCGCGCGGATATGGACGCACTGCCGATCCGGGAAGTGCGCGATCTGCCCTATCGCTCGACGAACCCCGGGAAGATGCATGCCTGCGGGCATGACGGTCATACGGCCATGCTGCTCGGCGCGGCGCGGTATCTCACCGAAACCCGCGACTTCGACGGAACGGCGGTGATGATCTTCCAGCCGGCGGAAGAGGGCGGCGGCGGCGGCGAGGCCATGGTCCGCGATGGGCTCATGGAGCGCTTCGGCATCGAGACCGTCTACGGCATGCACAACATTCCGGGTCTGGCGGTCGGTCACTTCGCCATTCGGCCCGGCCCGATCATGGCCTCCACCGACCGCTTCACCATCACCGTCGAGGGCAAGGGCGGCCACGCCGCACAGCCGCACGCGGCCATCGACAGTGTCTTGGTGGCGAGCCACGTCGTGGTTGCCCTCCAATCCATCGTGGCGCGTTCCGTCGACCCCCTCGACAGCGCGGTGGTCTCGGTCTGCGCTCTGGAAGCCGGAGAGGCCTTCAACGTCCTGCCGCAATGCGTGACCCTGCGGGGGACCATGCGGGCCCTGTCGAAACCCGTGCGGACTCTGGTCCAGGGACGCATCGAAGCGGTGGTCACCAACGTCGCGGCGGCCTTCGGCGCACACGGAAGCATCGTGTTCGGCAGCGGCTACCCGGTGACCGAGAACCACCCGGCGGAGACGGATTTCATCGCCGACGTGGCGGCCGGTCTCGTGGGCGAATCACAGGTCGAGCGCGCTGTGGCGCCCATGATGGCGGCGGAGGATTTCTCCTACATGCTCGCCCACCGGCCCGGTGCCTACATCTTCCTCGGCAACGGAGCCAGCGCCGGACTGCACCACCCGGAATACGATTTCAACGATGCGGCCGCCCCGTACGGCGCCTCGCTCTGGGCGCGCGTCATCGAGACCGGGCTGCCCCTCCGGTCGGGCACGCCCGCGTCGGGCGACCCGGCCTGAGGTCCGGTTCAGCCCCGCTGGGGCGCGGTACCGCCGAGATGGAACACCCGGTGTGGCACCAGTTCGCCGCGCTCGACATCGCCGACCGCCACCAGGATGCCGCCGCAGGTGGCGAAGGCTTTGCCCTCCACCGGGGCGTCGCGCCCACGCAGGATCACCGCCTGACCGCGCATCAGGCGTAGTGCCATGTCGCGGGAGACGGGCACCGACGGAACGGCGTCGAGGGCCGTTTCGACGGGATGAAGGTGCGGACCGTTCCCGTCGGGGCCGGCTTCCTCGAGGGTGGCGACGACGCAGGATTCGGCCTCGGCGAAGGGACCGACGCGGGTACGGCGCAGGGCCGAGACATGGCCGTAGCAGCCGAGCATCCGCCCGAGGTCGCGGGCGAGCGCCCGCACATAGGTGCCCTTGCCGCACTCCGCCTCGATCACCGTGCGCTGTCCGTCATGCTCCACCACGGCGAGGTGGTCGATCTGGACGGGGCGAGCCACAAGCACCACCTCCTCGCCGTCGCGGGCGAGGTCGTAGGCGCGTTCCCCGGCGATCTTGATGGCCGAGTAGCGCGGCGGCACCTGCTCGATGGCGCCGACGAAGCTCGGCAAAGCGGCTTCCACGGCCCCGCGCTCGGGCCGGCTCTCGCTGGTGGCGACGGGGCGCCCCTCGGCGTCGTCCGTGTCCGTCTCGATGCCCCAGGTGACCGTGAACACGTAGGCCTTGCGGCCGTCCATGACGAACGGAACGGTCTTGGTCGCCTCACCCAGCGCGATGGGAAGGATGCCGGATGCCAGGGGGTCGAGGGTGCCGGCATGGCCGGCCTTTTTGGCATTGAAGGCGCGCTTCACCACCGCGACCGCATGGGTCGAGGTCATGCCGACGCCCTTGTCGAGGATCACCCAGCCGTTGACGTCGCGGCGCTTGGGGCGGTCGGGCCGTGGCCCGCCGCGCGGCGGCCGGCGTCCTTCGGCGGGGCGAGCATCGGCGGCCGTGTCGTCCGCGCCGAGGGGCGGCGGAACACCCTCATCGGGGGATTCGATGGTCGTGTCGTTGGTCATGCTGTCCTCGGTCGAGGGACGGGGCGCACGCGGGGCCAGGGCCGTCCGGTCTTGGTGTCTGGAAAAAAGATCGGCGCGGGAATGCTACGGCGTCCCCTGGTCGTACGTTCGGGGTCCGCTTCGGGACACCGACGGAACTATCAGGCCGCCTCCGGGTCCGGTCCGTCCTCGTTGGACTTCTGCGCGTCGAGGTCGCGCCGGACCTTGTCCGTGCGCAGGAGGGCGTCGATCCGGTCGGCCTCGTCGAAGGTCGCATCGCGTAAGAAGCGCAGGTCGGGCGCGAACTTGAGGTTCACCCGGCGGGCCACCTCCTGGCGCAGGGCCTTCTTGTTGCGCTCCAGGGCGGCGATCACCGGTGCTTCGTTCTGGCCGCCGAGCGGCATGATGTAGGCCGTGGCGAGCTTCAGGTCCGTCGACATGCGGACCTCCGGCACGGTGATGACGTGCGCGCTCAGCACCGGATCCTGGATGTCGCCGCGCTGGAGCACCTCCGCGATGGCGTGGCGGACGAGCTCGGCCACGCGCTGCTGGCGCTGCCTCGGTCCGGTCGGGGTCTGTCTCTGAGCCATGAACGGTTCTGATCGTCTTGTCGGAACGGAGGGTTGGCGACCCGCCCCCCACCGCCCGGCGGACGGAGCTCGAGGGGAAGACCGCCATCGGTCCGTCACTGATACGGAGCATCGATCCGCCGCCGCTTGGAAAACGGAAGCCGGCCAGACCGAAGCGGATGTCGAAGGGGCCTCTCTTAGCCCAAATACTCGTTCCGGATATAGGCCTGTTGTGCGCGTTTCGCCGTCGCCGGGGTACGGGCCGGGTGGTCGTGAATGTGCGCGGCGAACATCCGGTCGATCCATTGCGCGTTTTTGAAGATGCGCTTCGACCGCAGGAGGTTGAACGGCGCGATCTTCCGCATGGGGTGGGCTGCGTTGAACTCGGCCACCGCCAGCAGCTCGCCGTTCCACGGATTGCAGCCGTCCATGGCGACATCGTCGAGGTAGACCGGCACGATGGGCAGGTACCGGTCGGGGGCACCGTCGAGCACCGGCAGGGTTCGTACCGTCGAGGAGTAATAGTCCACGTCCACCGAAACGAAGCCGATGGGGGCGTCGGGGCCGACGCCGGCGAGGTAGCCCGGGATCGTCTCGGCGACGTCGCCGATGAGCAGGCGGCAGCGCTCAGGCAGGGCGCGGCGCAGGGCCTCGAAATCCATCGGATAATCGCCCTCCTGGAAATATTCCGGCAGGTCGCGGTGATCCACGGCGGGGGGCATGCCGGTGCCGGTGTCGAAGCCGACGACGTCGATGCTCACCCCCGTCGCGGCTTCCGTGCGTGCCGCGAGCGCGCACATGTTGAGGAGGCCCGCTCCCGTGGCCACGCCGAACTCCAGGATCGCGATCCGCTTGAGGCCGAGCTTCTTTGCCGATTCCGCGGCGAACAGGATCGGGTAAGCGTATTGCTGGCGCACCACGAGGTCGAAGGCGACCTTGGCCGGGTAGCTGCCGAACAGGGCCACGCCCGCCGAAATGATGTTCAGATGCAGGGGCTCGGTGAGCCGCTCGACGAAGATCTTCCGGTACTTGTTGTCCGACAGGGCCCGTCGCAGGGCGTATGAGTTCAGCATCGTGCCCGCCTCGACCGGGCCGTATGCCGGTCGTTCCGCGGCCCATATAGCCGCCTCGCACCTGTAGCGACGAGAGGGCCGTGTGCCTTCCCCCAGCCAAACTCGACGATGCGGTTAAGGCCCGACATCGCGACCAGGGCATGCCTGCGCGGGACGCGATTCCCCGCCATGGTCGATCATCCCCGTCTGGTGCAACGACGGACACCCGCTGCCGACCGGTGAACCCCGCGTGCCGCGCGTTGTGGCCGGAAACGAGAACAGGGCCGCGACGGATGCCGCGGCCCTGTTCGTCTGGATCCTGCCCGTACGCTCAGAGCGTGCGGCGGATTTCCTCGACCCGGTAGCACTCGATGGTGTCGCCGGCCCGCATGTCCTGGAAGTTCTCGAAGGACATACCGCACTCGTAGCCGGAGATGACCTCCTTGGCGTCGTCCTTGAGGCGCTTGAGCTGCGAGAGCTTGCCCTCGTGGATGACCACGCTATCGCGGATGAGGCGAACGTGGGCGCCACGCTGGACCACGCCGTCCGTGACGCGGCAACCGGCGATCTTGCCGACCTTCGACACGTCGAAGATCTGCAGGATCTGGGCTTCGCCCAAGCGCTCTTCGCGGAGCGTCGGGGGCAGCATGCCCGACAGGGTCGCTTTGATGTCGTCCACGAGGTCGTAGATGATGTTGTAGTAGCGGATCTCGACGCCCTTGTTCTCGGCCGACTCGCGCGCTTCCTTGTGGGCCCGCACGTTGAAGCCGATGACGACGGCCTTGGAAGCCTCCGCCAGGGTGATGTCCGACTCGGTGATGCCGCCCACACCCGAGAGCAGGATGCGCGCCGACACCTCGTCGTTGCCGAGCTTCTCCAGGGCGCCCGTGATGGCTTCCACCGAACCCTGCACGTCGCCCTTGACGACCAGCGCCAGTTCCTTGCGGCCGGCGCCTTCCTTGAGGTCGCGCATCATGTCGACGAGCGAACGGTTAGCGCCGCCCGTGCGGGCTGCGATGCGCTCGCGCTTCTGACGGGCACGGTACTCGGTGACCTCGCGAGCACGGGCCTCGTTCGGCACCACCACGACACGGTCACCCGCATCCGGCGTTCCGTTGAAGCCGAGCACTTCCACCGGTACCGAGGGACCGGCGTAGGGAACGTTCTCGCCCTTGTCGTCGATGAGGGCGCGAACACGACCCCACTCGGCGCCGGCCACGACGATGTCGCCGGTGAACAGGGTGCCGCGCTGCACGAGGACAGTGGCCACGGGGCCGCGACCGCGATCGAGCTTGGCCTCGATGACCGTGCCCTCGCCGTCGCGCGTCTCGTTGGCGCGCAGGTTCATGATCTCGGCCTGCAACTGCAGACCATCGAGCAGTTCCTCGAGACCGTCGCCGGTCTTGGCCGAGACCTCGAATTCGAGGGTCTCGCCGCCCATGGACTCGACCTGGATGTCGTGCTGCAACAGCTCGGTACGGACCCGCTGCGGGTTCGCCTCGGGCTTGTCGATCTTGTTGATCGCCAGGATGAGGGGCACGCCCGCCGCCTTGGCGTGGGCGATGGCCTCCACCGTCTGGGGCATGACGCCGTCATCGGCCGCCACCACCAGCACGACGATGTCCGTCACCTTGGCGCCACGGGCGCGCATGGAGGTGAAGGCCGCGTGGCCGGGGGTATCGATGAACGTCACCATGTCGCCGCTGGGGGCCGCGACCTGGTAGGCGCCGATGTGCTGCGTGATGCCGCCGGCCTCGCCCGAGACCACGGTGGTCTTGCGGATGGCATCGAGCAGCGAGGTCTTGCCGTGGTCGACGTGACCCATGATCGTGACGACGGGGGGACGGGGATCGAGATCCTCCTCCAGTTCCGGCTCGTCGCTGAACAAGCCTTCCTCGACGTCCGACTCCGCGACGCGGCGCACGGTGTGGCCGAGCTCCTCGGCGATGAGCTGCGCTGAGTCCGAGTCGATCACGTCGGTGATCTTGTGGATCTCGCCCTGCTTCATCAGCAGTCGGATCACGTCCACGGCCCGCTCCGACATGCGGTTGGCGAGTTCCTGAATCGTGATCGTCTCCGGGATCGTCACCTCACGCGAGAGCTTCTCTTTCTGCTCGACGTGACGGTTGCCGCTCATACGCTGCTGGCGACGGCGGAACGAAGCGACGGAGCGCGTGCGCTCGTCCTCGCCCGAAGTCGCGGTCGCTATGGTGAGACGTCCGCGATTCCGGTCGCCGCCCGGCTGCTTCGGGGTCTTGGGCGGCGTGATGATCTTGAGCGGCATGCCGGGACGGCGGATCACGCGCTTCTGCTCGTTCTCCTCCTCGGCGGCCTGCGGACGACCCGGCGTGCGGGCCGTGGTGGCAGCACCGGCCGGACGCGCGGCGGTGGCCGTCGTCGGCGTGGTCGGCTCCGGCTCGGGGGCCGGGGCGGGGCGGGCCATGAAGTTGAGGTCGCGCGGCTTGCGCACGTCCGCCGTGATCGTCTTGCGCGGCTCGGAGGAAGCCGGGCGCGCAGTCAGGGGCGGACGTGACGCAGGCGCTGCAGGTGCAGCGGCGGGACGCACCGGAGCCGCAGCGGTGGCTGCAGGGGCCGCCGGCGCGCGCGGAGCCGCGGGCGGCGTGCGAACGATGGTCGGGGCCGCCGGCATCGGCGCCGTCTTGGAGACGGTGGGCGCCGGTGCAGGCGCCGCGTCGTCGGCAGCGACAGCCTTCGCGGCTTCCTTCGAAGCCTCCCTGGCGGCCTCGTCGGCCGCGCGGCGCGCTTCCTCGGCGGCGGCGAGGCGAGCCTCTTCTTCCTGACGGCGACGGGCTTCCTCGTCGCGCTTGCGCGCTTCGGCGGCCTCACGCTCGCGCTGCTCGACGGCCAAGCGTTCGCGTTCGGCGGCGGCATCCGCCTCCGCACGTTGCTTGGCCTCGGCCTCGCGACGCTTCGCATCGGCGAGGGCGGCCGCGCGGGCGTTGCTCTCCTGCTCGCTCAGCGTGCGCAGCACGACGCCCGACGCCGAGCGCTGAGCCTGGCGGGGCGCTGCGGGGGGCGGAGGGGGCGCAACGCGCGTCGCCGGAGCGACAGGTGTCGTTTCCCGTACGGGTGCGGCCGGTGCCGCGCCGATCACACGACGCTTCACCGTCTCGACCACGACCTGCTTGGTACGGCCATGGGAGAAGCTCTGACGCACCGTTCCCTGCTCGATCGGGCGCTTCAAGGACAGCGGCTTCGAAGGGGGTCTCGCCTGCGTCTTGTCGCCCGGATTGTTCGTATCGCTCATTCAGTCCAAACCCTGAGGGTTTCCATCGTCCCGAGAACCGGCAAACTGCTGTGCGCCGGGCGAATCCGTCACTTCGTCGTCGTGCAGATCGGAAGTGGTTCGCCCATAACGGGCGGAACCGGCCTCCTCGGCCGTCGTCGCCAAACCTTCGAAGGAACGGAGCCGACGCCAACGCGCAAGGCAGCCGGAACTCCCGACTCCTGCGACGAGAGCCGCATGTATCACATGATCCCGGCCCAAGGCCACGCCCAATTCTTCATTGGACAGGCTATCGATGACGGGAATGCGGGATATGGCATCGCCATGGCGGCGGTGCAATGCCGCCGCGATCTTCCGGCGGCCGTCGGCGCTGCCGTCGTGCGCCTGGATCACCGCCGCGACGCCGGCCTTGTCGCCGATGGCCGCCTCGACCTTGGCGAAGCCCGCCACCACGCAGCCGGCCTTGTTGGCGAGCGACAGGGATTGACGCAAATCTGCCCGGAGGCCTTCCGCGATTCGGTCCGCGAGGTCGGCCGGTGCCGCAGCGTCCTTGGTCTTGAACGCCCGTTGGAACGCGCGTTTCTTCAAGGCTTCGATCACCACCGCGCGCGTCGGCGTGAGCCACGCGCCTCGCCCGGGAAGCCTGGCCCGCAGATCGGCCACCACCTCACCGTCGGGCGAGAGTACGAATCGAATGAGCCCGTCGGGCGGCCGCTTCGTGCGGGTGACGATACAGCTCCGCTCCGCGCCCTGGCGGCCACGGCCGAGCCCGGCATCGAGCAACGCGCTCAATTCCGTCTCCGTTGCCTCGGCCGCGGGATCGACAGCCATGGGATCGTCGGGGATGGGCGCCATGGCATCCTGAGGGACGGGGGGATTTATGCGAAAACGGAGGGGCCGGGCTCGCCGGTTCCCTCCGCTCGATGTTCAGGTGTCGGCGATCAGGCGGTGGCAGGCGCCTCGGCATCCTCGGCCGCACCGTCCGCTTCGGCGGCTTCCGTCGGCGCCTCGATCCAGCCGGCATGCACGCGGGCCGCCATCACCATGGCCTCTGCTTCCGTGCGGGAAACCTCGAACCCATCGAGATAGCCGGCGTGGCGCGTCGCCTCGGGGCCGCGCCCCTCGGTGTAGCCGACGAGATCGTCCGTGGCGCAGCCGGCGAGATCCTCGATGGTCTTCACGTCGTTCTCACCGAGCGCCACCAGCATCGGGGTGGTGATGCCGTCGATCTCGCGCAACTCGTCCTGCACGCCGAGCTCCTGGCGCTTGGCGTCGAATTCCGATTCGATCCGGGCGAGGTGGTCCTGCGCACGTGCCTGGATCTCGGTGCCGCTTTCCTCGTCGAGGCCCTGGATGTTGGCGAGTTCGCCGGGTTCGACGTAGGCGATCTCCTCGACGTTGCGGAACCCTTCGGCCGCCAGCAGCTGACCGACGGTCTCGTCGACGTCGAGGGCTTCCATGAAGATGGCGGTGCGCTCGGCGAACTCTTTCTGGCGGCGCTCCGACTCCTCGGCCTCGGTGAGGATGTCGATATCCCAGCCGGTGAGCTGCGAGGCGAGGCGCACGTTCTGGCCGCGGCGTCCGATGGCCAGGGAAAGCTGGTCGTCCGGCACCACCACCTCGATGCGGTCGGCCTCCTCGTCGAGCACCACCTTCACGACCTCGGCCGGCTGGAGCGCGTTGACGATGAAGGTGGCCTGATCCTCGGACCACGGAATGATGTCGATCTTCTCACCTTGAAGCTCGCCGACGACGGCCTGGACGCGCGAACCGCGCATGCCGACGCAGGCGCCGACCGGATCGATGGAGCCATCGCGCGAGATCACCGCGATCTTGGCGCGCGAGCCCGGATCGCGGGCCACCGCTTTCACCTCGACGATACCGTCGTAGATCTCCGGAACCTCCTGGCCGAAGAGCTTGGCCATGAACTGCGGATGCGAGCGCGACAGGAAGATCTGCGGCCCACGCACCTCGCGGCGCACGTCGAACAGGTAGGAGCGGATTCGGTCGCCGGGGCGGAAGGTCTCGCGCGGAATCATCTCGTCGCGGCGGACGATGCCCTCGCCGCGTCCGAGATCGACGATGACGTTGCCGTACTCGACGCGCTTCACGAGGCCGTTCACGACCTCGCCGATGCGGTCCTTGTACTCGTCGAACTGACGGTCGCGCTCGGCGTCGCGTACCTTCTGGACGATGACCTGCTTGGCCGACTGGGCGGCGACGCGGCCGAAATCGAAGGGCGGCAGAGTGTCGGAGATCACGTCGCCCACGAGGGCGCCGGGGTTGTAGCGGCGGGCCTGATCGAGGGTGACCTCGCGGGCGTCGTTCTCGACCTGATCCACCACCACGAGGTGGCGTGACAGGCGGAGCGCGCCGGTCTTCGGATCGATCTCGGCATGCACGTCCGTCTCGGCGCCGTAGCGCGAGCGGGCCGCCTTGGCGATGGCCTCCTCCATGGCGTCTATGACGATGGAGCGGTCGATCACCTTTTCGCGCGCGACTGCTTCGGCGATCTGCAGGAGTTCGAGCCTGTTGGCGCTGACGACGGCCATCGGTTTTCGTCCTTCTCTTCGTCGTGGTTTTTTCGTGATCGCGTCGCGCGTTCGAGCGCGATCCGGGCGTTTCTAGTGAAGCTTGCCGTCATCCTTCACCCGGACCGCCTTGGTGCGGATGGGCTTGGCCTTGTTCTGGGCCTTGATGGCGAGGCTCGCTTCGGTTTCGATCTTCTCGGACTTGGGCCGGGCCGAAGCCTTCGGCTTAAGCGGCCGTGAAATCTTCTTCTTAAGGGGGGGCGCCGGCTCGGCCTCGGGGCCGTCCTCGTCCTCGTCCTCGTCGTCCAGCATCGGCGGCGGGCCACCGCCCCGGCGCAGGGACTCACGCACCAGATCGTCCGTCAGGACGAGATAGGCATCGCCGAGATCGCGCAAGGGCAGATCGATCCGGCTCGGCAGGCCTTCCTTCACGTCGGGCAGGTCGATGGGCACCGTGAGCCCGTCCGGATTGGGCGTGCGGATGATCCCACGGAACCGCTTGCGACCCTCGAGGGGCACGGCGAGCTCGATCTTTGCCTCGTAGCCGGCCCAGCGCTCGAAATCGACGGCCCGCACCAGGGGACGGTCGATGCCCGGCGAGGAGATCTCGAGGTAGTACGGCTTGCCGATGGGGTCATCGAGGTCGAGGAGCGGCGAGATCGCCCGGCTCACCGCCTCGCAATCGTCCACCGACATGGTGCCGTCCGGCCGCTCGGCCATGATCTGCACCGTGCAGCCGTTGGCGCTCGAGACCCGCACCCGCACCACCCGAAAGCCCAAGCCTTCGATGGAAGCCTCGATGACCTGGACGACGCGCGCGGCGACGCCGGTCTCGGTGATCAGACGTTTTTCGGGAGAGTCCGCCATGCTGCGCTTAAAGTCCGGCCTTGGTCGAAGGGATCCGGTGGCGCTGAGCTTGCGGCAATAAAAAAGAGCGGACCCGGTGGGGCCCACTCCCGAACCGCAGCCTCAAGACTGCAACCAGAACTGATGTGCTTTAGTTAGTCCCGTCGCGGGTTCGTTTCAAGCGGTTTCGCGCGCTGGAAATCGAACCGCGTCAGTGCCCCGAATCGCGTACGGCCATTCGGAGTTGGCTTTCCAGGCGAGCGAGACGGTGGGTCGCCGCCTTGTGGAGGCATCCCCGGAAGCTGTCGCCGGCGAAGAAGCCGATTTCGGCCTGGCGACGACATTCGAGGAGGGGCGGCCCGAGAACCACTCCCAGCGCCACGACGAGCACGATGCCGACGTTGATCAACGCCGCGGCGAGCCAGGCCCTTCCGCTGCCGAATGCACGGCCGCCGGATGGAGCAGGCCGTGCCGCATCGTTTCCCGTCGTCAGGTCACGAACGGACGGAGGCGGTCCACGCCGGGTCGCCATCAGGCGGTCGAGATCGACGCCCTGAGAAGCCTTGGCCAACACATCCCCCTGGTCCGGCGCCCCCGTCGTCCGAGGCGATTGCCCCGGGTCCAAGCTGCACACGAGCGATGTTCGGCCTCCAATCTTGAAGGAACCGCAAAGATCTGAGCGATCGTCTGACATCTCGGGCCGAACGTGTTCATCACCGGTGACGCCCGCTTGAGCGTAGCGGTGGTTTGCGCAAGATGCGGCCACCGCTCCGAACGCCACGGAATTCCGCCCATGTCGAACACATCCCGCCCGCCCGCCGGCCCGACGGGGGACCCGGCCACCGAGGGGGCGCTGTCCCGCTTGGGGATCCGCTTCACCGCTTGGGCGGAAAAGTGGTTTCCGGATGCGTTCGTCTTCGTCGCCATCGCGGTGGTGATCGTGGCGCTCGGCGCGCTGGCCAACGGCGCCCCGCCGGCGGCCATCGCGAAAAGCTTCGGCGACGGGTTCTGGAGCCTGATCCCCTTCACCATGCAGATGGCCTTCGTCACCATCGGCGGCTACGTCGTGGCCACCGCCCCTCCGGTGCAGGCTCTGATCGACCGCCTCGCGGCGATCCCGAAATCCGGTCGCGGCGCCGTCGGTCTGGTGGCGGCGGCCACCATGCTGTCGTCGTTCCTCAGCTGGGGCCTGAGCCTGATCTTCGGCGGCCTCCTCGCTCGGGCGCTGGCGCGGCGCACGGACCTGAAGATGGATTACCGCGCGGCGGGTGCCGCCGCCTATCTGGGGCTCGGTGCCACCTGGGCCATGGGCCTCAGTTCGTCCGCGGCGCAGCTTCAGGCGAACCCGGCGAGCCTGCCGAAGAACCTCCTCGCCATCACGGGCGTGATCCCGTTCAGCGAGACCATCTTCCTGTGGCAGTCGATGCTGATCGCCGTGATCCTGTTCGTGATCTCCATCATCATCGCCTACGTCTCGGCACCCGGGCCGGCCAATGCCGTCACCGCGGAATCCATGGGCGTCGATGTCTCGCGCGAAAAGCCCGACACCACGCGTCCGAGCCAGCCGAGCGAGTGGCTGGAGCATTCGCCGATCCTGACCCTGCTCCTCGCGGTGCTGGCGGTCGGCTGGCTCGTGCAGGAATTCGCCCGGCAATCCTGGATCACCGCGATCTCGAGCCTCAACACCTACAACTTCCTGTTCCTCACCCTCGGACTGCTCCTGCACTGGCGGCCGAAGAACTTCCTGAAGTCCGTCGGCAAGGCCGTGCCGGCCACCGCCGCCGTCCTGATCCAGTTTCCGTTCTATGCCGCCATCAGCGCCATGCTTACCGGCCCGAAGAACGGGGCCGGCACGTCCGTGTCCGACGTCATCACCCACGCGTTCGTGAGCCTCAACACCACGGGCAGCTTCCCCATCTCCATGGGCGTCTACTCGGCGGTGCTCGGCTTCTTCGTGCCGTCCGGCGGCGGAAAATGGCTCCTGGAAGCGCCCTACGTGATGCAGGCGGCCAACGAACTTCAGGTCCATCTCGGCTGGGCGGTGATGGTCTACAACGCGGCGGAAGCCCTGCCGAACCTCATCAATCCGTTCTGGATGCTGCCGCTGCTCGGCATCCTCGGCCTGAAGGCCCGCGACATCGTCGGCTTCAGCTTCCTGCAACTCATCATCCACCTCCCGGTGGTGCTGTTCCTGCTCTGGGCATTGGCCTTCACCCTGACCTACCACCCGCCCGTGATGCCGTAGGCCGCGTGATGTCCAACCCCGACCGCATGCCGGAACTTCCGGTCGAGCAACTCACCGACGCCCAGAAGGCAGCGTCGGAGGCGTTTCGCGTGGCACGCAAGGGACCGGTCTTCGGGCCGTTCGTGCCGCTCCTGCGCAGTCCCGAACTGATGACCAACGCCAGCACCATGGGGTTGCACCTGCGCTACCGCAGCGTGCTGCCCCTGCATCTGTCGGAACTGATCATCCTGATCACGGCGCGGGAATGGACCCAGCAGCTGGAGTGGCACATCCATGCGCCCATCGCCGTGGAGGCCGGGCTCGATCCGGCCCTCGTCGCGGCGATCCAAGAGGGGCGGCGTCCCGATGCGATGGGTCGGGAAGAGGCGTTGGTCTACGCTTTCTCGATGGAGCTTCACCACAACAAGGCGGTGAGCGACACCACCTACGCCCGCGTGGTCGAGGCCTTCGGCGAGCAGGGCGCCATCGAGATGGCGGGGATCAACGGCTACTATACGTTGCTCGCCATGAGCATGAACATGGCCCGGACGGCCCTGCCGGACGGAGCGACGCCGCAATTGCCGCCGTTGGTCGGGTAGTTCTCGAGTTTCTATCGTGCCCGCTGGCCGGCGGCGCGGTTCGATGTCGGAACCGGATCACGCGCCTGACGACGACCTGCGGCCTCGTGCAGGCGGACGGCGACATATCCCATCACGACGACGATGGCGGGCGTGACGACGAATGCGAGAATGGCAAGCTCGGTCATGGGGTAAGCTCCTTCAGCGTACGCCTCGCCAACAGATGTAGGATGGTCGCAGCGGTAAGCCAACCGGCAATCCCCAGCATCAGAGCAAGCGGTTTCAACGTCACCTGCAGATTGCTGACATTGTAGATGTAGCCGGCCACGGGCGTTGCGATCCCGACGGTGAAGCAGGATGTCGCCGCCGTGTTGAGCGCAGTCGCCAGGAGTTTGGTCTGTTCGTTGAAGACGATGCTCATTGGGTCGACCGTCGCGCGAGGCGTTGCCGGTTCACGACCGGCCCCGAACCGGCACGAACGCCGCCACGGCGGCCAGCAGCCATCCGCCCATGAGCAGGACCCCGCCCGTGGGCGCGGCCATGGCAAACAGCGGCGTGCCGTGGAGCGCCCGCAGGGTGAGGTCGCCGGAGAACAGGGCCAGGCCCACGACGAGGGCGGCGGCGGCGAGCCGGGTGAGGAGACGGTGCGTCGCGCCCGTGGCGGCCAAAGCCACCAGTCCGAGGAGGGCGGGGGCGTGGAACAACAGGAACTGCGCGGCCGTCTTCAGGCTGTCGGCCCCGGCCCCGTGGGCCGCCCTCGCGCTTGCCGCGACCCCGAGGAGGCCGGCGAGGGCGCCCAGCGCCATGAGGATGCGGTCGGGCAGGGTCATGCGCCGCGCTCCTTGAGCAGGCGGGCGACGCTGGCGCGCAGTTCCGGCACGCCGCGATCGTCGCGGCTCGAGGTGATCAGGATCTCCGGATAGGCGGCCGGGCGCTTCGACAGGGCTTCACGGGTCTTCTCGATGCGCGCCTCGATCTCGGACTTCTTCAGGGCGTCGCCCTTGGTCAGCACCACCTGATAGCTCACGGCGGCCTGATCGAGGCCGTCGAGGACGTCGGTGTCGATGCTTTTCAGGCCGTGGCGCGAGTCGATGAGCATGAACACCCGGGCGAGGTTGGCCCGACCTTTCAGGTAATCGTGGATGAGGTCGGTCCAGGCCTCGACCTTGGTCTTCTCCACCGCCGCGTAGCCGTAGCCCGGCATGTCGACGAGGGTCAGGCGGCCGCCGATGTCGAAGAAGTTGAGCTGCTGGGTCCGGCCGGGCGTGTGCGAGGTCCGCGCCAGGGTGTTGCGGCCGGTGAGTGCGTTGACGAGGCTCGACTTACCGACGTTGGAGCGCCCCGCGAAGGCGATCTCGACGCCCTTCATGGGCGGCAGGGCCACCACGGTGGGGGCGGAGGAGAGGAAGTCGGCGGCGCCGGCGAACAGGAGGCGGCCGGATTCGAGGAGCGCGGCGTCGGCTTCGGTCTGGGATTCTGATTGAGACATGGGTCGGGACCGATCGGGGCGGGCGTATCCGCCATTCGAGAGCCGACACGCGAGAAACAGGACGGTCCTCCCCGTCGCAGGACACGGAGGACCGACGGGGAGAGGGCGAGCCGTGAAGGCGCCGGTCCGGTTCGTGTCGGACCGGCGTCTTTCGAAAAGATCAGCTTTTGGCCGGCGCGTTCTTGTCGGCGGGCTTCTTCTTGAACATCCCCGAGAGGTTGTCCCACAACTCCACCTTCACGCCGTTGCGGCGCATGATGACGTATTGCTGGATCACCGAGAGGGTGTTGTTCCAGGCCCAGTAGATCACCAAGCCGGCCGGGAAAGAGCCGAGCATGAACGTGAACACGATCGGCATGAAGGTGAAGATCTGCGCCTGGACCGGGTCCGGCGGCGCGGGATTCATTTTCATCTGGATGAACATCGTGATGCCCATGATGATGGGCCAGATGCCGAGGTGGACGATGTCCGGCGCCGCGTAGGGGAGCAGACCGAACAGGTTGAGGAAGCTCGTCGGATCGGGCGCGGCCAGATCCTGGATCCAGCCGAAGAACGGCGCGTGCCGCATCTCGATGGTGATGAACAGCACCTTGTAGAGGGCGAAGAACACCGGAATCTGGATCAGCACCGGCCAGCAGCCGGCGACCGGATTGATCTTCTCCTTCTTGTACAGCTCCATCATCGCCTGCTGCTGCTTCAGCTTGTCGTCGCCGTAGCGTTCGCGGATGGAGGCCATCTCGGGCTGTACGGCCTTCATCTTGGCCATCGACTGGTAGGACTTGTTGGCGATGGGCAGGAACAGGAGCTTCAGGCACAGGGTCACGACCAGGATCGCGACGCCGAAATTCCCGAACAGGTGGAAGAAGAAGTCCAGCGCCCGGAACATCGGCTTGGTGATGAAGTGGAACCAGCCCCAGTCGATCATCAGATCGAACTTCTCGATGCCGAGGTCCTTCTGGTAGCCGTTGATGGTGTTGACTTCCTTGGCCCCGGCGAAGAGCTGCTGGGTCGCCGTCGCCGTGGCGCCGGGATCGACGACGCGCACGCCGCCGAGCACGCTCGCCTGATAGACCTTGGTGGCGCCGTCCGTGCGCTCGGTGAAGCTGCCGGTGTATGGCGCCGCCTGATCGGGGATCGCTGCCGCGGCCCAGTACTTGTCGGTGATGCCGACGAAGCCACCGGTGACGCCGGTCCAGGCCTTGCCCTTGGTGGCGACGTTGCCGAGCACCGGCTCCTTGGCGAGGTGGTCGTAGGTGTATTCCTGCAGGCCCTCGGCGCCGAGCACGCCGATCATGCCCTCGTGGAGCACGTAGTAGCCCTGCGTCGTCGGCTTGCCCCAGCGCGAGACGAGGCCGTACGGGTAAAGGCTGACGGCGGCCGCACCCTTGTTCTCGACCTCGTCGCGGACCGTGAACATGAACTTGTCGTCCACGGCGATGATGCGGCGGAAGACCAGGCCGGCGCCGTTGTCGAAGCTCAGGGTGACGGGCTTGCCGACCGACAGGGTGGTGGCGTCGGCGGTCCAGACCGTGTCGCCGCCGGGTAGCGGGCCGGCATTCTGGCCGACCCAGCCGAATTCGCCGTAATAGGGATTGGCCGTGCCGGTGGGGGAGAGCAGCACGATGCGCGGGCTCTTGTCGTCCACGGTCTCGTGGTAGTTCTTGAGAAGGACGTCGTCGATGCGGCCACCCTTGAGGGCGACGGAGCCGGCGAGTGCCGGCGTGTCGATGGTCACGCGGGGCGAGCGGGCGATCACCGCCTCGCGGGACTCGACAGCGCCTTGGCCGTTGCCGGTGGCACCCGGAAGGGTCCCGGGCACGGGGGCGGCCGGGCCGCCTTCCTTCGGGCTCGGGCTCGGTACGCCGTCGGCCGAGGTCGCCGCCTTGCCCTGGAGCGCTTGGGCTTGGAGGGTCGCCTGACGCTGCTGCTCGACGCGCGGGGCGGCGATGAAGTAGTTCCAGCCGAGCAGGACCGCCAGCGACAGGGCGATCGCGACGATCATGTTCGTCTTGTCATTACCCATCGGTCGGTCCGTCGCATGCGTAGGGAATGGGGGAGGGCGCCGTGGCGCGGCCCTGCGAGGCGTCAGCCCCGGGACCAGAGGCCAATAGCGGCATCGTGGAGTCAGCGCCAGACGCCGGCCGGTCGGATGTCGGCTTGTCGAATGCAGGCTTGCCCCGACCACGCCGGGGGCTGGAGCGAACTGCCGCCTCGCCAGCCGAATCCTTGCGCGTCTGCGGCTTGGTCACGATGGGTACGGCGCGGCGCAGGTCTTCGATCAGGGTCTCGAACGCGGCGGACAGAGCCGGGCGCCGAGCGATGAGCACCACGTCGGCCGCCGGACTCGGCAAGACGTCTTCCGCCGCGCGCAGGGCCGCGCGAAGACGCCGCCGGATGCGGTTGCGCTCCGTGGCGTGCCCGACACGCTTCGTGATGGTGAAGCCGATGCGCAGGCCTTCGGCCACTGCGGCGGGTTCCTCGCCGGACTTCTGCACAGACTCGCTGCGCAGTCGGCCCTGGGCGGAGAAGCGCTCCGTATGGAAGCGTCGTCCGCTCGCCGCGGTCAGGAAGTCCGAGCGTTGCGTGAGCCGTCCGATCGTTGCCACGGCCAATCCGATCTCGTGGCCGGAGGCCAAGGTCATAAGACCGGGTTCAGACAGGACCGGCCGCCCGAAGGCGGCACGGCACCCCGGTCGCTCTCAGGCCGACAGCTTCTTGCGGCCGTGGGCGCGGCGGGCGGCGATGACCTTGCGGCCGCCGGCGGTCGCCATGCGGGCACGGAACCCATGGCGACGCTTACGCACGAGCTTGCTGGGCTGATAGGTTCTCTTCACGGCACGATCTCCGATAGCCAAGGATGGGTGCCGCAGGCTTCACCGCCAGTGCAGGCCCCGTCACTCGTCCAGAATGTGTCTGCAAGCGCGAAGAGCGCCCAGAAGGGCGCCGCGTCGCGATGGCGCGGCTTATGGCGGATGGCCGGCGCCGAGTCAACGCGCATCGGCGGATCGAAGGCCGTGGAACAGGCTGCCCGCGCCCGCTCGAGTTAAGGTTAACTTTAGGTGAAAGAGGCGCTCGCTCGTTCGCGGCGTTAGCATTGCGGACCATCGGATGAAAGCGGCGGGATTGTCCCCGATCGGGACGATGGACCGACGAAGCGCCGCACGGGAGGCACGATGAACGGATTCGACGTCACGATTCGGGACGAGCGGGACTGGGTCAGTTTCGGTGATACCTATGTGGGCTCCGATGCCTTCAAGACGCTGTTTCGCGAAGGCATGACCATGGTGGAGGAGGCGGCGGCCTATCTCGATGGCGAGGGCCGCGACGAGTCGCGCCTGATGTCGCGGGACGGCACCCTCAGCTACGCCAGCGAGACCATGCGGCTGACCACCCGCCTCATGCAGATCGCGTCCTGGCTCCTGGTGCAGCGCGCCGTCGCCGAGGGCGAGCTGACGCCCAACGAGGCCTTGGAAGAGAAGACCCGGGTGCGCCTCGCCACCCCCGATCCGTTCAAGGCGGACGTCTTCGGGATCCTGCCGGCCCGTCTGCAGGACCTCATCGTGCGCTCGCGCCGGATGCATGCCCGCATCCTCCACCTCGATGGGCTGATCACCGACGAGCGTCCGGCTCCCGTCGCGGTCGCGAGCCCCGTCGCCGCGCAGCATACCCTGCTGCATGCGGCGTTCGGGACCGCGCACTGAGATCTGCCAAGTGACGACACCCCGGCCGATGGGGATCGGCCGGGGTGTCGTGTTCGAGCGACGGTTGGATGCCTGAGCGTCAGGCGACCCGAACGCGCCAGATCTCGGCGGCGTATTCGCGCATGGAGCGGTCGGACGAGAACCAGGCCATCCGGGCCGTGTTGAGGATGGCCGAGCGCCACCACGCGGCCGGATCGTTCCAGGCCGTGTCGACGGCCCGCTGGGCGCGCCAGTAATCCTCGAAATCGACGGTCAGCAGGTAGCGGTCGTTGTGAACGAGGCTGTCCACGATGGGCCGGAACCGAGCGGGATCGTCGGGCGAGAATCCACCCGTCCCAATGAGGTCGAGGGCGGCCGCGAGGCGCGGCGAGGCGGCGATGGCGGCCCCGGCGTAGTCCGGCTCGTTCATGCGGGCCTGCACCCCAGCCGCGTCGAGGCCGAAGATGAAGATGTTGTCCGCACCGACATGATCGCGGATCTCGATGTTCGCGCCGTCGAGGGTGCCGATGGTGAGGGCACCGTTCAACGCGAGCTTCATGTTGCCGGTGCCGGACGCTTCCATGCCGGCGGTGGAGATCTGCTCCGACAGGTCGGCTGCCGGGATGATCGCCTCGGCCAGACTCACCGAATAGTTCGGCAGGAACACCACCTTGAGGCGCCCGGCGACATCGGGATCGTCGTTGACCACCCGGGCGACGTCGCAGGCGAGCTTGATGATCAGCTTGGCCTGGACGTAGCTCGGCGCGGCCTTGCCGCCGAAGATCTTGACCCGGGGCGTCCAGTCCCGGTGCGGCTCGGCCTTGATCGCCTGATAGAGTGCCACCGTCTCGATGACGTTGAGGAGTTGGCGCTTGTACTCGTGGATGCGCTTGATCTGTACGTCGAACAGGCTCGACGGATCGATGGTGACGCCCGTGCGCTCGACCACCACCCGGGCCAGCGCCTCCTTGCGGGCGCGGCGCATGGACCGGTAGCGGTCCTGGAAGCTGGCGTCCGAAGCGTGGTCGGCGAGCCCGGTCAGCAGCTCGGGATTGTCGAGGACGCCGGCGCCCACGGCTTCGACGGCGAGGCGCGTCAGTTCCGGATTGCAGTTGTGCAGCCAGCGGCGGAAGGTGATGCCGTTGGTCTTGTTGACGATCTTGTCCGTATCGAGGGCGTGCAGATCCTTGAAGACCGTCGAGCGCATGAGGTCCGTGTGCAGGGCCGAGACCCCGTTGACCCGCCGCGCGCCGAGGAAGGCGAGGTGCCCCATGCGCACACGCTTGCCGTTGGCCTCCTCGATGAGGGACACGGAGGCGAGCTGCGCCGCATCCGCTCGGCCGTGCCGGCCCTGCTCCTCGAGGTGCATCCAGTTGATGAGGTAGATGATCTGCATGTGACGCGGCAGCACGCGCTCCATCAGCTCGACGGACCACGTTTCCAAGGCCTCGGGCAGCAGGGTGTGGTTGGTATAGCCGAGCGTGTTGGTGGTGACGTGCCAGGCGTCTTCCCAGTTGAAGCCATGATCCTCCAGGAGAAGGCGCATCAGCTCCGGCACGGCGATGGCCGGATGGGTGTCGTTGAGCTGGATCGCGGCGTGGTCGGGCAGGGTGCGGAGATCGCCGCGCTCGGCCGCGTGCCGGCGCACGAGATCCTGCAGGGACGCGGAGGTGAAGAAGTACTCCTGGCGCAGGCGCAGTTCCTGGCCGGAATCCGACGAATCGCTCGGATACAGCACCCGTGAGATCGCCTCGGCCCGGGACCGCGCGGCCACGGCGCCGATATGGTCGCCGCCATTGAAGCGTGCGAGCTCGACGGGCGCTTCCGCTTCGGCCTTCCAAAGGCGCAGGGTGTTCACGTGGCGCCCGCGCCAGCCCACCACCGGCACGTCGTGGGCCACCGCCTGGACCGTCTCGGCCGGGTGCCAGTGACGGCGAATCACGCCCTCGGACACGGCCGACATGGTGACATGGCCACCGAACCCGATGGTGTAGGTCGCCTCCGGGCGGACGAATTCCCAAGGGTTGCCCTCGGCGAGCCAGGTCTCCGGGGCTTCCTTCTGCCAGCCATCCTCCAGGGATTGCCGGAACAGGCCGTGGTCGTACCGGATGCCGTAGCCGATGGCCGGGATCGAGAGGCTCGCCATGCTTTCCATGAAGCAGGCGGCGAGGCGCCCGAGGCCGCCATTGCCCAGGGCCGCGTCGGGTTCGGCGCCCTCGACGGTGTCGAGGTCGACGCCGAGGTCGCGCAAGGCCGCGCGCGTTGTCTCGACGAGGCCGAGATTGTTCATCGCGTCCGACAGCAGACGGCCGATGAGGAATTCGAGGGAGAGGTAGTAGACCCGCTTGTTCGGCACGGATTCACCGTTCGCCATACAGGCATCGACGATCCGGTCGCGCAGGGCCAGGGCGGTCGCGGCGAACCAGTCGCGCTCGCGGGCGTTCTGCGGGGTCTTGCCGATGGCGTAGGCGAGCTTGGCGAGGATCGCTTCGCGCAGGTCGGCCACGGCGTCGCCCGATGTGGAGACGACGGGCAATGTGCGCGCGACCGCCCGGTGGACGCTCGCCTGACCGGATGCGTCCTCACCGGTCTCGGGTGCGATGAGCTTCTCATTCAACACGTGTCGATCCCCCTCATGCTTGCAGGCGCGCGGCCGGTCGCTTGAGCGCGAGCCCCCGAGGCATCGCCTCCATGCGGGCGTGCGCCTCGGGGTTTCGCGGTTGCCACCTGTTGAATCGCGCTGTGGGTCGCTTCTCTCGCCGGTCTGCGAGAGCCGCTCCCGTCTCCGTGATGCGTTCGGACCCTGAGGTCCGACAACACCGTGCGTCGCATCGAATCCGCACGGGAATGAGACAGGGATAGGTTGAAGGTTCGATGAATGCGGCGGAAACGCGCAGTCAGCGGCCACATTGTGCGGGAGCCGCCCAGTTCCGTATGCACTGCCTTGCCAATTGCATACAAAGAGCTTCATGATTGCATATTAGCTATCCGCTTCACGGAGGCCGACCATGAGGGACTGGGCGACGCAAGGGAGTGCCCGCGCGGCGCGCATCGCGGCCGGCGCCCCCTTCGCCCGCGGCAAGGTCGTCGCCCTGTCCGATCTCGCGCCCTTCCTCGAAGCGGTCCTCCGACCGGGGGACAGGGTGTGCCTCGAAGGCGACAACCAGAAGCAGGCCGACGTCCTGGCCGACGCCCTGGCCGAGGTCGACCCGGGGGTGATCCACGACCTCCACATGGTGCAGTCGGGCATCGTTCTCCCGTCCCATCTCGACGTGTTCGAGAAGGGGATCGCGCGTCGGCTCGACTATTCGTATTCCGGCCCGCAGGCGGCGCGCATCGCCCGGATGCTCTATGGCGGACAGATCGCCCTCGGTGCGGTTCACACCTACCTCGAGCTCTTCGCGCGCTACTTCATCGACCTGACGCCGCAGGTCGCCCTGATCGCGGCCGTCAGCGCCGACCGCGACGGAAATCTCTACACCGGCCCCAACACCGAGGACACGCCCACCGTCGTCGAGGCCACTAGCTTCAAGGACGGCCTCGTGGTGGCGCAGGTCGGCCAGATCGTCGACCGGGTGCCCCGCGTCGACATCCCCGGCGACCGGGTCCATTTCGTGGTCGACGCGGGCAAGCCGTTCTACGTCGAGCCCCTGTTCACCCGCGATCCCGCTGCCATCACCGAGACCCAGATCCTCACGGCGATGCTGGCGATTAAGGGCCTCTACGCGCCCTACGGCATTCGCCGACTCAACCACGGCATCGGCTTCAACACCGCCGCCATCGAGCTGCTGCTGCCGACCTACGGCGAAGCGCTCGGTCTGCGCGGACAGATCTGCACCCACTGGGCGCTGAACCCGCACCCGACCCTGATCCCCGCCATAGAGGCCGGTTGGGTCGAGCAGATCCACTGCTTCGGTTCGGAAGTCGGGATGGACGATTACATCGCCGCCCGGCCGGACATCTACTTCACGGGCTCGGACGGGTCGCTACGCTCCAACCGGGCCTTCTGCCAGACCGCGGGCCTCTATGCCTGCGACCTCTTCATCGGCTCGACCCTGCAGATCGATCTCTCGGGTCACAGCTCGACGGTCACCACCAACCGCATCGCGGGCTTCGGTGGGGCGCCCAACATGGGGTCCGATCCACGCGGCCGGCGCCATCCGAGCGAGCCCTGGCTCAAGGCCGGTGCGGAGGCCGATCCCGATACGCCCGCCCCCTTGCGCCGGGGCCGCAAGCTCGTGGTGCAGATCGGCGAGACATTCGGGGATGCCAACGTACCCCTGTTCGTCGAGCGGCTCGATGCCCTCGCGCTCGCCGAGAAGCTCGATCTGCCGCTCGCGCCCGTGATGGTCTACGGCGACGATGTCACCCACATCGTCACCGAGGAGGGCATCGCCAATCTCCTGCTGTGCCGCAACGTCGACGAGCGCGAGCAGGCGATCCGGGGGGTGGCCGGCTACACGGAGATCGGGCGCCGGCGCGATGCCGGCATGGTGGCGCGCCTGCGCGAGCGCGGCGTGATTCGCAGGCCGGAAGATCTCGGCATCGACCCCCTCGACGCGGACCGTAGCCTGCTCGCCGCCCGCTCCATCAAGGATCTCGCCCTCTCGTCGAGTGGCCTGTACCGGCCGCCGAGCCAATTCCGCAACTGGTGACGGTGAAGCATGGAACGCCTCAGCTACACCCTCGACGCGCCGATCCCCGCCGGGGGCACCAAGCCCCAGGCCCTCGTCGGGATCGTCGCCTCCGGTAATCTGGAAGTGCTGCTGGAGCGGGTGCTCGCGCCCGACCGGTGCACCATCGAGATCGCCACGGCCGCCCATGGCTTCGGCGAAGTCTGGGCCGCCGTGGTGGCGGATTTCGTGGCGCGCCGCGGCGCGGGCGGCCTGCGCATCGCCATCAACGACGGAGGCGCCCGGCCCGACACCGTCGCCCTGCGCCTCGCCCAGGGCGCACGGCTCATCGCCGGAGACGCGCCATGAATCCCGCCTTCGAGACCGAGGCCCTGAGCTGGTACGAGGGCAGCGCCCGCCAGCGCGTCGCCGCCCTCGTCGATCCCGGCAGTTTTCACGAGGTCGTCGGTCCCGAGGAACGGGCGACGAGCCCGCATCTCGCCCTGTTCGACCTGCCCGAGCAGTTCGACGACGGCATGATCGTCGGAAGCGCGACCCTCGACGGCGCCGAGGTTCTGGTCGCCGCCCAGGAGGGACGTTTCATGGGCGGGGCCGTGGGGGAGGTTCACGGGGCCAAGCTCGTCGGCCTGCTCCGCGCCGCCAAGGCTCTCCGCCGCGATGTGCTCATCCTGTTCGACACCGGCGGCGTGCGCCTGCAGGAAGCCAATGCAGGCGAGACCGCCATCGCGGAGATCATGCGGGCCTTGATCGAAGCGCGTGGTTCCGGATCGCGCGTGGTCGGCCTCGTCGGTGGGCGTTCGGGTTGCTACGGCGGCGGCGGGCTCATCGCCGGCTGTTGCTCGGCCCTCATCGTCACCGAACAAGGACGCATCAGCGTCACGGGCCCGGAGGTGATCGAGACCAATCGGGGCGTCGAGGAGTTCGATTCCCGCGACCGCGCACTGGTCTGGCGCACCATGGGGGGTAAGCACCGCTACCTCCTCGGTGGCGCGGACGCTTTCGTCGACGACGGGCCGGGCGCGTTTCGCGCGGCGGTGCAGGCGATCCTGGCAAAGCCCGAACGCCTCGATCTCGCGACCCTCGACGCCGAGCAGGCGCGGCTTGAGCGGCGGCTCGTCCGCTTCGGTACCGCCAGTGATGCGGTCGCGGTCTGGTCGATCCTCGGGGTCAAGGACGCACCCGGCGTTCCGGGCCTGTCCACGCAGGCGTTCCACGCCATCGCCACCTGCCGGGAGAGTGCCGATGACGCTCGCTGAGATCCTCGTCGGACTGTTTCCGGACGGCCATGATGTGGCTGTCGCCGATGGGCTCATCCTCGGCACCGGGCGGCGCGCCGGCGGCAAGCCCGTCCATGTGCTCGGCCTGGCCGAGGGCACACCCCTCGGCATCGAGGGAGCCTTGACCCTGGCGGGGCGGGTCCTCGCCATCGCCCGCTCCGGCGACGGTGCGCCGATCCTGATGCCCGTCGATTCGTCCAGTCAGCGCATGAGCCGGCGGGACGAGCTCCTCGGTCTCAACGAGTACCTCGCCCACCTCGCCAAGGCACTGATGCTCGCCGAGGCGGAGGGGCACCGGACCCTCGGCCTGCTCTACGGCCGCAGCGCCGCCGGGGCCTTCATCGCCACGGCGCTGGCCACCGGCCACCTCGTCGCCCTGCCGGGCGCCCACCCGGAGGTGATGGACCTGCCCTCCATGGCGCGGGTCACGAAACTCTCCCTCGACGTTCTCACCGAGAAGGCCCGTGCGACCGCGGTGTTCGCCCCGGGCCTCGACAATCTCGTCCAGACGGGGGCGATCCACGAGACCTGGGACCCGCGGAGATCCCTGGCCGAGCAGTTGGAGGCTTGCCTTGCCGCGCCACAGGCCTCTGGCGATTGTCGCGACCGTCTCGGGTGGGAGCGTGGCGGTCGGACTCGGGCTGCCGCCATCGCCGAGCGGGTTGCGGCGCGCGTCGCGGACCATGCCTGACGCGCTCGGGCGCCATCAGATGGTCCGGGTCGCCCCCGCCGCCTGGCGCACGCTCCTCATGCGGCGGCCCGAGTACGATGGCCTGCCCTACGTCGCCGACTGGGCCGAACGGAACTGGCCCCTGGTCGTCCGGCGTCCCGCCGGGGGCGAGGCGGGTATTCCCATGGGGCTGCCCCTGCCACCCGCTCAGGGCAAACGACGTCTGTCCTTCGTGCTGGAGGCGTCCGCGCTCCGTGCCATCGCACCTCCGCCCCGTCTTGCCGAGGCCGCGCCCGCGGCGTCGCCCGAGTGGCAACCGACCCTGCGACGCCTCCTCGATCTCGACCCCGAGGTACGGACTTTCGGCAGCCTCGCCTGGCAGCACCTCACGGGCCTTCCCTACCTGTCGCCGACGTCCGACATCGATCTGCTGTGGCGCCTCGACGGGGCGCCCGAGGCGCTCCTCGCCGGTCTCTCGACCATCGCCAGCGAGGCCCCCATGCGGATCGACGGCGAGTGCCTCGGAGCCGGCGGGATGGCCGTGCAGTGGCGCGAACTCGCCGAGGGGATGCCCGAGATACTGGCGAAGGATGCCCGCGGCGTGAGCCTCGTCGCCCGCTCCGATTTCCTCGCGGGTGCCGGATGCTGAGCGCCGCGCGGGTGTCGGCGCTCTCCACACCGGCTGACGCGCTCGCCGCAACGGCCGTGTCCTGCCTGCGCCTCGAGGTCGCCACCTACCCGAAGCCGGGCCTCGTCAGCCACGTCGATCCGGGCGCCCATGCGGATATGGATGCGGCTCTGCTGAACCGCAGCGCCGACACCCTGGAGCCGTACTTCGCCGATCTCGCCGAGGCCGGCGGGCGGGGCGCCGGCATGGACACCCTGAGGGCCATCGGCCTCGCGGCCGAGGCGGCGATGCTCGCAGCCACAGGCGGGGTGAACACCCATCGCGGCGCGATTTTCGGTCTGGGCCTCCTTGTGGCCGCGGCCGGATTCCGCGACGCCTCTGGCGATCGCCGACGCCTCGGGCGTCTCGTCGCCGACCGTTGGGGCGCCGCCATCGCGAACGGTCCCATCCCCCTCCACAGCCACGGTTCCGCCGCCTTGCGACAATACCGGGCCGGCGGTGCGCGACGCGAGGCAGCGCTCGGGTTTCCAACTCTCTACGCCCTCGGACTCCCGGCTCTGCGCGAAGCCGAGGCCATACGACCCGATGACCCGGAAGCCGTGCGGGTGCAGCTCTGCCTCGCCCTCATGGCCGGCGTGGAGGATACGAACCTTCTGCATCGCGGTGGTACCGGGGGCCTCGCCTACGTGCAGGGGGCCGCCCGCGCGTTTCTCGCGGCCGGCGGCATCGCATCTGCCGACTGGCGGGCGCGGGCACAGGCGCTGCACATCGCCTTCACGCGCCGCAACCTCAGTCCGGGCGGCTGCGCCGATCTCCTCGCCATGACCTTGTTCCTCGACGGGGTGGGGCCATGACGTTGGCCCTGCTCTGCTCCGGCCAGGGGCTGCAATCGCCCGATCTGTTCGCCTTGACGGCGGATGCCCCCGCCGCCGCGCCGATCTTCGCCCATGCCGCCGCGTATCTCGGGTGCGATCCGCGAAGCCTCGTGGCGCAGGCCGATCCAGCGGAACTCTACGCCAACCGCATCGGGCAGATCCTGTGCGTCACTGCCGCCCTGGCCCTTGCAGAGTGCGTCGCCGACATTCTCCCACGGCGCTGTGTCGTCGCCGGCTACAGCGTCGGCGAGATGGCGGCTTGGGGCGTTGCCGGAATCTGGACGCCGGAGCAGGTCCTCGGCCTCACCGCTGCGCGGGCCGAGGCCATGGACGCGGCGAGCCGCCCCGGCCAGGGGCTCGCCGCCATCCGTGGCCTGCCGCGTGCGACCCTCGATCCTCTCGTGGCGCGTCATGCCTGCGCAATCGCCATCCGCAACCCCGCGGACCTGTTCGTGGTCGGCGGCATGGGTGACGCTCTCGATGCCCTCTGCGCCGAAGCCGCGCAGATGGGCGCGGCGCGGGCGAGCCGGTTGCACGTCGGGGTCGCCTCGCACACGGCACTGCTCGAACGGGCCGTGGACCCGTTCCATGCGCAGCTCGCCCCCGTACCCGTGCGCCGGCCCATCACAGGCCGGATCCTCCTGAACGGCACGGATGGCACGCCGATCTTCGACGCCGGACGATTCCGCGGTGCGCTCGCCCGACAGGTCGCGACCTTCGTCGATTGGACTGCCTGCCTCGATGCCGTGGTCGAGCGCGGCGCCGAACGGAGCCTCGAACTCGGTCCGGGCCACGCCCTGGCGGACATGATGCGGACACACGCGCCGCAGCTCGCCGTTCGCTCGGCCGATGCCTTCCATACGCTGAGCGGTCTGCGCGCCTGGATTGCCGAAACCTGATCCTTCGTTTGCCTCGCCTTCGCGCCGGGCCTTCGGCATTCGGTCGCGGCCATCGTCCTGAACCGACCCTGAATTCGACGGGCTGCGACCGTTTGCGCCGCACCAAAAGCAAGGAATTCGTAACCGAAATCGTGGCTTGGATTGTGCATCGCAACGGAACCATTTACCAATCGGGGCGTTCACGATGCCGACGTCAGCCACGGGTTGTTTCGCCCTGCACGTCCAAGGTGCCCGGAGCGGCAAGGATAAAATGACGTCTGCGGCGACTGCTCACTCCGCCTCCGCCCGTGGCCTTCTCGGCCAGACGATCCCTCCGCTGCATCAGCCCCGCATCCTGTTCGCCACGCCCGAGATGGCGGATTTCGTGAAGACCGGCGGTCTCGGCGAAGTCGCGGCGTCCCTGCCGCGGGCCCTGCGGCGGCACTACGACATCCGCGTCCTCATCCCCGGCTACCGTCAGGTGGTGGATCGCTTCGACCACATCCCCGTTGTCGCGCAGTTGCCCGGCCATGCCGGTGTGCCGCCCTGCGAACTCGGCCTGGTCGAGAGCGCCGACGGCCTCCAGATCTACGTCGTCCTCAGCCCCGAACTCTACCAGCGCGACGGCACGCCCTACGGCGACGGGCAGGGCGATTTCGCCGACAACGACATCCGCTTCGCCCGCTTGAGTCTCGCCGCCGCCGAGATCGCTCGTGGCGTCGATCCGGCCTGGGCCGCCGACCTTCTCCACCTCAACGACTGGCAGGCGGCCCTCGCCCCGGCCTACCTCGCCTGGTCCGGAGTGCGGGTGCCGAGCATCCTCACGGTGCACAACCTCGCCTACCAGGGCCTGTTCCCGCACGAATCCCTCGGCCGTCTCGGCGTCCCGGACCACGCCTTCCAGATGGACGGCGTCGAGTTCTACGGGCAGCTCTCCTTCCTCAAGGCCGGCATCTACTACGCCTCCCACGTCACGACGGTGAGCGACACCTACGCCCGCGAGATCACGACGCCGGACGCCGGCTGCGGCCTCGACGGGTTGCTGCGCACCCGCGCGTCCCAGGGGCGGCTGGCCGGTATCCTCAACGGCATCGACGAGAGTTGGGACCCGCGCACGGATCCGTACCTCGCCACCCGCTTCGAGGCCGACGACTGGAAGGGCAAGCGCGCCAATGCGGAGACCGTCCGCCGCCAGTTCGGCCTGGCCGTCTCACGCGGACCGCTCTTTGCCATCGTTTCGCGCCTCGTTCACCAGAAGGGCATCGACCTCAGCCTGGCGGCCGCCGACACCATCGTGGCGGAGGGCGGCCAGCTCGTGGTCATCGGGCAGGGCGAGAGCCGGTTCGAGGGGGCCCTGCGCGATCTCTCCCGCCGCCATCCCGACGCCGTCGGTGTCCATGTCGGGTTCAACGAGCAGGATGCCCGCCGAATGTTCGCCGGCAGCGACTTCCTGCTGATGCCGTCGCGCTTCGAGCCCTGCGGTCTGGCTCAGATGTACGCCCAGCGTTTCGGCTCGCTTCCCATCGTCCATCGTACCGGCGGTCTCGCCGACACCGTCGAGGACGGCGTGACCGGCTTCACCTTCGGCGATGCGTCGGCGCGCGGTTTCTCCGGCGCCATTCGGCGGGCCCTCGACACCTTCGGTCAGAAGAAGCGCCTCAACGCCATGCGCCGCACCGCCATGTCGCGCACCTTCGGCTGGGACGAGGCCGCGACCACCTACGCCTCGCTCTACGCCCGCGCGTTCGGCAATGGCGCCGGCCTGCGGGCCCGCGCGGCCTGATGCGATAACACTCCACGGGGGCCGAACCCCAAGACCTGCGAAAAGGCCCTTGCCACGCATCGCCTCCCGCCCGCAAAAGCGCGGCGAACCGTGAGAGATGCGATGCCCGCCTACCGTTCCCGCACCACCACCCATGGCCGCAACATGGCCGGCGCCCGCGGCCTGTGGCGTGCGACCGGTATGAAGGACGGCGATTTCGGCAAACCGATCATCGCCGTGGTGAACTCCTTCACTCAGTTCGTGCCCGGCCATGTCCACCTGAAGGATCTCGGCCAGCTCGTGGCCCGGGAGATCGAGGCGGCCGGCGGCGTCGCCAAGGAATTCAACACCATCGCGGTCGATGACGGCATCGCCATGGGCCATGACGGGATGCTGTACTCGCTCCCCTCGCGCGAGCTCATCGCCGATTCCGTCGAGTACATGGTCAACGCCCACTGCGCCGACGCGATGGTGTGCATCTCCAATTGCGACAAGATCACACCCGGCATGCTGATGGCGGCTTTGCGCCTCAACATCCCGGCGGTGTTCGTGTCCGGCGGCCCCATGGAGGCCGGGAAGGTTCAGCTCAAGGGCGTGATCAAGAAGCTCGACCTCGTCGACGCCATGGTGGCGGCGGCCGACGACCGAGTGTCCGACGAGGATGTGGCCGCCATCGAGCGCGCGGCCTGTCCGACCTGCGGCTCGTGCTCGGGCATGTTCACGGCCAATTCCATGAACTGCCTGACCGAGGCCCTCGGTCTGTCCCTGCCCGGCAACGGCTCGGTGCTGGCGACCCATGCAGACCGCCGCCGTCTGTTCGTCGAGGCCGGCCACCTCATCGTCGATCTCGCCAAGCGCTACTACGAGGGCGACGACGCCAGCGTGCTGCCCCGCGCGGTCGCGGGCTTCTCGGCTTTCGAGAACGCCATGACCCTCGACATCGCCATGGGCGGCTCCACCAACACGGTGCTGCATCTGCTGGCCGCCGCCCACGAGGCGGAGGTGCCGTTCACCATGGCGGACATCGACAGGCTCTCACGGCGCGTACCCGTGCTGTGCAAGGTCGCCCCGGCGGTGGCCGAGGTCCACATGGAGGACGTGCACCGGGCGGGTGGCATCATGGCGATCCTCGGTGAACTCGACCGCGCCGGCCTCATCGATGCGCAGGCCGGGAGCGTGCACGCCGGCACACTGGCTCAAGCCCTCGACCGCTGGGACGTGCGTCGCACGGCCAGTACCACGGTGTCCGAGTTCTACCGCGCCGCGCCGGGCGGTGTGCCGACCCAGGTCGCCTTCAGCCAGGCGGCGCGCTGGGAGGACCTCGACCTCGACCGCGAGGGCGGCGTCATCCGCGCGGCGGCGCATGCCTATTCGCAGGATGGCGGTCTCGCCGTCCTGTACGGAAACCTCGCCGTCGACGGCTGCATCGTGAAGACGGCGGGTGTCGACGCCTCGATCCTCACCTTCACCGGCATCGCCCGGGTGTTCGAGAGCCAGGACGCGTCGGTCGACGCCATCCTCAGCGGGCGGGTGAAGGCCGGCGAAGTCGTTTTGATCCGCTATGAAGGTCCCCGTGGCGGTCCCGGCATGCAGGAGATGCTGTACCCGACGAGCTACCTGAAATCGAAGGGCCTCGGCAAAGCCTGCGCCTTGGTCACCGATGGGCGGTTCTCCGGTGGCTCGTCCGGCCTGTCCATCGGACACGTCTCGCCGGAAGCGGCGGAGGGCGGCCTCATCGGCCTCGTGCGCGACGGCGACCGCATCGAGATCGACATTCCGGGACGCAGCATCCATCTCGCCGTTGACGAGGCTGAACTCGTCGCTCGCCGAGCCGCACAGGACGCCGCCGGGTGGAAGCCGGCCGAGCCACGCAAGCGCCGGATCACCACGGCTCTGCGGGCCTATGCGATGTTCGCCACCAGCGCCGCGCGCGGGGCCGTGCGTCAGGTCGGACCCGAATAGGGGTTCGGCCCGACTGGAGCGCTCTCCGCAGAAGTGGATGCCGGTACGTCGGAGAGCGCGGCCGAACAAAGGCCTCGCGGTGTGTCCCGACCCAACGTGGTCGGGCACGTCTCTAGCCGCGCCCGAACGATTCCAACCGGGCTCTCGTCACGAGAAGCCGATTTTTCGTGTCAGGGGATGGGGTCGAGCAGGATCGGATAGCAACGCGCGCCGGCCGCCGCCGCCAGGACTTCCACGGCGCCGACGGTCGAGGCATCTCCCGCGACATGGACCACATCGGTGGTGCGCAGCGACGGCAGATGCGCCGTCAGGGGGCCGGGTCGCACGTCGGGCGGGCGCTGGCGGCTGCGGTCGGCGACGAGCACGACGCGGCCGACGCCCGTGGCACGCAGCCAATCCAGGGAGGGCCGCATGTAGAGGTCGAGGGGGTCGCGGGCACCGACATGGATCGCCACCTCGCGCGCCGGCTCGATGTACCGCGCGGCCCGCGCAATGGACCAAATCGGAGCGAATCCGGTCTCGGCGGCGACGAGGACGAGGCGACCGCCACCGGGCCGGTAGTAGCCCCGGCCGACGGGCCCTTTGATCTTCACCGGATGGTCGAGCCGGATGCCGTCCCCGAACGCGTCGGGCAGGGCCGCGCGGTCTCCGGTGAGGCGAAGGTGAAAGACGAGTTCGTTGAGTTCCGCCGCGCCATCGACGCGCAGGGTCGGACTGAGGGTGACGGGATCGAAGCCCTCGAAGGTGGCCACCACGCCATGGCCCGGTTCGAAGGCGAGCCGCTTGGTGATCGTCACCACGACTTCGAGGGTGTGGGGCCCGAGTGGGGTGATCTGCGTGACCGTTCCGGCGCGCTTTTGCGCAGGAACGGGCTTCACCGGGGCAGCGACCGTCTCGGACCGCTCGATGAGGCTGGGGCGGGGCAGGGTGAGCTTGACGGTATCCGAGCGGTGGCTGCGTGCCTGTGCACGCCGGGGGAGGGGGCCGGACCCCTGGCCCAGGAGACCGGGTTGCGCGGCGATCATCCCGTCGGCCAGGGCGGCTTCCAGGGGCGTATCACCCGTGGAAACACGCACGGACCTGCCGTTGACCACGAGGGAGCAGCGGGCGCTCATCAGTATCCCTCGAACGGGGCAGGGCGGCGCGTCGCGCGTCGCGGAGGGGCGGCTATCGTGCGGTGTGCAGGAGCTGGTCGACGAGGGCGGCCCAGCGGTCGCGTACGGCCTGGGCCTCGGGCGTCAGCGGCTCCGGGTCGGCGATGGTCGCGATGCAGGCCCGCAGGTGGGCGGCCTCGTCGCGTTCCGAGCGTAGAACCGCCTTCATGACGAGGAGCTGGGCCTTCAGGTGAGCAACCTCCTCGGAGGCCTGCGCGCGATTCTCGGGGGCCGCGGCGCCCGGGTGAAGCGTGACGACCTCGGCCATGGGGGTCTCGACGAGTCGAAGCGGCCGGGCCATCAGGCGCCGCACGATGGTGGAGTCGAAACCTTCGTCGGTCCGGAGTGCGGCCTCGGCCATCACGCAATTCCCTCTCGCACGGCCACTCGAATCTGGCCTTTCGTCATCGAGAACGATGCCGGATCATGGTTAAGGGAGGTTTAAGCCGATCCAAGACATTCACGCGATGGGGCGTTCTACCGAGGCGGCGGACGAACTCGTCCCGACCCGAGCAGACGTGTGGCGTTCGACCGACCCTGCGTGACGCGCCGTCTCGACGAAGCCATTCGGCGTGTCGATCGACCGGGCGGTCTCAGGCGGCTTCCGGGGCCGCTCCAAGGAGCTGTCGAGCCTGGAGCATCGACATGGGCTCGCCGAAGGCGAAGCCCTGAGCGTACTCGCAGCCGAGTTCCGCCAGCGCCTGCGCGTCGGCTTCCGATTCCGCACCCTCGGCCACGATGGCGAGGCCGAGTTCCTGCGCCATCTTGACGATGGAACGAAGGATCCCCGTGCGTCCCGTCGCGATCTGGCGAACGAAGGATTGGTCGATCTTGATCGTGTCGAACGGAAAGCGCTGGAGGTACGACAGGGCGGAGTAGCCCGTCCCGAAATCATCCAGCGACAGGCCGGCGCCCAGATCATGGATGCGGGCGAGCATCTGCGCCGCGTATTCCGGATTCTCCATCACCAGGCTCTCGGCGAGCTCGAGCTTGAGAGACCCCGGCAGCACGCCGGAACGCGCCAGGATCGTCTTCACGTCGTGCAGGAGATCGTGGCGCAGCAACTGACGCGACGACATGTTGACGGTGGCGAAGATCGGCGGTTCGACGTCGAGGGAACGTTGCCAGGCGGCGAGTTCGAGGGCCGTGCGCTCCAGGGCGAAAATTCCGAGGTTGACCACGAAGCCGCATTCCTCGGCCACCGGCATGAAGGTGGACGCCGGGATACGGCCGAGTCTCGGATGGTCCCAGCGCAGGAGCGTCTCGAAACCCGCGACGGTGCGGTCCTCCAGCCGGACGATGGGCTGGAACAGCACTTTCATCTCGTTGCGTTCGAGGGACCGGCGCAGGTCCCCTTCGAGCATCAGGCGGTCGCCGCGCTCGTTGCGCATATCGGCGCGGAACACCTCGATGCGGTCGCCGCCGCCGCGCTTGGCCTGGATCATGGCGATCTCGGCGTTCTTGAACACCTCCTCGCGCTTCAGGGTGGCTCCGACCTCGTGCAGGACGATGCCCACGGACACCGTGAGGAAGATCTCGCGATCGGCGTAGGTGATGGGCGTGGCGATGGCCTTGCGGATCATCTCGGCGAACGAAAGGATACGGTCGGGATCGCGTTCCGACAGCAGGATGAGGGCGAATTCGTCGCCCGCCACCCGGGCCAGGGTGTCCTGCGGGCGGAGGAGCCGGCCGAGGCGACGCGACAGGGTCAGCAGGATCGAGTCGCCGGCCGAGAGACCAATCGCGTCGTTGATGGCCTTGAACCGGTCGATGTCGAGAACGATGGTCGTCGGCTTCAGACGCGCATCCTGGCTGGCAAAAGCGAGTGCCGCGTCGAGTCGGTCGTGGAACAGTTCGCGATTGGGCAGTCCCGTGAGGCTGTCGTGCACGGCATCGTGCAGCAGGCGTTCCTCGGCGGTCTTCACCTCGGTGACGTCCGCGATGGTGCCGACGATGCGCACCACCTCGCCGTCGGTGCCGATCACGGGGCGCGCCTTCAGGCGATACCAGTAGTACGGCCCGGCCGTGGAGCGCAGGCGGAAATCGTGGACGATGCGGCCGCGCCGTTCCTCGATGACCGTATCGAGGGCGGCCGAGTAGCGCTCCACGTCGAAGGGATGCACCAGGGCGAGCCAGTTCACCGCCGGACCTTCGAGGGTTCCCCGCTTCAGGCCGAGTTGCCCCTCCATCTCCTGACCGGCGAAGACCCGGTCGCCGGGTACATCCCAGTCGAACACCACGTCCCCTGCGCCGGTCAGCGCCAGCGCTCGACGCTCGGTGTCGGACACGAGGGCGTGGGTGAGGCCACCCCCGGCGAAGGCGTGCTGCATCACCGTGAACCCGATGAGCATGACGATAAGGACGAGACCACCGATGAGGGCAGGCTGCACGAGATCGGAACCGATCTGGCCGGTGATGGCGAACCCCGCCGCCACCACCCACACAAGAAGAAGGAACCATGTCGGGATCAGCAGGATCGCCCGGTCATAGCCGTTATGGGCGGCGAGATAGACGATGAGGAGCAGGCCGACGCCGGCCACGGCCGCGATGGAGATGCGGGCGACGCCCGCGGCAACGGGCGGATCGAATACCGCGAGCGCGACGAGGCCCGCGAGGAACGCGAGCCAGAAGAACGCCACGTGGCTGTAGCGCACGTGCCATCGGCTGAGGTTGAGGTAGGCGAACAGGAAGACCAGCAGGGTGGCGCCCAGCACCGCCTCGGCCGACGCACGATAGATTCGCTCCGCCACCTCGGTGACGGGGAGAATGCGCTGCAGAAATCCGAAATCGATGCACGCGTAGGCGAGCACAGACCACGCCAGCGCTGCGGCGGCCGGGAAGATGATCGCGCCCTTGACCACGAAGATGATCGTTAGAAACAGAGCCAGCAGGCCGGCGATGCCGATGATGATCCCTTTGTAGAGGGTCAGGCCGGTGGACTTCTTCCGGTAGGCTTCCTGGTCCCAGAGGTAGACCTGGGGGATGTTCGGTCCACGCAACTCGGCCACATAAGTGACGGTGGCGCCGGGATCGAGGGTGATGACGAACTGGTCGGCTTCCGGGTTCTCGTCGCGCTCCGGGCGGATACCCTGGCTCGCCGTGATGGCGGCGATGCGCGAGCCACCGAGATCTGGCCAGATCACCCCGGACCCGACGAGGCGGAAATGCGGGGCGACGAGGACCCGGTCGATCTGCTCGTCGGTGTCGTTGGTGAGCGCGAACACCATCCAGTCGGGGCGTGCACCCGTGTCGCGCGCCTTGACGACGATGCGGCGGACGATGCCGTCCTTACCCGGGGCCGTGGAAATCTGGATGAGGTCGCCGTCCGAGCGGTAGCGCTCGATCATCGTCGTGAGGTCGATGGCCGGCGCATCGAGGGTGACCCGCACGGCCTCGACGGCGCGCGCCGGCGCGCTGAAGACCAGGGCGCCGAACAGGGCCGTGAAGACGGCGGCGAAGACGAGGAGGATTTGACGCAACGGGCGAGTGTTCCGGCCGGGCGGGCGAGTGTGACGAATACGGCTCAGCTAGGGTGCCCAGTCGTATCGGCGGCGACCTCCACCGGCAAGGCGGAGTGCTCGCCGAAGCGGAGGCACCCACTGTTTCTCAACCGTGACGCCGGACCCGCTGGATCACGTTCCTTTGCGGCCAAAACAAGCCGCCCGTGAAATCCTTAGGCCGCGCTCAAGGCCGCGGTGATCCGCTCGAGGGACGGCAGCTTCTTGATCGGGCCGATGGCGGCGAGGGTCGGGGCGCCGGTGAGAAGCCTTCTGCCGGCAGCCCGCACATCATCGACGGTCACGGCATCGACCTTGGCGATGACCTCCTGCGCCGGAATCACCCGGCCCCAGGCCAGGATCTGGCGGGCATTGCGCTCGATGCGGCCCCCCGGTGTTTCGAGGGCCGACAGCAGGGCGACCTTGAGCTGTGCCTTGGCGCGGGCGACCTCGACGGTGTCGGCGTCGCGGGCCGCCCGGGTTGTGGCCTCCAGGGTCACGTCGATCAGTTGGCCGAGATCGCCGCCCGAGGTGCCGGCGCCGATGCCGAACAACCCGCAATCGTAGAAGGACCAGTGGAACGCCTGAATCTCGTAGGCGAGGCCCCGCGTCTCGCGGACCTCGTGCCACAGGCGCGAGGTCAGGCCGCCTCCGAGCACTTGAGCGAACATATGCAGGGCGTAGTAGCCGGGATCGCGGAACGAGAGGCCCGGCAGGCCGAGGACCACGTTGGCCTGCTCGAGCTTCTTCTGGATCCGCTTCTCGCCGCCCTTGTAGACACCCGGGACCGTCTCGGGGGGCGTCGCAGCCTTGAGATCCCCGAAATGGGCCCGCGCCGATTCGACGATGGCGTCGTGCGCGATCGCACCGGCCGCCGCGAGCACGATGCGGTCCGGAGTGTACTCGCGGGCGATGTAGGCTTCGATGCCGGCGCGGTCGAAGCTGTTGATCGTCTCGGGCGTCCCGATGATCGGCCGACCCATGGGCTGATCGGGGAAGGCCGCCTCGGTGAAGGCCTCGTAGACCACGTCGTCGGGGGTATCCTCGATGGCGGCGTGTTCCTGTAGGATCACGCCCTTCTCACGCGCCAGCTCGCCGGCCTCGAACACCGAATCCGTGAGGATATCGCCGATGACGTCGAGGGCCACGCCGGCGTCCTCGCCCAGTACGCGGGCGGTGTAGCTCGTGCCCTCGGCGGAGGTGGCGGCGTTGATGTCGCCACCGACGTTCTCGATGTCCTCGGCGATGCGCCGGGCCGAGCGCGTGGTCGTGCCCTTGAACGCCATGTGCTCGATGAGATGGCTGAGCCCGCTCTCGTCCGGCCGCTCGTGCCGGGAGCCTGCGCCGACCCAGACGCCCAGGGTCGCCGTCGCGACACCCGGCATCGCCTCCGTGACGACGGTGACTCCATTGTCCAGGCGGGTGATCCGCAGGTCAGGGGAGGCGCCATGGGTGGCGAAGTGCTGGTTCATGGAATTCAGCCGGCCTTGGTGATGCGGGCGTGGGTGCGGATGAAGCTCTCCACGGCCGCCTGATCGTTGGCGACGCGGGAGAATTTTTCCTCGCGGTCGAGGAGGTCGGCGAGATGCGGCGGCAGGGCAGGGCGCGCTCCGCCGACGGCCTCGGACACGGCATCGGGGAACTTCGCCGCGTGTGCGGTCGCCAAGGCGACGACGGGCGTGCGCGGATTCTTATCGAGGAGCCGTCGGGCGGCATGGACGCCGATGGCGCTGTGCGGATCGATGACGTGACCGGTTTCGGCGAAGGTCCGGGCGATCTCTGCCTTCACGGCATCCTCGGGCACGGCGGTAGCGTCGAACTCGGCGCGCACGGTGTCGAGGACCGCTTCGTCGAGGCTGAACCCGCCCGACTGTTTCAGCCCGGCCATGAGCCGGCCGAGGCTGGACGAATCCCGGCCGAGGGCCTCGAACAGCAGACGCTCGAAATTCGAAGAGATCTGGATGTCCATGGAGGGCGAGGAGGTAGGCTGGACGCCGCGGACCTCATAGGACCCGTGCTCCAAGGTACGTGCCAGGATGTCGTTGGCATTGGTGCCGATCATCAGGCGATCGATGGGGAGGCCCATGCGCTTGGCGACCCAACCGGCCAGGATATCACCGAAATTGCCCGTGGGCACGGCGAACGAGACCCGCCGATGTGGTGCGCCGAGAGCGACCGCGCTGGTGAAATAATACACCGCCTGGGCGGCGACCCGCGCCCAGTTGATGGAATTCACGCCCGAGAGCTTCACCGCATCGGCGAACTCGGCGTGCTGGAACAGGGCTTTGACGATGTTCTGGCAATCATCGAAATTGCCGTCGATGGCGATGGCGTGGACGTTGTCCGCCCCGACCGACGTCATCTGCCGACGCTGGACCTCCGAGACGCGGCCCTCCGGAAACAGGATGAAGATGTCGACCTGATCGAGGCCGCGGAACGCTTCGACGGCCGCCGAGCCGGTGTCGCCCGAGGTGGCACCGACGATGGTCGCCCGCGACCCGCGCGCCCGCAGGACATGGTCCATGAGCCGCCCGAGGAGCTGCATCGCCACGTCCTTGAACGCGAGCGTCGGCCCATGGAAGAGTTCGAGCAGGAATAGGTTGTCGTCGAGCTGGGTCAGCGGACACACGGCCGGGTGCCGGAACGTCGCGTACGAGTCCTCGATCATCCGATCGAAATCGGCATCCGCGATCTCGCCGTCGATCAGAGGGCGCAGGACGATCTTGGCGGCATCGGCGTAGCGCAGGCCCGCGAGCCCCGCGATGGTCTCGTGCGACAGTTGCGGCCAGCTCTCGGGCACGTAGAGACCGCCGTCGCGGGCAAGCCCGGCGAGCAAGGCGTCGGAGAAGGAAAGGGGCGCCGCTGCGC
Organism: Methylobacterium sp. Leaf112; assembly: GCF_001423295.1. Lineage (GTDB taxonomy): Bacteria > Pseudomonadota > Alphaproteobacteria > Rhizobiales > Beijerinckiaceae > Methylobacterium. Next base: position 114,202 of record NZ_LMNG01000023.1, on the reverse strand, counting down.
CGCGGGTCGAAACGTGAAGCAAAGGGGCCTCCAGGAAGGCGCCCCGTCTACACCAAGCCGTCCGGCCTGTCGAAACCTGATGCGCCTCAGGTGCTGGTGCCCGGCGCCTTCTTGAGTTGGCACCCCGTGATGCGCCATGCACCGTCTGCTTGTCTCTCCAGGGTGTAGAGGGCCACCCAGTCGATGCCGGCCTCGTCCTGCAGCTTCACACCGAGGGCGACACCGTTGGCATCGACATCCTCCACCCGGTCCACGCTGTAGCTTCGAGCGCGATAGACGGCGGCGTAGCCCTGTCGCACCATAGCGAGGAAGGTGTCGGGCGAGGGGAACATCCCCTGGATCGCAGGTGCAGCCTGGGCGTAGGCCGTCGCCGCATCGTCCTTCCGGAAAGCCTCGATCTGTCGGGTGACGGTGGCGCGGGCAGCCTCGCGCCCAGCTTCATCGGCGGCGTGCGCCGCGCTCCACGTCAAACCGAGGGTCAGCAACAGGATCGCGGCGCGCATGGGCACACTCCAGGGCGTGATCCGCCCTCCCAGAGAGTAGCGCACACCCCGTTGCCGGCAAGCCGACGGAGAACGGTCAGGCAGGGTCGGGTGCGTCGAAGAGGCGCTTCCAGGCGAACACACCGAAGACACCGATGAGGCAGCCGGCGATGCCGAACCACGTGAAGGCGTATTGCAGATGGTTGTTCGGCAGGTCGACCCGCAACTGACCGCCCTTCGGCCAGCCGCCCGGATTGGGAGTGGCGTCGGCTTCGACGAGATAGGGCAGAGGGGCCGCCAGCCCGGCTGCCGCGCTGATGCCGGCGATGTCGCGGTTGAACCACTCGTTGCGCGCCGCATCGGGGGCGGGGACGAACATGGTCCGCGGCTCGGAACCCCGCAGGATACCGGTGATCGTGGTCTCGCCCGCGATCTGCCCGACCGTCCGGCTCGTCGGCGCTTTCAGTTCCGTGGGTACGAAGCCGCGGTTGATCAGCACCGTATCGCCCTCGGACCGCCGTAGCGGCGTCAGGACATAATAGCCCTGGAGCGCGCGACCGGGTGCGGCGCCGGCGGCCAAGCCATGGACGAGGGTCTCGCGGTCGTTGAGTAGCGTGCCGGTCACCCGCACTCGCCGAAACTCGTCGGCCTCTGGGTTCCACGTGCCCGGCGCCGGCAAGGACGCCGGTGGTTCGATGCGCGACCGGTCGAGGATGCGCCCGATGAGCGCTTCCTTCTGGCTCTTGCGATCGAGCTGCCAAACGCCGAGGCCGAGGAGAATCGCGAGACAAACGAGCGAGACGAGGCCGGGCGCGATCAGAGCTCGCACGGCCCCAGGTCGAACGGCCGACACTAGCGAAAGCGTCCCTGCTCGGCCTTGTTGGCGAATTGAAGGGCCGCGAGCACGCCCTTGAGAGGCCGAATAATGGCGAGGCTCAGACCAATGGAGAGCGACCCGGCGACGACGGCGTGGACCCAGATCGGCGGCTCGTAGGAAATCTCCATCCACAGGGCGAGGCCGACCACGATGGTACCGACGATGGACATGACGAAGAAGGCCGGACCATCGCCGGAATTGAAGCCGGAATAGTCGAGACCGCAGGCTTCGCAGGACGGCGCGAAGGTGAGGAAGCCGTCGAACATGTGACCTTCCCCACAGCGCGGGCAGCGACCGCGCAGTCCTGTGGGAATCGGTGGGGGAAGCGGCCGCGTAGCGTCCAAGATTCGTACTCCTCGAGCCCGGGTGAGCATCAGCTCGATCTGGATATGGGGATAGGAGTTGGTCTCGACACGCGAAAGGGCGGCTCGCGCCGCCCTTTCATATCTCCCATGCAGCCGAGGGCCGCTTACGATCAGTGGGCGGCGTGTCCGATGCCAGATCCCCAGACGTAGATCGAGGCGAACAGGAACAGCCAGACCACGTCAACGAAGTGCCAGTACCAAGCGGCGAACTCGAAACCGAGGTGCTGCTTCACGGTGAACTGACCGAGATACGCACGGTAGAGGCAGATGGCCAGGAAGATGGTGCCGATGATGACGTGGAAGCCGTGGAAGCCCGTCGCCATGAAGAAGGTCGCCGAGTAGATGCTGCCCGAGAAGCCGAAATGGGCGTGGGCGTACTCGTAGGCCTGACAGGCCGAGAACAGCACGCCGAGGATGATCGTCAGCCACAGACCATACTTCAGGCCCTTGCGGTCGTCATGCAGCAGGGCGTGGTGCGCCCACGTGATGGTCGTGCCCGAGGTCAGCAGGATCAGGGTGTTGAGAAGCGGCAGGTGCCAAGGGTCGAAGGCTTCGATGCCCTTGGGCGGCCACGTCCCGCCGGTGAAATCGACGCGGGTCGATTGGATGGGGTCGGCGGTGTAGAGCGCTGCCTCGAAATAGGCCCAGAACCACGCGGCGAAGAACATCACCTCCGAGGCGATGAACATGATCATGCCGTAGCGGTGGTGGAGCTGCACCACGCGGGTGTGATCGCCGGTGTTGGCCTCGTGGACCACGTCCTTCCACCAGGCGTACATGGTGTAGAGCACGCCGATGGTGCCGGCACCGAAGATGTACGGACCCGGGCTGAGGGTGCCGATGGTGAGGCTCTTCATCCAGAAGACGGCCCCGAACGCCATCAGGAAGCCGGAGAAGGCGCCGATGAGCGGCCACGGACTCGGGGCGAGAATGTGGAAATCGTGGTTCTTGGCGTGCGCCTCGGCCATCTAACGTCTCTCCTGACCCCTGGGCCCCGACCGTGACGGCCCCGGGCTCTCTCATTGTTTCGGCTCGACCGGATGCCCGGCTTCCACGCTCAGACCCTTAATCGGCCGGGCGCGCTCTTGTCACGCTTGCTGCGTCAGAAATTCGACTTCTTTCCCGTGCCGCCCGTTGTCGCAAGCGCGGCCGTGGGCTGACCGTTCTTCGACGCGAAGTAGGTGTAGGACAGCGTCATCTCCGAGAGGTGCGCGGTGTTCGAATCCTGGCGTACGGCCGGATCGATGTAGAACACCACCGGGAAGTCCATGGTCTCGCCCGGCTGCAGGGTCTGCTCATTGAAGCAGAAGCACTCGATCTTGACGAAGAACGCGCCCATCAGCGCCGGCTGGACGTTGAAGGTCGCGATGCCGGTGGATGGTACGGTGCCGGTGTTCTTCACCTTGAAAAAAACGGTCTTGGTTTCGCCCAGGCGGGCCGTGACTTCGGCGGCCTCGGCCTGGAAGCGCCAGGGCAGGCTGGAGGATACGTTGGTATCGAACCGGACCAGCATGCCGTCGTCGGTGGCGGCCGCCACCTGAGCGATGCCCTTGCGCGGGGTGCCGTCGAAGCCCGTTGCTTTGCAGAACATGTCGTAGAGCGGCACCGACGCGAAGGCGAGGCCGATCATTCCGAAGGCGAGGCCCGCGCAGGCGAACGCCGTGACGGCGGCCTTGCGGGAGGGATTCGTGCGATCGGTCATGGTGTCTCCCTCGCCACGCGTCAGAGTGCGCGATTGAGGACCTGAGGTCCGAGCTTCGCGATGGTCAGAACGTAGAAGATCGCCACGAGGGTGAAGAGGACGGCCGCGATGGCGAGGGAACGCTTGCGCCGGCGCTGCGCCTCCTCCGGCGTCAACGGCCGCGGCTGGTTCTGAAGGCCGCTCACGCGATCACCGTCCGAAACAGGCCAAGGCTGTGCTCGGCCAGAAGGGCGGAGAACAGTAGGAAGAGGTAGAGGATCGAGAAGCCGAACATGCCGAGCGCCGCCTTGCGCTCTGCCTCGCCCTCCCGATTGCGGAAAACGTGAACGCTGAAAGCCAGCATGCCGAGGCCACCCAGCAGCGCCGTCACGCCGTAGAGCAGTCCACCGAAGCCGAGAAAGACCGGGGCGAGGCCGATGGGGAACAGGACGAGGGAGTAGTAGATGATCTGGCGGCGGGTCGATTGCGGCCCAGCCACGTTCGGCATCATCGGGATGCCGGCCTTGGCGTATTCTCCGGACTTGATCAGCGCCAGCGCCCAGAAGTGCGGCGGCGTCCAGATGAAGATGATGAGGAACAGGACGATCGACTCGATGCCGACGGAGCCTGTGACGACGGCCTGACCGATGACCGGGGGCAGGGCGCCTGCGGCACCCCCGATAACGATGTTCTGTGGCGTCGCACGCTTCAGCCACATGGAATAGAACACCGCGTAGAACACGATGGTGAAGGCGAGGAGCCCGGCGGCGAGCCAGTTCGAGGCGAGGCCGAGAACAAGGACCGAGCCGACGGATAGGACGATGCCGAAGGCCAGGGCTTCGTTGGGCTGGATGCGCCCGTCCGGAATCGGGCGCTTGGCCGTCCGGGTCATCACCGCGTCGATGTCGGCGTCCCACCACATGTTGAGGCAGCCGGAGGCGCCGGCACCAACCGCGATCATGAGCAGCGAGATCGTACCCACCACCGGCTGGATGTGGACGTTCGATACCGCCATGCCGACGAGTGCGGTGAAGATCACCAGCACCATCACCCGGGGCTTCAACAGGGCGAAGAAGTCGGAGACTTCGCCGCCGACGGCCATGATGACCGGTTGCGGCTCGGCGTCAGCGGATAGGCTGTTCGACAGGCTCGTCATGGGGACCTGCATGGGGACCTGATTGAGTTTGTCGTAGCGAATGGGGCTTCGGATCGCGCCGTCATCGAGTGTGACGTCCTGGCGCCGCCCTTTTCGGGATGCCCGCCCGCGAGTTCGGTGGGAAGGCATCCGGGAAAGAGCGAGGACCGCTGGCGCGGTCCTCGCAATCCGAAAAGCTGTGGCTTTTCTCTTAGTGGCCCGGCTCGTCGACGATGCGGGGCAGCGTCTCGAACTGGTGGAAGGGCGGCGGCGACGACAGCGTCCACTCGAGGGTGGTCGCACCTTCACCCCAGGGATTGTCGGCGGCGCGTCGGCTGGAGCGGAACGCCAGAACCACACCGATGAAGAACACCACCATGCCGAGGGCGAAGATGTGCCCGCCCCAGGTCGAGACCTTGTGCCATCCGGCGAACGCCTCCGGGTAGTCGGCATAGCGACGCGGCATGCCGGCGAGACCGAGGAAGTGCATCGGGAAGAACAGTACGTTCGCGCCGATGAAGGCGAGCCAGAAGTGCAGCTTGCCTGCCCATTCGGGGATGATGTGGCCGGTCATCTTCGGGAACCAGTAGTAGACACCGGCGAAGATGATGAACACCGCGCCGAGCGAGAGCACGTAGTGGAAGTGCGCCACGACATAGTAGGTGTCGTGCAGGTACTTATCGACGGCCGAGTTCGCGAGCACGACGCCAGTGACGCCACCGACGGTGAACAGGAAGATGAACCCGACGGCCCAGTGCATGGCGGCGGTGAAGCGGATGGACCCGCCCCACATGGTGGCGATCCACGAGAAGATCTTCACGCCGGTGGGCACCGCGATCACCATGGTGGCGAACACGAAGTAGGACTGGGTCTGGAGCGACAGTCCGACGGTGTACATGTGGTGTGCCCACACGACGAAGCCGACGACGCCGATGGCCACCATGGCGTAGGCCATGGCGAGGTATCCGAACACCGGCTTGCGCGAGAAGGTCGAGATGATGTGCGAGACGATGCCGAAGGCCGGCAGGATCATGATGTACACTTCGGGGTGACCGAAGAACCAGAACAGGTGCTGGTAGAGCACCGGATCACCGCCGCCGGCCGGATCGAAGAAGGTCGTGCCGAAGTTGCGGTCGGTGAGCAGCATGGTGATCGCGCCGGCGAGAACCGGCAGCGACAGGAGCAGCAGGAACGCGGTCACCAGCATCGACCAGGCGAACAGCGGCATCTTGTGCAGGGTCATGCCCGGCGCGCGCATGTTCAGGATCGTGGTGATGAAGTTGATGGCGCCGAGGATCGAGCCGGCGCCCGAGAGGTGGAGAGCGAAGATCGCGAAGTCGACGGCGGGGCCGGGATGTCCGGCGCTGGAGAGCGGAGGGTAGACGGTCCAGCCGGTGCCGGCGCCGCTGGAGCCCGGAGCGCCCTCGACGAACAGCGAGCAGACGAGGCTGAGGAAGCCCGCCACCGTCAGCCAGAACGAGATGTTGTTCATGCGCGGGAACGCCATGTCGGGCGCGCCGATCATGAGGGGCACGAACCAGTTGCCGAAGCCGCCGATGAGGGCGGGCATCACCATGAAGAACACCATGATGAGGCCGTGGCCGGTCACGAACACGTTGTAGGTGCCGGGGTTGGCGAAATACTGGAGGCCGGGCTCCTCCATCTCCATGCGGATGCCGAAGGAGAGGAACGCGCCGATGATGCCCGCGCAGAAGGCGAACAGCAGATAGAGAGTGCCGATGTCCTTGTGGTTCGTGGACAGGAACCAGCGGGAGAAGAACGGTGGCTTGTGATCGTGGGCGTGGGCGTCGTGGTGCCCCGAATGTGCTGCGGCGTTAGCCATGGATAGACCTCAGTCCAGGTTTCTCTTGAATCTCATGAAACGAGGCCGGACCCGTCAGCGGGCCGCAGCGAACTTCGAGGTGTCGTTGTCGATCCGAGCGAACTTCGTCTTACCCTCGGCGAGCCACTTCGCGTACGCCTCGTCGCTCACGACCTGGACCGTGATCGGCATGTAGGCGTGACGGGCGCCGCAGAGCTCGGAGCACTGACCGTGATAGGTGCCCTCGCGCTCGGCCTTGAACCAGAACTGGTTGAGGCGGCCGGGGATGGCGTCGATCTTGAAGCCGAAAGACGGGATCGCCCAGGAATGAAGCACGTCGGCGGCGGTGACCTGGATCTTCACGATCTTGTTCACCGGCACGACCATGTCGTTGTCGGTGCCGAGCAGCTTGGGCTGCTTGTCCTCGTCGAGGTTGGCGTCGAACGTGAAGCCCCCGCCGTTCTCCACGGCCGGATACTCGTAGGACCAGTACCAGGCGTGGCCGATCACCTTCACCAGCACGTCGGCCTTCGGGTCCGAGAGCTGCGTGCGCAGCAGGCGGAAAGAGGGAATCGCGACGGCGACGAGGATCAGCACCGGGACGATGGTCCAGGCCACCTCGATGAGTGTGTTGTGGGTGGTCTTCGACGGCGTTGGGTTCGCCTTCTCGCTGAAGCGGAAGACGCAATACAGGATCAGCGCCAGCACGAAGAGCGAGATGCCGAACGAGAGCCAGTGCATGCCCTGCTCGAACGTGTGGATGTCCCGTGCATTCTCGGTGACCGGGACCTGACGGTCCATCTGCCAGGGCACGGGTTGACCGATGCCCGCCGCCAACGCGGAGGATGACGAGACGAGGACGGCGCCAAGCGCGGCAAGCCCCCATGATGACCGGTGTTGCGCCTGCGTCGTCCGCATCTGCCTCTCTCGGCTCCCCATGACGTGATCGATTGTCCCCGCGCCTCTTGCTATATTTAGACGAAAGCGCAAGTGCGTTCTGCGGGTGTTGCGGCATCCCGCGGATTTTGCCCACCTTGAATGCCGATCGGCGTGTCAGACCACATGGATTGTGGGGGCGCAACCGCAACAGCGTCGCATCGGCGGCATTCCAGCGGGTTACGCCGGGTCGGATTCGCGCGATGCGCGCGTTCCCCCAAAGGGGAGTCCCGTCGTCAGGGAGGTTCGTGCCGGTCCGTGATCGAACGCCTCGAATTCATCCTCGCTCTCGCCCGCGAGCGTCATTTCGGCCGGGCCGCGCAGGTCTGCAACGTCTCGCAGCAGACCCTGTCGGCCGGCGTGAAGCAGCTCGAGGAACGCCTCGGCGTCATGCTGGTCCAGCGCGGCTCACGCTTCCAGGGCTTCACCCCGGAGGGCGAGCGGGTGCTCGAATGGGCGCGCCGCATCGTCGGGGATGCACGTGCCATGCGGGAGGAGGTGGCGAGCCTCCGGCGCGGCCTGTCCGGGACCCTGCGGCTCGCCGCGATCCCCACGGCGACGCCCATCGTCGCAGCCCTGACGACACCGTTCCGGATGCGCCACCCCGAGGTACGGTTCTCCGTGCACTCCACCACCTCGGGGGAGATCGGTCGCCTCATCGCCGATCTCGAGATCGATGCCGGCATCACCTACCTGGAGAACGAGCCGCTGGGACGCCTCACCGCCGTGCCGCTCTACCGCGAGCGCTACCGGCTGCTCACGGCGGTGGACGGCGTGTTCGGCGCCCGGGACTCGGTGACATGGGAGGAGGTGGCCCGCATCCCGCTCTGCCTCCTCACCCCCGACATGCAGAACCGCCGGATCATCGACCGGCACCTCACCAATGTCGGGCGGGTTTCGGCGCCGCTCCTCGAATCGAACTCGATGATCGTGCTGCTCACCCATGTCCGGACCGCGAAGTGGGCCAGCATCATGCCGGCAGTGCTGGCCGACAGCTTCCGCCTCAGCGAGCGGGTACGGGCCGTGCCCATCGTCGAGCCCGACGTCAGCCACCTCATCGGCCTCGTCGTGCCCGAGCGTGAACCGATGACGCCGCTCTGCGCCGCCCTGATCGTCGAGGCCCGCGCCGCCGCATCCACCATCGCGCAGGATATTGCCTCTCTGTGAGGTTTGCCGTCCCGGCGATCTCTGCAATCGCTATGAGTTTTTGCGTTGCACAATCGAGTTTTGACAAAAATCCGTTGTCGACCAACGGAAAGGCGCGATTGATTCAAGCTCGGTGATATACCACCTTGGAACGAGAACAAGATAAACCGGGTGGAACAATGCTGCCGAACGAGCCCTGGAGCGAGCCCCGCGCCGCCGGGATCATCGCCGAACATCTTCATCTCGAAGGGGCGACCCTTCCGATCTTGCACGCCCTTCAGGAAACCTTCGGCTACGTCGACGAGGGGGCCGTACCGCTCATCGCCGACGCCTTGAACCTGTCGCGCGCCGAGATCCACGGCTGCATCACCTTCTACCACGACTTCCGCCGCGCCCCGTCGGGCAAGCATCAGGTGAAGCTGTGCCGGGCCGAGGCCTGTCAGGCCATGGGCTCGGACAAGCTCCACGCCGACATCCTCGCCCGCCTCGGGATCGATTGGCACGGCACAACTTCGGATGGGCAGGTCACCGTCGAGCCGGTCTACTGCCTCGGCCTCTGCGCCAACGGCCCCGGCGCCCTCGTGGATGACGAGCCCCTGGCCCGGCTCACCGCTGACTCCCTGGAATCAGCCCTCGCCGAGGTGAAGTCATGAGCATCACCCTCTACGTTCCCCGCGATGCCGTGGCCCTGGGGCTCGGGGCCAACCGCGTCGCACGCGCCCTGTTCGCCGGTGCCGAGCGCCGGGGCCTCGACGTCACCATCGTCCGCACGGGATCGCGCGGAATGCTGTGGCTCGAGCCTATGGTCGAGGTCGGCACGCCGGACGGGCGCATCGCCTACGGTCCGGTCACTCCCGGGGATGTCGATGCGTTGCTCGACGCCGGCCTGGTCGACGGCGGGGAGCATCCCCTGCGCCTCGGCGACCCCGAGAAGATCCCCTACCTCGCACGCCAGCATCGCCTCACTTTCCAGCGCTGCGGCGTCGTCGATCCGGTCTCCGTCGAGGATTACCGGGCGCACGGTGGCTACAGGGGTCTGGAAGCGGCCCTGAAGCTCGATGCCGCCGGCATCGTCGCCGAGGTGCGCGAGTCCGGCCTGCGCGGGCGCGGCGGCGCCGGTTTCCCGGCCGGCATCAAGTGGAACACGGTGATGCTCGCCGCGTCGGACCAGAAATACGTGGTCTGCAACGCCGACGAGGGTGATTCCGGGACCTTCGCCGATCGCATGATGATGGAGGGCGACCCCTTCAACCTCATCGAGGGCATGACCATCGCGGGCATCGCGACGGGCGCTACGCGCGGCTACATCTACCTTCGTTCGGAATACCCGCAGGCCTTCGCGACCCTGAAGGAAGCCATCGCCAACGGGGTGAAGGCCGGATTCCTCGGCGCCGACGTCATGGGCTCCGGCAAAGCCTTCCACCTCGAAGTGCGCCTCGGCGCCGGCGCCTATATCTGCGGCGAAGAGACCTCGCTGCTGGAGAGCCTCGAAGGCCGTCGCGGCATCGTCCGCGCCAAGCCGCCGATCCCGGCGCTCAAGGGCTTCCTCGGCCAGCCGACACTGGTCAACAACGTGATGACCTTCACGGCCGTGCCCTACATCCTCGAGCACGGCGCCAAGGCCTATGCCGAATACGGCATGGGCCGGTCGCTCGGCACGCTGGCGATCCAACTCGCCGGCAACATCAAGCATGGCGGTCTCATCGAGTACGCCTTCGGCATCACCCTCCGGGAGATCATCGAGGATTTCGGCGGCGGCACGCAGAGCGGCCGTCCGGTGCGCGCGGTTCAGGTCGGTGGCCCGCTCGGGGCTTACTTTCCCGATCACCTCCTCGACACGCCCCTCGATTACGAGGCGATGGCGGCCAAGAAGGGCCTCGTCGGCCACGGCGGCATCGTGGTGTTCGACGACACCGTGGACATGGCCAAGCAGGCGCGCTTCGCCTTCGAGTTCTGCGCGGTGGAATCCTGCGGCAAGTGCACCCCCTGCCGCATCGGGGCGACGCGCGGCGTGGAGACCATGGACAAGGTCATCGCCGGCACGGACACGCAGCGCAATCTGGCCGTCATTTCAGACCTTTGCGACGTCATGACCGACGGGTCGCTCTGCGCCATGGGCGGGCTTACCCCAATGCCCGTCATGAGCGCGATCACCCATTTCCCCGAGGATTTCGAGCGTGGCGGACACATGTCCGTCGCCGCCGAGTAAGGAGGCGCGACCCATGGCCCTCATCAAAGAGATCGATTACGGCACCCCGATCCGGGTGTCCGAGCAGACCGTGACGCTCACCATCGACGGCATGCACGTCACAGTGCCGGCCGGCACCTCCGTCATGGCCGCCGCCATGCACGCCGGCACGCAGATCCCCAAGCTCTGCGCCACCGATTCGCTGGAAGCCTTCGGCTCCTGCCGCCTTTGCCTCGTGGAGATCGAGGGCCGGCGCGGTACCCCCGCCTCCTGCACCACCCCGGCCGAGAACGGCATGGTGGTCTCGACGCAGACGGACAAGCTGGCCAAGCTCCGCAAGGGCGTGATGGAGCTCTACATCTCCGATCACCCCCTCGACTGCCTGACTTGCGCGGCCAACGGCGATTGCGAGTTGCAGGACATGGCCGGCGCGGTCGGCCTGCGCGACGTGCGCTACGGCTACGACGGCGCCAACCACGTCAAGCCGTCCTCGGACCAGTACCTGCCGAAGGACACCTCGAACCCCTACTTCACCTACGATCCGTCGAAGTGCATCGTCTGCAATCGCTGCGTCCGCGCGTGTGAAGAGGTGCAGGGCACCTTCGCGCTCACCATCGAGGGCCGCGGCTTCGACAGCCGCGTCGCCGCCGGCCCAACGAACTTCATGGAGTCCGAGTGCGTGTCCTGCGGCGCCTGCGTGCAGGCCTGCCCTACGGCGACGCTCCAGGAGAAGTCGATCATCGAGCACGGCCAGCCCGATCACTCCGAGATCACCACCTGCGCCTATTGCGGCGTCGGCTGCTCGTTCAAGGCCGAGATGCAGGGCACCCGCGTGGTGCGGATGGTTCCCTACAAGGGCGGCAAGGCCAACGAGGGCCATAGCTGCGTGAAGGGACGCTTCGCCTACGGCTACGCCACCCACAAGGACCGCATCACCAAGCCGATGATCCGCGACAAGATCACGGACCCCTGGCAGGAAGTGTCGTGGGAGGTCGCCATCGACCGCGCCGCGTCCGAGTTCAAGCGCATCCAGAAGACATACGGCAAGGATTCGGTCGGCGGCATCACCTCGTCGCGCTGCACCAACGAAGAAGCCTACCTCGTCCAGAAACTGGTTCGCGCCGCCTTCGGCAACAACAATGTCGACACCTGTGCCCGCGTCTGCCACTCGCCTACCGGCTACGGCCTGATGTCGACGCTGGGCACCTCGGCCGGCACCCAAGACTTCGCCTCGGTGGCGCATTCCGACGTCATCCTGGTCATCGGCGCCAACCCCACCGACGGCCACCCCGTCTTCGGCTCGCGGATGAAGAAGCGCCTGCGCGAAGGCGCTAAGCTCATCGTCGCCGATCCGCGCAAGATCGATCTGGTGAAGTCGCCCCACGTCAAAGCCGACTTCCACCTGCCCCTCAAGCCCGGCTCCAACGTCGCCTTCATCAACTCGATGGCGCACGTCATCGTCACCGAGGGGCTTATCGACGAGGCCTATGTCCGCGAGCGCTGCGATCTCGGCGACTTCGAGGCCTGGGCGCGGTTCGTGGCCGACGAGCGCCACTCGCCCGAGGCCCAGGAGCGCTTCACCGGCATCGATCCGGCCGAGCTCCGTGGCGCCGCCCGCCTCTACGCCAAGGGTGGCGCGGCCGGCATCTATTACGGTCTCGGCGTCACCGAGCACAGCCAGGGCTCGACCATGGTCATGGGCATGGCCAACATCGCCATGGCCACCGGCAACATCGGCATGCTGGGCGCCGGCGTGAATCCGCTCCGCGGTCAGAACAACGTCCAGGGTTCGTGCGACATGGGCTCGTTTCCGCACGAACTGCCGGGCTACCGTCATGTCTCCGACGACGCGACCCGCGAGACCTTCGAATCCCTGTGGGGCGTCTCGCTCGACAAGGATCCTGGCCTGCGCATCACCAACATGCTCGACGAGGCCGTCGATGGCGCCTTCAAGGGCATGTACATCCAGGGTGAGGACATCGCCCAGTCCGACCCCGATACGCACCACGTCACCGCCGGCCTGATGGCGATGGAGTGCATCGTCATCCAGGACATCTTCCTGAACGAGACGGCAAAGTACGCCCATGTCTTCCTTCCGGGCGCTTCGTTCCTTGAAAAGGACGGCACCTTCACCAATGCCGAGCGCCGTATTTCCCGCGTGCGCAAGGTGATGCCGCCGCTCTCCGGCGTTGGCGACTGGGAGGGCACGATGCTGCTCTCGAACGCCCTGGGCTACCCGATGAACTACAGTCACCCGTCCGAGATCATGGACGAGATCGCCTCGCTCACCCCGAGCTTCAAGGGTGTGAGCTTCGCCAAGATCGACGAGCTCGGCTCGATCCAGTGGCCGTGCAACGACGCGGCGCCGCGTGGCACGCCGATGATGCACGTCGACCGTTTCGTGCGGGGCTTGGGCAAGTTCATGATCACCGAGTACGTACCGACCGAGGAGCGCACGGGTCCGCGCTTCCCGCTCATCCTCACCACCGGGCGTATCCTGTCGCAGTACAATGTCGGCGCTCAGACCCGCCGCACTGAGAACTCGCGCTGGCACGAGGAGGACGTGCTGGAGATCCATCCGTTCGACGCCGAGGTGCGCGGCGTCGTCGACGGCGACCTCGTGGCGCTGGAAAGCCGCTCGGGCGACATCGCCCTCAAGGCCGTGGTCTCCGAGCGGATGCAACCGGGCGTGGTCTACACCACGTTCCACCATGCCAAGACCGGCGCCAACGTCATCACCACGGACTACTCGGACTGGGCCACCAACTGCCCCGAGTACAAGGTGACGGCGGTGCAGGTCCGGCGCACCAACCGGCCTTCCGATTGGCAGGCGAAGTTCTATGAAGAGGACTTCTCCCTGACCCGTATCGCGACCCAGTTGAATGCTGCCGAGTAGCCAGGACCTGAACGAGAACGACGCGCCGGCCGAGACCGCCCGGCGCGTCAAGACCTTGGTCGTCGCCTACGACGATCCCGCGGCCCGGCCGAGCGAGCGCGACCTCGCTGTCGAGATGCCGGTCAACCTCGTCTACGGCAGCGTGCCGTATGCGGTGATGATGACGACGCCGGCCGACCTCGTGGATTTTGCCTACGGGTTCAGCCTCACGGAGGGCATCGTGGCCTCGGCCGGCGAGATCCGGGACGTCACGGTCGAGATCGCCGATGGGGGCCTGCGTCTCCTCGTCGACCTCGCTCCGGGGCGCCTTCGTGAGCACCTTGCCCGCAAACGTGCCATCAGTGGCCGGACCGGTTGCGGCGTATGCGGGATCGACGATCTCTCCGCACTTCCCATGGCCGAAGCTCGCGTCGATGGGGCGGGCAGTGTCGGAATCGCCGCCATCGAACGGGCTCTCACCACACTCGGTGAGGCACAGGTGCTGAATCGTCGGACCCGCGCGGTTCACGCCGCCGCCTGGGCCAATCTCGACGGGTCCCTGTTCGCGGTAAGGGAGGATGTCGGGCGTCACAACGGCCTCGACAAACTCATCGGCGCTCTGATGCGCGAGCGGATCGATCCGGCGACCGGTTTCCTCGTGATTACGAGCCGTTGCTCGTTCGAGATGGTCGAAAAGGCGGCCAGCCTCGGCGCGTCGATCCTCGTTGCCATCTCCGCTCCGACATCGCTGGCCATCGACCGGGCGCGGCTGCACGGCATGACCCTTTGCGCTATCGCCCGCTCCGACACCCTCACGGTCTTTCACGGTCGCGAGCGTTTGATCCTCGCCCCGTCTCTCTGATCAATCCTGCAACGCAAACGACGCGAGCGTCCCCATGAGCGCCATGACATCCGATCAGAAACTCGTCCGCATGGCGAACCAGATCGCCACCTTCTTCCGCTCGTATCCGGACGACGAGGCTGTTGCCGGCATCCACAAGCACATCGTGGCGTTCTGGACTCCCAAGATGCGCCACGCCCTCGTCGCTTTCGGCCCCACGGAAGGGAGTGGGCTCGATCCGCTCGCACTCCAGGCGATCACCGAGAAGCCTCAGGCAGAGAGCCCCGTGCGCGCTGCCACCCGGGACCCCGCGCTTCAGGGCGCCGGCGCGAGCGACGCCGGCTGACTGGGGGACGTCAGTCTTTGGCTGGCTCGCTCGGCGGTGTTGCCCCCGGCACGATGGTGGCGCCGCCGATCACCCGAACCGACTTCTTCTGATCCGCGGGTGGGTCCTTCCACGCTTTAGGCGCCTTCGCGTCGATTTGCGGCTGCACGGCAGCTGGTGTCGGCGCAGTGGCGTTCGTCGCTGGCGTCACGGACTTCGGGGCTTCGAGGGAGGCAGCGGCCGGCTCCCGCACCTCCGGCTTTGACGAAGGTGTCTCGGACAGGCGGGGTGCCTGCGGGGTGATCCGGGTAGCGGCCGGCTTCGGCGGAGGATTGAGCCGGACCACCTTACCCGGAGCTTGGGGGGGGATTTGAGCTTGCGACGGCGCATCGGGATTCAAGCCCATTGGATTGCGGTCCAGGGGTTCGGCTCGGCCCACCCGAACGGCATCGAGCGGCGCGCGGCGAAGCGGTGCGTTCGGAACGGTGCTGGGCGGTATGATTCGCTCCGCTTCACGGACGGGACGGCGCGGAACCGCCTCCTCCTCGGTCCAACCGTATCCCGGCGCCGGCCGCGCAACGCGCACCGGCGGCGAGCCGAGGGCGACGTTCAGACGTTGGCGACGAAGGATTGCGCCATCGTGGGCATCGACGAACACGCGCACGCGCTCGCCATAGGGGTCGTCGGCTTCGACGACGTAGGCACGACCGTCGAATTGGGGTCGGGTGACGGCAGTGAATCCGCGGTCGTTCAGTCGCCACACCACGGCGCGCGGCGGCATCGGCATGTCGCGGTCGTCAAAATACTGCGCCATGGCGATTCCCGATCCGAAGACGGACAGGGTGAGGCCGCACAGTATCTTTGAGAGGCGCGGCATTGACGCGCGCGGACGGGGCTTGCTGCGCTGGTTCTGACCACGCACGATCATGAGGCCTCGTTCAGAAGGTTCGATCCGGAGGCCCGCTGTTGGCGCGGGTCCTCCGGTGGGTCTCCGCCAGGGCCTCGCCCCCGCATGCCGCTTGTGCCCGGCAAGGTCCTGTTAAGCGTGGGATTGGGGCGGGAATGCGAGGGCTTCGAGGCGGGTTTCTGTCGGGGTATGCCGAAGCAGGACTCGATCCAAACCCGTACCTGCGGCAACGGAGCGGGCCGTGAAACGTTCGCGCGCGCGGAAAAGGCTTACAAGCCGTCGGAACGGGCCTTGCTGGAGCGTTTAAAATCTGTCACTTTCCGTCGTTAGGACAGCAACGCTGTCCCATTTCCGGGGTAGTGACTTCCTGGATGGCCAAGGATCTCCGCGGGTGACGTTTCCGGCGAACAAACGAGATTCGAAGACGATCGCCATCGTGGCGATTCGGGTCCGCGTGGCTTGAGACCAAGCCGGCGTCGTGCCCGCGGGTCGCGGGCGCTTCCTCACCGAAGTCCCGCTGACAAACAGATCCGCTGAGAGCCGACGTCGTCGAGAGGATGCACCCGGGAGCCGTTTGGCGCTTGGGCACGAAACATGCTCGCAAGCGAGCACGTCGGAGGCGAGGAATGGTGAGCGTGGTCGCATCTGCTGAATTCGGGGCGCTTCAGGCGTCCATTCCAGCCACCCGAGACGGCGGTGCGCCCCTCGTCGTGCGGGATCAGGCGCTGCCCAAGGCTCAGGGGTTGTACGATCCTGCTCGCGAAGGCGATGCCTGCGGTGTCGGCTTCGTCGCCGACATGCACGATCGCCGGACCCACGCCATCGTCGCACAAGGGCTTCAAATCCTGAAGAACCTCGACCATCGCGGCGCCGTGGGCGCCGATCCGAAGATGGGCGACGGTTGTGGCATCCTCACGCAGATTCCGCATGCCTTCTTCACGGCCGAGTGCGCCACGCTTGGTATCACCCTGCCGGAGCCGGGCCATTACGGCATCGGCCAGTTCTTCCTGCCGAAGGACGACGAGGCGCGGCGGCTCATCGAGGAGATCGTCGAGAAGGCCCTGGCCGAGGAGGGCCTGCCGCTGCTCGGCTGGCGCGACGTTCCCGTGGACCCGAGCGACCTCGGGGTGATGGTCAAGGAGACCGAGCCCCACCACCGCCAGGTTTTCATCGGCCGCCCGGCCGCCATCACGGACGAGGACGCTTTCGAGCGCCGCCTCTTCACCGTCCGCAAGGTGATCTCGAACAAGGTCTACGGCCTCAAGGACCCGCGGGCCGACGTCTATTATCCCGTCTCGCTGTCGACCCGGACCATCGTCTACAAGGGCATGGTGCTGGTGACCCAGCTCGGCGACTATTATCGCGACCTGCAGGACGAGCGTTACGTCTCGGGCCTCGCCCTCGTGCATCAGCGCTTCGCCACCAACACCTTCCCGACCTGGCGCCTGTCGCACCCCTACCGGATGGTCGCGCATAACGGCGAGATCAACACCCTGCGGGGCAACGTCAACTGGATGGCTGCGCGCCAGGCCAGCGTCGATTCCGAGCTGTTCGGCAACGACATCTCGAAGCTGTGGCCGATCTCCTACGAGGGCCAGTCCGACACCGCGTGCTTCGACAATGCCCTCGAATTCCTCGTGCAGGGCGGCTACTCGCTGGCCCACGCCATGATGATGCTCATCCCCGAGGCGTGGGCGGGCAATCCGCTCATGAACGAGGAGCGCAAGGCGTTCTACGAGTACCACGCCGCCCTGATGGAGCCGTGGGACGGTCCGGCCGCCGTGTGCTTCACCGACGGCCGCCAGATCGGCGCGACGCTGGACCGCAACGGCCTGCGTCCCGCGCGCTACCTCGTCACCGACGACGGCCTCGTGGTGCTCGCCTCCGAAATGGGCGTGCTGCCGATCCCCGACGAGAAGATCGTTGAGTCCTGGCGTTTGCAGCCGGGCCGGATGCTGCTCATCGATCTGGAGAAGGGCCGCATCGTCTCCGACGAGGAGATCAAGAGCGAGCTCGCCGCAGCCCACCCCTATGCCGAGTGGGTGAAGAACACCCAGATCGTGCTGGAGGACCTGAAGCCCGTGATCCCGCGCGCCTCGCGCTCGGACGTGTCGCTGCTCGATCGCCAGCAGGCGTTCGGCTACAGCCAGGAAGACCTCAAGCTGCTCATGGCGCCCATGGCCGTGACCGGCCAGGAGGCGGTGGGTTCCATGGGCACCGACACGCCGCTCTCGGCCCTCTCGGACAAGCCGAAGTCGCTCTACTCCTACTTCAAGCAGAACTTCGCGCAGGTCACCAACCCGCCCATCGACCCGATCCGCGAGGAGGCTGTCATGAGCCTCGTCTCGTTCATCGGTCCGCGCCCGAACCTCCTCGACATGGAAGGCGCGTCCCGCAAGAAGCGCCTGGAAGTCCGGCAGCCGATCCTCACCAACGGGGATCTCGAGAAGATCCGCTCGATCTCGCACTTCGAGGACCGGTTCGACACGAAGACCCTCGACATGACCTTCCCGGCCGAGACCGGGGCGGCCGCCATGGAGGGCGCCGTCGACCGCCTGTGCGACCGGGCCGAGGTCGCCGTGCGCGGTGGCTACAACATCATCATCCTGTCGGATCGCGGCGTCGGCCCCGATCGCATCGCGATTCCCGCGCTCCTCGCCACGGCCGCCGTACACAACTACCTCATCCGCAAGGGGCTTCGCACCTCCGTGGGTCTCGTGGTGGAATCGGGCGAGCCACGCGAAGTGCACCACTTCGCGTGTCTCGCCGGCTACGGCGCCGAAGCGATCAACCCCTACCTCGCCTTCGAGACGCTGATCGCGATGAAGGACGAGTTCCCGCCGGACCTGACCCCCGACGAGATCGTCTACCGCTACATCAAGTCCATCGATAAGGGCCTGCTCAAGGTCATGTCCAAGATGGGCATCTCGACCTACCAATCCTATTGCGGTGCGCAGATCTTCGACGCCATCGGCCTGAACTCGGCCTTCGTGGCGCGCGACTTCTTCGGCACCGCCACCACCATCGAGGGCATCGGCATGGCCGAGGTCGCCGAGGAGACGGCGCGCCGGCACACCGACGCGTTCGGCGATGCACCGGTCTACCGCACGGCGCTGGATGTGGGCGGCGAGTACGCCTACCGCCTGCGCGGCGAGAGCCACACTTGGACGCCGGATTCCGTGGCGACGCTCCAGCACGCCGTGCGCCTCGGCCTTCCCGAGCGCTACCGCGAATACGCCCGCCTCGTGAACGAGCAGGAGAGCCACCTCAAGACCATCCGGGGCCTGTTCCGCATCAAGCAGGCGGCCGAGCTCGGCCGAGCGCCCGTCGCCATCGAGGCGGTCGAACCGGCCGTCGACATCGTCAAGCGCTTCGCCACGGGCGCCATGTCGTACGGCTCCATCTCGAAGGAAGCACACGAAACCTTGGCCATCGCCGTGAATTCGTTCGGCGGCCGCTCGAATTCGGGCGAGGGCGGCGAGGAGGTCGAGCGCTTCAAGCCCATGGCCGATGGGCGTTCGCGCCGCTCGGCGATCAAGCAGGTGGCGTCCGGCCGCTTCGGCGTGACGACGGAATATCTCGTCAACGCCGACATGATGCAGATCAAGGTCTCGCAGGGCGCCAAGCCCGGCGAAGGCGGCCAGCTGCCCGGTCACAAGGTCGACGCCAAGATCGCCAAGGTCCGCTACGCCACCCCGGGCGTCGGCCTGATCTCGCCGCCGCCGCACCACGACATCTATTCCATCGAGGATCTCGCCCAGCTCATCTTCGACTTGAAGAACGTCAACCCGGATGCCGACGTCTCGGTCAAGCTGGTGTCGGAAGTCGGCGTCGGCACCGTGGCGACTGGTGTCGCCAAGGCACGGGCCGACCACATCACCATCTCGGGATTCGATGGCGGCACGGGCGCGGCGCCGCTCACCTCCATCAAGCACGCCGGTGGTCCGTGGGAGACGGGTCTCGCCGAGACCCAGCAGACCCTTGTGCTGAGCCACCTGCGCGGCCGCGTGGTGCTTCAGGCCGATGGCGGCATCCGCACAGGTCGCGACGTCCTCGTCGCGGCGCTGCTCGGTGCCGACCAGTTCGGCTTTTCCACCGCGCCGCTCATCGCCGCCGGCTGCATCATGATGCGCAAGTGCCACCTGAACACCTGCCCGGTGGGTGTGGCGACGCAGGACCCCGTCCTGCGCAAGCGCTTCAAGGGCACGCCCGAGCATGTGGTCAACTACTTCTTCTTCGTCGCCGAGGAGTTGCGCGAGCTCATGGCGGCCATGGGCTACACTAAGCTCGAAGACCTCATTGGCCGGGCGGACTTCCTCGATACCCTCGAGGTGATCAAGCACTGGAAGGCGAAGGGCCTCGATTTCTCGAAGCTGTTCCACCGTCCGGACGTGCCGGCGCACGTGGCGATCCGGCATACGGAGAAGCAGAAGCACCCCATCGACCACGTCCTGGATCGGCGCCTCATTGCCGGTGCCAGCGCGGCGCTCGACAGCGGCGAGGCTGTCGTGGTCGAGGATGTGATCAAGAACTCGGATCGCACCGCCGGCGCCATGCTGTCCGGCGCCGTGGCCAAGCGCTACGGCCACGAGGGGCTTCCCGACGACACCATCCGGGTGAACCTGTCGGGCACCGCCGGTCAGAGCTTCGGTGCCTGGCTCGCCGCAGGCGTCACCGTGGTGCTGACGGGCCATGCCAACGACTACGTCGGCAAGGGCCTGTCGGGCGGCAAGCTCATCATCCGCCCGTCCGACGCTCTGCGGGCGCCGTCCGCGCACACGATCATGGCCGGCAACACCGTGCTGTACGGCGCCATCGCGGGCGAGGCCTACATCCGGGGCTCGGCCGGCGAGCGCTTCGCCGTGCGCAATTCCGGCGCCATCGCGGTGGTCGAGGGCATGGGCGACCATGGCTGCGAGTACATGACCGGCGGCGTCGTCGTCTCCATTGGCGAGACCGGGCGCAACTTCGCGGCCGGCATGTCGGGCGGCATCGCCTACGTCCTCGATGCCGATGGCTCCTTCTCGGCACGATGCAATCTGTCCATGGTCGATCTCGAGCCCATCGAGGAGGAGGACGACCTGATGCGTCGCTTCCATCAGGACGGCGATCTCGAGACCAAGGGCCGCGTCGATATCCTGGCCGACATGTCGGGCCACGACGAGGAGCGCCTGAGCCAACTCATCACCAACCACCTGAAGTACACGGGCTCCCCGCGTGCCAAGGAAATTCTCGACGATTGGGCCGGCTACCGCACCAAGTTCGTCAAGGTGATGCCGGTGGAGTACCGCCGGGCACTGCGCGAGATGGAAATGGCGCGGATGCCTGTGGCAGCCGAGTAGGCTCCGCACTGCAGACCCGTGTCGTAACCCGACACGATCGTCGCTCGGGTGATCCTACCCAGAGGGTGGCGGTTTGCGCGACCGGGCGAACGACATGAGAAGCGAACTGGCGAAGAAGCCGGTTCGGAGGAAGAAAGCGGAACAGGCCGATCCGGCCACTTTCCGTGCGACGGATCAGACAGACTCGCGAAAGACAGTCAGACGATGGGCAAGGTCACGGGTTTCCTCGAATTCGACCGGCAGGAGCAGAAGTATCAGCTCGCCGCCGACCGCGTGCGGCATTTTCGTGAGTTCACGCTGCCGCTGGACGAGCATGACCTGAAAAAGCAGGCGGCCCGCTGCATGGATTGCGGCATTCCGTTCTGCCACGGGGATACCGGCTGCCCGGTCCACAACCAGATTCCGGACTGGAACGAGCTCGTGTTCCAGTCGGATTGGGAGGAGGCGGCGCGCAACCTGCACTCCACGAACAACTTTCCCGAGTTCACCGGCCGCATCTGTCCTGCGCCCTGCGAGGAGGCCTGCACGCTGAACCTCGAGAATCAGCCTGTGGCGATCAAGACCATCGAGCAGGCCATCGCCGATCGCGCCTGGAACAACGGATGGGTCAAGCCCGAGCCGGCCAGCCACAAGACCGGCAAGAAGGTTGCGGTCATCGGGTCCGGTCCCGCCGGCATGGCCGCGGCGCAGCAGCTCGCTCGCGTCGGCCACGAGGTCCATGTCTTCGAGCGTGAGCCGAAGGCCGGTGGCCTGCTGCGCTACGGCATCCCCGACTTCAAGATGGAGAAGCGCCATATCGACCGGCGTGTGAAGCAGATGGAGGCGGAGGGCGTCCGCTTCCACTACGGCGTGAATGTCGGCGTGACGAAGCCCCTCGACGAGCTCTCGGCCGAGCACGACGCGGTTCTGTTCGCCGGAGGCGCAGAAGACCCGCGTAACCCGCAGCTGCCGGGTCAGGACCTGATCGGCGTGCACTACGCCATGCCGTTCCTCGTCCAGTCCAACCGCCGGGTCGGGGCGGAGCCGATGCCAGGCAACGGCGAACAGCCGATCCTCGCAACGGCGAAGAACGTCGTCGTCATCGGCGGCGGCGACACGGCGTCCGATTGCGTCGGGACCTCGTTCCGCCAGGGCGCCCTGTCTGTGACGCAGCTCGATATCCGCCCGCGTCCGCCGGAGCGCGAGGACAAGCTCTCGGTCTGGCCGTACTGGCCGACGAAGATGCGAACCTCGTCGAGCCAGGCCGAGGGCGCCGAGCGCGAGTTCCAGGCGGCGACCCTGCGTCTCGAAGGCAAGAAGGGCAAGCTCACCGGCGTGGTCTGCACCCGCGTCGACGAGAAGCGCCAGCCTATCCCGGGCGGCGAGTTCGTGCTGCCGGCCGATCTCGTCTTCCTGGCGATCGGCTTCGCCGGCTCCGTTCGTAAGGGCTTGCTGGAAGAATCCGGTGTGACCATGGACAAGCGTGGCAACGTCACTGCCGACACCGTCGATTATCGGACCTCGAACGAAAAGATCTACGTCGCCGGCGACATGCGCCGTGGGCAATCTCTCGTGGTGTGGGCGATCCGCGAGGGCCGGCAGGCCGCGCGGTCCATCGACGAGGCGCTCATGGGCGCCAGCGTCCTGCCGCGATAGGAAAGCAGGGTCGCCGGTTCAGCCCGGCGGCCAGCGGAAGTCGTCTGCCCGCCCCGGTTGCGTCACGGGTGCGGCACCCCGTAGGAGTGCCCGCTCGACGTTGCCGGATGGATCGGCGTCGCGGGGCCGCCCGCTGACAAGCGTTCCTCCAGGCGCGAGTTCAGCCCTTCCAAGCGGAATCACCGGCCCGGCGGCCGGTTTGACCGGCAGGGCTGGGATGCCGGGTGGCTCTGGGAGACTCGGCAGCATGGCGGTGATCTGGCGGTCGATGGCCGCCGCATCGTCGAGGCGAGGGGTCTCACCCTCGGCCGGTACAGCGGGAGCGGTTGCGACCGGGACGGCCGGCGTCGCGCTCGTCCCCATCATCCGCTTCAACTCGACATCGGCGAAGTGCGCGAGTTTGCGCGCACCGGCCTTGGTGAAATGGACGCCGTCGCCAGCGCGCAGCTTCGCGTCCTGTCCGTCGAGATCCGGCCCCGTGGCGGCGTAGCGGTTGCGGTCGTCGACGAAACCCGGCCAGATATCGACGTAGGTCTGACCCGCTTTGGCAACGCGCTCGCGGGCGATATCGTTGATTTCAGCGAGATCCTTGGTGAGGGATTCGCTGCGCATCGGCGGCACTCCGACCCAGATCAGCGGGATCTTGTGGTCGGAGAATACCTTCACCAGGGCTTCGACGCGCTCCCCGTAGATCTGGCGCCAACGTTCGCTCAGGGGCTCGATGGTCTGGTCGCCATCCCGGATCGGTTGACGGTCGTTCGCACCGACCATCACCAGCGCATACGCGACCTTCGGAGTGGACTTGAGAGTGTCCTCGACGGCCTTCGGCCAATCCACGATATCCTTGCGTACCAGGCCACTGTCGGCGCGCGATCGGTCGACGATGCCGATCTCGGTGTTGTCCTCGAACACATCGGTGAGTCCGGTGCCGAGGGAGCCGGCCAGGGAATCCCCGAATACCGCGATCCGGGTGGCGGGCTCGGCCTTGGGCACGGTGGGCTTCGGCTGCGCGATGACCGGCGCCGGGCGCGGCTTGCGCCGGACCGCACGAGGATCGTCGGCATAGGTGGGCGTGCGCGGCCGCGGCGTCGGGCGAATGGTCGGCGTCGGCGCCGGCTGTGCCTGCTGGGGCCGGTCCTCCCACGGCCAATAGAACTGGCGCGGTGCTTCCTGCTGCGGCGGCGCGTAACGACGGTTCGACTGCCGGGCGCCATAGCCGCCGTCGTCGCGGTAATACTCCCGCGCCCTTCGCGAAGGCGCGTCGTAGGAATCGCCCCATTGCGCAGCGGCGGGCGGGGCCGCACCGAGGAGCAGGACGAGGCCGACGAGGGAGGACCAAGCCGCGCGAGGTGCCGGCAGCGTCATGACGAACCTTCTCGAGAACCGGACGGGCCGGTGCGGTAGACCTAATCCTAACCGAGGACGGGCCCTCGGTCTAAGGGCAACGTCGTCAGGGACGGTGCTTCAGGTGTTCGAGAAGCGCGGGTGTCGCGTAACCATCGGCCGGCAATCCTTGCTCGATCTGATAGCGGCGCACCGCCTCGCGCAGTTTCGGCCCGGCCCGGCCGTCGGCCTCGCCGGCATAGAGCTTTCGGGCGGACAGGCCCGTCTGCAGGGCCTGGAGGCCGCCTTTGTCGAGGCGGGCCGCGTCGCTCGGCCATGGCGCGACGAGGGAAGGTCCCCCGGCGAGACGGTCGGCGAGGTGGCCGACGGCGAGGGCGTAGGAGTCGGAGGTGTTGTAGGCCCGCACCACCTCGAAATTGTCGGTGATCAGGAAGACCGGCCCCCCGAGGCCTCCGGGCAGGAAAAGGCTGGCGTTTCCCGAGGACGGCAGGGGCGCGTTATCTGTTCGGCGCACGCCCCGCCGGGCAAAGTCCGACAGGTCGGCTCGGTAGGCCGTCAGGTCGAAGCCCGGCGGCAGGGTGACGGCATAACCCCAGGAGAGGGCCGGATTCCAGCCGAGGGACTTCAGGTAGTTCGCGATCGAGGCCAAGGCGTCGGCCTGCGAGCCCCAGATGTCTCGGTGGCCGTCGCCGTCGAAATCGACGGCATGGGCGAGGAAACTCGAGGGCAGGAACTGGACCTGCCCCATCGCCCCGGCCCAGGAACCTTTCATCCCGGACGGCGCGATGTCGCCGCGTTCCAGGATCGCGAGCGCCGCCAGGAGTTCATCACGGAATAGGGTGCCGCGGAATCCCGCCTGAGCCAGGGTGGCGAGCGCCCGGACCGTCGGCACCGTGCCGGCGCTGGCGCCAAAATCGGACTCGACCCCCCAGAATGCCAGGACGATCCAGCGCGGTACGCCGAAGCGTGCCTCGATCGCCGCGAGGGTGGGGGCGAGGCGCGCCGCCTGTGCCTGTCCACGTGCGATGCGGCCCGGAGAGACCGCGCCGACGAGATACTCCCAGACGGGACGGGCGAACTCGCCCTGGCGCCGGGTGCGTGCGAGGACATCCGGGTCCGCCGTGGTCACGCCGGAGAAGGCCGCGGCAAAGGTCCTGGGCGAGACCCCGCGGCTGAGGGCGTCGGGGCGCAGTGCTTCGATGAAGGCACGGAGATCCGTTGGCGCCGGAGGCTTCTCCGCTGCGGGCAGTTTCGAAGTGGGCTTCGTGGGCTCGGACCTCGCGGTACCGCAGGCCGCGAGCAGGAGCACGACGGCGAGGCGAAGGCCCGTCACGTGCGGTTGCGCTTCGTCAGGGCATCCTCCCAGGCGAGCGCCTGGCCGACGATCCCTTCGAGGCTGGCATGGCGCGGCGTCCAGCCTAACCCCCGGATCCGGTCCGCCTGGGCGATGATCCGCGCCGGGTCGCCAGGACGGCGCGGGCACAGCCGAACCTCGAAATCCTTGCCGGACACGCGTTTGACCACCTCGATGACGTCGAGGACGGAGTAGCCCTGGCCGTAGCCGCAATTCATGGTCAGGCTCTCGCCGCCGCCGCGCAGGTGGTCGAGGGCGACTCGGTGCGCCTCGGCGAGGTCCGAGACCTGGATGTAGTCCCGCAGGCAGGATCCGTCCGGCGTCGGGTAGTCGGTGCCGTAGACGTCGAGGTGGCTGCGCTGACCGAGGGCGGCTTGCGTCGCGACCTTGATGAGATGGGTCGCGTTCGGGGTCGACTGTCCGGTGCGCCCGCGCGGGTCCGCACCCGCGACGTTGAAGTAGCGCAGGATCACGTAGGTGAAGCCGTGCGCCCTCGCGGCGTCGGCGATCATCCACTCGCTCATGAGCTTGGAACGCCCATAGGGATTGATCGGAGCGGTCGTGAGATCTTCCGGCACGGGTACGATATCGGGCTCGCCGTAGACCGCTGCCGTGGACGAGAAGATGACGTGGCGGACGCCTTCACGCACGGCCGTCTCGATGAGGGCGCGGGTTTTGACCGTGTTGGCGAGGTAGTAGCCCAGGGGATCGGCGACGGAATCCGGAACGACGATGCGCGCGGCGAAATGCGCCAAGGCGTCGATGCCATGTTCGCGGATGATGCCGGCCACCAGTGTCTGATCGGCGATATCACCGGTGACGAGGGTCACTTCCGGCGGCAGGGCCCAGTCGAAGCCCGTCGAGAGATCGTCGAGCACCACGACACTCTCATGACCTGCGTCGAGCAGGGCCAGAACCATGTGGCTACCGATATAGCCCGCCCCACCCGTCACCAGAACAGCCATGCCGACATCCCCAAGCAGATTGCGCAAGAGTGGTCACCGGGTCTGCATCGAAAACCTCCGGTTCACCAACTCTTAAGCGGGTGAGGCGTTGGCTGGCCGATGCGAACCTGCTCAGGACCGTGGACACCCGATATATCGTAAAACCTTCGCATCGGTTATGCCGTCTCACGGTCACGCTGTAAGACCGGTCTCGGGATGCTGTCGTGCGACGCCTCCGAGGCTCGTCCCACCCCATTCGATACCGGGTCCCGCTCGATGAAACCGATTCGCAAGGCCGTTCTTCCCGTCGCTGGCCTCGGGACCCGATTCCTTCCCGCGACCAAGGCGATGCCGAAGGAGATGCTCACCGTCGTCGATCGCCCCGTGGTGCAACACGTCGTCGATGAGGCGCGCGAAGCCGGGATCGAGCATTTCATCTTCGTCACCGGGCGCGGCAAGGCGGTGATCGAGGACCATTTCGACATCTCGTTCGAACTCGACCGGATGCTCCTAGAGCGCGGAAAGCAGGCGGCCTACGACGACCTGAAGCGCGATCTGCCCGCGGCTGGCCAGACCAGCTTCACCCGCCAGCAGGAACCCCTCGGCCTGGGCCATGCCGTATGGTGCGCCCGCGAGATCGTCGGCGACGAGCCCTTCGCCGTTCTCCTGCCGGACATGCTCAGCCGCGGCTGCATGCAACAGATGCTGTCGGCCTACGAACGCCACGGCGGCAACGTGATCGCCGTCGAGGAGGTCGCCCCCGAGGAGACCCACCAGTACGGCATCGTCAGCGTCGGCGACACCTTCGGTCAGACCTTCGAGATCACCGGTATGGTCGAGAAGCCCAAGCAGGGCACCGCCCCGTCGAATTTCATCATCTCGGGTCGCTACATCCTTCAGCCGGAAATCTTCGAAGTGCTGTCCCACGGCAGGAAGGGCGCTGGCGGCGAAATCCAACTCACCGACGCGATGATCGAGCTGGCGCAGTCGCAGGACTTTTTCGGCATGCGCTACGAGGGTCGGACCTACGACACCGGTTCGAAGCTCGGTTTCCTCACGGCCAACCTCGCCTACGCTTTGGAACGCCAAGACCTCGGCGGTCCGTTGCGGGCCGAGATCGCCCGTCTGCTGGCTGAGGCTTAGCCGGCACCCGCGCCGCTCGCGAGCGATGGACGGCCTCAGCGAAAAGCTGAGCAAATCCTCCGAAAACTCTTGCGTTTTGTGCGGCGCACACTAGTTTGTGCATTGCGGGAGCGCGATGGCGTCGCGCTCCCGTTGCCCTTCTTGGGCGTTTCCTCCCTAGACTTCGGGCCGCTCTTCGGAGCGGCCTTTTTTTCTGTGTGAACTAGCCACGCGCGATGAGCGTCCTGTGTCCGATACGGCGGCCGCCCAGACCGGCAAATGTCGCTGAGATCACGATTCAAGTTTCGATTTGGATCACGGCGCCGCTCGGCTGTGGCCAGTGCTCACCCATTTTACCGCTACCGAGGCAGGGCTGGGAGCTAGGGCGCAGGCACAAAGTCCCCTCGTCGCAGGCGTGTCCGAGTTTGAGGTTCGGCATGAAGCAGGCCCGGGCCTGCCTCTTCCGGGGGCTCGATCTGGATGCCGCTTATCGCGAGCGTCCTGTTCGATTCGGCGGACGCTTCGCTGCACCGCTACGATGCCCTCACCCTGGCGGTGGTCAAGATCTGGATCGCGATGCTCGCAGTGCGGAGGGAAACCTGGGAGGAGGCGAAAGTCATCGCCCCGTATCAAGGGATCGGAACCGTCGTGAAACTCTTCAGGACCAGGGTCGGATCCTGGATCTAACCGGAGGCCAGCGTTCCACGCTTCTCATGCGTCCCGCCCTTCACGGGCTTCTTCTATGCCAGCATCGGCTTCTACATCGCACGGGTCTGGCGCTATCCCGACCAGCACGCCGGATGGGCAGTGGTACCCTTGGGGGAAGTTCGGCTCGTGGGACCGTCTGATGATCGCGTCTTATGTGCTCGTCACCCTCGTGAGCCGGCCGCGGGAAGTCCGGCGGTCGGCTCACGGGGAAGGCCGGCCAATGCAAAGGCCGGTAGCGTCGCCGATCATCTCAGTTGAGGTACGTCCGAATCCAGTTCGGGGAAAGGATTTCGCCTTCCTCGGTGATGATCCAAGGCTGCTTGGCAGGATCGGTGAGGGCGCCGGCGGCGGCCTTGATAGCCTCGCGCAGGGTGTCGTAGCGCTCGGGCTGAGCGAGAGGAGCCGGGATCGGCGCAGTCCGCCAGATGGTCAGGTCGGCGGGACGTTCGAGGGCTTCGGTTTCCATGGGTCCTGTTCCTTGATCGAGAGGGTTGCTCCCCGCGATGCCGGCTGTTCGGTCTCACCCTTTGTAAGGGGGGCAACCTGAACGGCCGCTGCGGAAAGTGATCGGCAATGGCAGCATCTCTGGGGCGGCTTCGCGATCTTTTCGGGCGCAATCTTGAAGGTTGCGTCCGTTTCGACGCAGGCTCAGACCGACGGTATGAGCCTCGCTGCGTCCGATGCTGCTTTGGAGATACCGCTTTGTCGGGATACGGGTCTTCTCTGGGTCTGCCCTATAGGTAGGCTGTAGCTGTCGCCTTGGAATTGAACGGTGTGCGAACGCACCCGGATCGTCCCTGCGCTTGAGCATCAGTTGACCCTAGAGGCGTCACCGAGCGGTTAATGCCGCAGTGCAGCAAATGGGTTTTCCCATTTTTTGGAAGAGGATGTTGATGGCGGACCGGTTCGTGCGAATGGCGGCGGGCGCGGCGCTCGTCCTGCTCGCGCTCCTCGTGGCGCAGCCCTACGTGACGGCCTTCCTGTTCGCGGCACGAACCCCACGCGCCATCACGGCTCGGGGGGATCTGGCATCGACGGAGACCGCCACCGTTGCGCTTTTCGCCCAAGCGAGCCCGTCCGTGGTCCATGTCTTCGCACAGGCCGCGGCACAGGGGCGCGCGCTCCTCGGCGCGGAGTCCGAGGATGGCGGAGAGCAGGAGGGCAGCGGATCGCAAACGGGCACGGGCTTCGTCTGGGATGCGGGTGGGCACATCGTCACCAACAACCACGTCGTGGCCGCTGCGGCGCAGGGGGGCGGCTCCGTCTCGGTTCGGCTCTCCTCCGGGGTGGTGGTGCCGGCTCGCATCGTCGGGGCCGCGCCGAGCTACGACCTCGCCGTACTCCGACTCGGCCGCACCACGCCCCCACCGCCGCTCGCCATCGGCACCTCCGCCGACCTCAAGGTCGGCCAAGCCACCTATGCCATCGGCAATCCGTTCGGCCTCGACCACACCCTGACCACCGGCGTCGTCAGCGCACTCCAGCGCCGCTTGCCGACGGCCGAGGGCCGTGAACTTTCGGGCGTGATTCAGACGGATGCGGCGATCAATCCGGGCAATTCCGGCGGCCCCCTTCTCGATTCGGCCGGACGCCTCATCGGCGTCAACACGGCGATCTTCTCGCCGTCCGGGGCCAGCGCCGGCATCGGCTTCGCCATCCCGGTGGACGTGGTCAACCGCGTCGTGCCCGAACTCATCCGGAACGGGCGCACGCGCAATCCAGGTATCGGCATCATCGCCGGACAGGAATCGGTCACCGCCCGCCTGGGAATCGACGGGGTCGTGGTGGTACGGGTGATCCGGGGGTCGCCGGCGGCGCAAGCCGGCCTGCGCGGCGTCGATCCACAGACGGGCGCCATCGGCGACGTCATCGTGGCGGCCGGGGATAGGCCGATCCATCGCCTGGCCGACCTCACCGCCGCCATGGCGGCCGCAGGCATCGACGCCACCATGGATCTCACGGTCGAGCGCGACGGCCGTCCTCGGCGCGTCCGTGTCACCACGACGGATGTCGCCGAAGCGCGACGCTGACAGGTGACGCCGCCCTTCATGTCCTTTGGACGCGCGAATGGTCTAAGGTCGAAGATCACGAGAGCGGCCGATGCGTCCTGACCCTCGCCTTCTGGCGATCCTCACACTGATTCTGTTGAACTCCAGCGCACAGGCGGGGGAGGGGGCACGACCGCGCGCGGCGCGGCTGCCCTGTCCGCAGGATGCGCCGGAGGGCGTGCGCCTGCCGGACCGGCCGGGCTGTTCGACCCTGCCGACGGCCAGGCCGCGCGATGGGGATGGGTTTCGCGATGTCGGGGGCGTGCGTCTGCGTGTCGGGGGCCGCGTTGGCGCCGAGTACGGAAGCGCCCGATGACCCTGCTGCTCGCGGGCTTCGGCCTCTTGCTGATGTGGTGGCTCGGCCGAAACGCCCTGCGCCGTTCGCCCGCCGCCACGACGCGGCTCCTGCGGCGGATCGGGGGGTACGCGGCCCTGGCTGCGGCCGGACTGGTCCTGGTCCGGGGCCGGCCTGAGCTCGGGATGATCCTCGTCGTCGCGGGTCTCTGGCTCCTCGAGGGTGACGCCGGCCTGCGCCACCGGTGGAGCGCGCTGTCGCGGCGGGTCCGCGGCAAGCTTCCTCTACAGGCGGATCTCGACCGCCGGCACGCCGGCCGGCGTGAACACGCTGAGGCTGACGCCGACCCGCGGTCGCGCCGTCCGGCGGACCCAGGGGCGATGACGCAGGAGCAGGCCTATGAGGTCCTGGGGCTTGAGCGCGGGGCGTCCCTGGAGGACGTCCGCACGGCTCACCGAACGCTGATGAAGCGGCTCCATCCCGACCAGGGGGGGACGGCCGAGCAGGCGGCGCGCGTCAACGCGGCCCGAGACAGGCTGACGAACCGACATCGCTGATACTCCACGCGCGTGCCAGAGGGATCGTAGGGACGTGTCTGCCGGCATGACGAGCCGGCCCCGCGCCGCCGCGAGGGACGGTTCGGGTCGAGCGCCGATCCGGACGGGATCGGCGAATCCGCGGATGGATCAGCTTCGGGTGGCGAAGCAGCTGAAACCGCTGCGCTTCAGGGTGTTGCAGGCATCCTGGGCCGCATCCTGCTCGGAGAACCCCGAGAAGCGCGCGCGGTAAAGGGTGGCGCCGCCGTGCTCGACCTTCACCGTGTAGGGCGCAGCTCGGGACAGGGAGCCGCCGGCACGGCTGCGCGCCTCGGCGAGCATGGATTTCGCCTTGTCCTCGTCGTCCATGGCACCGAGCTGGATCACCCAGGCGGTGGGGGTCACTTTGGCGCCCGAGACGGTCTTGGGCGCGGATTCCGTGCGCGGACCGTCGACGGAGGCGAGCCGCGCCGGGCTCTTCACGCCCATCGGAAACGGAGAACCCGGTGCCGTCGGGGCGTAGGCCTGGGCGTTGGCCGGCAGGCGTCCCTTGACGCCGGCGCTACCCGGAGTGGTGGTTGCCCGGCTCGGGGAAATGTCGAGGGGTTGCGCCGTCGAGGCGGTCGTCTCGACATCCTCGTCGTCCGCCGATGCCATCTGCGTGCGCGTGCGCGAAGCGCCGTCGGCCACCACGGCAGGGCGCGCGCGCTCGGCGACCTCGATCGTGGCCGGGGTCTGGCGGTTGCCCGCATAAGCGCGGGGAAGGTTGGCTCGCACGAGATCAGCCATGATCTTGTCGCGGCTCGCCCCGGACTTGCCGCCGAGGACGATGGCGACGATCTGGCGGTCGTCGAGCCGGGCAGCCGTCATGAGGTTGAAGCCGGAATCGCGCGTGTACCCGGTCTTGATCCCGTCGACGCCCTGGACATTGCCGAGGAGACGATTGTGGTTGCCGATCACGCGACCACGGAACGCGAAGGAGCGGGTCTGGAAATAGCGGTAGTAGCGGGGGAAGCGATCCTGGATGGCACGGGCGAGCACCGTAAGGTCGCGGGCCGTGGTGATCTGATCGGAATCCGGCAGGCCCGACGCGTTGGCGTAATTGGTCCGGCCCATGCCGAGAGCCTTCGCCTTCGCGGTCATCATCTCGGCGAAGCGCGGCTCGGACCCGGCGATGTTTTCACCGATGGCGCAGGCCACATCGTTGGCCGATTTCGTCACGATGGCCTTGATCGCGTCTTCGACGGAGATGGTCGAACCGGGACGCAGGCCGAGCTTCGACGGTGATTGCGACGCGGCGAAGGATGAGATGGTGAGGGGCGACTCGAGGGTGTAGCGACCGCGCTCGAGTTGCTCGAAGAGCATATAGAGGGTCATCACCTTGGTGATGGACGCCGGGTGACGCAGGGAATCTTCGTTGACCGCGTGCAGGGTCTTGCCCGTCTTCACGTCGACGACCATCGCCGCGTAAGGCGGGCTATAGCCGCCGCCGCCACGATGATGGGCGCGCCGCTTGGCTTCTGCGGGGGAGGCCATCGTGGCCAGGACCGCCGCCGCCGCGAGCAACGCGGGCAGGGATCGCTTCAGGCCCGGACGCGGGGCTCGCGCGGGGTCGGCCATCGCGTGGTTGGGAACGCTACGCATCACGACTCACTGCCTCGACAGGCACGGCACGGGGCCGGCTTGCACCGCAACATCGGGGCGGGGAGGCATCTGCGCCGCCGTTACCCCGCAACATCTGTCAATCAGGCTAGGTGGATGCAGTTACGGCCGGGTTAATGAGGTGCGCTGGATTTTGCCAGTTATATTGCGATGCATCATAACCCTTGACGTTCTATATTGCATCGCACAAATAAGCGGAGCCGGCGGTCCGCGCCGGGCGGGCCGCTGTCCGCGGCAGACCGATGTCGATGCCAAGGGGATGCCCGCCAGGGCAGTGCCAGACGATGAACATGATGACGCAAGCGTTCGAAAAGACCTCCGCCCTCTTCAAGGCTGGCGCCGACGACAAGGCTGGCTTGGGCACCGCGATCAAAGGCTTCACGGCCGTGGCCAAGGCGAACCAAAGCGCCAGCATCGAGTGGGCGGATTATGCCCGCCAGTCCCTTGCAGAGGGCAGTGCCACCATGAAGAAGCTCGCCGCCGCGCGCACCCCGCAGGCCGTCTTCGAAATCCAGGCCGCCTACCTCAAGGGCTCGTACGAGCGCCTGATGACCCAGACCCAAGTCATGCGCGACCTTTATTCCGGCCTCGCCGGTACGATGAAGCCCCAGGGCTCCAGTGCAAAGCTGCCCGCCACCATCTGATCGTCCTCCCGGACCCATCGTTCCATCGGCCCCGCGCGTCACAGACGCGTGGGGCTTTTTTTCGCTTGCCTCGTCCCCGAGCCGGGGTCGGCCGGCGGACAAGTGCGCGCAGCCGACTGGCGAAGTCGCCCATCGCCCTATAGATTGTGTTCACCACCCGCACGGCTCGCGAGACGGGGTGTCTCGACGGTGCCGTGCCGCCTCATGGGGTCGATGCGATTCAGATGTCCGACGTCCTGAAGCAGGGCATAGCCATGACGCAACGGCGCGAGGATTATCGCAACGCACGCGATGCGCCGCTCCGACCCGAGCCAAGGGCGGCCTCGAATCCCGACGATCCGGGTAACGGCGATGACGGCCGGTCCGGCACGGCGATCATCACGCGAACCAAGCCGAAGACGAAGCGCCCGAGTCTGTATCGCGTTCTGCTGCTCAACGACGATTACACGCCGATGGAGTTCGTCGTGCACGTCGTCGAAAAGTTCTTCAACAAATCTCAGGAAGACGCCTACCAAATCATGATGCACGTACACCAGAATGGTGTCGGCGAATGCGGCATATTTACCTATGAGGTCGCCGAGACCAAGGTGACGCAGGTGATGGACTTCGCCCGCAAACACCAACATCCTCTCCAGTGCGTTATGGAAAAGAAATAGGCACCCCCACACAGAGGCCACGCTTTGCCCAGCTTCTCTCGCAGCCTTGAACAAGCTCTCCACCGCGCCCTGGCGCTCGCCGGTGAGCGGCGGCACGAATACGCGACGCTGGAGCACCTCCTCCTCGCCCTTGTGGACGATCAGGACGCCGCGGCAGTCATGCGGGCCTGCAACGTCGAGGTCGACACGCTCAAGCGTAGCCTCGTCGAGTACGTCGACACCGAACTCGCCAACCTCATCGGCGATGGACGCCAGGACGCCAAGCCCACGGCGGGCTTCCAGCGCGTGATCCAACGCGCGGTGATCCACGTGCAGTCCTCGGGCCGCGAGGAAGTGACGGGGGCCAACGTGCTCGTGGCGATCTTCGCCGAGCGCGAGAGCCATGCCGCCTATTTCCTGCAGGAGCAGGACATGACCCGCTACGACGCGGTCAACTACATCAGCCATGGGATCGCCAAGAGGCCCGGGTCGTCTGAGCCGAAGCCCGTACGGGGTGCCGAAGAGGAATCCGCAGCCGAACGCCCGAGCGGAGAGGACAACGACGCCCGTCCGAAGAAGAAGGGTGATGCCCTCGAGGCGTACTGCATCAACCTCAACAAGAAGGCCCGCGACGGCCGGATCGATCCGCTCATCGGCCGTGAGACCGAGGTGCAACGCACGATCCAGATTCTGTGCCGGCGTCAGAAGAACAACCCCCTGCTGGTGGGCGATCCCGGCGTCGGCAAGACCGCGATCGCCGAGGGGCTGGCGCGCAAGATCATCCACAAGGAGGTGCCGGAAGTCCTCATCGACGCCACGGTGTTCTCCCTCGACATGGGCACGCTGCTCGCCGGCACCCGCTATCGCGGCGACTTCGAGGAGCGCCTCAAGCAGGTGATGAAGGAGATCGAGGCGCACCCCAACGCGGTGCTGTTCATCGACGAGATCCACACGGTGATCGGCGCCGGCGCCACTTCGGGCGGGGCCATGGATGCCTCGAACCTCCTGAAGCCAGCACTGGCCAACGGCTCGCTCCGCTGCATCGGCTCGACCACCTACAAGGAGTACCGCCAGTACTTCGAGAAGGACCGCGCCCTCGTGCGCCGGTTCCAGAAGATCGACGTCAACGAGCCGTCGATCCCGGACGCCATCGAGATCGTGAAGGGGCTGAAGCCGTACTTCGAGGAATTCCATAAGCTAAAGTACACCACCGAGGCGGTGAAGGCGGCCGTGGAACTCTCGGCGCGCTACATCAACGATCGTAAGTTGCCCGACAAAGCCATCGACGTCATCGACGAGACCGGCGCCTCGCAGATGCTGGTGCCGGAGGCGCGCCGCAAGCGGACCATCGGTGTCAAGGAGATCGAAGCCACCATCGCCACCATGGCGCGCATCCCGCCCAAGACCGTGTCGAAGGACGACGCGGTGGTGCTGAAGAACCTCACCGACAGCCTCAAGCGCGTCGTCTACGGCCAGCCCAGCGCCATCGAGGCCTTGACCTCGGCGATCAAGCTGGCCCGCGCCGGCCTGCGCGATCCCGACAAGCCCATCGGCTCGTACCTCTTCGCCGGCCCCACGGGTGTGGGCAAGACCGAGGCGGCCAAGCAGCTCGCGGCCTCCCTGGGCGTCGAGATGCTGCGTTTCGATATGTCGGAATACATGGAGCGTCATACGGTGAGCCGCCTCATCGGCGCGCCCCCGGGTTATGTCGGCTTCGACCAGGGCGGCCTGCTGACCGACGGCATCGACCAGCACCCCCACTGCGTGCTGCTGCTCGACGAGATCGAGAAGGCCCATCCAGACCTGTTCAACATCCTGTTGCAGGTGATGGACCACGGCAAGCTCACCGATCACAACGGCAAGCAGGTCGATTTCCGCAACGTGATCATCATCATGACCACGAATGCGGGCGCCTCCGATCTGGCGAAGTCGGCCTACGGATTCACCCAGACCAAGCGCACGGGCGACGATGTCGAGGCGATCAACAAGCTGTTCGCGCCGGAATTCCGCAACCGTCTCGACGCGATCATCTCGTTCGGTCACCTGCCGAAGGAGGTCGTCGCCAAGGTGGTGGACAAGTTCGTCCTCCAGCTCGAGGCGCAGCTCGCCGACCGCAACGTGACCATCGAACTGTCCGACGAGGCGCGCGAGTGGCTGGTGGAGCACGGCTACGACGATGCCATGGGTGCCCGCCCCATGGCGCGCCTGATCCAGTCCACCATCAAGACGCCGCTCGCCGACGAGGTGCTGTTCGGACGCCTCAAGGACGGCGGTGCCGTACGGGTGGTGGTGAAGACGCCTGAGGAGGGTGAGAAGCAGGCCGTCGGCTTCGAGTTCCCAGCCGGTCCGGTGACCCCGAAGCCCGAAAAAGACGTGACCAACGCGGTCAAGAAGCACAAGCGTACGCGGGCCAAGGTCTCCCCGCGGAAGAAGGACGACGGGTCCGGCAACGGGGGCTCCGGAAACGTTCGCACCGTGCCGAAAGTACCGTTGGTCAAAGCCTGAGCCGTCGAGACATGGAGCGGGATCGGTCGAGTCGTGCCGGCCGGTCCCGCTGCTGTTTCAGGGAGGCGAACGGCACCTCGATTCAAGCGGTCGACACGCGGGCTTGGGATGGTTAGCAAGCGGGCCTTGAGGCGCCGGCGCTTCGGTTCAGCGCACGGTGCGCGTGGTCCAGTCAATCATCAGGGGGCATCCGAATGAGCGATCTGCATGAGGGCCCCCTCACGCCGGTACAACATCAGTCCGCGCCTGCTCCGACTCGGCGCGACGATCGACGCGCGCGCCGCCGCCGTCGCCACAGGGGAGAGGAGATTCTCGGCTGGATCCTCGTCCCGATCATGGTGGTGGGACTCTATTGGGGAATCAATGCCGGTTTCGACGCGCTGGGCACGTCGCCGGGGCAGGTTTGGGACCAGTTGATGCAGGTCAAAGCGATGATGGAGAAGCGCAGCTGAGGTCTCGTCGCGGATACGATGTCCGGGACGACGTTTCAGGCGCGACTTCTCACGCCCGCGTCAGGGCGTGGATCGAGAACAGACCCTCGGCATCGGTCCAGGCGGCCTGTGGCATCCAGCCCGCCGCGACAGCCAGGGTCCGGAAGCTGTCGAGCGTGTACTTGTAGCTGTTTTCCGTGTGGATCGTCTCGCCCTCGGCGAAGGCGAAGGTGTGGCCCGCGAGGTGAATCGTCTGCGCCCGCCGGCTCACAAGATGCATTTCGATGCGCGACGCGTCCGCGTTGAAGAGGGCCCGGTGGCCGAACCCCTCGACGTCGAGGATCGCCCCGAGTTCGCCCGCGATGCGAATGAGCAGGTTGCAGTTGAACGCCGCCGTCACCCCAGCCGCGTCGTCGTAGGCCGCCTCCAGCACGGTCCTGTCCTTCACGAGGTCGACGCCGACGATGAGGGTGGCGCCAGGCCCGAGCACCCGGCCGAAATGCGCCAGCAGGTACGTCGCCTGGGGCGGCTCGAAATTGCCGATGGTGGAGCCGGGAAAGAACCCCGCGACGGCATCGTGCGACAGCCCGTCCGGCAGGGTGAAGGCGCGGGTGAAATCCGCCGCCACGGGCGCGATGGCGAGGTTCGGGAAGTCGGCGGCCAGGGTCTCGGCCTCGCTGTGCAGGAACGTCTCGGAGACATCCACCGGCACGTAGGCGGCGAGGTCCGGCCGGTGCACCAGGAGGCGACGCACCTTCACGGTTGAGCCGCTGCCGAGCTCGACCAGATTGGCCCGAGCCGGGAGGCATGCGGCGATCTCGGCACCTCTGGTATCGAGGATGCCGAGTTCCGTACGGGTCGGATAATACTCCGGCTGGCGGGTGATGGCCTCGAACAGGTCCGACCCGGCCGCGTCGTAGAAATACTTCGCGGACAGGAATTTCTGCGGCGCCGAGAGGCCGGCGACGACGTCGTCCTCGAATTGCTGGCGGGCGTCCCGGGCAGCCAGGGGCTTCGCGTTCGTGAAGACGGGATTGATGGTCAACGCTGGAGTCTCCGGGACGCGGGCTTCAGTTCAGATGCGGATGTCGGACAAGCGCAGGCCCGTGAACTGCCAACGCTGATGCGGATAGAAGAAGTTCCGGTAGCCCACGCGGGCATGGCCTTCGGGCGTCGCCACCGACGAGCCGCGCAGAACGAACTGGTTCGACATGAACTTGCCGTTGTACTCGCCGAGCGCCCCGTCCACGGGCCGATAGCCCGGATAGGCCGTGTAGGCACTGCGGGTCCATTGCCAGACGGAGCCGAAGGCATCGGCGAGGCAACCGTCGCGGGCCGCCACTTCCCACTCGAACTCCGTAGGCAGGTCGCGTCCGGCCCAGCGCGCGTAGGCGTCGGCCTCGTAGTAGCTCACGTGGCTGACGGGCAGGGACGGGTCGATGGGCCGGATTCCGGCGAGCGTCATGGAAGCCCAGCCGGCTTCGTCCTGGCGCCAGTAGCCCGGCGCGTTCCAATCCTCGGCCTGGACCGCGAGCCAGCCGTCGGAAAGCCAGAGTTCGGGCCGGATGTAGCCCCCATCGGCCATGAAAGTGAGCCATTCGGCGTTCGTCACGAGCGCGCGATCGAGGGTGCCGCCCTGGATCAGCACGTCGTGCCGGGGTGATTCGTTGTCGAACGAGAACCCCTCGCCGCCATGTCCAATCCGGGTGATGCCCCGGGCCAGGTCGACCTTGCCCGACGCGGCGGATGGCGCAGGAAAACGCCAGTCCGCGTCGTAGGCCGGGCCAAGGGGGTTCTGCGCGAAGGCATGCAGGATATCAGTGACCAGCAATTCCTGGTGCTGCTGCTCGTGATAGAGCCCGATTTCAAGAATCGGCAGCAGCGTTTCGAGGGCCGCCGCCGAGGCCTGCGCGAGAAGCGCGTCCACGGCGCGGTCGACATGCGCCCGGTAGCCCGCCACCTCCGCGGTCGTCGGCCGGGTGATGAGACCGCGCAGGATACGGGGCTGACGCGGACCAGCAGCGACATAGTACGAGTTGAACAGGTAGTGCAGGCGCTCGTCATAAAGTGCGTATCCCGGCAGGTGCGCTCGGAGCAGGAACTGCTCGAAGAACCACGTCGTGTGAGCGCGGTGCCACTTCGTTGGACTCGCATCCGCCATGGACTGGACCTGCTGGTCCTCCGGCGACAGGGGGGCGGCCCGGCGCTCGGTCTCGTCACGGACATGGTGGAAGGCAGCGATCCAGGCCGTGCAGTCGACGGGCTTGGCACCGAGATTCGGGGGCGGGAAAGCGGGGCGGCCGGACAACGCGGGTCTGGTGTCGCGAAACGCTGCGGTCGCTGCCATGCCGATGTCTCCAGAAGCTCGTGGTTTCGGAACATATGGTGGACGCGACATTCGGCAACGGCCGCCGGGCCGGTCGGTTCGTCGCGGTTCGTCGGGCTTGCGACGCGGTGTTCGAGGACGATCGCCTTTTTCGTGCCTTGGTCACATCCTCTTAACCGGGCGCCATCGACACTTGCTCCCTTGGGTGGGACGTCGGACCAGGTTCGGATGCGGAACAATCTCATGGCGGGCACGGCCACGATTCCCGTGGCGACGGGCGCGAACCCGACCCCGACGATCCTCGTGTTCGATTCGGGACTCGGCGGCCTCACTGTGCTGGAGCAGGTGCGCCGCGCCCGCCCGGACGCGGCCTACGTCTACGCGGCCGACGACGCCGCCTTCCCGTATGGCCGCCTGGACGAAGCAGCCCTCGTCGACCGGGTGCTCGCCGTGATGGACCGCCTCGTCGCGCTCCACCGGCCCGACCTCGTGGTCATCGCCTGCAACACCGCTTCGACCCTCGTCCTGCCGGCCCTGCGCCAGCGCTTCACGATTCCGTTCGTCGGCGTCGTTCCACCAATTAAACCAGCCGCGGAAGCGACGCGCTCGCGCCGGATCAGCCTGCTCGCCACCCCCGGCACGGTGGCGCGCACCTACACCCACGAACTCATCGAATCCTATGCCGCGGCCTGCGCCGTGACCCTGGTGGGGGCCCCGAACCTCGCCGGGTTCGCCGAGGCGGAGCTTGCCGGTACCCCCGTGGACGATGCGCGGCTCTCCGCAGAGATCGCCCCGTGCTTCAGTATCAGCGACGACGGGCGCCGCACCGACGTGGTGTGCCTCGCCTGCACGCATTACCCCCTGCTGCTGGCCCGTTTCCAGGCCCTGGCGCCGTGGCCGGTCCTGTGGATCGACCCCGCTCCTGCCATCGCCCGCCGGGTGACGCAGCTCCTCGGCGCGCCGCCGCGTGGTATGGACCACCGCGCTGGCTCCATACTCGGCGCCTTCACGGGCGGCGCCGGGCTCACCGAGCCCCTGCGGGCCTCCCTCGCCCTGCGCGACGTCACCTCCGTCGCCGTGGAGGCGATGCCCCTCGGGCTCCAGTGAGAGCACTTTCCCGACGACGAAACCGGCTCGGCATTGACGGGGGCACGGCCCTACTCTAGGGAAACGCACGTGACGGGGTCCCGACGAGGGGCCCCGAAACGTTTTCAAGCGCACCCGTGAGTCGGCTTCGGCCGCTCTGTCGTTCCGGGTCAGGCCATAGGGCCGGTCCGGAAAGAGGAGGGCGCGTTCCTCGATAAATCTCCGTTGCGAGAGGAACCGCGATGTCAAAACGTATTCAGGCGAAGCACAAGCTCGATCGCCGCATGGGTCAGAACATCTGGGGCCGCCCGAAGAGCCCCGTCAATCGCCGCGAGTACGGCCCAGGCCAGCACGGCCAGCGCCGCAAGGGCAAGATGTCCGACTTCGGCACTCAGCTGCGCGCCAAGCAGAAGCTGAAGGGCTACTACGCCAACATCACCGAGAAGCAGTTCCGCCGCTACTACGCCGAGGCCATCCGTCTCCGGGGCGATTCGGGCGAGAACCTGATCGGCCTGCTCGAGCGTCGCCTCGACGCCGTGGTCTATCGCGCCAAGTTCGTGCCGACCCCGTTCGCCGCGCGCCAGTTCGTCAACCACGGCCACGTCAAGGTCAACGGCCAGCGGGTGAATATCGCCAGCTACCTCGTGAAGACCGGCGACGTGATCGAGGTCAAGGATTCCTCGAAGCAGCTCGAAATCGTCGTCGTGGCATCGCAGCTCGCCGAGCGTGACGTACCGGATTACATCGAGGTGGATCACGCCAAGATGACCGCCCGCGTCACCCGCATCCCCAACCTCGGCGAGGTGCCCTACCCCGTCCAGATGGAACCGAACCTCGTGATCGAGTTCTATTCGCGCTGATCCGCCCGGATCGCAGCCGATGTGAAAAGGGCCGCCCCATGGGGCGGCCCTTTTTGTTGGTCGGGCGTTCCTTCGCGAGGCGTGGGTTTGGTGGGCGCCGTTTCGCATCGGCCCTTACCGAGACCCGGCGTCCACGCTTGGCCGATGTCTAACGGGGAAGAAAGGGGCGATCCTTCAGGTTCCGTGCGCGCAACGCCTCCGACGCCTGCTGCGCGCTCGGCGGCATCTCCTGGGCGCGGGCGCCATCCGGAGCGAGGAGACCGGGTCCCGCGTCGGTCCGGTCCCGACCGGACAAGGCATAACCTGCGTTCACGCCCGCATAGGCACCGGTAAAGTCTTCCGGCCAGGCCGGGACGGCCAGGGCCGCGAGCCAGATCAGGCTGAGCGGGACGATTCGCATGGTCTCTCCACCTGGAATTTCGGGGCTGAAACGCGAAACGGCGGCCCCGGGGGACCGCCGCTCGCTCGAACTGAACTTGGAACCATGGCCAAAGGACGGCCGGGCTCACGGATCAATCGTCGACGTTGATGCTCTGAGCCTCACGACCCTTCTGACCCTCGACAACACCGAGCACGACCTGCTGGCCTTCGGCCAGTGATTCGAGGCCGGCGCGCGACAGGGCTGAACGGTGCACGAAAACGTCCTTGCCGCCATCGTTGACGGACACGAAGCCGAAGCCCTTGGCCGGATCGTACCACTTCACGGTGCCGCTCATCTCCGTGGAGGGGCCGCTGGCGAAGCGTCCGCCGCCACGGTCGCCGCCGCCAGCGCTGCCGTAGCGATCGCCGCCACCGGCGGGGGCGCCATAACCACCACGGTCGCCGCCGAAGCGGTCGCCGCCGCCGAAGCCGCCGGTACGGGGCGGACGCGCATCGCGCATGGGGGCCGCCTCGGCCGTGGAGGTGTCGACGCTGGTGACGTCGGTCACCTGCGGACCCTTCTGGCCCTGGGCCGTATGGACCGTCAGGCGCGTGCCGGGCAGAAGGTCGGCATGGCCTGCGGCTTCGACGGCGCGGATATGGAGGAAGGCATCGCCCGAGCCGTCAGCCAGCTCGACGAAACCAAAGCCCTTCTCCTTGTTGAACCACTTGACCGTCGCATCGCGCTCCGGTCCCGAGGGGGCTGCCGCCGCGCGCGACGGGGCGCGGTCGAAGCCGCCGCCACCGCCGAAGCCGCCACCGTAGCCACCGCCGCTCGGCGGAGCCTGATCGGGCCAACGCGGCTCGGCTCCACCCTCATCGAAGCCGCGCTTCTGCGGCCCCCTGAAATCACGACCACGTCCCATAGAAAGCTCGCAAAAACCGTCCGCCGACCATCATTTGTGAATACCGCGTGCGCGCCATCCCAGACAGCCCACGCTCCGCACTATCATTACCCCCGGCAGCGGTGACCAAGAATAACGCCTTAGTCCTGACTGAAACGCGCCACTCTCGCAAGGTCCATTTGGGCGCCCGAGCGACGGTTCCCTTAATTTTGTGCGGCAAAATGCGTAGCGGATCGGGGTGGGTGCAGGAAGACTGTGGGAAGGTTTGGTTCCGATCGCCCTTGTACGTCGAACGCGGGCGGATTTGGGTCCGACGTTAGGAAAGCGAAAAGGCTCGTGGGTTAATGGTGATGCCAGGCCGATCCGAGTGAGCGGACCGGAGCCGAATGCTGCCGCATGATCGCCACACCAACGTTTCCGGACCTGTCCGCCCTGGTCGTGGACGAAAGCTTGTACATCCGCCGTATTGTGCGGGACATGCTCATGCGCGTCGGCATCAAGCGCGTCCTCGAGGCTCCCGACGGGGCCGAGGCGCTCGGGGTGCTGGCAGAGAGCAAGCCGGACATCACCATCATCGATTGGGATCTGGCGATTCTCTCGGGTGAAGAGTTCATTCGTCTCGCCCGCACACCGACCAC
Organism: Methylobacterium sp. Leaf112; assembly: GCF_001423295.1. Lineage (GTDB taxonomy): Bacteria > Pseudomonadota > Alphaproteobacteria > Rhizobiales > Beijerinckiaceae > Methylobacterium. The sequence continues at coordinate 71,242 of NZ_LMNG01000023.1, read as the reverse complement.
ATCGCCTTCTCCGACGGTCCCGATCATTCTGATGCTCGCTCAGCCGCGCCGCAACGTGGTCGACCGTGCGATCTCGCTCGGGGTCAACGAGATCATCGCCAAGCCCTTCTCGCCGAAGACCCTTTGGTCGCGCCTCGACGAGGTGATCCACCGGCCGCGCCCATTCTCCCAGGTCAAGAGCCTGCTGCGGCCAGTGCCGCGGCTCGCCGCCGCCGGCAAGGCGTAGCCTGACCGACGCAGAAGCGCCGCGCCAAGGGCGATCCGCGCAACGAATCCAGGGCTTTGCAGTTTGCCCGCGACACCTGTAGCGTGGATCTTGAATGATGATCCGGCTCTCCGCCTGGGATCACGCGGAAGGACTTCGGCACAGCCGATGCGGGAAGAGAGTGCCGCGACCATCCCGGCCCGCTCCATGGCCGGCCCGATCACCCCCACGGTCGCGCCGGGGGAAATGCAACGATCCGGAACGCAGGCCACCGCCCACCGGCCGCCGCGGCGGAACGCTTACGCCGCCCTCGATCTCGGCACCAACAATTGCCGTCTCCTTATCGCCGAGCCCGCATCCCACGGGTTTCGAGTCATCGATGCGTTCTCGCGCATCGTACGCCTCGGCGAAGGCCTCGGAAATGCCGACCGCCTGAGTGAGCCCGCCATCGAGCGTACCATTGATGCCCTTCGTGTTTGCCGTGCGAAGATGCAGGCGCGCGGTGTCGTACGCGCCAAGATCATCGCCACGGAAGCCTGCCGGCTCGCAGTGAACGGCGCGGCTTTCGTCGAGCGTGTACGCGACGAGGTCGGTCTCGATCTCGAGATCGTCGATCGTCAGACAGAGGCTTACCTCGCGGTCACGGGCTGCGCGGCTTTGGCCGACCCCTATGCCGAATCGGTGGTGATCTTCGATATCGGCGGCGGCTCCACGGAGATCGCATGGCTCGACGGCGCGGCCACGAACCCGTCCACCGACCCGACCCTGCGCATCCGCGCCTGGGACTCCCTGCCGGTGGGCGTGGTCACTCTCGCGGAGCGTCACGGCGGCGCCGACGTGACGCGCCTGACCTTCGAAGGCATGGTGGAAGAAGTGGCCGACATGCTCGCCCGCTTCGCGATCCGTGCGGCGCCCGCCGCCAATGCCCGGCACTTCCACCTGCTCGGCACGTCGGGAACGGTGACGACGCTCGCGGCCATGCATCTGCGCCTCGCCCGTTACGAGCGTCGCCGCGTCGATGGCCTGTGGATGAGCGACGGCGAGGTCGGGGGCGCCATCGACGACCTCCTCGACACGCGTCTCGACCAGCGGGCGGACAATCCTTGCATCGGGCGTGACCGGGCCGACTTGGTGCTGGCGGGGTGTGCGATCTTGGAAGCAATCCGGCGGGCGTTCCCATCCGATCGCCTGCGGATCGCCGATCGCGGCCTTCGCGAGGGGCTCCTGATGAACATGATGCGTGAGGACGGCGTGTGGCGCCGTGGGGGTTACCGGTGAGTGACAGGCGTGGTGCCGGTGCAGGGTTGCGCGGCGAACTCAAGCAACGGGTGAAGACCGGGCGCGGTCGTACGGCTTCGCAGAAACGTTGGCTGGAGCGCCAGCTGAACGATCCCTATGTCGCCCGTGCGAAACGCGAGGGCTATCGCTCGCGGGCCGCCTTCAAGCTCATCGAGATCGACGAGCGCTTCAAACTCCTGAAGCCCGGCCAGCGTATCGTCGATCTGGGCGCCGCCCCCGGCGGCTGGTCGCAAGTGGCGGCTAAGATCGTCGGCGACACCGGTCGCATCGTCGGGATCGATCTCCTCGAAATCGAGCCCATGGCCGGTGTCGAGTTCATCACCCTCGACTTTCTCGACCCTGCGGCACCACAACTGCTCACCGGCCTGCTTGGCGGGCCGGCAGACCTGATCCTGTCTGACATGGCTGCCAATACCACCGGTCACAAGCAGACCGACCACCTGCGCATCATCGGTCTGGCCGAGACGGCCGCCGAGTTCGCCCGTGAGATTCTCGCCCCCGGTGGGTCTTACCTTGCGAAGGTTTTCCAAGGCGGTACCGAAGGCAGCCTTCTCGCTGATCTGAAGCGCGATTTCGCCAGTGTGCGGCATGTCAAGCCGAATGCCAGCCGTGCCGATTCGAGCGAACTCTACGTTCTCGCCTCGGGCTATCGTGGTGGGCGGCGATCGGACGACGCGGAAGAAGCCTGAGAACTCTCGGCTCCGGCCGGGTTGTTCCTCGGCTGATCCGAAAGGTCCGCCGACCCGACACATTGCACGGATATCCGAGCGAGGCCGAGTGCGCGACGCACAAAGCACGCGGCTTGCCTAGCCAGCCTGGAAGTATCTTGCATTCAAATGCTGGGTTTATTCAAATTAAAGATGCGGCCTGCGATTTAATGGCAGTCAAAGTCGCGATCGATTTCAGAAAATCTTCATTTCTCATGGTTATACCAGATCGATGCTCTTTCCGAACTCGATCGGGTAATATCGATGACACAATTCAGATTGTCGATCCGGACTCGTCTGATCGGTGCTTTCGCGATCGTAATCGTTCTCATGACCGGTATCGGGGTGGTGGCGCTGCAGGCCACGCGTACCATCAATGATTATCTCGTGCAGGTTCAGTCGGATTCTTTGCCGAGCGTGGCGAAGGCTGGCGAAATTACATCCTGGATGGCGCGTTACGCTATCAGTGTCTATCGCCACAGCGCGCTCCTCGACCCGGATTCCAAGAAGCGGGCCGACACCGAGCTTGATGAGCGTGGGGCTCATGTGGCGAAGGTGGTCGGAGAGTACGCGGCTCTCATCAGTTCGCCCGAAGAGCGAGCCTTGTACGACCGGATCAAAGCCAATTGGGCTGCCTATCAGGTTGAGGTCACGGAGATCCTGGCGCTGTCACGCAGAGGCTTGAACGAGGATGCTTTCGAGCGTCTCCAGGGCAAAGCCTCCGAACTCCAACGCTCGTCGATCGACACATCCAACGAGTTGGCCGCTTTGAACAGCAGCCTCGCCGCACAATCACGCCTCGCGAGCGAGCAGGCGTTCGAGCGAACTGAAACCATCGTGCTGACCGTGGTCGGAGGCGGGCTCGTCCTGTCGATCTTGCTCGCAGTTTTCATCATTCGAGGCATTTCCGGCGGGATCGGTGCCGTCGTCCGGCCGATGACCGCGCTCGCGGAAGGCGATCTCACCGCCGTGATCCCGAACCAGGGCAATGGCACCGAGATCGGCCGCATCGCCGACGCCGTTCAGGTCTTCAAGGACGGTCTCATCCGCATGAAGCATCTGGAGGAGGAGACCACTTTGGCGCGTGCCGGAGCCGAGGCCCAGCGCCGGCAAGGCATGCGTGACATGGCCGATTCGTTCGAACGGGCGGTCGGTGGAATCGTCGGTTCGGTGGGAAGCGCTGCAGCCGAGCTCCAGGCGACGGCTCAGACAATGACCGCGACGGCGACTCAGGCGGGCACTCGGTCCGTCTCCGTCGCAGCGGCGGCCGAAGAGGCTGCCATCAACGTTCAGACCGTGGCGGCCGCGGCGGAAGAACTCGGTTCGACGGTCCAAGAGATCGGACGGCAGGTCCAGGGCTCGGCCCACCTGGCGGAGGTCGCCGTGCGCGAGGCTGGTGCAACCGCCGCCCTGGTGCAAGATCTCAGTGGCGCCACCGCCCGGATCGGCGACGTGGTCAAACTCATCGCCGATATCGCGTCGCAGACCAACCTTCTTGCCCTGAACGCAACCATCGAGGCGGCGCGAGCTGGCGAGGCCGGACGCGGATTCGCGGTGGTCGCGGCGGAGGTCAAGGAGCTCGCGAGTCAAACCGCACGCGCAACCGAGGAGATCGGCAGCCAGATCGCCCGCATCCAGGGGGCGACGGGAGACAGCGTGACCGCCATCGCCGGGATCCGCGGTCGAATCGGCGAGATCAGCACCGTCGCGATCTCACTTGCGGCGGCCGTGGGACAACAGGGTGAAGCAACCCAGGAGATCGTCCGAAACGTCTCCCAGGCGGCTGCGGGTACGGGCGAGGTGACGGTGAACATCGCCGCCGTCGCGTCGGCCGCCGAGGAGACCGGTACGGCCGCCACTCGGGTTCTTGCGTCGGCCTCCGACCTGTCGCGTCAGTCCGGCCATCTCAGTGCCGAGGTCGAGCGGTTCCTCGCCAGGGTCCGCGCCGCCTGAGCGGTTCAGAGCGCCTCCGTTCTTGCCGCGATGCCACGGTCGGTGCCTAGGGTGCTGGAAACGACCACGCGATTCACCATCTGAGTAGCGGCGGCAGCCTGCCGCCCAGATGGAAGGAACCCATGCATGACCACCGAGCGCGCTGTGCTGGCAGGAGGTTGTTTCTGGGGGATGCAGGACCTCATCCGTAAACAGTCGGGCGTCATCGCGACGCGAGTCGGTTATTCCGGCGGTGAGGTGCCGAACGCAACCTATCGCAATCACGGCCGTCATGCCGAAGCGATCGAGATCCTGTTCGACCCTGAGGTGATCGGCTATCGCAAGCTTCTGGAGTTTTTCTTCCAGATTCATGATCCGACCACCGTCGATCGGCAGGGAAACGATCGGGGACCGGGTTACCGATCGGCGATCTTCTACGAGAGCGAGGCGCAAAAGGCAGTGGCCGAAGACACCATCGCCGATGTCAATGCATCCGGGCTATGGCCCGGCAAGGTGGTGACTGAAGTCTCGCCCGTCGGGCCATTCTGGGAGGCCGAACCAGAGCACCAGGACTACCTGGAGCGCATTCCGAACGGCTACACCTGTCACTTCATACGGCCGAACTGGACGCTGCCGCGCCGGGCCGACGCTGCCTGACGCGGTCCGCAATGGGGCTCGCGCCGCCGTATCGTTGCGGCCGGTGCGCGCTCCCGTTGCGTACGCACTCGGGACCGTTGGACATTCAGTCAACACGACAGTCAACGGGAAGAACCGTCCGTTTCGATCGTGAATCGATCAGTATCGTCGTCACCATCGAAAGGGGCATAGATCGTGCCTGTGACGTCCGGCTTTGCTCCGGAGTTCGATTTCGGAATGGTCCAACTTTCCCTATGCGGCTCGAAGGACCGGACTTGCTGGTCGATCATCTAACCCGCTGCCCAGTCGATGTGAGACGTTTTTTTCCACCGAATCATTAGAATCCGATGCGTCCCGGATCGCTTCGCTTAACGAGGTCCGTGCACCTTTCTGTCCGAGACGAATGAGTTCTCCAACCGCCGCAGGTTGTTGGCCAGAGGCCGCAGCCTGATGGGGGGCGTCCAGGAAAAGCGAGGAGCGGCACATGATCAGTGCGGTGTCGATCAGCCGCGGCGGCATAGCGGCGGCCACCCAACGGTTCGCCCAAGCCGCGGAGGGGATCGCCACGATCGGCACGAGCCTGCCTGCGGCGGCACAGGTCGATCTATCGACCACGGCGATGCAGCTTCTCGCGGCCAAGACGGACGTTTCCCTGAACACCGTGATGCTCCGCTCCTCGCTCGATATGGAGAAGCGTGTCCTCGATATTCTCGCCTGACCGCTTCCATCCTTGCCGGGAACACGCAAAGCTCCTAAGAGCCAAGGGCGTCGAGAACGCGTCGGGGTGTAGCGCAGTCTGGTAGCGCATCTGGTTTGGGACCAGAGGGTCGTAGGTTCGAATCCTATCGCCCCGACCATTTTTCGACTGGTAACCCGAGACCGTTGGGAATCGTCCGATGTCGAGCGCCCGGATCTATCAACCTGCGAAGGACGCGTCGCAGTCAGGACTCGCCCGCACGAAGGTTTGGGTCCTCGAATTCGACCAAAGCGCACCGCGTGAGACCGACCCGCTGATGGGATGGACGAGCTCCTCGGATATGCTCCAGCAGGTCCGCCTGGAGTTCGAGACGCGCGACGAGGCCATCGCCTATGCCGCGCGTACCGGCTTATCCTACCGGGTCGAGGAGCCTCAAAAACCGATCGCTCGGAAGGGGCTGTCCTACTCCGATAACTTCAAGTTCAATCGTACGGCGCCTTGGACGCATTGAGCGCAGCCGAGTCTATTCCGGTCAGAGCTGCATCAGTATCGTCACTGCACCGAAGATCAGCACTGCGGTAACCGTCACAGCCAACAGGATCAGCGCAGCGCGCGATTCGCGAAGATCGTTCTCTGTCATGGCCCCAGGCTAGCGCCGGCAACTTACAAAGCCAATGACTTAATCTTTGGTCTTTTGGCGTTCACGCCATGCCGCGTACGGATGATCTTCGGCGGGTACCGGGTGATGCGTCACCTGCATCGGTTGGTCAGCCAAGGGGCGACAGAGTTCGGCGTAGATGCCCGCACTGATGAGGCCGTAGGTTTCGGCCTCCTCCGCTGTATAGGCGAAGTAGGCTTCGCGGATGCCTGCGAGTCGCATGGCGGCATGGCACATCGGACAGGGACGTCCGCTGGCATAGACGACACAATCGTCGAGCTTTGCCGATCCCAGAATGCGGCTCGCCTCCCGGATCGCAACCATCTCGGCATGATCAGTCGGATCCCGCGTCTCGGCCGTGCGATTGACGGCACGTACGAGGACAGCCCCGTCCCGCACGATCACGGCCCCATACGGACGGCCTTCGGCGAGCACATTGCTGTGGGCCAGCGTGACGGCGTCGAGAAGATGGGCTTCATGGGTCATGGCTGAAGGCTCTCCAGGGCCGGGCTTCAAAACGGATGGTCAGAATGCGTAGCGGACGGTGCAGTAGGGCATCCGTTCGCTGAGGAGTGCGGTGAAACGGGCGAGCCACCGGCCTTTCCAGCCTGTGCGGTAGCGCAGATTGGTACCCCCACCTTGGGAGATCTTGGCTTCCTGAATGTCGGGGCGCCAGAGGAGATCCTCGGCCTTGGGATGCCAACCCAGATTGACCGCATGCAGATCGGCATTGTGGGTCAGCATGATGATCTCGGCTTTCACCTGCGCCCGCGCTGCGCGCCCGATCCCATCATCGATCGCTGTGAAGAGCTCAGCCCAGTCCGCTTCCCAGCCTTCGTAAAGGATGACCGGCGAGAAATTCAAATGGACTTCGTAACCGGCGGCCACGAAGTCGTCGATGGCGGCGATCCGCTCTTGAATCGGGCTCGTGCGGACGTCGACGACACGGGCGATGCGCTCGGGCATCAGCGAGAACCGAATGCGGGTCTTTCCCTGCGGATCGTAGGCGAGAAGGTCGCGGTTTACCGCCTTGGTTGCGAAGGACGCCTTTGCGTTGGGCAATGCGCGGAACAGGCCGATGAGGTCGCGCACGGTGTCGCTGATCGCGGCATCGACCGAAAGATCGCCGTTCTCGCCGAGATCGTAGACCCAGAGGGCGGCGTCGACGCTGTCCGGCGCGGACAAGGGCCCCTGACGCTCGGCATGCCGACGGATCGCGGCACAAACCGCCTCGACGTTGACGAACAGTGAGATCGGATTGGCGAATCCCTTACGGCGCGGCACATAACAATAGGCGCACGCCATAGCGCAGCCGTTCGACGTCGAAGGGGCAATGAAGTGAGCACTGCGCCCATTCGGACGCATGGCCAGCCCCTTCTTCACCCCCAGGACAAGCGTCGAGCGCTTGATCCGCACCCAATCGTCAACCGAGCCGGCGTTGCCGTGGAGGTCCGGGATGTTCCAATGTGACGGTACCTGGATGCGCTGTGCGTCGGGGAAGCGATCCAAGATCTCACGGCCGCGCGGAAACGTCGTGACTGCCGCCTCGTGATAGATCGTCCGAACATCGATGAAGTCGCGCGAGAGTCCCATCGAGGAGAAATGGGACTCGGCGAGCCGGTGGCGACCCGCATGCAACCTGCTGGCTGTGGACACGTCGGCGCAGGACATCGACACCCATCAGAGGCGCGCCAGCAGCTCTGCTTTCTTGGACGAGAATTCCGCTTCCGTCAGCACTCCCTTGCGTTGGAGTTCGGCCAGTCGTTCCAGGGTCGTCAGAACCTCGTCGGCCGGGGATTGCGCGCGCGCCGGGCCCGCTTCCACCCGATGAATGGGTTCAGGCGTGAACGGCTTGGGCTGAAGGGTGGTATCTCGCTGGACGAGCGTGTCGGGTTCGGTGGAGGTCGATGAGGAAACAAACGATTCGCCACGATCGTCGTCGATCCGACGCAGGGATTCGAGAGGAATGGCCCCGTCAGGACCGGAGAACCGTAGGCCGCCAGTGCCACCCTGCTGCTGCGAAACCCCGGTGATGTGCTGCCCTGCCGTTCCATAGAGAATGACATTCCCATCCATCGCGATGGCGAGGCGTTGGGCATGCGGAAAATAAGCATAGCGCAGACCGTTTTGGGAGCCCGAAGTCGCGGGCCGTCCGAGGTGCTGCGGCCACCAGGCATCCGACGTGACGCTGGTGATTGGAAAGCCGACTGCCGGCAGGGCTTCGGCCAGAGTGCTGCACAATGCACCGACGCGGGCTTTGAGCTCCGCGTCGAACATGTTGCCGATCATCGTCATGCCACCCGAGGACCACTGACCGAAGCCGCCGAGTTCGCGGTGGTTGAACTGTGCCATGGTGCCGTTTCCGGCCTGTAAGGCATCGACGAGATGGCGGATGGCGTCGAGGCTTACTCCGTACCGGTCGGCGATGGTTTGCAGGCCGTTCGGTTGGTCGGTCATCGTTGAGTACCCAATGGGAGGGTGAGGCGATGCATCGGGAAGCGATCGATCCCGCCGGACTCCGTGATGCACCCTCGACCCCAGAATGGTGCCCCGCGCCAGGCTTCGCAACGCAAAAAGTTTTCTCGGGCGCGGACCTTCGAGGGAAGCGTGAGCGTTCCCGTTTCGGTTTTGGCGTGCCGACGTGCCCGATGAGAGCGCCGCATCGGGCAGGGCGCCGTCCCTGGAGCAGTTATGGCCGACGATTTTTCTCAGACGGGCAAGGCGTCCGCCACCCGCTCGCGTATCAAGGAAGGCTCACCCTATCCGCTGGGGGCAAATTGGGATGGGCTTGGGGTAAATTTCGCCCTGTTCTCGGCCCATGCCACGAAGGTCGAGCTCTGCTTGTTCGACGATGCGGGCGAACAGGAACTCGAGCGCATCGAACTGCCGGAGTACACGGATGAGATCTGGCACGGGTATCTACCCGATGCGAGGCCAGGTACCATTTATGGCTACCGCGTACACGGTCCATACGATCCGAAAGCCGGTCACCGCTTCAATCCCAACAAGCTGCTCATCGATCCATATGCCAAAGGTCTCGTTGGCTCCATCACCTGGAACCCGGCCCTGTTCGGGTACCAGATGGAGACAGGCGACGACCTGACCTACGACGAGCGCGATTCCGCGCCGTTCACCCGCCGTAGCCGGGTGATCGATCCGGCCTTCACCTGGGGGCGGGACCGCAAGCCGCATGTGCCGTGGGAGAAGACGATCTTCTACGAGACGCACGTAAAAGGCTTCACCAAGCTTCATCCGGCCGTTCCGGAGAAGCTGCGCGGCACGTATGCAGGTCTTGGGACACCGGCGGTGCTCGATTACATCAAGAGCCTTGGCGTCACGTCCGTCGAGTTGCTGCCGGTCCACGCCTTCGTGCAGGACGACTATCTCCAGGAAAAAGACCTGGTGAACTACTGGGGTTACAACACGATCTCGTTCTTCACCCCAGCCCGGCGTTATTCGGCAGTGCCTGATTTTGCCTTCTCCGAATTCAAGGAGATGGTCGCGCGCATGCATGGCGCCGGTCTCGAAGTAATCTTGGATGTCGTCTACAATCATACGGCGGAGGGCAACGAGAAGGGGCCGACGCTATCCTACAAAGGTGTCGATAACGCTTCGTATTATCGCTTGATGCCCAAGGAGCCGCGTTACTACATCAACGACACCGGCACCGGGAATACCTTCAATCTTTCCCACCCGCGGGTTCTGCAACTCGTTACCGACTCGCTACGCTACTGGGCGACCGAGATGCGCGTCGACGGATTCCGGTTCGATCTTGCGACGATCCTCGGCCGCGAGCCCCATGGGTTCGACGAAGGGGGCGGCTTCCTCGATACCTGTCGCCAGGATCCCGTGCTCAATTCCGTCAAACTGATCGCCGAGCCCTGGGATTGCGGCCCCGGCGGCTACCAGGTCGGTGGTTTTCCACCCGGCTGGGCCGAGTGGAATGACCGGTACCGTGACGACGTTCGCGGCTTCTGGCGGGGGGATCTCGGCTTGCTTCCGTCGCTTGCGTCCCGAATCACTGGCTCAGCGGACAAATTCAACAAGCGCGGGCGCAAGCCCTGGGCATCGGTGAACTTCCTAACCGCCCATGATGGTTTTACGCTGAACGATACGGTTTCGTACAACGACAAGCACAACATGGCGAATGGGGAGAACAACCGAGACGGGCACTCCCACAACCTCTCCAACAATTACGGCGTGGAAGGGCCGACGGAGGATCCAGAAATCCGGGCCGTGCGCCTGCGCCAGATGCGCAACATGATGGCGACGCTGTTTCTGTCTCGAGGCACGCCGATGCTGCTCGCTGGTGACGAGTTCGCCCGGACCCAGAACGGCAACAACAATGCCTATTGTCAGGACAACGAGATCTCTTGGCTCGATTGGGGCGCCATCGGCCCAGAGGAGCGCGACCTCACCGAGTTCACGCAGCGGCTGATGATTCTTCGTGAATCGTTGCCGATTCTCACCCGTGGGCGGTTCCTCACCGGTGAGTTCGACGAGGAACTCGGTGTACGCGACGTGACGTGGCTAACCCCGGCCGGCACTGAGATGACGCCGGAGAACTGGTCGCAGGGTGATGCTCGGTCACTGGCGGTCGTTCTCGACGGCCGGGCGCAGGTCTCGGGTATCCAGCGCCGGGGCGGCGACGCCACGTTGCTGCTGCTCTACAATGCCTACCACGATCTCGTGTCGTTCACTTTGCCGGCAACCATAGGCGCTTCCGCGTGGACGCGCCTCCTCGACACCAATCTGCCTGACAGTCAGGAAGTGGTCAGCGTACCGATCGGCGAACGCTACGATGTCACGGGTCGCTCGATGCTTATGTTTGTGCTCAAGCCCGAGGAGGTCGAGGACGCCGAGGTGACCGAGATGGAGCGTTCATACCAGCATGTGATGCAGGCGTTCGAGCGCGCCAACATCGACAGCGTCCGCTTCGGCGCGCGCAAGGATTGATGTGGGTCCGGGACGGTGCTTCGTTCGCATCGTCCCGCTTGTCGTCTACGCACGCGTGCTAACGGACATAGCCCTGCAGCGAACCGAAGGTGCGATAGGCGAGTTGAGCTCGTGAAGGTCAGGCATCCTCGAAACCCCGATTGTTGCGTCATGTTCGCTCTGTGGATCAGGGAGCGTCGTTGGGGCGGGGAGCGACGGAAGGAGACAACGCGGTGCCGCAGGGAGACAAGTCGCGCTACACCGATAAGCAAGTTCGTAAAGCCGACCACATCGCGGAGTCGTATGAGGCCCGCGGTGTTCCGGAGGATGAAGCCAAGGCTCGTGCCTGGGCCACCGTGAACAAGGACGACGGTGGTGGAAAAAAGCCTGGCGGAGCCGGCCGCGGCCGCTCGACTGATCATCCGGCTGCCAGGAAAGGCGGCGAAATTGGCGGCAAGACGTCTGCAGCGCGTACGGCGGAACAGCGCTCGGCCTCGGCGAAAAAAGGTGCCGAGACGCGCAAGCGGAATGCCGCCAACGCCTGAAACGCAGCCCTGCCCGATGCAGGGCCGCGCTCGGCTTCGGATCAGGCCATCGCGGCTTTGAGGTGCTGATCGACCTTGTCGAGGAAGCCTGTGGTCGAGAGCCATTTCTGATCAGGGCCGACGAGAAGGGCGAGGTCCTTGGTCATGAACCCGGCCTCGACGGTATCGACGCAGACGGTCTCCAGGGTCGTGGCAAACTTGGCCAGATCCGCGTTGCCGTCGAGCTTGGCCCGGTGCGCGAGGCCCCGCGACCATGCGAAGATCGACGCGATGGAGTTGGTCGATGTCTCCTTGCCCTTCTGGTGTTCTCGGTAGTGCCGCGTCACCGTACCGTGAGCCGCCTCGGCTTCGACGGTCTGGCCGTCCGGGGTGAGGAGCACGGAGGTCATCAGGCCGAGCGAGCCGAACCCCTGCGCCACGGTGTCGGACTGCACGTCGCCGTCGTAGTTCTTGCAGGCCCAGACGTAGCCGCCCGACCACTTGAGGGCCGAGGCTACCATATCGTCGATGAGGCGGTGCTCGTAGGTGATGCCGGCGGCATCGAACTTGGCCTTGAACTCGTTCTGGAACACCTCCTCGAACAGGTCCTTGAAGCGGCCGTCATAGGCCTTGAGAATCGTGTTCTTGGTCGAGAGGTAGACCGGGTACTTGCGGTTGAGGCCGTAGTTCATTGAGGCGCGGGCGAAATCGCGGATCGAATCGTCGAGGTTGTACATCGCCTGGGCGACGCCAGGGGAGGGGAAGTTGAACACCTCCCGCTCGATGACCGTGCCGTCCTCGCCCTCGAACTTGATGGTCAGGCGGCCCTTGCCCGGCACCTTGAAATCGGTCGCCTTGTACTGGTCGCCGTAGGCGTGGCGGCCGACGACGATGGGCTGAGTCCAGCCCGGCACGAGGCGGGGCACATTCTTGCAGATGATCGGCTCGCGGAAAATCACGCCGCCGAGGATGTTGCGGATCGTGCCGTTGGGCGACTTCCACATTTCCTTGAGGTTGAATTCCTTTACCCGCTGCTCGTCGGGGGTAATGGTGGCGCACTTCACGCCCACACCGTGGCGCTTGATCGCCTCGGCCGCCTCGACGGTCACCCGGTCGCCCGTGGCGTCGCGGTGCTCGACTCCCAGATCGTAGTACTCGAGGTCGAGGTCGAGATAGGGATGGATGAGCTTGGTCTTGATCTCGCTCCAGATGATCCGGGTCATCTCGTCGCCGTCGAGTTCGACGACGGGCTTGGCTACCTTGATCTTATCCATCGCGTGTCAGGCCTTCCGCAAAAATCCCGAGGGGCCCCATGCAAATGCCGTGCGGCCGCGGGCAGGGTCATAGCGCGGGCGTTCCGACGGCGAAAGCCGCCAGGGACCCATCACGCCGTGACAGGGGACGGCATCTGTCAGGTGGGGGCCGGGGCTGGACATTCGGTGCGCAAGGGGGGATCTGGCTACCATCACGCAACGAGACGGAACGGGAAAGCCCATGAGCGAACGCATCATCCTGCGAGCCGGCGAGGCCCTGGTCGCGGGTGGCCCGCCCAACACCGCCGCCGAGCCGGAAGTCATCATCGGGGAACTCGATGGGCCCGTCGGCACCGCGCTCGCTACACTGACGGGCGATCAGGTGGTGGGACACAGCCGCGTTTTTGCGCTGCTGAATACGGATATCATGGTCCGGCCGGTGACCTTGTGCGTGTCCAAGGTCAGCGTGACAGAGAGCAAGTACACCTCAATCCTCATGGGCACTGTGCAGTTCGCCATCGCCAATGGGGTGCTGGACGCTGTGCGGCTCGGCTACATTCCCAAAGACAGAGCCAACGATCTCGGGATCATCTGCTCGGTCTGGCTGAGCCCCGGTGTGATCGAGGCCGAGACCGTCGATCACAAGGCCCTGTTCGAAATCCAGCGGAAGGGGATGACGGAGGCTATCCGCAAGGCGATGTCCAACGAGCCGTCCATCGACTGGCTTCTGGAGAACCAGGACAAGATCATTCACAAGTACTATCAGATGGGTCTCGACGGGAAAATCTAGTCCGATGCCGAGCGCGCCTGTCGTCGTCCTCGTCGAGCCGCAGCTGGCCGAGAACATCGGCATGGTCGCGCGTGCCATGGCGAATTTCGGCCTATCCGAACTCCGGCTTGTTGCGCCGAAGAATGGCTGGCCGAAGAAGGGTGTGCGCGAGGCGGCTTCGGGCGCGACCCACATTCTTGATGGTGCGGCGGTGTTCGACACCGTCGCGGAGGCCATCGCCGACCTTCACTATGTTCTGGCTACGACGGCGCGCGAGCGCGGGCAGATGAAACGCGTCGTGGGGCCCGAGGACGCCATGCGCAACGTCGCTGCCCGCGCCGGCCAGCGGACCGGGATCCTGTTCGGGCGAGAACGGGCGGGCTTGAGCAACGACGAAGTCTCCCTCGCCGACGCCATCGTGACGTTCCCGGTGACGGAGGAGTTCCCGTCTCTCAACCTCGCCCAGGGGGTCCTCCTCGTCGGCTACGAATGGCGCCGTGCGGCGGGGCTCGCGAAGCTGCCGTTCTCGGGCGAGATGCTGTCGCCACCTGCGACCCGCGAGGCTATGGCGTCCCTCGTCGGAACCCTGGAGGACAGCTTGGCGACGGCCGGATTCTATCCGCCGGAGAAGCGCGAGATCATCGCCCGCAACATGCGGGACATGCTGCACCGCATGGCGATGACGGAGCAGGACGTACGCACTTTGCGCGGCGCCCTTCGCGCCCTCAACGGCGGGCGTCATCGTCGAGGGTGATCGGCGGACGTAGCTTGGTTATTGCTCGATCAGTCTCGGCTTCCACCCTTTCGGAAGGCTAACGCGCCGCTTGCGGGTGCCGGTCACCATCGGGAGTATGGAAAGAAGGCTGCGATCCTCGTCGCCCATGGAGCACGAGGTGTGCGCAGATGAGGAGCGGACCGCGAGACGAATTCAGCCGACCTGTGCCAGTGCCTGATCGATGTCGGCGATGAGATCTTCGGCGTTCTCCAAGCCGATCGAGAGGCGCACGGTCTCGGGCCCAACGAGCGCGGCGGCCTTCTCGTGCGGCAGCAGCTGGCGGTGCGTCGTCGTCGCCGGATGAATGGCCAGGGACTTGATCTCGCCGATGTTGACGAGGTGCGAGATGAGCCGGAGGCCCATGATGAACTTGACCGCCGCGGGCTCGCCGCCCTTCAGGGCGAAGGTGAAGATCGAGCCCGGTCCGTCCGGGACGTACTTCGCCGCCAGCGCTTCGCCGGCTTGACCGGGCAGGGCCGGGTAGCTGACCCAATCGACGGCGGGATGATCCCTGAGAAAGCCCGCCACCGCCTTGGCATTCGCACAGTGGCGCGCCATGCGCAGCGGCAGGGTTTCGATGCCCGTCAGCGTCAGGAAAGCGTTCATCGGCGAGAGGCCGGGCCCGAGTTCGCGCAGGCCGAACAGGCGACAGGCCACCGCGAAGCTGAAATCGGGAAAGCGCTCCGTGATGACGAGGCCGTCGTAATCTTCCCACGGCTCGGCGATGAGGTTGTAGCGGTCGCCCGCCGCCTTCCAGTCGAACGTGCCGGCGTCGCAGATCACGCCGCCGATGGTCTGACCGGAACCGCCGAGGAACTTCGACGTCGAGTGCATGACGATGTCGGCGCCATGCTCGATGGGACGGATAAGCGCCGGGGAGGCGAGGGTGTTGTCGACGATGAGCGGCAGCCTATGCCGGCGCGCGACCTCCGCGATGCCCGCCAGATCCATCACGGTGGCACACGGATTCACGATGGATTCGCAGACGATGGCCTTCGTCTCGGGCGTGATCGCCGCTTCGAAATCCGCCGGGGTGAGACCCTGGGCGAATTGCGCCTTCATGTCGTAGCGCTTGTCGAGGCGGGTGATGAGGCCGAGGGAGCCGCCGAACAGGCGCGGGGAGACGACGTAGGCGTCGCCGCTGCGCATCAGCGTCATCAGGATGAGCAGGAGGGCCGACTGCCCGGACGAGACCGCCACGGCGGAGGCGGCACCCTCCAGGGCGGCGACGCGGCGCTCGAGGGCGGCCACCGTCGGGTTGGAGCCGCGCGAGTACGAGAACCCGGTCCGGCGCATGGCGAAGATGTCGGCGGCCTGCTCCGTCGACTCGAACACGAAGCCGTTGGTGAAGTAGATCGGCTGCACCCGGGCGCCCGTGGCGGGGTCGGGCGCCGCGCCGGCATGGATGGCCGCGGTGGCGAAGCGGTGGGGTCTGGTCTCGCTGGCCATGGGGCCTTTTCTCGAATTCTGTCAGGAAGTTAGGCGGCCCGGTGCACGAAGGCGCGCAGGGTGCGGACGAGGGTCGAGGGTTCGTAGGGCTTCGGGATGAACCGGGCGCCGTCCGGCATGTCGTGGGGCCCGGGCGTGCCCATGCCGGAGACGACGAGGACGGGGATGTCGGGCCAGCGATGGGCCACGAGGCGGGCGAGGGCGAAGCCGTCCATGGAGCCGCGCGGCATGTCGACATCGGTCATCAGCACGCCGACGTCGCTGCGATTCTCCAACACCGTCAAAGCCTTGTCGGCGTGGCTCGCCTCCACCACCGTGAAGCCCGCATCCGCCAGCGTGTCGGCCGCCTCCATCAGGAGCAGGCCGTCGTCTTCGACGAGGAGCACGACGGGCAAATCTTGAGGGAGGTCAGGGGAGTGCGTCATCGGCAGCCGGACGATCTCGCGCTACGGGGTGAGTGGGGCCTATTCCCCGTCATCCATGCCGTCAACAACGGGGCGCGGCGCACGATCGTTTCACCGGCGCGGGTATGACGCGGTGCGCCGGCGCAGGCGCCGATGCGCCGAGGATCGGCCCGGTCCACGCCCCGGCCCGCGCCGGCGCGCGCGCCCGATGCGCCGGGCTCAGGCCAACGCGGCATCGAGATCCTCGATGAGGTCGGCCGGATCCTCGAGACCGATGGACAGGCGCACCACCTCCGGCCCGGCGCCGGCCGTGATCTTCTGCGGGTCGGTGAGCTGGCGGTGGGTGGTCGAGGCCGGGTGGATCACCAGGGACCGGGTGTCGCCGATATTGGCCAGATGCGAGAACAGCTGCAGGTTCGAGACGAGTTTGACGCCGGCTTCGTACCCGCCCTTGAGGCCGATGGTGAACACCGCGCCGGAGCCGAGGGGCGAGTAGCGCCGGGCGAGCCCATGGTAGCGGTCGGTCTCCAGGCCCGGATAGCTCACCCACGCCACGGCGGGGTGGTGCGCGAGGTGGTTGGCGATCGCCAGGGCGTTGTCGCAGTGGCGCTGCATCCGGAGCGGCAGGGTCTCGATGCCGTTGAGGATGAGGAAGGCGTTGAACGGCGCCAGCGCCGGCCCGAGGTCGCGCAGGCCGAGCACCCGGATCGCGATGGCGAAGGCGAAGTTTCCGAAATTCTCGGCGAGCACCATCTCGGCGTATTCGGGCCGGGGCTTCGACAGGGTCGGATAGCGGTCGTCGCCGGCCCAGTTGAAGGTGCCGCCATCGACCACGAGGCCGCCGATGGAATTGCCGTGGCCGCCCAAGAACTTCGTCGCCGAATGCACCACGATGTCGGCGCCGTGCTCGAACGGGCGGATGAGGTACGGCGTCGCCATGGTGTTGTCGACGACCAGCGGAATGTTGTGCCGCTTGGCGATGTCGGACAGCGCCGCGATGTCCGTGACGACGCCGCCGGGATTGGCGATCGATTCGCAGAAGATCGCGCGGGTGCGGGGCGTGATGGCGCGCTCGAACGAGGCCGGGTCGTCGGTGTCGGCCCAGACCACGTTCCAGCCGAAGTTCTTGTAGGCGTGGTTGAACTGGTTGATCGAGCCGCCGTAGAGCTTGTTGGCCGCGATGAACTCGTCGCCCGGCTGCATCAGGGCGTTCATGGTGAGGAACTCGGCGGCGTGGCCCGAAGCGACGGCCACCGCGGCCGTGCCGCCTTCCAGCGCCGCGATGCGCTCTTCCAGCACCGCGTTGGTCGGGTTGGTGATGCGCGAGTAGATGTTGCCGAAGGCCTGGAGCCCGAACAGCGAGGCGGCGTGGTCGACGTCGTCGAACACGAACGACGCCGTCTGGTAGATCGGGGTCGCCCGCGCGCCCGTGGTCTTGTCGGGGGCGGCACCCGCATGGATCGCCAGGGTGTTGAAGCCGGGCAGGCGGTCGGTCATGAAATCCTCCTCGGGCCGGCGGGCCCGCAGCGGCACCGTTCTAGCGCCGGCCTCGACCCCAGCGAAAGGGGCTGGCCCCGTTCCGCTTAAACGAACATGCGTTCTTTGTAGCGGACGATCCCGGCAGGTCAAGCGCCGGCGCCCTGGGGCACGCGGCCACGGCCGGGAACCGCACCGCCCCGATGCGCGTGATCGGTGGAGGGAATGGAAGCCAACCCGGGAGATGGCGCGGTGGCCGAACACGACGACGCGAGCACGTGGAAAGACTTCAAGGAGGCCGTCAACATGACCGCCTCCGCCCTGGAGAAGTTTCTCGACACCGACGAGAGCAAATCCGTCGGTCAGAAGGCGAAGGGCAGCGACGAATCCACCGGCCACGCCTCCGGCCGCCGCATCGTCGAATTGCTGAACACCAGAAAAGCGGATCTCACGGAGGACGATTACGCGCACATGCGCAAGGTCGTCAGCTACATCCACCGCCACCTCAAGCAGGGCGGCCCCGACGACAAGGACGTCGTGAAGGATTCGCCCTGGCGCCTCTCGCTGATGAACTGGGGGCACGATCCGCTGAAGACGTGAGGGTCGGCAGAAATCGGGAGACGGGGAGAACTTGTCCGCCGCCCTGGCAAGAATGGTGCGGGTCCCCACACCTTCCAGGAGAGGGGGCCCTGTCGAGCTTCACGCCAAGATGTAAGGCAGCACGCGTCCAATCCGCGCTAGGCGCCCCCAAAAAGCTTCGCTAAAGCGGCGCCATGCGCACCGTCAGCCCCTCCGTTTCCGCCGCGCGGATTCTCATCGCCAGCTTCGTCGGCACGGCGATCGAATTCTACGATTTCTACGTCTACGCCACGGCGGCCGCCCTGGTGATCGGGCCGATCTTTTTCCCGCCCGGCGATCCGGCGGTGCAGACGCTGGCGGCGTTCGCGACGTTCTCCATCGCGTTCATCGCCCGGCCCCTGGGGGCGGCGTTCTTCGGGCATTTCGGCGACCGCGTCGGCCGCAAGGCGACCCTCGTCGCCTCCCTGATGATCATGGGCCTGTCGACGGTGCTCATCGGCTGCCTGCCGACCTATGCCACCGCCGGGTGGTGGGCGCCGTTCGCCCTTTGCGTCCTGCGCTTCGGCCAGGGGCTCGGGTTCGGCGGCGAGTGGGGCGGGGCGGCGCTGCTCGCCGTCGAGAACGCCCCGCCGGGCCGCCGCGCCCTCTACGGCATTTTTCCACAACTCGGCGCGCCGGTGGGCTTCATCACCGCCAATCTCGGGTTTTTGGGGCTCGCCCTGGCGCTCAGCCCCGAAGACTTCCAGGCCTGGGGCTGGCGCATCCCGTTCCTGGCGAGCGCCGCGCTCGTGGGCGTCGGACTCTATGTCCGGTTGAAGCTCACCGAGACCCCGATCTTCAAGGCCGCCCTGGAGAAGGCCGCGCCCGAGCGCGTGCCGCTGGCGGTGATCTTCACCAAATACCTCCGCGCGACCTTGCTCGGCACCTTCGCCATGGTGGCCTGCTACGCGGTGTTCTACCTCTCGACGGTGTTCGCCCTCAGCTACGGGGTCTCGACCCTGGGCTTCACCCGGCCGACCTTTTTGTTGTTCGAGTGCGTGGCCGTGCTGTTCATGGGGATCGGCATCCCGCTCTCGGGCTGGGCCGCCGATGCTTACGGCCGCCGCCCCGTCCTCCTCTCGGGCCTCGCCTTCACGGCCAGCCTCGGCCTGCTCATGGGCCCGATGCTCGGCAGCGGCCAGGGCGGCCTCGTCCTCGGCTTCCTGTGCCTCGGCCTATTCGCCATGGGCTGGCTGTTCGGCCCCATGGGGGCCCTGCTGCCGGAGCTGTTTCCGACCCGCGTGCGCTACACCGGGGCGTCGGTGACCTACAACCTCGCGGGGATTCTGGGGGCGTCCGCTGCGCCGTATCTGGCGCAGCGGTTGAGTGAGTGGGGCGGTGTGGGTTGGGTGGGGCTTTACTTGGCTGTGGCGGCTGGGGTTAGCTTTGGGGCTGTGTGGTTGATGGAGGAAACACGGCAGACACTCATATCGTGAGGTTCCTAGCGGTGATCGTAAGACGTCGTATTTCGTGTAAATATTAATGTTGATGTAGTAGGATATATTCAGAGAATGAATAAAATACTGACTATTTTTAATACCGATGGAGTCAACCGTCATAGAATGCTTTTTCCACTGGCTGAGCTGATGGGATCGCTCGAACGCCATTTAAAGGAGTGCCAAAGCCGCGGCTTACCAGCGGGGATGCCAAGCAACATTAGTCATGATTTATGTCGCCCAATCGGCTGGGCTCGTCCATCAGGTGTATATATAGCGAAAGATTTGGCTCGACAAGTCGGAGTTATAAATTGCTGGACGACAACGGAAGAGCGGGATCAGATGGGCGAATTACTCCAAAAATATTGGATGGCTTACCATTACTATGGAGTTCAGCCCTATCTCAGCGAACTTGAAAAGCGCCTTGAAAATCATTTAACTGCTGAATCAGGGTATTGCTTTGTTGAGGGAGCAGCGATTGGACGTACAAATCTAGCGAAAGATATGTATCCAGAATTGTTTGAGATAGGCGGCAGTTTTGTGGATAAGGATGGCTTGACTGATTATAATGTGCTTCTACAGCGTACTAAGCAGATACAGCCAGGCGTTTTTCACGAAACTACACAGAATCTTGTAATCTTTGCCCACAGATTTTTCCGACGCAGCTTGTCGCACCGAAATAGTTTGAACCAGTATGTGTTGCAAAGCTTCCATCGTGCCGCGATTGCTGGAGCAGCGAAGCCACGCTTAAGACTTGATCCAAATTTGCTGGGACATCCAGATAGTGTGCGAAGCGTAATTGAGCTCGAGCATTGGCATGGGCCGCACTTTGACGACGATATTTCCAAAATAAAATCTGGTGTCACTGAAAAAGTTAGTAATGAAGAGAGCAGATTCTATTCTGCAGTTAGTAAGACCCATGCTTGGTGGAAAAACCCAGAAGAGCGGCAACCAGAAAACCTACCGCCTCGGATGGTAAGGACGTTCGAGATAGAGGAGTTGGTTGAGGATACAACGCCTGGCCTTCCGAATAATACATTCGGGTGCCGTTACGCTCATGCCGAATACGATCTTCAGCAAGCCGTAATTTCTCATTTTGATGGAGCAATCCGCGCCTATGACGCAGATGCCTATCTGGTCAGGATCGAAAAATCGATCGATAGATCGGGTAAAAATGCTGATTATACAAAACTATTTAGGCTAGATGGATCGATACCAGTTTCGACTTGGAAAAGCGTTCTTACGGATTTTTTCCGTGGTAACGATCTAATCGAAGAATATCTGGGCGGAACGGAAAAAGCGGGCCAGGAAAAATCAGATCCTCAAGAGGCGGCTGAAATTCCCGTACTGCCGGCGCTCAGTAGCTATGTTGGGCTGGCTTTAACTGACGAGTCTGCGGTCGCAGGACGTCATGTTTTGACAGATTTGAGTTTCAATGACGAAAATGCTTGCTTTTCATTCGCCGAAGTAGGGCGTGGCCAAATCGAAAATTTGATGCGTAGTTGGTGTGCCTCTACCGACATTCGGCTCCTTTCAGCTCAGAGCACAACGATTAATCTTTCAACTATAGTTCTTGCTCAGGATCAACCGCTGGTGGTCGAGTGGACGCAAGTTGCGTGCGCGCTCGCAGACGCTATTTATCTTGAGGTCGAAGCTGGCCGGTTGTGCAAAATTTCAGTTTCGGTACGCTGGGTAGTTGAGGGGATTGAAACTACGCTCTCAATTGCCGGTGCTGCTGAAATGGTAGCACAGCTTCTCAATGGATCGTGTGGCATTGTGCGACCAGATAAGAAGATTTCGGAATGGATCGAGTTATTCCGAGATAAACTATGCCAATTCGCGCCAAATCTCATTTCGTCGGTCGATTGGCCGCCAAGCACCGTTCGGCATGGACGGATTTCTCTAGAATTAGAGCCTGATATCACGTTTACTGAGCGCCGGTAGAGCTTTGCTAGTTGCGCTTTAATCGAGCAGCTGCGAGAGATGAATTATCTGGCAGCTCCGTTGATTAATATTGATGCAATTTTCTGTTGACGAGGCGTGATTAAAGAGACGGGCCTTTATATTATTAGAATGATTGATTGTAAGCATTACGCCTGAAAAATGGTATCACCGAAATAACTCAATCTTCGGGCACCGATCCATCACCACCACACACCCTTTCGCCTCCGCCCGTGCAGCGGCAGCGTCATCCCGCACGCCGACCTGCATCCAGATGAAGCGCGGCAGCCAGGGGAGGGCGAGGGCCTCGTCCACCACGCCGCCGGCCGCGTCGGAACTGCGAAAGATCTCCACCATGTCGACGGGGGCGGGCAGGTCGGCGAGGCGGGCGAGGACGGGCTGGCCCAGGAGCGTCCGGCCGCCGAGCCCGGGATTGATCGGGGTGACGTGAAACCCGCGTCCGAGCAGGAACGCCATGACGTGGTGGCTCGGCCGGGCGGGATTGGCCGAGGCGCCGACGAGGGCGATGCTCCGGGTCTCCGTGAGGATCCGGCGGATCAGGGCGGGGTCGTAGGCATCGTGATCGGGCATGCCCCCATCTTGTCGGGCATGCCCCGGCATGCTGCAAGGTGGAACGGAGACCCGACCGCATGTCCGACGCCCCCAATCTTGCTTTGTCCCTGCCCGAGACCGTGGCGTTCCTCGACGCGGCGTTTCCCCAGATGGCGGCGGGCGGGCGGACCTATCACCTCGTCGGCGTCGGCCCCTTGCGCGCGACCATGCGGATGGACCACCACGAGCGGCACCTGCGCCCCGGCGGCACGGTCTCGGGTCCGTCCATGATGGCGCTCGCCGATTACGCCCTCTACGCGGCGATCCTGGCCAACATCGGCCCCGTGGCGCTGGCCGTCACCACGAGCCTCAACTTCAACTTCCTGCGAAAGCCCGGCCCGAACGGGCTGGTGGCCGAGGCGCGCCTGCTCAAGCTCGGGCGCCGGCTGGCGGTGGGTGAGGTGGCGATCACGGCCCCCGATTCGGAGGACCTCGTCTGCCACGCCACCGGCACCTACTCGATCCCGCCGGAGCGGTGAGGCACGAAGCCGTTCCCCCAAGGGGACGATGGTGCGGGCATTCCCCGCTGGAACCGCGGCGCCTCCCACGAGAGGGGCCAGGAGAGAGTTGCGGTACCAGAATACCACTTCCGCGAACCTGCTCAGAACATTGTGGTTTTCGCCATTTCGCAGTCCAAAACCGCATCCGGGCTTGACGCGCCCGCCGTCACCCCCTAGAGACCGTACCAACGCCGTCGCGTCCCGAACGCGGCGGCGCACCCTTTTCAAGATCAGACTGGAACGTCACGGGATGAGCAGCGCGCAAAAGACCTTTTCGCTGAAGCCCGCCGATGTCGACAAGAAGTGGATCATCGTCGATGCGGAGGGCCTGGTCGTCGGCCGGCTCGCCTCCATCATAGCGATGCGCCTGCGTGGCAAGCACAAGGCTTCGTACACGCCCCACGTCGATTGCGGCGACAACGTCATCGTCATCAACGCCGAGAAGGTGAAGTTCACCGGCCGCAAGCGCGAGCAGAAGGTGTACTACCACCACACCGGTTACCCGGGCGGCATCAAGGAGCGGACGGCGAAGTTCATCCTCGACGGCCGTTTCCCCGAGCGCGTGGTGGAGAAGGCCGTGGAGCGCATGCTCCCGCGCGGCCCGCTGTTCCGCGAGATCATGGGCAACCTCCGGGTCTACAAGGGCACCGAGCATCCCCACACCGCCCAGCAGCCGCAGGCGCTCGACGTCGGCAGCCTCAACCGCAAGAACGTGAGCGCTTGATCATGGCGACCCTTCAGTCCCTCTCCGACCTCACCCGCGGCAACGTCGAGAACCCCGAGGACGCCGCCCCGGTCCACGTGCAGAAGCTCGATGCCCAGGGCCGCGCCTACGCCACCGGCAAGCGCAAGGACGCGGTCGCCCGCGTCTGGATCAAGCCCGGCAACGGCACCGTCGTGGTCAACGGCCGCGCCGTCGAGGTGTACTTCGCCCGTCCGGTGCTGCGCATGATCCTGCGCCAGCCCCTCACCATCGCCAACCGCGTCGACCAGTACGACATCACCGTGACGGTGCATGGCGGCGGTCTCTCGGGTCAGGCCGGCGCCGTGCGCCACGGCCTGTCCAAGGCCCTGACCTACTACGAGCCCGAGCTGCGCTCGCCGCTCAAGCGCGAGGGCTTCCTCACCCGCGACAGCCGCGTGGTCGAGCGCAAGAAGTACGGCCGCAAGAAGGCCCGCCGCAGCTTCCAGTTCTCGAAGCGCTGACCGGCCCATATCGATCCTACGGAGAGGGCGGCGTCACAGCCGCCCTTTTTGCGTTCACTCAGCAGGAGCAGCCCGCGATGGCAAAACCCTTCCGGCGCGTCGAGGCCCCCGTGGCGAGCGCCGTCACCCTGTGCCTCGACCAGAAGTGCGGCGACGTGACGGGCGAGGTCAAGCTCGCCGACGGCCGGCTGTTCAGCACCACCGGGCCGCTCCCCGTGGCCGAGGCCTTCGGCATCGCCGTGCACGTGGCCAACGAGGGCAGCCTCGAGATCGTGGTGATCGATCCCGGCGCCGTGTGGAAGCCGTCCTGGGGCGTGCTCGAAGGGTAGGTCCCTTTACGGGCGCGCGTCCGGCCCGGATGCGCGCTGCGACAGCAGCCCGTCGATGGCGGAGAACAGCAGGGCCCAGTCCACGGGTTTGGCCACGTGGGCATCCATGCCGGCCGCCCGGCAGCGGGCGATCTCCTCCGCCATGGCGTTGGCGGTGAGCGCCACGATGGGCAGCCGCGCGCGGCCCTCGTCGGCCTCCGCCCGGCGGATCGCCCGCGTCGCCGCCAGACCGTCCTGGCCGGGCATCTGCACATCCATGAGCACGAGGTCGAAGGGCGGCTCCGTCGCCACCGCACTCACCGCCCGCTCGCCGTCGCCCACCACGGTCACGGCGTGGCCCTTCTGGCGCAGTACCGTGCCGATGATCTCCTGGTTGATGGGGTTGTCTTCCGCCAGCAGCAGCCGCCGCGCCAGGGGCGCCGGGGCCGTCAGCGCCGTCCGCCCGGTTCCGGCATCGGCCGCCTGCGCCAGGGGCAGGGGCACCGTGAACCAGAACGTCGAGCCCTCGCCCACCCGGCTGGTGGCGCCGATCTCGCCGCGCATGAGGCGCACGAGGCGGCGGCTGATGGCGAGGCCGAGGCCGGTGCCGCCGTATTGCCGCGAGATCGAGCCGTCGGCCTGCGAGAAGCGCTCGAACAGGTGGGGGAGGGCGTCGGCCGCGATGCCGATGCCGGTGTCGACCACCTCGATGGTGACGAGGGGCACGGCGCCGGTACCGCTGTGGCGCGCCCGCAGGGTGACGCTGCCGTCCGGGGTGAACTTGATGGCGTTGGTGGCGAGGTTCAGCACCACCTGCCGCAGGCGCGTCGGGTCGCCGATGAACCAGTCGGGCATCCCGGGGGGGACCTCGACGGAGATCGCCACGGACCGGTCCCGCACCGCCTCGACGGAAAGTTCGCGGCACGCCTCCAGGAGGGCGCGCAGGCCGAAGGGCAGGGATTCGACGGTGAGCTGCCCGGCCTCGATCTTCGAGAAGTCGAGGATGTCGTTGACGATGGTCAGCAGCGAGCGGCCCGATTCCTGGGCGAGGCCGAGGAGGCGGGTCTGCGAGACGCTCAAGGTCGCCTCGCCCATGAGCAGATCGTGGACGCCCAGCATGCCGGTGAGCGGCGTGCGCAGCTCGTGGCTCATGTTGGCGAGGAACTCGGCCTTCACCCGCGCACCGGCTTCCGCCGCCACCTTGGCGCGCTCCAGGTCGGCTTCCTGGCGCTGGCGCTCGGTCACGTCCCGGATGGCGTGGATGATCTGGACGCCGTGCTCCTCGATGCGCCGGAACGCGGCCTCGACCCAGATGTCCGACCCGTCCTTGTGGCGCAGGCGATAGACCGCCGAGCCCGTGGGGCGCGCCGACGACAGGGCGTGCAGGGTCGCCGACAGGTTGGCGATGTCCTCCGGGTGGACGAGGGTGCGCAGGCCCGCCTCGTTGGCCTCGTCGACGGTGTAGCCGAGCATCGGCGTGACGGCGGGCGAGATGTAGAGGTGGCGCCCGCTCGGGTCTTCGAGGAGGATGAGGTCCGAGGCGTGGTCGGCGAGCAGCCGGTAGCGCGCCTCGCTGTCGCGCAGGCGGTCCTCGGCGAGGCGCCGCTCGGTGACGTCCGTGAGGGTCTGGACGTAGCCCTTGCCGCCGAGGATCGGCAGGGAGCGGATCTCGATGACGCTGCCGTCGACGCGGCGCCGCTCGGAGCGCAGGTCCGTGGTGCGCCGCTCGCCGTCGAGGTGCCAGTGGGCCGGGTCCTGGATCAGGATGCCCCAAGCGCCCGTGGCGCGGCAATGCCGGCGCACGGCCCGGTAATCCGGGCGCCTGGCGATCATCTCGGGCGGCAGGCGCAGGATCTCCAGGGCGCGGTGGTTGGCCATGGGCACGGTGCCGTCGGCGGCGATCACCATCAGGCCCTGATCGATGCCCTCCAGGGTCGCCTCGAGGAGTTCGGACTTGTCGGCCAGCGCCCGCTCCACCTGCTTGCGGTCGGTGAGGTCGGCGAACACCCCGAACAGCGCATGGGTCGCCTCGGCGCCGCCCGCATTGGTCACCTGATAGACCCCGCGGGCGAACACCTCGCGCACGTCGCCGTCCGGCCGGACGATGCGCAGGCGGATCTCGAAGCCGGTCCGGTCGCGGATCGCGGCGGCGATGCAGGCCTCCACGCGCGCCCGGTCGTCGGGATGGTAGGCCTGGATCGCCGCCGCCAGGGTCGGCACGAAGGTCGCCGGGTCGACGCCGTGGATGCGGAACACCTCCTCCGACCAGGTCAGCGCGAAGCCGGGCAGGCCGATGAGCCAGTGGCCGACATGGGCGACCTCCTCGGCCATGCCGAGAAGGTGGGTCGCGGCGTGCGCCTCCGCCTCGGCGGCCTTCAGCCGCGTAGTGTCGCGCAGGGTGATGCAGACGAGCGCGGCGCCCTTCGCCCCCCGGAGGGGAACGTAGAGGGCGTCCGTGCTGTCGAGGCCACCGAGGCGCAGGCTCCGACCCTCGCTCCGCACCGGCAGGCCGGTGGCGACCGCGCGTTCGAGGTGCGGCCGCATGGCCTCGGCGTCCGCGCGTGAGAACACATCCGTGAAGGGCAGGTTTTCCGGGTAGGCCAGGCTTGCCGGGGAGGCCAAGCCTGCCGGGGAGGCCAGGCTTGCCGGGGAGGCCAAGCTTGCCGGCGAGGCTTGATCTCCGGGCTGCGCGAGGCGGCGGCGCGCGGCCGCGTTCGCCCGAAGGAGGGTCGCCTCGCTATCGGCAGCGACCGACACGAGGAGCTGGAGATCCGGCGCCGCCTCGAAGGCGTCGAGGAAGCGGGCCTCGGCCGCGTCCGCCTCGGCCGTGAGCCGCCGGGTACGGCGTTCGGCCGCGATGGCGAGGCCGAGGAGGGCCGCCACCGACAGGCAGACGATCAGGGCCGGGACGAAGCCACCGGCCACCGCGAAGTCGACCCCGGCGACATCGACCCCCGCCCGTTCGATCTCGGCCGGCTGGACGAGCTGCCAGCTGCCGAGCAGCAGGATGGCGAGGGCAGCGGAGCCCGCCGCCCATGCGGCGGCGGAGAGGCGCGGACGATGGGGCGTGCCAGAGCGGTCTTCAGCCACGCTGCACCGCGTCGGCAGCCTGGGTCCGGCGCCGCGTGAGGAGGGCGGCGACGCCGATGACGAAGGCGGCGCAGGCCGCGGCCGCCCAGGTCGCGGCATGCGGCACCGCGGCGATCCGCTCGACCACGAAGGGGTCGGTGGCGATCATCTCGCCGGCGATCCAGCCGAGCAGGCCCGCGCCGGCCCAGACGATGGCGGGATACTTCTGGAGAAGGCGGCTGATGAGGGTGGCGCCCATGACGATGAGGGGAATCGACAGCAGCAGCCCGAACACGAACAGCTCCACATGCCCCTTGGCGGCGGCCGCGATGGCGACGACGTTGTCGAGGCTCATCACCGCATCCGCGATGGCGATGGTCCGAACCGCCCGCCACAGGGAGGTGCTCTCGTCCACCGTGTGGGCATCCTCGTCCTCGCCGAGCGCCAGCTTCACGGCGATCCAGACCAGCAGCACGCCGCCGACCACGCGCAGGAGCGGCACCGCAAGGAGCCAGGTGATCGCCAGGGCGAAGACGATGCGCAGGGCGACCGCCGTTCCGGCACCGAGCAGCATGCCGATGCGGCGCTGGCGCGGCGGCAGGGCCCGGCACGCCAGGGCGATGACCACGGCGTTGTCGCCGGAGAGCAGCAGGTCGATCCACACGATCTGCAGCACCGAGACGAGGAAGGGCGTGTCGAGGGTGATCATCGAAACCTTATGGGGCGTCGTCTGGCGGAAGCGGATGCCGTTCCGGGCGTGCGCCCGAACGGGGGACATGAGCCCGGTCTCGTACCGTCCCCATGTGAAGTGCCTACTCGCGTGCCGTCGCGCCAGTGCTCCCTTACCGTCGCGGCTCGCGGATTCACACTTCTCGGCGCGACGCAGCCCTCACCCCAGCGGATTTCTGACGTGTCCGAGACCCGTCGAACGTCCGGGACGGCGTCGACGGTCCGGGCGCTTCGCCAGCCTCGGCCCGACGGGGACCTCGTCCACCGCGGTTGTCAGCCTGACGCCACACGGGCTGTGGCCTCGGTTCCTCGCGCGGATGACGCGGGCCGCCACGCCTTACAAGAGAGGGAGCGCCCTCGTGCCTCACGCTGGCGGAGGGCGGCTTCCGACGCGCGCCCGCGGGCCCGTGTCCGAACCCGGTGCCCTCCCGGGGGAGGGCGCCCGCACCCGATCCCGTGGCCAGGCGGGTCGTCCCCTCAACGCCGCCCGCGACGGCAAGCTCACGCGAGGCTCGTATGGGGATAGACCGCGATCCCGTCGCCCACGCGCACGGCGGTCAGGTCCTCGGACAAGACGGCGAGGCCGTCGCTCGCCGCGAGCGACAACAAACCGCCCGCCGCCGCGCCCGCGGGCCGGACCGCCTCGAGGGTACCGTCGTCGGTTCGGCGCAGGCCGACGCGGAGGATTTCGCGCCGGCCGGCCTTCTTGGCGTGGTCGAAGGCGGCGCGGGCCGCGACCGCCAGGGGCGGGGGCGAGTCCCAGCCGCCGAGCCGGGCGAGGAGGGGGCGCACCACGAAGAGGAGGGTGACGTAGGCGGCCACGGGATTGCCCGGCAGGCCGACGAACGGCGTTCCGGCGATGTCCCCCATGGCGACGGGGCGCCCGGGTTTGATGGCGAGGCGCCAGAAATCGAGCCGCCCGACGGCCTCGATTGCGGGGCGGACGTGATCCTCCTCACCGACGGAGACCCCGCCGGTGGTGATGAGGCAATCGTGCCGGCCGGCTTCCGCCGCGAGGCGCGCGCCGAGGGTCTCGGGCCGGTCGCGCAGAATACCGAGATCGCGCACGTCGGCGCCGAGGCGGCGCAGCAGGGCGGCGAGCATCGGCCGGTTGGAATCGTGGATCGCGCCGGCCTCGAGGGCGGCCCCGGGCTCGGCGAGTTCGTCGCCCGTTGAGAACAGCCCCACCAGGAGGCGCCGGCGCACGTCGAGCCGGCCGTGGCCGGCGGCGACCGCGAGGCCGATGTCGGCCGGGGTCAGGCGGTGGCCCGCGGCGACGATGCGCTGGCCCGTGCCGACATCTTCGCCTTTCTGGCGGCAATTGGCTCCCGGTGCCAGACCGGCCGGCAGCACGATCTCGTCCCCGGTGCGGCGGACATCCTCCTGCATGAACACCGTGTCGGTGCCCTCCGGCATCGGCGCGCCGGTGAAGATGCGCATGGCGGTGCCGGGGAGGGCAATGCCGGTCTGCCCGGCGGCGATGCGGCCCCGCACGGGCAGGCGGGTCTCGCCCGTGGCGGCGAGGTCGACGGCCCGCACGGCGTAGCCGTCGACGGCGGAATTGTCGAAGGGCGGCACGTCGCGGCGGGCGGTGAGCGCGTGCGCCGCCACCCGGCCGTCGGCCTCGCCGAGGCTCACGCTCTCGATGCCGGCGCGCACGGGGAGCGCGGCGACGCGGGCCACGGCCTCGTCGAGGGACAGGGCGAGGGATCGTCCGCGACCCACGAGGCTGCTGTCGGTGAGTTGCGCCATGCCGCCGGACCCCGCTTCTCCGGCCCGAGCCCGAAGCGCGGACCGTTTCGGATCTGTACGCTGCCGGGCTAACCTGCCGACTCGCCAAGGGCAATGTGCGGGCACGCGGCCGGCCGGTTGCGAACGCCCTCTTCGAATGCCCGGGAGTGCCAGGACCCATGCCGCGCTTTGCCGCCAACCTCACCCTGATGTTCACCGAGGTGCCGTTCCTCGACCGGTTCGCCGCGGCGGCGCAGGCCGGCTTCACGGCGGTCGAGTGCCTGTTCCCCTATGGCCATCCGCCGGAGGCGATCGCCGACCGCCTCGCCCGGCACGGCCTGACCCTGGCCCTGTTCAACCTGCCGCCGGGCGATTGGGACGCGGGCGAGCGCGGCCTCGCGGCCTTGGCCGACCGATTCGCTGAGCTCCAGGCCGGCATCGAGACGGCCTTGCCCTACGCCGCCGCCACGGGCGTCGCCCGGCTGCACCTCATGGCGGGCCTCGCCGACCCGCGCGACCCGGCGGCGCGGGACGCCTATCGCCGGGCCGTGGCGTGGACCGCCGAACGGCTCGCCCGTGCGGGGCTCGACCTCGTGCTGGAGCCGATCAACGCCCGCAACATGCCGGGGTACTTCCTCGCTGATTTCGGGGCGGCGGTCGATCTCATCCGCGACCTCGCCCTGCCGAACCTCCGGCTCCAGTTCGACCTCTACCATTGCCAGATCCTGCACGGCGACGTGACCACCCGCCTGCGCGCCCTCCTGCCGCTGGTCGGCCACGTCCAGACCGCGAGCGTGCCCGCCCGCAACGAGCCCGGCACCGGCGAGATGAACGACGCGTTCCTATTCGCCGAACTCGACCGCCTCGGCTACGCCGGTTTCGTCGGCTGCGAGTACAACCCCGCCGCCGGCACCGAGGCGGGCCTGGGCTGGTTCACCCCCTACCGGGCCGGGCAGATCGTGGGCGGGTGAGGCCGTCGTTCGCCCGCACCGCCGCGCGGCCGGATCAGCCGCCGATCCGCACCGGCGTGCGCGGCAGGGCCGCCGCGGCGAGACCGGCGGGCAGGCTGCGCCCGGCCACGGACGACCCGAGCATGGTCACGATGTCGGTGAGGCCGCCGCCCGGGGTCACGCACGCCTCCGACAGGATGGTTCCGACGAGCATCACCCCCGCGCTCGGCGCGGCGCTCGCCCAGGTCCAGGTCGACGGATCGTCGCCGCGCGCGCCCGTCGGGGCGGCCGCGCCCGCCGTGGCGCTCCGCGTCGCCCGCAACTCCACCGCGAGGGTGACGCCCTGACCCACGAAGGTGTGGTTGGCGATGCGGCCCGCGAAGTCCGGCAGGGTGATCTCCGCCGTCAGCACCGGCTCGCCGCGGGCGGTCACGCCCGATGTCAGCCGGGCCTCGGGGGCTGCGACGGACGCCAGATCGAGCAGCGGCGCGTGGTAGCGCACCCGGGCGGCGCCGGCGTTCCAGCCCAGCCGGGTGCCGCGCGCGGCCAGGAGCCGCCCCAGCAGCATCGCCGACTGGGTCCGCGCCTGCGTCTCGGCGCTGCGAAGGCTGTAGTTCACCAGCGGGACAGGGCCGTTGCGCTGCAGCGCGATGGCGCCGCTGATCCGGAGCGTGGCGCCGAACGCTTCGCCCCGCACCGCGAGGCGCTCGTCCGCGAGGTGGAAGCCGTGGGCGAAATCGTTGACCAGGGTCTCGGCCGCCACGTTCCGGGCCAAGCCGTCGGCGATCGGCCCTGCCGCGCTCCCCCCGCCGCGCACCCCCGGCGAGCGCGTCGCCTGGCTGGCGGGCGCCCTCCGCTGCGTCGCACGCTCCCGGCTGGCGGGCAGGAAGATGGCTTGGCCCGGAACCAGCCGGTCCGGGTTGACGAGGGGCCGCTCGGTCATCGCCAGGATGTCCGGGCGATTGTTGAACGCGTAGAGATCGGGCCAGCGGGCGGGATCGCCGTAATGCGCTTCGGCGACACGCCAGAGCGTGTCGCCCGCCTTCAGCACGTAGCGGACAGGCTTCATCGGGTTCCCCGTGTTGGTCCGCCGCCGCGCCACGGGGCGGGCGAAGGCCGGATCTCGATCCACCCGAGCCGCACGCCGGCGCGGCCCGGTTCCGATGCGTGTGTGGCCGCGGCCCGTTAGGACGAGCGGGCGGTGGCGAGGTCGTAGGAGGCGATCATGGGTGATTGCTGCGCGTTCTTGTCGTCGAACGGCGTGTACTTCACGTCCATCTTGGTGAAGTTCAGCGTCACGGTCTCCACCGGACGGTCGCCCGTGGTGCCGACGGTGTAGCCGGCGATCAGCGTGTTGTGCAGCGTGAACTCGATGTAGGTGTCGCCGGGGTTTCCAGTGGTGACGAGGTGGATCGTCGCCGTCTTGCCGTTGCGGCCCGAGCAGGCCTCTTGGAACAGCTTGGTGGTGGAGCTGTCGCTGACCTTGGTCAGGGTGACTTCGCTCACCGTCGGCTCGGAGGCTTCGCGGTTCGAAGCGGAGCCCGCAAAGGTGTTCATGTTGCGCGTCACGTTCCAGTGCAGCGACTCGATGTCCATCCAACGCTTGTGCGTCTCGTGGGTGGCGTCGCCCTGGATTCCGTCGATCTGCAGGTAAATCGGCATGGTTTGGGCCCTCTGTCTCGTGTGGAGCGGTGTGGGCGGTGTCGCCCGGGAACGTTCGCCGGCGCCCTAGGAAGGCGGACCGTGCGAGGGTGCGACCGGGGGCGTCGCGGCCCCGGCGGTTGCGGCGGGGGCCCCGTCGGCCGAGGCGGTGAACTGTCCGTGGGACGCCACGCCGAGGGCGATCTCCCGCGGCACGCGTCCGTCGAGGGCGTGTTCGAGGATCAGGTCGGACAAGGCCGGCAGGATCTCGCGGGTCAGGGTGCCCTCGATGGCCCGCGCGCCGATATCCGCCGCGAGGCAGCGGGCGACGATCCGCGCCTCGACTCCGTCCTCCCAGACCAGCCGGGTCCCGTGCGAGGCCGCCGCGCGCTCGCGCACCCGCTCGAGCTGGAGCCGCGCGATCCGCGCCAGGATCTCGGGCGTCAGGGGTCGGTAGGGCACGATGGTCACGCGCCCGAGGAACGCCGGCTTGAAATGGCGCAGGAGCTCGGGCCGGATCGCCTCCACCAGGGCTTCGCCCTCCGGCATCGTCTCCGGGTCGGCCGCCAGCGCGGCGAGGGTCTCGGACCCGGCATTGGCCGTCAGGATC
The DNA here is from genome assembly GCF_001423295.1 of Methylobacterium sp. Leaf112. Taxonomy (GTDB): domain Bacteria; phylum Pseudomonadota; class Alphaproteobacteria; order Rhizobiales; family Beijerinckiaceae; genus Methylobacterium. Next base: position 38,172 of record NZ_LMNG01000023.1, on the reverse strand, counting down.
ACGGTGGTGTTGCGGAAATCGACGTCGCGGCCCTCGCCGTCGCGCAGGGAGCCCTTGTCGAAGACTTGGTAGAACACGTCCTGAACGCTCGGGTGCGCCTTCTCGACCTCGTCGAGGAGCAGGATGCCGTAGGGCCGGCGCCGGACCGCCTCGGTGAGGACGCCGCCCTCGCCGTAGCCGACGTAGCCCGGCGGTGCCCCGATCAGGGAGGAGACCTTATGCTCCTCCTTGAACTCCGACATGTTCACGACGGTCAGGCTCGCCTCGCCGCCGTGCAGCGCCTCGGCCAGCGCCAGGGCGGTCTCGGTCTTTCCGACGCCGCTGGTCCCGACCATGAGGAACACGCCCGGCGGCTTGCGCGGATCGGCGAGGCCGGCGGTGGCGGTCCGCGTCGCGGCCGCGATCGTCGCGAGCGCGGCGTCCTGCCCGGTCACCCGCCGTTTGAGGCGCTCTTCCAGGGATTGCGAGGCGAGGGCCGCGTCGCGCAGGAGCCGCCCGGCCGGAATCCCGGTCCAGCGCGCGATCACGGCGGCGACGGCCTCGCGGTCGACCTCCCGGTGGACGAGGGGGGCGTCGCCCTGCAGCGCCGCGAGGTCGGCCGTCAGGGCGGCGTGCCGCTCGGACACGCCCGGACGCGCGATCTCCCCGGGGGCCTCCAGGGCCTCGATCGCCGCGATCAGTTCCCGTTCCCGCCCGAGCCTGTCGCGGACGGCGGCGAGGCGCTCCTCCACGGCGCGGATGCGGGCGTCGAGTTCCCCCGGCGATCCCGGCCCGCCAGTCCCGTCCCCCTTGGCCCCGTCCCCCTTGTCGCCGTCCCGGGCCCGCGAGGTCCGCTCCGTCTCGAGGTATCGTGCCTCGGCCACGAGATCCTGCAGGGCGGCCGGGTCGGAGGAACGGCTGATCGCCACCGCGGCGGCGGCCGTGTCGAGCACGCTCACGGCTTTGTCGGGCAGCTGCCGCGCGGGCAGGTAGCGGGCCGACAGGCGCACGGCCTCGACAATGGCGGCGTCACGGATCGTCACCCCGTGGTGGGCTTCGAGGACCGGCACGAGACCGCGCAGCATCCGCACGGCGTTCTCCTCGCCCGGCTCGTCGACCTTCACCACCTGGAACCGGCGGGTCAGGGCCGGGTCCCGCTCGATGTGGCGCTTGTATTCGGACCAAGTGGTGGCCGCGATCGACCGGACCTCGCCGCGGGCGAGGGCCGGCTTCAGGAGGTTCGCCGCATCGCTGCCGCCGGCCTGGTTGCCCGCGCCGATCAGCGTGTGCGCCTCGTCGATGAACAGGATGACGGGTGTCGGCGCCGCCTTGCAGGCGGCGATGACCGCCGTGAGCCGGCGTTCGAACTCGCCCTTCACGCCCGCGCCGGCCTGCAGGAGACCGAGATCGAGGGCACGGATGCACACGTCCGCCAGGGGGGCCGGAACCGCGCCGGCGGCGATCTGCAGGGCGAGCGCCTCGACGATGGCGGTCTTGCCGACCCCGGCCTCGCCCGTGAGGATCGGATTGTTCTGCCGCCGCCGCAGGAGGATGTCGATGACCTGGCGCAGCTCCGGCTCGCGCCCGATCACGGGATCGATCCGGCCCGCCCGGGCTTCAGCGGTGAGGTCCACCGTGTAGCGCTCGATCTCGGCGTCCTCGGGCGAACGGCCGTCGACCGGGGGGCCACCCGATTCTCGGACCGATGCCGGAACGGCCGCGGCCATGTCCGCCATCCGGCCCGGATCGACCCGAAGGGACGGGGCGATGTCCCGGACCGTGGCCCTGAGCGCGGTCGAGGTGGTCAGCGCCGAGACGAGGTCGGCCGCCGTGACCGTATCCCGGCCGTAGCGGAGGGAGGCCGTCAGCCAAGCCTCCTCGATCCACCCGATCGTCGCCTGCGACAGGGAGGGGGCGCCGCCGCCGCTGCGGCGCATCCGATCCAGTGCATGGGCGACCTCGTTCGACACCGAGGCGGTCCGGCAGTCGAGTTCGCTCAAGAGATCGGTGAACGGCCGGCATCCGTCGACGAGGGCCAGCAGCCAGTGCTCGACCTCAACCGCCCCGTGCTCGCGGGCGACCGCGAGGCCGACGGCCTTCTCCAGGGCCTGCCGAAGCGGCGGGTCCAGTCTTGCAACCACGACGTGAAGGTCGAATGTCGGCATGGGATCTCGTCTGCTCCGCCGCGCCGGACCATGAAGCCGCTGCGATCGCTGTCTTCGACTGGGGTTCAGCCTTGGTCGTGAAGGTGGAGTTCGAATTCTACTTGTGTCGTCAGGCTAGAGCGGCTCCGGCCAGTCGGATCCGAGCCGGGGTCCGCCGAACGCCCCGGGCGTCAGTTATTATAACTCTGCCGCGAGCGGTCAAGGCCTGTACAATCGTAGATAGATGCGCTTTATCGAGCGTCGATGCCGATCGATCTCGCCACCCTGTTGGAGCGTTTCAGTGGACCCGAGCCCGCCGGCTCGGATCTGAGGGCGAATCTCGGTTCGGACGCGCTGTACCTCCGGTTGAAGGATGCGCGGTCGCAGGCCCGCGCGGCGGAGCGCACCGCCGAGGCGTCGGGTGAGCCGACCTCGGTGCCCGCGGCCTGGACCACGGTCCGTCAGCTTGCCGCCGAGGCTTTGGCGAACCACAGCAAGGATCTGGAGGTCACCGCCTGGCTCACCGAGGCGCTCGTCCGGCAGGACGGCTTCTCCGGCCTGGCGCAGGGCTTCGCCCTGGTCGACGGGCTGATCGACCGGTACTGGCCCGACCTGCATTCGAACGACGAGGACGATGCGGAGGGCCGGCTCTCTCCCCTGGCCGGACTGAACGGCGTGGGCGGCGACGGGGTCCTGATTCAGCCGATCCGGATGATCTCGCTGCTTCCGAACCACGCCTACGGCGCGAACGCCCTCTGGCACATGCAGCGCTCGGGGCGGGAGGCCGACCGGTCCGGCCAGGATTTCCTGGAGGCGCGGGCGGCGGCGGGCTCCGAGGCCCTGCGCGCCCATGCCGACATGGCCCGCGCGGCCTACGAGGCGTTTCAGCGCATGAGCGCGACCCTCGATGCCTTCTGCGGCGCCGACGCGCCGCCATTGTCCAACATCCGCACGGTTCTGGAGGACGTCCTCGACGTCTACCGGAGGATGCTCGGCGAATCCTGGTACGGCCCGGCCGCGACCGTGGCCGTGCCGGTGCCGCAGGACGCCCCCGATCCGGCGCCCGCTCCCGACGGGCCGGCCGCTCGCCCGGCCCCGAAGGGCGTCCAGACCGAGATCGCGACGCGGGACGAGGCCTTCGACGAGCTCCTTCGGATCGCCGCCTATTTCCGCCGGGCCGAGCCGCACTCGCCGATCTCCTACGCCCTCGAGACCATCGTGCGGCGCGGCCGGATGAGCCTCCTCGATCTGCTCTCCGAGCTGATCCCGGATGCGGCGGGCCGGGTTCAGTTCCTCCGACAGGCCGGAATCGAATCCGGTGCCGAAAGGCCCGTGCCGTGAGGCCGTCCAGGTCCGAAATCCCGGCCGGTTCGGCTCCGCCACGGATCGTCGCGCGCGGATCGCCGCGGCGCTCCCGCTGCCCAGATCGCCGTCCCGGCTCCAGCACAGGAAGAGGTTCGCGTGTCCAGCATTCATGAGAAGCTCGAACGCGTGCGCAAGCCGCGCGTCCATATCAAGTACGAGGTCGAGACCGAAGGCGCCCTGATCGAGAAGGAGCTTCCCTTCGTCGTCGGCGTGCTGGGTGATTTCACCGGCAATCCGGCGGAGCCGCTCAAGCCGTTCCGGGAACGCAAGTTCGTCCAGATCGACCGGGACAATTTCGACGAGGTCATGGCGCGCATGGCGCCCGGCCTCAACCTGCTCGTCGACAACACGCTCGCCGACGACGGGACGCAGATGGCGCTGAAGCTGCGCTTCAACAAGCTCGACGATTTCGAGCCCGCCGCCATCGTCAGGCAGGTGCCGGCCCTGGCCAAGCTATTCGAGACCCGCAACGAATTGCGCGATCTCATGACCAAGGCCGACCGATCCGAGGATCTCGAGCTCCTGCTCGAACGCATCCTGCAGGACAACGGCGAACTGCGCCGCCTCGTCGGCGAACTCGACCGCGAGGCACCCGGCTCGCCGCCGACCCACACCCCCGACGGAGCTCTCTGACGATGTCGCGATCCGCCGATCCCCGCACCCTCCCGACCACGGAATCGGTCACGCGCTCCACCAGCCTGCTCGATACGGCCATCGCGGCGACGAAGCAGACGGAGCCGGACCGGACCGAGGGCCTGTTGCGCACCCTCACGCAGACCGCCCTCGCGGGCACCGTGAGTTTCGACCGCAACCTCACCGTCACCCTGACCCGGGCCATCGCGGAGATCGACGCGCGGATCTCGCGGCAGCTCGCGGCGGTGATGCACGATCCCGAGTTCCTCAAGCTGGAAGGATCGTGGCGCGGCCTGAAATACCTCGTCCACAACAGCGAGACGTCGGCCAACCTCAAGATCCGCGTGCTCAACGTCTCGAAGCGCGAGCTCGGCAAGGATCTGCTCAAGGCGACGGAGTTCGACCAGAGCCAGATCTTCAAGGCGATCTACGAGAACGAGTTCGGCACCCCCGGCGGCGAGCCGTACGGCGCGCTCATCGGCAACTACGAGTTCTCGAACCACTTCGAGGACATCGAGATGCTGCAGGGGCTCTCGGGCGTGGCGGGTGCCGCGTTCGCGCCCTTCATCGCCGCCGCGAGCCCGAAGCTGTTCGGCTTCGAGGATTTCCGCGATCTCGCCCGGCCGCGCGACCTCGAGAAGATCTTCGACACGGTGGAATACGCCAAGTGGCGCTCCTACCGGGATTCGCCGGATTCCCGCTTCGTCACCCTGACCATGCCGCGCGTCCTCGCGCGGTTGCCCTACGGCCGCGAGACCCGCTCGGTGGACGAGTTCGATTTCGAGGAGACGCCCGGCGGGCTCGTCGGCGAGCGCACATCCCTCACCCACGCGCAGTATTGCTGGTCGAATGCCGCGTTCGTCCTCGGCGCCCGCCTGACCGACGCCTTCGCCAAGACCAGCTGGGCCACCGCCATCCGCGGCGCCGAGAGCGGCGGCAAGGTCGAATCCCTGCCGATGCACGTCTTCCAGAGCGATGACGGCGACCTCGACCTCAAATGCCCCACCGAGGTCGGCATCACCGACCGGCGCGACGCCGAACTCGGCAAGCTCGGGTTCCTGCCGCTCTGCCACTACAAGAACACCGATTACGCCGTGTTCTTCGGCGCGCAAACAACCCACAAGGCCGAGAAGTACGATCGCCCGGAGGCGACGTCCAACGCCGCGATCTCGTCCCGGCTGCCCTACATCATGGCCACCGCGCGGTTCGCGCACTACCTGAAGGTCATCGCCCGCGACAAGATCGGCTCCTTCATGGAGGCCGAGGACTGCGAGAAGTGGCTCAACCGCTGGATCGGCAACTACGTCAACGCCAACGACGACGCTGGCGCGGAGATGAAGGCCCGCTATCCCCTGCGCGAGGCCAAGGTCGAGGTCCAGGAAATCCCCGGCCGGCCCGGCTCCTACAACGCCATCACGTGGATGCGGCCCTGGCTGCAGATGGAGGAGCTCACGACCTCCCTGCGCATGGTGGCCCGCATCCCGCGGCAGGGCTGATCGCCCGGTGCTCGACGCGGACCGCGCACAGCCCGCATCGTCCTTCGGGGGGATGGGGCAGGCGGCCCCGTCCGATGGCGCGGCCGCGCGCAGGCAGGCCGACCGCCTCGTCGCGCTGATCGACCGCGCGCTCAACACGTCCGTCAACGCGATCCTGCATCATGCCGAGTTCCAGGCGTTCGAGGCGCGCTGGCGCGGTCTCGCCTACCTGGTCGGGGTGGCGACCGAGACGGGCGACGTCCAGGTCAAACTGCTCTCGGTGTCCTGGCGCGACCTGTGCCGGGATTTCGAGCGGGCGGTCGAGTTCGATCAGAGCCGCCTGTTCGAGCTCGTCTACGCGCAGGAATTCGGCATGCCGGGGGGCGAGCCGTTCGGGCTGCTGCTCGGCGATTATGCGGTCGGCCACCGCTTCGATCCCGTCGACCGCACCGACGACATCGCCGCGCTCAAGGGCATCGCCGGCGTGGCGGCCGCGGCCTTCGCGCCGTTCCTCACCGCATTGCGGCCCGAAACCCTCGCGGTCGACGCCTTCACGGACCTCGACGGGCTGCCGCAGCTCGGCGGCGCCTTCGACGGGCCCGACTTCCTCCGCTGGAAGAGCCTGCGCGAGACGGAGGATTGCCGGTTCCTCGGCATCCTGGCGCCGCGCGTGCTCATGCGCCGGCCGCACCGCGCCCACCATCGCGGCCGGGTGGACGGCTTCCCGTTCGAGGAGGATGTGCGGGCCGATGGCCATGCCCTCCTGTGGGGCAGCCCGATCTACGCCTTCGCCCGGGTCGTCCTGCGCGCCTTCGGACTGTCGGGCTGGTTCGCGGACCTGCGCGGCGCCCCGCAGGACCAGGATGGCGGCGGCCTCGTCACCGACCTGCCGACGCTCTCCTTCGGCACCGATCGGCCGGGCCTCGCCGCGCAGCCCCCCGTGGAGATCCGCCTCACCGCCAGCCAGGAACGCCAGCTGTCGGACCAGGGCATCATCCCGGTGGGCTGGGTGCCGTTCACGGCCTCCCTGGTGTTCAACGCCAACCCGTCCCTGCATCGGCCGCCCCACAGCCTGGGCGCCGCGGCCGAGGAGAACGCCCGGCTCGCCGCCATGCTGCAATACGTGCTCTGCGCCGCGCGCTTCGCCCATACGCTCAAGGTGATGATGCGCGATCAGGTCGGGCGCCTCGGCGACGCCCCCGCGGTGGAGCGCCTGATCGTCGACTGGCTCGGCCGGTACCGCCTGGGCAACGACACGGCCGCTCCGGAACTGAAGGCGCGCTATCCCCTGCGCGACGCCGGCGTCGAAGTACGCGAGATCCCCGGCCGCCCCGGCGTGCTCGGGTGCACCCTGCGCCTGCAGCCGCATTTCCAGCTCGACGACGTCGCGGCGAGCTTCCAGCTCGTCGCCGAGGTCACCACCGCACAGAGCGGCGCGTGACGCCGTTTCCCCCGCCAGAGGCCTGACCATGACCACGACCGACGACGCGCCGACCGGTCTCGCCGACCTCCTCGACGCCGGGCGCCTCGACGATGCGATCGCGGTCGCCTCGCAGGGCGTGAAGGCCCGGCCGACGCAGGCCGCGGCGCGCCTCGCCCTGGCCGAACTGCTGGTGCTCGCCGGCGCCCTCGACCGGGCCGAAGCGCAGCTTCAGGTCGCCATGGAACACGCGCCGGCCGAGGCGACGGCCCTCGTCGCCATGCGCCACCTGCTACGGGCCGCCGTGGCGCGGGAGGCCTGGCACCACCAGGGCGCCCTCCCGGATTTCATCGACGGCCCGACCGCGCGTCAGGGGGAGGCGATGCGGTTGGCCCTCGCCGTGCGGGCGGGCGATGCCGCGGCCGCCGAGGCCGCACGCCTCGCCCTCGAGGCGATGCCGCCGATTCTGGCCGCCGTCGACGCGGGCGCGATGCAGGAGGTCCGCGACGTGTGCGACCTGTCTCAGGCCGGATTCGAGGCGCTGACGCTCGCCGGGCGCTACCTCTGGCTCGCGCCGGAGCGGGTCGAGAGCCTGGTGTTCGCGCCGCCCCGGCGCCCGACCGACCTGCTCTGGCGCCGGGCCGAGGCGCGCCTCGTGGACGGACGCGAGACCACCTTCCTCGTCCTGGCGCAGTATCACGATCCGGAGGCCGGCGAGGCGGCGCGTCTCGCCCGCGAGACCGCCTGGATCGACCTGCCCGGCGGCACGGTGCGGGGGCGCGGCCAGCGCGTCTGGCTCGTCGGCGAGGCGGTGCGCGAGTTCCTGAGCCTCGGCCGCGTCGCCTTCGCGCCGCGCTGAGCCGCGGCATGCGCCTCCAGGCCTCCCTCCTCGATCGGCTGATCGACGACGAGCCCGAGCGGGCGGCGGACCCGCCGCGGGCGCGGAGCGACGCGCTGCGCCGCATCCGCGAGGGCTTCCGGCGCGACCTCGAATCGCTCCTCAACACCCGCCGGAGGCCCACGACCCTGCCGGCGGCCTTCACCGCCCTGCGCGGAGCGCTGCCCGGCTACGGCGTCGAGGATTTCGTCGGCGCGCCGCTCGCCACGGCCGAGCAGCGCACCGACCTCGCCCGCGCCCTCGAAGCCACCATCAAGGCGTTCGAGCCGCGGTTCCACTCCGTGCGGGTGAGCGTCGTCAAGGGCCGCGATCCCCTCGAACGCCTGCTGCGCATCCGCATCGAGGCCGTCGCGCACCTCGGCGCCGGCCCGGAGCCGGTCGCGTTCGAGACCTCGCTCGACCCGGCGATCCGAAGTTTCGCCGTGGAGAGCCCGCACTGAGGGGAATGGGTGTCGCGTGATCGCGGGCGCCGGGGCGACCGATGGCCCGCGCCGCGGAAGAACCACTCCGCCCCCGCTCAGGGCGACGGCTCCGGCGGCTTCCTGGCTTCGCCGCCCCAGCTGCGGCGGGTCCAGACATCGAGATGGGTGAAGCTGTCGTAGAGGCCGATGCCGCCGTCCGAGACGAAGGAGGCCGCGAGGGCGACGGCGCTGGGGGCGTACCCCTTCACCTGCACGTCGGCGGCATAGCCGTAGACGTGCATCGACTGGCGCGCCGCGTTCTCCAGGGCGGCGTTGTGGGCCGGGGTCCGGTAGCCGCTGGTCACCAGGAGGGGGAGCGGGGCGCCGTGGACCGCCGCCATGCTCGACTGGACCGAGGCGAGGAGGTCGAACAGGCGCGGCTCCATCCAGACCGCCCGTTCGTCGTCGCGGATGTCGCGCATGAACCATGACAGCAGGAGGATCTGCGCGCGGTCGTAGGCGCCGGACGGGTCCCGAAACCGGCTGACGATCTCCGAGCCGTCGGCGCGGCGCAGCCAGAGACGGTCACGGCCGTTGGGCCGGTCACGCAGGGACGCGAGGGCGTCGGCATAGGCGGCGTCGCCCGGCCACGCTCCGGCGAGGAGACCGCCCAGGACGGTGCGGCGCGCGAAGCGCCTCAACGGAAGGCGGCGGGGGCTGCGGCGCGAAACCGGGGGCTCACCTGCAGGCTGACGACGCGCTCGCCCACGAAGGCGCGCGCGCCGTCCGCCGCCACGCGCACCCGGCGGGCCGACGTTCCGACCACGGGCAGGCTGACGGCGCCGCTGCGGGCGAGGTCGTGATAGCGGCCCATCCCGGCATGGTCCCGCTCGAGGCGGTCGAGGTTGGCGGTGAAGCTGGCGCGCGCCTCGGCGATCCCGACCGCGACGCCGGATTCGAAGGCGATCCCCCAGACGCCCTCCTCGGCGCCGCCCTCGGGCCGGACCTCGGATGCCGATGGCGGCAGCGTCGGCGGCACGCCCGTGTTGTAGAGGTAGTCGCGCCAGCCCGGAGGCGCGAGGGCGAGGCGCGCCGGCCGCACGATCTCGAAGGCGCCCAGGGTGAGGTAGAGCCGCCGGTCGTCGGCCCGCTCCCCGAGGCGGCGCAGCTCGACGATGACGGGCGGCACCAGGGTACGGTCGATCATCAGGGGCGCGAAGTCGTAGCGCCGGTCGAGGGCCGCGCCGTAGGCGCCGTCGAGTTCGGCGTTGATCTGGGCCGTCTCGTCCGCGAAGCCCTGGCGCACGCCGACGCCGCGGGCCGCCTGGGCGATCACCTGCTGGCGGATGTCGCCGTTCTTCGAGCGCAGGCCGCCGTAGCGGCCGTAGACCGGCGAGCCCGGATCCTGCAGCAATTCGTAGCTGGTGTCCGGATCGGGCGCGGGAAGCATCGCAGCGCCGCCGCCGCCCGGCGATCCGCCACCGCCGGATCCTCCTCCCTGGCCGCCGCCGCCCTGACCGCCGCCCTGACCGCCCCCTTGGCCACCGCCGAGCAGACCCTGCATCTGCGTCGCGCCGGCGCGGCTCGGCACGTTCGGGCTCCCCTGCGACTGGGTGATCTGGTTCAGGGCGGGATTGGTGGCGGGGTAGGGCGATCCGTAGCCGGGATACGGGGGAGGATAGAAGCCGCCGTACCCGGCCGGCGCCCCGTAGGGATAGGGCGCGGGGGCGAAGGCGCCGGGCACGAAGGGGGCCGCGGCTTGGGTCGCCGCGAGGATCGGACTCACCTGAGCGGTCGCGGCGACCGGAGCGAGCGACATCGTCGCGGCGAGGAGCGGACGAACGAGCCTCATAGACCGCGCCGGCCCATCTCGTCCTTGAGGAAGCTTCGCGTGCTCTCGGGCGAGCCCGTGCCGCCCGTCGAGGAACAGGCCTGAAGGCCGAGGGCCGCCGCAACCAGGACGAGCAGGCGTAGCGACTTCATACCCGGGCTCCCTGCAATAACCAGAAGTTGTCATCCCCGTTCGGAAGCGCCCGCGTCAATCCGATTCGGCGGGTCCGCCGGTGATTGCCGGGCCCTGTGTCCGGGGGAGCACAGAACCGAAGCACGGTCCCCTGGCGCCCTGCGATTTTCAGGCGTTCCCGCTCCGCCGAGTTGTTGCCGAAAACCCGGGGTGTGGCAGGAATGGCATTGCGTTTCGGCGCCGAAGCACGGCAGGTGAGCCGATCCCGCCACAACCGAGGGGTGGTGACGTGCGTGAGGCGAAGAGGCTTTCGGGCTTGATCAGCAGGAAATTTTCGCCACCCCTGGTGGTGTGGCTCTGCGTTCTGGCGCCGGGCGGAGCGGCGCCGGCCCTGGCGCAGGCGCGTGCCGCGACCCAGGTGGCGCAGGCCGAACCCGCCCGCCCGGTCGCGGGCGAGGCTCCCGCGCCGCCCTCGGCTTCTGGGCCCTCCTCGGCTTCTGCGCCCCCCGGCCCGGCCCCCCAGGCGCAGCGGGCCGCGACGCCTCCGCCGCCGCGCGAGCTCACGCCGGCCGAGGTCTCCGCGCTCCAGAGCGCCATGACCGACCGGTCGGGCGGTGCGATCCTCACCCCCGGGAACATCGGAGCGATCCGAAACCGAATCATCGATGCGCAGAGCGCCGCCATGGCGTCGGGCTACTCGGACGAGCCGCCGCCCAAGGTCCGGCCGAAGCTGATGAGCATCCAGCCTCAGGTCGACATGGCGGCGCCCCAGGTCGTGCACCTCGCCTTCGGGATGGTCACGCCGATCACGATCCTCGACGGTGGCGGCCATCCCTGGCCGATCACCGCGACCGCCTACGACCCGCGCATGTTCGCCGTCGACGGCGGCGGCTGCGGCGGCCAGGCCGTGGCGCCGGCCGAGCGCCCCAGCACCATCCACATCATGCCCTGCCGGGTCTCCACCTACGGCAACATCTCGATCACCATCGAGAACTACCCCCTGCCGATCGTGCTGATCGTGCGCAGCGGCGGACGCGGGATCGAGACCGTGGACCTGCCCGTCGCCATCACGGTGCGCGGGCGCGGCGCCTCGGCCGCCGGCCGGGCGCCGGACGCCGAGGCCGCGTCCACCGCGGCGGCGAGCCGGCTCCTCCGGGAGGGGCCCGTCAACGCCCGGCACACGGCGCTCGTGGCCGCCGCCGCGGGGGCGGATGCCGGCCCCGCGCGCCTCGTCTCGACCCGGGTTCGGCGCGCGGGCGGCCCGCCGGACCCCGACCGGCTGATGGACGATTTCGGCACCGGCGTCCCGCCCCGCTCCGCCCTGCGCCTGCGGGTCGACGACCCCGTGGTGTCGGCCTGGAGCTACGGCGGGCGGCTCTACGTGCGCGGACCCGTCGTCGTCGTGAACCCGGTTCAGGACGCCATGGCCCAGACCACGGATGGTTTACGGGTCTGGCGCTTCGACCGGCCGGTGCCGCGCCTTCTCGTGACCGATGCCGAGGGCCGCGAGCGCGCCATCACCATCGCGTACTGATTCCGTTCGCCGGACCGGGACCGCCTCGGATCGGCCGCATGCCGTGCGACCCCGTCCGCGTGTCTCCGCCCTGGTGACCCCGCCCTCGTGACTAGGTGAAACGATGCCATCCCTCGTCCTGGCCCTCGGTTTCGGTGCGGCTCTGGCCGGCGCGACACCCGACGCCACCCTGCTGATCCGCGTCCAGGCCGAGGCGCCCGCCGGCACAGTCCAGGCGCCTGCCGGCCCTGTCCAGGCGCCCGCCAGCCCTGTCCAGGCGCCCGCCAGCCCTGTCCAGGCGCCCGCCAGCCCCGTCCAGCCGCCGCCCCAGGCGGCGATGCCGTTCACGCAAGGGTCGCTGCCGGGGCAGGCGCCGGCCGCACCGAGCGTCGTCTACCAGGGACCCCCCGGTCAGGCGCTCTCGGACCCGGCGATCGAGGCGCGGATCAACGCTCAGATCGAGGCGCTGATGGCGCCACCGAGCGGCGGCTTCACCCTGCAGCGCTACGGGCGGGCCGAGGGAGCGGGCGGCGGTGGGATCTCCGGTGCCGGCCCGACCCGCAGCGGCGGATCGCCCGCACCAAGCGGCGGCACACCGATCCAGCAGGCGACCTACCCGCAGGCGGGGGCACAGCCGGGCGGCTTCGGCGGCGCCGGCGGCGGCCAGTCCGGGTCTCCGGGCGGCTCCGCTGGGCCGGGCGGCGCCCCGGGGCAGGCGGGCTATGGCGGCGGTTCGCAAGGCCAGGGCGGTTATCCGGGCCAGAATGCTTATCCGGGGCAAGGGGGATATCCGGGGCAGGGGGGATATCCGGGGCAGGCCGGTCCGAACGGCCAGTTCGGGGGGGCGCCGGTCCGGCGCTACGCCGTCGCGCGCGCCGGCGACACGGTCTACGCGTCCCTCGACCAGGGCTTCAATTCCGACGATCCGCAGGCGCCGATCTTCGCCACGATCTACGATGTCGACGGGGCGCAGCGGCCCGGCCCCCTGCACGGCGTCCGCCTGATCGGCCAGATCGTCTACAGCAGCAACCAGGCGGCGATCCAGTTCAGCCAGATGGTCCTCAACGACGGGCGCCAGTTCCCCCTGAAGGCCTATGCGATCTCGGCCCGCGACGCGCGCACGGGCGTCTCGAATGATGTCGACCAGCACGTCTTCGAACGCTACGCCGGCCTGTTCGCGGGGGCGCTGATCCAGGGCGCCGGCCAGGCCGGCCAACTCCTGCTGCAGGGAAACCGCAACATCGCCATCGACCCGGGCACGGGCCTCGCGGTCTCCTCGCAGGGCGGGGGCATCCGCACGCAGGCCGCCATCGGCGCGCTCCTGCCCCTGGGCCAGGCCGCCACCGCCATCGGCGCGCAGAACTTCAACAAGCCGGCCACCATCGCGGGCGCCCCGGGCCTGGGCATCGGCGTCGTCTTCCTCGAGCCGCCGGCCCTGCCGCGCGACGCCGTCTACGGCTCGGGCCGGAGCGAGCGGGACACCCGCGTCCTGATGCGGGCGAACTAGCGGTGCGGGCGGGGAATCGCAGGATTCGGGGGCTCACGAAACGGGGGCTCCGGCGGAGCCTCATGGGACGATGACGTTCACCTTGCGCGTCCTGCAGACGCCCGCGGGCGTTCCGGGGATCGACCCGCGGCGCCTCGAACCGTCCGCCTGTCCGTTCGCCATCGGCCGGGCGCCGGACAACGACTGGATCCTCGCCGATCCCGACCGCCACATCTCCAAGGTGCATTGCCGGATCGAGAACGGACCCGATGGCCTGTACCTCGTGGACCTGTCGAGCAACGGGGTGTTCTTCGCCGCCGAGACGCGCCCCGTCGGACGGGACCAGCGGCGCCTCCTCGGGCCGGGCGACGTCTTCCGCATCGGAGATTATCGCATCGCCCTCGATCGGACCGCCGACGCGACCCTGCCCGACCCGCGCGGCGGGACGGACCGGATCGCGCCCGGCACCGCCGAGGGCGTGACCGGGATCCTCGCCGGCACCAGCGAGGCGAGCGAGGGCCGCGCCGCGCGCAGCCTCGGCGGCAGCGCCAGCGACTGGCTCTCGACCCTGCCGGGCGGGGCCGTCGATGCGCAGGTCGTGCAGCCCTTCGGCTGGCAGGCTCCGCCCGCGACGTCCCTGACGGACGAGCCCGAGGCCATGCTGCAGCCGTTGAGCGACTTCGCCAGCCGCAGCGAGCACCTCTCGCCGGTGAGCGAGGCGCTGCAGCTCGGCGGCGTCCGGGCGATCCTGCCGGCCGACTGGGATCTGGGCGACGATGCGCCGCCCGCGTCGGGCGCCGCCGCGGGACCCGACTGGGGCGATGCGCAGGCCGCCCTGGTGGAAGGCGCCGGCCTCGGCGGCCTGATGCCGGAGGGCGTCGCGCCCGCCCGCGACCGCGCCGCGATGGTCCGCAGCGGGCAGATCCTGCGTCGCCTCATCGACGTCCTCGCCGCCCTCGAGGCGGTGCATCGCACCGCCGAACGGGACCTCGGCCTGTCCGACCGGGAGACGTCGGGGGCCGACCTGCCCTCGCTGTTCGCCGCCGCCCTCGCGACGGGGGATGCCGGGGCGACGGACGAACTCACCGGCCGCCTCGCCCGCCTCGCCCAGGCGAGCCGTGCCCTCGGCCTCTCCGTCGGCGAGGCCGCCGCCGATCTCGGCGCGCAGATCCAGCCCGAATTCCTCGAGGACGCGGCCCGCGAGCGGACCCGCCTCGCCGTGGGCCCGCTCCTGCGCGCCGCCTCGTGGGACCGCTACGTCGCCCTTCACGCCAACCTCTGCGGCGCACCCGACGCCCCCGCGGCCGACGTCGTGCTGACGCCGCTGCGTCGGGCCTACGCCCGCAGGACCTGACAGAGCCCCGGAGCCCCGATCCATGCTGAGCGAGAACCGTGTGGTCTGGTCGGAGGGCATGTTCCTCCGCGTCCAGCACTTCCAGCAGGCGGACCGCTGGACGGAACGCTTCGTGCGCGGCCTGACGCGGGACCTCGCTCCCTATCCCTGGGGCTTCTCGGACATCGGCATCAATCGCGAGACCCTCGGCGCCGGGCGCTTCGCGGTCGCGCACGCCCGGGGCATCTTCCCCGATGGAACCCCCTTCGAGGCGCCCGGCGACGCCGACCTCCCGCCGCCCCTCGAATTGCTGCCCGGCACCCGCGACGTCACGATCTACCTCGCGATTCCCATGCGCCAGCCGGGAAGTCCCGAGATCGGCGCCGAGCGCCGCGAGGACGCCGCCACCCGCCTGCGGCGGACCGCCTACGACGCGCCGGACGCCAACGGCGACAGCTTCACGAGCGCGAGCCTCGAAGTGGGGCGCCTGCGCCTCGCCTATGCCCCGTCGAACGGACCGCTCGCGGGCACGGAACGCCTCGCCGTCGCCCGGGTGGTCGAGGTCCGCTCCGACCTCAGCATCGTCCTCGACGACCGGTTCATCGCGCCCTGCCTCAATTGCGCCGCGCAGGCGTCCCTGGCCGCCCTCGTCAACGAGCTGCAGGGTCTCGTCTCGCATCGGGCCGAAGCCATCGCGGCCCGGATCGCCGACCCGACGGTGCGCGGCACCGCCGAGGTCGCCGACTTCCTGCTCCTCCAGGCCCTGAACCGGGCCGATCCGCCCCTGCGCCACGCGGCGGCCCAGGCGGGTCGTCTGCCGCCGGAGGCGTTCTACGGCTTCTGCCTCGCCCTGGCGGGCGAACTCGCGACCTTCACGGCGCCCTCGAAGCGCGCCACGCGCTTTCCCGACTATTCCCACGAGGATCTGGCGGCGACGTTCGCGGCGGTCTTCTCCGACCTGCGGGCGGCGCTCTCCGCACTCCTGGATCAGGTGGCCGTGCCCATCGACCTGCAGGAGCGCCGCCACGGCGTGCGGGTGGGCGCGATCAACGACCGCTCCCTGCTGCTCGGCGCCGGGTTCGTCCTCGCCGTGCGCGCCAACATGCCGGCCGAGAGCCTGCGGCGGTCCTTGCCGAACCAGGTCAAGATCGGTCCCGTCGAGCAGATCGCCCAGCTCGTCAACGTCGCCCTGCCGGGCATCGCGGTCAGGCCCCTGGCCGTCGCGCCGCGCCAGCTCCCCTATCGCGGCGGCACGGTCTACTTCGAGCTCGACACCACCGGCCCGCTCTGGCGGGAACTCGAGCATTCGAGTGCGGTCGCCATCCACCTCGCCGGCAATTTCCCCGATCTCGAACTCGAACTGTGGGCGATCAAGGGCTGAGCGCGAAACACGCAAACGGTGTCTGTTCGGTTTTATGCGATCCTCGGTAGAATTTCCCTTGGGACGGGCGGTGGTTCTGGCGCAGTGTCGCGGGTGACCTCGGCCGTGCGCGGAGCGGTCGGCCGCGGCCCTCGCCCGCGGGCCGTCGCGAGCCGGTGGACGACTTTGGAGCGAGCGGGAGCGAACGGTGTCGGAAGCTGAGGCCCGCGGGCTTGCGGGCGAATCCACGGTGGTCAAGCCGACGCCCGGCGGAGTGCGTCCCCAGCCCGTGCTCCGGGTGGACCCGCAGCCGGCGGCGGCCCCCCCGGACGCGGCCATCGAGACCCTCGGCAGCCTCGATCTCGCCCGGTCCGGCGTGCCCCCGATGGTGGCGGCCGCCCTGCCGATCCTCAGCCTCGTCGGACGCCTGCGCAGCCTGTCGAGCCCGCCGGATCTCGAGGCCCTGCGCCTCAAGGTGATCGCCGCCGTCAAGGCCTTCGAGGCGGCGATCCTCGGCGTCGCGGTCACGCGCGAGCGGGCGCAGGCTGCGCATTACGCCCTCTGCGCGACGGTGGACGACGTGGTGCTGAACTCGTCCTGGGGCGCCTACAGCCTGTGGGCGCGGCAGGGCATGGTCTCGACCTTCCACACCGACGTGACGGGCGGTGAGCGCTTCTTCGACCTCCTGGCGCACCTGCACAAGGACCCCGGCTCGAACCGGGACGTGCTGCTGCTCATGTACCACTGCCTCTCCCTCGGCTTCGAGGGGCGGATGCGGGTGCATCCGCAGGGGCATCTCGAGATCGGGCGTATCCGGGAGGGGCTCTACCGCACCCTGCGCGGGCCGGTGGAGCGCGAACTGTCGCCCGAGTGGCGCGGCGTCGATGCGCGCCTGCCCCCGATCCGCGGGCAGCTCCTGCTCTGGGCGGGGGCCGGACTCGGCATCCTCGCCCTCGCGGGCCTGTTCCTCGCCCTGCAATGGGCCGTCAACCGGCGCTCGGACGCGACCTTCGCGGCCTTTCTCGACGCGCCGCCGCGCGGGACGCCGAGCCTGCGTCGCGTGCCGTCGGCCCGAGCTCCGGCGGAACCGATCGCCGAAGCGCCCCCGGCATCCGACACATCCCTCGCGGCCGGGCTCGGGCGCGTGCTGAAGCCGGAGATCGACCGGGGCGCCATCGACGTCGAGCCGAGCGGCTCCGGCGCGATCGTGCGCATCCGCAACGCCGGACTGTTCGACTCGGGCAGCGCGACGGTGGCTCCCGCCTTCGTCCAGCTCTTCGAGCGCGTCGGCGCGGCGATCCGGACGGACGACGTCACGGTGCAGGTGGTCGGGCACACCGACAACGTCCCGATCCAGACCGTGCGGTTCCCCTCGAACTACCAGCTCTCCGTCGCCCGCGCCGAGGCCGTGGCGGCCATCCTCGGCCGCTCCATCGGCAGCGACGCGATCCGGGCCGAGGGCCGCGGCGAGGCGCAGCCGACCCGCCCGAACGACTCTGCCGAGAACATCGCCATGAACAACACCCGCGAGGGACGGGCCGAGAACCGGCGCACCGAACTCCTGATCCGCCGCAACACGCCGGCCCGGGGCGTGTCGGACGGTCCTGCATCGGACGGTCCTGCATCGGGCGCACCGGCCCCGGGACCGTCGAGGGCGGGAGCCACGCCATGAACATCCTCAACTGGATCTACGAGATCCGGTCCTACGCGACGACCTATGCCAGCCGGGTCAAGGCCTGGTGGCTGGTCGCCCTGATCTGGGCGCTCGTCGCCGCCTGCGTGGTGTTCTTCTACGGCGACGGCGTCTCGTTCGGCCGCTGGCGGCCGTTCGAGCGCTTCGAGACCCGCCTGTACGCGGTGGGGGCGATCGCCGTCGGCTTCGTGCTCTACTGCCTCGTCCGCCTCGTCCGGGGCCAGCGGCGCGACGCGGCGCTCATCGACGCGGTCGCGGCCGGGGCCGAGGCCGATCCCGCCCGGGCCGCGGCCGACGACGTCGCCGAACTGAAGTCGCGGCTGCGCGACGCCCTGAAGCTCCTGCGCAAGACCATGGGGCGCGCCTCCGTCTACGCGCTGCCCTGGTACGCGCTGATCGGCCCGCCCGGCTCCGGCAAGACCACGGCCCTGCGCAATTCCGGCCTGCGCTTTCCCCTCGCCGACAGCGTCGGCGAATCCGTCGAGGGCGTCGGCGGCACCCGCCACTGCGACTGGTGGTTTACGGACGAGGCCATCCTGATCGACACCGCCGGGCGCTACACCGCGCAGGAGGGCGACGGCGAGGCCGATGCGGCGGGCTGGCGCGGGTTCCTCACGCTGCTGCGCAAGCACCGGCGGCGCCAGCCCCTCAACGGTGCCATCGTGATGGTCGGGATGGACCTGCTGGTGCAGGCCTCCGCCACCGAGCGGCTGCATCACGCCCGGACGATCCGCAAGCGCCTGCGGGAACTCGACGAGGCCTTCGGCCTTCGCGTGCCGGTCTATCTCGTGCTGACCAAGGCGGACCGCCTCGCCGGATTCACGGCCTTCTTCGACGACATGGCCCGGACCGGCCGCGAGCAGGTCTGGGGCGTCACCCTGCCGCCGCCGCGCGGCGGGATCGAGGGCCGCGACCTCGCCGACCGGTTCGGCTCCGCCTTCGACCGGCTCGTCGGACGCCTCGACCAACTCCTCCTCGACCGGTTGCAGGCCGAGACGGACCCCGAGCGGCGCGCGCAGATCTTCGCTTTTCCGAGCCAGCTCGCCCTCATCGCCGAGCCGCTCCACGAGACCATCGGCGAGATCGCGGCGTCATCGCGCTTCGACGCCCCGCCGCGGCTGCGCGGCCTCTACCTCGCCTCGGCCGAGCAGAGCGGCAGCGGCCTCGACCTCGTGACGCGTTCGGCGAGCCAGCGCTTCGCCATCGACCTGCCGCGCTTCGGTGCCGCCTCGGCGGACGGGCAGCACAGCTACTTCCTCGCACGCCTGCTGCGGGAGGTGATCTTCAACGAGGCGAACCTCGTCTCGACCAATCCGGCCCTGGAGCGCCGCCGCAGGATCCTGCGCTCCGCGGCGGGCGGCCTGGCCGCGGCCCTCGTCCTCGGCCTGTCCCTGACCTGGCTCGTCGCCTACCTGCGCCAGGAGCGGATGCTCTCGGACACCGATGCGCGCCTCGCCGTCTACACCGCCGGGGCCGGGACCCTACCCGTCGAGGCCGTGGCGGATACCGACTTCGTGCGCGCCGAAGTGGTGCTGAGCCAGGCCCGCGATGCGGCCACGCCCTTCACCGAGGCCGGCACTCCACGTCTGCTCGATACCTTCGACCAGGCGGAGAAGATCTCGGCCGGGCGGGCCAACCTCTACGAGCGCGCCCTGACGGGCTTCCTGCTGCCGCGCATCCTGGTCGCGCTCGGGAACACCCTGCGCGAGGCCGGCGCGGCCGGGGACGCCGACGCTGCCCCGAAACCGAACCCGGACGCGCCGGTGGTGCCGAGAGGAATGCCCCGGCCGCCCGCCGCCGTGGCGCGGGAGGCCGTCCCGGGCGTGGCCGGCGCAGCTTCGCCGAGGCTGGTCCGCGAATCGATCCAGGCCGGTGTCGCCGACTTGGGTGCCAAGGACGCGGGGACCAAGGACGCGGTAAGCAAGGACAGGGGCGCGAAGGATGCGGATGCCGGATCGGCCGGAGCCGATATCGGCGAGACCCTGCGTCTCTACCGCATGCTCGGCGGCGCCGACTCCCTCGACAAGCCCTTCGCCGACGCGCGGCTCGAGGGGCTGTTCGCGCGGCTCTACCCGGAGGAGAAGCACGCGGTCCTGCGGACGAGCCTCGACGGGCACGTCGCGGCGATGCTGGCGCGTCCCCTGGTGCCGATCGCCCTCGACGAGACCCTCATCGCGGGAGCCGAGGGCAAGGCGCAGGTGGTCGATCTCGCCCGCCGCTGGAGCCAGGCCGGCGAGCAGGCTTGCCGCGCCGCGACGGACAGGCGCTTCCCGTTCGATCGGAATGCGGCGGCCGATACGCCGCTGGGGGAGTTCGCCGCGGTGTTCGGACCGGAGGGCGTCTTCGCCACCTTCTTCCGCACCCACATGGCGGATGCCGTCGACGGGACGGGGAAGCCCTGGCGATGGCGATCGGCGGGCAGCGCCGCCCTCCTGCGCAGCTTCGAGGACGCGGACGAGGTCCGGCAGGCCTTCTTTCCGGCGGCCGGGGCGCAGCCCGCCTTGGCCTTCGAGGTGACGCCGATCCGCCTGGATCCCGAGGCGACAGCCGCCTCGTTCGTCAGCGACGGCCAGGAGGCGGCCTTCTCGCGCGGCAGCGCGCGCCCCCTGCGCTTCACCTGGCCGACGCCGGGCCTTGCCGGCCCGGCGGCGCGGGTGAGCGTGCAGCCGGGCGCCCCGGAGGCCCTCTCCTTCACCGGACCCTGGGCCCTGCTCCGGCTCCTCGATGCCGGCCGCGCGGAGGCCGTCGCGCCGGACCGGACCCGGGTGAACTACGGCACGGCGAGCCACGCCGTGACCTTCGAGATCCGCAGCCTGGCGCTGCCGAATCCGTTCGGGCTCGCGGCCCTGCGGAGCTTCCGCTGCCCGAGGTTTCCATGACGGGGGGGCGTGGCCCATGCCCGTGAAGCGCGCGGCCGGCGCCGCGCCGCCCGGCCCGCCGCAGCTCGGCTTCTTCGGCAAGGTCCCGACCCGGGGCGACTTCGTGAACCGCCGCCTGGGTCAGGCCCTGCAGGCCGCCCTCGACCAATGGCTGTCCCGCGCCATCGTGACGAGCCGGCGCCAGCTCGGAACGGAGTGGTTGCCGACCTATCTCGTCGCCCCGGTCTGGCGCTTCGTCGCCGGCCCCGGGACCCTCGGGCCGCATGCGACGGCCGGCGTCCTGATGCCCTCCGTCGACCGGGTCGGTCGCTATTTCCCCCTGGTGATCGCCCTCGAACTTCCGGGCTTGGCCAGCCCGTGGCGGCTCGTGCGCGCCGCCGAAGCCTGGTTCGACGGTGTCGAGGCCCTGGCCCGGAGCTGTCTCGACGACGCTTACGATTTCGAGGCCTTCGAGGAGGCCGTGCGCGCGTTCGGCCCGCCGGCCCCGATACCGGACGAGCCGGCCCGGCCGAACCCGAGCCGCTTCGCGCGCGACGGCGCGGATGGCCCGATCCAGGCCTATGCCGACGCCGTCGAGGCGATGCTGGCGGGGACGAACCGACCCTTCTCCGCCTGGTGGACGCGAGGCTCGAGCACCGTGGCGCCGTCCCTGCTCCTCCATGACGCGGCGCCGGAACCCGATCAGTTCGCCGCTCTGCTCGACGGGCGCTGGCGCGAATGGGGCTGGCACGAGGGCCTACGGGCCGGGCCGCCCGCCGCGTCGAAGTCCGCCGGGCCCCCGGAACCTGAGCCCGATCCGGGGCTGGTCAAGCTCGTCGGGGCCGCCCGGTCGCACAAGGGGACTCGGCGGCGGCGCAACGACGACGCCGTGGTGAACCGGTCGGACCTCGGCCTGTGGGCGGTGGTCGACGGCGCCGGCGGCCATGCGGCGGCGGACTACGCGGCCGGCGTCGTCGCCGACCGGCTCGAGGCGATGCCGGCCCCCCTCGGCCGCGCGCCGGAGCGGGCGGAGATCGACCATCTCCTCCTGGAGGCGAACGCCGCCCTGCGGGCCCGTGCCCGCCGGCTCGGGCCCGAGGAGATCGTGGCGGCCGTCGTGGTGGCGCTCCTCGTCCACCGGGGCCGCTACGCCGTGGTCTGGGTCGGGGACAGCCGCGCCTATCTCCTGCGCGGCCATGCGCTCCGGCCCCTGACGCAGGACCACGTGACCCGCGAGGGCCGCAGGATGGTCACCCGTGCGGTCGGGGCGGAGGATGCGTTCGCGGCGGACTGGGTCGAGGGGACGATCCGGCCGGGGGACCGCTTCGTCCTGTGCAGCGACGGGCTGGTCGGAGCGCTCGGCGAGGCCGGGCTCGGCCACGCCGTCGGTCACGGCACCCCGCAGGAGGCCGTCGGAAGCGCCATCGACGACGCGCTGATCGCCGGTGCGCGCGACAACATCTCGGCCGTCGTCGTCGATGTCGTCGGCGCCGATGGGTGAGGCGGCGAGCGTGGAGGGCGAGGCCGCCCGGCGTGAAACCCTGCGGGTCCAGGTGCGCCTCGACGCCCTGGTCCAGGCCATCGTCGCCGGTGGCGACGGCCGTCCGCGCCTCGAACCCGAGCGACGGGCGCTGGTGGACGCGGCGCGCGCCGCCCTCGACCGCCTCGGCGACGGCGGCTCCGCCCTGGCGCAGGCGTCGCGCGCGCAGCCTTCCGCCGCGCCGGACGCGCCGGACACCGCCTCGCTCAGCCCCGATACGGTCCTGGCCAACACCTACGTGGTGCGCGACCGCATCGGACGGGGCGGGATCGCCGAGATCTACCAGGTCCGCCATCGCGAGTTGCGGCGCGACCACGCCGTGAAGATCCTGCGGCCGGATCGCGTCCGCGATCCGGTCATCGCCCGTCTCCACGTCGCCGAGGCCCGCACGCTGATGAGCCTGCGCCACGAGGCCATCCCGCAGGTGCGCGATCTGCTGCGGCACGCCGACGGCCGCGCCTTCATCGTCATGGACCTGCTCCACGGCGAGACGCTGGCACGGGCGATCTGGGCCCGGGGGGGCCTGGCGCCGGACGAGGTCGCGGTCCTGGCCCGGCGCATCGCCGGCGCCCTCGCGGCCGTTCATGCGGCCGGCTTCGTGCACGGCGATCTTTCGCCCGAGAACGTGATGCTGTGCGGTGGTGCCGCGGGCGCCACGCTGATCGATTTCGGCGTCGCCCGGAGGATCGGCGAGCCCGATCCGGAGATCGCGTTCGCGGGCAAGTGGTCCGTCGCCGCCCCCGAGCAGCTCGACGGGCAGCCCGGCGGTCCGGCCGCGGACCTCTTCGCCCTCGGCCTCCTCCTCGCCTGCGCCGCGCGGGGCGAGCGGCCGCCCCTCGGCACCGATCGCGAGAGCGCGCGGGCGGCGCGGCTGCGGCCGCCGGACAGCGGCCTCGACGGCCGGTTGGGGCGCCTGGTGCGGGCCCTGCTGCGCGCCGATCCGGACCGCCGGCCCTCGGCGGAGGAGGTCCTGTCGCGGCTCGGTGCGTGCGGCTGGCTGCCGCGCGTGTTGCGGCGGCGCTGACGCGCGAGCGAGCCGCGCGAGCGTCCGGCCGGACGACACCCGGCGTCGGGCTCAGTGCGCGCCCCGCATGGGATCGTGCACCGACTGATCGGCGTCGCGCTCGGCGGGCAGCTGGCGCAGCCAGGCGTTCCAGCCGAGGGACGGGGCGGCCGGGCCGAGTCGGCACTCGGGCACGTCGTCCCTGCGCAGGATGATCTGGACGTCGAAGTCGAGGCCGGGGTCCATGTAGAGCCGCACGAGCTCCACCAGTTCCGCCATCCGCGTCCCGTCGGGCGCGAAGGCCGCGAAGGTCGCCGCGTCGAGGGGCCCCACCACCACCCGGAAGGTGCTGGAGGCATCCATGATCCCCGAGCCCGCGACGGCATCGACGCCGAGGCGTCCGAAGGCCGGGTTCGGCCCGGCAAGGCGGCTCTGCTCGGCGGGGGCGATGGGCAGCCACCGTGCGATGAACGGCGCGACCCGGATCGGCGTGCCGAGCCGGTCGGCCAGGAGCACTTCGAGGCCCGCGGCCGAGCGCACGTCCCGCCCGAGCAGGCCCGCATAGGGCAGGAGTTCGGCGTCCGGGGTGGCGAGCCGGCCCCGATGCGACGGCAGGCCGAGGCCCATGAGGGCGCGCAACGCCTCCGTCATGCGGTTGGCCCCGCCGCTGCCGCGGCGCGCCACCAGGGCCGGAAGCCGATACTTCTCGGAGGTGTCCAGGAAGGCCGTCGTGATCCGGGCGACGAATACGTCGAGGAAGGCCGCGAATCCCGGATTGCGCGCCTTGCGTTCCTTGAGCGCCACCTCGGTGTAGATCGGCGGCAGCGGGCCGAGGGGGCCGGCGAGCCCGACGAAGGCGATCTCGGGAATCCCGCTCCGGTCCAGGCCGAAGCGACCGCCCGGCACGAGGGGCGTGGCGACGTGCCGGCTCGTCAGGGCGCCCGTCGCGAGGGGCCGATCGGCCGGGGCCTCCGCCTCGTCCGGCGCGGGCCCGGGGCCGAACGCCTCGACGAGGCGCAAGCCCTCGAACGGCTCGAAGCGGTCGATCTCGGCGGCGAGCTTGTCGCCGAGCCGCTCCGGGACGGCCTTTCCAACGCGCGGGCTCATACGAGCGGCCTGGCGCCGGAGCGGGCGGGCCATGTCTTCAGCGCCCGGGCGGCCCCGCGCATCCGCAGGGTCAGGCGCGTGAAGCTGTTGAGGTTGACGTAGAGGCCGAAGAAACGGTCGAGCACCTGCCCGAGCAGGAAGGCCGCGCCCGGATCGATGTAGCGGCGGTCCATCTCCACCTCGATGTCGAGGCCGCGTGCGAGACCGCCCTCGGCCACCCGCGCCGTCGCGCGCCGGTGCGTGACGGACACGATCCCGTCGATGAGGGTGCGGGTCTCCGGCGCATCGCGAAAGTCGTAGAGCCGCAGGATCTCGCGCAGCGCCTCCGGTCCGCCCTCGCCGTTGGAGAGCGACAGGTGGTTGAGCGTCAGGTGCGAGATCAGCCGCCACAGGAGGCCGTCGCCCGGCGTGAGCCGCAGGGTGGCGGTGAAGGGCGTCAGGGCTTTCAGGCGCCCGACCTCGCCCGGTCCGCGCAGCACCGTGAGGACCGGGTGCTCGCCGCCATAGGGCAGGCGGGCGGGCAGGTCCCGGTTGATGCAGGTGGTGTCGACGGAGAGGACCGCATCCGTGGGCGAGGCCGGGGAGGCGGCCGCATCGACGAGGGCGAGCCGGGCATCCGTGCCTTCGCCCCCTTCCGCCAGATGCCGGCGGCGCAGCTGCCAGTAGAGCGCGCCGACCGCGTCGTGCTGGGCCAGCGTCCGTCCGAACAGGGGACTCGCGTCGCGGGTCATCCCGGCGCGGTCGGTCAGGGTGACGCGTTCCACCGCGTAGACCTCGCGCGAGGCGTGCCTACGCGCGTCGGGCACGAGAGCGTACTCGCTCGCCACCTGGGTGAGCATGATCGGTTCGGCGCGCTGCTCGAACAGGTTGACGACCGGCGTGCAGGCAAGGGCGAAGGTTCCGGCGGTGCAGGCCCGTTCGAGCTCCTGCGCATGCCGGCCGAGATAGAAGAAGATCTCCAGGCGGTTGCCGGCCCGCCGCAGGGTCTTCGCCGAGAGGCGCGACAGGTCGAGGAAGAGGAACTTCTGCGGATAGGCGAAGAACTCCGTCAGCAGGCGGTAGGCCGGATGCGACCGCGGCGCGGGCGGCAGCACCGCTTCGGCGGGCTCGAACCCCACCGCGCGGATCGCGTCCGGCCCGATGAAGACGGCTCCCCCGTCCTCGGCGTGATCCGCGAGGGCGATCTCGAGGCAGTCGTTGAGCAGGAGTTCGTAGAGCGCCACCGCCGGCTGCCAGGGCGCCCGCAGGTAGAAGCGCAGGCGGTCGACGCCGAGATCCGTGAAGGTCACGCCCGGATCGACGGTCTCCAGGACGATCCGCAGGCTGGCGGGCGCCTCGACATGCGGGCAGGGCGGCGCGACGAGGGGGCGCCCGGTCAGGGCGACCG
This sequence comes from Methylobacterium sp. Leaf112, assembly GCF_001423295.1. Taxonomy (GTDB): domain Bacteria; phylum Pseudomonadota; class Alphaproteobacteria; order Rhizobiales; family Beijerinckiaceae; genus Methylobacterium. The sequence continues at coordinate 12,614 of NZ_LMNG01000023.1, read as the reverse complement.
AGGCGACCCGGACGGGCCAGAGCTCCACGTCCTGCGTGGTCCGGAACCGGCAGACGTCGCCCCCCAGCACCTCGCTCTCGACCACGGCGCCGCGCGGTAGGGTGATGACCTCCTTGAGGTCTGGCGGGAACGCCACCTGCGTCACGGCGAGCGCCGGGATCGGCGCGAGGTAGTGCGGATAGAGGAATTCGAGCAGTGTCTCGGTGAGCTCGGGAAAGTCGTCGTCGAGCTTGAGCCGCAGGCGCGCAGCGATGAAGGCGAAGCTCTCGATCAGCCGGGCCACATGGGGATCGTCGATGGCATCTGGCGACAGCCGCAGCCGCCCGGCGATTTTCGGATGCCGCTCGGCGAACCGGCCGCCGAGGCCGCGCAGGGCCTCGAGTTCGGAATTGTAAAAGCCGTAGAGGCGGTCGTTCACGGGGGCGCTCTCCAGGCTCGGACGGTAGAAAACCTACACCGGACGATCGGTCGAATCACGGAAAATCGCGCCGGTCTGCTTGGTTGTGCAGGGACATGGACGATGATGGTCTTCATGAGATCGTCGCAAATACAGATTTGTACTTCCGATCCAGCCATAGGTACACGTGCTGGGTCGCGCAGCAATCGATCCTGGACGTCCTGTTGTGCCGAGCCGTCCCGTCCCGGAACCAGCGATCCGTATTCTATGCGACCCTGGGTTGTCTTGAGGAGGTGGCTCCGAGCCGGTGAAGCGTGCCCGCGGATGTTCGACCGCCGCGCGCTCGCGCTGTCGTTTCCCTGCGGGGATCGCGCTTTCTCATGCGAAGACATAGGTTCGGGATGCGACCCCGGGCGATCGCGGCGCACCGATCGCGGTGCCTGGTGCACTCGCCTTCCTGTGCGGCGACCCGGACCCACCCGGCCAAGTCCACCTTCGCGAGCTGCCTCCCCGGGCGCGGCGGGCGGCCTGACAACGGCGCCGCCGCGAATCCCGCGCGCGTCGGTGAACGCGTCCGGGCCTACCCGTACGACGCGGCCCGAGGATACCACGGGGGATGAAGATACCACGGAGGATGAGGATACCACGGGGGATGAGGACATCAGGGGGATGAAGCCTGTGAGCACGATCCCACCGCTGCCTTGGCCGACGGCGCCGGCCGGACACTTGCGGATCTCTCCCTGCGACGATCTCCAAGACGCGTTTGGGGGTGTTCTGCTTCGCCCGTCCATCGCCGCGGCCATGCCCGCCGGTATCGCGGCGTCTGCCGTCAGCCGCTCACGGCGGCGGCGCCTCGGTAGGCTTGGGCGGCGTGGCGGGCGGGTAGGCGGTCGCCCGCGCCGAACAGCTTGTTTCTGAACGAGCCCGGCGCGTAGGCGGTCTTGTACAGGCCGCGGTCCTGAAGCTCGGGGATCACGAGATCGATGAAGTCCGAGAAGCTTTCCGGCACGACGATGCGGCTGAGGTTGAACCCGTCTACTTCGCCCTCCTCGACCCAGGATTGCAGTTCGTCCGCGATGGACGTAGCGTCCCCGGTCAGCACCGCGTAGCGGCCGCCGAGGCCGAGTTCCGCAAGGAGGTCGCGTTTGGTCAGCCCGCGCTTGGCCGCAGCCGCGGTGGCCGACTGGATCGCGTTGCCGGGGGCGTAGGGGATCGGCTCGTCGAGGCCGTAGCGGGCGAAATCGATGCCGGTGGAGGCGGAGAAGTGGGCGAGCCCGGCCTCGGCGCTGGCGTAGCGCATGTACTCGGCGCGCTTATCCTCCGCTTCGGCACGGGTGCGGCCGGGGATGGCGGCGATGCCGATGAACACCTTCACGTCCTGTGGGTCGCGCCCGGCGGCGGCGGCCTCTGCCCGGATCGCCCGGACGGCGTCTCGGGCCGCCGCTTTGTCCCGCGCCGAGATGAACACGCACTCGGCGTGTCGCCCGGCGAAGGCGCGGCCCCGGCCGGAGGCGCCCGCTTGATAGAGCACGGGCGTCCGCTGCGGCGAGGGTTCGCACAAGTGGTAGCCGTCGACCGAAAGAAACTCGCCGCGATGGGAGACCGGCCGGATCAACGCCGGATCGCCGAACACCCGTGCCCCGCGGTCCCGGCGTACCGCCGCGTCGTCCCAGCTTCCCTCCCAGAGCTTGTAGAGCACCTCCAGATACTCATCGGCGTAATCGTAGCGGCGGTCGTGCGCCGGAAGGGTCTCGCCCCGGCCGCGATGGGCGCTCTCGAGATAGCCGGTGACGATGTTCCAGCCGACCCGCCCGCCGGTGAGATGGTCGAGCGTCGAGAGGCGCCGGGCGAAGGTGTAGGGCGCTTCCGCGAAGACGTTGACGGTGACGCCGAAGCCGAGATGCTCCGTCACCGCCGCCATGGCCGGAACGATCAGCGTCGGGTCGTTCACCGGCAGTTGCACGGCTTCCCGTGCCGTCACGTCGATGCCGCCGCCGTAGACGTCGTAGACGCCGAGGATGTCGGCGATGAACATCCCGTCGAACAGGCCGCGTTCCAGGAGCTTGGCCTGGTCCGTCCAGTAGCGCAGCGTGTTGTACTCGGCCGAGCGGTCGCGCGGATGGGTCCAGAGGCCGTGGTTGATGTGACCGACGCAGTTCATGTTGAACGCGTTGAGCCGGATCTGCTTGGCGGCGCCCGTCATCGTGCCTGGAGCCTCCGCACCACGCTGTCGCCCGCGAACTGCACGAGGCAGACGAGGACGATGAGGATCGCGATCACCACCGACATCACCGTGGTGTCGAAGCGCTGGTAGCCGTAGCGGATCGCCACGTCGCCGAGCCCACCCGCGCCGACCGCGCCGGCCACGGCCGAGGCCCCGATCATCGACACGATCGTGATGGTGAAGCCGCCGACGATTCCCGGAAGCGCCTCGGGCAGCAGCACGTGGAGCAGGATGTGGCGTCGGCGGCAGCCGATGGACTGGGCCGCCTCGACCAGTCCGGGATCGACCTGCCGCAGCGAGACCTCGGCGATTCGCGCGAAGAAGGGTGTCGCGCTGACCGCGAGGGGAACGATGGCCGCCCAGACACCGATCGTGGTTCCCATGACGAGCCGGGTGAACGGGATCAGCGCGACCAGGAGCACGATGAAGGGCACGGCGCGAAAGCCGTTCACGAGAAGGCCGACGAAGCGGTTCGTCCGCGGTGCCGGGAAGATTCCGCCCGGCCCGGAGGTGACGAGGAACAGCGCGAGCGGGATGCCGGCGGCCACCGCGATTCCCGCCGAGACGCCCACCATGACCATCGTGTCGAACGCCGCCTGCCAGAGGCGGTCAATCATCTGCGGCGACATAGCCGATTCCCTCGACGGTGACCCCGATGGCTCTCAGGCGGGCCTCTGCCTGCCGGTTTTCGGCGGCGATCAGCAGGCGGCCGACGGCGTGTCCCTGGATGCGCTCGACGCTCGCCTGCAGGAGCCGCAGCGGGCCGCCCGTCGCCGCGACGAGGGCCGACAGGTCGGGGGCAGACCCCCCGGAATAGGTGATCCGCAGGACGGCCTGGGCGCCCGGGACGGGATGCGGCACGAGCCGCTCCGCCAGATCGTCGGGCAGGTCGCGGGTGAGGGGCGCGAGCAGGGCCCGCGTCGCCGGGTGTTCCGGGGCGCCGAACACGCGCCAGACCGGACCGGACTCGGCGATCCGCCCGGCTTCCAGCACCACGACGTCCGTGCAGATCTCGCGGATCACGCTCATCTCGTGGGTGATGAGGATGATGGTCAGGCCGAGCCGCCGGTTGATATCCCGCAGCAGGCCCAGGATCGACAGGGTGGTCTCCGGGTCTAGGGCCGAGGTCGCCTCGTCGCAAAGGAGAATCTCGGGGTCGCTGACCAGGGCGCGGGCGATGCCGACGCGCTGTTTCTGCCCGCCCGAGAGGCGCGACGGATAGGCCTCCGCCTTGCCTTCGAGACCGACGAGGCGCAGCACCGCTTCCACCCGGCCTTCGATCTCCGACGGGCGGATTCCGGCCACCTTGAGCGGCAGGGCCACGTTCTGCCGGACGGTCTTGGCCGACAGCAGGTTGAAGTGCTGGAAGATCATGCCGGTGCGGCGGCGCAGGGCCACGAGGCCGTCCGTCCGAAGGGCCTCGATCGGCTCGTCGTCGACCAGCACCCGTCCCGACGTCGGCGCCTCCAGACGGTTGACGGTTCGGAGCAAGGTCGACTTGCCGGCACCCGAGCGGCCGATGATGCCGAGGATCGCGCCGGACGGAACGTCGAGGCTGACGTCGTCGAGGGCACGGACCTCGCCACCCGCAGAGCGATATGTCTTCGAGACGTTCTCGAACCGCACGGTGCCGGTGCAGCGCCGGCCCGCTTCGGTCCGGGCGGCGGGGATCGCGTCCAGGCCGATCGCCTTCGACCGGGCCGAACCCGTCGCCCCGAGGCGATCCAAAGCCAGGCTCACCATGGTCAGTTCTGCCACGCGAGCAGGTACAGCTTTTCGCTGCCGGCGAACGATGTGTGGATCTTCTGCTTCACGGCCTCGGAGTTCTGGAAGATCTGGACGAATTTTCGGATGGTCGGATCGTCCTTGCGGGTGGCTTTCGTGACGAAGCTTACGGCGAACAGCTTGTCCTCGATCCCGGAATAGATCAGCCCGCTCTTCGGGTCGAAGGCCCCGGCGGCGACGATGAAATGCGGGTAGCCCTGGGCGAGATCGACATCGCCGGTGATCCGCACCAATTGCGGACCCTCGACCTCGGTGAATTTCAGCTTCTTCGGGTTCTCGACGATGTCGTCGACGGTACCGAGGAAGCCGACACCGTCCTTGAGCTTGATGAGGCCGGCCTTCTGCAGCAGCAGCAGGCCTCGGCCCTGGTTAACCGGGTCGTTGGCGATGGCGACCTTGCCCCCCGCCGGGATCCCGTCGAGGCTCTTATGCTTAAGCGAGAACAGCCCGATGTTCTGCAGGATGCCGAGCCCGACGATGTCGAACCGGTAGCCTTTCTGCTTCGCGGCGTTCTCCATGAAGGGGCGATGCTGGAAGAAGTTCAGGTCGATGTCGCCGGCATCGAGGGCGACGTTGGGCGTCGTCCAGTCGCTGAACTCGATCACCTTCACCACAATGCCCTGCTCCTTGGCCTCCTTGGCGGCCGCGGTGATGGCGTCGCTGTAGGCGCCCGGCACGGTACCGATCGTCAAGGTCTCTGCCTGGGCCGCCATCGTACCCATGGACAGGAAGGCGATGGCGAGGGTCTTCAGGAAGCGCATCGGTCGTGGACTCCGGTCGCCCGACTCGGCGAAGGCAGGGCAGGCTGTGGATCTCGAAGGGTGGCGGCCGGTCTCACCCCACCCGCGCCGGTCAGGACGGGCGGACAGGGACGACCGAGCCGCGGTAGCGGTTGCGGATGAACCCAGCGACTTCGGCCGAGGTCAGCAGGGTTCCGAGGCGCAGCACGCGGGAATCCTTCGCCAAGCCCTCGGTGGTGACGAGGACGTTCGCATACGGGTTGCCCTCGGCGGCTTCGAGGGCCAACGCATCCCGCGCGGGCTCCAGCCCCGCTTCCAACGCGTAGTTGCCGTTGATCACCGCGAGCGCCACGTCGTCGAGGGAGCGCGGCAGTTGCGGAGGTGCGATCTCGACGAAGCGGAAGTTCTTCGGGTTCTCGACGATGTCGTCCACGGTCGCGGCCACGCCCGCGTCCCTCGCCCGCAGTCGGATCAAGCCGTTCGCTTGAAGCAGCGACAGCCCGCGGCCGGTGTTGGAGACGCTGTTCGACAGGGCGACGGTACCGCCACTCGGGAGGGCCGCGAGCGACGTGGCGCGGCGGCTGTACAATCCCAGGGGCTCGACATGCACCGCCGCGACGACGGCGAAGCGCATTCCCATGGCGGCTTCCTCCGAGCGGAGGAAGGGGACGTGCTGGAAGAAGTTGGCATCGGCGTCGCCGTCACGCAGCAGGGCATTCGGGCGCAGATCGCCCGAGATCTCGATGATCTTCAGAGGCAGTTCGGGGGCGAGCTTTTCGCCGACGAATTCGAGGATCTCCGTATGCGGCAGCGAGGAGGCCACGACCCGCAGGGGCGTCGATGCGGCGCGGGCCGGTGCGATGCTCAGGGCCAGGGCGCCGGACAGGAAGACGCGACGGGTCGGTGCAAGCACGGCGCACGCTTCTCGCTGTTGTTAGAAAAAGGAAAGACGATCTCTGTATCTCCAAAGGAACGGCTCGCATCAAGAGTACTGAATATCAAAATTCTGCCACTTTGCAGACTGTTGTTTTCACATGCCGTGCTCGAAGCGCATCGATCTTCTCCCTGCACGACGCCGAGACGAGCCTTGCCGACGAAACTTCGTGTCGCGTCGGCTTGGGCTTCCAGACAAATTCGACACAGCGCTCAGCACCGTCAGTACCGGCGAACGGCGATTCTTCGATCCCGTGCGCTGGTCGGCGACCCAGGCCCGCTTCTTCTACTCGGCGACCGTCTCCGGGTTGATCCCGTCGCGTCGAAGGCGCCCCCGGGCGTTTGTCGGTTGCCGCTTCCGGCAGGCGTGCCGCCTGCGCCAGACCGCCCCGACCCGCATCCACCACGTGGAACGCCGCCCCGTTCAGGGCCAGATCGTCATCGAAGCGCTCCGCCAGTCCGTCGCCGCGCCTCCGTCACCTGACCGTTGGTATCGTGGCCGTAGGTGGTCGGGCCCCAGCGCGCCTCCGCGATCGATACCGGCTCGAAGGTCCGGTTCCAGCCGTCGACACGCCCCGGTGCTGGCTCGGACCTCGCCTCCGGCCCCCCCTGCGCGCGCCGCCACCTGGCAGATCAGCCGACACACCGCGTCATAGGGCGTCTCTGCGAAGGGTTCATCGGCGGGGTGATCGACCCCAGGTGGACGGGATGCGACGCTACGAACTGACCGGTGCGCAGTGGGAGCCGATCGCTCCGCTGCTGCCTCCGCAGCAGCTACGCACGGGCCCTTCTTCCGAGGACAACCGGCAAATTCTGAACACTACGCTGTGGATCTTGCGGAGCGGCGCACCCTGGGCGGATCTGCCGGCCCGCTATGGTGCTGTCGGGACCGGGTCGAGCCGGGTCCATCGCGGGCGGCAGGCCAGCCGTGTTCGACCGGGTGCGGCGGCGCCTGCAGGCGCAAGCCGATGCCCGAGGCGACCTCGACTGGGACCTGCACTTCGTGGACACCACGGTGGTGCGCGTCCACCTGCACGCCGGTCCGGCGCCATTGGGGGATGAGGGCACGGTCGAAGGCGGGGGGCGCCCCTGGGCGCAGCCAGGGCGGGTTGTCGACCAAGCTGCCTCTGCGCGCCGAAGGCGGTTGTGCACCCAGCACTACGGTGCTGATGGCGGGCGAGCGCCACGAGCGATTCGCCCTGGCATCAGCATGCTCTGGCTCACATGACTTTGCAGAGACGCCTTCGCCGTTGGGCTTCACGCGCCTGCGCTTCTGCCCACGATACGGTTTCACTTTTCGAAGAGAATGATCGTGACGAGGCGGGGCAGCGCCTCGCACTTGAACCTGCCAGGATCGACTGCGCCGACGAATGGCAGCCGTGATTCGAAACCCGTTACCTGTGACAAAACGGGCGACAGGTCGATCAACGACGCCATGGGGAGGTTGAAACGCGGGGCCGAATCATAAGCGAGACCAATGGCTTGATGATTGGCGCACCCGACACGATTCGAACGTGTGACCTTTGCCTTCGGAGGGCAACGCTCTATCCAGCTGAGCTACGGGTGCTGACCGCGGCGAAGATCTAGCCCATGGCGCCGTTGGGTGCAACGGGTGTGTGAGCAGGGAAAGGCCGGCCCGGTTCGCGGCCCCGGTGGGAGATCGACAGCGCCTCGCCGAATGCGCAAGCCCTGGCGGTCCAGCGCCAGCCGCCATTGCGACGAACCCGCTCCTGCCGGTCGACGGTACCGCCTTCGGCCAAAGCCAATTGTTTTCCGGCCCCGACCCTGCACGCACGCGCGTTTCGTCGAGCAACCTGTCGGCGCCTCGCTTGGGCGGCGTCGGGCGAGGATTTCGTCGACCGCCTCCAGATCGCGCTGTTCGACTGGATCGAGTCGAATGCCCCGCTGCACGGCCGCCTCTACGTCATGGCCGAGACACGGAGCCACCTCCCGGGTCAGCACGACTGCCAAGCCCAGAAAGCTCCGCCGAGCCTCGACAGCGGGAGCGAGTTCGTGGCGCAGGGCTGCCGGGACGGCCTCGGGGCGACCGTCGAGACCTGAGTTTCCGAAGGAAACCACGCCCAGGTCGTCTCGAACCGCACGAGGCAACACTTCCAGCACACGGTTGCGCCTGGCACCATCGCGGCCGCCCGGGAAATTCCGGGTGCGAGCGGGGGGAACGGCGGCCAATTCGGCAAGCTCAGGGCCGGCGAGTTCCACTACGCCAGCGGGGGTGCGGGAAGCGCGACAAGGCGGAGCACGCCACTGTGCTGGAATCGTCGTCCCGCGAATCCTCCGACGCCCGAACAGGTCGCCGCGACGGCGCGGCGGGCCCGGTTGGCCCCTGAACCGTGAAGGATCGCAGGCACGGGTGTGGGCGAGGGGCGATCGCGCCGTGCGGTCGCCGCGCCTCGCCTCACTCTCGACATGCTGACCTTCGACATCCTAGACCCGCCGGGCAAGGGCGCCCCCAGTTCGCCCGGCAGTGTCGCAAGGGTTCTTCGTGAAGCGCGGTCGCCTCAAGATCGGCCATCCGGCCCCGACCCAGGATGCGCGTGCGACTCCGCGCTCCCAGAACGGGATCGAACCGCCCCTCGACCTGCTCGGGCCCGATGCACCGCGGATCGACCGACGCGAGGTCAATCTGCGCTGGCTCTGCGCCAGCACCCTCACGGGCCTGACCGGAGCGGGTCTCATCGGTGCGGCGATCCACGTCTCCTTTCAGAGCGACATCTCCTTCGCGGCGATCCCCGAGCGGGCGGCCGTGGTCGTCCGTCCGGCTCCGAGCGATGACGACATCGCCTTGGCCCGCAAGGGCGACCGCCTCGTGCGCAACCTGATGATCGCCTCGGCCAAGCAGAGTTTTCGGGCGCCCGTCACCGTGCGGCTCGCCGACCGGGAGATCATCAAGGTCCGCCCCTTCGTCCGCGTCACCACGGCCCTATCCATGACGACGGGCGTGTTCGCGGCCGAGATGCCCCGCTTCGATCCGATGAAGTTCACCTCCGACGAACCGGCGGAGCGTGCCGCGGATCCCGGCCTCGCCGAGGGGCCGGGCGGCGAGGTGTCGGTGGTCAAGCAGGACTTGGTCGGCCTCGCTGTCGATCCCGGCGCACCCGCCCTCACGGACGACGATGTCGTCGCGCAGGTCGAGGAGGAGCGCCGCCTCACCACCGAGGCCGGCCGGCGCAGTGCCGTGCCGGTGGCGCCGCAGATCATGCTGTCGCGCACCCTGCAGCAGGGTGGGGTCACGCCTGATTTCGATGGGCCGGCCGCACCCGTCGGGAAAAGTCCGTTCCAGTCCATCGACGTGCTCGTGGTGCCCGAGAACGTGACGAAGCTCGCCAAGGTCGGACTGCGGGCCGGCGACGTATCCCTCGTCGACGAGCGCGACCTCGCGCTCAAGCGTGGCGAGACCCTGGACATGGTCCTGCGTGCGACGGGGCAGGCCAGCGAGGAGCAGATCCGCGGCATCGTCTCGGCCCTGGGCGGGCGCGGACGCATCGCCGAACTCACCGAGGGGCAGCAGTTCCGCCTGCAGATCGCGCCCGGCCCGAAGCCCGGCGATCCAAGGCAGGTGACGCGGCTCATCCTTTACGGAGAGGGTGGCATCGAGGGCATCGCGGCCATCAACGATCGGGGCGCCTTCGTGTCGGTCGCCCCGCCCACGGACGGGGCGCCGGCCGCGAAGGCCTCCGGCAAGACCGAGACGGCGGCGGAGGACGAGGAGGAGGACGGCGGCTCGGGGCCGAGGCTCTACCAGAGCCTCTACGAGACGGCGGCCCGGCACGACCTGCCGCGCACCACCGTCGAGGATCTCGTGCGGATCTTCGGCTACGATGTCGATTTCCAGCGCCGAATCTCGCCGGGCGACGCCCTCGACGTGTTCTACACCTTCGACGAGGAGACGGGACAGACCGCGTCGGAGCGACCGGACCTTCTCTACGCGTCGCTCAACCTCGGTGGCGAACCGCGCAAGGTCTACCGGTTCCAGTCACCCGACGACGGCACCATCGACTACCTCGACGAACAGGGGCGGTCGCTCAAGAAGTTCCTCATCCGCAAACCCATCGCCGACGGCATCATGCGGTCGGGCTTCGGTTACCGGCGCCACCCAGTGCTCGGCTACGCCAAGCTCCACACCGGCGTCGATTGGTCCAACCCCATCGGCACACCAATCGTCGCGGCGGGCAACGGGACCGTGATCAAGGCCGATTGGGATTCGGGCTATGGACGGCGGGTCGAGGTCCAGCACATCAACGGCTACGTCACCACCTACAACCACATGTCTCGCTTCGCCCGCGGGGTCACGGCCGGCGCGAAGGTGCGGCAGGGGCAGGTGATCGGCTATGTCGGGTCCACCGGCCTGTCGACGGGCGCACACCTCCATTACGAGGTGATCATCAACGGTCACTTCGTCGACCCCATGAAGATCCGCGTTCCCCGTGGACGCGAGCTCGACGGCCGAATGCTGGCGGAGTTCACCCGTCAGCGGGAGCAGATCGAGGGCGTGATGCAGAAATCGCGCTCCGCGACCGCGATGGCGCAGCGCGACCCCGTCCGCTGAGCGGTTTCACGGTGCCCGTGCGACGTCGCGAGACGTATCCTCGAGGCTGTCATGGAGCGGTGAAGATGGGAATCCAGACGAAGGAGGCGTGACCGCTTCGCACGCCGCTCACCCGTCCGACGTTTCCGAGGAGGAATGGGCTGATCCTCCCCTGGTTCCACGGACGGGGGGTTTAGCTCGCGTTCCGTTCGGCTTGCTCGGGCGTGATATAACCGAGTGCCGAGTGGATGCGCTGTCGATTGTCGTAGCCTTCGATGTAGGCGAACAGGTCGCGTCGGGCCTCGTCCCGGGTCGCCCATCGTCGCTGGTGGACGAGCATGTCCTCGTCGCCCCGAGAGTCCTATCCGTTCGGCTTGCTCGGGCGTGATATAACCGAGTGCCGAGTGGATGCGCTGTCGATTGTCGTAGCCTTCGATGTAGGCGAACAGGTCGCGTCGGGCCTCGTCCCGGGTCGCCCATCGTCGCTGGTGGACGAGTTCGACCTTGAGGGTGTGGAAGAAGCTTTCCATCGGGGCGTTATCGTAGCAGCAGCCGGTCCGGCTCATGGAGGGCGTCGCCTTCATGTCGGCGAGCTGCGCTCTGTAGGCCTCGGCGGCGTATTGGCTGCCGCGATCCGAGTGACAGATGAGGCCGGCCCCCGGTCGCTGCCGTTGGGTGGCCATCATCAGGGCGGCCGAGGTCAGCTCCGTCCGCATGTGCTCGCGCATGGACCAGCCGACGATCTTGCGGGTGGCGAGATCGAGGACGGCGGCCAGGTGGAGCCAGCCCTCTCCGGTGGGGAGGTAGGTGATGTCGGCGAGCCAGACCGTGTTGGGCAATGCCGCCGAGAACTGCTGCTTCAGGAGGTTGGGCGCGATCGAGCCAGCCCTCTCCGGTGGGGAGGTAGGTGATGTCGGCGAGCCAGACCGTGTTGGGCAATGCCGCCGAGAACTGCTGCTTCAGGAGGTTGGGCGCGATCGGCAGGTCGTGACGGCTGTCGGTCGTGCAGGGCCGGAATCGACGCCCTGCCAGAGCCCGAATGCCATGACGGCGCATCAGACGCTCCACCCGCCCGCGGCTGGCCGTTCGTCCTTCCGCGAGCAAGGCGGCATGGATCCGAGGCGAGCCGTAGCGSCTGTGATGCCCGGCGTGGAGGCGCCGGACGTCATCCAAAAGTTGCCGATTGGACGTCGCCTGGGCGCTCTCGGGGCGTGATCGCCAATCGTAGTAACCGCTGGAGGAGACTTCGAGCACGCGGCACATGAGACGCACCGGCCAGGTGCTCGCATGCTGCTCGATGAAGGCGAACGTCACTTGGGCATCTCCGCAATGCCCGGCGTGGAGGCGCCGGACGTCATCCAAAAGTTGCCGATTGGACGTCGCCTGGGCGCTCTCGGGGCATGATCGCCAATCGTAGTAACCGCTGGAGGAGACTTCGAGCACGCGGCACATGAGACGCACCGGCCAGGTGCTCGCATGCTGCTCGATGAAGGCGAACGTCACTTGGGCATCTCCGCAAAGATGCCGATCGCTTTTTTTAGGACGTCGCGCTCCATGCGCGTCCGGTCGAGTTCACGCCGCAGGCGAGCAATCTCGGCCGCTTGGTCGGAGGGGGAAGCCACCGGGCTCGCGGATGCGGTTCCTGGCGATCCGGCTGCGCGCAGCGATGGAGGGCTCCCCATCAGCGTCGTGCGCCACTGCCTTAGCATGGAGGGTTGGATCCCGAGTTCGGCCGCGATCTGCATCTGTGGTCGGCCGCTGCTCTCCAACAGCGCTACCGCCTCGCGTTTGAACTCGGGGGTGAACTCGCGTCTCGTTTTTGCCATCAAACACCTTCCCCGCCCGTAACGAGCGTATCAGAGGTGTCCGTGAGACCGGGGGAGGATCAGTTCAGCCTTCGCGGGATGCCAGGGCATTTCCAACAGCCTTCGCGGGATGCCAGGGCATTTCCAATGCCGTCCAACGTCGAGGGCTACTACCAGGAGATCG